>JAZQXC010000017.1:0-104103 GCA_045632645.1 Alphaproteobacteria bacterium | reverse complement strand
TATTTGTATTTTCTTTATATATCATTCTTATATAAATTCTTTTTATTCTTGTTTTTTATAAACTTTGAATATTACAATATTATCTTAATTTTTTTTATACTGATATAAATTAAACATTTTTAAGGTATAACTCATATATGTAAGTCCCTTTTAGGGATTTAGGGTAGGTAAACATCTATTAAAAAAATCGTTTACTATATGAAAGAAATAGTATTTAAAATATGTTATGTTTTTTATTTTCAAATGATTAAAATTTTATATTTGAATATGTGACATTAATGTCAGTTAATCAATAAAAAACCTGTTTTACATTTAAGAAGAATTACGACAAAACATATGTATCAAGCTGGTTTATATAAAATTAGGCTGGTTATAATACATTGTGAATAGGAAAATATTATACTTTCTATATGTGTTTGATTAATCTCTAAATATGCGTAAATTTATATTAGTCTAACACATATAGAAGTATCATAAGATATATAAAGTAAACTTCATTTCTTTAAAGAAAGGAAGTTGTAATAGTAAAACATATCAAGTGATTCCATAAACAACCACAGGATTAGCATATTTTATTTTTATATATAAACCTATACCAAAATAAAATATTGAGTCATATGGTCAAAAAATGAGACTTTGTGATTAATGATCCAAAATATCTTATCATCAAAAATTGTTAGTTAATCATATTTTATTGTTGATTTATTCATAATTTAATCATAAAATAATCATAAATTATAGGAGTAAATCATGACTTTTTCACCAAAATATACAATTACTAAAGATATTTTAGCAGATTTAACTAAGATTGAAACTGTTAAAAATTCGTTTGAAGATAAACCTTTGTCACCAGTTTTGTTATCATCTTTGCATAAAACTGCCAAAATAGCACAAAGTCACTATTCAACACAAATTGAAGGTAATCGTCTGTCATTAAAGCAAGTAGAAACTACACTTTATTCTGCTAATAAAACAGCAAAAGATTATCAAGGTCATGATGAGAAAGAGGTTAAGGCTTATTACAATGCTATCAATTATATGGAAAAAGTTCTTGAAGAGGGTGGAGAATTTAATGAAAAACTAGTGCAGAAAATTCATTCATTAGTTGAGAATAGTCAAAAGATTATTCCATATCGTAATGAGCAAAATGCAATATATGATACATCTGATGGTTCACTTGTCTATCTTCCACCAGAAACTAAAGATGTTCCGGTTATGATGAAAGATTTAATTACTTGGGTGAATGAAAATATTGATAAATTGCCAACACCTATTGTTGCAAGTTTATTTCATTATCAATTTGTGACTATTCACCCATATTTTGATGGTAATGGTAGAACAGCACGCTTAATGACCAACTATATTATGCGTAAATTTGGTTATGGTTTAAAAGGTATTTATTCTTTGGAAGAGTATTATGCTAAAAACTTGAAAGATTATTATCAAGCATTAGCAACACATCCACATCATAATTACTATTATGGCAGACATGAAGCAGATTTAACTTCTTGGGTTGAATATTTTATCAAAGGTGTTGCGACAGCATTCGAAAATATCAATATTAAAGCAGAAGAACAGCAAAATGTAGGTATTAAAGATATATCACCGGCTTTAAGAAAACTAGATATTAAACAACGCAAGATTTTAGAATTATTTGTAGAATTTGAAGAAATAACATCAAATCAAGCTGGTGAATATTTAAATTTATCATCACAATCAGCAAGACTTTTGTTAAATAAATGGGTTGATGTTGGATTTTTAATAATAGCTAATAAAGCACGCAAAAACAGAACTTATGGCTTGGCTGAAGAATATGAAGAACTACTAATGAAATAAAACATACCATATGTCTCAATAAACAGCCCAGAAACAAGCGGTTTTAGTTTTTGTAGTAAAATATAAGCTAAACAAGAATTCAATCAAAACGGGCTAAATTTTGAACTTTATCCTTGGAATAGTTTATATTTTCGATATTTTGAAACTATGAACCTAATATTCACTTGCCAACATAATTATTAAAACTTGGTTGGTAATAGTAGGATCTGCCGGATTTTCTGACATATATTCGTAATTAAGATCATAATAGTCAATTTTGAAGAATATTTTTTGACCTTTATAATCAAAGCTTCCAAAATCATGTTCACCATAAGGATCGTTAGCGGTGGTAAAATTATCAAAACTTCTCACTTTTTCTAGTATTTCAGCTATTTCATCTTGTGTTTTAGCTCTTATACCAGCGGTTAACATAACTCTACCACCAATAAATGTCTTTCTAAAATTATCATTTAGTGTCTTAATATCAGTCATTAGTTAGCACTTTCTTGTAAATTTACCATAGAAACAAACATTTTGAAGTTTCTTAAAGCTTGTCTGACTGATGTATGACTTCTTCTACCATATGATGATTTGGCACCAGCTATTTCATATTCAGGAAGTATAGTTGCAATATTTTTAGCAAGAAAATCTAAAGTTATTGCTTCTTTTCTGCATAATCTTTCTATTCTACCTTGATAATCTAAAGCGGTGGAAGGTTTATAGTTTCTATTTAACAACCAATTTTTGAATTCATTTAACATAGCAAGTCTCCTTTATTATAAGTGAATAATCTCTGTTATTACAGCGCAACCTCTTTTTTGTTCAGCTTCACAAGCTCTGATTGCGTCAGTTAAACTCCAATATATAGTTGGCATTAAAACTGAATTGACTTTTATCTGATACATGGCTTAACCCTCTGATTTAATGTTATTTACTATATATATTATATCGTGAAAAAACGTATTCGGGAGCCCCCTAAATTCAAAAAAAATGCACTTTTTTCAAAATGTTAGATTAAACGCTTGTATTTAAAGGAAACTTTTTTACTAATTTTTTGCTAAAATCGTTAGTTTTTGATAAAAACATCATTAACTGACACCTATGTCATGAATTGAAAAATAAAAATTTTGTCATCTAGTTAATTGTTGTCTTAAATCTTAGGCTTATTATAGCGATTAAACCATAAGTCAGATTTCTTTTTTGTATTTATTTGCCATAAATAATTAAAACGATTTCTATATTCTTTTATAATTTTTTTATTATGATTTACAAATAAGCAATTCTCACTATTTTTATTACTTGCGCTTTCTGTCCAATTATAACTACCTGTAACAACGTTATCAGAATCAAAAATAGCAAATTTATTATGTTCAATTTTATATTTGGAGTTGATACGAATTTTGATACCATATTTATATAAATCATATGCTCTAGATTTTTTATTAGCTGCTTGTAATTTATCTGTTAATATACGAACTTTGATACCACGATTATGAGCTTCTTTTATAGCATCAACTATATTCTTATTGTTTATAGCATAAATAGCAATATCAATAGATTTTTTAGCATTATTAATACATTGAATAATCGATGTTTCACATTTCTTTGATGGGGTAAAAAAAGCAGATATATCCGCATAACACGGATATATCTGCAATATCAATAAAAAAATTAAAAGATAAAACTTTTTAATCATTGATATTTTTCAACTTCACTTTTTACTACAAAGGTAATGAATAGTCAGGAGCTGGAATTGGATCCGCACGTTTAACGGGATTCTTTTTTTCAACTCTTGGTGCAGACGGTTGATAATCAGGGAATATATCTATCAATATTTTCTCAGTAGCTTCTCCTATTGCACGTTCAAGTAAAAGTTGTTCTACATTCTCACAAGAAGAAAAAGCCCCCCCTTTACTAAATGCTTTTTCAACAGAACCAACCGAAACAATTTCCATAGTTGCAGCTTCTAAAATTCTATAAGATATTTTCAATTTAGATGAACTAGAATAATTTATTTCACCTGTTAAAGCAACAATACTTTTATCTGTAGTTGCTGTAAATTTATCAATAGTACCTACTAAAATATAATCTGCAGTTACAAGATTTTTCAATTTAACTTTATTTTCAGGTAAAGACAGATCACTTTCAATAATTGACATTTCTAAAGCATAATCATCTAAATTATTACGATCTACTAAATTAAACTTACGACTTGGAGCTAATTTTTCGATAAATAAATTACTTATTATTGTATTTATTTCTTTTATATTCGGTCTTTTACCTAAACAACTTATGTTACTAGACATTTTAAAAGGCATTATAGCTAAAGAGTAATCTGCTTTTTTTACAAGACTTTTTGATTTATAATCATTTGAATCATATTTAAATATCACTGCCTTTATTTTAATTTTGTGTTTACCGTTTTCTTCAGAGTGTTCTAGCACTTCATATGAAGAAACTCTACCTTTATATTTAGCCATTATATCTTTTGAATTATCTTTAAATTCAGCAGTAACTTCTTCTTTAGCTGATGCCTCTATTTTTCCAGATATTAGTTCTTCTGCTTTTAATTCCTTTGAGCTAGGTATAAGATTATCACGTTTTTGAATATCAATATTTAATTTATCAGAAGCTTCAATTTTTCCATCAAAGTTTGCATTGCGCTTAACTGTTGTAGAAACATCAACCTTATGTAATCCATCACTATGGACATCAATATCAGAAGTTTGTCTAACAGCATTTTCAACAGCATTCATAACAGCCCAGTTGTAATCTTCACCTTCACCATATGATACAACTTCTAATTCCTTTGCATACGTATTAAAAGATGCAAGTAAAAACAATATATAAAATATTTTTTTCATATCTTGTCTCCTTTTTACCATGTAATTGCATTTTTATCTGCTATTTTTTTAATTTTTTCTTCTCCTTCCCATAATGTTAAACCATTTCTTAGATCTGTTATAGACATTGAGAAACGGTATTCAATGCGCTTTTTACCTGAAACAATAAACTCTCTTTGAGTGATTTTACCAGATAAACTTACTTCTGGGGCGGCTAAAGAGCCAGATTTACGAACATTTGCCTGATTAAATTCTTGAGATTGTCTTAATTGACCTGAAGCCATAACCATAGCATCTTCGTTAAAAGCGGTTACTCGAACCTTTCCGCTTTTCATTAAAGCAATACGAATAGATTTTGATAACTCATCAACATCTATTCTTTGCATAGTATCATTCTCTATGCGAGAAATAACCATAATGTAAGGCTGCCCATTTGGTTTACTTAAGGTACCTAAATCTAACATATCTTGGATCATAGCATTAGAAGCGCTTTCAAAATCACGACCTTCTAATGCAGCTGCTCGTTCCGTAGAATCGTTTTCTATATCAATTAACTGCGTTTTTGCTGCACATCCATTCAACATTAATGCAACAGTCAAACTAAATAAGATTTTCATATAATTTTTCATTTAAAGTCCCTTTCTAATAGCTACTTAATTATGCCATTACCTATATCGTCTGTGATATATACTCTATACGATACAGCTCTCTTGGATGGAGCAACAACTTTCCAGAAAAACTCTGCATTTTTCTGTAAATTTATTTTTTTCCATTGAGCTAAGCTGGTAGAAATTTTCATACCATTAATGTCAAACCATTCAACTTTATAATATACAAATTGATTTTTTTTACTTACACCAGATATTTGAGCTAATATTTGTCCATCTCTTTCACGAATTGTATTATGTGTATTGAGTTCTAAAAGCTTTACATCTGGATTTAGGGAAAATTTTTCTTGATCATACTCTAATGGAGTTGCACAAGACCAAAGAAAAAATAAAGCGCAAAATATAAATATATTTCTCATAATTAAAATCCTTTATAAGTTTAATACATTAATGGCAGGTATAGCTCCTGTAGCAGGAACTCTAACATAAACTATTGAATTACCCTCTTTAGATACTTCAACTTTATATTCCTGATCTCCAATATTTAATGTTAAGTCAGTTCCTCTTTTATCGATTTTAGCTAATTGAACATTTTTTGGTAAACTGTACCAACTTCTTGTATCAGCACTAGTTGTAATAATAGAATATACTGACATAGCTATACCACCCAAATCTCCTAATTCTTTTTGCATTGCTGCTTGTGCAACTGTTTGTAGCGTTAACTTTGTTACAGCCTTAGAGATTATAACAGGCATTTTTTTATTAAATTCAGCTATAAATATGTTATCTATATTAGCTAATAACTGTGTGTTAACTTTCTTTTTTCCATTAGATACAGAAATATTGTTATATGCTATCTCTCTTTCTTGGGGATAGGGTAAGGCTAAAGATGCTGTCTTAACATTATTTGTAGCAACAAATATTGGTAGATCTAGACGAAATTCTTCAAAATTAGCAACTAAGCCATTTTCAAATATAACCCATGTAGTAGGAGATACTTTTTTTTGTGTTCCAGATGCTAGTTTATTGGCAAGATCTAAATCTTGCTTAACAAAAGTGTTATTAACCATTCCAGAAACTCGTTTTAAGTAATTTGATGCGGTTTCATAATCACTATTTGAATTAGCATTAGTCATAAAGAATAAACCGCTCATATATGTAACATATGGATTAACAAAATTTGCATAACCATTAAAACGCTCAAATTCTTTATAATTATCTATAACCTGTGATATATTCTGTTGATTAGACGCTTTTACTTCTTGTTGCATCTCAGCTATATCTTCTGCATTTTTTTCATTTTGTTTTTGAATTTCTTTACTAAATTCTTCAACGGCCTTTTGCTGAACGCTATGCACTCTATTAACTTGAATTTTTGCTTCATCTTTATTGTTTTGTGCTAAAGCATTAAGAAGAGTATATGAATGTAAATAAATACCATCCATAATCATAGGATTGTAATCTACAAGGCTGGCATTTGCTAGTACCTCCACAGTACTCCTCCCAACGCCTGTTGCTTCTAATTTTTCCTGTATTTCTTTTGCAGCTCCTTCAAAAATTTTATTTGATAAATCAGGCTTTTGAGCTAAAAATAAAGCTGTTCCACCATTCAGTTGTTCATCTATATTAAAATCATCTGGATCTATATCTTCTGCAATTGTTTTACATATCTCACCTTCACCAAGCGCAATGTCTGCAGCTTTACAATAATTTGATTGTTTATATGCTTCAGTGAAATCATTAAATTTTATTTTATGAGTTGTGCCACAGCCTGTTATCACAGCAGGAAGGATAATAGTTAAAAGTGCTTTTATAGGAAAATATCTCATTATTCCTCCTATTATTTTAAAAGGCCTTTTATAACTGTAGTAGCAAGCTCAACTGTTGTATTATCAACCTTTAAAGCTACCTGAGCAGCACAAGTAGTAGCTATTTTAGTAGCTTCTGCTTGTATATTGTCTTTTTTCAAAACACCTTTTTCTAAAGCTTGTTTAGCTTCTTGTAACATACATGTTTTTAATTTTACGTTTTTAGGATTAAGCGTTGTTGTTGGTATTGAAAATGCCATTGCAGAAGTAGTTAATGATACTGCTAATAACAATGATAATGTAAAAATCTTCATAGTTAGTTCCTTTCTAAAATAATAAATTATTTTTCTCACGTAACACAAACCAACGTTTATGTTCATATGGTAAAACAGTCAAAAATCATAATTAAATAGTTAGTTTCATTTATTGATTTTCTTTGTTTTTCTAAGTGGTAAGCCCAAAAACAAATTAGTGTAAAAATATAAAAAGTTGCTTGCTTTTAACGTTCTATTAAATAGCGCAGAAAAAGCGTGAAAGTATTTGTTTTTATTGTAAAAAAAAAGAAAGGTTAAAGCATGTCAATAATTGGATATATTCGTGTAAGTTCTTCAAAACAAACATGTGAACATCAAAAATATGAAATAGAGCAATTTGCCAAACAAAATAAGTTAAAGATTGATAAATGGGTAGAAGAAACAATATCTTCAAGAAAGGCGTTGAATAAAAGAAAACTTGGTGAATTATTAGATGTATTGAAAAGCGGGGATATACTTATATCATGTGAAATATCACGATTAGGGCGCTCTCTATTAGAAGTTATGAGAATTTTAGAAACATGTCTAAATAAAGATTGTCAAGTTTGGACTATAAAAGAAAATTATCGTTTAGGTAATGACATACAATCAAAAGTTTTGGCATTTGCATTTGGTTTGGCGGCAGAGATAGAAAGAAAACTAATATCTGATAGAACAAAGTCATCTCTTGCAAATATTAAAGCAAGCGGTAAGAAACTAGGAAGACCTTTTGCAGCGCAATCTAAAAAACTCAAACTATCTAAAAATACAAAACGTATAAAAGATTTACTGGAAAAAGGTATATCAAAATCTCAAATAGCAAAAATTATGGTAGTTGACCGTATGACTGTATCTAGATTTATAAAAAGAATGGAATTGAACAAAATGGGATAATTAGTTACAAAAAAACGATTAACAGTCATCATTGTCATGAAATCGATACTTTAGTGTCATTTATAAATTATTTCCTTGCGATTTTAAAAACTAAAACCTAAGTATATGGTATAATTAAAAGATTTTTATAAAAGGATATAGATAATAATGAATATATTAATTGAACAATTATTTGAAGAGGAATGGATAGAACATATTATTACCTTTCTATCTGTATTTTTAGGTGCATATTTTGCATATCACTTTTCTATTCATCAAGATAATCAAAAAGATAAAAAACAGCAAATAGAGAATTATAATATTTTATGGAATAAAGTTGCGTTGTCGCAGAACAATTTGTTTACTTATAAAGAAGTATACTTAGATAGAATAAAACAAGCATTTGAAAAAAATGACTTTGATGAAGCTCTAAAAACATCTTATGTTCTTGATTGTGATTTTTCATTTGATGATCATCATTATTTTCTAAATTTATATAACAGATGTTTTCTAACTGAACTTAGTTTTTTATCTAAAATTAATAATTTAGCGATAGAAGAAATTAATAATTATTACAATGACGTGTTTATAGTTAGAAATAAATTAAATAATAAAGATACAAATTTTTTTAAGGAATATGAAATTTTAAAAAATAGTTTTATGATACTTTACAACAATTTTGAACATTTGTGTGCTCGCGCCTACTATATTAATAAAGAATTTGTAAAAGGATTTGATAAATACTTTAATTTATATAATTATGAAGGTTTATTAGAAAATTTTGAAATAGAAGCAAAAATAGCAGAACACATTAAAAATGAAGAATGCTTGAATTTTATAAAAGAAAGAGAAAATCAATTTGATGTATATTGGCAAATTGCTCCTAATATGTGGTGTAACATTTGTTTTAAGATAAGAAAAGTCAAACATTATGTTAAATATTTATGGACATATATACAGAAACCCAAAATATGTAAAAATTGTCGTTGTTGTAAAATTAAAGCCCAAAAAAGAAAATAAAGAAAACATAAACGGAGTACGGAACTTACAAATCCATAAAAATCATCAAATCATTGAAAAATAACGAAACTCATAAAAGTTAGTCCGTGTAAATGCCCAAAACGACCAGAAGAAGGGCCATGCAAAATCAAATGGATTTATTTTCTTTCAATGATGAGAAGTAATACTTATTTTATAAACTTATTAATCTTAATAACAACCTTAGTTAGCTAGTAAAACCTGTTCTTTAACTAATTTTACTTCATCAGCAATATTGGTAAATAGAATTTTAAATTGACAATTTCCCCATCTAAATATATTAATATTATATATTACAATGGTATAGCATGGAGATGGGTATGGAGAAACAGAATGAAAATAAAAAACAAAAATTTCCATTTGTGAAAATGTTAATAACTTGCTTGTTAGGTGCTGCTTTTATATATGTTAGTTCATCACGAGTACTAGATATTAATAGCATGAAAATATATCATACACCTTTTTTTATATCCTTTTTTACTATATTATTATCTATAATAATTCCAGTATGGATAGCATATATCAGGCAATTAAAAACAAGTAATGTTATTTATTGGATTTCAGTTGTTGGCGCATTTATTCCTGCGGGTATGCTTTTAATAATAGGAGTAATAATTTATGCTTTGTTTACTAAAAGAGATTGGTCGCAATTTAAGAGAATATTTTCAAGAAAAAATGATATATTAAAAAAGGAAAAAACAAATTTATCATTAAATAATTTGCCTAATAATAAATTTAAAATAGTTGCAGCTAGTGTTATTTTTATAACTGGTTTGTGTGCATATATATACAATGACTATAATAAACAAAAAGAAGAATTATCATTTTCAATTTTTGATTTATGCAAAAATAGACACTATGAATTTATCAATGAATTAAAACAAGATGGATTAGGCTATGAAATAATAAAAAAATATGATGAAGGTTGGCAAAGAAAATGCAGATGCGAATCTGAGGCTATATTTGCTTCCTATTCTTCTCCGTTTAATAAAATAAAATATGCAAAATATATCACAAAACATTATGATAGCTGGAAGTCGTATTATAAAGAAGTTAATCCAGAATTTATGAGAAAATATAGAGATTATAGAAACAAGTGTATGTATAAAAATACCTCTAAAAAAATATTTTATAAAGATGGTAAATTAAAAATAGATAGATATTGGGATGATAAAGGTATACCTCATGATACCTGTTATGATAAACAAGGTAATAAGGTATTGTTTTGTTCATCAATATCGCAAATTGATTAAATAAGTATGTTTTAGCTTATAAAATCCAACCTTTAACATAGCTATGTTAAAAGTCAAACCTCTAAAGATTTTTACATAGCTTCATTTATGCTCAAAAAAGGCTGAAATTTGTCAAATTATTGAAAAATATAGAAGTGAGTTCAATGGTGCTATAAAACAAGCTATCAAAACATATTCATCTTCGAGCCAGCTTAAATGCTTTAAAATAAAAGAAAAGTCGCCATTTCTAACGACTTTTGAATTCTGGCTGGAGATGACACACAGTTCTCGAGTAAATTGCAAATAAAAAGCATTGAAAATATAATTTATTTCTGTAATAGTTTGTATAAATCAAACATTCACAGGTAACTAAAGCGGAATGACTAAAAGATATCTATCAGAAAATGAAGAATTGATGAAAGAATGGGACTTTGAAGCAAATAAAGCATTAAATCTTAATTTGTTGACTATTGGAAGTAGTAAAAGAGTTTCTTGGATATGTTCTAAATGTGATCATAAATGGATTACATCAATTTCACATAGAGCCACAAGAGGTGATTGTTGTCCTAATTGTCACCATGGATATTGGTTAAAAAATAAAAAGAGTCTAGCAGAAACACATCATGATATAGCATTAAATTGGCATCCATCAAAAAATAAGAAACTTACACCAAATATGTTTACAAAAGGCTCTCGTCGCAGAATTTGGTGGAAATGCTCTAAATGTGGAAATGAATGGGAACAAAGTATTGATCATTACAAAGGATGTTCATGTTGCAAAAGAAAAGCAATACTTGATGAAAATAGTTTAGCTAAATTATATCCAGAATTAATAAAAGAATGGCATCCTACAAAAAACGGAGACTTAACACCTTATGAGGTTACTCATGGATGCACCAAGAAAGTATGGTGGAAGTGTCACACATGTGGTTATGAGTGGTATGCAAAAATATCTAACAGGGCAATTTTAGATAGAGGATGTCCTTGTTGTTCCAATCATGTAGTGGTTAAAGGAATAAATGACTTAGCAACGACACATCCAGAAATAGCTAAGGAGTGGCATCCTACAAAAAATGGAAACCTAACACCATTTGATGTTACTTATGGGCAGGGAAAAAAAGTTTGGTGGATGTGTTCTCAAGGACATGAATATCAAGCAACTATAAACCACAGAACAGGAACAGATAGTACCAAATGTCCAATATGTTATTCTGGTAGACAAACATCTTTTGCAGAACAAGCTTTTTATTATTACTTAAAACAATTATATCCTGATGCTATAAATCGTTTTAAAGCAGATTTTTTAGGAAAAATGGAATTAGATATTTATATACCATCTACTCATATCGCAATAGAATATGATGGAGAAGCTTGGCATAAGAAGGAAAAAGCAGATAGAGAAAGAAAAAAATATCAAATATGTAAAGAACATGAAATTTATTTAATAAGATTGAAAGAAAAGGACTATACAGGAGAAAAAAATGCAGATGAATGTTTTATATTTCCTGATTTGTATATAGCAAAAAAATTAGATTATATTATTCCTAAGCTTCTATATAAATTAGATACAAAAATAGTAGATATTTACAATATAAATAACACTTGGATAAAAAATTATGATGTAAACATCAAAAGGGATAGAATTAAAATCTTAAGTTGTTTTGCAACACAGCATAAAAAAGATTCTTTTGCTGAAAAATATCCAGAAATAGCTAAAGAGTGGCATCCTACAAAAAATGAAAATTTAACACCATATATGTTTAAACCTCACTCCGGCCATAAGGTATGGTGGAAGTGTTCTGAATGTGGATATGAATACGAAGCTACTATTGGTCATAGAGTAAGTGGTACGGGTTGTATCAAATGTTCAACAAAACGTTCTGCAGAAAAAAGAGGACGAGTTGTATATATGATTGATCCTATAACGAATAAGGTGATACGAAAATTTAATACTATTTCTGATGTTAAGAAAGAGCTTAATATAAATATTTCTAATATATCGACTGTATGTAAAGGAGAAAGACCAAAGGCAGGAGGATATGTTTGGAAATATGAAGAAGATTTATATGATGAAAAGGGACAACTTTGTTTTGAATATGAATAACCTCTGCAAAAATTCGCAGAGGTTTATTTTTATGCTCAAAAAGGGTGAAATTTACCAACTCATTGAAAAATAAAGAAACTTATTATAAGTGGTCCGTGTAAATGCCCAAAATGAGCTGTTTTTAAAACATCTTACGCGGACCAGCTTAAGTGCTTGAAAATAAAAGAAAAAGTCGCCATTTCTGACGACTTTTTAACTCTGGCTGGGGCGGCTGGATTCGAACCAACGAATGTCGGCACCAAAAGCCGATGCCTTACCACTTGGCGACGCCCCAAGTTTTATGTGGTAAACTTGTTCATCACAAGCAAAAATATTTCTATGCTAAAAAAAATATAAATGCAAGCTTTTTTTTCAAAAAAAATATAAAAATTTTAAAGGAGTTTTTTTATTTAGTATTATCAATATGATATGTTATAATACTGTTTGGCTGTTTGTGTGATAACTAATCTTAAAATATAAAAACACAATATAAATAAAAAAATATTTTGTATAACTCTTAAACACTCTTTACAAGGTAAAAGCAAATTCATATATTACGCGCGAATTCAATTTTAAATTTTAACAAAAGAGGGAAAAATGCATTTTTTATCAGAATTTAATTTGCGCGAATTGCTAAGCGCATATGTGGTTTTGTTTGCGATTTGTGATATTCCTGGAAATATTCCTATCGTATTAAATATTCAAAATAAAGGTATTCATATTAGTGCAAGACGCGCATTTTTATATTCATTAATAATGATGATTGGCTTTTTTTATGCCGGAGAAGCTTTTCTTAATTTGTTTGGTGTAGATATTTCATCATTCGCTATTGCCGGTGCGCTAATCGTATTTTTAATCAGCTTAGAGATGATTTTAGATATAAATCTATTCTGCGAAGGAACCGAAATTTCTAGCGATGCAACACTTGTTCCTGTTGTATTTCCTTTATTCATTGGAGCAGGTGTTTTAACTGCGCTTCTTTCTCTTCGTTCACAGTTTGGTGACATAAACATTTTGCTTGCAGTGTTGTTAAACTGTATCTCAATATATGGAACAATTAGATTGTCTAGAGTATTAAAGAGATTTTTAAACCCAGCAACAATTTATGTGATTAAAAAATTCTTTGGTATGGTTTTATTGGCAATTGCAGTAAAATTGTTTATCACAAACTTAAGTATATTATTGGCATCTGTAAAATAATAAAAAGCCAAATCGATTCGCAAAAAAATAGGGGGATATTTCCCCCTTTCTTTATTTTAAATTATAAACCATTATTTTCTTTAGTTGGCTCAACAGGCATATATCCTACGCCACCAAAATATTTTTCCATAAAGGATTGTTCTGTTCCCATAACAGGGGTTTCATCCTTAGAAATCTTAACATTATTACCATTTTCTTTGGTTAGCTCAATGAGTTTGACAACATTTCCATCATGATTAAACTCAATAGCAACAATGTTGCGCTCTAATTCCTTTGGTTCAAAAAAAGCCATGCGTTTCATAGTAGAGTTCATATAAATCCAAGTTCTATGATCAAGACTAGAAACAGCACTGGGAGAACCAAGTATATCTCTTACTTGCTGTTGACTCATCCCTTGTTTTATTGCTAAAATATCATCTTTAGAGGGCATATTACCTTCAGTGTGGTTAAATATATCAGTAGAACAAGCGCTTAACATTAAAGCACCAGCAAGAGTCGAAAAAACAATATTGTGTGTTGACATATATCTTTCCTTACCATTATATAAATATCATATATAATCCTACAACATTAAGGAAAAAAGTATGCAAAAAGATTTTTCTTATCCCCTGAAAATTGAAGAGTTAAATCAAAACGAGCAAACATATGAGCTCAAAGCTAATAAAGATGAACTTGAATTTTTAAGCGAAGTTTTGCAGGTTCCATCTGTTAATAGTTTTGAGGCAACAATTAAGCTAAAGTTTTATAAAAAGAAAAGCTTACTCGAGGTTTGGGGTGCTGTTTGTGCTGATATAGGGTTAATCAGTGTGATCAGTTTAGAGCCATTTAATAAAATGCATAAAACGGATTTTAAATTAACTTATGATACAACAGCTACATATGATGAAATAAAAGAACAAGACGTTGATATTATGGTCGATATTCCAGATATTATTGAAAACGGGGAAATTAATTTAGCAGATATAGCAATCGAACAAATAGCGCTTATCTTAGATGATTATCCTCGTAAAGATGGCGAAGTTTTTGAAGAAGTAATAGAAGATGTATCGCCAATAAAAAATACTCCATTTGCAATATTAGAACAATTAAAAAAGAAGTAAAATCAAATAAAACTATTGATTTAGAGGCTTAAATTACTCTTAA
The DNA here is from genome assembly GCA_045632645.1 of Alphaproteobacteria bacterium. Classification (GTDB taxonomy): domain Bacteria; phylum Pseudomonadota; class Alphaproteobacteria; order RF32; family CAG-239; genus CAG-267. The sequence goes on along the minus strand of JAZQXC010000017.1, from coordinate 89,167 downwards.
ATATAAAATATAATAAAATAAATAAAAAAAACTCTTGCCAAATACATTTTTTTCATATAGAAACAAGTCCAGCATCCTTTATATAATACTTTTATTAGTGTTGTAGAAAGGATTTTGTGTCGAAATAATTTTATAAAAGAGTTAAGGAAATGGCTACACCAAAGAAGAAAACATCACAATCTCGCCGCAATATGCGTCGTGCTCATGATGCTTTAACACCAAATGCATACCATGAGTGCCCAAACTGTGGTGAGTTGAAAAGACCTCATAATGTTTGTCCAAAGTGTGGATATTATGACGGTAAAGAAGTTGTTGCTCAAAAGGCAAAAGACGAAGAGTAATTAGTTATTTAACTTATTTTTATGGAGCAGGTTTTGTCTACGAATAATCTGGTCATATCAATAGATGCTATGGGGGGTGATAATTCCCCCAAAGTAGTCATAGAGGGCTTAAACCTAGCACACAAAAGAAATCCAGATATTAGATTCTTAGTGTATGGGGATGAGGTTAAGGTTAATGAAGAGATGGCGAAATATCCAACTCTAGCAAAAGTATGTCAGATTTTTCATACAGAGGAATTTGTTCATAATGAAGATAAGCCATCGCACGTAATACGTAATCGTGCAACCAGTATGTATCAAGCTGTTGAAGCTGTAAAAAAAGGTGAGGCAGCAGCGGTTGTTTCTGCAGGTAATACTGGTGCATTGATGGCTATATCTAAGATGTTGTTGAAAACTATTCAAAAGATTCATCGTCCAGCAATTATAAGTATTATGCCACATGAATGTGGTAGATATGTGATGCTAGATTTAGGCGCCAACACAGAATGTGATGGCATCAATCTAGCAGAATTTGCTATTATGGGTAATATTTTTGCTAAACATGCATTAGGGTTAGAAAATCCACGTGTTGCATTGATGAATATCGGTGCAGAAGAAATGAAAGGTAAAGGAGAAATCCATGTAGCCTCTCATATCATCAAAAATACCCACTTAAATATGAATTTTATTGGCTATATTGAGCCACATGATATCCCAAGAAATAAGGCTGACGTTATCGTGGCAGACGGATTTAGCGGAAATATCGCTCTAAAATCTGTTGAGGGAACATGTGTTTTAATTATGCGTATGTTAAAAGAGAGCATAAAGGAATCTTTCTTTGCTAAATTAGGTATTCCATTTATGCTAGGCGCATTAAAGAAACTAAAATCTAAAATGGATCCAAGATTGTATAATGGTGCAATGTTTGTTGGCTTAAATGGTTTATCAGTTAAAAGTCATGGAGGAACAGATGCATTTGGATTTTCTATTGCTGTAGAAAATGCTGCGAAACTTGTTAGGAAAGACTTTATTGGTGCGATTCGTAAGGAATTAGAACACATTGATTTAGATGAACTATCACAGGAAGCTTGCTATGAAGTGTATTAGAACCAAAATTATTGGTTGTGGACATTATCTCCCATCCAAAGTATTAACAAATGACGATTTATCAAAAATAGTAGATACAAATGATGAGTGGATTAGCACTCGTACTGGTATCAAAAGTCGCCATATTGCTGCAGAAAATGAGTTATCATCAGATTTAGCTCTAAAAGCACTTGAAATGGCAATGAAAAATGCAAACATTACAAAAGATGATTTAGATGTAATTGTTGTTGCAACATTAACACCAGATAACACATCACCAACTGTTGCTGCTCGAGTAGCAGGCAAGTTAGGTGTGAAATCTGGCACACCAGCTTTTGATGTAGGCGCAGCATGTTCTGGGTATGTTTATGCCATGACAATGGTTGATAATATGATACGCTTAGGTCAAGTAAAAACAGCTGCTGTTATTGGTGTTGAAACCATGTCTAGGATATTAGACTGGACAGATAGAAACACATGTGTTCTATTTGGTGATGGAGCTGGTGCAGCTATTGTGCAAGCATCAGAAGGCGAGGGGACATCAGCAGATAGAGGTTTACTTGCAACACAAATTAATGCTGATGGTACACAATATGACTGCTTAGGAACAAATGGAGGTGTTTCATCAACACAAACAGCAGGCGTTGTACATATGAATGGAAAAGAAGTGTTTAAATATGCAGTTGGCGCAATGTGTGAAGCAAGCCATGCTGTTTTAAATAAAGCAAACTTAACAGCAGAAGATGTAACATGGTTATTACCACACCAAGCAAATATTCGTATCATTGCAGGTGTTGGTCAAAAACTTGGGATTCCTGATGAAAAAGTTATTGTTACAGTTGATCATCACGGAAACACATCTGCAGCATCAATTCCTCTTGCAATTTCTGAATCAGTTGCAAATGGTAAAGTAAAGCCTGGTGATTTAGTATTAGTTCCAGCAATGGGCGCCGGTTTTACATGGGGTGGTTTGCTTATAAGATTTTAAAAATATTATATGCATAAAATCTCTTTAGTATTGAAATATACTTTAAAAACATTATGCTTTAGCTAATATTGTACAACAAATATATATTTTGAAAGGTAAAAAATGACTACTATTACTCGTGCTGATATAGCGGATTCTATTTGTGAAGAAGTTGGATTATCTCGTAAAGATGCAGGTGATATCTTAGATATGGTTGTAGATGAGGTTAAAGGCGAGCTTGTAGCGGGCAGAGATGTTAAAATATCTACATTTGGCTCATTTTTACTAAAACGTAAGAATGCTCGTATTGGTCGCAATCCTAAAACAGGTGTTGAAGCAGAAATAACCCCACGTACAGTTATTTCATTCCGTCCATCACAAACATTGAAATCAGCTGTAAATAAAAAATAATTAGAATACAAGGGCGCTGATTAAAGCGCCTTTTTTAAGGTTGAGGGATAAAATGGGAGTAAATAAATCAAAATCAGCATTTAGAAGCATTGCCGAAGTAACGGAAGATTTAGGCATTGCTCCTCACGTTTTACGTTTTTGGGAAACAAAATTCTCACAAATAAAACCAATGAAGACCAAAAGTTCTCGTCGCTATTATCGTCCTGATGATGTAGCTATTCTGGAACTCATAAAAGAGCTTTTATATGAGCGCAGATATACCATAGAAGGCGTTCAAAAGCTATTTAAGAATAGAGCAATTAAAGATATTTTAGGTACAGAAATACAAAAAGATATTTTTGCAGACATTGAAAATCTAGAAGAAGATAGTTCTAATGCTTCGCTTGAGAGTGTTGTTCAAAATGCAATACAAGGGCTAACAAAGATAAAAGAAGATTTGCAAAAATTAGCTAATATATAAACGGAATATCACATGACAATAGAAGAAAATAGATTTGTTGATATAGAGATGGCTCTTTCTAATTTAGAAAGAGTTGTAGAAGACTTAAATGAAGTAATAATAAAGCAAGGGAAAGACATAGCATTTTTACAAAAGCAAAATCACTTTCTAACTGAAGCAATAAGAAATACAACAAGCGCAGTCAAGCCTCTTGAAGAAGAAACTCCTCCACCACATTATTAAAGATAAAGAGCGCCTAATCTTGTGAGAGTAGGCGCTCTTTTAATGCTTCAAATTTTAGAACAGCTTGTTCCCAAATTGCAGGAAAGTCATACATGCTAAGTAAATCCAAGAAGATAATAATTGCAATATACAAAACTGTAAAATTAATAGCAATTAAAAGCAGTCTTATAACAAAATTTTTGTCGTTCATTACAAAGCATATATCAAAAATGCGAATAATAGATCGTGCAATTATTACTAAAAAGCAAGACCATAAAGCTATTGTTGCAAGTAATGAAACTTCAAAATACAACAGCATCGCAGACATAATAAATAGAGAGATAAACCAATTTAAAAGAGATCCCTCAAACTCTCTTAATTTTATAACCGATTCTTCCATGCCTAATAATTTTTAATTTAGCAACTTTATAGCACAAATTAAAGCATAAATCAACAACTTTATATTAAATAATGGTTATTTAATTTTATTAAAAATTCTTTTCCATCTAATAGCTTTTATCCAACTAATAGGATTATACCATGTAGCAGAATCATCATGAGAATAAAACAAAAAGCGAGCTTTACCTTCAATATTTTCAAATGGAACAAATCCAACACTACGTCTTGAGTCATTAGAGTTATCTCTATTATCCCCCATCATGAAATAATTACCTTCAGGAACTTCAAATTCAATAGTGTTATCAACAATATTAATATTGTCAGACAATTCAAGGATATTATATGAAACACCCTCTGGCATAGTTTCTTTATATTCTGCAAAATCAATAGGCAATATAACATATTCATCAATAGTATATGTTCCAACTTTTTGTCTTTCTAAAACATTACCATTAATATGAAGTCTGCCATTAATTACTTGAATTTTATCACCCGGTAAGCCAACAATACGTTTAATATAGTCTGTTTTATTATCTCCAGGATATTTAAAAACAACTACATCGCCACGTTTAGGTAAACTCCCCCAAACTCTACCACTAAAAGGAGGAAAGCTAAAAGGAAAAGAGTGCTTAGAATACCCATAAGTATATTTAGAGATAAATAAAAAATCACCAACCTGCAATGTGGGGTACATCGAGCCAGAAGGGATTTTATATGGTTCAAATAAAAAAGTACGTATAGTAACCGCAATAAGAATTGCCCAAAAGACAGTTTTTAATGTATCAATAAGAGATTCTTCTTTTTTATTTTCACTAATATGTTCCATAACCAAATACCTTTTGAAATCAAATAAAATCTTACCTAAAGTAACCACAATCCATAGATTTTACAAGAGTTTTTTTATCTTTTTACCCATAAGTATTTTGTGTTGTATTACTTTATAAAATAACTTTACAAACTCAAACAAAAAAACTAATCCTAAATAAGGATATTCGCGTTAATTTAAAATGAAAATATAAGATATGAATATATTTATTACAAATAAGAACAGGTCTTTATTTTTAAGTATATTTATGGCATTAAACATTGTTTTTTTGCCCTACATCTTTAGCTTTTTCATAGGAAATCATGATTGGGACTGGATAAAAGGTGTAAACCAAGTACTAAGTTTAACAACTGGTATGTTTGAAGCACGGTTTAGTAAATTTATACTAAATGTTGCATTATTTTCAGGTCATGTATTTCCAGTCTTAAATACAGTTGTTTCATTTTTATTTTTAGCAATAGGAGCACTGCTTCTTATAAATTATCTCTTAATAAGAACATCAACTGCAAAGCTCTTAATTGGTTTAATATGTGTATTGCAACCATTTATTTTAGGTTGGTTATATTTTCCAATAAATACATTAGGTAATTTTTCTGCGATAGTGTTCGTTTTAGGTGGGTTAATATTATCAGAAAAAAAAACAATCTACTCATCAATTATAGCAATTTTATTATTTATATTGGCTTTAGGTGTATATCCAAGCGTAATCGAAATGATATTAATTGTATTTTCAATAAAACATATAATAAATAAAAAAAGAAATGATATATTCGTAAAATCATTTATAACAATAGTTATAGCACTTGTATTATTTAAGGTACTACTTATTGTTTTAGGCAATTATAAGCTAATTATGACGGATTATTATAACCTAAAAACAACAAGCATTATGTATATTTTGCAAAATTTACCACAATATCTAAAATTATTTTTTAATCAGCTCTACTACTCAATCCCCTTTATTCCAAGAAGCTTAAAATTTATCTCTTTGATTGTTATTACATTAGCCATATTAACAACAACCAAAAACAAGAAAGATATTTTTTTGTGGTTAATAGCTCTTGGCTCTACAATTTTAAGTGCTGTGTTAACACCAAATATAAATGAGGTTGCTTTTCAACCAAGAGTTAATTTTTATGGTTTAGGTTATCTATATGTAGGGGCTTTTGCTATAGTATTACAAAATCATCGCCAAAGCATTAAAAATATAGGGTTTGTTTTATCTATTATATATCTAGTGTTATGTATAAACCAAAATTTATATGCGCAAAAAGTTTGGGAGTTAGGAAGAACATCTGAAACAAATTTGATTATAAGAATGGCAGACAGAATAGAGCATGATGCCAAAACTCTTCCCCTAGTTCCAATCTTAGCAGACGAAATATCACTAAGACCACGTTATTATAAAGAAAAATATGATAAAGAAAGCCCATATTTATTAGAGCGTTCATTTATTGTAAGGCATATTCCATCTGGAATGTTTAATTTTTATGCACAAAATGAGCTATTTTATAGCATATCATTAATATCAACAATGACAGATGAATTGTATAATTATCTTAAAACAACAACATCTGTGTGGCCTCAAAATAAAAGTATATATATAGATAATAATTATGCTGTAATTATATCTACCGAAAAGGGCTTAACCGCAATAAAAAATCAACTACCAAAATAATTTTTTTGAAAGCTACTTGATTTTTACTCCTGATACTCACTACATAAAAAGTAAAGGAGAAAAAAGATGAATATAGATAAATATACTCAAAAATCAGCAGAACTAATAAAAGATTCAATAAATATTGCAATTAAACAACAAAACCAATATGTAACTCCAATACATTTACTTGGGGCAATATTGTCGCTAAATGACCATGTAATAAATAATTTAATTGAAAAATCAGGTGGCAATCTTGACAATATAAATAAGGAAACGTTGCTTGAATTACAAAAAATCCCATCAGTTACAGGAGAAGGAGTTCAAAGCAATTTATCTCAAGAATACAATGCGTTACTTATTAAATCTGAAGAATTAGCTCAAAAATCAAACGACACATACGTAACAATAGAACGTTTGTTTCAAGCAATGGCTATGACACAAAATAAAGCCTCCATTATATTAAAACAAAATAATCTAGATGTGCTAAAATTAAATCAAGCAATTAAAGAATATCGAAATGGAAGAATAGCAGATAGTCAAAGCGCAGAAGATACTTTTGAAAGCTTAAAAAAGTTCACACTTGATTTAACTAAAAGAGCTAAAGAAGGAAAGTTAGATCCAGTAATAGGGCGTGACCAAGAAATCAGAAGAACTATACAGGTTCTATCAAGAAGAACTAAAAATAATCCCGTATTAATAGGAGAACCAGGTGTTGGAAAAACAGCCATAGTTGAAGGTTTAGCTATGCGTATAGTTAATAATGATGTTCCTGAGTCATTAAAAAATAAACGATTATTATCGTTAGATATGGGAGCATTAATTGCTGGTGCAAAATATAGAGGAGAATTTGAAGAACGATTAAAAGCAGTTATAAAAGAACTAGAAGAAGCAGAAGGTGGTATAATTTTATTTATTGATGAAATGCACACAATTGTTGGAGCAGGGGCAGAAAGTGGCTCAATGGATGCATCAAACTTGTTAAAACCTGCTCTTGCGAGAGGGGAATTGCATTGTGTTGGGGCAACCACCTTAAATGAATATAAAAAATATGTAGAAAAAGATGCAGCATTAGCAAGAAGATTTCAGCCCGTATACGTAGATGAGCCTAACGTTGAAGAAACAATAACTATACTAAGAGGAATAAAAGAAAAATTTGAGCTTCATCATGGGGTAAGAATATCAGACCAAGCTCTAATTTCATCAGCTGTTTTAGCAAATCGCTATATACAAGATCGCTATATGCCAGATAAAGCAATAGATTTAATGGATGAGGCATCATCATCAATTCGCATGAGTATAGATAGCAAGCCAGAAGAATTAGATATTTTAGATAGAAAAATTTTATCCTTAAAGATAGAAAAAGAAGCCCTAAAGAAAGAAACAGATAGCATATCACAAAAACGCTTATTAGAGCTTGAAAAAGAATTAGCAAACATTGAAGAAAAGGCAAATTCATTAAATAGCGCATGGCAAGAAGAAAAGAAAACTATGCAAAAAATAACCGAAATAAAAGAAAAGTTAGATAAAGCCAAAATAGAAGAACAAGTGGCTCAAAGAAATGGCTTATATGAAAAAGCTGGGGAATTACAATATGGTATAATTCCAAATTTAATAAATGAATTAAAAGAATTAGAGACAAGTGCAACAAAAAAAGATACAAAAACAGTTCAAAGTGAAGATATCGCAAAAGTGGTTTCCAAATGGACTGGGATTCCAACCGAAAAGATGTTGTCTTCTGAGTTAGAAAAATTATTACATCTAGAAGACGAGTTGCGTCAAAGAGTTATCGGACAAGAAAATGCAATATCATCGGTGGCAAATGCCGTTCGCCGTTCACGTTCAGGAATAGCAAACAAAAATCAACCAATTGGTTCTTTTATGTTCTTAGGTCCAACAGGTGTTGGAAAAACAGAGCTAGCTAAAACATTAGCATTATCATTATTTAATGATGAAAATGCCATTTTACGAATAGATATGTCAGAATATATGGAAAAGCATGCTGTATCTCGTCTCCTTGGCTCCCCTCCAGGATATATAGGTCATGAAGAAGGGGGACAGTTAACCGAAGCAGTGCGTCGTCGTCCATATCAAGTAATATTATTTGATGAGATAGAAAAGGCTCATCCAGATGTATTTAATATACTATTGCAGGTACTAGATGATGGAAGGTTAACAGATAGCAAAGGTCGAACAGTAGATTTTAAGAATACCATAATCATAATGACATCAAATTTAGGTGCGATCTATATGACAGATGATAGCTTAAATAAAAAAGATAAAGAAAATAAAGTAATGGAAAGCTTAAAAGCAACATTTCGCCCTGAGTTTATCAATAGGATAGACGATATAATTATCTTCGAAAAGCTAAATAAGGAAAATATCGAAAAAATTGCTAAAATTAGCTTAAAAGATATAGAAAATCGCTTAAAAGATCGTGGAATTACATTAAAATTATCTCAAAAAGCACTTGAGTGGATTGTAGCAAATGGTTTTGATGAGGTATATGGAGTAAGACCTTTAAAAAGACTATTAAAAAGAGAGCTAGAAAACAAACTAGCATATGCTCTATTAAAAGGAGAAATAAAGGATAATATAGAAGTTTTAATAGAAGTTGATGATAATGGTTTGGAGATTAAAAAAAATATCAATTAATTTAAAAAAACTTTACTAATACGTGTTAATATGCTACAATAATTATATAAGAATAATGTAATATTGGCAAATAACATGAACGAGTATATAAAAGAAAAATTAGAAAATATGTTATTCGGTATCAAAAGAGGCATAGTATATACTATGTTATTGTTTAATATTGGCAACATTACAGAGATGGAAAAAATACGTCATCCAAGTTTAAGAGATGATGAAGATAAGCCTGAAACAATCCAAACCCCTCCCAAAGATAATGAAGAAGAAAAAATTATGCAAGTTGTTGAAAAGGTTGAAATTGCAACACCTGTTTCAGTAAATACACCACCTAAAGTAAAAAAAGTAGAAATAAAAGAAATACAAAATAATGAATTTTATGCAGAATGCAGTAAATCATCAGAAGATAGCAAGATAAGGGATAGAGCCAAAGAGTTTTACTCTCAAATATGCAAAGGACATATATCCGATTATGTTTTATTAGAAGATTTATTAAAGTCAGAAATAGGCATTGAAGATATATGCTTTGTTTTATCTGAAAATCCAAATAAAATGACTAATATAATCCCAGGAAGAAGTAATATTTTACTTGCTAAATCTGCATCTAAAGTAAAAGGTGGCGGAAGAAGAGAGTGCTTGCTTGGTGTTCAAAGAATATTTGATAATGCTGGTTTTTCAGGAATAATATCTGGCGATGATAAAGATTGGCCACAAAAAATTAAAGGTTGTAGTAGCAACTCTGCCTGCAATACATATATACCACTTGAAAAGAGTGGGAAGTTTATAATAGTAACAATAGACAATTTAGCATGCGATAAAACAAGAAATTCAGTTGAAAATAAAAAAATGCGAGCATTAGCAAAAAAATTACCAATTGGAAGTATAATCATAACAGACAATAAAATAGCAGACGAGCATCAAGGACGAGTTTATACTGAATTAGCAAGAGTTTATGGAAAAGGGGGAAAAGTACATGGACATATTTGTGTAAAAGATATTGATCATGTATATAAAAGCGATATAGTCGAAGCAGATGGACCAAATTTTGCAAATTATGGAGATGTTGTAAGAATTGCATTTGCTAGAGATATTAAGATAGAAAAAGATTTAGCACTAGATATAATAGAGGTATATCAAAAAAGAAAAGCAAATGAGTTTGTACAAAATATAGGTAATTATGTCAAGGGTGCAGTTAAAGATAGATGTTTATCAAGGGGATAATTATGACAAGTAAAGAAAACAAATCAGCCAAAAGGAAAAAACTTCCGATAGTTTTTCATATAATTGATGAGAACTTAGAAGTTTCTAAAAATACTATTTTAAATAATAGTGTTGATTTACCTTTAGAATTTGTTGAAAGTGTAGCAAAAGATGTAGAAAAATCTCTTCAAAGAATTAATAGAAACCCTCGTCTAGGTTCGGATGAAGAAGTCCCGCCACCAATTGATTATGAAAAAATTAGACGTATTGTAAATATTCGCCGTCAATGTTTTGAACATCGCTTAAAGTGGTATATAAGGTCTAAAAAGAACAATCAAAAAACATTAAAAAATGATGCAGAGTATGAAAAGCTATTAGAAGAACAATTAGATGAAGATGATGTTCAAAAGCAAATGAAACTATCTCAAAAAATTAGAAAAATAGAAGAAAGAAAGTTAAAACTTGAAGATGAGAAGTTAAAATTAGAGGAAATGCAAAAAGAAGAAGAAGAATTTGAAATAGAAGAACTAGCAGCTTTAAGAAAAATCCTAACATAAAAAATACCCACCTTAAATAAAATTTAAGATGGGTACACAAAATTACAAAATTTATAAACAAAAGCGATTACAACACTTCTGCAATCATAGTTTCAGGAGCAAGAGTATAACTCTTATTACGATATATAAAGCTATACTCAGTATCACTGAAATTATATGCATGCAAAACTTTGTGAGTTTTGTTTATATCAGATCTAACAAAAGCAATAACCCCATCATTTTTTATACCTTTTATAAAGGCAACATGTCCATACTGGCTCAAAAATGAGTTTTTACGCTTAAAAATCATCTCGCGTGTTTTATTAAGCATAGAACCCTCAAAATTCTGATTTGAAACAGCAAGTTTATATTGCTCTTCATCTGGCATTAGTGCCATGGTGCGAGTAACATCATCCAAGCTATCTGTTAGTGCAAAACCAGCACGTGAAGCATCCCAAGGCATATTAAAGTTTTTCCAAATGTTTAATGGGTCAAACTTTGCATTTTTACAATGCTCAAAGTCTTTAGGATTAGATAATCCGAGCTCTTGACCTTGATATATACAGATACTACCAGGGAGGCTCAAAAGAAAATGCATAAGCATAATATTCTTATTAAGAGTCACCTTATCACCAAACACTCGAGAAGCAACACGCTCAAGATCATGGTTAGAGTTAGCCCAGTTGATTTTAACACCATTAGGCACAACAGATAAATCTCTTGAGATGAAAGGCTTTAGTTCCTTTAAGGTATAATTAAGCGTTCCTAAAAAGAAAGCATCACAATTACTATCTTCAAAAAGCTTAATCATATCTTTTCTTGCGCTACGGCTAATATTATACCAATATTCAGCAAGAAGGGTTTTAGGCTTTTCATAAGAGTTACATAGATCTTTTAAGCGATTGATAAAAATCTCACCACCTTTGGAGTTAATATCATACTTACGTTCTTGTTTTCCTTTATTTTTACCGCTGGTAAATATAGGATTGTCCTTCAAAAGAGGATCGCAACCATATTGGTTTGCAGCATCAAGCCTAAAACCATCAACACCAAGGTCAAACCAATATTTTGCAACATCTAAGAGCATGTTTTGAACATGAATATTGTTGATGTTAAGGTCTGGCATTGTGTGGTCAAAGCTGTGTAGATAGAACATTTTACGTTCCTCATTCCACTGCCAAGCAGATGTGCCATTAGAGTTCCAAACCGAAGGCCAGTTATTTGGTTCAACAGGTTTGTTATTTGCATCAAAACACTTAGCTGGCGCCCAAACAAAAAACTCGTCAAAAGGCTTAATTCCTGCCACGCTTTTTTCAAACCAAGGATGATGGATAGAGCAGTGGTTGTATACCTGATCAATAATAACACGAATGTTATAGGAATGATATACGTCACAAAGTTCTTTTAGGTCTTCAACAGTACCAAACATGCTATCAATACCATAGTAATCTACGATATCATAACCAAAACCATTGCCCCCCCAAGGATAAAAAGGAGTAATCCAGATTGCATCAACGCCCAAAGAAGAAACATAAGGAGCCATTTGAGTAACACCTTTTAAGTTGCCATAACAACCTTTGTAAGGGTCTGATTTACTACCCGGAGCATAATTAAATGTTAGCGGATAGATTTGATAAATAACTTCATTGTTAATCATAAAATATAAAAATTAAGAACCATAATAAATATGCATATCGTCTCAAAACCTAGTAAAAAAAACTTTAAAGTCAATAAAAATAAATTTTTTATATAATAAAGTGAAAAAAAATAAAAAAAGGTATTGCAATTAAAAATCTTTTGATTATAGTAAACGAAGTTTTACGGATTATGGGTGCATAGCTCAGTTGGTAGAGCAACTGTCTCTTAATCAGTGGGTCTGGGGTTCGAACCCCCATGCGCCTACCATAACGAAAAAGCCTCCTTTAAGGGGGCTTTTTTGTTATGGAAAAGAAGCATAAGGTGAGAACCCCAGAAAAATGGGTTCGACTACCAGCGAGAGGCGGGCGGAAGAACGCCGGTGAGCATATGCTCACGAGCGCCTGTGCGAATGAGCGAAGCGAAATTCAACCCCCATGCGCTAATTTTATATTGTCATTGCGAGCGTGTCAGCGCGTGGCAATCCATTATAGACTGCTTCACATTCGTTTGCTGTGACTAATAAAAAACTAAACTAATCACCACACACTTTAACCTCTAACAAAAAAAGCCCCCATTATGGAGGCTATAAAATTTTTGAGTTTTTAGCTTAGCGAGAAAATCTCCTAAACAAACATGGATAATCCCCTAAATAGGGCTCAGCCAAACCGTACCTCGTTATCGTTTTATCATTTGGTACTGCATAGATTTTATCCGGAAGACCTCGTCGGTTTATAATTTCTAGATGTGTACCTGGAGGGGCAACGATAGTTCTTCTTCTACCAGCTGAATCAACAACAGACTTACTGTAACAAAACTCATCTTTTCTGCTCATAATTTTAATTTTTATTTGTTAAACAATAATAAGACACACTTTAAGGCTAAAATAATTTTTATCTCAAAGCTATCTTGTTGGACATAAATATATCAATTTGTCTATGAGTGTAATTGATTTCAAAAATAAAGTCAAGTTTTTTTTATATTGATTTTTTTTAGTATTATAATTTATAGATAAATCGAAATTTAAATTATTATATAAACTATTAAAATTATAATTCTATGGTACTATTAAAAACAATTTTAATTCTTTTGATATGTTTTGTTGTTGCACTGATTGCTGTTATAATGATTATAAAGTATACAATTAATCTATTACGGATAATTCGTACTGCAAAGAGCTTAGAAAGTGGAGATTATGCAGGGCAAATGGTTTACAACAAAAAGACTGGGAAACTAGAAGCAGATAATCATGAAGTGCTTCCTTTTGAGTAAAATATCTAAAACTTATGTATTATGAGCATTGATCACTTTATTATCTTAAGTATTGCTTTAGGGCCGGCAATTTTACTTATTTTAGGGCTTGTTGTATATTATCTAATAGTTGACAATAAGTGTAGAAAAACTATTAAGCAGTGTCAAAAAACACTCGAAGAATTGCATAAAAAACATGAAAAAGAAATTAAGTACATTTAAAGTAAAAATGTTCTTATATTTATCTCCCCCTCACAACAATAAAATGTGAGGGGTTTTATTTTGTAAGATTATGAAATCAAAAATATAAAACTTGCAAAAAAAATAACTTAGTATTATCTCTATAAAAGATAAAAAAGGAGAGTAAATGCAAATATATAAAGTTGGTGGTGCAGTTCGTGATAAATTAATGCAAAAAAAATGTAGCGACAATGATTATGTTGTTGTTGGATCAAGCGTAGAAGAAATGTTATCACTAGGTTTTGAGAAAGTTGGTAAAAGCTTTCCTGTTTTTTTGCACCCAAAAACCAAAGAAGAATATGCTCTTGCACGAAAAGATATAAAAACAGGATCATCTCATAAAGATTTTAAATTTGTATTTGATAAAAGTATAACCTTAAAAGAAGATTCAATTCGTCGTGATTTTACCTGTAATGCAATTTATGAAGACATAAAAACAGGTAAGCTTATAGATTATCATAATGGAATAGAGGATATAAAAAATAAAACACTTCGCCATATATCTGAGCATTTTACCGAAGACCCTCTCCGTGTTTTAAGGGCATGCAGACTTTCTGCAACGCTAGATTTTGATATTGCTCCAGAAACGCTTGATTTATGTAAACAAATGGTAGAAGAGGGTGCGATATCGCATCTAAGCAAATCAAGAATTTTCCAAGAGCTAGAAAAAGCTCTCTTAAGCCCTCAATTTTATCGATTTATCAAAAATGCCAAAGAAATAGGTTTATTAAAAGAGCTATTTCCAGAAGTTGATAATCTATGGAATGTGCCAGAACGCATTGACTATCATCCAGAAAAAAATACAGGCGAGCATACATTATTAGCTCTAAAAAATAGCCAAAGTAGTGATGCTGTGGTAAACTTAGCAATCTTATTACATGATGTTGGTAAAGCAATGACAGACCAAAGCTATTGGCCCTCCCATCATAATCATGAAAAATTGGGAGTTGAATTAGCAAAAAATATTTTAAAACGCATTAATGCCCCAAAAAAGTATAGAGAATTTATACCTTTTGTTATTGAAAATCATATGCTTTATCATCGCCCTCTAAAAGATATAAAAAGAGATTTAGTAAAAGTTGCCTTAATAATTACAGCTAATAAAAATAACAACTATTATGAAAGATTTATTGCTGTCTTAAGAGCAGATATGATGGGGAGAGCATTAAATAATTTTGATAAAGAAGAAAAAGAGTTTGATAATTTTTGCCAAACCTTAAAAGATCTTGTTATAATAGCAAGCCATCCCAAAAGCGAATATATACCTAATTTTATGGATTATATTCAAAAAATACAAAACAAAGAAATAACTAAAACAGAACTAGAAGAGATAGAAATTTCATCAATACTAGATAAAAAAGAGAACTTAAAAACTCTTGGAGTAAAATTTAATTAGTTCTTTAAAAAAAATAAAAACATGCTTAAATGAGATAAGATTGTTTTTTATTTTTTTAACTTGAATTATTTATGGTGTTGTTATGATGAAATATTTAAAATTAGCATTTCTTATAAATGTAAGCCTTTCAAGCCTTGCATTAGCTTCTGAAGCTAATACTAATACATACTCATTAGATGAGGCAACTATTGAAAATGCTAAGATAAAATTAAATGATAACAATAAAATAGTTAATAAAACAAAACAAATTACAAGTGAAGATGTATTAAAGTCTTTTGATGTAATAAAAGAAGAAATATCAGGTGGATATATTGAAAAGCTATTAACTAAAGATGGTATAATTGTTGCTGAAAAGAAAGTAATCAATAACGAAATAAAAGAGCGCACATTATATGAATATCATCCAAACGGCAATATCTCTCGAAAAATTATATCATATGGAAATGCCGATGGCTTTTATGCAGAAGAATACTATACCAATGGTAAAAAATCATCAACTGCAACATATTTAAACAATCAAAATAAAATAGGTATTGAAAAGAAATATGATATATATGGAGTATTGCGTCAAGAAATACCTTGGGAAGAAGAAAACAAAGAAAAGGCTAAAGAGCAAAATCAAAGAACAAGCGTAATTAAAGGTCGTGTAAATACATATTACCCAAGTGGTAAAATCGCCGCATCATTTAGCGGAGGATCTAAAGGAAAAAATGTGTTTTTTGATGAAAATGGTAAGATAATACATGAAATTAATGATGCTGAAATATTAAGTTTCAAGCCAGATATTAATAAAGAAGATTGTGGAGATTTGGTTATTGATTTTAGTTTAGGAGAGTTAGTTGAATTATTTGAAGATGAGGGGGATATTTCATATAACAAGTGTGGATTACCATATAAAGAAGTATTTGTTTATGAAATAAATAATATCATCGGCGTGAATAATAAAAAACTTAGCTTCGATGAAAAGGGTATGTTGCGACGTATCACAACCTATAAACAAGGTAAAAAAGATGGTATAGAAAGAAAGTATGATGGCAATGGCAACCTAACAGCTGAAATACCATACGTACAAGGCACAAAAAATGGTATAGCCAATGGTTATTTCCCAACAAGAGAATTAGCATTTAGAAAACGTTATGAAAATGGTAAGGTTGTGGGAAATCTTAATTGCTATTTTCCAACAGGAGAAATTGCTGCCGAAATTCCATATAAAAATGGTCTTAAAGATGGTAATGCTAAAATATTAACTCCCAAAGAAACTATAGTAGAATTTCAAAATGGCGAGCAAATAACAAAAGAAAATAAAATAAGAAAACAAGTTTCATATTTAAATTTGTTTTCTGATGATAAGTCGCAGTGCCTAAATATTAACGAACACAAAGAAATGCTTATGCTTGATGTTAAGTCAAAAGAAAATAGCATAAAAGAAGAGTTAAATATTACTCCAATTAAAGAGTGTAAAGACTTAAGTACATATAAGCCAATAAACAATATATTTGCCTGCTACGTAGATAATAAAATAAGAGCCTACTTTCCACCTGCATACGTAAAGAATAAATTTGCAGTATTAACAATTAATGATGAAAATAACAAAAAGACACATAGCATTCAATACAATCAAAAAATGCGTCAAGGCATAGCAAGAGCTTATGGAAGTAAAGATAATATTATAAAAGAAATTTCATATAATAATGGAAATATGTCAGAAACAAGTCGTATCTTTTATGAAAGTGGTTTAGTAAAATACCTACTTTCCAAATCAGATGACGATAGATATGAGCTAATAAATAGCTATAATGAAGATGGTAGCCTTAGCTATAGTCTAAGCTATAAAGATGGTAATAAAGAGCAAACATATCTATCAACAGATAAAAATGATGTATATATAAAATTCTATGAAGATAAGCCAGAAAATATAAGAGAAGTAAATAAATTAAATCCTCTAAACTTTATTGAATATAATTTAAGTATAGGGGAATATTTGATATTTAATGGTGGTCGTTTAATTAAAACTGGAAAGATTTGTGGATATGATACAATTTCTAAAGATATAGAATTAATAGAATATACTCCACCACAAAAAGAAGAAGTTAAATATGAAGCCAAAGAAGCTGTAGAGACTCAAGAAAAAGGAGAAGAGGCTCTAATTATCAAAGAAAATGCATCGCCTAAAAACGAAGAGCTTCCAGATATAAAAATATTAGATGAACTAGAAAAAGAAGCTAACGATGCAATGGATATTGTAGGGCTAGAAGAATTAGAAAAAGAAATAGAGGCAATAAAACAAGAACACAATGCTTTAGTTAAAGAAGCAAGTTCTATACCAGTTGAGCCAATAAAAGAAGTTGAAAACAAAGAAGTAAAAACCAATGAGCAACCTGTTGAACCTAAAGTTTCAAAAGAAAATATCGATATAGATATTTTAGAGACAAAGGTTGAAAAAGTTGTTCCAAGCATAGGTTTAAACGCTGTTCCTTTTCAAAATAAAAAAGAAGAATTACAAGATTATAATGTTGAAAATGCAATAATTCCAACTGCAAAAGAAAAGAAAGAAGAGGAACTTGCATCTAAAAATATTGGTCCAATTGCAAAGCCAGATATAAATGATTTATCAAAAGCTGTTGCAAAAGAACACGTTGAACTAAAAGAAAATAAAAAAGAGGAAAATTTAGAAAGTAGAACTGAGAAGTTTTATTATCCAAATGGTAACTTGCGTAAAACTATAAAAACTAAAGGATCTAGAACAGAAGAGGTAAAAGAATATTCTAAAACAGGTTTATTGCTAACTGATACAATATATGACAGCGAAGGTATTTTAATAGAAAAATATTATGGTTCAGGAGAAATACGTCGTAAAACTCAAAAGGCATACACTGATAATGTTATTATGGGATTTATTTCAAGAATAGATTTTTATAATACAGGATTACCACGCTATGAAATAAAAAGAAATAAAGATACATTATTGTTTGAAGACAAAGAGTTTTATCCAAACGGAAAGTTAAAAAAAGAGACCATTCAAACATCGCCATTAGTTTTTGTTGAAAAAGAATTTAATAAAGATGGCAAGCTGTTAAAAGAACATATAAAGCAAGGGCAAAACACATTATTAAAAGAATATGATAATGAAAACAAAATCCAAAAGCTATTGTTAAATAATAAAGAAGTGCCAGTATCAATGGATAAAGATAGCCAAAAACTATTATCAGATAGTGCCAAATCATATAACAAAAATGGAAAACTCGCATCAGAGTTTGTTATAGATAAAAACTCTAATATTATAAAAGAGTACTATGATAATGGGGAGTTAAAAATAGAAATTGTTTTCTATAATAATGGTGAAATTAGCCTTAAAACATATACTAAAGACAAACAGTTAGATAAGTTTTCTTACCTTTCACCTGATGGAAAGCTTCATATCCAAAAGCCAGAAGTTAGAACAATTCCATCATATAGAGAACGTTATTGGGTGGATTATAACAATCCAAAGTGGATAGAAAATCAAGATAAATACTCAATAAACTCAATAGGTGCGCTAAATCTTGATACAATAGCATATATGCTAACAGAACAAGAAATAGAAATACCAGAGATATTAAAAAATATCTATATGTTATATCAAAAATAAAAAGTAACTAAAAAAGCCCCCTTAAAAAAGGGGGCTAAAATTTAATATAAAATAAATTAAAATGTTTCCCAATATACTTTTTCTTTGTTCAATCTATCTTGAGGAATTTTAGGCTCTTCTTCAGGATATCCAATAGTAACAATCGCAACAGGGAGCATTGTTTCAGGCATATTAAACTTCTCTTTTAAACTGCCAATAATCATAGGCATAGGAGCCGCACCACAAAAACAAGCACCCAATCCTTTAGCATGACAAGCAAGAAGTAAATTTTGCGCTGCAAGAGCCCCATCAATTTGAGCATAATTCCACCCCTCTTTAGGTCTATTAAAACTCTCAACCTCATCAGCACAAACAATAATAGCACAAGCTGCATCTTTTGCAAAAGAAGTCCATGGCTGAATAGTTCTAAGGTTAGCAAGAGTTTCTCTATTTTCAATCACTAAAAAGTGCCAAGGTTGTTTATTGTGAGCAGAAGGCGCATACGTTGCCGCTCTAATAAGCTCATAAATTTCATCTCTACTAAGTTTCTTTTCTGGATTATACTTTCTAATAGAACGACGAGTTAAAAGTCCATCATATAATTCCATGGTATATCTCCTTTAAATTTAATTAACAGTCTTTCTTAATTCATCAATCTTTGGTAAAACCAAATGCTCAATTAAAAAAGAAAAAATTTCTTCAGCTTTCTTATCCATATTAGCAATAACTTTAACAATATTATCATCAAGTTTAGACATCTTGTTAATTTTTTGTGCAAGCATATAATATGCCTCAGCTAAATCAGAAAGACTTTCGATAAGTTCACCTGCAAAATCAGGAATATCAAGTTCATTAAGTCCCCCCCAAAAACCTTCCACAAAACCACATTCAATTTGTCGGCTTCTTTGGTTACAAAGAATTATCAACTCATCTTTAGTTTTAGAATTATTTTTAGGAAGTTTAAGTTTATTAGCCGAAATTGAATTATACATTTCATCCCATAAACCCATAAAAAATTTAAAAAATAAATTTGCCTCATCTTTAGTTTCAAGTCTAGGCTGTTTTTGCTCTTCAAACAAAGAAGAAATAACATCAGTTGGTCTAAGACTAGTATTTGGTGAGCAAATAGCTCCAGCAAATTTAAGCTTAACTTCAAAAAGTTCTGTTGGGCAATTATAATGATCTAAAAATTTTTTAAATTTATCATCCCCAATGTATGTATTTTCACTTTGCATTTTAATTCATCTTTATATATAATGTTAATATTACATAAATACTAACTGGAGATTTATAAATTGTCTAGATTAAATTTATCATTATTGTTATTTACCATAATCTCAATTTGTGGTTGTTCTGAGATTAGGCCTTTTGAAGACAGATATCGTGAACCAGGGACTGAATATATATATAGAGGGTCATCAAAACCAGGTTCTCCAACCTTGTGCTACAACCCATTGTTTTATGATAAAAATGATGTTGATATAATGGCAGATAAGTTATGTAAATCACATAATAAAGCATCAAAGGCTGAGTTTAAGGAAAAAGAAGCATTTTCATGTAGGTTATTTATTCCAACAAAAATGCATTATAGGTGCGTTGTTGATAAATAACAACTAAGAATATAAAAGGAGGTGTAATATGGATATATATATATTTGATATGGATGGCACACTAACTTTAAGTCGTCAACAAATGAGTAAAGACTTTTATAAAAGTTTTCTTCCATGGTTAAAAACACATATTGCATATCTAGCAGCAGGCTCAAACTATGAAAAAGTAACAGAGCAACTTCCCCCAGATGTTGTTAATTCATTTAGTGGAATATATAGTTCAATGGGAAATGTTTTTCACAAAAAGGGTAAAGAGATTTATAAAAAAGAAATTTTCTTAGAAAAGGAAATGTTAAAAGCGCTTGAGCAATTTCGTAAAAATACTAAATATGATGGTAAATTATATACCAATTATATGGAGCTTCGTCCTGGTATGTTAAACTTTAGTATCTTGGGTCGCAATTGTCCATTTAGTGAACGTGAAAAATATCATAACTGGGATAAAGAAAATTCAGAACGCGCTCAAATATCAAAAGAATTAAATGAAAAGTTTCCAAACTACGAGTTTAGCTTAGGTGGTAAAATTTCAATAGATATCGTAACCAAAGGTTACGGAAAAGAGCAGGTGGCTCATGAAATTCGTAAAGCCTATCCCAATGCCAAAATTATATTCATTGGCGATAGAATAATGCCTGGTGGAAATGACTATAATATTGCAACCACGCTTAAAAATATGGAAAACACAGAAGTTGTTGGTGTAAATTCTCCTGATGATGTTCTAACATACCTAAACATATAAAAGCTAATAAAAAAATCCCCCAAAAAGGGGGATTTAATTAAAGGTTGTGAACAAAGGTAAACAACATTACTCTTAAGCTGTTTGACTTGCCATAAAGATACTCACACAATGTCTTTAAGTACAAGAACATATCATCTGAAATATCTGTATAACTATCATGGTCTATAAGATAGTTAGCAATAGTTTCAACAGTTTCCTCTCTTGATGCAAGTGGATCAATAACAAAGGTCCATTTATTATCATCAAAATAGAGATACTTCTCATCTATAACTCTAGGTACAGAAGGGCAGTTCTCAATAAGAACAAACCTCTTGGTTCTCTTGCCGGCAACAATCTTAAAACAATAAACTTTGTTTTTCTCATAGAAAACCTCAATAGACTTGTTCTTTAAGAGTGGAACTTTCTTAAGATCGTACTCATCATGAGTATAACAATCATATAATCTACCATTATGTATCTTATAAAATCGTGAATACTCCGATGCAGAAATCAGGTTATGCTTCTTTATAAGCTTTCCTGTCTTGTCAAAAATCATAGCTCCTTTAGATAGATGATATGCAATAAAGCAACCATTTTCAAGGAAAGTGATTTTAGATGGACTAAACTCAAGTTTTATTTCCTTTAGGTTTTTATCCCACATCTTAACCTTGCCATCCTTATATGTAATGACTACTTTGCCATCAACACTATCTTTCATTTCAAGAATGTCATCATACTTTCCAACAAAGACAGAAGTTTTTGGATCAAACTTAGTAACCTTTGCTATATAGCATCTATCTGCACACTTTAGTGCTACTGTGTCATACTTAAAGGCAAATTTAGTAAATAAACTAAATCCAGTTCGACAATATTTGACTCCTTCTTGAGAGTATTCATAGCACTCAGAGAAAAGTTTTTTATCATAGATAAAAATCTTTGATAAATTTCCCTTTGGCGAGAATAGGCCGATTTCATTTTCACAATATCCGGCAAAAAGATATCCTTTCTGCAAAGGATGAACATAACACAAACCAGCAAGAGCCGCCTTGTCAGATGATGCATAATACAATGCAGAAATATCTTTATATCCATTATTTGCTATAAACAACAGATCATTAGGAAAAGGAACCGCTCTTCCTGATTTGGATTTGATCTTACATAAGATCTCCCAAAGGACCGAAAGGCGACATTTTTTCTCCTTTAAGTCGCTAAAAGATTTTAACTCCATAAATTCATAAGTTTAACGTTAATAATACAAATGTCTAATATACATTATACAAAATATATTTTTTGTCAAGTAAAATAAGCAAAAAAAAGAGACCCAACAAGTGGGTCTTCTTACTAATGCTCTGGGAAACACTGGAAAATGATATCCGCATATTCATCGGGTACGTTCTCATTGAGTAAACCAACTTCTGTTTCATTAATACCAAGGTCAATAAAAACAGGGTAGAACTTGCCATTGTAGAAGAATACAAGCAATGTCTTATCTTCAACATCAAATAGCTGATATGAAGAAGAGGGGTAAAAACCTTTTTGCTCATCATGCTCAATAACATAAGGTGCAATTCTTGTATTCATTGGTGTGATAACAACCTCATCCTCATCGTCCTTGTTATGATCAACCTCATTCAAGAATGTACCATCATCTGCAGATGCGATGAGATGCTTCTCATAGATAACAGCATAGTTGCCTAACTTAGTGACACCAAAAGATTTGCGCGAGTGCAAAATACATTTGTAATCAGGAAGCCTATCATCCTTCTCACCATAGCTAACAAGCTCAGTGTGACCATCGCAGAAGTGGAGAATAGCTCTCTTACCATAGAGAAATATAACCTTAGAGATGTTGTCATTTATCTGCATAATACCATCTTTGTCAAAGTGCTTAGATGGAGCATGAGTAGAGCCGTTATGAATAACAACGTTACCATATCCGTCCTCAATAAATGTATGAGGATTGATATACGAATCAACAAAATTAAACTCAAACCCTTTTTCACTGTTATAAGTGCTAATAATGTATGATTCGTTTACATACTCAGGGTTATAAACCAAGATAGAGCTATTGCTATTAGTGTACATACCAAACTTGCTAGCTCTCTCAAAGAGAATAAAGCCAACTTCAGTACCTTTGCGATAGATGTGGTATCCACCAATCTCTTTATCTCTAACCACAACAGTGTTGGTCTCAGACAAAGGTACAACATCCTCAGGATTGTTGCTCTCGATAAATGGTACACAATCTGCATTATAGCAAGTTACCTTCTTATTCTGTTTATCACAGATAGCAAAGCTACCATCTTGCATAAACAAAATCTCTGTGCCTCTTCCAAATGAAGTGTTTCCAAAAAATTCATAATACTTTT
The DNA here is from genome assembly GCA_045632645.1 of Alphaproteobacteria bacterium. Taxonomy (GTDB): domain Bacteria; phylum Pseudomonadota; class Alphaproteobacteria; order RF32; family CAG-239; genus CAG-267. The sequence continues at coordinate 65,629 of JAZQXC010000017.1, read as the reverse complement.
TTAAATCCATAATTTTTAATTTTTAAAGTGCATAATAATTTTAATGTGAGGCATTAAAATAACATAAAAACTTTTATTGTCAAATAAAAAAAAGCCCTCATTAATAGAGGGCTAATTGAAAATTACTTGTGCGGTTTCATCATATGCAGTCTGCTAATGTATTCACCGTGAGTGTTCTCAGTCCACATAAACTGGTCAAAGAAGTTAATCAGGTAAAATCTATTCTGCGACCAAATGATAGAATAGCTGGGTCTAAAACGCGCTGTAGATCTTATAGGCATTAATTTGCCACCAAGCATATAGCCCACACCTTGTTTATTCACAATCTTGTGCGAGTAAACAAATGTCCCGTCTACAGCGATTTTTCTGATGTTTTCATCGTACTCGCCTAAAATGGCGGCGTCCTTCGCTGAAATGATTAGCTTCTTGTCAAAAACAAGGAAGTTGTCGTTGATACAATCAATAGATGTGCCATCACACAAAAGCTTGCCTTCACTATTGAAAAGTGTAGCGCTATATGTATCAGAGATGATAAACGAACCACAGGCAAGAACTTTGATGATTTTCTTCTCAACACTATTCAACTCAATCTCACCATGCTGATTAAACACGCGCATTGAATTATATGGTTTACCAACAGCAAACACGCTGTTATCAGTAGATGCAGAAAATATAGCGCCATCAACAAATGGGATGCGTAGTCTCTCGACAAACGTACCATCTTCCATAACCTCATATACAGCATGTGTCTGAGACTTGTTAGACTCTCTAATTAGAAGCATCGAGCCACTAATTATGACACTCGAGTTGTCATGATAGTAAAGCTCCGGCATTTTAAGCAAGTCAAATTGTTTGGTGCCATTGCAAATAGCTGAAACAGCATTGGAGCGAATAAACAGTATAACGCCGTTAGCAAGGACTTCAAATCTTCGCCCCCCGTACCTCATAACCCCGTTACAATTCTTATCATAGATTGTAACTTCACCTGTTTTTACGATAGCAAAGCCACCATCCTGAAAAAACTCTAGCTTTGTGGTAGAATCAAAAGTATTCTCCGCAAAGAACTTAACATAATTTGAAATAGACATACTTATAATTTTTTAGTTTATAATAATTTAAATAGTGACAAAAAAGTAACATTTAAATTATTATTTGTCAAATAAAAAAGCAGAGATAAATCTCTGCTTTCTTAAACGATTGTAAAAATCTATTATCTTGAGTAGAACTCGATAACCAAGTTTGGTTCCATCATACATGGATATGGAACATCTTCAAACTTAGGAACAAATGTAAACTTAGATGTTAATTTACCAGCATCAACTTCCAAATAAGAAGGGAAGTCACGAGTTTGTGATTGAACAGCTGCTAATACAACGCCCAAGTTCTTAGATTTTTCACGAACTTCAATAACATCACCAGCCTTAACAATGTAAGAAGGAATGTTAACTTTTTTACCATTAACAGTAACGTGACCATGGTTTACAAATTGACGAGCAGCAAATACAGTTGCTGCAAATTTAGATTTGTAAACAATATTATCCAAACGAGATTCTAACAAACCAATCAAGTTTTCAGCAGCATCACCACGTCTACGGATAGCTTCTTCATAATACTTGTGGAATTGTTTCTCAGAAATGTTACCATAGTAAACTTTTAATCTTTGTTTAGCATATAATTGTTCACCATAGTCTGTAGTCTTTTTTCTTCTTTGACCATGTTGACCAGGTGCATAATTTCTTTTCAAAATAGGGCTGTTTGGATCACCCCAAAGGTTGTGACCATAACGACGGCTATTCTTTTTCTTAGCATTAACAATACTTTTCATTTATAAAGATCCTTATTAAATTTAGTTTATTTTATTTTTGTCCCGATAGTTTTGTCTTTCAAGCTTTTTTAAGCACACGCAAACGGGGTATTTGCTACCCTCTTTCTCGGAAGTAGAGATAACATACTTCAATTTTTTTATTTTGCAAGCATTTTCTTTATATTAATAGAAGTTTTTTGTTATTTTAGAAAGCAAAGGCTCATTAATATTTTGTAATGTCCCATTTCTAAGCTTAAATTGCTTATTCATTCTAGATGCAAGCTCCATATTATGAGTAGCAATAAGCGCAGATAATCCAGTTTCTTTTATAACATTAAGCAAAATAGTAAATACATCTTCAGCAGTATTGGGGTCTAAATTTCCGGTAGGCTCATCAGCAAGCAAAAGCTTAGGAGAGTTAGATAAAGCTCTTGCAATAGCAACCCTTTGTTGCTCACCACCAGAAAGTTCAGCTGGTCTATGGTTTAATCTATGTGATAGGTGCATTTTTTCCAATAGCATAATGGCTCTATCTTTTGCTTCACTTTTCTTTTTGCCAGCAATAAGCATAGGCATCATAACATTTTCAAGAGCATTAAAGTCACCAAGGAGGTTATGGTATTGATATACAAAACCAATATAATCACGTCTTAAAGATGTTCTAACATCGTCACTAATTTTACCCACATTTTCACCATTAATTATGATTTTACCGGCTGTAGGTGTGTCAAGTAATCCAGCAATCTGGAGCAAGGTAGATTTTCCACTACCAGACTGCCCAACAAGTGCGATAATTTCCTCTGGCGCAATCTCCAAATCAACCCCAGATAAAACCTCTAGGTTTTGCTTTCCTTGGCGATAATTTTTTATAATACCTTTAAGTTCTAGTATGTTTTTTACATTATTCATAGCGTAGTGCCTCCACAGGGTCCATTTTTGCCGCACGATAAGCAGGGTAGAGTGTTGCTATAAATGATAACAACAAAGACATAAGCCCAATACTTACAACAACATCAGTTTCAACTTTAGCAGGAAGCTTAGATAAAAAGTATATTTCTTGAGCAAATAAATCACGTCCTGCAAGTGTTTGTAAAAACTGGCGTATATTTTCAATATTATCGCAAAAGAGTAACCCCAAAATTACTCCAAAAAATGTACCAACAATTCCAATAAATGCCCCATCTAAGAAGAATATTCTTAAAATAGCCCCTTTAGAAGCTCCCATTGTACGAAGAACCGCAACATCCCTTCCTTTATCTTTTACAAGCATAATTAGACCTGTGATAATATTAAATGCAGCAACAAGAACAATCAACGAAAGCACAATAAACATAACATTTCGTTCAACATCAACCGCATTCAAAAAGGCAGAGTTAGTTTGCCTATAATCATAAATGAAGGCTCTATTATTTGAACTTTCAATAGCAACTCTAATCAATTCTCTTGTGCGATCAATGTCTGCATTATCTCTTAATGTAATATCAATAGCACTAACCCCATCACCTAAAGAGAAAAACTTTTGAACAGCCTCAAGTGGCATAAATATAAAGTTAGCATCATACTCATACATACCAAAATTAAATGTTCCAGCAACTCTATAACTTTTCATCCTTGGAACGGTTCCAAACATAGTAACTTTACCTTGAGGGGATAGTAAAGTAATTTCATCACCTTCCATAACCCCAAGCTTATTAGCTAGTTTGTACCCTAAAACAACAATGTCACCCTTAAAAAAGTTTAAGTCAAAATCCTTAAATCCATCACGAAGTACTTGCTTTTTTTGTAAATCATTAGCATTAACACCTCTAACCATAACGCCTTCAGCAGATGTTCCAGCCGTTGCAAGTAGTTGTTTTTCAATCATGGGAATTGCAATATCAACACCATCAACTTTGCTCTCAAGAGATAAAATAGCATCTTTATAATTATTAAATGGCACATTTCTAATACTAGCTATGCTAATATGACCATTAATTCCCAAAATACGGCTTAATAATTGGTCTTTAAATCCATTCATAACTGAGGTAACAATAATAAGGGTAGCAACACCAATAGCAATACCAATCCCTGCAAATGATGTAATAACCGAAATAAACCCTTCTTTTCGTTTTGCTCGTAAATATCTAAGTGCAACAAATCTCTCAAACATTGAAAACATCTTAAAATCTCCTTAATATAATTACCATATAATTGATAAAACATATTTCAAGAATGTTTATAAATCTCTCCACAAAAAAAGAAGGTATTACTTATAAGTAACACCTTCTTTTGCTAACTAACTTAAGCCACATCAGGAACTTTTACAAGTTGTCCCCATTATCCTTACGTCTTTTTCTTGGATTAGAATGTGGGTAAGTAGGAGAATCATGATTCTTTCTTCTAACAGCCTCTACGTCATGACGGCCTAAAATGCCATCAAATACTCGATGAGGGTATTCCTGCAAGAACTTACCACCCTCAATAGAAGCCTTGGTAAATTCCTCTGAAATGTCGCGAGAGAAAGTAACCGGAATGAACACCTTGCCGTTATCATCCTCAATTACCAAAAGAATTGATAAGTCAATGTTGCTTAAAATATACAACTCAGCATACCAACCTTTCTTGTTGACAAAGTGAACAGCTGCACGCTTTGCTCTATCCAGATAAAACCAATTTGCATGATGAGTATCATTCTTATTGAAATCTTCAATACAATTTCTGATCGCGAAAACAGCATTTGCGATAGATGGAGTAAATGATGATAAGTCTTCCATCTTAAATGCGCGCTCAGTAGCATTGGTTAATCTGTTGCTAAGACATACCTTCTCAAGCAGAGAATAGATAGCATCAACAGGCTTATGAATATTGAAGATAAGCTCATTAAAGCTACCAAAATTTTTTGAAATACCAAAAATGGTTCTCTCAAAAATAACCCCAGTTTCAGGCCACAAAGTGGTCATAATTTCACTTTTTTCCATAAATATACAATTATTACACAAAAATTAGTTTAAGATAGCGAAGTATAATAGGGGTATTTAATTTTGTCAATCAGTTTTTTTTATATAAAAAAGTGTAAGTAATTTAGCATCACTTACACTTCAAAATAAAATTAAAACAAGATTATTTTAAATCATTCAATGCTTTAGCTATATCTTCTGATAAATTACTTAAACTTCCGCTAATTGCAGGAATATAAGCATCATACTTTCCATCTATTGCAACAATTTCATAGAAATTGCCAGATTTAACAATTTTTCCAGATTTATTCTTAATAAAGTAAGACGCTTTAAGCATAGCTTTTTCATTAAGTCTTCCTGTTAATTCCAAAACTTCAACAAAAACAGCATACTTAAACTCTTTTTTCAAATTAGTCTGATTATAAATATTAGCATTTGGAAGTAGATTAGATAAACTTTCATTTATAATTCGTTGAACCATTTTTTCAGGTTGAGACGCCCATCTATTAAACTCATCAATTTTTACTTCAAAATCCTTTTTACCTAAAGTAACAATTTGAGGTTTAGAAATCTCAGCAGGTAATAACACAGGATAAAGTAAAACTGCTCCCTTAAATTCGTTATACGATACATTTTGCTTTTTTATATAAATAGGTTGATAAAATTTGGAAGCCGGGCTAAAGCAACCAAAAAGCATAAATGTAATTAAAAAAACTCCAATTTTCTTCATCTTAGTATTCCTTTCCTGTTATAATTGCATTTGGATACATTTGTAAGTAATCAGTTAAATTTTTCATAGATGCAGCAGCAGCATTAAAGCTATCAATCATTTGAGCGATACCTTCAGTATTATTAACAATTAATTCGTCAAAAGCTTGTGCCGCATTACCAACTTCTTTTACCATTTGTGTTGTATTATTCTTATTTTCTACAAGAATTTCATCAACAGTATCAAGAGTGCTTATCATTTTGCTAAGCAGAGGTGGTAGATCTTTATTTAATGTTTGTGTGATGTGATATACATCTTGTGCAATCTTAGCCACAGGCATAACTTTAAGTGTTTTAGAAATTTCAGCAAAATGAGAGCTAATTGTTGGAATTTCATTTTCATCAGAATCATCTTTTGTTAATATAATAGGGCTATCAGGATACATATCTAACTCAATCAAAAGTTGACCTGTTATAACAGAGTTAATTGCAAGCTGAGCTCTTAAACCATGTTTAACAAAAGCTTCAAGCATTTCTTTGTTGTTATCTTCATCTGTTATGAGTGAGCGTCCATTATAAATTTTAGCATAAACAGGGATTAAAAAATTCATTGTATTTAAATCAGCTTCTAGTTTTATTTGAGTAACTTCACCAATTTTAACCCCCTTAAATAACACAGGAGCGCCAACATCAAGCCCTTTAACAGACTCATCAAAGTACATAACAACCATAGTTTCACGATTTGAAAATTTAGATTTGAAAAAATATCCAAACGTGATAACTACAGCCAAAGCACTCAAGCAAACAAATAAACCTATCATTTTCATATTTGGTTGTTTTATCATTATTTTATTCCTCTAGTTAAAAAGTCACGAATCTCCTTATTTGGAGGAGTTTCAAGAAGGTTACTTGGTTTACCAAAAGCGGTAATGTTTTTAGCATTTCTATCCAAAAAGATAGAATTATTTCCAATTGATAATATCGAGCTAAGCTCATGGCTAACAATAATAAATGTTGTACCTAAATTGTTGTTTAACTCTAAAACTAGATCATCTAATTGCTTAGAACTAATAGGGTCCAATCCAGCAGAAGGCTCATCACAATAAACAATTTTAGGGTTAAGAGCTAAACTCCGAGCTAAAGCCGCTCTTTTGGTCATCCCTCCAGAAATTTCAGATGGATAAAAATCATCAAAACCTTCTAAACCAACAAGCGCTAGTTTATAACTAGCAATTTCTTCAATTTCTCTTTTAGAATATGAGCTATATAACTCTAAAGGCATCATCACATTTTCTTTTAAGCTCATTGAAGAAAATAGGGCGCCACTTTGGTATAAAACGCCACAACTTTTCATTATTTCCTTTTTTTCATCAAAAGATGCATTTGAAAAATTATTTCCATCAATTAAAACTTCACCTTTTGTTGGAACAACAAGCCCTGTTAAAACTTTTAACAAGCTACTTTTTCCGCATCCACTAGCACCCATAATGAAAAATATATCTTTTTCTTTAACATTAAAGTTGAGATTATCAAACAAAACAAAGTCATCATATTGTACAACAAGATTTTTTACAGAGATAATATCGTTCATCATATACCCATTACCTCCAATAAAACAGTTATAATGCCTGTTGCAACAATCATTCCAACTATTGATTTAACAACAGCATTTGTTGTAGCTTTACCAACACTATCAGCATCTCTTCCAGCATTTAAACCTTCATAGCATCCACAAATAGAAATAATTACTCCATAAACAAGGCTATGAAAAATTCCGATAAGAATATTATTTAAACTTAACGCCTTAAAAGCAAAATCAAAATAAGAACTTGAAGATATATTTAAGAAACCAACTCCAACAATCGTCCCACCAAATATCCCAAGTGCATCTGAAAGCAATGTTAAAAACACCATAACACTAACCAAAGATATAATTCTAGGAGCAACAAGAAAATGAGATATCCTAACGCCCATTGTCTTAAGTGCATCAATTTCTTCATTAACTTGCATAGTGCCAAGCGTTGCAGCAAAAGATGAGCCAGTTCTTCCAGCCATAACAATACCAACCATAATGGCTCCCATAATCCTAGTCATTCCGATACTAACCATGCTTGCTACATAAATTCCAGCACCAAAGCTTTTTAATTGTATTGCACCAACAAAAGCTAAAATTAGTCCAACTAAAAAGCTAACTATAGAGATAATTCCAATAGCCTTATAACTGCAATCAGCAAAAATAAACCAAAAATCTTTTTTTCTAAATATAGCGGTTCCACCAATAAATTCTATAACAGAAGCAAAAGCCTCTTTTGTAAACAAAAGCCATCTTAATATACTTTTATATATATTATAGCTCTTTATGCCAATTTCTTCTAATAGATTAATTTTTTTAGCTTCTTCAATAGGAGCAATATTATTAGGTTTAGTAAAAGCAAGTAACAAGCTTCCTCTAATCGCGCTATCTAGTTTACTAAAATCAATATTAAAACCAAAACTTTTAAGATATTTTACTTTTGAATATATAGCGGCTTCCAAAACCAAAGAAGGTGGATTTTTTACAAGAGATATTACATAAATAGTCTTATCATTTGAATTTTTCCATTTTTCAACAATTGCACCATCAAGCATATCATCATCTGTTGATGAATAATCATAAATACAAAGAAAATGTTTCTCGTCTATGTCTTTTAATTCAAATGTCATTTTTTTTCTTTTATTATTTAGACTAATATGTAATTAAAAAGCATCTATTTTGAATTTTTGCAAATACTAATCGCCGCCTTATTTGCTAGTTCATGAGCTTCTTGTTGTGTTTTACCACTCATAATTGCCCCAAGAAACGTCCCCGCAAACGCATTGCCTGCGCCATACGCAAATGCATTATTCAATCTAGAGTTTTTAATTGCTGTTATTTGATTATTTTCCCCAAATATTTTACTTTCACGTGCTCCATCATCTAAAATTAAATAATCTAAATTATATAATTTTTTGATTTTAAGACTAATATCTTCAGCATTTCCTTTCAAACCAAGCATTGTTTTTAAAACTTTTAATTCCTCAGAATTTGCTTTTAAGATATTTGCTCTCTTTAATAAATCCAAAACAATTTCTTTAGAGTAATAGTTTTGCCTAAGGTTAATATCAAAAAATCTATACTTAGCATTTTTAGCTTCATCTATCAAATCAATAATTGTGCCCATAGAGTAGGGACGTCTAAGTGCAAGAGTCCCAAAATAGATTGCATCAGCTTTTTTGATATAATCTTCTGCTTCGTTTGTATAAGGAATATAATCCCATGCAGAGTTTTCTAAAATATGAGAAATGTAACCATCATTACCTTTAAAAATCAAAACTCTACCGGTTGGATATGGTGTAATAGCTAAAACAGGATTAATTTCATACTTATTAAGTTCACTAATAACTTCTCTTCCTAAATCATCAGCACCAATAGCACTAATAAGAGAAACATTAGCTCCAAATTTACCAGCATGATACAAAAAATCAACAGGAGCACCACCAAGTTTCCTGCTATCAGGCAAGATGTCATAAACAACCTCACCAATTCCTGCTATTTGTAATTTACCCATACCAAAAACACCATTTATAAAGTTTGTTAATAAAAGGTTAACAAAACATTACAGTGCTTTTTTTTATAAGTCAAGAATTTATATACTTATTTAACCTTAATTCTAAGCTATCATTGATAAAGCGTTCAGCTCTGCCTTTCGGTATTTTACATAAATAAATATGAGTTCCTGTTCTGTATGCTGATTTATATATTAAACAGTCATCACTAATTTTATTATAAATAGATAAAACATACATCTGATTATTAACTTCTTTATAATATAAATCTATATTTCCCAATAGACGTTTTTTTCTAAGGATTTCCCCATGATTATTTACTGCTAAGATACACTTATGTGAGGGCAAATAGTATTCACAAAATAAATTAGCATTATCAAGAGTTAATATAACATCATTTGTTGAGATATATTTATTTATATCATTAACAGCTTTTTGATATTCACCATCAAAAGATATTGCCTTAATATCAACATATGTAAAACAAAATGCAACTAAAAGAACAATGGCTATTGCTTTTTTTATGCATTGTAAATTAGCGATAATAACAGCTCCAGCCATATAAAATATTAAGGCATAAGTTTTAAGGTATCTAGCTGTAACCATTGGTCTTATTGTATATGATAGTAAAAGAAGTAATAAATAGCTAAAAATAAAACTAAGAAAAGCAACTAAAAACAATCTTTTTAATCTATGAGATAATATTTCTGTATTAAAACATCCAAGTAAAACAACAAAACTATAAGAAGTTGCCCCAAAAACTGTTGCAATAAAAAAGATAGATTGCAATATTTCAGGTTGCAATGGGTTGGTAAAAAAACGAGCGCTAAAACGAACAAAACTCTCATTGACATACCAAAACTTACTTATTTCAGCTTGATATCCAAAAAATACAAATACCCAAGGAAGAAAGCATACAAAAACTGCAAGGGATGTAATAAAAAATGGCTTTTTATATTTAGAAAAAGTCTTATCATGTATATACAATACTAAAATCATCAAATATAAAAACATAAGCCATATTCCAGCATAATAGTGGGAATATAAGCTTAAAACAGAGATGATACCAAATTTTATAAAGTCAATAAGTTTAGGTTCTCTTGTTAATCTTAAACCATACACCAAAGAAACAAGCAATAACAAGTTAGTAAACATATAAGTTCTAACTTCAAAAGCAAGCCAAAGCGAAATAGGGTGCATCATCAAAATAACAAGCATCCAAAAGCATACCTTATCGCCATAATCTTTTCTAATAGCTTTAAGGGTAAAAATCTGAGCGCCAATTAAAAGAATATATGATGCAAAATGAGCGCCAAAAATTTCGTAGTTTTTAGGGAAAAACAAAAGTACAAATTTTAAATAAAGGTAATAAAGCGGTGGTTTTGAATCTTCCGTTGATAATAATTCCCACATATCTTGAAAGTTATCTTTAGCTAATAAAACAGAATATATTTCATCTGGCCATAAATTTATATTATTGATTAAAAATACATAACTAATTGCTGTAAGAAATATAATTCCAACAGCTTTTACCATAAAGTTATGTATTAAAAAATCAGTTATTTTATTCATAATATTCCCCCTAAATTTATGTCTTAAAGCATAAATAAGGCAAACCAAAATGTCAATACTTTGAGAAAAATCTAAAAATTTAAATAACAAAAAATTTTATACAAAATATATATATATTAATTTATTATAATATATTTTATTTTGGTTACTTTTCTTTTTTTTATTTACGCTATTAGCGTCGCTATTAGTATAAATTTATATTAAAATAACATAAAAAAAAGGCGACATTTTGTCGCCATAAATTTATTCAATACAACAATCAACTGCTTTCTTTACAAAGGCTTTCATCTTAGAAAATGCAGTTTGTGATTCTTTTACTTCTTCAATTGCAACGGGTTTAAGCACATCTTGAGAGTTAATTTCTATTTTTTCACTTATTTTCTTAATATCTTCAACGCTATCCTCAATCCATTTTACGTCTTCAATATTAAGCATATTCATATTTAAGCCCCAAAACAAGCAATATAAATCATACGCCTTATTAAACAAATCATAAGCCTCATTTTTATTACCAAGACTTTGCTGTTTTGTACCAACTTCCATTAAGCGCATAGAAGTTGCAAGCAAGTGCTTAGAAATACACCAAACTTCTCCTTCATAAGAAGGAATAACCTTAAGCATTAATTTCTTTCTTGTTTCTCTAACTTCTTCAACTAAATCATAAAAAGAAGATTTACCTGTTTTTGCACCTGAAAAAATAAGATGCTCTTCAATAGAGATTAAGTTCATAATAGCAATAGTTAAATCTTGATCAGAAGATAAATCCTTAGGATTAACTTTTTTAGATGCATCAATTCTTTCAACAAATTCTTTTACATTTTCTGCTTTTTTCATATAAAATCTCCCAAAACTATAAACTACTCAAATCAGGTAAAGCTAGAGCACAAAGCTTAACATATGAAAACAATTTTGCTGTTAAACAAAGTGCAACAACAGGTACAACAACCTTTTCAAAAGGAAAATGAGCATGTCCACCATTTTTTCTTTTCATCCATTGATAAAATTCAGAAGAATAGTGTAAAACAAGGGCTCCACTAATTGTTGCAAATAAAAATGGATCTATCCAAAAAATAAGAATAGCCTTAGGAGTATAAACAAGCTCAGAAATATAAACAAATAAAATCATCAAAACAGAAGAGGCTAAAACAATAAAATCTCTACCCTTAAAGTTTAGTCCTTTCTTATCCATCCATTTTAATGTCCAATATCCAAGGAGCATCAAAAAAGCACCAGCCCAAACACCAACTACGCCATCATCAACCCCCATGCGTCTAGCAATCTCTAAAGATGCGCCAACTGCAACAGTACACACAGCGCAAGCAGGGTTTGCTAAAGCGTTTTTAACTCCTAAAAACAAAGACATCATTGCCATAAGCAAATATTTCATTTTAATATACTCCGCAAAATTCGTCTAAAACTATTCTAAAATATCAATTATATATATACCAAAGTCAAATATTTTTTAAGACTTATAAACGTTATTAATAGTTGAGACCCCTAGTTTTTTTAGCAAGAAATTGCCAGAAAAAGTCAGTTTTATAAGTTTGCGCTGTAAACTGATGATTAGCATCCCAAAAAAATACTGGCATAACAACAAGTCGTTGATTTAAAGTGTAAATATCATCTGCCACAAGATTAATTTTTTTTGCCTCAGTAACATAATGAAAACCACGATAAAACTCAACAATAGGTGTTGCAGAGCCAATTAGCATAAGAATAATCAATGCGTATTTACAAATATCTTTTTTGTTATCAATTAATGTTTTAACTGCATAAAGAGCAACAATAATCATAACAGGAATAGAAGCTCTCATACAAAAGTTATTTTGCTGGTCTAACCTTAAAAAAGGAATTAAAAATAGCATAACAATGCTTAAATTAAAAAATAAGTCTTTCTTATATCTTGGTAACATAACAATAACATATAGTAAAAATTCCAAAACATAAAACAAAACAAGTCTAAATGGTGTTGTATAGCTAAAAATATAATAATAGCCATACATTCCCTCGCTATTTGTAATAAAATATAATATAACAACAGGTAATAACCAAAATACACCAATTATATTACTAATTGAAAAAATATTTTCTATTAAGAAGTCTTTTTTATTTTTGCTCTTTAACATCTGACTAATAGCATATACAATCATAAACAACCCAATGCTAGCAGTAGGATAGGGGGCAAAAAACAATGATAAAACAATCAAAAAGCCAAAATTTTTAATGTTTCTTTCATTATAAACAAGCAAAATAAGCAGGCCAACCGGTATAAATTGATTAAACACCCAGAACATAGATGTTGTATGAGAAGAATACTGGATAAAGGTTGCCCACCAATCCAAGTGATATTCAAAAGGTTGTTTTACAATTTGAAAATACTTATGTCCAATAATGTCAAGCCCTGAAAAGAACATAAATCCAATAATTACAATTAAAATATTTCTAATATTATTAGCTTTGCTGGCTTTTATAATATGTAAAAACAAAAGAAAAACCCCAAAGACCGCATATATAAATAAAATAACATTAGCAAACATAAAGCTAAGGTTTTTGCTTATTCCAATAGCAATAAAAAATTTGCCAAACAAAGAGGGAACAAGCCAAAACGCCATATAATATACCATTGGAGTGTTTGCTCTATCATAAAACACAGGCCATTTATAATTAATCAAATCACGAAATACCGCATTTCTAAAATGATAGTCAAATGATTGATAATAAAAATATCCAATTCCTGCGCAAAAACACCAAATTAAACATATTGCTAAAATAATTAGCATGCCCTTAGGGGGTAAATTAAGCTTTTCATCATCACTCAAAGGATACGCTTTATAAAAAGCTGTACCAAATAAAATTCCTAAAACTAGTCCCACACCTAAATCTAGCCAAGATAAAATAAAAATAAATAAAGCAAGAGATAAATATATATATGTAAGTCTATATAATGTAGAAATTTTCATAAGTTATATCCTATAATTAAAACAATAAGGGGGAGTAAATCCCCCTTATTTAAGGTTATTTAAGCTTTTACTTGCTTTTCTTTCTTGATAGACAAGAATATGCTACCAAATAACAAGCCAAATGTAACAACCAGCGAGTGCCAAGATTCTAAGTGAATTCCAAATACAGGAAGTAAAATCTTGACACCAATAAAGATTAATACAATAGCAAGGGCTGCCTTCAAATAATGGAAGCGATGAACAGCAGCTTCAAGCAAGAAATATAATGCTCTTAGACCAAGTATTGCAAAAATATTACTTGTATAAACAATAAACACATCTTGAGTAATACCAAAAATAGCAGGAATACTATCAATAGCAAAAACCACGTCCATTAACTCTATAATTATAAGAGCAAATAATAATGGAGTAATATATCTTTTGCCATTTTTGTTAGTTACAAAGTGTGCACCGTCAATCTCATGAGTAACTGGTAAATATTTCTCTACAAATTTATAAATTTTACTATTTTTAATATTTTCCTCGCTATTTTCTTCCTCTTCATCACCATGTTTCATCATTTTTGCACCAGTATAGATTAAGAATACAGAGAAAATGTATAAAACCCAATGGAATTCATGAATAATAGCCGCACCAACACTAATCATAAGCGCACGCATAACAACAGCGCCCAAAATACCCCAGAACAAAACGCGATGTTGATAGATTCTTGGTACACCAACAGAAGTAAAGATGATAGACATTACAAAGATATTATCCATAGATAAGCTTTTTTCAATCAAAAAGCCAGTGTAATAATCCATAGCTGAGCTACTACCTTTTTCATACCATACAAACAAACCAAATAAAAGTCCGGCGCCTATATAAGCAACACAAACCCATAAAGTATGAGTAAAGCTAGGAATTTCGTTTTTGCGATTAAAGCAAAATAAGTCCAAAGCCAATAAAACAACAACAGCAATACCAAAGAAAATCCACATAACTTCTTCAGACATCACAGCATGATGAGTAAACATATATTGTAATTTTTCTAACATTTTTACCTCAAAATTATATTTCTAAATTCCAAACAGTACTAATAATATCTTCAATATTTTTATAACTAGGCTTCCATCCTAAAACATTATAAGCTAAATCAGACTTAGCCATAATTATTGCAGGATCGCCATCTCTGCGAGGAGCATAAGAGTATTTAAGTTTTTTTCCAATAACTTTTTCTGTTGCATCCACAATCTCTTTCACACTAGTACCAACTCCGGTACCAAGGTTAAGGGTATAAGAAACATTAGTCCCAAATAGTTTTGTTAAAGATAGACTATGAGCTTTAGCTAAATCAGAAACATGCACATAATCTCTTACACATGTACCATCTTTAGTGTCATAATCATTTCCAAAAATGCTAAATCCATCTCTTCTACCCGTTGCAGCTTCCATAACAATAGGCATTAAATTTTGTGAATTTTTCTCTTTTCCTCTAATAGATTTATCTTTGGCATAACCAACAGCGTTAAAGTATCTTAAAGCAACAAAGTTTAATTTACCTAGCTTATAAAACCATTCCATATTTTCCTCAATGGCTCTTTTGGTATAACCGTAATAATTAATCGGGCAAATAGGATGCTTTTCATCAATAGGAGTATATAAAGGTATTCCATAAACAGCTGCAGATGAAGAAAATACAATGTGCTTAACCCCATATTTTACCATAGCATTTAATACATTTATTGCACCACATATATTATTTTTTGCATATTTATCAGGAGAAAGCATCGATTCGCCAACAGCCTTATGAGCGGCCAAGTGAATAACCCCTTTAATATTCATAGACATTGCTTTTTCAATATCTTCTTCAACTAAAATATCCCCTTTAATAAATGTAGAAGCTTCAAATACATTAACAATATCACCACTAGATAGATTATCAAAAACAACAACCTCAAAACCATCTTCAAGTAATTGTTTTTGAACGTGGCTACCAATATATCCAGCGCCACCTATAACTAAAATTCTATCAGTCATCTTAAACTCCTATTAAACAAGTGTAGCCCTTTGGTATCACAAAATAAAGCAAAATTAAAACCAATTAACCGCGTTATCCACATAATCCACAGGAATAAACTTATTTTCGTGACAAGTAGGTAAACAATAAGCCATAACATAGTAAATATTTTACTAAAAGGATTCTAAAAAATGGAAGAACTAGACGTTACACGTTTGCCACATAATATCGAGGCAGAGCAAGTGCTAATAGGGGCGCTATTGGCTAATAATAAAGCCTATGAAAAAGTATCTGAATTTCTAAAATCAGAACATTTTTCAGATCCAATACACGCCAAGGTATTTAATGTAATGGCGCGCCTTATTCAAAAAGGCCATGTTGCTGATGTGATAACACTAAAAAACTATTTTGAACAAGAAGGAACTCTAAACGAAGTAGGTGGAATAGCATATTTAGTAAAATTAGCAGAATCTTCAACTCCAGCAGTAAATATCGAATATTACGCTCAATTTGTTTATGATAAGTTTTTAAGGCGAGAGCTTATTTCTATTGGTTATGATATTGCAAGCCAAGCTATGAATGAAAATCTAGAAGAAAATACTGCTCATCAAATGGAAAAGGCAGAAAAGAGATTGTTTGATTTAGCAATGCATGGCGATGGGCAAAAAGGTTTTCAAGATTTTGGTACTTCGCTTAACCAAGCCTTAGAATTAATTGAAAAAGCATATCAAAAGGAAGGTAAAGTTTCTGGTCTTCCAACAGGGCTTAATGATATAGATAAAAAAATGGGTGGCTTAAACGATTCTGACTTAATTATATTAGCGGGTCGTCCAGCTATGGGTAAATCAGCTTTAGCGATGAATATTGCATATAATGTTGCTGAATATATGATGAACACAGATACACTTGATCCACATGATAAAGGTGTTGCAATCTTTTCGCTAGAAATGTCAGCTGATCAGTTGGCATCTCGTATCTTAGCAAGTATAACAGATACTTCAGGTCATAAACTTCGTAATGGTGACATGGATATAGCAGAGTTTAATCGTATCGTTGCAGCCGTTAGATCATATCAGAAGTTGCCATTATATATAGATGATACACCAGGTATAACTATTAACACTATAAGAACAAGAGCACGACGCCTTAAAAGAACACATGGTCTTGGCTTAATAATTATTGACTATATTCAATTGATTAGTGGTTCGGAGGGTAAAAAAGGAGAGGGCAATCGTGTGCAAGAAGTTTCTGAAATTTCAAGAGGCTTAAAAATTTTAGCTAAAGAACTCAAAGTTCCTGTTATTGCATTATCACAACTAAACCGTGGTCTAGAACAGCGTGATGATAAAAGACCATTAATGTCTGACTTAAGAGAATCAGGCTCAATCGAGCAAGATGCTGATATTGTAATGTTTGTGTTCCGTGAAAACTACTATATACATAACGCAGAGCCAAAGCGCAATACTGGTGAAACCGAAGAACATTTCCTAAAAAGAACAGAAGAGTGGCAACAACGTGATAGAGAGACTGCAAACTTAGGTGAAGTTATTATTGGTAAACACCGTCACGGTTCAACTGGCACTGTAAAACTATTTTGGAATGCAGAATACGCACGCTTTAGTAACTTAAGCCGAGAAGAGTACTTGCCAGAGCAAAGAGGTTAATGATGAAAAAATATACCAAGGACGAATGGGAAAATATATGTAGACATTGTGGTAAGTGCTGTTTGATAAAACTAGAAGATGAAGAAACAAATGAAGTTTACTACACAAATGTTGTCTGCAAATATTTCAACGAAGAAACAATGAGTTGTACGATATATAATAAGAGAACCACTCTTGTTCCTGAATGTTTGAAACTTGATGTAAATAACGTTGATAAAATATGTTGGATGCCCAAAACTTGCGCATATAGAGAGTTATTTGAAGAAAATCCATCGTCAATAAAAACAACCATCAAAGGAAGATGCGTAAAAGAAACAGACATAAATCAAGATGATATAGAGGATTATATTGTAGATTGGGATGATTTGTAATGAAAAAAGAAGATTATATAATTGAAGAAGAGTTTGATCCACAATCTCGTTTTGACAACCTAGATAAATTTGAAGAAAAATTTTGGGAAAAGAAACGTTTAGAAGAACTATCTAAAGAAGAATGGGAGCTTTTATGTGACGGATGTGGTAAATGCTGTCTTAATAAATTAGAGATAAAAGCAAAAATATGTTTTACAAACACATATTGTCGTTTTCTTGATACTAAAAGTTGTTTATGCAAAATATATAATCATCGTTTGCAAAAAGTTAACGATTGCCGTGATATAGATATCAACGCAGTTAGAGAAAAGCCTCGCTGGCTTCCTAAAACTTGTGCCTATGTTTTATTAGATGAAAAAAAGCCATTGCCATCATGGCATCCCCTAATAACAGGTAAGGCATCAAGTGTTCATGACGCTGGTGTTTCTCTACAAAATAGAGAATTAATAAATGAATCTGAGGTAGTTGATTATGAAAATCACATTGTTAAATGGGAAGACCTTTGAGATATCAAGAGATTTAGGTTTTGATGTAAAGGTAATTAATTCTCCTCGTTCAAGACGCCTAACATTACGGATCGATAAAAAAGACAGAATAGCAGTTCTTTCGATTCCTAAATATTGTTCTAGAAAAAAAGCTGTTTCATTTGTAGAAAGTCATCAAGACTGGATATTGGATAATTTAAGAAAAATACCAGAATTAAAAACATTTCAAGATAAAGATGAGATAAGCATATTTGGCAAAACCTACCAAATAATACATAGCAATATAAGGGGAGGGACTTATTTAGATAAAAAAGATAAGATACTTTATGTTTCAGGGGGTAGAGAATTTTTGCATAGAAGGGTTAAGGATTTTATCAAAAAAATAGCCCAAGAAGAGTTTACAAAGCGCTCCCATGAACTAGCAGATAAAATAGATAAAAAAGTAAACAACGTATTTATAAAAGATACCAAATCAAGATGGGCTAGTTGTTCAAGCTTAAATAATATAAATTATAGTTGGCGTTTAGCTCTTGCTCCAGAATATGTTATAAGATATATCGTAGCGCATGAGGTGTCACACTTAAAGCATCATGATCATTCACCATATTTTTGGGCTCTTGTTGAATATTTGGAAGAAAATGCAAATAAAGGGAGAGAATGGCTAGTTGAAAATGGTCATCAATTATATATTTACAAGTAAAAAATGGTTGTGAAAAAAGGCGAATATTAGTAGAATTTTAAGTTTAATGGCAATATCATGTAAAAAATTAATTAAAACGGAGCATAAAGTAAGTTGCAAAAGGTATCGAAATATAAAATAGCAAATTCATACGCTAGAGCATGGGTTGATGTTGCTTTTTCACTTAAGCTAGAAGATAAAGTGTTAGAAGAAGTTAAAGCACTAGAAGAAAGCTTAAATAACAATGCTTTGGTTTGGCAAAAATTTACAGCTCCAACAGATGAGAATAGTCAAAAACTAAGCATAATAGATATACTATCTAAAAAAGCAAAATTATCAGATATTACCAAAAATACATTAATGCTTATGGTTGAAAACCAAAAAATTAATTGTATACAAATGGTATTGAAAAATTGGCAAGAACTATATTATCAGAAAAAATCAATAGAATTAGTTAATGTTGAAACGGTAACAGAGTTAAGTTCAAGCCAAGATAAGAAGCTCCAAAAAATCTTAAAAGATAAATTAGAAAAGGACGTGAAAATAAACTACATAATAAACAAAGATTTATTAGGAGGCCTTCGTATTAGTTATGGTTCATTTATCATAGATGATACATTAAAGAGTAAATTAGAAAACATAAAAAAGGTAATGCTGAAAGCATAAAATATTATTATAGTTCCGTTGTTTAGTAAGGAAAGGTATTTAGATGTCAGTTAAAGCAGAAGAAATATCAGCAATTTTGCAAAAAAAGATTGAAGATTACAATTTTGGTGCAGAATTAGAAGAAAAGGGTAGAGTGCTATCTGTTGGTGATGGTATTGCAATTGTATATGGTCTAAATGGTGTTGAATATAACGAGATGGTTGAGTTCGCATCAGGTGCCAAAGGTATGGCTTTAAACCTAGGGGAAGATAGTGTTGGTGTCGTAATATTTGGTTCAGACGCAGAAATTAAAGAAGGCGATTTAGTTAGAAGAACTAAAAAAATCGTAAGTGTTCCAGTTGGCCCTGAATTATTAGGTAGGGTTGTTGATGCTTTGGGTGAGCCAATTGATGGCTTAGGATCAATAAAAGCCAAAGAGTATTCTAATGTTGAAAATAAAGCGCCAGGTATTATTGAGCGCAAAGGCGTACATGAACCAGTTCAAACCGGTATTAAAGTAATTGACTCGCTAATTCCAATTGGAAGAGGGCAACGTGAACTCATAATTGGTGATCGTCAAACTGGTAAAACATCAATTATTGTTGATACAATAATCAATCAAAAAAGAATAAATGACTTAGCCAAATCAGATAAAGAAAAACTATTTTGTATATATGTAGCAATTGGTCAAAAACGCTCAACAGTTGCTCATGTTGTTGAAAGTTTAAAACAAGCAGGAGCTATGGATTATACAATAGTTGTAGCAGCCACAGCTTCAGATGCTGCTCCATTGCAATATTTAGCACCATATTCTGGTTGTGCAATGGGTGAATATTTTAGAGACAGGGGTATGCATGCTATCATCTTTTATGATGACTTAACCAAGCAAGCAACAGCATATCGTCAAATGTCATTATTGCTTCGTCGTCCACCTGGTCGTGAGGCATATCCTGGTGACGTATTCTATTTGCATTCAAGATTGCTTGAAAGAGCTGCAAAATTGGATGAAAAAAATGGAGGAGGTTCTCTAACAGCTATTCCTGTTATTGAAACTCAAGCTGGTGACGTTTCTGCTTATATTCCAACAAACGTAATTTCAATTACAGATGGTCAAATCTTTTTAGAAACATCACTTTTCTATCAAGGTATAAGACCAGCAGTAAATGTTGGTATTTCAGTAAGTCGTGTGGGTTCAGCAGCGCAGGTAAAAGCAATGAAACAAGTGTCAGGCTCAATGAAACTAGACTTAGCGCAATATAGTGAAATGGCTGCATTCTCACAGTTTTCATCAGATTTAGATGTCGCAACTAAAAAGCTATTAAATCGTGGTGCAAGACTAACCGAAATGCTAAAGCAACCAGTATATCATCCACTCGCACTAGAAGAAGAAGTTGTGATATTATTTGCCGGATCTAAAGGTTATTTAGATGATTTAAGTATTAAGGATATAGGCAGTTTTGAAGCATATATTCTTAATGAGATGAAAAATAAACACTTAAGCGTTTTAAGAGAAATAAGAGAAAACAAAGTTATCTCAGAAGAGCTCGAAAAAACTCTAACAGATATATTATCATCACTTTTAAATGACTTTAAAGAGACATTAAAAGAAGATAATCAAAGTGAAAAGATTGCTTAAAAATAAAAGGGGACGCTAGATTATGGCAGGTTTAAAAGAACTGCGTACACGAATAGAAAGTGTAAAATCAACCAAAAAGATTACATCAGCTATGAAAATGGTTGCTGCGTCTAAATATCGTCGTGCGCAATTAACCCTTGAAAAGAGTGAACTTTTTCAAAAAATGATGATAGAAAACATCAAAAGAGTTATCTTAGAGCTAAAAACAATAGAAAAAGAAAAAAAAGTATCATTTGTTTTACCTAAAATGCTAATTCCTGTTAAAAATCCTAAAACTTATGCTTTATTCGTTTTAGCATCAGATAGGGGATTATGTGGAAGCTATAACACAATGATAGCCAAAACTGCAAAACAAAGAATTGAAGAGCTAAAAAAACAAGGCAAAGATGTAAAAGTATTTTGCTATGGTAAAAAAGCACTATCAGGCTTAAAGCGTTTTGGATTTACAGATGTAGAAGCTTCCTATCCAGCAGTAATAAAAAAGCACCTAACATATATAGAAGCGCTACATTTTTTGCGTGACGTATGGGATAAAAAATTACACTATCAGGCAGATGTATGTGAAATAGTGTATAGTGACTTTTTAAGTGGATTAAGCAGAACATATTTATCAAAACAAGTAATACCATTTGATATCACACTTGATGATAATGATGAAAACTTAAACAAAGTAGGCGATGCTTATTATGATTATTTGCCAAATAAGCTAGACTTGCTCAAAGAATTATCAAGCATATATATGCGTACATCTATGTTTGAGGTTTTAATTAACTCACAAGCATCAGAGCATGCTGCTCGAATGAATTCGATGGATAATGCAACACGCAATGCAGAAGATATGATAAACTCATTAACGTTTAAGTACAATAGTTTAAGACAATCAGCCATAACCACTGAGTTGGTTGAAATAGTAGCTGGCGCAGAAGCTATGTAGAAAAGGAGAGTATAAATGGCACCTAGAGCAAAAAAACAATCACCAGCAGATGAAATAAAAAAAGAACTAACTGATAGACTAAAAGAGTTACGTGATAACATCGCAAAAGAGCCTGTTGAAAATCTTGGTCAAATTCACCAAGTAATGGGCGCTGTTGTTGACGTAAAGTTCAATAGCTCAGAAGCACTTCCTGCGATTTTAACATCACTAGAATGTGAAGTAAATAATCATCGCTTAGTTCTAGAGGTTGAGCAACATTTAGGCGAGAATGTTGTAAGAACAATTGCTATGGATGCAACAGACGGCTTAAGTAGAGGGGTAAAAGTATACAACACTAAAAAGCCAATTACAATACCAGTAGGTAAAGAACTATTAGGCCGTATTATCAATGTGGTAGGTGATGAAGTTGATGGAAGAGGTGAAATTAAAACATCAATGAATTTCCCAATTCATAGATCAGCACCAGACTTTACAGATCAAAAAACAGACCAAGAAATATTTGTAACAGGTATTAAGGTAATAGATTTGCTAGAGCCATACCTAAAAGGTGGAAAGATTGGTTTGTTTGGTGGTGCCGGCGTTGGTAAAACAGTGCTTATTATGGAACTAATTAATAACATTGCTAAAGGTCATGGTGGTTACTCAGTATTTGCAGGTGTTGGTGAAAGAACTCGTGAAGGAAATGATTTATATAACGAAATGATAGAATCAGGAGTTATTGATCTTAAAGGGGATAATTCAAAAACTGTTCTAGTATATGGTCAAATGAACGAACCACCAGGAGCTCGTGCTCGTGTTGCTTTAACAGGTTTAACTGAAGCAGAATATTTTAGAGACGTTGAAAATCAAGACGTATTGTTCTTCGTTGATAATATTTTTCGTTTCACACAAGCTGGTTCAGAAATTTCAGCATTGTTAGGTCGTATCCCCTCAGCCGTTGGTTATCAACCAACTTTAGGTACAGATATGGGCGCAATGCAAGAGAGAATTACTTCAACAAAAAATGGTTCAATTACATCAGTGCAAGCAGTATATGTTCCAGCTGACGACTTAACTGACCCTGCGCCAGCAACGACATTTGCTCACTTAGATGCAACAACCGTGTTATCAAGAAAAATTGCAGGTTTGGGTATCTATCCAGCCGTTGACCCACTAGATTCAACAAGTAGAATTCTAAATCCAGAAGTTGTTGGAGAAGAACACTACAAAGTTGCACGTGGAGTTCAAGAAATATTGCAAAAATATGCATCACTTCAAGATATTATTGCAATTCTTGGTATGGATGAATTATCCGAAGATGATAGAATTGTTGTATCTCGCGCAAGAAAAATACAAAAATTCTTATCACAACCATTCTTTGTTGCTGAAGTATTTACCGGAAAGCCTGGACGTTTTGTTAAATTAGAAGACACCATAAAAGGTTTCAAAGGCATTTTAGAAGGTATATACGATGATATTCCAGAACAAGCATTCTATATGGTTGGAACAATTGAAGAAGCTCTTGAAAAAGCAGAAACAATGAAAGGTGCAGCATAAATGGCTAAAGATATTGAATTAAAAATATATATGCCTGAAAAACAAGTTTTAGTTCAAAAGGTGTACCGTGCGGTATTACCTTTTGATAATAAAACAATTACCGTATTAAAAGACAGAGCTCCAACACTAATTGGCTTAGAAATTGGTAAAATTCAAATACTAGATGAAGAAAATAAAGTAATAGATGAATGGCTAGTTGCAGGTGGAGCTGCTGATATAAAAAATAATACTTGTACAATTTTAACAGAAGTTGCTTTTAATAAGCAAGAAATTGATTTAGAAAAGGCAAGAGAGTTAGATAAAGAATTCCATAATCCGTTTTATAAATGGCTAAAGGAATTATATGAAAAAGAAGAAATAAATAAAAAATTACAGCAAAAACACAAATAAGATATTACATAAATGAGTATGGGTTAATATCTACATCAACTCTAACGTTAGATTTTATTTTTACCATACTCATCCATTTTTTTATAACTTCTTGAATATTAATATTTTTAGAAGTTTTAATTAAAAGTCTATATCTATACTTTCCTCTAAGCAAGCTAAGAGGAGCCGGAGCAGGGCCAAAAGTTTGAATATTATCTGTTCTAGGCGCACACTTTCCAAGTAAATAAGCAGTTGTTTCAGCAAGTTCATTGTTTGTTGAACTAATAATCACCGCTGCCAATTTTCCATAAGGAGGCATTTTTAGCATAAGTCTTGAGCTTTTTTCAATATCAATAAATGCCTCTCTGTCATGTTTAATAACGGCATCTAAAATCAGATTGTCAGGGTAGAGGGTTTGTAGATAAACAATGCCTTTTCTTTCACCACGCCCTGCACGCCCAGCAACCTGAGATAAAAGTTGAAAAGTTTGTTCAGTAGAACGCAAATCGGTTCCCATTAAACCAAGGTCAGCATCAATAACACCAACAAGAGTAAGGTCAGGGAAGTTGTGCCCTTTAGCTAAAATTTGTGTTCCAATAAGAATATCAACTTCTTTATTCGATGTTTTCTTAATAACCTCAGATATTTCTTTATAATTTGAGGTAATATCACTAGATAAAATCTCTACTTTAGCTGTTGGAAATCTATTTTTTACTTCTTCGGCAATTCTCTCAACACCAGGACCGCAAGCAGTTAAGCCATCTTCAGAAGCACAATGCGGACATCTTTTTGGGGTATGCATTTTATAACCACAATGATGACAAACAAGCTCACCAGTAATTCTGTGCTCAGAAAGCCAAGCCGTACAATGAGGACATTGAATCCTGTGTCCACAATCTCTACAAATCATTAAAGGAGCATAACCACGTCTGTTTAGAAACAACATAGATTGTTCCCCACGCTCAAGGTTTTTCTTTAATTCATCAACCAATGTTGGTGCAATAAAAGAAACACCCCACGTTCCTTTTTGAGGTTTATCTTTTTTTATATCAATGATTTTTATTTCGGGCAAAGTAGCTTTAGCATAGCGTTTTCTAAGCTTAACACAATCATATTTAGCTTCATCAACATTAACTAAAGTTTCTAAATCAGGAGTAGCCGTTGATAGAATAATAGGGACTTGTTCTAAGTGAGATCTTAAAACTGCCATGTCTCTTCCTTGGTAATTAACAAGGCTCTCTTGCTTAAAAGAGTGGTCATGACTTTCATCAACAACAATAATGCCCAAATCAGCATAAGGTAAGAATAGGGCAGATCTTGCACCAACCACCACCTTTGCATTATTTTGACTAACAGCTTTCCAAGTTTTAGCTTTTTCTCTAACCCCAACCTCAGAATGCCAAATAAAAGGTATTACACCAAATCTTTTTTCAAATCTTTTAAGCCATTGTGTTGTTAAAGAAATCTCAGGAACCAAAACTAAAACCTGCTTATTTAATTTTAATGCTTCAGCCACAGCTTCAAAATAAACCTCTGTTTTACCACTACCTGTAATTCCATCAAGAAGGGTGGCAGAAAATCCATTATTTACCTTTTTTATTAAAATATCAGAAGCAAGTTGCTGTTCATCAGTTAATTCAACTTGTTTTCTTAAGTTAACCTGTTGCAGAGGCGCTTCTTCATTAATTAAAACATCTTTTTTATATAAAAAACCACTTTTTATCATAGCGTTAATAACACTATCACTAACGCCAGTTTTTTCAATAATAGCTTCTTTGTCAAGCTCTACATTATTATCTAAAAGGCTAAAAACAGCTTTTCGGTTTTCAGTAATCCTAATACCATCTAAATTTTTATTTTTGATATTTAAACCAAGAAGTTGAATTTTTTGTTTAGGAAGTTGATTTGTTTTTTGCCCTAAAACCATTTTTAATACTAGACCTTTAGAAGCAAGGTTATATTGTGCCACTTTTTCAATAAAAGAAATCAACTTAAAGGAAATTAAAGGAAGTTTAATAATTTCTTTGATTTTTTTTATTTTTTTATCATCAATATTGGCCGTTTTTCCCGTTTTATATACAATACCAATGTGCTCTTCTCTGCCAAAAGGAACCAACACTAATTGACCAACTTGAAGATATTCATCACATGAATAGTCAAATACATCATCAAAAACAAGTGGGAGAAGAACACCATAAACAGCCATAAATGATTATTCTCCAATAACAAGAGTGCTTTCGTTTAGATAAACATTTATTTTGCTAGATTTTGTATATTCTAATAAATAAAACAAAGGTGCAAAAGATGAAATATTTTCATTAACCTCAATGCCTTTTAAAATGTCATCAATATTTTTTAATTTAGATACATTAAGATTAGCATCTGAGTTAACACAAATCTTAAGAGCGGTTTCTGTTTCTTTTACAATAATATTTCCACCTTTAATAATAACATCAGCCATCATCATAATTGCAGGCATCACAAACTTAAATATTTTTGGGGTAGAAATATTAAGCTCTAAATCAATCTTAAAATTAGGATTGCCAATAGTTGATAAATAATCAATACTAATACTCTTTAATTCATCAATAGATTTAACACTAGCATTTGACAAACCAAAACAAAGTCTAAAGAATTTCAATCTTTTATTTAATACATTTGAACTAAAGTTTAAGATATTTTTTACATCATCTAAATCTTGCTCATCGCCTTCATTTAATAGCTCAACAGCATTTGATACAGCACCAATGTTGCCAATCAAGTCGTGCGAAAGTCTAGTTGCAATAACTTCAGATAAAAAAGTATTACTCATTTATTTAACCCCATATATTAAATTAAAAATTATAATATTGAACATTAGACATTTGAGAGTCTTCATTATACATTCTTGTTGTATCAAGAGAAACAAGCAATTGGTCCATTAAAACAAGTTCTCCAGTTTTGGCCTGTAAATAAGGTTTCTTACCTCCAAATCCCCATTTAACCTCAGAAGCATTATCAGGCTTTCCATATTTCAAATCAATTCTTCGCCAAAAATCAAAAATTTTTATATTATTGATATAAACATGCTTAGAGTTTTTGCTATCAGACATAGGGAGGTTACTTTTATAATAAACTCTATACGAAACATTATCAGTAAACGAAGATGTATAATTAACCTCAATAGTTTCTCTTGTGGTATGCCTATTATAAGTTTGCTTTTCAATAAATTGGTGTCCATTGCTTTGTGCGATTCTAGTTGCACAAGCCCTCAGTCTTTCAAATCCAATAACACCATTAATTCGACAAAGTTCTTCTGCTCTCCATTCAATAAAGTTAGGTATTTCAAGGTTTTCAGATATTTTTCTATATCCTTGTTCTTTTAATATTTTTTCAACCTCTTGAGGTTTCATTCTTAATCTAACTTTAGAAATATCAAAATATGCAGCATTAGATTTTATTTGAAAGTCATCTAAGTCCTCATTTGTATCAGAAACAATTTCTTCTTCTTTTAGATCTGTTGTTGCTTTAGAAGCAACTTTTTTAAATAAGAAATCAAGCCAAGTCCCTGAATCATCATTTTCTGCACTAATATTATTAGTTGAAGTGTCTTCTTTTTTTACTTCAACACTATTATCTTCTTCAACTGAAGCAGATAACATATCCATAAAATCAATATCTGCATCATCAGTTTTTGTATTACTTTTTTTATTTTCTTCAAGCAATAAATCCATCTCCGATTGTGCATAAGAGCAAATCGGGGTAAAATTTAAAACAATATATAAAACAAGTATAAAAACTAAGTATTTGTATTTATTCATAACTTTCTTCCTGTTCAGCCCATTATAACAAAGTTTTTTTAAAAATCATCAAATTTTTAGTATTTACAAACCGAAGATATATAATTATAACATTTCTATATAATAAAAGGGGGTAAAATGATAATTAAAGTAAATGTTATAGGTGCAGGATTAGCAGGATCAGAAGCAGCATGGCAATTAGCTAATAGAGAAATCAAGGTTTCATTATATGATATGAAGCCAAACAAAATGTCTGATGCGCATAAAAACACATCTTTTGCAGAGCTTGTGTGCTCTAATTCATTTCGTTCAGATGATTATAATAACAACGCTGTTGGTCTTTTGCATCAAGAAATGCGCATGGTTAAATCACTAATTATGGAAAGTGCTGATGTAAACAAAGTTCCAGCAGGTGGAGCGCTTGCTGTTGATAGGGATAGATTCGCATTATACATTACAGACAAACTTAAATCCCACCCTAATATCACAATATATGAAAAAGAAGTAACAGAGCTTCCAATAAATGAAGATGAAATAACCATAATAGCAACAGGTCCCTTAACATCAAAACCATTAGCTGAAAGTATATCAAAAACAATAGGAGGTGAAAAATTATCATTTTATGACGCAATAGCTCCAGTTATTTATAAAGATAGCATAGATTTTACTAAAGCATGGTACCAATCTCGTTACGATAAAGGCGATAAATATGACTATATTAATTGTCCAATGAGCAAAGAAGAATACTATGACTTTATTGATGAGTTGTTAAAAGGTGAGAAGGTTGAGTTTCATGAGTTTGAAAAGCCAACATATTTTGATGGATGCTTGCCAATAGAGGTAATGGCAGAGCGTGGAAAGGATACCCTCATGTTTGGGCCTTTAAAACCAGTTGGGTTGACAAATCCACACTCAACAACAAAACCTTATGCCGTAGTTCAACTTCGTCAAGACAACAAAGAAGATACATTAAGAAATATTGTTGGATTTCAAACTAAATTAAAGCACAGCGAACAAGTTCGCATATTTAAGAAAATACCAGGGCTTGAAAATGCAGTATTTGCACGCCTTGGTGGAATTCATAAAAATACCTTTATAAAATCGCCAATATTGCTAGATAAATACTTACGCCTAAAAAAATCTCCAAACATTATGTTTGCAGGACAAATAACCGGAACAGAAGGATATATAGAGAGCGCATCAATTGGCTGGTTAGCCGGGTATTTTGCATCATGTTTAGTTAATAATAAAGAGCCAATTCTTCCACCAAGAGAAACAGCATTTGGCTGTCAGCTCGCTCATATAAGCGATGATACAGATATAGAAAACTTCCAGCCAATGAATATAAATTTTGGTCTCTTTCCTGAAGTTCCACCACTTATAACCGAAAAGGGTAAAAAGCGTTACTTAAAAGGAAGTGATAAAAAGAAAGCACAGTCTCAAAGAGCACTAAATGCAATTATGGAATGGCAAAATGCAGTATTATAACACAACATTACCACCTCTAAGCATTTACTTAAAGCTCGTTCCCAAAAAAGATAGAGAGTTTTTCTTATCGTATCTAAAGTGGATAAAACTCTTAAGCATAAGAGGAATAGGGCAAAAAAAGTGTAATTATAAATTTTTTAGCAACATTTATCAAGGAGTTCAAAGAAACTGGAGCGAAAATTATCTTTTAGGAAATTTACAAAAGGAATTTATTAAAAGAAATATATCTCTATCAATATTATTAGAACCAATAGATGGTTTTTCATGGTTTATAAAAAATAGATACGAACTAGAATATACAAAATCATTTCCACTTTTAATGCCAATTATATCGCCAATATCAAGATTGATTGCAGTATTAAATAATAATTCTCCAATATTTTACCAGCCTTTTTCAAATTTGGTATTAGCATATTTTTCGCTTTACGTAAAAGAAAACAGAGAACTACAAAAAATATTTAAAAACAATAAAATATTATTTAATATTAAAGAATTAGATAAACAAAATATTACACTTTTTAATGAGGCAAAATATATTTTACCTACCTCAAAAGGTTTGTTGTTTAAGCTAAAGTTAGGATTTTATATTGGGCTGTTAAAAATAATAATTGAAAAAAAATCAGAAAAAATAAAAAAATCTGATTATGTTAACTCATTTTTATATGGTTTGCATTATATTATGACTATAAGAAGTAAAAAAATGAAAATAAAACAAAACATAATATAGGAATTAAAATGAGCTCTATTGGACGTATAATTAGAAAAAATCATTCAGCTGTTTTTTGGTGTACAAGACATTACCCTAAGGCAAAGCGAGAAGCTGTATACACATTGTATGCATTAATTAAGCATTTTGATGACTTATGTTCAAGCTCATTATCTAAAAAGGATAAAGAAGATATTATTGCTGCCTGGAATAGAGAAATATCTAATATCTACGATAAAAAAGTTCCAGAAACAGATATAGGGCGAAAAATATATAAAAATTGTATGCGCTTTAAGGTAAAAGAGGAGAGCCTTCGTGCAATACTTGATGGTTTTTCAATGGATTGCCCAAATCCTTTAACTAGACCATCATTAGATGAGTTTGAAAAGTATTGTCAAGGTGTTGCAGAAGTTCCAAGTTATTTAATCTTAAAAGTAATTGCTGAATTTGATGAAGATACAACTAAAGCTTTAGGACGAGCAATAGGAAGAGCAGTTGAAATAACAAACATCTTAAAAGATATAAAAGAAAATATGCTAAGTGGACACATATATATCCCAGAAGAATATTTACAAAAAGCAGAGATAGCTCCTAACTTATCATCTAAAGAGGTGTTAACTCATACAAATTTATATGTGGCACGCCAGCATTTAGCTGATTTAGCAAGAACATCCTATGTTGAAGCATATCGTCTATTAGAAGAAAGCAACAATAAAAATTCTAAACCAATTGTATATATGCTAAATTTATATCATAGATATTTTGAATTAATGGATAACAGAGGATGGGAAATTATCTCACCAAAGCCAAATATAAAATTAAATGACAGAGTAAGATTATTTATCAAAGCTCTATTGCATTCAAAAGGCTAATTAGCCGTTGATAAGTAGTTAAAAATCTTTGCTAATCAAATAAGATAGAACTAACCTCATAATACAAAACACTTTTGGACTAACAAAGTAACTAGGACATATATTATGAGAAAATTAGATTTATGTATATCAGCATTAGGTTTATCAGTATTTGCATTTTCAGCCTCAGCTAATAATGTAGATGATTATTCGTTAAATGCAAATATTAAAAGAATAGCATTAGAATATATGGAACACAGCGTTTCTAATAAAAATGATCCAAACTATCCAGATTCATATAACGCAGATGAAAAAAGCAATATTGGTGGCATATTTGATGCTAATGTTACATATGAAAAAGACTCAATGGTATGGGTTAATGGTATTTTTGCAGAATATGGAAAGTCAGAAACCACTGAAGCTGGTGTAACAACTGAAAACGAAGACAAAGACGAAATCTTGCTCTATA
Organism: Alphaproteobacteria bacterium; assembly: GCA_045632645.1. GTDB lineage: Bacteria > Pseudomonadota > Alphaproteobacteria > RF32 > CAG-239 > CAG-267. Next base: position 34,453 of record JAZQXC010000017.1, on the reverse strand, counting down.
CAGATTATACTCATAAAGTATGGCAATTAGAACAAGGTATTGTTGGTCCATTTGCTTATTTAGGTTATGAAACAGAATTTACATCATTTGACTTGAATGACGAAAGTTACAGAACAAAAATTTTGCGTGCAAAAGTTGGTATGAAATTATATGAAGGTAAATACTTCAAACAATTATATATCGCAGCCGTAGAAGAAAATGATATGACTTATGATGATAACAATATGAAAACCGGTGCTGAAATTGGTTATGAATTTAATTATGCACTAAATCCATATACCACATTTATTTCAGATGGTTATTATCGTCATTTCTTTAGTTATTCAGAAAAAGAGCCAACAGACTTTGAGTATAAATTAGCCTTTAATAACCGTATTCAAACAAAATTAACTGGTGATTTATATTTGGCTCCTTTCTATAACTATGAATTAGCAGAAACAAGAGGAGCAAGAAGCTCAAGAGCGCACAGCACAATTGGCTTATCTTTAACATATAACAAGAGCTTTGACTTAAAATAAACTTAGTTTATAAGAAAGGAAAAAGATACATGAATTATCTAGAAATAGAAAAAAAGCTAGTAAATTGGTATAAAAACATACCATTATACATGAAAAAATCATTTTTAATATCATTTATACTTATAAATATAGCATTTCTATTTCATACAACCAACTTCATGTTTGGAGATCATGATTGGCTATATGTAAGGGGGCAAACATTTTGGAAAGAGGGGACTTTTGAAGGTCGACCATTGCATTTTGCATTGCAGTCAATACTCTTTTCAGGTCAAATATTGCCACTGCTAAATAATCTTTTTTCTTTTGCGTTTTTAAGCATAAGCTCAATTATGCTAGCCAAATATTGGAAGATAAAAGGTTCAACACTTAATTATACATTGTTTGCAACATTTATATCAGTTATGCCATATACATTGGTCTGGTTATATTATGCTAAAGATGCTTTAATTAATTTGAGCCTTCCTTTTATTGTAATGTCTGCATTATGGTTATCTAAAATAGCAACTAAGAAAAACAAGCTCATCAACAATGTGTTATCAATAGTATTATTGGTGTTTGCATTTTCTTCCTATGTTGCAGTAATCAACATGATAGGCATATGTGTACTAGGTGCAATAATTGTAGATTATTTATCAAATAAAGAAAGTTTTTTATCAATCATTAAAAAGAATATTCCAATAGCAATAGATGTAATTGTTGCATTGATAATATTTAAGATAATTATTAGCTTATCAACACTAACCTCTAGCTATAATACCAAAATTATACCATTAGACTTTATGCCTCAAAAACTAGCTGAAACATTTAAGGTAATGTTTACACAGTTTACAGCAATATTACCATTTATGGAATATAAATATAAAGTATTGCTACTTATTATGAGCGTATTTGGGGGTGGTATAGCTCTTTATAAAGCAGGAATAAAAAAACTTATACCAACAACAGGTTTGTTAGTTTTGGTATTATTTGTTTCTAAGTTTGCATATTTTATAGCAGATGAACGAGGTGAAGTTTTAGCTGAGATGGAAAATTTTGCCTTTGTTCCAAGATTAGATTTTTATGGTTTAGTCTATGTATATGGATTATTCTTAAGTTTTATACTATCAATTGAGAATGCAAAACTAAAAAAAGCATCAATTGCTTTAGTTATTATTATAACATTTATGTCAATTGTTCGTGATAGTTACGCTCTTAAAACTTGGAAATTAGGTTTTGATGCAGAGATGAAAGCACATGAAAGAATAGTATCAAGACTAGAAAGTTATAAGGGATTTAGTGCCAAAAGAAAGTATAAATTGTACCAAGTAGGAAGTCTATCATTGCGTAAAAATTACTATAAAAAGCAAATAAATGAGGAAATAGGACTAGATTTACTTGAGACATCATTTACACCGCAATATATGTCAAGAATAGTATATAACTTCTACTATCCAGAAGATATTTTTTATAATAATGCAAGTTTTGAAGATTTATCAAGAAATGGTGTAGATTATATCAAAAATAGAGCTAAAGCTTGGCCATCTGATGATGCAATTTATATAGATGGCGATATAATAATCCTCATCTTAACAGAAGAGGGGTTATCAAAACTAAAAAGAAAATATAATATATAAAAAATAAAGCGCAAATTTTAAGATTTGCGCTTTTAATTTAACTAGAGCAAGCTTTTAATATAATCGTAATCCGGATATTTCATACCATTACACCCCAGTATTGTATAAGTTGGGTTTGTAGTAAAAATATTTTGCGAAATTCTTTGTAAATCATCTTTTGTTATTGCTTCAATTTTTTCAACAGTTTCGCTTATCGGAATTATTCTATTAAACAAAAGAAGCTGTCTTGCTAATATTTCAGCCGTAGAAGAAGAGCTTTCTAAAGACATTAAAAGGCTTGCTTTAATTTGTGTCTTTGCACGATTTAATTCAGCATCACTAACCTTATCATTTAAAAGCTTTTTAACTTCATCAGTCACAACAGGAATGAGCTCATTAAGCTCATTGGGAGTTGTGCCAGCATATATTCCAAAAACACCAGTATTTTTGAGTGATTGATTAAAGCTATTAATTGTATATACAAGTCCACGTTTTTCTCTAATTTCTTGAAATAGTCTAGAAGACATTCCTCCACCAAGAATAGTAGATAAAACAGAATATTTATAATAATCTTCATTAAGATAAGAAGCGCCTTTAAATCCAAGCACTAAATGAGTTTGTTCAATGTCTTTGCATTCAATTTTAGCGCCACCAACATACTCTTGCTTATCAGCAATAAAGTTACCCGTTGGTGCAACCATTGATAATCTTTCTTCGGCCATTTTAACAAACTTATCATGATCAAGATTACCAACTGCCACAACAACCATATTATTTGCAGTATAATGATTTTTCATATAGTTATGCATGCGCTCAGCTGTAAAACCTCTAACCGTATCAATAGGACCTAAAATAGAGCGTCCTGTTGCCTGATTAGGAAAACATGTTTCTTGAAAATAATCAAAAACTAAATCATCAGGTGCATCAAGAGATTGCTTAATTTCTTGTACTACAACTTCCTTTTCTTTAACCATTTCAGATTCTTCAAACAAAGGAGAAGTAATGAAATCAGCAATAACATCAATAGCCAATTCTAAATCATTTTTAAGCATTTTAGCATAAAAACAAGTAAAGTGACGAGATGTATAGGCATTTGTTCCACCACCAACATTTTCAATATCTTCAGATATTTGCAATGAATTTCTCTTTTTTGTTCCCTTAAAAACCATGTGCTCAATAAAATGAGAAATACCATTATCTTCAATAGTTTCATCAGAAGAGCCAGTATTTACCCAAATTCCAAGAGAAACACTTTCAATTTGAGGACGTGGAGCAGTAATAACTCGTAGTCCATTTTTAAGTGTTGACTGCCTAATTTCCATTTTAATTAAAACCCAAACAATAAAGTTAATCCAATATCAAAACTAATATATTAATTCAAAAAATAAATCAATAGAAACAACTTGTGTTGATTTAATTTTTTTTTGATATATATACATATAAGTACTTATTTTTTATTAAAAAGGAGAAGAAAGATGAAAAAAATGCCACGTTTTGCTGTCATATTATCAGGATGTGGAAGAGCTGATGGTTCAGAAATACATGAAACGGTTACAGCTCTTTTAGCGATTGATAATAGTGGTTGTACATATCAATGCTTTGCTCCAGATGTTATGCAGGCAAAAGTAATAAATAATCTAACATCAGAGCCAATGCCAGAAAACCGTAATGTTTTGGTTGAATCAGCAAGAATAGCAAGAGGGGATATATTGCCAATTGATGAATTAAATATAGATGATTTTGATTGTATATTATTGCCAGGTGGGGTAGGTGCCATAACAAACTGGTGCGATTTTAATGCCAAAGGTATTAATTGCGATATAGATTCTTCAATTAGTTACATTTTAGAAACAGCTTTTATAAAAAATAAAGTAATAGGTGCAATGTGTATTGCGCCAGTAGTATTAGCATTAGTTCTTGGTAAATATGGTATTAAAATAACCATAGGAAATGATAAAAAAGTTGCTCAAAATATAGAAAAAACAGGTGCAATTCATGAAAATAAAGAAGCAAGTGAAGTTTCAATAGATACAAAAAATAAAATAGTTACAACTCCTGCCTACATGCTTGCAAAATCAATAAAAGAGGTTGCAAAAGGGGCTAATAATCTTGTTTTGTCTATGATAGAGCTTGTCAATATTGATAATTAAATCAAAAATATCATAAATTATTTATTTTTTTGTTGACAAAATATCTGTTTTGGTGTAATTTTATGTCGATTAAAGTATTGATTATGTCAAAAATAAAAAATAAAGTTTATGGTAAAGTATTGGATTAATAGCCTAACTCTATGGCTAAAGGGTACTAGAGCATACGATAAGTCAGCTCTAGATGATAAGGTTGTCGATAGCTTGATTGAAGCAGACAAAAACCTAAAAGAGGGGAAAACTTCAAAAAAGCTAGAAAGAAAAAAAGAGATATTGTTTGACTATATGGGGAAATATAAACTCAAACCGTATCAAGTAACAAACATCTTAAAAGACGCACATTCAAAAGAGCTTGTTCAAAAAATAGTTCTAGAATATGAGCTAACAGATGAACAAGAGGTGCTTCTTCTATCACGAGAGAATAACATTTTGCTTCTAGAAAACTATCTTGCACCAAATGGTTATCTAGATCCCCAAAAGAGATTGTCTCAAATGGCAGAAGAAATGTACGTTGTTAAAATGCTTCAAAGCCAAAAGCAAATAGGACTTGAGTTGTTTAAGACCTATGTTGACAACAGCAAAAGAACTATTTTAACAGACATTATCTTAGTGGTTGCACTCAAAAATGACTGCATTGCTTCTAGATATCTTTTGATAAAGTCTTATTTTGATGAAAACCAAGAGGTATATCTTATCAATAATATGTCAGAAGACAAACTTGATGATTATATCTCACAAAAGCAACTTTATTTTGAGAACTCTCAGGCTTTGCTAGTTGAAAGATATTTTAATTTAGCAAAGTTGCATTACGAAAAGTATGGATTTCGCCCTAAAGTAATGAATGCCTTTAGAGATAAGAAAAAGGCAGAGCTACAAGAGCTTCATCCAACAGAGATTGTTCCTTAAACAACTAAACCCCAATTATGTTTTACACATTATTGGGGTTTTTTATTGCAAAAAAAAATTAAAAAAATAAAGTATAATAAATAAAAGGAGTTGTTATGGAAAAGTTTAAACCAAAAGAAAGTATTATAGCAGAGCGTATAATACTTTTAAAAAGAGAGCATGCCCATGATGAAGAAATGTGGGAGGCCTTAGAAGAGAGTAGAGCTGTTATCAGAGAGTACCTTTTTTGGGTTGATAAAAACAAGACCTATGAAGATGTTGTAAAAGCAACAGATTATTTTGAAAAAGCATGGGAAGATGATACTGAGTGGGGATATGATATTTATGAATTAAAAACTCACAAACTACTCGGATGCATCGGTGCTCATAATATTAGTTTCTCAAATCAAAATATCGAGCTCGGTTATTGGTTAAGAAGCTCAGCCACCTCAAAAGGTTATATGACAGAAGCTGTACGAGCTCTTGAAAAAGAACTTTTTGAGCGTGGAATGCACAGAATAACTATTCGTTGCGATGCAAATAATACAAAGTCAGCAAGGGTTGCAAAACTAACAGGTTACACGCTTGAAAGCACTGCAAAAGAGGCTGTTTATCATTATGATGGGCTTCATGATTTGGAAACCTATGTAAAAATTAGTCCTTATCCAATAAAGGATCTCTAATAAAAAAAGCACCAAAAACCGGTGCTTTTTTTATTTTGCTCTAAAATAGATTAATAAGAGCGAGCGTAAATTACATCCATTGTTGCTTTTTTACCAGTAACAAGACAAATACCTTCTTCTCCACTTTGTTCAAAAGGTATAGCTCTAATAGTAATGCGCAACTCTTTAAGTTTTTCTACGCTATTATCATCACCACACCATTTACCTTTAACAAAAGCAACAGTTGGTGTTTTTCCATTATTTTCTAAGAAAACATTAGAGTTTTTGAAATATTCATTAAACTCTTCAGGGGTTTTAATAGAGGTAACAATGTTATTTTTCAATCTATTAGATGCTCTATTTAACATTTCACCTTGAATATTTTGAAGCTTATCTGAAATACTATTCACAAACTCATCAAAACCTTCAAAATTTTTCCAACCATCTTTATCACTAATATAAATACGGTTTCTAAACATCAAAGCATTTTTATCAAGGTCTTTAGGACCAACTTCAACAATGATAGGCGCGCCTTTTCTAGTCCACTCCCACATTTTATCAACGCCATCTTTTAGACGGTTATCAAGTTTAACTCTAATTTTTTCACCGGCATAAGATTGTTGTTTTAATGCATCTCTTAATTTTTCAGCATAAGCTATGATTTCATTTTCACGAGCTTTGTCTTTCAATAGAGGGATGATAACAACTTGATAAGGTGCAAGTTTTGGAGGAACAACCATACCTTCATCATCACCATGTGTCATAATCAATCCACCAATTAAACGAGTAGACACCCCCCAAGATGTTGTGTATGCAAATTCTTGCTCATTATTTGGGTTAACAAACTTAATGTCAGCAGATTTAGCAAAATTTTGCCCCAAAAAGTGAGATGTACCAGCTTGTAAGGCTCTACCATCTTGCATCATCGCTTCAATACAATATGTATTAACAGCACCAGGGAATTTATCATATTCTGGTTTTTTACCAGTTAATACAGGCATTGCCATATCATTTTCGCACAAATCTTTATATACATTAAGCATTGTTTCAGCTTCCTTTTCAGCTTCATTATATGTGCTATGAGCAGTATGCCCTTCTTGCCATAAAAATTCGCGAGTTCTAAGAAATAGGCGGGGGCGCATTTCCCAACGTACAACGTTTGCCCATTGGTTAATCATAATAGGTAAATCACGATATGAATGAACCCACTTAGAAAAAGAATCAGCAATAATAGTTTCAGATGTTGGACGTACAATTAAAGGCTCATCGAGGGGGCTAGAGGGTATTAACTTTCCATCAACAGATGTAAGACGAGAATGAGTAACCACAGCCATTTCTTTTGCAAATCCCTCAACATGCTCAGCTTCTTTTTGAAAATAGCTCAAAGGGATAAACATTGGGAAATAACAGTTTTCATGATTTGTTTCTTTAATTTTTTCATCCAAAAGTTTTTGCAAACGCTCCCAAATTCCATATCCCCATGGCTTAATAACCATACAACCAGGAGAAGAAGAAACTTCGGCCATATCAGCACTTGCAACAACGTTTTGATACCAGTCTGGATAACTGCTTTCTCTAATATTTTTCAGAGCCATAACCTAATGTCCTTATTTATTAAATGTTTAAAACCGGGTAAATTAAACACCTAAAAAAGCCTCATGTCAAGAATATAAGTGTATAAAATAAATATTAGCTTTAAGTTTTTTTTATGAACTTTTATATAGTATAAAGATAAAAATGAAAAAAGGATTTTATAATATGAAACGTTTATTTGCATTATTTTTAATTTGTATGAGTTTTATTCTTAGCTCTTGCAATGATGAAACAACCACTAATCGCGTTTATGTTTTTTCACAACCAGGGTGTGGACATTGCATAAATGCACATGAATATATGGCAAGATATTATGAGAATTATGATATTAAAGAGCTAAATATTCGCGAAGGCTCAAATATGGATTACATGATGCGTTATGCTAGACGTTTTAAGGTTCCAACACACTCACTCGGAACACCTTTTATTATATTAGGTGATAATTATATTATGGGTTGGGGTGATGAGCAAATAAAAAAATTTAATAAAGAAATGAAAGCTTTTAAACCTAAAAAATAGGAAATAAAAAATAAGGCATTAACAGTTAAGATTTTGCCTTATTTTTTTGAAAACTTGTGTAAATAAAAAAAAATAACTTGTTAAAAATAATGAAAGATTTAAAATCACTCTAAGCTTTTTATTTTTTAAGAGGTTTTTTGTTTAAATATCATGGAGACAATTATGAGCGATAAAGCAATGAAAATAGTTCTTTCAGTACTTACATCTATTTTGCTTATATTAATAGTATGTTTAGTAGTATTTAAAGGCAATTCAAGTAAAGTTGATTTAAATAAAATAGCACTTCGAGTTGGAGAGCTTCGTCAATATAAAACAATGAGCCGAGCAGATGTAAATTCAGCTATGGAACGTGCATTTTCTCGTGTTGGTTATAATGTTGTTACAACATCAGAAGATAATTTATATCAAGCAGGTACAGAAGATGCAGGTGTAAACTTCTATGTTAGAGGATATACTCCATTTTCTGAATTAAAGACTAATCCAAAAGCAGTAAACATTGTTTATATTCGTGATTTTGATGCTTTATATCCAGAAGAAATGGATTCTTATGATGCAATTGCAACATCATCACATGACTTTTATAACTATGTAATGGGAGCAGGTTATGCAGCTGTTTACTTGCCAGAAGCAACAGACCCATCAGTATTTTATCCATCACCTAAAAAAGAATTAGAGCGTGATTTACTTTATGTCGGTGACAATAATAGACATAGCGTTGCAATTTCAGCTGCATTAGAAGCAAAACTTCCTGTTGAAATATATGGACGTTTTTGGGCTGGCAATATTGAAGGTGAGTTCATTAAGGGTGAATATATAAACGATAATGATTTAGCATCATATTTCTCATCAGCTAAAATCAATTTAGTAAATGTATCAGCTCACGAGTCTGAGATTGGTATTATTCCATCACGTGTATATGATATTGCAGCATCAAAAGGATTTATGATTGCTCCATACAATAAAGAAATTGAAGCAGTATTTGGTGATGCAATTCCAATGTACAAAAATAAAGATGAGTTAAAAGCATTATATGATCAATACATCAATGATGAGAAATCTCGTGCAGAAAAAGCAGAAAAGGCTTATAAAATAGCTGTTGCTGAATACAATGTTGATGCATTAGTTCAACGTCTAAATGGTTTAGTTGAGTTCATTATTAATGAGAAAAAACTCTAAATGAAACTAAGAACAGCACATAAAAATATTTTAATAGTGTTGTTATCAATAACGGCAGTAGTGCTTTGCACTCTGCCGTTTTTATTGGTAAAAAAAGATGTTATCTACATATATACTAAAAATCAATATCCAACAATACAAGAAATTGGCTTCATAGATGGTTTAAAAAAATCAGGCTATCGTGTGCTTGTTAATAAAGATATAAAAACTGTACAAAAAACAGCTATATGGTTTAAATCACCTAATATGGTAAAAAAAATAATGGAAAATACACCATTTAAGTACAATTTTATTTATAATGAAGACTATTATACATTTGATTGGTTAGAGCTAAAAGTAAAACCAATAGTTTTAACACCATATCAGGAATTATATGAACACTATATGCGTAGCAATATAAAGTCAGCTCGTTTTTATTTAGGCACCAATACAAAAGAATATTATCCTACTAACGAGGTTAAAAAGGGTATCGTTTATTATGAAAATAGAAACCAATCAACAGAGTTAAAAGATTATTTATCTAATCTTCCCAATATTCAATTTGTGGGGCGTTTTTGGGGTAATGATACGGAGCATGATGCTTCATTACAAGATATAATAAAAAAAGAAAATAAGATGTTATCAGGAGCTAAGTTTGTTATCATTGATAACGATTATTATAATAAACTAATTCCAGACGAAGTAGTAAACGCCACAGCATCTGGCACGCTTGTTATATCAAAATGGAGCGATGCAGTATATAATACATATAAAGATAATTTAATTTATTACAATTATTTAAGTGAGATTCCTGAGTTGATAAAATATTATAGCGCTAAATATGATGAAGTTAAATACAAAATCAATAAAGCAAGACAAATAACAATCAATAACTTAAGTCATGATGCCTCAGTTAAACGTTTTATAGAATTATTAGAATGGCTAGAAACTAATTAGATTTATTTATAATCATTGCTGCATCAATCATTTCATCATCTATAATTTTATGTTCAATACCATCATATTCAACAGATTCCCAAGCAATATTATGTTTATCAAGCCAAGATTTAGTATATTTTAGAGTTTTATATTGAACAGCTAAATCGCTTGTTCCATGGAAAAGGTACACATTAGGAGTAGAGCTTAATTCCTTTTCAAGCATGTCTTTGCCACAAATAACTCCTGCAAAAGAAAAAACACCACCAACTGTATATGAACGACTAAGTCCAGTATAAATTGCAAGCATAGCACCTTGAGAAAATCCCATAATGAATGTGTTTTTGTTTGTAATACCAAACTGTCTTTGAATAGAAGAAATAAAAAGATTTATTTTTTTAGCAACAAAACTAATTCTATCTCCCATCTTATTATAAATAGAGATAATTTCTTTTACAGACGTGTTAGGATTTCTTCTTTTCTTCAATGGGTCAATATCAACAAGCGCATACCATTGTTTTTTTTGAGGATTTCTCTCGCATTCAACACTAGAAGAAGGTATAATAACAAGAGTATCATTAAGTTGTTGTTTTAATACCTCAACAGCAGGTCTTAAGTCGTCTATACAACTTTTATAACCATGCAAAAAAACAATAAGTTTTTTAGGTTTTTTCCCAATTAAGATACTTTCATATAAAAAATCGCTCATTTTTTACTCCTAACATAAGCTTAATACAGCATAAATGGTTGATAAATAGTTAAATTAAGCATTAAAGAAAAAATAATAAAAAAAATATTGACAATGAAAGAAAAGAGAACTAAAGTAGAACAAAATTAATCATATTAGGAGGAAATATGTTAACACCTAAACAACACAAGCTTCTAATGTATATAGATGCATTTATTAATCAAACAGGTCATTCCCCATCATTTGAAGAGATGAAGGAGGCAGTTGGATTAAAGTCAAAATCAGGTATTCATGCTTTACTAAATTCCTTAGAGGAAAGAGGTTTTATCAGAAAGCTTGCTCACAAAGCAAGGGCGCTTGAGGTTATTAAGTTGCCACAAAAAGAAACACCTGTAGAAGATAAAAAACAAATTGCTAATGATAATATTGAAGCAGATTTTTCTTTAATGGTACCACTTTATGGTAAAATAGCAGCCGGAACCCCAATTGAAGCCATAGCTAATCCATCTGAATATATCTATATTCCCAAAAGTTTTTCTACAAAGTCTGAATTATATGCTTTAACTATCGAAGGTGAATCTATGATAGAAGCAGGTATATTTGATGGCGATACAGCAATTATTAGAAGAGCCAATAGAGCAGATAATGGCCAAATTGTCGTAGCTTTAGTTGATAATGAAGAAGCAACTCTTAAAATGCTTGATAAAAAATCTGGTAATGAGGTTTGGTTATTGCCATGTAATAAAGATTATGAGCCAATAAAACTAACAGCAGATAGAGTTCAAATTCAAGGTATTCTATATGGAATTGTTCGTAAATATAATTAAAGAGGTAATATGAAAACAATAGCAATCATAACAGCAATGGATGTTGAATTTAACTCTGTAAAGTCCCTTTATGATTTTAAAGAAGAAAATGGGGGTATGACATCTCATCAATATGGTAAAAAAATCTTATTACTAAAATCAGGTATAGGTAAAGTAAATGCTGCACTAAAAGCAGATTATGCAATCAGAAACGGGGCAGATTTGGTTGTAACAACAGGTCTTGCAGGTGGAATTGATGATAGCTTAGAGCAGGGGGATATAGTACTTGCTCAAAAAGTTTGCTACCATGATGTATGGTGCGGAGAGCCAAATCATAAAGGTCAAATTCAAGATTTGCCTTTATATTTTGAGTTGGAAGACTTGTTAAATGAAGCTTTCCAACCATTGATGGTTGATAAAGGTTTTAAATTTGGACTAACTGTAACAGGAGACCAGTTTCTAACTGATGTTAATCATCTAAAACAAATTAAAACAAATTTTCCTAAAGCTCTAGCAGTTGATATGGAAAGTGCTGCAATCGCTCAAACTTGTTTCATAAACAATAAACCATATTTATCTTTAAGGATAATAAGTGATGTTGTAGGAAAGGAAAATCAAGTAGAGCAATATAATAATTTCTGGCAAGATTTACCAAATCGCTCAGCAAGTATGGTAGAGGATGTTATAAAATTAATACCTGCGTAAAATTTGTTTTAATAATTATTATAAATTTTCACTCTCTCCAAAAAAAACACCCTCAGGCACATGCTTGAGGGTGTTTGACTTGTGTGTGATTTAGTATCTAATACCTACCATGCTATTAAATAATAGTGCATTAGAAACAGCAAAAATCACAATGGCAATAAGAAAATATAAACACATAAAACGAATAGTTTTATTTAAGTCATATGGTTTTTGTAATCCATAGATATTTTCCTTTGCTTCTTCTTCTACAAATGAAGCTACAATAAATATTTTCATCAAATAGTATAGATTAATAAATAAAGCAACAAGCATTAAAATTATAACTAAAATCAAACTAACACTCATTGTTGGAACAATTTTAGATAAATAACTAACACCAAATGCAAGAGCTAAAACAGCAATAGCTGAATATGTAAGTGGAGCATAAAAACTCTTCCATGCTTTTTCTCCAACATCATGAATACGTCTAACAACCAATGCAAGATATACAATTATTTGTATCAAATTAAATATACTTGTTATAACAATGGTAGAAATAGGAGATAGAATATCAGAACAAAATACAATAGCTAAAGAGAAAATATTAGCAAAGATTAAGTTCAAAAGTAAAAATGACCAATATTCATAACGAGATGTACGTGCATTATATTTGAAAATATTTTTATACCCATCAATAAAAGCTCTAAAAGCAGTTGTTGATTTGCACTCATTATTATATTGCTCATCTTTAAGAGCTTTAAATTTTTTCTCACCTGCTTTTTTAGCGTTTTCTTTTACTTCATCGCGTTTGCGAGTTGCTAAAACAACCTTGCTTTTTTTCTCAACATTAACAATTTCGTTTTTTTCAGCAGGAGAATTTAATTTAGATTTTGTTTTAACCACTTTTTTAGAAGCATTAACATCACGCTTTTCTTCATTTTTAGCTTTAATACTTAAAACTTCATCTATAGGATTATAGTTATGGTTAGTAGTATTTTCAGTTTTTTTGGTAACCTCCTTAACAGCTTTAGGTTTAATAGCTTTAGGAGTAGATTCTGTTTTAATAGTTTTTTTCTTTTTACTATCTTCTTTAATAACAGCTTTAACTTCAGGAGAATTTTTCTTTTCCTCAACAAGAGTATCTTTAAGAGATGATTTTTTACTAACCATATTGCCCTCACAAAAAAATTATAAATCAATTATATATTAATAAGTAAGATTATCATTTACAACACAAAACAACTTTAAATCACAACAAAATTAATTAAAAAATGATTTTAGGAGATTTAAATTTTTTAGATTTTTCATCAAAGGTAACTTTTAAAACAGAACAATTTTCAAGTTTAATTGATTTTTTTAAGCAAATTTCACAAAAAATACGAATTAACATTCCATGAGTTACAATTAAAACATTTTTTCTGCCATCTTCAAAAAGTTTAGTTACAAGCTTCATAAAACGTTGTTGTACTTCACCAATAGTTTCTCCATTTGGGTAGCCAATGTCATATCTTTCTGGATTTTTAACATCGTTAAATGCAGAATAAATATAAGGAAATTTTGCTTCCAAATCTGTTTTTTTAATCCCTTCAGCCTTACCAAAATTCATCTCCCTTAATCTTTTAGTGTAATGAACTGGTAAATCTAATTGAGCACTAATAATATCAGCTGTTTTCTTTGCTCTTTTAAGATCGCTTGCATAAATTGTTTCAATCTCAATATTTTGAAGCTTATCAGCAACTTCACGCGCCTGTTCATGTCCTTTATCGTTAAGAGCAATATCATTCCATCCTTGGCAACGATGTTTCACGTTCCAGTCGGTTTGTCCATGCCTCATAAGATATAGAATCATCCCAATAGCCCAATTTTAGTTTAAGTTGTTTTCTAATCAAAGTGATATTATAAAAACATATAAAATCAAGCACAAAATCAAATATAATAACAATTTAGCTTATTTTTTTCATCATACAAAAAAAGAAACCATCAGTTTTTGTTTTTAAAGGTGAAAAATTGAGGTATTTGTTTGTATTAAAAGGATAAAAAGTAATATCTAAAACCTCTTTCCACAGCTCGTTATGGTCAACAATAGAAAATTCTGGATGATTTTTAATGAAATTTTCTATCTGTTCTTCATTTTCTTCTTCAAAAACAGAGCAGGTAATATAAATCAATCTACCACCAACTTTAGTATGTTTAGCTCCAAACTCTAAAATTTCTTTTTGCGTTTTAACAATATCATCAAGTTTTTCTTTTGTTAGTCTATATTTTGCGTCAGGACATCTGCGCCACGTTCCACTGCCAGAACAAGGAGCATCAATAATAAATCTATCAAAATCATTATCTGTAACAGTATTCACTGTTTTAATGTTAATAATATCAAGCCTTTCAGCTCGTTTTTTTATTCTGGAAAGTCTTTCTATATTAATATCATGAGCATAAATAAGTCCCTCATTTTTTAACTGTCCCCCAATAGCAAGCGATTTTCCACCCGCACCTGCGCAATAGTCAATAGTCTTATGATGAGCTTTAACCTTGCACAATAAAGCAATAATCTGTGATGCTTCATCCATAACTTCAATTTGTCCATCTTGATAAGTCATACAGTTATTTAGATTAATTCTATCTGTACTCCTAAGTCCAATAGGGCTATATGGTGTATTAGAAAAGAATAATCCTTCTTTTTTTAATCTATCTTTTGCAAAATCTCTGCTTGTTAAATTTGCTCTAACGTCAAGAGGCGCTGTTTCATTTAATGAATTGAGTAAATCAAGATTATCAAATTTATTAAATAACCATAAAGGGCACTCATAAATAGCTTCATTTGAAAAGTCTTCAAAGTCTTTTGCTTTATTAATTAACTTTTTTTCATCACTTGTTAATAAAGAAGGTGCGTATTCTTCTCCATTAAATAAAATTTCTAAATCTAAATCTATAAAATTTATAGCTGTTAACAATCTAGAATTGTAATTATTTTCAAGCATTTGAGAGTATTTTATTCTATTTCTAATGATTTTCCAAACATTATCAGCGATAAAGCGTCTGTCTTTAGAGCCAATATAACGTCTTTGCTTAAAGTAATTGTCCAAAATAACATCAGAAGGAGTAAAATCTTTTAATACCTCATCTAATACTTCGATAATAGCCTGAATTCTGCTTGCATCTTTCATTATAAACACCTTAAAAGTCAATTGTTTTAGAACTTTATATTCCAAAATTAATGTTTTCAAGCATATTTTTTAATGAAAATAATTTTTTTATTGCCAAAACATAAAAAACATGATAAACGCTACTTCTAGTGTAAACCAAGGAAAGTAAAATAAATGGATAAAATTTTAGTTATAAACTCTGGCTCAACAACTGTAAAATTCCAACTCTTTATGATTGAAGATGATAAATATGAAGTAATCACTAAAGGTGTTGTTGATAGAATAGGTTTAAATGGTTCAAAAATCGTTCTAAAGACTGATAACGAACATGATTTCACACTAGAAACACCAATCAATGACCATAAAGATGCAATAAAAACAATTTTGGATTATTTATCTAAAAAGTTTATCAAAAATCCATCAGAAATATCTGCAGTGGGGCACCGTATGGGGCATGGTGGGGAATATTTTGACAAATCAGTTGTCATTGATGAAGATGTTATGGAAAAAATATATGACACAGTTCCACTCCTTCCACTTCATGGACCTGCATTTGTTCATGGGTTGGAGGCTATAACTGAATTGCTACCAAATGTAGTGCAAGTAGCAACATTTGATAGCGCATATCATCAAAGTATAGATAAAAGTGCATACACATATGCTATTCCACAAGAATACTATAAAAACGATCGTATTAGACGTTATGGGTTCCATGGTACATCACATAAATATGCTTCTATCGTAGCTGAAGAATATTTAGGCAAAAAAGGTAAATTTATTTGTTGTCACTTAGGTGGTGGCGCTTCAATTACAGCAATCAAAGATGGTTTAAGTGTTGATACAACAATGGGATATACGCCATCAGCTGGAATACCAATGGCAACAAGGGCAGGGGATATGGACCCATATATTCCTCTTCATATTATGAAAACACAAAATAAAACTCCAGATGAAGTAAATCAAATGATGAATAAAGAAAGTGGTTTGTTTGGTTTATCTGGTGGATATTCAGATATGAGAGATATTTCATCAAGAGCAAAAGAAGGTGATGAAAATTGTGCTTTTGCAATTGATGCATTTGTGTATTCGATACTAAAAACTGTAGGTGCATATATTGCAGTTTTAGGTGGTTTAGATGCTTTAATTTTTACAGCAGGAATTGGTGAAAATAATAATCTAGTTCGTCAAAAACTTTGTGAAAAACTTGCATATCTTGGTTTGTCAATAGATGAAGAAAAAAATAGTGTTCGTCCAGCACCATTAGATATTTCATCAACTGATAGCAAAGTAAAAGTATTAGTTATTCCAGCAGATGAAGAACTTATGATTGCAAAAGATACTTATAAGTTATTAAGTGAACTAGAAGATAGAAGACTTGCTGTATAAAACTTCTACAAGTATTAAATCTAAAAGCTCTCCATAAAGGAGAGCTTTTTTTTATGAAATAATAAAGTGCAAAAGTCATAAATAATTATCGCCATTAAAGAAAATTTAATAAAGAATATGGTAAAAATCATTATGATAAATTATTGAAAGGTATCAATGTTATGAAAAAAAGTATACTTATGCTCACATGCTCGATGCTCGCATTATCAAGCATTAAGGCTAATGCTTTAACAAAGGACGAGCAAATGTACGCATTAAAGGAGGTTTTTATAGCTTCGTTTAATAGTATGGATGATAATAAAGATGGTAAAGTTGATGAACAAGAATATCTAAGACATCAGTTTAAAAAAATTAGAGAAAATATAATAGAAGAAAATAGTATTGATGCCTCATTAGATGATAGTGATTTAGAAACACCAAAGGTGTCCAAAGAAAATAAGCCAAAAGATTTATCAGGTATGAAAGATAGCGTAAATATAATGCAGTCAATGGTAGATTTCTCTTTAGATGAAGATGAATTAGACAATATAGAAGATATTAGTATCACAAAAGAAGATGTTATGCCTCAAAAACTAAATGTTATTACAAAAGATGATGGTATAGATGAAGAATACATAGCTCCACTAGAAGCTTTAGATTTTGAAAATGTTACAGAAGAATTAAGGGTTGAACCTAAACTAACCAAAGAAGATGAGAAAGATAAAGAAATACAAGATATGATATCAATTATCAAAAAATCACTTCCTAAAGAAATTGATGAAATAACTAAGTGGGTTGATATAAAATATCAAGATAAAATGGTAACATACGTATATAAAGCAGATATAGATTCTTCTACATTTTCTGATGATGATATGAAGCTTCTAACTGAAAGCATTAAGAATGATTCTTGCATGAAAGCAAATGAAAGTATGTGTCCTAAAATTAAACCAATGTTTATAGATGAAGGAATTAATTTAAGCATACTTTATACAGATAAGAATGATAAAAACTTAAGTGCTTGCGAATTTACTAAAGATACTTGTTTATAATATTTAAGAGAGGTTTTTTATGAAAAAGATTAAATTATTAGCAGCAACAATATTATCAACTATGATAAGTTATAATGTTGCAGAGAGTAATCAAATACTTAACAACGCATCAGAAGAGGAAATGGCTTTAGCTATTGCATCTGTATTAAAGAAAAATCCAGAAATAGCATATAATGCTGTTATGGATTATCAAAAAAATAAAGATGAAATATCTGAAAGAAAAGAACAAAGATTAACCGAAATAGAAGAAAGAATAAAAGAAGTAATTGTTAACAATCCAAGCTTAATTGTTGGTGCTCTTCAAATATATGAAGATAAAAAATATCAAGAAGAATTGTTAAAACAAGCTGATGAATATAGTAAATACATAGAAGAGATAAATAGCGATGAAATCTATGTAGGTAACAAAGATGCAAAATATACCCTTGTTGAATTTTTTGACTTTTCATGTGGATATTGTAAGCAAATGGCCCCACGTTTACATAGATTGCTAGAGAATAATCCTGAAATAAAGATAGTATTTAAACCAATTGCTTTCTTGTCTCAAAATTCAGAAATTTCAGCAAGAGCTGCAATTTCAGCATCAAAACAAGGTAAATTTATGGAAATGTATCTAAAATTAATGGCAGAACCACATATCAGTCAACAAAAAGCATTAGAGCTAGCAGAAAGCATGAAACTAGATCTAGATAAATATCAAAAAGATTATAATTCAAAAGAAACAACAGATTTATTAGGTAAAACAAGAGAAACAGCTAATAATATCAATATAAAAAGTGTTCCAACACTTGTGCTAAATGGTATGCCTTTGTATGCTACAACTGATGATCAATTACAAAATGCTATTGATGTATTAAAAAAGCACAATATCTAAGCTAAAATAAATAATAAGACAAAAGCGCCAATATAATGATTTGGCGCTTTTTTGTGCTTGATTATATATTAAATTTATTATATCCCTTTTAGAGGAATAGTATTATTAAAATATATCAGTATGAATAAGAAATTATTTTGTTTTTTGCTTTCTAGGCTTTGTCTTATTGTTAGTTTTATTCTGTTTGCTATATCATTTTTTGTAGAAGGTGAGGCAATGGGGATAGTTTTACATCTATCAATAGTGTTATCACTGCTTGGCGCACCAATAGAACTTAATATGCTTTATAAAGGGTATATAATTTTATTGCTGTCACGTTTAGCGTTGTACTATAAGATGTTTTATTTAGCAACAACACTAACTTTCTTAGTTGTTTTATTAATTGTTATCATTGATATAAAATTAATAATAAGAAGATATCAAAGAAAGTAAAAGAAAAGGAGACCTAAAAAGGTCTCCTTTTTTATATTGAAAGAATAAAGTAAAATTACTTTAATTCAACTTTAGCACCAGCAGCTTCAAGTTTAGCTTTGATTTCTTCAGCTTCAGCCTTTGGAGCGCCTTCTTTAACAGTTTTAGGAGCGCCATCAACTAAGTCTTTAGCTTCTTTCAAGCCTAAACCTGTGATACCACGGATTTCTTTAATAACGTTAATTTTGTTAGCGCCAGCTTCAGCAAGAATTACATCGAATTCTGTTTTTTCTTCAGCTTGAGCAGCTTGAGCACCAGCAGCTGGAGCAGCTACAGCTGCAGCAGCAGAAACGCCCCATTTTTCTTCTAACATTTTAGATAAATCAGCAGCTTCCATAACTGTTAATGCTGATAATTCTTCAACTAATTTGGCTAAATCGGCCATTTTTTTTCTCCAAATAAAATTTAAACTTTTTTATTAAAACTTTTTTTACCGCTTGATATAAAACCTGATAAATAAACCAACTTTTTATATCAAAACAACTAATTTGCTCTTATCAAGCGTAGCGAAAAGTTATTTGCGCAAAATATTTTGATATTAAGCAGCTTCTTTTTCGCTGTAAGCTTTGGTAACTCTTGCCAATGCTGAACCAGGTGCTTGAAGCAAACCGATAATTTTCGCACGCAATTCGTCCATAGAAGGAATTGTTGCCAATCTTTCGATTTCAGCCATAGATAATACACCAGAACTCAAAGCACCGCCAACAACTACGAACTTTTCATTAGCTTTAGCAAATTCAACACATAATTTACATGATGAAATTGGGTCGCTAGAATAAGCCATAACTGTAGGACCTTTGAAGAATTCGTCTAAACCTTCAAATTTGGTTCCTTTAAGAGCAAGACGAGTAATACGGTTTTTTGTAACTCTTAACTCACAGCCAAGTTCACGAGCTTTATTTCTGAGTTCACCCATTTCTTGAACAGTTAAACCTCTGTAGTGAGAAATCACAATAGATTCAGCTGCAGAAATAAGTTCGTTCATTTCGCTTAAGAGTTCAGTTTTTTCTTCGCGATTCACTTACTTGTCTCCAAATAATGACTTTGTCATCTTCAATTAATAATAATCAAAAACCACAAAATCGTTTACAACATCCACCAATGATAAAAGAAACCTTTTACCAAAAAGTGGCACCAAATCTGTCCGGGGGAGAAAATTGATTAGAAATCTTGTTTACTCCGTCTGCGTAGGAAATTAAGATCAAATGATAGTTAAGTTAAACAAAAACACTTAAAATCAAATACATGACCACCTACGGTCTTGGACAGTTATGAGCAATACATATAAATGTAGCTCAATCTAGCAGAGCTTATATGTGATAAAATCAAAAGAGTCAATATTTTTTTTGTATTTTGTTCAATTTTTTTACATTTTACCAAAGAAAAGATACATTTTTATCCACAAATAACAAAAAAAATGTTTGATAATAGCAATAGAGTAGGGTAAGAGTTCATTGTCTTCATAATGAAACTCCTAAATGGCGCAAGCGTAATTCAATGGTAGAATGAGAGCTTCCCAAGCTTTTCATGCGGGTTCGATTCCCGTCGCTTGCTCCATTTCTCTCCCCACACACATAAAAAGGGAAGCGAACACGCAACAGCGGGTTTGACTACAAGCAAAAGCGAGACGAGAGTATCGCGATAAGCCAAAGGCTTATGAGCGCCAGTGCGAACGAACGAAGAGAGTTCATTCCCGTCGCTTGCTCCATTTCTCTCCCCAGCCTTTAAATTAAGGGCTTTTTTTTATGCCTTTTTTTCAGCCCATTTTAACCAACACGAAAGACCTACACGTCATTAAAGACGTAGAACACATTTTGCTTTATTCACTTTTATAAGATTTTTTACAATTTTCCCCGAACGGATTTATAAGAAAAATAAGACTTTTGCCCGAATACAATTTTATTTTTTTTGAAACATAATCTATAAATTTCCCCGATTAGATTTTCTTCAATATTTAACCGACCTTACTTTTTTATGACGATTGAATTTTATACCCTAATGTTCTCCACCGCATTAGATAACATTTGTGAATTATAGTTGAAGTATCGTTGAGTTGTGCCAATATTTCTATGATTGGAGAGTTTTTGAACTAAACAGATTTAGAAAAAAGAAAAGCAACAAAATCTATCACTGCACAATTTCTAATCTAGTTCATCCTCCAAAGGAGTATAGTGAGGTTTCTTTTTATTATCACTATACAGCAAGATCCTCACACCATAGAGGCTCGTTGTTGGTAACCAAAAGAGACAAGATTGCAACTATTTCTTATGATGAGTTTTTAGAAAAATTAAAAAAAGCCAAGTAACCATTTTAAATTATTTAAGATGTTATTAGCATAAAAAAGGTATCACAAATGTGATACCTTTTTTATGTTGGAGCAACTAATTATTGATCTCCAAATGTTTCAACAGTAATCACATCAGTAATAACATGTGGATCATGATTTGCTAATATAATAATTTCAGCTATAAAGTATGCAGAAATTATCAAAAGTGCGCCAATTAAAAATCGATTAATTATAATTTTTAAAGTTGACGTTATATTCTTACTTCTCTTAATTAAACTTTTTATAGTCATAATTAAAGGGATTAGAAGAAAGATATATAGAGACATTAAATGTTGTAGCCCTCCTGTGCACATACAAGATTTAATTAACATCTCAGGTAAGAAGAAACCAGATATAATTAAGAATTTTATGGTTATCCTATAGAAAGAAAAAGTTTTGTTTATTATTGCTTTTATGGATTTAAATAAACATATTGTGTAAACTATAATTAAAAGACTACTCCATAATATTATAAAAATATTTAATGGAGACGTCAGTCTCTGACTCATTACGCTCAATGTGCCTATTATACTCATAAAAGTTTTCAAGTCATTCGCATGCCTAAAAAACACAAACCCCATTAAAATTATGAAAGCGATGTATGCTATATAACATAAAATAGTATATAATCTGTGTTTATAGGATAGAATATTTTTTAATTTTGATATTTTTTCTTCAGACATAATATCTCCAAGGTTAATAGTAGTTTGTAATATGCGTGCAGTATATTACACCAAAGGTTGAAATTTGGTTAATTGTCTGAACGAATGGAGTGTTGATGGTATTAGGATAGAAAATTAACACAATGATAGCGCTATCAATTATCATAATTGCTCTAAAAGGAGTTGATTATCAAAAAATTAAAAAAATATTTTCTGATAATGCTAATGCTGTGGAAGATACTTATCAAAGAAGAGATTCTACGCAAAAGGAATTTGAAAAAGGACATAGAAAAAGATATAATAGTTATTATAAATAATTTTTTATAGTGATAAATGTTTTATCTAAATAATCTCTAATTATTTGTGTTGTGGCATATTGACTGCGCAAATATGTTGATGTGCCACAATTATTATTTTTACAATAATTATTTTCTTGATAAATGAATAAGTGTTTTTTATATGCTAAATCAGCTATTTCTTTAAACATTTTTTGTGTTGATATATAATCTTGTTCATAGTAAATTAAATATAGTTCTTTTGCGATATCAATATAGCATTTTTGTGTTTCATTGTTAGCATTCATTAAAATATTATAACATTTGTATTTCCATTTTTCAGGGCATTTTTTTTCGTATATCTCCAATTTCTTTGTACAAGTATTGAATTTATTATTTAGTTCATCAAATTTTATCATATTATTAGCTTTAGCGTTTGTAATATTAACAACAAATAAAAAACTAAAAAATATTAAAAACTTTTTCATTTTGAACTCCGTTTATATAACATACATCTAATTTATGCTTTTAATTATATTATGCAATAAAATAATTTATTAAATCTCAAAAGTCCAGATTTTTAAAATGATATGTGATAATCGTCTCAATATAATTTATACTATAGGAAATAAACAATTGATTGTTTTACAGATATATTTACATTTAGATGATAATCCTAATGAAGACGATAGTATGAAATGGTGGTGTTTTACACCAATTGGAAACTATGCAGTAAAAAAATATAATCAACCTATAGAATACTATTCATCACTCCATAATGTCGATACAAATCTTATTAAAACTATTGTATTTTTAGAAAATGCATGTGGACATTATTTGGGTTTGAATGCTTTAGCTGATTATATGGAAGTATCTAAAAGCCAAATGCCTATGAATATTAGAGGAGATATGTGGGGAAATTTCAATGGAAAATATTATGACACAAATAATCCCAATGAAAATATTGAATTAGGTACTCTTTTGGTTAAGCAGATATACAATTCTCTTGACAATCCGACTGTTGATAGAATAATAACTCTATGGAATAGTTTAGGACGAAATACAATTTCATCTTTTGGATATAGAGGTAGAAAAATGTATAATTTACGCCCTTGGAATTTATAGATAACAAGATTAGATAATATGAACAGATTGAGTAAAATAAATAAAAAGTCTTTTTTATACGCTATATGGTATATCTTTGTAACAATTGTGGCAATTTTAATATACCGTGGTTGTTTAGGGGATAACACACAAGGTGCAATGTGTGTACCTAATGATTATCACTATGGAAAAATATATCAATGGGTATGGGACAGAGCACCTTGTGTTTATTCTTTAGAATTTTATTTTGGATATTATATTTTGAGTTCTGTTATTTATGTAATATTTGATATTATACGGCGAAAAATTGTTGGATTTAACCCTTCTTATTTGTTTCGGATATGCGAAGGATTTGGCTGGTTATCAATAAATTACGTTTATCTATTATTGATAACCAAATACAACTATGGCAACATTGATTTCACTATGTGCTTAATGGGATTTATTGGTACAAGCATTTTCTTTTTACCTTTATTTTTGATTTTTATTTTATCAAGAAAATTATTACATACCTCTTATCCTCATAAGGACGAGTAAACTAGATAACCTTTATGAAGAGGGACAAGGTTTAATAACAAAAAGATTATTAATGTACTTTTAGTTTGTTAACTCCTTTTCCCATTCTGTTTATTGACTTTTTTGCAAGTTATTATAAACAGTCAGCTAAGTATGGTTGACGATAGAGAATTTAAGACAGATGTTTTTATATATTAGTGTTTTTTTAAAGACTGTTATGTATAAAAATCAACTCTTTTGAAAGTCGCTTGAATATTGAAGAATAGGGCTTTTTATGGTCAAGATTGACGTGTAGACGACATCAAAAAAAACATAGCAAAAAAAGCGCTAAAAAACAATGTTTATTCAATGATTTCAAAAACTTAACCTTTAATTTCCCGTCGCTTGCTCCATTTCTCTCCCCACACACATAAAAAGGGAAGCGAACACGCAACAGCGGGTTTGACTACAAGCGAAAGCGAGACGAGAGTATCGCGATAAGCCAAAGGCTTACGCAAAAAAATGAATAGGCGGGGGTTATTTTTGAAAAGAACAATTGTAGCAATAATAAAAAAGGCACTGAAGTGCCTTGTGGGGTTATTTCCAATTGTTCAATATCCAAGATGAGGAATTGGCTTTATTTGTCCCTCCGACACCAAAAACTAAATCTACACCTAATTCTTTGCAAACAGACGTTTCAGGGATATTATCTTTACCTCTATCACCACCATTAGCAAATACAAGATGTTCATTAGGATATTTTTGACGTGCTTTCCTGATACCATCAGAGGCAGAATTATCACTATCGTCAAATTCTATAACGTCTATTACACCTTTTAGATTTTCTAAAATAGTTTTGCGGGTTTTCATTGTGTGGAAGTTTTTGCCTTTTTTCCGACATAACCATTTATCTGAATTAGCTAAAACAATAACCCCGTCAGAAGCAAGTGCTGATGCCTTTATCATCTCTACATGACCTTCATGTATTGGATCAAACCCACCTGATACTATGTAATATGTTTTCATTGTTTCCTCTTTTTTTTTGTTTTTTTCAATATTTCGTATTGTTTTGTAAATAAATTATATTTCGTATTTGGAAGTTTTATTAAATCACCAAGTTTTTGATTTATTTTATCATCATTCCATTTACCAATACCTGAAGATCTTGTAAAAGTCATTTCTCCAAATTTAATTTTACCATCATTTAATCTGTACAAATCAACACATACAAAACTAAATCCTTTACATAATTTTGTTGCAATTCTTTTCATTTCATATAAATTATAAGGCTTTTCTAATTCTTCATCATATAACGGATGATCATAATAAAAATACTGTTTATTCCAATCCATATCATAAAAAACCATTTTTAAATTTGAAGAAAAATCATCCCTAAACTGCATATATTTAACTTCGCCATTAAAACACCAAAACTTATAATCATAAAGTACCTGACAATCATTAGAAACAAACTCTTCAATAATTATTTTTGGTTTCATATCTCTATAATGGAGCTCAAATCCAAACTGAAATGCAAAGTTCGTATTCATCCAACTATCAAGTTTTTGTTTAACATCTTTTAAATTAAGTTTTGATTTATCTTTTACAATAATGTTCCAACCACTACCATGATTGCATTTAATCACAAATCTTTCAGGTAATTTATCGAAGTTAATATCTTCAAATTTATCATAAACTCCAAGCAATGAGATAAGATACTTTTCTCCTATCTGTGATTTAACCCACTTACGAACCAAATACTTATCTGCTAATTTAGTCTTTTTGGGTGTAGAATCATACAACTTCAACCATTGTATTTTTTCATTAAATGTTTTTGGATTATCTAAATTCAGCTCATATCCTGTCATCTTCTTATACCACTCCTTAAGTTCAATAGGGTATAAATCAGGAGATAACTCTGAATAGTATTTATAATTTTTAGCAGGCAATCTTTTTTGTTTTATTTCATAATTTACATAAAACAAATAATTATATGGTAATAAAATATAAGAGCTAATAACATCAAAAAACTTTTCATTTTTACGCCTTTTTAACTCTTTTTTGAAAATTTTATCTACTTGTGGATAATATTCCATCAAACACTTAAAATCTCTCCAAAATAAATTAGCTCCATTATCATTTTCTAAATATAACCCTGTTTCTTGAGATCCTTCTACATAATCTAATGTTGGATCGGCATCATCCACTACTCTTGTTTTGACTCCATTAAGAACTGATTGAAACCAGAACCACTGATCATCATTAGTAGGGGCTAATTTTTTTATTAAATCAACATTAAAAATATCTTTATAAAAACACCCTACAGGATACAAAACGCCCCCAACTCCTGTTAATTTATTAAGGAAACTACCATTTTCATAGTATTCCCTACCACCTACAGACGTTTTATAGCCTCCATTATAATAAAATTTTGTAATTCTATGACAATGTATATCTTTGGGATATTTTAAATAACTTTCATATAATTTTTCAATAAGAGTTGGCTTGTATATAATATCATCATCTACTGTTATATGCAAAGCATTTGGATATTTTTTTAAGGAAGGTAATAATTTATTATATGAACGCAAATTATGACACCATCCAATAAGTAAGCCATTTTTCTTTAACTCTAACAATTCTTTCGGTAATTCTTTTTCTTGTTTTGGAAATTCTTCATATGTAAGCCATAATATTATTTTATCTGGCTGATGTGTTTGTCTAAAAATACTATTTATAGTCTCTATAACTGCATATATACGAGCAGGATATGTTGTTAAAGAAACAATTATAGGTAAATTATTTTTGCAATCTTTTTTATGAGATAATATATTAACTTGTCTTTTTAACCACATTGGATAATTAAATATATTTAAAGGTTTTAAGTTAGTATTTGAAGCTGAACGTCCTTCGTATTTTCCATTTCTTTCATAATGAAGTAAAGGGTTTATATTTGCATTTTTTACATCTTTATAACGTTCTAAATACCATTTAGTATTAAAATATAAAGATGGATTACGACCTTCTTTCCAACCGTGTTTCATATAATGCTTTGCAGGATCTACTTTAGCATTTTTAACATCAGGATATTCTTTTAGATACCATTTTTTATTAAAATACTGTGATTTTTTAATATATGTAACATCATTACTATATCTTTTAGTTCGTTTTTTAAATAACTTATTAAACTTTCTTTTTAGATCCTTTATTTTTGTTCTTATATTATGAACACCAATCGAGTACATCCCTTTGTTAACTACAATAATTCCGAAAAATGTCTCTATACTATGAGCTAAAGTTCCTACGCTTCCAGTAAGACTTATAGCTGAAAAATCACCTTCCATAAACTTATAATTTTTAAAATCAGATAAACAATTAGATTTAATTAAAAACATTGTTCCACAAGCAAATGGGCTTTTAAAATAATCATACTTAAATAAAGTGCATAGTTTTTTGGTTATTTCTTTTTGGGTATCGTTTTCAATAGTTCTTTCCAAATTTTTAGAATAAACCATTCCACAATTACTTTTTTTCAATTTATTTATACAATTACGAAATAAAAACTTATTACCTATCAAAGGATCAATTAAATCATTTCTCCAATCAAACCCTGTATATGGTATACCTTCTTTCATCCAAATAGTATCTCTACAATTTTTGGTATGTATTTTCAAAACAGCAAAATAATCATCTAAATTAACTTGTTGTAAAATGTTCCAAAAAGGCCATATATCATACCCTCTATTAGCAACTTTTAATATTTTAACATCTGATTTAAATTGTTTTAATTTTTCAACAACCTTTTCTTCTAAATTAACCACAGTTACATACAAATCATAATTGCCTGTAATATTTTTTAATTTTTTGATAAAATAATCTAATTGATCGTGATAATATAAATGTAAATGCACTAATATTTTTACTTCTTTCTTTTCTGACATAAACACATTATTTATCATATTTTTTAAATTATGTTTATAGACTTCTATAGAGTTATTTTGTAAATATGCTTTTCTTGCCTCTTCAGACATATTTTTTAATTTATCAGGATTATCAATAATATCCTCTATTATCCTTGCTAACTGTTCCGAGTTTTCATTTTCAAACATATACCCATTTTTACCCTCCTCAAGAAGATATTGAGCTCCAACTTTATTGGACATAATAACAGGTCGTCCCATCATCATAGCTTCAATAGCAATCCTTGATGTTGGTTCTTCACGAGATGGTATGACTGCGCATGAGATATTTTCGTAAAATGATATCATGTCTTTTAGGTTACTTATTGGTTCAATAAATTGTAAAACGTCTTCAATATCTTTACATAGTGCATCACAATATTTTTTATTATGTTGTTGCCCTACTATATAAAACTTTGCTTTTCTACGCTTTTCAATAGGGATCATTCTAATAGCATCTGCCAAAACATCTTGTCCCTTACGTATATCAACACTACCAATAACAGCAAAAGCTAATTTATTTACATCAATTTGCTTATCTCTATATTCATCATCAAATCCATGTTTAATAACCTTTATATCTGAATTATACTTTAAAAATTCACTTCTTGAATATTCTGACATTGTATATAAATTTTGCGCATCACGTAAAATTGGTTCAATATATTTATACCTGTACCTGTCTAGCATGCTGCTTGGCTCTCTAATCCACCAAACTGTAGGTAATAAGTTGAAGAAAATTGAATATTCACAATAGCAAACTAAAGTGTTAACTATTACAAAATCACAATCAGAAGCAAATAATATATCCTTATTAAAATTTTTTGAAATAATAACTTTGCCATATTTACTAAATTCTTTTCTTAATTCTCCATCTTTTAATGATAAAATTTTTAATTCATATCCCATTTCGGATAAACATTGCGCAGCCTTTAGAAGGGATAAAGGAGCTCCTGTATAAGTAAATTCATGTGATATTAACAAAACTCTTTTTACATCATTAGATTTTCTAAATAGCTGCATAAAATCAAAAAATTTTATTACAAACATAGATATAGGAACATCCTTTTTAACTTGGTGTAATCTATTTTCCTTTTTACCAAATTTTTCATAATGAAGTAATGGATTGATTTTCGCTTTTTTAACATCTTCGTAAATATTAAAATATTCTTCACCATTAAACAACTTACTAGGATTTCTGCCATCTTTCCAGCCGTATTTTAAATAATGTTCTATAGGATCCATTCCTGATTTTTTAACATCTGGATATGTTTTTAGATACCATCTTTTATTGAAATATTTTGATTTTGCAATTAGTATATAATCTTTAGATTTTCCATTATATCTATTAGTTATTTTATCTATTTTATTTAGAATTTCTTCTAATAAACTAGTTTTGGGTAATAAATGTGGGTTTTGTAGCATATAATGAAACAACGGACACCAGTTTTTTTCTCTTAGTTCAGGAAATTCAGCTAAATATTCATTACCATCAAATTCTTGTGATGGGTTGCGACCTTCTTTCCAACCTTTTTTAACATAATGTTTAGCTGCCCCCATTTTTTTAGATTTAACATCTGGATTTTGCGCTAAATACCATTTTCTATCAAATAATGGTGATTTTTTCACTATCTCTATTTGTCTTTTTTCGTTATACTTTTCTTTATCTATTAAATGAAATAACCTGATTAATTTTAATAGTTTTAATTTCATAGTACTAGTCCTTGTTAAATTGCTTTTGAATATACAGGAATTTTACAGATTTTGATTATCTGTTTGCCGGATTTAGTTATCTTCTTTTGGAAGAGAAATCTTTTTATTGCCATACATAGGAAACGATAACAATAATCATCATGTTTGATTGTATGTATGGTGTGGCCTTGAGTGGTGATTAGTGCACCGAATAATCTTTCTACTACATGAGCAAATGTTCCTTCTTTGATTTTACCATCTGTTAGAGCAAAGTCTGTAATGTTATATGATTGTAGTGGTTTGAATAGTTTCGCTTTAGCTAAAAACATTGAGCCTGCTATGAATGATAGCTTTTCCGTTGCAGATAGTTGGGATTTTGTTAGCTCGTTGTTTATTTGTGGCAACAAATGATTGTAGTCCTTAGGATTGTTTGTATGGCAATATATTGAGCCGAGCATACCTATGTTGGCGTTATTATCTAATATTGCGAGGTTGTCATCTATTCTTTGCTCTGTTAATAGCATACTATCCCATAAGATTTTACCCCATAGAGCATTGTCTAACCTTTTGTTGTTTAGCCAAGTATAATTGTTTGAGGTTTTACCTTTTGTATGTAGCTTTAGGACGTATTCGTAATTATCTAAATTTATATTGTTTAGAGTATCTATAAACGGACCAATGTCATAACCACGATTTTCTACTTGCTTTATAATGGCGTGTGGTAATATTGGTTTTATTAAAGGTTCTATATCTTTTATGTCATGTGGTGTTGTGATATATAAGTCATGCATTATATGTTGTAGGTTTTGCAGATATTGGAGCAATTCAGGTATTTGCTCAATGTAATATATGTGGAGGTGGACCAATAGCTTTTTCATCTATTTGCCTCCTCTTATGGTGTTTATTACGTTCAATATGTGCAATATTGGTTTGATGCGGATTGGCAACGTTGTGCTTTTTAGAATTGATTGTGAGGCTATTTTTCCATACCATGCACCGTTTAAACATCTTTTGATTAGATATTTTCCGCAGATTTTATTGAATTCAACTACATCAATTATTTGCTTTTGTTGATTGATGATTGTGAGTTTTTCTAATGTGTCTTTTATTTTTACAAGAGTTTCTTTATCTTTTATTCGGCAACGTCCATTAGTGATATAATTATCAAATAAATCTGTTTCTTCTTCGGTTAGCTCTATTGCATTGTATGCAAACCATAATTTATGAAAGATTGCTTGCTCTTTGCGAATTGTTTCCTTTTTCTTCTTTGATGTCATATTCTTATGAAAACGATACTGGTAAAGCACATCTTTTAGATTTGCAAGCTTTGTGTATTTGCTAAAGTCATAATACAACTGACGGTCGTTTAAACTGATAAAGTTTTCATTGTATCTGATTTTATGTTGAGTTGCAATTTCACGTCTAAACATGATTGTTGGATGATGTATTGGAGAGCGAAATAGCAATAACGCAGTAATCTTAGAATTTTCTGAGGGTGGAGTGACGGTTTTGAAACGATTAATTTCCCCAAATTTTTTGAATGCTGTTCCTAATAAACCAACATCTTTATATTTTTCAAGGTATTCATATTGCTTTTTTAGGCGGTGTTTGTGTGATATATCATCATGGTTCATTAGGGCTATGTATTTAGATGTTGCCATATCTAATAAGTGATTGTAGCTTTTTGATATTCCTTCATTACCTTTGGTCTCATGATATATAATACGAGGGTCTTTGTATGTGCTTATTATATCTTTAATGAGTTTATTGTAAGGACTGTCATTTAGTATGATAAACTCAAAATCTGTAAAACTTTGAGATAATATGCTATCTATTGCTTGGCGCAGATGCTTTATATCTGTATTATATACAGGCATCACAACACTTATTTTAGGCATCAAGTCTTCCTATGTAAGTACATTCTATGGTTATTATAACGCAGTCTACATATACCACCGTTTAGTTTGTATAGTATATACTTCATAATCCTATAAAATATATATTGCAAGGAAAAATATGTAAATTCCACTTTTTTATTAGGTTTACTATCCTTTTGAAAGATAAGAAAAAATACCTCCTCATAAACGGTGATATATGTAGAGTGTCTATTTTATATAGGCTTTCCCTTTTGAAAATTGATAGTTCTTATAAATAGTTATGTAACTATTAAAGGAATTTATCATGATTTATGGCTATTGTAGAATCTCAACAAATCATCAGCAACTATGCAATCAAAGACACGAAATACAAACCTTTGCAGATAAAAATAATATTAAAATTGATAAGTGGTTAGAAGAAACCATTTCTTCAAGAAAGTCTTTGAATGATAGAAAACTTGGAAAACTTCTTAAAAAACTGAAAAAGAATGATATTCTTATTGCTACAGAATTGTCTAGGCTTGGTAGAAACTTACTTGAGGTAATGGGAATACTCCAACAATGTCTAGAAAAAGATTGTCAAATATGGACATTAAAAGAAAACTACAGACTAGGTTCTGATATATCTTCAAAGGTTTTAGCTTTCGCTTTTTCTCTTGCTTCTGAAATAGAACGACAACTTATCTCTGATAGAACAAGAAACTCTCTCCAACGTCTTAAAGATGAAGGAAAACATTTAGGTCGTCCATTTGGTTTCTCTTATAAAAAACTTCAAAAAAAGCATAATAAAATAAAAGAACTATTAGATAAAAATGTATCAAAAGCCGAAATTGCACGACTTATGGGATGTACTTGGCAAACTTTACATAGATATATAAAAGATACAATGGGCTGATAGAAGCATAATCAGAAAGTTTATAAATCAATGTGAGGAATAAATCAAACCGGCAATTCAAAATCCAACCACCCCGCATCCCATTGATAGGTAAAAAATCTATTGTCATTAAAAGAACCAAAGGAACTAATGTCTTAATCTATAACCTCCGAAATGTATCGTATTTTAGAGGTTATACTAGATGCAAAAAATGATGGTTTTAGATTTTAATCAAACTTCAATTTAACACAATTCTTAAAATCATTCTCATTATTTTCAAAATTACGCCACTCTTCATACCCAATATAACTAAAACAATGTGCAACATTATCCCTAAAATCACACCCCATTTTTAATAGTGTTTGAGCATCATTTATCCCATAAATCACACAATGACAATTATCACACTTATTTTTATCAAAGGTTAGAATTTTTGTTTTATCATCTAAACAATAATTTGCTTGATAAGTTCCGTTAATTTGATTAAAAATAAATTCATCACCTTTTACAATACTACATTTCACTTTTGAATAATCATCACTATAGTTTTCACAAAAAAATCTTAAATTTTCAGATTTACCGGTTTTATTCTCACTTATAGTTCCACCACAACCAGCACTTCCACAATTTGCAAATAAATTTAAGTCTTGATAGTTTCCTATTAAATTAATTTCCATTGTGAATAAAGATGTTTCACCTTTATATTTATATTCAAATTCATCTTTGTTATCTGCTATCACTTCAACTTTATTTAACTCAAAATCAAAACAGGGCCAATCTTGTGGTAAAGCATTAGCTTTACCATAAGATAAACCCAAAACAATACTAATTGTCAGTATTAAGCTCTGAAAACTCACGTAACCTCGTTTCAATTGCCAAAAAACTCCTTAATGTATTACCTTTATATTTATGATATGGAAGATAATACAATCCATCTTTGTTTTTTTCAAGAGATTTTAAATATTTTGCAGTCATTGGTCCACCTTCTTTATGAGAAGCTGCTAACATTCCAGATATATGAAAGGATAAAATTATGATTAATAATAGATATAATAAAACTAAAAAAGATGAGGGTTTTGTAAGAAATACTCTAAAGAAAACAAATCCATCAGTATATAGAGCTTTAAAAGAAAAAGATAAAGTAACACCGATGGATATATCTGATGAAAATAAACATCAGTATATAAGTTGTGTTGGTTCACAAGGTGGTTTAGGTTCTTCTGCTATAACTCTGATAGGTGGTGCTTTAAAAGAAGGAAAAGACATTTCTAAAAAATTATCAAATTCTGAAGAACGAAAAAAATATGGAGGGAGTTTAGGTGTATTAAAAGATAGTGCAAAAGATATGAAGAACAATCTCTATGGAGCGGGATATGGTTTAACATATCGCCAAAACGGAGATTGCAATAGTCTTTTAAAACGCAAAATCAAATAATTCTTTATTTTTTATATTTTTATGATAATTATTATGTATGTTTTTAATGTTTAAGTGAGAAGAAATTTGAAAAAATTAATTAAAATGTTGGGTAAATGTTTTCTTTTATACCTTTTTGGGGTTGTAGAATATAGTTTGTTATTTCTTATTGCCTTTGAAGATGATACAATATTGTTTTTTGTAACACTGGTATTTTTTTTATTTTATTGTATTGGCGCTATTTTGTTATTAGCTAAAAAAGGAGGTAAACTTAAACATATTTGTTTAGGTTTGGGAATTATTGGATTTTTCATTTCATATGTGTGTTATTGTGAATTACATCCTACAACAGAAAAAGAATTTTATGAAGAACTTTGTGGTGATACAGGAATTTGTTATGAAAATGTTATAAGCAAAGAAGAATGCGCAAAACATGAAGGAACATGGAAAAAAGATGAAGATAAATGGTTTTGTCATCTTAAAAGGGGAGATGACGACCAATAAAAATAAGAGTAGATTTGTTAGTAGATGCCTCGTTTTAGGAGATTAAAATTTTATATCATTTGTCAGTGCATTCATTAAAAAACGAAAAAATCCTAAACCCTGATACCCTCCACTGCATTTGATAGCATTTGTGAGTTATAGTTGAAGTATCGTTGAGTTGTACCAATATTTCTATGATTGG
>JAZQXC010000016.1:0-98887 GCA_045632645.1 Alphaproteobacteria bacterium | reverse complement strand
AAGGCGCGGGAGAGTAGGTAGCTGCCAGTTCTTCTAATTACTGTTACGAAAATCCCTTTCTCCTCCTCCTTAAATGCCTTTAAGTTTCTTAATAGGCATTTTTTTTGCAATATATATGCATTTTTTAGGTTTACTTTTTAGATAAAAATTTTATTTCCCAATAATACAATTTATTCGATTCTATTTAAGAAAAGTAGTGAACTTAGATGAAAAAGCCTCATTGTTTTATTTAAAGTATATACAATATTATATATTTTTGATTTTTTTATATAAAAAAGGGAATTAATAGATAAAAACTCTTGATATATATAATAAATAGTATATAAATGTATTAAATAAAAACAAATACAACTAAAATAATGGAGGTATATCTAAATGGATAAGGATAATTGTTTACTTTGTGGTGAGCAAATAAAGCGTATTAGAATTTTATATCGTGATATATCTGCAAGATGTTTAGAACATATATTCTATAATTGTCCTATTCGCAAAGATGTATTGAGTAAAATATCGAAAATATCTATTATCTTACTACAAAATGCGATGTTATATAATTTAGGTAAACCTAAAACAGTTGAATTAGAACACACTAATATCAATCAAGATGATATTGAACATATTTTCAAAACAATTTTGTTTCAGTTTTATTTATCTAAACCCCCATCAGAAATGTATGATGATATTTGTAATTGCCTATATAAATATGGTATTTCCCCGTATTTGTTGACCCAAAGTGATACTTCTATTTAGAATTTATATAGAAAGGGATAATAATGGATAAACAAAAAGAACTAATAGAATTAGAAAGATTATACAGAGCTATACATTCAGTATGTGATTTAAATCTATATAATGATAAATCTAATCAATATGAATTTTCTAAAAAAGTAGTAAACGCCTCATTAACACTTTTTAACTATGGTCAAAAACTTTCAAAACCACATTTGTTTACAAATCTTCCCAATATAACAATGGAAAGAATAAAAGAAATACTTCTATCTATATATCAAATTTTAACAGGTATATATTTTTATGATGAAAAAGAACAAAAAATCGAAGAGTTATTAATAAAGTATTCTCTTAATCCTAATGAACTACTAACTACCAAATAATTTGTTAAAACATTATAATAGAAGTAGTCCATTTATAGGCTATTTCTATTATTTTTTAATATAGAATATTAAACAATAAATAACTCCTATTTAAATTTACATCTATGCATAAAGAATGAAGCACATAATTTTTATTTTTGCAAGTTCCATAATTTTTGAAATATTCCTTTGTTATCTAATAGTTCAGAAGGACTACCTTCTTCAATAATTTTACCATTATCTATAACAATAATTCTATCCATATTTTTTAAGGTTGATAATCTATGAGCAATAGCAATAACTGTTTTATTTTTCATTAAATTATCAAGTGCTTTAATAACATTGTCTTCAGTTTTATTATCAAGTGCAGATGTAGCCTCATCTAAAATTAAAATAGGAGCATCTTTTAATATTGCTCTGGCAATAGCAACACGCTGTCTTTGACCACCAGATAGTTTAACACCTCTTTCTCCTGTTATAGTACTATATCCATATGGTGTTTCGCTTATAAAATCATGAGCCAAAGCTTTTTTTGATGCATTTATAATATCGCTCATAGAAGTTTTAGGTTTTGCATAAGAAATATTTTTCTTAATAGTACGATGAAATAAGACATTATCTTGTGTTATAATTGCAATATTTTGTTTTATACTACCAAGTGTAACTTTCGATATATCTTTATTATCAATAAGAATTTTTCCATCAATTAAATCATAGTTTCGCTGTAATAAAGAAATTAATGTGCTTTTCCCGCCACCAGATTTACCAACAATTCCAACTTTTTCTCCAGCTTTTATTTTTAGGTTAAATTTATCAAAAACTAATTTATCTTTTTCATAACCAAAACTTATATTATTAAATTTAATTTCGCCATTTTCTACTTTTAATTTTTTGGCATTTATCTTATCTTTTACTCTAATATCCACCTGTAAAACTTTCATAGAATCAGAAAGCTTAGCTATATTATTTCTAAGGAGGCTAATATCAAACATAAGGCGTGAAAAAGATGGTATAACATCATCAATTAGCAATAAAAGCGCAATAACATCTGTAACATTTATTTTATTTTCTTTCCATAAATATAGTCCAAGAACAACGCAGCTTATTCTAAAACAAGCCAAAAACAATTCCTGAATTGCATATATAAGATTTTCAGAAAAAGCAGTTTTTAATTGAAATAAATTAAGTATTTTTAATTCTCTATTTAGCCTTTTTAATTCCCTTTTTTCTTCACCAAACATTTTTATCAGCAAAATATTAGTAAGACTATCAGCAACATATCCATTATATTTTGAATTTTTTTCTTCTGTTCGTTTATTAAGTTTAGATGATTTTTTTGAAATAACAAAAGAGAATAAAGCTGAAATTATACCCAATATAATAACTAAAATTAAAAACGCTATGTCTTTATTTCCGATAAAAAAAAGAGGTAAAAACAATAACCAAAAACAAGATATTATACGATTTATACTTAATCTCATTCCCCACATATTATCACCAAGGGCTCTTATTCGTTGAGCAATAACCCCTGCTTTTTGTTCTTTTAAGTAAGATAGGTCATATTGGTTTGCATAATTAAAAGCAAACATACGTGATCTCCAACTAAGCATTGAGCGACCTTTTTCTGAGAGTATTTCTCTAAAATATCGGTTTATATGCATTATACAAAAAACACCAAAGAAACAATATACATAAAATAAAGCTTTTGACAGGCGAAATTCATCAATCGAAACTGATGAAAAATATCCAATAAGCTTTGCAATCAAAAAGATAGTTAAAATTTTTGATAAACTAAGAATAAAAGAATAAAAAATATCATAAATATATAACCATCTAAAACCTTTAGAGCAATCCCAATAAAATTTTAAAGGAGACAAAGTGTTTGCTTTTTTTAATTCTTCGTATTTTATATCAAACATTATTTTCCTCCTTTCTTTTTCATTTCAATATTATACAGATTAAAAAACTTACCTTTTAAATTAAGTAGTTCTTCAAAATTTCCTTCTTCGACAATTTTACCTTTATCCAAAACAATAATTCTATCCATATTTTTTAAGGTAGATAGTCTATGCGCAATAGCAATTAGAGTTTGTTTATTTATAATGTTTTCAATAGCTTTATTGATAAGTTTTTCAGATAAACTATCAAGAGAAGATGTCGCTTCATCTAAAATTAAAATAGGCGCATCTTTTAATATTGCCCTAGCAATAGCAATACGCTGTCTTTCTCCTCCTGACAATTTACAGCCTCTGTCTCCTGCCAGACTTTCATAGCCACCATCTTTTGCCATTATAAAATCATCAGCATATGCTTTTTTAGAGGCGTTGCGTACTTTTTTCATGTCTTTTATATCTGTTCCAAAAATGATATTCTGAAAGATATTTCTATTAAACATAACAGTATCTTGAGGAATTAAACTTATATTTTGATGTAAACTTTCTTGTGTTATATCTCTTATATCTTTTCCATCAATTAATATTTCGCCACTATTAATTTCAAACGCCCGTTGCAATAAATTTACAAGAGATGTTTTACCACTACCTGACGCCCCCACAATACCAACTTTTTCTCTAGGTCTAATAGTTAGGTTAAAATCCTCAAACACCGGTTTCTTTTTATTTTTATATGTAAAAGTAACATTTTTGAATTCTATTTTTCCTTTTAAGACTTTGAGTGTTTGCGCATTTTTTTTATCTAATATATCATGAGGATGATTAAAAACTTCCAATCCTTTTTCTACTTCAAACATATTTTTTACAAATCTTTGTATTCCATCAAATATTATTGTTATTGTACTTAAGCCATTTAATAGGGTTATAGCAATAAAAGTAACATCAGCTGTAGTAATAAGTCCTTTTTGCCAATAAAAAACAGATAATAAAAGCATAATAAACGAAGCAATTGATGTTGTAATTCCAATAGTTGAAAATTGAGCAAAAAATATTTTAAGAGATATTATATTTAAATCAAATTCTCGCCTAAATAGTGGTAAAATATATTTTTTTTCATATTCGATATTATCAAAGTTTTTAACAATTTGAATATTATTAACTGTATCTAATAATCTTCCATTAAGAAGGGCAGAAGCTTTAGATTTAAGTTTGCCTGATTTTTTTAATTTTTTAGTAAAAACTTTTCCAGGAATTATAACCAAAAAGCATAATAAAAAGTAACAAACTCCAATTACTGGCGAAATTAAAACAAGCATTATAACTTTTATAAGTATATCCAAAATACCATTTAAATCCCAAAAGAAATTATTAAGCATATCAGGCATTTTTTTTACTTGGTTTTTATATGTTATAAGCATTCCAGATTGTTTATCTGTTATATATTCATAACTATGTCCTAATAGATAAGAAAACAAATCTCTTTCCATCAAAATTTTGCAAGGAATAATAAATTTAGCACTAAAAAAGTAACGAGAATAGCCATTAAAAAAAATATATAGAATGCTAAATATTATTAATAGATAAACATAATAAAGAGCATTGTTGTATCCCTCAATACTATTTCCTTTTATAGCACCAATAATATCAGCAAAAAAACGAACATTAAGATTTAATGTTGTTCTTGATAAAATAGTAAGAACAATAAATACAATAAATTGATATTTAAATTTGTTTAGATAAATCCACAAAAGTGCCCAAAATTTTTTAGGAAAAGGAATCATTTTTTTACTCCTATATATAAGGAAATTTTACCTTTAATTTATTTATTTTAAATTAAGAATGTTGACTTTTATATAAATTACGATAAAAGAGAATAAGAAAACCTATTATTATATATTCAAACTATAAAAACATTATGTTATGAAAAAGAAAATTCTTCTTTTGAATTATTTGATTAAGAAGTGCGTTGAAAAAGAACAAAAACTTCTTGGTCTTAACGATTTCCGCTCAGGATTGTTGTCTATCGTACTATCTCATGCTAATATCGCACGACGCTATGCTCATGGTGTTAGTACAGAGGATATTTATTTTGCTCACATCTACCTTCCCGAAGAGTTGCTTCTTGCTGTGTGCTTAAACGCAGAGCGCCATGGAGACAAGTTGTTCCATTTGTTTGACTTTCACAAGGGGCGTGGAATTCAGGGTAAGTTCCATCGTGAGATATATATCAAGGACGATGAGCTTGATAGCTATCTTGAAACAATCTTCCCTTATGTTAAAACAGAAGATGAGGTTGAGTACAATCTTTATAAGACAGTAATCAATCTTCCTCAAAAAGAGCTAATCACAAAGGCTCGTCGTATTGACAACTTGTGTCACATTCCAACTGAAGAGCTTGAGCTTCCTGAGAAATGTGAGGAGACCGAAATTATCGACCGCGCGTTTGAGCGTCTTGAAAAAGACGAGCTATTCAACTGTTTGTTCGGCAGAGGTTATAAGCACAACCCAACAGGACGTAGCTTGGCATTGTACTACTGCTTTAACAAAGAGAACATTGGTATCATTAAAGATATCTTTGGTGAGTAACAAAAAAGGCTGTCATTAAGACAGCCTTTTAACATTTTGAACACTTTGAATGAATGAAATTAGTAAGTTTATCGATGTTCATACATGCAATTTTTTCCTCTTCCTCGTTTGTAATATTAAAATGAAATTCCTTTTCTATCCTTACCACTATTTCTAAAAAATCAATTTGATCAAGCATAAATCTTTTAATAAGACTATGATGATAAAAATCATCTTTATCAAAAGGGTTGAAGCCTGTTGCATCAATAACAATGTTTTTAATAGTTGTTTTTGTGTGTTCAAAGGTATGCATAATGATAAAAATTTTATAATTTACAGAAAAATAAATAATTGTGGTAAATATAATACAATTATTTATTTTTACAATAAAAAAAGCAGTCTTAAGACTGCTTATTCTAACTGGCGGCATAACCATAACACATTTCTAACTAGTTTAGTATTGGAAATGTACATACAGCACGAGAAAATAAGAATATTATATGATTGATGGCAAATAATTAAAGAAAAACGAAATATTAAGAAATATAAAGTATAGTACACATAGTTTCTTTATATTGGAGCGCTGATATGAAAAAAGGACTTTATACTATACTGTTAATGCTAACACTACTAACACTTTCATTTATTTATGCAGAAGATACAGAAGATTTGCATGATACAAATATTCTCAAACAACATTTTGATAACGCTCAAGATTTTGAACAATGGTATAATGAACTCAATCAAGAAGATAAAAATCTGGTCTTAGCGGGTACGGTATATGCTTGTTATCCAGATTTAACTAAAAAAGCATTGGCTCAAAATGGTGATATTAATACAAAACTGATGATTATACGTATTATCTCAGGTCATGATGAAGGTTCTTCAGCATATATCTACGCAAATAATTCCGGTAATGCAAAAGAATTTTGGATGAAAGTGATGGATGATGTGAATGAAAGATCAGATAAAGCCATGAAAAAAGAGAGTTGCGGTCATACCTTTTCAGGATTTACGTTAGAAACTTCCGGATCGATAACATTGCTTTCTGCCGGCACAAGTTTTTGTGAAGACGAAGTCCAAAAAACAAAAATGCTTCAACTCTTGATGACAAATGGTTCTGACATAAATGAAACTAATGATTGGCATGTTTCTCCTTTATCAGAAGCAATCGAGCAAAAAAATATAAAAATAGTAGACTTTCTGTTGCAAAATGGTGCTGATTTTAGTAAAACTTATGCACTTTCAAAAATGATAGATAACTATTATTCACATAAATCAGATGAAAAAACAGAAGCTATGTGGGACTACGTTATAGCATATTTAAAAGAACATAAATTGACTCCTGAAGCTGAAACTGATGCATATATACGAGGACGTTTAAAATATGAGGAAGAATTTAAATCTAAAATGGAGAGATTAAGTTTGCAGCCTGACTATAATACATTGGCTGCTAAAGAGGGACTTTTGGCAGCCGCAGACCGTTATGGACATGATTTATTGAGGGAATTGATTGATAACGGAGTTGATGTCAATTACCAAGATGAATATGGACGTACGGCATTGTTTTTTATAGTAAAAAAAGCTTCGGATCCGGAAGATGTTTATGATGCTAAATATTTATTAGATAACGGAGCAGATGCTAATATCAAAGATCATAACGGAAAAACGGCATTTGATAGTTGTTCTGAAAGAACTTGCTTGCTCGATCCGAAGAAAAAATAAAAATTTACTACTGCTAACAAAAATTAGGCAATTTAAAACAAAAAAAGCACCTCAAAGAGGCGCCTCTTTTGTTCTAACTGGCGGGAGCGACGAGGCTCGAACTCGCGACCCCATGCGTGACAGGCATGTATTCTAACCAACTGAACTACGCCCCCATCAGAACAAAATCATTTATACATAACAAAAAATATAAATGCAAGTACTTTTTTTATTTTTTTTTATTTTTTTTCTTTTAATAAAGCAATTTTTAATTTGTGAGGGATTTTAATTCCTCTAAATTCCGGATTTTCCTTAATAAATTTGTCCCATGCGGAATTGCTAATATTTTGATTTTTATCGCGATATTCTTTGATGATAAATACTTTCAACTCTGTTTTAAGAATAATACATCCACCTAGTGTTGTACTTTCAAAATTATTATCAATCATAGATTTGATAATAAATAACAAAACTTCAGCCTCTGGCGTATATAAATTGCCACTCAATTCTTTAATTATTCTTCCTAAAACATGAAACTTTACTTCATCATGCCAATCCAAAAATACTGAATAATCAAAAGAATAGGCAACATCTTTCCAGCATTTTGTTTGATTTTCTATAATGTAATTAACCGTATCTTCCAAAAATTTTTTCGTTCGCTTTAGATTCTTAACCGTATCGCACAATCTTTCAGCAGAAATTCCAACTTCTTTTTCTAAAATTGGTAAAAATTTACGCATTTTAACTCTTAAGAAGTCATCGCAATAATTAGATTCGTCTTCAACCCATGTAATGTTTTTATTTCTTAAATAATCTTTTAGTATCTCAGGGTGAATATCAAGCATCGGTCGCAAAACATTAATTCCATCTTTGACAATAATTTCCTCCATTGAGGATAATCCTAAAACTCCACTTCCTCTATGAATTCGCATCAAAAATGTTTCTGCTTGGTCAAAAAGATGATGTGCAATCGCTAAATAAAATACATTATTATTTTTGCACCACTCAGTTAAAAGATTATATCTTGCAATTCTAGCCTGCTCTTCAATACCAGTTGTAGGCTTCTCGCCATCCCATGTTAAAATATGATGCTCAATACCATATAAATCCATTATTTTTTTTGTATATAACGCTTCATCATTTGATGACGGGCGAAGCTTATGATCAACAGTTAATGCAACAATTTTAACCAACGGCAAGCTCTCTTGCAATAATAAAGCCAGAGCAAGTGAATCAGCTCCGCCAGAAACACCAACAGCAATCACTGGAGCTTTAATGTTATGTTTATCAAAAAAGTCTTTAATTACTTGCACCCTAACGCCTCAGCCTCTTTTTTTGCTCTAAGAGAAATATCTGCATTTACTTTACTAAATACCGCTGGAAGATTTACAAAAGCAGTGCAAGCCTCATCTTTTTTCCCAAGGGCTTTCATTGACAAACCTAATTTTAATAAACAATCAGGTCCTTTTGAACCTTCCGGAAACTTGCTATATCCATCTTTAAAAGCAACAGCAGCCTTTGCAAAATTTTGTTGTTTATAATAAACCTCACCCAACCAATATTGTGCATTACCAGCTAATATATCAGTTGGGAAGTTAGAAATAAATTGTAAAAACTTAGTTTCAGCTTCTGTGTTTTTGTTATTTTTTAAATCATTAAGGGCTGACTCATATAAGTCCTTTGCGCTAACACCTTTAGGAAGAGGTTTTATTGTAGGTTTAGTATTTGTTTTTTGTGTATTAACATTTGTATTACCAGCATGTTTTTTCATTTGTTCAAATCTTAAATCAATATCTTTATCAAATGTCTCTAATTTTTTTTCAATAACATTAAGTCTATATTCAATATTTTCAACTTTACCATTCATATCACGAAGAAGTTGATCATATTCCCCTAAACGAACCTGAATATTAGATACCGATTCTTGAGGTGCAATTGTATCATTTTTATCTCTATATAATTGGCGTTGCACCATAATCATATCATCTTTTAACTTGGCAACATCTTCTCTTAATAGCAAATCATCAGCTTTAGATGAAGCAACTGGTAAAGCTAATAGTCCTAAAAATAAAAAATAAATCTTTTTCATAAAACCCTCAATAAAAAAACAAAACTAAGATAAACTATAAGCTAAATATTTTATAACTCAACAAAAAAAACGTATTCTTTCGAATACGTTTTTTTAACTTAATCGCTGTAAAATTATTTGCTTAATTCAACAACTGTTACACCACGACGGCTCTTAGCATATGCTTCTTCTGTATCACCAGGGAATGCATATTCTTTACCATAAGAAACAGTAGCTACTCTCTTAGCGCAAACGCCTTGAGATAATAAGTATTGTTTAACAGCTTCAGCACGGCGTTCACCCAATGCTAAGTTGTATTCTGCAGTACCTCTTTTATCGCAGTAACCTTGAATTACAACGTTAACTTTTGGATTTTTCTTCAACCATGCAATTTGAGAATCAAGAGCTGCAACAGCTTCTGCTGATAAAGCAGAGCTATCAAAAGCAAAGTATACTGTTGTATCAGCATTTTCAGCAAACTCACGAGCGAGTTTTGATTGACAATCGCTACCACCAAACCAACTACTTGTTGTAGAACAGCCTGATAATAAAACAACTGCGCAAAGTAAACTTAAAAGTTTTTTCATTTATTTTCTCCATATGGTTAAAAAACTTGGTTGTTTATTGAGTAACTCTATAATCAACTAGACAGGTATAACTTAAGAAACAAAAGTAAATATTTCAATAACAAACTATACTATTTGTGCATAAACTTTTTATTTAAATGAAAAAAATTATAAAACTTTAGTTTTTTATTCCATAATTTTCCAAAA
Organism: Alphaproteobacteria bacterium; assembly: GCA_045632645.1. Lineage (GTDB taxonomy): Bacteria > Pseudomonadota > Alphaproteobacteria > RF32 > CAG-239 > CAG-267. Next base: position 88,794 of record JAZQXC010000016.1, on the reverse strand, counting down.
CATTCTCTCTTTGAGTAGAAATATCAAAGTTTGGACGAATATTCAGTTGTGGTGCAACTCTAGAAATGATCTTTCCACCTGTTGGGCAAGCATTCCAACCAGATGTAACAAAACCAAACGTTTCTTTAAGAGGTTTAGGGTCATCAATAATCACCATTAAAGAATATTTTGGGTTGCTAGCCGGAAAAGCTGCCACAAAAGAAGTAACATTTTTCCCTTTTATATATTTACCATCAACAATTTTATTAGCAGTACCAGTTTTTCCAGCAACTTCATATCCTGGAATGTTGGCATTTTTACCAGAGCCCTCAATCACAACATTACGAAGAAGTTTGCGCATATCTAAAGAGGTCTGGTTAGATATAACGCGTTTCTTTTCTCTAGTGTCATTTTCTTTAATCAAAGTTGGTGCAGTATATATTCCACCATTTAATATAGAAGAAAAAGCTGTGATAATATGCATGGGAGTAACAGAGATACCATATCCATATGCCGTTGTTGCAACAGTGTGATCTTGCCAATATTTTTCACTACGATATAAAGGTTTTCCTTTTTCAAAAATTTCTAAGTTTTTAATTCTCTCAAACATTCCAATATTTTTGAAAAACTTAATTTGTAATTCTTTACCAACTTTTAGCGCCATTTGTGCTGATGCAATATTAGATGAGTGAACCAAGGTTTCGCCAACAGTTAACCACTTAGCTGGAACACGATAGTCAGTAATTCTATGTCTGCCCATCTTAAGTGGTTTTGTTGCATCAAAGCTATCTGTAATTTTTATCTTACCACTGTCTAAACCCAAAGCAGTGTTAAATACTTTAAATACAGATCCTGCTTCATACACACCAAGTGTTGCAAAGTTAAATTTAATATCTTTATCCTTAAAATCTCTTCTATTTAAGTCGTAGTCAGGAACAGATGAAAGCGCAATCACCTCAGATGTATTTATATCCATCAAAATAGCGGTGGCTCTTTCTGCCTTATATTTTTCTTTTGCTTTAACAAGCTCATCTCTAACTGCATATTGTGCACCTAAATCAATTGTTAATGTAAGGTTTTTTGTAGAAGAGGTTAGGCGTTCATTTAGTGTCTTTTCTAAACCTGCAATACCATTATTATCAATATCTGTATTACCTAAAATATGTGCTAAAAGATCTTTTTGCGGATAGATTCTCATTTCGCTTTCTTGAAATTCTAACTCAGGATATCCTAAAGCATTAGCTCTTGCTTGTTGTTGAGGAGAGATGTTGCGCTTTAAATACACAAAGCTAGATTTTCTAGTTAATTTTATTAAAAAATCTTCATAGCTAATATCAGGGAAAATTTCAGATAGTTTTTTAGCAACCTCAGGTGCATTACTTACTTTTTTAGGGTTTGCATACAAATTAACTGTTGGCAAGTTTGTTGCAACAACAACGCCATTTCTATCTGTAATATTAGCTCTATGTACAGGAAAGCTAACACCAGTCCTTGGGCGATAATAAGTTACATATTCCTTTTTTAATTGAATGCCATCAACAAGACACACATTAAATACTCTAACAATTATGATTGCATATATAAGCGCAAAAAGAAATATAACCTTTATAATTCGGCTACGACAAACATTAACAGATTCGTCTTCTGTTTTCCATCCAAAGCTACTGGTAGAAAAATAAATTTCTTGTCCAGGAACATAATTAAATGTGCTTTTTTTACTTTTAGATAAACTTAATTTCACCGCCATAAACCATTCTAAAATTACCGCTCAGAGTTAGCAAGAATTCTTAAGCCACGACCATTTTTTGCAAACATAGTCGGATTCTCTAATAATTCTCCCTCTAATGGTAATGCAGAATAGTTAATAATTTGTTCAGGTTTCACAAAATCTAAAGAAATATATTTTCCTGCCAAATTTTTTAGACGCTCAGGGTTGTTTAATTCGCTCCAATCTGCCTCTAAGATGTGAATATCTCTGATATTGCTTTCAATATCATTATTTATCTGCGCTAATTCTCTTTCGAGGTTTTGCACATCATTTGTTAAAACGAAATAATATGAGCCAATTACTAGTGTAAATATCACCCATAAAATAGATATAGCTGTTTTAACGTTACTCATTATTTACCCTTTCTTTTTATAGCATATCTTAATTTCGCAGAGCGAGCGCGTGGATTGTTCTCGCACTCATCTTGAGTTGGAATAATAGCTTTAGATGAAAAACTAAAAATTTCATCGCTTTCTGTGTCAATTGTTTCTTTATATTTAGAAACATGTGTTCTTTTAGAACTGTTGTCGCTAAAAAATTTCTTTGCAATTTTATCTTCTAAAGAATGGAATGTAACAACAACAACTCTTCCATCGCCTAAAACAACATTGCTTGCACCTCTTAAGCCATTCTCAAGTTGAGAAAGCTCATCATTAACAGCAATTCTTAGCGCCTGGAATGTTCTTGTTGCAGGGTCAATTTGGCCAAACTTTTTAGGACTAACACTGTATATAATATTAGCAAGCTCAGTGGTTGTTGTTATTTCTTTTACCTCTCTTGCAAGGGAAATTTTGCGAGCAATTTGACGAGACTTCTTTTCTTCGCCATACATGTAAATCAAATCAGCAAGCTTTTCTTCTGGCATAGTGTTTACAATATCTTTTGCAGACAAGCCACTCATAGACATTCTCATGTCAAGTTCAGCCTCTTTGCTAAAAGAGAACCCTCTAAAGCCATCATCAAGTTGCATAGAAGAAACACCAATATCAAACACAACACCATTAACTTTAGTTGTGATGAGTTTTTCAATATCTCCAAATGTACCAGATACAAATTCGAATCGGTTGCCATACTTTTCTTTAATTTCGTTAACTCTTTTTAGAACGCTTGGATCTCTATCAATAGCAATAACTTTGCAGTTTGCACTATTTAAGATAGCTTCGCTATATCCACCATTTCCAAAAGTTGCATCAACATAAACTTCGCCATCTTTAGGGCTTAAGTAGTTTATAACCTCATTTAACATAACAGGGATATGACGAGAATTATTAGTCATTATTTCCCTCCACGCGTCTAAGGTTAGGGCGAGAGTTTTTAACTTTTTCTCTAATTCTAGCTTCTTCTTTAATCCAGTTCTCCTCACTCCAAATCTGGAATTTACGACCTTTACCAACAAAAACAGCAGTGTCTGTAATTTCTGCATGCTTTAAAAGCTTTTCTGTTAAAACAATGCGACCAGTACTATCAAAAGAAAAACGTTTAGCATCGCCAAAAATTAAATTAGTTAAGTCATCTTGGTCTTCTGAGAAAAAGTCTGTTGAATTTTCAATATCAGTTGCAAGTTTTTCAAGTAAGTCTTCTGTGCATCCCTCAATGCAAGGAGATGTAAGGCTTCTATAACAAACAATCTCTGTTGATAATTCTTTAACAATTGCGCGGTAATCTGAAGGTAGAGAAACGCGACCTTTTGCGTCTACCTTGTTGATTATTGTATCTAAAAATAAAAAATTCTTGCGCATTGTTACTTTCCATATGACCATATATAATATGGTATAGCATGGTATTTTATGGGAATCAATGGAAAAATGCAAAAAATATGAAAAAATTAACAATTTTTTTACCGCTACATTTTTTTGTTTTAAAAACAGCTAGTTATTGAATAACAAGGGTGTTGATAATTTTTTATTCACTTTATACAAAAGAGTTGACAAAAATGATTGTGTCATATATAAACAAAACAAATAAACAATTATTATAAATTTAAGTATTATGGGAAGATTTATTTTTAAACTAGATGAAGCATCTCCAGCTTTGTTGGAGCTCGTAAAAGAATGTAACGTCACAGAAGAGAAGCTTCTTGGGTATAAAGCGTCCATAAAGGAAAGTATTTCAAAGCTAGAAAATTTTGTAAACACAAGAGTCCTTCAGCATGTTATAGGAGGTAGATTATATCCAGAAATACGTGAAGGAAAGGTTTTAGCTCCAGAGTATCATAACTTTAGATGCATTGGATGGGAGAGTTTTTATGAAAATTTGGCAAAAAAAGTTTTATCTCACGATATTGAGGTTAAAGTCTTGACAACATTGGGGCATTATGATGGTGGCCCTAAACGTACTAATCCTCAAGATTACGCTCTTATTACACTAAGTGCAAAAGGTATAACAGAAGAGATTGCCTATGTAACTAAATATATGGATTATTCTCTTCTTGATTGTTATGCTTTTGGTTTAGATGATAGCGTTGAAAGACTTCTTTCTGACAGTTGGCTTTTATGGCCTAAACACGCGTGCTACAAATGTTTATATAATTTTGTTGGAAAGCTAATCAAAGACATTGATATCCCTGTTGAAAGAGTGAAGTTCTTAGAAACAGAAGATGAGCGCCAAAATGTGTGGTTAGGTAAGTGCCCAAAGGCATGTTTAGGTAAGTAATAAAAACAACAAAAAAGAGGGTTTAAAAACCCTCTTTTTTTTATTTAAAAACAGTTCTAGTTAGAACTATTAAATCATCGCCATGCCACCATTTACATGTAATGTTTGGCCTGTGATGTATTGTGCTTCATCAGATGCCAAGAAAGCAACAGCATTTGCGATATCTTGAGCTTCACCAAGTTTGCCTTCTGGGATTTTGCTGAGCAATTGAGCTTTAACATCATCAGGTAGAACATCTGTCATAGGTGTTCTAATAAATCCAGGGGCAATAGAGTTAACAGTAACACCTCTAGAGCCAACTTCTTGAGCTAAACATTTGTTCATAGCAATCATGCCGGCCTTAGATGCAGAGTAGTTTGCTTGACCTGGGTTACCCATAACGCCAACAACAGAAGCAATACCGATAATACGGCCAGATCTTCTCTTCATCATGCCACGAACAGCAGCTTTTGCAAGTTTAAAGCCAGCTGATAAATTAACATCTAATACTAATTGCCAATCTTCATCACTCATACGCATAAACAAATTGTCACGAGTTAAACCAGCATTGTTAACCAATATGTCAATACGTCCCATTTTTTCTTCAACATTTTTAACAAGGTTGTTAACATCGTCAGTATTTGTAAGGTTCGCAACAAAATATTCAACTCTGTCACCTAATTCTGCTTTTAGTTTCTCCATTGGTTCTGCGCGCATGTCGGTTAATGCAAGAGTAGCACCCTGTGCATGTAATGTGCGAGCGATTTTATCACCCAAACCTCCGGCTGCACCGGTAATTAATGCAATTTTACCATCTAAATTAAACATGTTCTTTTCCTTTTCAAAAAAAGTTATAAATTTTTAGCTAATTCTTCAATATCTTGAACACCGTAAACAGAAAAAGAGTTTACATCTTTCAAGCTACGCTTAGCCATACCGGAGAGAACTTTTCCGGCGCCGAGTTCAACAAAGTCTGTAACGCCATTAGCGTTCATATAAGCCATTGTCTCTCTCCATCTTACGGTACCGGTAACCTGTTCGATTAAATTTTTAATAATTTCTTGTTTGTCAGTTGTTGGTTCTGCTAATACATTTGCAATTAATGGTACCATAGCATCATTTGCATCAACCTCCATAAATGCTCTAGCCATAGTCTCAGCAGCAGGTTGCATAAGTGGGCTATGGAATGGGGCAGAAACGGGGAGCTTTAAGCATCTTTTTGCACCAAATTCTGGGGCAATTTCAACTGCTTTTTCAATTGCTTGAATATGCCCAGATAACACAACTTGACCATCTGAATTATCATTTGCAGGAACGCAAAAGTAATTAACATCATTACATGCATCAACAAGTGCATCAACATCTTTGAAAGATAAACCAAGCACTGCTGCCATTCCGCCCACTCCAACAGGAACAGCCTGTTGCATTGCATCACCGCGAATGCGAAGCAGTTTTGCTGTATCAGAAAGTGAGAACACGCCAGCTGCACATGCTGCAGAATATTCACCCAAAGAGTGCCCTGCAACATAGCTTGCTTTATCTTTTAATTTAATGCCAAATTCTTTTTCTAAAACCCTAACAACAGCCATAGAAACAGCCATTAAAGCAGGTTGAGTATTACTAGTAAGAGTTAAATCACTATCAGGACCTTCTATCATTACTTTGTATAAATTTTGCCCTAAAGCTTCATTAACTTCATCAAAAACTTCTTTCGCAGAGTTAAAGTTTTCTGCTAATTCTTTCCCCATGCCGACAAATTGAGAGCCTTGCCCAGGGAAAACGAAAGCGTATTTCATATACTACTCCAATAAAAATTATGTTTACTAAAAGCTAAATGACTTACCCTTAAAGTCAAGTTTTAAATCAAAGTTGTTAGTAAAGCCCTTTTATTTTGTATATTTTAACAGTTTATTTAAAATTTATTACTAAACTAGTCAAAGAACGAATCTAACTAAAAGAGGGTACAATGGCTAAAAGAAAAACCAAAAAAACAGCATCAAACACAAATCCAAATAATATAAAGAAATTTGTAGCCATTTTTTGTGGTATAGCATTAATCGTTTTTTGTATAAGTTTAGTCCTATCAATGATTGGATATACTCCAACAGATGAGTCATTTAATGTTTCAAACTCAGATAAAATAAATAATTTTATGGGAAGATTTGGTTCTTATAGTTCAGATTTTATTGTTAATAGTTATGGGTTAGCAATTTTCGTATTTTTAATTCCACTCTTAGTTTGGGGGTGTTTATTAATTAAAAACCAAAAAATATTAGAATTTAAAATCAGATTATTTGCTGTTGTTTTAGGAATAGTTAGCCTTTCTGGAGTTTTTCATCAAACAATTAGCTCTTCATTAGAAAAGATAAATTTACAAGGAAAGTTTAGCCACATGCTGCCAAGTTCTCTTGCAAAAATATTTAAAAATTGGGGGGTAAATAATTTTGAAAACAATTTATCTTTAGCTGTTTTGGTTGTTGTTTCAATAATGTCTTTTAACCTTGCAACAGGTATAACATTTAAGCACTGGTATAAATGTATTAAAGCAATATGCAAGGCAATATATTATGTAGCTAAAGGTACGCATACATTTATTAAAAAGCTAGCAACACATAAGCCATTATTTGAAGAAAAAAATAATGTAGTTAGCGAGAAAAAACGAAGCGAGCCAAAATTTAGCGATGAAAATAAAGAAACTAAAAAGCAAAACGAGAAGACACCATCTAAAAAGACAGCAGAGGTTGTTTCTCTCGCTAAGTCAAAAAATAAAGAAAACAATGGATACATATATCCTGATATAAATTTATTAAGTAGACCTAAAGATAAAATCGGTCTAAGTGTAAGCGAAAAAGAATTAAATGAAACAGCTCGCACTCTAGAGGGGGTGTTAGAGGAATTTAGTATACATGGTAAAATTGTAAAAGTTCGCCCTGGTCCTGTTGTAACATTATTTGAGTTAGAGCCTGTTTCCGGAACAAGAACAACAAGAGTAATAGTTTTAGCAGACGATATTGCTCGCTCAATGGCAGTAAGTTCTGTTCGTATTGCAACTGTTAGTGGTTCTACCACAATTGGTATTGAAGTTCCTAATGCTAAAAGAGAAACAGTATGGGTTAGAGATTTATTAGAAGATGTAAACTTTACCGATAGTAAAAATGCTCTTAACATCGTTTTGGGTAAAGATATTGGTGGTAAAAATGTATATGCAGATTTAGCAAAAATGCCACACTTATTAATTGCTGGTACAACAGGTTCTGGTAAATCTGTTGGTGTGAACGCTATGATTTTATCACTTCTTTATAGAATGACACCAGATGAATGTAAGTTTATGTTAATTGACCCTAAAATGTTAGAATTTTCTATGTATAACGGAATACCACATCTATTAACTCCTGTGATAACTGATCCAGCAAAAGCAGTTATAGGGTTAAAATGGGCAGTAAAAGAAATGGAAGAGCGCTATCGTGCAATGGCTTGTTTATCTGTTAGAAATATCAATGGTTATAACCTGAAATTAAAAGAACTAAAAGAAAGAGGAGAAGCACCAAAGCGCACAATTCAAGTTGGATTTGATCCAGAAACAGGAAAACCAAAATATGAAGAACAGCTTTTAGACACAAAACCTCTTCCATATATAGTAATTGTGGTTGATGAGGCAGCAGACTTAATGATGGTTGCTGGAAAAGAAGTGGAAGCAGCTATTCAACGCTTAGCTCAAATGGCTCGTGCTGCAGGTATTCACCTTATTATGTCAACACAACGTCCATCAGCTGACGTTATTACCGGTACTATTAAATCTAACTTCCCAACTAGAATTAGTTATCAAGTTACATCAAAAATTAATAGCCGAACAATTTTAGATGAACAAGGTGCAGAACAACTCTTAGGTAAAGGTGATATGTTGTATATGCCAGCAGGTTTAAGACCACAACGTATACATGGAGGATTTGTGCCAGATGAAGAGGTTGAAGCAGTTATGAATTTTATTAAATCACAAGGTGAGCCACAATATGTAGAAGGCGTTACTGATGGAGATTTAGAAGCAAATAAAACCAAAGGCGCTGGAGCATTATTTGACCAAACATCTATGGGGGGAGAAACTAAAGATGCTCTTTATGAACAAGCAATTAGTATTGTTAGAAATGATAAAAAAGCCTCAATTAGCTACATACAGCGCCGTTTAGGAATTGGTTACAATAAAGCTGCAACTATAATTGAAAGAATGGAAGAAGAAGGTATAGTAACCCCTGCAGATCATGTTGGTAGAAGAGAAGTGATCTAAATAATTATTAGATAAAAGCTATCCCTTCCAAGCTCGCATTACTTTATCTATACTATTATTAACAATAGTAATTTCTTGGTGCATATGTTTATTTTCATATACCTTTAAAGCAGATTGATAATAATCTATTGCTTCTTGGAATGATGATTTATCATGAGAGTTCTTCCCCATATTATAATATACATTTGCAATGTTTTCTTGAATTTTTGCCCACATTACAGGAAATAACTCTTTTCTGTACACTGTTTGCTTATTTTTATAGCTCTTAATAGCAAGCCTTGAAATGTCATTACTCTTAGAAAATAAACCAAGTAAAGAAAGGTAAAACCCCAAATATCCTTCAATTTTAGACCAAAGCTCAGGAAAGCTTATTTGATTATATGTCTTTTCAGCCTCTCTTAAAAAGAATACAGCGTCACGAAGGGCCTGAATGTCATTTGTAAACTTCCAATACCTAAAATATAATAAAGAAAGTTTAAAAGAAATCAATGCAAAGTCATATGGGTAATTATAGTGGTCTATATACCTTTGAGCTGTTCTATAACTTGTTATAGCTTCTTTAAATAAAACCCAATGGCTACCCAATTCTTGTTTTAGTGCTGTTTCAAACAATTGCCCTAAGTTTTTATAAATGCATCCAATATGAACATTTTGCATAATATGTTCTTTTTGCTGTAATGCTTTATTAAAAAGTTCTTTTGAGATTTCAAAGTTTTTTTGATTCAATTCTTTTTGGTTATAATCTAAATAAATAAGCCCAATAGCATTCATTGTATATGGAAGTAGCATAGCATTATTATTTGTATTACTTGGACCACTTACATTAAACTTTGTGATAACTGATTTTAATAATTTTTGTTTCAAGTGTTTTAAGTCTATTCTTTGTTCACTAATTGCAGTTGCTATAAAGCCTGTAATTAGTTTTTCTAGAGCTTCTGGAAAAAAATTAACATGTTCAAAGTGCTCAGCTGGAATATAAAGACTATCAAGAATAGAACAAGAAACATTATCCCAATCAGAATAAGCGTTGGCTGTTTGGAAGTTTAGTCTAATATATTCATTTTCTTGATATCCCCAAATTACAACATCAGCATTTAATTTCTGTAAAATCTCATTACCTGTATCAGACAAATCAAAAAAATGTCTCCCTTGTAGGCTTAAGAAATTTTTATCAAAAGGCTCTGTAAAGTAATGAACATTAAAAATTGGATTTTTTTGTAAAAGCTTAACCAATGATTGTCCAAAATTATGGTTGCCATATTCAACAAATTCAGCCACAACAATTCTTAAAGTTTCAACTTTTAGTAGTTGCTTCCTCGGTGTTGTTTTTTTGCCAAATAAAACCTTAATAAAATCCATCATAAAAGCCTTTAGCTAGTTTTCTTCTTTGCCTTTGTTAATTTACTGGGTGAAGATTTTGACATTTTAGTAGTTTTTGCTTTTGTAGTATTTTTAGTTGTTGTTTTTGTTTTTTTACTTGGAGCTTTTTTTATTTTTACTATAACTTCTTCATCTTCTAATATGGGCGTGTTATTAACTTTATTTTGATTTTTTACACTTTTCTTTGATATAATTTTTTTAACCCCTCTAAAACTCCATTTGGTAACAGAAAATACATCACTAAATTTAGCCTCTCCTGATACAACAGATAACATCCAAATATTAACTGCTATGGAAAATACAAGCAATGCTACCCTTTCAGTTGCAACAGTTTGCATTATAGCTAGTACAATATTAATAATAAAAATTTTAAATATACCATAAACAACATGTTTTTCATATTCACCGGCATTAGAAATTTTATAATATGATGTATATAAGAAATCCTGCTCATATTTTTCATTTAGAATAATACGATTATATAACGCAAAACCAACTTCTGTTAAAAGATAGGCAACCGCAATCATCATTGAGATTTCAGAGTATTCAACAGACATATCTAACATAAAGCATGCCATAATAAAACCAATAGATGAAAAACCACCATAAGTGATAATTAGTTTTTCAGGAGGATAGCTAAAAAAAGTAAAAGCAAGCATTGTTCCTAAATATGCAGCTGAAATCATTGCTAATAATTGAGGAGCAGCTCCTAAGTGAGCCAATACGATACTCACAATCATAACAGCAATAAATTGCATAGAAGAAAGAGCGCCAAGACCATTAATGAGACCAAGTCCTCTAGAGACAATAAAAATAATAAGAGCAACAATCAAGCGGTCAGCCCAATAAGGGATATTTTCTATAATGCAAAAAGTATCAGGCTGTAAAAAGCTCATTACAACAGAAAATAAAAGAATAACAATTGATGTTATGTATTTAATCCCAAGCATATAAGAAAAATAAATAAGAGCAGAAAATACAAAAGGTAAAGTAATTCCAATATATCCGTAATTCTTAATCATATCTGTATTTTCAGGAAAGAATGTATAAACACCTAAGGCCCCAAACAACATTACTCCCCAAAGTGTCCAAAAAGGATCTAGCTTAAACTCATAGTTGTCAGATAAAACCCCTTGTGGAATGCGGCTTAAGAAAAATGTGGCAATAGTAAAACAAATAAATAGTGTGCTAATACCAAAAACTAGAAAGAAATTCATATATCCCCCTTAAATAAACTTGCTCTTAAATAGATACTAACACTATATTATTAATTTTTTCTTTGCAAACAAGCAACAAAAAAACCGTCTGTCCCCGAATATTTTTTTAAATGCTGTGGTAATATGCGTAAAAAACCTTCTTTTGTTTGCATATCATTAGTTCCTTTAATATCGATAGGCTGTATTTTAAAATTTTTATGCTTTTCTATAAATTTTAAAATTTGCCTTTCTCCTTCGTCTTTAGAAAGTGAGCAGGTCGCATAAATCATAATGCCATCATTTTTTATAAAACTAATTGCTTTTTCTAGTATGGATTCTTGTAATGAAGCCATTTTGTTTACATCATTAAGATTTTTTGTATGAATAATTTCAGGATGCCTTCTAAAAGTTCCAGTTGCAGAACATGGAGCGTCAACCAAAACAACATCAAATAAATCATCACTCTCAAATAAAAGAGCATCGGAGCAAATAGTATTTAAATTTTCTTCCAATTTTAAGCGTTTAATATTCTCTTTTAACGTTTTAAGTCTAATATCAGATACATCAACAGCAGTAACCAAAGCACCTCTGCTTAATAATTGAGCTGTTTTTCCTCCAGGTGCTGCACACAAATCTAAAACTTTTTTATTTTTCCAATCAGAGATTGTTTTAACGGCCAAAGAAGATGAGGCATCTTGTGCCCAAAATTTGCCGTCTTCAAAACCATCTAATTCTGTAATTTTTACATTTGAAGGTAATCTATAAGTATCAAATTCTAGTAATAATCCATTATCAAAAGAAGGTTTAAAATCTGGTTTGAAACTTAAGTCTAACATTGGTTCAATATTTGCAAAAGCTTCCATTTCCTCTATTTCTTTAAGGTTGTAGTCTTTTTTTAGTATTTTTATAAAATTATCACTAAAAGTTTTTGTTTTTCTATTTTTTAATAAATCATCTTTTTGTCTTGAAATATTGCGTAAAATTGCATTAACAAAATTGGCACCAAATTTATCTGTTTTCTTTTTTGCAATTTCTACGTAAGAGTTTATTACAGCATAATGAGCGCTATCCATAAACAACAACTCTGTTGCGCCAAGATATAAAACATAATTAAGGATTGATTGCTTTGATGGAATTTTTTTTCTTATAAAAATAGGCATGACTTCTTTTTTTATAAAAGTAAGTTGCCTAAATGTTGTCATAAATAGCATATTAAAAAATGATTTATTTTTTATTTTAATGTCATTTTTTAATAAACTAAAAGCTTCCTTCTTATTAATGACATCACTTAGCATATCAACATATAAAAATCTCTCATCACTCATAAAAAAACCTTTTAAATTTAATTATTTATTAAGCTAACAGTACGTATTTTACTCTTAAGATAAAGTTATGTAAAGGATAAAAATATGCACTTTGTTCGCTTGGTTGCCATAATATTTGGAGTTTTATCATTTTTTTCAATAAATGCAATAGCTAATGAAGAAAATAGTAAGTATGAGTTAAATTCTAAAGAAGGGTGCTTAGAAGAAAATATTACACCATCCAAAGAGGCGTCTTTAATTGATTTGATAAAAATTGGTATATGTAATAACCCAAGTTTAAATTCTGATTATATGATTATTAAAGAAAATAAAGAAAAATTAAAGGCATCAAAATCAGAGTATTTTCCTAAAATTGATTTATCAACCTCATTTAATAAGCAGGTATCTAAAAATCAAGACGAACATACAACAGAAAGAGATCCTTACAATATAAATGTTGGTCTATCAATGCTACTATATGATTTTGGTGGTAGAAGTGCAAGGATTGATAATTTTAAATCATATCTAGCTAATGCAAACTTTAGTTATAATGTAGCATTGCAAAATTTGATATTATCAATACATACAGCATATTTTCAGTTACTAGGAGCAAAAGAAGATTTAATAAGTGCTAAAGCAAATGAGAAAATGTATAAAAAATCATATGACGAGGCAAGCCGTAAATATGAAGTTGGATTAGTTGCTCTTAATGATAAGTTGCAAACCCAAACAAGTTATGAACAATCTAAGCTAAAAGTTATAGAAATGGAGAATGCTGTAAAACAATATGAAGGCAATCTTGCGATGATATTAAATCTTCCACCTCAAACAGTGTTTATGTTAAAAGAACCTCCAAAAGATAGAGATTTAATAGCTTTAGAAGATGAAGATACTTTAGATGAAATAATAGAGCATGCCGTAAAAGAAAGAAAAGAAGTTAAAGCTCAAGAAGAGAATATAAATATAGCTAATACATCATTACAAGAGCTAAGATCTTCTCGTTATGGCGCATTTAATCTTTCAGCTCAAAGTGGTTACAATAATTCTTGGAATAATGATTATAGTTACAAAAGAGATAATTCAATTGGTATAAATTATAGCATACCATTATTTTCAGGTTTTAACACCACACATAAAATAAGTGCTGCTAAATATAAAAGAGAACAAGAACGCTATGCTTTAGATGATATAAAAAGTAAAATAAAAAATGAAGTATGGAGCGCTTATCATGACTATCAAACATCATTAAAATCGTATGAGGTTAGTAAAAACCTACTAAAAAGCGCAAAAGAAAACGAAAGAGTTGCTTTTAAATCCTATGAAATTGGTCAAACAGATATTATAAATTTACTAACAGCAGAATCACAATTAGCTGATGCGAGAGACACAGTTGTTAATGCTTTTTATTCTGTTTTAATAAATAAGGCTACATTATATCGTTCTATTGGGAGATTCTAAATGTTAAAGAAAAAATATATTATTACATTATCATTAGTATTGGTGTTAGCATTTATTGGATATAATAAAAGTACTAAAAATATCATAAATCCAGAAAGTTTTGAAAAAAGTAAAGTAAAAAAAACTGATGTTGCTTATGAAGTAACAGCAACAGGGACAATAAATCCAATTAATACGGTAATGGTTGGAACACAAGTTTCTGGTATCGTTGAGAAGGTTTTAGTTGATTACAATGATGATGTTAAAGAAGGTGATATTTTAGCACTTTTAGATTCATCAACACTAAAAGAGCATATGGAAAAATCGCATGCTAGTTATGAGTTGTCATTAGCTAAAGAGAGTAAAGCAAAACTAAATTATGAACGTATAAAAAAGCTTTATTCAGATAAATTAACATCAAAAGCATCATTAGAAGATGCAGAAATAGCATATAAAGAAGCATCAGCTAATGTATTAAATGCAAAAGCTGACTATAATATTTCTAAAAGAAATTTTGAATATGCAACAATAACATCACCTGTTTCAGGGACGGTTATTTCAAAAGAAATAGAGCAAGGTCAAACAGTTGCAGCTAGTTTTTCAACTCCAACATTATTTGAAGTTGCAGAAGATTTATCTAAAATGCAAATTGAGGCAAGTATTTCGGAGGCAGATATTGGTTACATAAAACAAGATATGAAAGCTGTATTTACAGTTGACGCATATCCAAACGATAAGTTTTATGGTCAAATTAGCCAAATACGTCTTTCTCCAACTGAAGAATCAAATGTTGTCATGTATACTGTGATTATTGATATAGATAACTCATCTAGAAAGCTTCTTCCTGGTATGACAGCATCTGTTATTATAAGAGCTATGGAGGCTTTAGATGTTTTAACAGTTCCAGCAATGGCACTTCAATATAAACCATCTCAGGCAATTAAAAGCAAAATTAATATAGAAAAAATAAAAGATATGAATGAAAATCAAGATGTTGTATATCTATTTGAAAAAGGAAAAATAGTTCCACGCGTGATAACCAAAGGCCTGTCGGATATGGCAAATGTTGAAATAAAAGAAGGCCTATCATTGGGCGAAGAAGTTATTGTCGAGGCAATAGAACCAAGGAGAAGATAATGGCTAAATCACCTGTTATTGATGTAAGTAAATTATATAAAACCTACTATATGGAAGGTGGCAATAGTCAATTAGTGTTAAAAAATATCAATTTCAAAATTTACCAAGGAGAGTTTGTTGCCATAATGGGGCCATCCGGTTCTGGTAAATCAACACTAATGAATATATTAGGATGTTTAGATAAGCCAACCAAAGGATGTTATTGCTTAGATGGATTTGAAATAGAAAATAAAGATGATAAAGAGTTAGCTCAAATTAGAGGTCAAAAAATAGGTTTTGTTTTTCAAAATTTTAATCTTATGATGAAGCGCTCAATAGCAGACAACGTTTCTCTCCCGCTTATTTATCAAAAAATATCAGAAAAAGAACGCTACAAAAGAGCTTTAGAAATGTTAAGAAAAGTAAAGCTATTAGGATATCAAAGGCGCCCACCATCGCAAATTTCTGGTGGTATGCAACAAAGAGTTGCCATAGCAAGAGCTCTTGTTAATAATCCTTCTATTATTTTTGCAGATGAGCCAACCGGTAACCTAGATAGTAAAACCTCAAATGAAATAATGAATTTATTTACAGAATTAAACAAACAAGGCATAACAATAGTTTTAGTAACACATGAAGACGATGTGGCAGATTATGCAACGCGTATGATAAAAATAAGCGATGGTTGTGTTGTATATGATGGCTTAAGAAAAGAATATAGCAAAGAAAAGGAGACGAAATGTTAAAATCCATACTTAAAGAGGCATGGATATCAATAGCCTCCTATAAACTAAGAACATTTTTAACAATGCTAGGTATTATGATTGGTGTTGCAGCGGTGGTAATGATGGTATCTGCTGGTCAGGCTGTGCAATTACATATTACCAAATCTTTTTCATCAATGGGAAGCAATCGTATTTTCATAAGCCCTGCAGAATTGGTAACAGGAGGCGTAAGAGGTGGAAGAGGTCTTCCTAGTGTTACAATAGAAGATGTAAAAGCCTTAAAGGAATTAAAAGGAGTAAAATCTGCATCATATGAGGGGCGAACAGCTGTACAAGTTGTGTATGGCTCTAATAACTATGGTACATCAGTGTATGGAACAAATCCTGATATTTTAGTTGTAAATAATTCTGAAATAGATGAAGGCGTGATGTTTACAGAAAAAGACGTAAGGAGCGCAAGGCCGTATGCAGTTATTGGGCAAACAATGGTAAATGAGCTTTTTGGTCTTCAAAATCCCATTGGTAAAACTATTCGCTTAAAAGGACAGCCATTTAAAGTGATTGGTACAGTAAAAGAGCAAGGTGATGGTTTATTTGGTAATGATATGGATAATTTTATTTATATTCCATACACAACTCTTCGCCAAAGATTGGCAGGGTCTGAGCGTCCAAAATATGTTGATATGGCATATGTTGTTGCAGAAAGTGAGCAAGAAATAGAAGCTGTATCTAAAAGAATTGAATATTTGCTTCGTTCACGTCATAGATTAAAAGAAGGCGTTAAAAATGATTTTCAAATTAGACCTATGACCGATTTTATTAATAAAGTAAGAAGTGTTGGATTTGTTTTGTCATTACTTTTAGCTGTTATTGCATCAATATCGCTCATTGTAGGTAGTATTGGTATTATGAATATGATGTTAGTATCTGTAACCGAGCGAACAAGAGAAATTGGTACAAGAAAAGCCTTAGGTGCTCCTAATAATTGGATTATGATGCAGTTTTTAACGGAGTCGATATTAATATCATTTATTGGAAGTTTTATAGGGATGATATTTGGTATAATTTTATCGCAAGTTGGAGGCTATATAATTGGTTATGAGGTGCCAATATCTGTATGGTCAGTTGTAGTCTCTGTATCAGTTGCAATATTTGTTGGTGTAATATCAGGTCTAATGCCAGCACTAAAAGCAATGCGCTTAAACCCGATAGACGCACTTCGTTATCAATAATAAAAAAAAAGCCCGAATGTTCGGGCTTTTTTTATGAGATAAGTTTTAAGCTTTTTCGCCCCTTAAACGTTTATAAGCTTTATCGTATCCAATTAATGGAAGTAAAGTTTTTAGCTCTGGACCATTAGCTTCAGAAGTTAGTGCCATACGAATAGGGTGGAATAAATCTTTTCCTTTTCTGCCTGTTTTTGCTTTAACTTCGTTCATCCAAATACCAAAAGTATCATTGTTAAAATCACACTTAGGTAATAATTCAGAAGCAACAGATGTAAACTCTAAATCCTCAATTTTAGGTTCAATTTCTTTATTACAGATATTATCCCACAATAAAACATCTTCAGCTTTATCTAAATTGCCTTTAACATCTTCCCAAAACTTTTCAGAAACACCAAAGCTGTCTTTTAAGCAACTATAAGGCATGTTATGCAATAATTTGGTGCTGAATTTTCTTAATTCTTCATCATCAAATTTAGGTTGAGAACGACCAATCTTATTAAAATCAAGAGTTTCTGCTAATTCTTCTAAACTATAAAAAGGTTTAATATCTTCAGATGTGCCAAGTTTAGCTAAGAATGAAGAAATAGCCATAGCCTCAACACCATCTTCTCTTAGTTCTCTAATACCAAGAGAGCCAAGTCTTTTAGATAGCTTACCCTCTTTACCTGTGAGCAAAGGAAGGTGCGCAAATGTTGGAACCTTTCCACCAATCGCTTCAAACATTTGAATTTGAGATGCAGTATTTGTTACATGGTCTTCACCTCTAACGATGTGAGTTATACCAAAATCAACATCATCAATAACAGAAGGTAGGTGATATAAATAGCTTCCATCTTCTCTGATAATAATAGGGTCTGAGAGTTTTTTAGCATCATATTTGCAAACACCTCTAACTTCATCTTCCCAAACAATATCAGAGTCGATAAGCTTGAAACGATAGTGAGGTTTTCTACCTTCATCTTCAAAGCGTTTAATGTCTTCTGGAGTATATTTAAGAGCCTGTCTGTCATAAATTGGAGGAAGACCTTTCGCCATTAAACGCTTACGTTTAAATTCTAACTCTTCAGCTGTGTCATAACAAGCATATATTCTACCATCAGCTTTTAGTTTTTCTACAATTTCATCATATCTTGCTTTGCGAGCTGATTGCCTTGCTTCTTCATCCCATTTTATACCAAGCCATTTAAGAGCATCATATATTCCGTCTTCATATTCTTTTTTAGAACGAACAATATCTGTATCATCGATTCTAAGAAGCATTGACCCACCCATCTTTTTAGTCCAAAGATAGTTAAACAATGCAGTTCTAATATTACCAATATGTATCCAACCAGTTGGACTTGGTGCAAATCTTACTTTTATATCAGCCATTATTTTATACCTCAAAAAAAATCATTAAGCGCCATAATAGCGTTTTTTTTTATTATTTCAATCATAAAATAAATATGCATTAATATTTTGTTTAAGTTATATAACTCGATTCTTGTATCAAATTAACTATTTATTAATTTTTGTTTTGTGGATTTTGAAATTAAAAGCATAAGAATAATTTTTTTTTATAACAAATGGCAATAGAATAAAATATTCTAATTCAATTATTTGAGGTGGAGGTTGAAAGGTTTTTTCTTTTAAATTTAAGTATTTAACATTGACTCTTACAAGTTATTTAAATAGACTTTATCCATTATCAAAATATGATATAAGGTTTTAGTAAACCTAAATTTTGGACTATATTATTTAATATGATATTTTATTAACTAATTAGGAGATTTTTCATGAAAAAAAGCCTTTTATTGACAACAGCTTTAGTTGCATTTGCAATGCCTGCGTTGGCAACAGATGAATTGATAAAATTAAGAGATGGTGCTTCAGAGGTAATAAAAGATGATATTGTAATAAATCTAGATACTAATGGAACAGCTGCCGTTGTAGATGTTAGAGATACATCAGAAGCTACATTTGAAGGTAAAACAAATATTTCCTCTATTAGTCAAACAGGGTATGCTTATGGTGTATTTGCTTGGGATGGTATAATTAATTTTAATAATAATGTACAAGTTATAACACAAAGTGATGTAAATAGTAGAGCCGTTTGGGGGTATGATAATGCAGATATAACATTTGATGGTGATAATGTTGAATTGCAGTCTAATGGCGATGGAGCTATGACACTAGCTTCTGATGGCAATAGCAGAATAGAATTTAATAGTGATACAGTAAAAATAAGTGCAAGTGATGAAAATGCTCACGATGATTATTCTACAACAACAGTTGCGGCAACAGGTAACGGTGAAATAGAGTTTAACGGAAAAAGTTTAGATATTTCTGTTAATGCAGAAAATAGTTACGCATCAGCCGTTTATGTTGATAATAATGCAATAATTGATTTTAATTCAGATAAAACAAATATTATAGCTATAGGCAGCGAAGGTTATGGTATTGAAAGTTATGCAAATGCAGTAATTAATATGCGCGGAGATGTAACTGTTTCTGGTAATACATCAGATATATACAATGATGGTACATTAAATGTTGCAGGTGGTTTAATTCTTGATAATGGTATTACAGGTGAGGGTAGTGTTAATTTTCTAGATGGTTCAAAATTAACTGCTACATTAAATAAAACACAGATTAATGCTAATGATGTTACAATTGGTAAAGCAACATTAAATCTCCTTGTAAATGACGGTGAAAAATTAGAAGAAAATAAAAATTATTCATTCGTAAATGCTAAAAATTTAGAAGGTGCTTTCATAATTGAGAATGGTTTGTATAATTTTTCGCAAGATTCAGATGGGAATATTTCATATGCTAAAAAATCAACAGATGAGTTGGGTTCTAGTTTAGGTGCTACATCAAATGAGGCAAATGCTATTATTGCTGCAACATCTAACACAAATTCTAGCAACAATGCATTTAATAATATAGCTAAACGCTTAAGCACACTTGCTCAAGAGGGTGATACATCAGTTGCGAGCGAAGCTAAAAAACTTGGTGCAACAGATACACCTGTTACATCAGGGCAAGAAACATCAATGCAAAGCGCATTGTTTGGTGTTGTTTCAAGTGAATTAAATGGTGGGACTGGAGCTATGGCTCGTGGTCGCTCTTCTGGTGATTACATGAGAAAAGCAACAGCTTGGATACGTGGCTTATTTAATAAAGCAGATCATGAAAAAACAAATAAATCTGATGGCTTTAACTCTGATACATACGGAGTTGCGATGGGTGTTGATTCAGAAGTAAGTAGCAATACTCGTTTAGGCTTAGGTTATGCAAATGCTCAAACAGATTTAGATTCTGCTGGTCGTAAAACAGATATTGATACAAACACATTATTTGTTTATTCAAAATATAAACCAAGCAACTGGTACATAAACTCAATGTTAGCATATAGCTGGTCTAAGTATGATGAAAAGAAATCTGTTTTAGGTGAGGATGCTTCTGCTAAATATGATGTAGATACAATTGCGCTTCAATCTATGTATGGGTATGAAACAGCATATAAGGGTTATGATGTAACTCCAGAATTTGGTTTACGTTATATGCATATAAAACAAGATGCTTATACAAACAAACTTGGTTCAAAAGTTGCTAAAAACTCTGATGATGTGTTAACTTTAGTTGCAGGTGTAAAAGTTGCTAAAAGAGTTCGTTTAACTCCATGCTATTCTGTTAAGCCAGAACTTAGCGCCGCTATAACATACGATTTATTTGATGCAGATAATTCTGCAAATGTATTGTTGGCAAATGGTGCATCATACAGAGTAAATGGTGAAAAATTAAATCGATTAGGATTTGAGTTAGGTGCCAAGGTAACAACTAAGGCGACACAAAAACTTGAATTGTCTGGTGGTTATATGACAAGATTACGCGAAGATTATCAAGATCATACATTGATGCTTGATGCAAAATATAACTTCTAGTCATTGTTAAATAAAATAAGAGGGACAGTAATCCCTCTTATTTTTTTATGTTTTTATAATTATTTTTTACTTGCAATTAGTCTTTATTGATATTAAAAACATAAAACGAAAAAGAATTTTTTATTAGGAGATAATAATATGCCTTCAGTAGTAAATGGTGATTTATGTATCAAATGTGGAACATGTGCTGGTGTATGCCCTGTAGAAGCATTTAGAGTAGCTGATGAACAATATGTTGTTGATCCAGATGTTTGTATTGATTGTGGTGTTTGCATTTCTGAATGTCCTCAATCTGCAATTTCTTCTGATAGCGAAGCAGAAGAAAAATGGATTTCTGCTAATGCTGAATTAGCAAAAACAAGCCCAAATGCTTAATTTTTGGATATAAATAAAAAGTAATAAAAGGCTTAAAAGTAAAAATCTTTTAAGCCTTTTTATATTGAGGTTAAAATGCAAGATTATACAAACGATTATTTGCTAGATAAAAAGGTAAAAATTTTTCAGCCTGTTAATGGATATAGAGCTTCAACAGATGCAGTCTTTTTATCATCTATACTTGATGAAAACAATGTAAAAGAGGGTGATAAAATTCTAGATGTCGGTTCTGGAACAGGGGCTATATCTTTGTGTTTGGCCTCAAGATTAAAAGATAAAAAGGTTGAAATTTTAGGGCTAGATATTCAAAAAGAATTAGTTGAACTATCAAATTTTAGTGCTAAAGAAAATGGATTTGATTCTTTTTTAAAATATCAAAATATAGATATAAGAGAAAAGGGAGCTATCAAAGGCGGAAATTTTGACTTTGTAATAACAAATCCACCTTATAGTGACCATGATATGCCATCCCCCAACCAAAGTAAAAAATTGGCGCATAATCATCAAGATTTTGATTTAACAAGTTGGATATTATTTTGCTTAAGAATGTTAAAGCCTAAAGGAAGTATTTTGCTAATTAATCGCACAGAAGCGCTTGATGAAATATTGATAAGTTTACAAAATAAAGCCGGAAATATCCAAATTATTCCTCTATATTCTAAAGAAAATCAGGTTGCAAAAAGAGTAGTTGTGGTGGCGCAAAAGACCTTAAGGGGAATAACAAAAATATTGCCACCATTTTATACTCATAATGAAGATGGAACGTATACTACAAAAGCAGAGCAAATATTGCGAAATGGTCTTGGATATTTTTAAGTCAAATGTAAGCAATAAAAAAACCCGTCTTAAAGACGGGCTTTTTTATAATTTAATACACACTACGCATTAAGTACTGCATAAAGCTCTTCAACAGTGCGAGCTTTGCGCAATCTTTCACAACTTCCTTCTGTTTTTAATACGCGAGAAAGAGTTGCTAAAGCAGTTAAGTGATCAGCGCCACTATTTTCAGGACTGATTAGTAAAAATACTAAATCAACAGGTTTGCCGTCAAGTGAATCAAAATCAACAGGTTCATCTAAACGAACAAACATTGCAGTAACTTTTTTTAAGCCTTCGATTCTAGCATGAGGGAAAGCAACGCCATCACCATAACCAGTAGAACCCAAATTTTCACGTTCCCAAACGGCATCAAAAACAACACGTTCATCTACACCAGCAAGATTAGCTATTTTGTTAGATAAAACTTGAACTAATTCACGCTTAGTTGTTGCTTGAACATTATCAAGAACAGCTTCTTTAGAAATGATATCTGCAATATTCATAGTGTATACCCTTAAAATAAATTATTCTGCTTTGGGTTCAACCCAACCAATGTTACCATCTTTACGGCGGTAAACCATGCTAATATGATTGTTTGCACTATTTCTAAACATAATAGCACATTCATTACTTAAATCCATAAACATAACAGCTTCACTAACTGTACACACAGGAATATTAGCATCTGTTTCTGCAATAGTTAAAGGTGCATTTTCATTTACATCAACTTCTTCATTTTCTTCAACTAATGGTAAAACAGCTTCATAAGCAAGTTCAGCTAAGCCAACTTTGCTTTTGTGAGCATTTAATTTTGTTTTGTGACGGCGTAAGCGTGTTGCGATATGTGTGTTAGCATTATCAAAAGCAGAATAAGGATCAGAAGCTGAACCACTGCCTTTTAACACCATATTTTTTGTTGGGTGCACAGTTATTTCTGCGCTAAAGTCTTCTCCTTCTTTAGAAAAAGCAACAGAACAACTAAGAGGAGCGCTAAAATATTTCTCTACAGAAACACTAACACCATCTTCAACATGTTTACGTAATTTATCGCTAACATCTACTTGTTTTCCAGAAAATGTAACTTTCATCTCTTATCCCTTCATATATTTACTTGTTTACTGACTAAATTTTATCCTTAAATTCTCTAAAAAGTCAAACAAAAAAGCCTTTTTATATTGAAAAATTATCACCTAAATAAACTTTTCTAACATCTTCGCTTGCAACAATTTCTTCAGGAGTTCCTTCCATGAGAACTGTTCCACCATGTAATATATAGGCTCTATCAATAATATCCAATGTTTCTCTAACATTATGGTCTGTAATTAATACACCAAGTCCTCTATTCTTTAGTTTAGATACAAGTTCTCTAATTTCGCCAACAGCAATAGGGTCAATACCCGCTAGAGGTTCATCCAAAAGAATATAATTTGGTTGACCAGCAAGAGCTCTTGCAATCTCTAAGCGTCTTCTTTCACCACCAGATAAGGCAATAGATGGAGATTTCCTTAAGTGTGATATAGAAAATTCATTTAACAAATCTTCTAACATTTGTTCTCTTTTATTTTTATCATCAACAACAATTTCTAATACGGCGCTAATATTGTCTTCAACACTTAAGTTTCTAAAAATTGATGCTTCTTGCGGTAGATATCCGATTCCCAAACGAGCACGTTTATACATTGGCATATAAGTAATATCCTGTCCATCAATATGAACATCTCCATAATCAGGAGTGATTAGCCCTGTTATACAATAAAAACAAGTTGTTTTGCCGGCGCCGTTAGGACCTAATAAACCAACAGCTTCTCCACGCTTAACATTCAAAGAAACATTTCTCAATACGGTGCGATTCTTGTAGCGTTTACCAATATTAAAAACCTCTAAAACAGAATCTTGAATGTTTGAGCATGATACCATGTTATTAGTCCTCTTTTTTATCTAGCTTGCTTTCAATTAGCTTACCAGAAATTCTACCACCATTTTTAGCAATAAGTCTGCTTTTTGATGTATTAAAGTCAGATATTGCTTTATCTCCTTTTACCATATTACCATCTTTGTTAATGACAACATTTTTTTCTAATTCAGCAACATTTTTCTTTACAAAGTAAACCCCTTTGTCTGCAGAGGCGGTTGTACCTTGTTGCTGAATTTTTACATTATCATACAAATAAAATTCTTCTTTTGTTTGATTATAAACGGCTTTATTGGCTGTAGCAATGCTATTTCCTTTTACTATTTTGACATTGCCATTAAGGTTAATAATAGAAGAGCTTGGTAGATATTGCACTTCGTCTGCATATGCTCTTTCACCATTTGAATAAACCTCAGCATTGCCATTACTAAAGGCTTTCTCTATTTCAAAGTTTTTCGTATCTTTAAAAAATACCGTTAATAAATCACCTTTTAATTTTTCTTTGCCTTTTTTTACAACAGCATCTTCTGCTATAAATTTATTGTCGTTAGCATATAATGTTGCTTTTTTTGGGGTGGTAACCTCAATATCGTTGCTTGATAATAAAACATCGTTAATTAATGTTATCGTGTTTTGCTTCTTGTTAAAAGAGAAACGATTTGCGCTAAAGTTTCCCTTATTACCAGTTCCTACAATTTTATTATTTCCATATCCTTCCATAGTATGAAAGTTGTATGAAACTTTAGCTGTTTTAACAGTCATTTCTTTATTGTAATTAGCAACAACGTCTTCAGATAATTCTAATATACGAGTATTTTGATTATAAGAACCATTTTTAGAAATAAGAGTGATTATTGTTTCATCATTGATTGATTGAGCGTCAGGATTGGTTAAATTATAAATTTTGCTTCCAGCAATAGTTTCTTCAACTGTATCGGCTTTTATAATGCTAATCTGATTGTCTTTTTCAGTGATTTCAAATACAGTATTTTTTATTCTGAATTTTTCAAAATAAATTCTTTCTTCGCTATCAACAACAAGACCTGTATCAGAAGAATTACTGAAGTCAAATAACGCAACACCAATGGCGAAAAGCATAGCCGTCAAACAAGGTAGAAAAAGTTTAAAAAAACGCACAACCCTTGTTCTACGGCTAATAAAACTTTTTTCTTTTTCGTCAAAAAGATTTTTTTCGCCACTAAAAAAACTATCAATCTTACGAGTATCAAACAAAACTAAGCTACTCCAGCTTTTAAGCAATCATGAATATGTATAACACCAATAGGTTTCTTATCTTCAATAACAAATAAGTTTGTAATGCCTCTACCTGTGTTATTCATCAAGTTAACAGCATCAACAATTAAAGCATCAGGCCCTATAACTTTAGGATTTTTAGTCATAACTGTTGCAACTTTTTCTGTAATTAAGTTTGGAGACATCCAACGTCTTAAGTCACCATCAGTAATAATGCCAACTAGTTCGTCATTGTCATTTATAATACCAACGCAACCCAGCATTTTTTCACTCATAACAAGTAGGGCTTCTTGCATGATCGCATCTTCTTTAAGTAATGGAACTTCGATTCCTTTATGCATTATGTCAGATACTTTGCATAAAATAGCACCTAATTTACCACCTGGATGACGTTGTTTATAGTCAGATGACGTGAAATTCTTTCTATACATCAAACTAACAGCTAGAGCATCACCTAATGCTAATGTAGCAGTTGTTGAAGATGTAGGAGCTAATCCCAAAGGACAAGCCTCTCCGCTATCTGGAAGTTTTAATACTAATGTTGAGTTCTTTCCAAGAGAGCTTTCTGGATTGCGAGTTATTGCAATTATTGGTATGTTATGTCTTTTAGCATACATTAAAACATCTGACAATTCTTTTGATTCGCCTCCATTAGAGATTGCTATAATAACATCATCATCAGAAATCATACCTAAGTCACCATGACTAGCTTCAGCAGGGTGAACGAAGAATGATACAGTACCTGTTGAAGCCATTGTTGCAGCAATCTTTCTACCAATATGACCCGATTTTCCCATACCAGTAACAATTACTCTGCCTTTTGTATTTTGTAACAAATCTACGGCTTCTGAAAATTTGTAATCCAAATTTTGTTTTAAAACCTCAAGAGCTTCAATTTCTTGATCTATAGTTTTTCTTGCATATTTAATATCTTCAAAATCTAACACTTGAGCTGTATTGTTTTGCATGTTTTTTACTCCTCTTATAAAACCATACTGGTTGGATGGTTAACACATATTCAGAAAAAAAGCAAGTTTTTTTGTCATATTTTCTGAAAAATAATAATAAATTAAAAAAAATAAATGGTTAGCTATACTTTTTGTTCAAAAGAACCATTGTCTTTTTGTTGCCAATAATGCAATTCATAGTCTAAACTTTTTATTTGCTTCCAATAGTCTCTAGCATTATTTAAAGCAATATCATCCCCTCCATCAAAAATATTCAAAACTCTTTCAAAAGTTGTTAAAAAATCTAAATCAGGATATGCGTTGTCTGCTAAAATTAAAATGTCAGCATTGTTTTCATTGTTAGCCTCAGAGGAAATAAAAATTGGCTGTTCATCAATGAAGCCATCTTTTTTACTTCCATGAGGTAAAAAGGATTCTTCGCTATAAGTCCAAAGTAAAGTGTTTATGAAATCGATTCTTTCCTCGTTTCCTAATAAGATTTTTATTTTTTTTCCAGTTGAAAACGCTTTTTCGCAAAGCTTGGGTAACACTTGTTCTAAGGGTGTTTTTTGTAAATGATAAAAATCTACTCTAGTCATTTTCTACCGCCAATTCAACAGATGCATAAAAAGTATCATTTATACCCTGTATTAATAATGAAATAGGTCTAAAGTCATCAACCATAGCATTTCGTATGCTATCAAGTAGGTTATCAACGCTGTATATATCTCCTCTGTCTGCCTCTAATATAACATCACCATTATTGATGCCCTTACTCTTTAGAGATGATAATTTATCTATTTTTATAATTAATAACCCTCTAGGAGATGCTTCTTTTACAGTAATACCAAGTTCAGATATATAAAATGCATCTTCATCAATGGTTTTAATAGCGTTTAGTGTGCTTTCTTTTAACGCTATATTAGTCACATTTTTTAATTCATCACGGGGCATTTCCTGAATTCTAACAACATGGCGAATTTCTTCCCCAAAGCTTATTGTTTTTAATCTAAGCGCTTGGTCTACGTCCATTTTTTCTACAAATGATAAGAAGGACGCTATATCTCCAGCTGGATTATCATTGTATGCTATAATAATATCTCCAACTCTAATACCTTCTTTATAAGAATTAGAGTTTTCATTTATTTCTGTAACAACAAGCCCTTCTTTGCCTGTGTATTTATCAATACCATAAGAAACAGACATGCCAAGCCAACCACGCTTTACGCTTCCATTATTTATAATTTGATTGGCAACCCAGTTTGCAATATTTGATGGTAAAGAAAAACCTACTCCTGATGCACCATGTTGCTTAAATATTGCAGAGTTAACTCCAATTACTTCGCCATCTATATTAAACATAGGACCACCAGAATTACCTTCATTTATAGATGCATCTGTTTGCAAATATTGTTGTTCATTAAGGCCTATATTTCTTGATTTTGCAGATATTATGCCTTGTGATACGCTTGCACCAAGTCCATATGGGTTGCCAAAGGTTAGAACAATATCTCCAACTCTTGCGCTATCAGCATTTCCAAAAATAACAGGAGCAAAACTTACTTTCTCATCAATATTAGAAATCTTTAATACTGCTAAATCACTTGGTTTATCAATGCCTATAACTTTGGCTTCATATGAGTTATTATCATTTGTCGTTATTGTTATTTTTTTTGCACCTTTAATAACATGGGCATTAGTTAAAATCGTACCGTCTTTTCTTATAAAAAAGCCAGAACCTAAGTTCTCTCTAGCATCAAAAGAAGGGTTAATCATAACATTGTCTAATTGCTCATCATTTTCTAAAACAACTTTTTCTGTTGAGATATTGACAACAGAAGGCATAAGCTTTTCAACCAAATCAGCAAAAGATTGAAAAGCTCTAGCTTCTATGGAAAAGAACAAGCAAAATGCAAAGCAAAATAAGAAACGCATAAATCAAGACCTTATTTTAAAGATTTTCCAAAATAATTAAAGAATTCGCCCTCTGGAGCCAAAACAACAGACGTATCTTCATCAAAAGAATTTTTATACGCTTCAAGAGAACGATAAAAAGCATAAAATTCAGGGTCTACACTAGTAGCTTTATTCCAAATTTCTGTAGCTAATTTGTCTCCTTCACCTTTTATTTTTTGAGCATCTTTTTCTGCTTCTGCAACGGTAATAGTTGCTTGTTTATCCGCAGTTGCTCTAATTTCTTGAGCTCTCTTTTCTCCATCAGCTCTATATCCTTTAGCCTCTCGTATGCGCTCAGTTTTCATTCTTTCGTTAATCGCTTGTGATACTTGAATTGGTAAATCAGCTCTTCTAATTCTAACATCTGCAACTTCAACACCAATTTGAGAAGCATCAGCTTTAACTGCAAGGCTAATTCTCTTCATGATATCATTTCTTTTTTCAGATAATAGTTCTAGCAAAGTAACTGTCGCAAGTACATTTCTAGCTGAAGAGTTTACAATTTCCTGTAATCTATTTTGAGCTTGATATTCATTGCGAACAGTTTTGTAGAACGTTAAAGGGTTAACAACTTTATAACGAGAAAAAGTATCAACATCTAAACGTTTCTTATCCTTTAAAACAACTTCTTGCGCTGGTGGTTCTAAATTTAGCAAACGCTTATCATAAAAGACAACTTTTTGAATGAAGGGTATTTTAAATTTAAGGCCAGGTTCTTGCACTAATCTGACAGGATTACCAAACTGTAAAACGATAGCTTGCTCTGGTTGCATAACAATATATAAAGATTGTGATAAGATTAAAAGAACAACAGCAACACCTATTAATATTATATGTAAATTTTTTTTCATCATAATCTCCTAAATTTTATTTTAGTGGTAAAATAGGCATCATATTATTGCTCTTTTGCCCTGGTTCCATAATTACTTTTTTAGTTTTTTTCAAAACATTTTCCATTGTTTCTAAATATAATCTTTTTGATGTAACAATCTTGCCTGTTTTATATGCATTATAAATAGAAGAAAAACGTTTTGCTTCACCTTCTGCCTTATTTATGGCAGCTTCTTTGTATGCTTCAGCTTCTTGTCTTCTTTTTATTGCTTCACCTTCGGCTTTGGGCAATACTTCATTTGCATAAGCTTCAGCTTCATTTTTAAATCTTTCAGCATCAGTTTTTGCACGTTGCACTTCGTTAAAAGCATCAACAACTTGCCTTGGAGGATCTGCTTTTTGAAGTTTAACACGTACAATATTTACACCAGTTTGGAAGCCGTCTAATAAAGTTTGCAATTCTTCTTTGGTGTCGTTTTCAATTTTATCACGATCTCCTGTAATGATTGCTTCCATTTTAGATTGTCCAATAATTTCTCTTAATACAGACTGAGCGGCAACTCTAACAGTTGATTCTGGGGTTCTAGTTTTAAACAAGAAATCTTTTGCATCTTTTATATTCCATACAACAGTCAAGTTTATATCCACGATATTTTCGTCACCTGTTAGCATGTGGCTTTCAGTGAGCTCATTTACACTATTTCTTACCCCGTACTCAGATTCGCTTGCGCCTAAGTTTATACTTCTTTCTTTGCTTACATCTACAATATAAACTTGCTCTATTGGATATGGCAAATGATAGTGTAAACCAGCATCTGTTGTTTCAACATATTTACCTAAACGTAAAATAACACCTTCTTCACTAGGTTGAACTTGGTAAAAACCAGATACAATCCATATAAGTAATAAGAAGCCAATAATAAATTTGTAATGCCCACCAAAGTTGTCTTTTGAATTTTGCATCTTTGCGATTTTGGAAGAAAAATCAATGACTTTATTTTTTGGTGATGTATCACCAGCTGTATCCCAAGGATTAATATTGTGTGTAACTATTTTTCTCAACATGAAAACTAACCTCAAAAGTACTTGAATAAAAAATATATAAATCTATTATATGAAAATAATACAAAGCTTGTATAAAAACAACATCGAATAAATAATATCCACATTAGGGAATTAAGGTATGCTAAATATAAATGATATAAAAAACACTGTCTTAAAGTATTTTGTAGAGAAGGAAATAGATTCTATTAAAGAAATAGCAAATCGTTTAATTATTACACTTAAAGCTAGTGAAAAAGAAGATGTAAAGCAAAAATTACTTGAAGAACTATCAATAATGGCTCCAAACTCTAAAATAACAATAGCTTTTATGCAAGAAAGAATAGAGCCTAGCGAAAAAAATGATAAGTGGTCTATAAATGATGTTAAAAAGATTTTAGCTGTATCTTCTGGTAAAGGTGGTGTTGGGAAATCAACCACATCAGTTAATATTGCTTTGGCTTTGGCAAATAAAAATCTAAAAGTTGCACTTTTTGATGCAGATATATATGGGCCATCAATTCCAACAATGTTAGGGTATGCAAATACACCTCCTGTATCTACAGATGGGGTTCGGTTTGAGCCGTTTATGGAATGTGGTATAAAGTCAATGTCTATTGGTAGCATGATTAATAAAGATACAGCACTAATTTGGCGAGGAGCAAAAGCATGTGGAGCTATTGAACAGCTTTTAACAACCACAAATTGGGGGGATGTTGATATTATGGTAATAGATATGCCTCCGGGAACAGGCGATATTCAAATAACAATGTCACAAAAGATAGATTTTAGTGGTGCTGTTATTGTTTCAACGCCTCAAGATATAGCATTGATTGATGCAATAAAGGGAATAAACTTATATAACAAAATAGGGGTTCCGATTTTGGGGGTTGTTGAAAATATGAGTTATTATATCTGTGAAAAATGTGGGCATCGTGCAAATATTTTTGGTCATGAAGGAGCAAAAAATACTGCTAAAGATTGTGGGGTAGATTTTTTAGGTGAGATTCCTCTTCATTATGATATTCGCTTAAATTCCGATTCTGGTACTCCAATAGTGTTATCAATGCCAGATAGTGAACATACAAAAGCTTATGAAAAAATAGCAGATGAAATAATTAAGAAGATTAAATAAAATTATTTATTTACCTTGAAAAAATCTTTTCTATTTTTTCTACCCATTCCCCATAAGTTTCCAAGACCATTTATGGGTTGTACAATATATTGAGATTTGAAGTCAAAATTTCTAGATAAAAACAATGATGTGGTTTTTGTGTAATTATTCATTGGGCAAAAGCCATAAAAATCAACCTGAATAAGATTACCTTTTTTCAATTCGTTAACAGCGTTAATGTATTCTTTACTTGTGTTTATCCTGTCGCTATCATCAAGAATTATCATTCCACCATCATTTAGGCATGATAATGCGGTTCTTGCGCAATCGGCTCTTCGTTTTCCATCAACAACAATTATATCATACTTTTTGTTATCTTCATAAATGGCATTAAAATAACCTTCGCCTTCATCACGCCAACGTATGTCTAGTCTGTTATGCTTAAATTCTTCTTGCCATTTGCTAAACCAATTTATGTTATCTTCGATACTTGTGACTTTTTTAGCTCTATTAGCCCAAAACATAGAAGAATAGCCGCATCCAAATTCAAAAACCTCTTTATCGCTATAATCAAATTGAGATAAATATTCAATAGCAGGATATGTGTACCAAGGAATGGGGTTTCCATCTTTGTCAATGCAAACTTTTTCATCAATTGTACGCTCAATCGCAAAATCTTTTTGCCACATTTCGATAAATTTTAAAAATTTTTCACTATACATGATATATTTATTCCAAAAAAATAGGTGCGATATCGAGTCGCACCTTTGATGTTTGCGATTCTATTTAGATTTTCTTGCCTGCTTTAACATAAGCAACTGCTGCATGTTCTTCGCAATATGTTTGCCCTGTTTTAATGCGTTTACCACAAAAACAAAAATCTTCGTCTTTAGGATCGCCAATTGGCCAGCGACAAGTGTGATTGTCAAGCTTTACAAGTGGTATATTAGTTTCTTCAACAATAGGAGCTACAGGTTTTGCAGGTTCTTCAATTGGGTCTTTTTTTATGCACTTAGCTGGTTTTTGAGGAGCTGCTTTTGCAGTCTCTTTTTCAGCTTTTGCAGGTTTAGATGCTTTTCTCTTTTCTTTATCATTAGTTTCAGCTTTTTTTATAGGAGAAGGTCTTGCAGTTAAGCAAAGGCGATGAACTTTTCCTATTATAGAGTTTTTAGTAACATTTAGGACTTTTGCAATTTGACCTGTAGTCATGCCTTTATCCCACATTCTTTTTAGTTCTTCAACGGCTTCATCGGTCCACACCATTTTCTATACTCCATTAAAAGGTAAAATTAATTTCAACTAACCATAACTTAAAAGGTTTTAAAAAGCAAGCATAACGTTTTTTTAATTTTTCCATAATAAAATAACGGCATAAATAAGGGATTAAGGTATTATGATAAAGAAAATTAAGTATTTTATTTTTAGTTTATTGTTTTCAACAAACGTATACGCGGGAGTTATGGATTATGACCATTACTTTGAAGTCGATATGCAAATGGAGCTCCCTAATATAAGAGAATTTTTAAAAAAGATAATGAAAGATAATGTTTTGTATGACAAAGGTTATCGTTCGCGCTTTAATATGGGGAATAAATTTAAAAAAGAATTTAGTAAAACCATAAAATTCTATGGATTAAGTGAAGGAAGAATAAAAAAGGATTATGAAGATGAACTTCTTGAGATGATTAGCTGGCTTCCTAAAGAGGCTTATCAATATATAGGCCCGATGTTGCATGAAGTTCCTGGTATGTCAGAAAAAATATTAAATCTACCTGGTATTAAGGAGACCAAAAATAAATTTCCAGAAAGAGTTGCTGATAAAATGAAAGATATAAAGGGGATAGAACATATGTCACCTGCGCTATATTTTTTATTAATGCCAGAGGTGTGGGGAGAGGTTGCTGATGAGGAAACAATTATTGAGGAAGAAATTCCTGTAAAAAAGAAAAAGCCAAAAATAGAGTTGCCTGATTTTATGAAAGAAAAGATAGGTGTTCCTGTTGTAAAACCGGAAAATAAAAAAACAATAGTGAATAAAAATAGTAGCCCAAAATTAAATTTGAGAACAATATCTCCGACATTAACATCACCATTAACAACGAAAGATGCTGAGGCTTTTATTGGAACGTTAGAAGAAATTATAAAATGGGGCGATGCTAATAATATGGTCGTATACTCACAAATAATAAAAGGGGATTATATTCTAAATATGTGGGAGGCAGAGCAAAATACAGCATTGCATCAAAATGCGTTAAAGGATATAGTAAGTCCGTGTCAGAGATTGGTCTTGAAAATGCGATTTGCTGGTGTTTATGATGATTTTAAATGGATTCTGGCGAAACATGGTTATACTCCAGAGGAATGGGCATATACCGGAGATAAAACAATAAAGGCATATAGGGCAGCGATAGCAACTCCCGGTTTAGCTTATGCTGTAAAGTTTCATCGAAATGGTTATTATAATAGCTATATTGAGCGTTTGCCACAAAAATGGAGGGAAGAAATGTATGCTAATGAGGCTGCAATTATTAGAATGTTTGCAGTGTTAAAAGAAGATGTTGAGGCGGTTCGTCCAATACAGAAAGAAATAAATGAAAAGTTTTTAAAAACTAACGGTGTTTTGTTGGGTGTGCCAATATTTTATTAAAAAAAATCAAAAAAAAGGTTGCATTTACAATATGTTTTGTGTATAACTCTTCCAAAGTGTAAATTTTGTTTAAAAAGGTGGAAAATAATGGCTCGCGTAACAGTTGAAGACTGCATTGAAAAAATACCAAACCGCTATGAACTTCTTTTAGTTGCTTCTCAACGTGCAAAAGATATTGTATCTGGTTCTCCAATTAAAGTAGAACGCGATAATGATAAAAATTCTGTTGTTGCATTAAGAGAAATAGCAGAAAATAAAGCAGATATTGAAGATTTACAACGTTCTCTTGTTATGGGTTTACAAAAGTATGTAGAAGTTGAAGAGCCTGAAGAAGAAGAGTTAGAAATCAAAGCAGCTGAAAGAGAGTTGGCAGAATTAGACGCTCAATTTGATGGCGATACAATTCTTGATGTAGCTCTTGCTGAAAGTATGCAAATCGAAGATAGTCAAGGTAATACATTGGATGTTGATTCCGATTCTCTTGCGTTAGATGATGCAGATTTAGATGATGATTTACTTGATATGAATGATGATTTTTCTAACGATATGGATGATTTTGAAGAATAATAATTATTCAAGTATTAATAGAGCAAGATACCTATAAAGTATCTTGCTTTTTTTTATTTTACATACTATAATCAATCGGTAGCAAGAAAAAGAGGTCACATGTTAAGACAATATGAATTAGTTGATTTAGTAAAATCTTATGATCCAAATGCCAATGAAGATGCATTAAACAGAGCATATGTGTTTGCCATGAAAAAACATGGCGCACAATTACGTACATCAGGAGACCCATACTATTCACATCCAATTGAAGTTGCCGGAATATTAACAAAGTTTCGCCTAGACTGTAATTCTATAATTGCAGGTTTGTTGCATGACACGGTTGAAGATACTGATACAACAGTAGAAGAAATAAAAGATTTATTTGGTGCTCCAGTTGCTTCCATTGTTGATGGGGTTACAAAATTAGCAATTATTGAGCAAAAATCTGGTTCAAGCAAGCAAGCTGAAAATTTTCGTAAATTATTGCTAGCTATGTCAGAGGATATTAGAGTTCTTTTAATCAAACTAGCAGACAGACTTCATAATGTTAGAACTCTTCATTTTTGCTCAGAAGAAAAAAGAAGAAGAATAGCAAAAGAAACATTAGATATTTATGCCCCTCTTGCTGAAAGAATTGGTATGCAAGAGATTAAAACAGAATTAGAGGAAATTGCATTTAGAGAACTTCATAAAGAAGCTCACGATTCTATTGTTGCAAGGTTGAATTTTTTAAGGGAGCAGGGAAGTAATCTTGTTCCTAAAATTATTACACAACTACAGCAAGATATGAAAGAAGGTGGAGTAAAAGCAACAATAACCGGAAGAGAAAAAGCTCCATATTCAATATGGCGTAAGATGCAACTAAAAAATGCTTCATTCGAGCAATTATCAGATATTATGGCTTTTCGTATTTGTGTAGATGATATAGGATCTTGCTATCAAGCTCTTGGTGTTATTCATAGTAAATATCACATGGTTCCACGTCGTTTTAAAGATTATATTTCAACGCCAAAACCTAATGGATATCAATCTATACATACAGGAATTATAGGTCCTGAGAATACTCGCATTGAAATACAGATTAGAACCAATGAAATGCACGAAATTAATGAAAAAGGTGTGGCAGCACATTGGGCTTATAAACAAGGACAAAAAGTTGCAGGTCGTAGCTTTAGATGGATAAGAGAATTACTAGAAATCTTAGAGCAAGCACAAAATCCTGATGAATTTTTAGAAAACACAAAGCTAGAAATGTATAACGATCAGGTATTTTGTTTTACACCAAAAGGTGACTTGATAGGTCTTCCATTTGGCTCTACCCCTGTTGATTTCGCATATGCTGTACACTCAAGTGTAGGTGATAAATGTGTGGGCGCTAAAATAAATGGTGAAATAAAACCATTAAGAAGTGTTTTGCAAAATGGTGACCAAGTAGAAGTTTTAACATCTAAGGCGCAACATCCTTCAACAGAGTGGGAGAGATTTGTTGTAACCGGCAAAGCAAAAGCAGCTATTAGAAGATATGTAAGAGCATGTAAACGTGAGCAGTTCTTATCATTAGGTAAAGATATATTGGAAAAACTGTTCAAACAAGAAAACTTAGAATTTAATGAAAAATCTATATATGGCGTATTATCACAATTTGAATGTGAAAGTTTAGATGATTTATATGCGAAGGTTGGTGAAGGATTGGTTACCGGGTGGGATGTATTACGTACAGTATATCCTGCATATAAGCAATCAAAAATAACAAAAGTAGTTAATTCAATAAAACTATCTAAACCTCGTAAAAAGAAAAATACAGCTCTAAAAATTGAAGGATTAATTACAGGTATGGCTGTACATTTTGCTGGATGTTGTCATCCTGTTCCTGGTGACAGAATTGTTGGTATAGTAACAACAGGTAAAGGCGTTGCAATACACTCACTTTCTTGCAAGGGACTAGAAAAATATGCGAACGAGCCAGAAAGATGGCTTGACATATCTTGGGGTGAAGATGCAACAACAGATAATCATACAGCTCGTATAAAAGTTATGATAAGTAATGAGCCTGGTTCTTTAGGTGAGTTATCAAACCTTATTGCTAGATTTAATGCAAACATTACAAACTTGAATATTGTATATAGAACGATTAGTTATTTTGAGTTACTAGTTGATATTGAAGTAAAAGATGTTGAACACTTAAATAATATAATAACAGGGCTAAAAGCAGCCAAAGCTATAAGTTTTGTATCAAGAGCTTAAAGGAGGATATATGTCCCTTATCAAAAAAATGGGACTAGGAATTAAAGCTAAATATACTAAAATATTAAGAAAACTAAACCAAATTAAAGGAACAAAAGAAAGTATTGCCAAAGGTTTTGCAACAGGTGCTGCAATGTCTTTTACACCATTTGTAGGTTTCCATATTTTATTGTCATTAATTGTTGTAAAATTAACAAAACAAAATGGATTAGCAGCAGTGTTAGGCACAATAGTTGGAAATCCTTGGACGTTCCCATTTATTTGGTATATAACGCTTCATACAGGGTGTTTAATATTACCAACGAGCGATATTCCTGCATCATTTGATTTTAAGATATTTTTTTCAAAATTGTTTCACGCAATCATAAGTCTTGACTTTAATTTAATTATCTATGATATTTGGCCTATATTCTTACCTATGTTAATAGGTTGCATACCTTATTATATTTTAGTGTGGTTTGTTGTATCAAATTTAATCAAAAAAGCGATGATAAAATCACAAAATAAAGGAGATAAAAATGATATTAGGACTAGGGTGTGATATAGTACAAGTTTCAAGATTTCAAAAAAATGAGGAATTTTTATATCGTTTTATTAGAAAATATTTAACCCAAAATGAAATTAAGGAGTTAGGTGCCCACAATAAACTAAATAATATAGAGACTTTTTGTTTGTCAGTTGCTACAAGATTTGCTGCAAAAGAGGCTGTATCAAAAGCTCTAGGGTGTGGTTTTCAAAAATCTATAACCCTAAAAGATATTGAAATTATGCATGATGAACTAGGAAAACCAATAGTAAATCTTTATAACAAAGCACTAGCTCGTGCTTATTTTATATCCGATAACCATGAATTTAAAATGCACCTAACTTTATCAAATGAAAGAGAATATGTAAACGCTGTTGCTGTTATTGAATGTAAGTAAAAAAGTATAAGCCCTCAATAACATAAAAGAGAGCTTATACTCAAATGATTACTAAATATCTAAGTCTTTATTTTTAATTTTCCTTTTCATTTCTTTAATAAGAGAAGAAAAATCAAAATTATTTAGTTGTTCACCATTTCTTTTGCGAATAGAAATAGAGTTACTTTCCATTTCTTTATCACCAACAATAATTGCGTATGGTATTTTTTGTAGTTGGAATTTACGAATTTGATTTCCAATAGCCTCTATTTCTAAATCCATTTCTGCTCTAATACCATTTCTAAGCAATCTGTTGAGTATTTTTTTTGCATATTTTTTATGCTTTAGAGATACTGGTAAAACTTTTACTTGAACAGGTGATAGCCAAACAGGTAAAAGCCCTTTACATCTTTCCAAATATACCCCAATAAAACGTTCAATAGCGCCAAGGATTGCTCTATGAAGCATGATAGGTATATGTTTTTTACCATCTCTTCCAATGTATGACATTCCCCATTTTTCAGGCAAATTCATATCTAGTTGAACCGTCATGCACTGCCACTCTTTGCCGTTGCTATCAATTGATTTAATGTCAATTGCAGGACCATAGAATTTTGCTCCACCAACATCAATATCGTAAGGTATTTTTTTGTTTTCTAATACCTTTTTAATTGAATTTTCTGCAAATTTCCAAACATCTTCGTTATCAATATATTTATCTTTATTGTTTTCTAAATCTCTAACAGAAAAATAAACCTTAAATTTATCGTAACCAAATACTTTGTTTATTTGCATACCAAAATCAAAAACTTTGGAAAGTTCTTTCATAAATTGGTCTTTTCTACAAATTATATGGGCATCATCTTGCGTAATAGAGCGAACTCTTAAAAGGCCATGCAATCCGCCAGAAGCCTCATAACGATATACGTTACCTAATTCACAATAACGAATAGGAAGGTCTTTATAGCTTCTGATAGAAGAATTATAAATTCTTACATGGAAAGGACAACTCATAGGTTTTACATAATAAGCTCCTTGTTCTTCTTTGTTTTTTAATCGCATATCCATTGGGGGGTACATGCTCTCTTTGAAGTGCTCTAAGTGTCCAGATTTTTCCCATAATTGCTTTAGTCCAATAACAGGGGAATAAACATATTGATATCCTGCTTTTTTATGTTCTTTTTTCCAAAAATCTTCTATTTCTTGACGAATGATAGCTCCCTTAGGATGCCACAATGCAAGTCCTGAGCCAACATATTCATCAAAAGAAAATAAATCCAGTTCTTTTCCAATATGACGATGGTCGTATTGAGATAATTGTTCATTATTTTTAATATTGTTCATTTCAAACCTCTATAAAATACATTAATAAAATAAAACCAAAAAAGGCATAATGCCTTAAATCAAAAAAATATGTAACCGCCTTAGGCGGTGGTTGTGGTTTGAAAATCTAAAGAATATGAAAAACGAGACGCTTTAATAAAAGCATCTTTAAAATCAAAAACAACAATGTCAAATTCGTTTCTCATACAATAACTATATCACTATTATAAAATTTGTAAATAAAAAATCGGGCCAAATTAGCCCGAAAATTTTTATTAGTCTAATTAACCTTGACGGCACTTATATTTAGGTTCTTTTTTGTTAATAACATAAAGACGTCCTTTACGGCGAACGAGTTTACAACCTCTAACACGTGCCTTTTTAGACTTCAAAGAGCTATATAATTTCATTTTTCTGTTCCTTACATAAAAGTTTAACGCAAACTTACGATAATAGTTTTAATTTGTCAAATAATTTTTTTACTTGAAATCGATTTATTTATAGTTATAATCACAAAAACCAATTTATAGAGAGTGTTAAGAGTAATGAAAACAACCCAAATAATTGCATTTTTAATAGCATTTATCCCTTTTAGTGCATATTCTAATAGCACATATATTGATGATGTTAAGAACTTTGGATATGTTTCAGGAGAAGGTTTAGCCTGTGGAGCAAGCCGTTATCCGACGTATGAGCTTATTGTGAGAGCGTATTTAGTAAGTGCTGCCAAATCAGATGATGAGCAAGCTAAAGGTATGTATGAGTATAATGCTGCAAAAGCCAAAGCATATATGGGGATAAGGTCACTAAACTATTCTGGATGCTCTGAAATAAATGAGCGTTTTAATAATCAAAAGATTTTTAACTCTAAACTATATAAAAATGGCACACTAAAACTTCCAGATGGAAAAATAATAAAACCTCGTAAAAAATACAATCCAAATTATTTATATGATAGAAATAAAGATGAGCGTACATCATTAAACGAGTATTATGATAAGGTTTTAGAAAAAAAGCAAAAAAGTGCTAAAAAACAAGGGATTTATCAAAAAATATTAAAAGAAGAAAATCGCAAACGTTAAATTAGATAGTAGAAAAGGAATTAAGATATGGCATCCTATCAATACATTTTTGTTATGCAGAATTTAAGTAAAGTATTTCCTGGAGGAAAAGAATTATTCAAAAACATTAGTCTATCCTTTTTCCCAGGTGCCAAAATTGGTGTTTTAGGTGTAAACGGCGCAGGTAAATCAACACTGCTTAAGATAATGGCCGGAATCGATAAAGAGTTTAATGGTGAAGCATGGGCTCAAGATGGTGTTAAAATTGGATATTTAGAACAAGAGCCAAAACTTGATGCATCTAAAAATGTGATGGAAAATGTTATGGACGGATTAGGTGAAACAGTATCTCTCCTTAAGCGTTTTGAAGAAGTTTCTATGAAATTTGCAGAGCCAATGTCAGACGATGAAATGAATGCTTTAATTGAAGAACAAGCATCTCTTCAAGAAAAAATTGATGCAGTTAATGGTTGGGATATTGAGAGAACAGTTCAAATTGCTATGGATGCATTGCGTTGTCCACCAGCTGATGCTGATGTTACTAAATTATCTGGTGGTGAAAAAAGAAGAGTCGCACTTTGTAGACTATTGTTATCAAAACCAGATATGTTGCTTCTTGATGAGCCTACAAACCATTTAGATGCAGAATCTGTTGCTTGGTTAGAGCATCATCTAAGGGATTATAAAGGTACAGTTGTTATGGTAACACACGATCGCTATTTCTTAGATAATGTAACAGGATGGATTCTTGAGCTAGACCGTGGTCAGGGTATTCCTTATGAAGGAAACTATACATCA
The DNA here is from genome assembly GCA_045632645.1 of Alphaproteobacteria bacterium. Classification (GTDB taxonomy): domain Bacteria; phylum Pseudomonadota; class Alphaproteobacteria; order RF32; family CAG-239; genus CAG-267. The sequence goes on along the minus strand of JAZQXC010000016.1, from coordinate 48,048 downwards.
TGGTTAGAGCAAAAACAAAAACGCATAGAGCAAGAACAACGTGAAGAAAATGCAAGACAAAAAACTTTAGCAAATGAGTTAGAGTGGATTAGAAAAAATCCTAAAGCTCGTCAGGCTAAATCAAAAGCACGTATTAATGCATATGAAGAATTGTTACAAGAAAGCACAAAAGAACAAATCACTCAAGCATATATTAATATTCCAATGACAGATAGACTTGGTGATATGGTTATTGAAGCTAAAAATATTTCAAAAGCTTATGGCGATAAAGTATTAATTGATGACTTATCATTTAAGATTCCAAAGGGAGCAATTGTTGGTATTATTGGTCCTAATGGTGCCGGAAAAACAACATTATTTAGAATGATAACAGGTCAAGAAAAGCCCGATTCTGGTGAGATAATCATAGGTCAAACAGTGGACTTAGGTTATGTTGATCAAAGTCGTGACGAATTAAATCCAGATAAGAATATTTGGGAAGAAATCTCTGATGGTTTAGATATTATTGAATTAGGTAAAAAACAAATGCCATCACGAGCATATGTTGGGCAATTTAACTTTAAAGGAACAGATCAACAAAAGAAAATAGGTCAATTATCAGGTGGTGAAAGAAACAGAGTTCACTTAGCAAAAATGCTAAAAAAGGGCGCAAATGTTATTTTGCTTGACGAGCCAACAAATGACCTAGATGTTGACACACTTCGTTCGTTAGAAGAGGGAATAATGAATTATCCAGGTTGTGTGCTAGTTACATCTCACGATAGATGGTTCTTAGATCGACTAGCAACACATATTCTAGCTTATGAAGATGAGGGGCATGTTGAGTGGTTTGAAGGTAACTTTGAAGACTACGAAAAAGATAAAATTAGACGTCTAGGAGAAGATGCATGTAACCCACATCGAATAAGATATAAAAAATTAGAAAGATAATAAAAAAGCCAGCAATTGCTGGCTTTTTTTATGCGCTAAATCTAGAAATTAGATTGCCTTTATCTTTAGGGATCTTAAAGAACCAGCCATCATAGAGAATATTATTTTCATCTAGCCATTTTATTCCCTCATCAGACATTAACATGTTTTTATCAAGTTTAACATGTAGCCAGTAATCTCCATTATCATTAGTATAAAGTGATAATTTATAAATAATGCCATTAAACAAGAATATTTCATAAAATTTTATTTTTTTATAGTCTTTAAGATTAAATTTAGTAGAATGTTTAACATCCATTGCAGATAAAAACCAAAGATACTCTATAAAATTAGATATTAATGGGATATCGCTATTATTAACAGATACAAAAATATCATCTCTAAATCTACGTGACACATGAAAATTATCTGTCTTTATTTCTTTTACTTCAATTTCACGTATTTTTAATATAGGCATTTGAAGCCAATCTACGATACTAGGATTGATATTATAATTATCACTAATCTGATATAAAAAACCATCTTTATTTAAAAGAGCATAATGGTGCTTGTTGTTCTTATTTTTCATTGCGATAATAGCATCATCTATAACATTGCCATTTTTATCAATTGATTGTATGGAAATAGTATTTTTTTCATCAAAAGGAATATTATTATTTTTGATATTATCTGCTCTATAAATAATAGTGTTTCTAATTAAATTAATGAGAGTATTTATTTTTGCAAATGAAACAAAATAATCATCTGCTTCTAAAATTCTCCATAATTGATCCTGTTTTTTAAATGTTATAGTTGAGTTATTAGCAAATTTAATAACAATACTTTGCATGCTAGGATTTTTTCTTGTTGCCTCAAAAAAATAATTACCTTTTGATAATGCATGTATTCTACTATTATTAAGATATATACCATAAATAAATAATGGTAATGTAAGTACTAAAATAAGAATTCCAACTTTAAGATGCTTTAGCATTATTTATTAATCTCCCTATTTTTTTGTATTTGAGTTTTTTTAATACCAACAAAACAATAAACATAGCCCCAATAAAAATAAGGGGGAAAACAATTATCAAGATCAAAGTTAAACTTAATATAGTGTTTTGATAATCAGCTCCTATCATCGATTTTGTTCTATTTAACTCATCGGTTGCTTCCTCTATTTTTTGTTCAATTTTGCTAAAATCCCCAATATTCTTAACAGAGGCAAATTTTTTCGTTTTTAATAGCGTGTAAAAATCATCTTTTTTCTTTTTATATTCATCTATTGTATTTTGTAAATTTTCTAAAGTATCTTTGTAACGCTCATTTATATGAGCCAAAATTGCATTTCCAATGCTTATGAAATTGATGTTATAATGATGATACTTAATTGCATCTTCTAAATTGCTATTTGTCATATAGCTCATTAGCCGTAGCATAAATAAAATATTATCAGTGAATGGAATAATATTATAAAAGTAATTAGATCTACTATTTTTAGAAGCTATAATGTGATCTTTAATCATGTCCGTATCACTAAAAAATGCGATTCTACCTTGTTTTTTGGAGAATGAAATAATAGCTTCATATTCTTTTGCAAGTGACGTGTAGTTTGATGCATAAAGCCCTTCAGATAATAAAGCTATACAATGATTTTCATAATCTAGAATAGATTTTACTTTATAGTTTATATCTTCATTAAAAGTTATACTTCCTGGGTTTATCGTAACAACAGACCTAATGTCCTGTGAAGTATGCTCAAAATTAGAAATAGCTGGAATAAATGGTATATCTTTATTTATATATTCATTTCCCACCAATATTCCCAAATTGCTTAAAAAATCAATAATTGGTTTACTTGTGTGCATATTCAAATCTTCTTGATTAGCAAAAAACACTATCGAACCACCATTAAGGATATATTGTTCAATAGCAAGTAAGGATTCACTAGAGAAATGCTTCGGTTTTATAATAATAACAGTATCAAATGTATTATCAATAAAATAAGGAAGCGAATCAAAATATATAATATTGTAAAATTCTCTTAAAGTTGCCTCAAAGTAAGAATAAAGATTTTTTTCATTCTTTGGTATAAATAAGCCGATTTTTTTCTTTTCTTCACCAAAGTTTTTAATAATCCTTGTTATATCTGCTTCTAATAAGTTTTGTCTCATACTGCTTAGTGTTTTAATTAGATTATAATTTCCTTCATTATCTAAAAATTCCAAAGCTAAATACTTTTTATACCCCATATTATCTTCGTCATAAATAACACCACTACTTATAAGGCGACGTTCCAAACTACTAAAAGATTCAACAAGAGAAACATTTACTTTAATAATTCCATCTGATTGTTTTTCGTATTCTCGTAAAATTTTTTCAACAAAATTCGCATAAACTGCATAACTAGAGTTTGCATTGTCTCTTGAATTTTTAGATTCATATAATGTTATATCGATTCTTTTGTTTACTGATTTTAAAAAGCTTCTTGTTTCTTTTGATAATGTTAATCTTTTCTCATCCGTAATATCAAATTGTTTATCAAACAAATTTGATATGCCAACATTAATAAAAATAAAGATAAGAGAAAAAACTAGCAAAATAAATCCAAAGTAAATTTTATCTTTTTCAGAGCTAATTTTTCTTAAACGCACACCTATTACATTTAACCAAATAAATAAAATTGTAGTAATAATAAAGTAAATAAAGTTGTTTAATGATAAAACACCACTTAAAAAAGCAACAAAATTATCTTCAAAACAAAGAGAGCTGAGAGACAGATTTCCAATAAAACTAAATCTAATTTGAGTTATGAAAAAAAGTACAAAAATCGTAGCAATATAACTCAAAATATTGTTTTTAGAAAATGCAGAAATAGAACATCCAACTGCAGTAAATAGTGCTCCACAAAATATCAAACCTGTATATCCAGATACAGCAACTCCAATATCAAGAATAGATAATGAATTCGAAAAGAAAAATAAGAAAATAGATGAAAACACTAGTAATATAAAAAAGCAAAAAGATGCAAAAAATTTGGCTAAAACGATGGTTAGATAGCTAATTGGTTGAGTAAGCAATATCTCAATAGTTCCTGTTTTTATTTCTTCAGCCCATGAACGCATAGTAATTGCCGGAATTGTGAATAATAAAATAATCGGTTGCGTAACAAAAAAAGAGTTCATTATATCCGATTCTCTTAAAAAATAGTCTCCCAAGTATATAGCTGAGAAAAGAGATAAAATACAATAAACCCCCAAAATAACATAGGCGTTCAAACCAATGAAATTAGCACGAAAATCTTTAATAAATTGAATTAAAAATAATCTCATTTCTTTCCTTTCTTGTTTGAACTTAAGATACGAAAAGCCTCACTCAAGTCATTTGCACTAGATACTTTTTTAAATTCTTTAATTGTAGTGTCCTTAACTATTTTACCATTTGATACCATAACCACTCTATCTGCAATATCAGCATCTTCAAGTACATGAGTTGAAACTAAAACACTATTATCTTTGGCGTAATTTTTCATAAACAATCGAATGTCATATTTTTGATTAGGATCAAGTCCATCTGTTGGTTCATCTAAAATTAAAAACTTTGGTTTATGCAATATTGCAGATGCTATTTCTACACGTTTTTTATATCCTTTAGATAGGTTTTCGATTCTTTCATTTAAGACATCTACAATATCCATTTGTTTTGAAGCTTCAATAATAGCTTCAGAGGTGTTTTTAATATTCCAAATATTTGCTATCCATACTAAAAAATCATAAACAGTCATTTCACCATATAAGACAGATAATTCTGGTACATATCCAATATTGGATAAAGCATTTAATCTGTCTTTTTCAATATCGTTACCCAAAATTGTAACATTGCCACATGTTGGGGCTATATATCCTGTCATGATTCTCATTAAAGTGGATTTTCCTGCGCCATTTTCGCCAATGAGAGCTATAATTTCTCCAACTTTTAAGGATAAATTTATATCAGATAATGCTACTTTTTTTCCAAAATTTTTAGATATATTACTAATTTTAATCATTTTGAACTCAAATAAAAGTTACTTAATAACTACTACTTAACAGAAAATGTTTAAAATTTTCACAATTTTGTTGGAATTATTATAAAACAATGATGACAACAAATTATTTATAAGATATAAAATAAAAAAAATATATGGTAAGGAGTAATAAATTGGAGGAAAAATATTCCAAAGAAGAACTAAAATCAATTCGTATTGGTTTGATGTCACTTGTTGTCATTTTTGTTGTTGTATTTATTACAATTTCACATAATGCATCAATAAAAAATGATGGGTTAGGCGATACATATAATATATATGCAGATTTTGGTAGAACAGATGGGTTAAATCTTGGTGATGCTGTGCGTATGTCTGGTGTTACAATAGGTAGAGTGGTTGCAAATAAATTAGATGAAAACTATACAACAAGATTAACTTTAGAAATAGATTCTAAGTACAAAATTCCAGATGATAGTAGTGCGTCAATAGTTAGTTTTGGGCTAATTGGTGGAAAATACGTAGAAATAGATGTAGGTGGTTCTGAAGAGTATATGGCCAAAGATGGTAGCATTGGATATACACAAGATGCTATGGTATTAGAAGAATTATTAGAGCGCATAATATCTCTTGGTAAAATGAAAAAGACTTCTGCAAATAAGGATGATGTTGAATTAAAAGGAGAAGAAAATGAATAAAAAACCTGTTGAAACAATTATGGGAATAGTGGTGCTTGTTATTGCAGTATTGTTTATGATGTTTGCATATAATGTATCAGATTTACAAGTAGTAAAAGGGTATGATATAAATGCCAAATTCCTAAAAGTTGGAGGATTAAATACTGGAGCAGATGTTCGTATCAACGGTGTAAAAGTAGGAACTGTTGTTGAACAAAAAATAAATACAGATGATTTTATGGTTGATGTGAAAATGAGTATTCTTCCTGAAATAGTATTGCCAATAGATAGTGTTATTACAATTGCTGGTGATGGTTTAATGGGGGATAAATTTATAAAAATAGAGCCTGGTAATTCATCTGAAAAAATTAAACCAGGAGATATTGTAAAAAAGACTAAAGATGCAAAATCTTTAGAAGATATGGTTGGAGAAATTATTTTTATGGTGACAGGAAATGAGGAAGAATAAAAGTATTATATTAGGAACAATTTTAGGTGCGTTTGTTGCGCAATCTGTAAGTGCAACTGAAATTCAAACAAATTCTGCGTTAATGCAAGCGATGGATAAATTAACCGGACGTGTAAATAAAATTACTGTTCCTGTAAATTCTAAAATTTCATTTGGTGATTTCTCTTTAGTTTTGCGCGCTTGCAAAAAGAAACCTCCAGAAGAAATGCCTGAAAATTTTGCTTTTGTTGATGTGACAGACAAAAGCTTTGGAACTGATGAGTATAATATATTTCGTGGTTGGATGCTTTCTTCTGCTCCAGGAATAAATGCAATAGAACACCCAATATATGATGTGTGGTTGCTTGAATGTTTGGATAGTGATGTGTCTTCAGCTCAAATTCTTACAAAAGAAGAGTTGGATAGACGAGATAATCTTCCAACCAAAGATTTTCTACAAGGGCAAAATATTGTAAAAAATACAACACCTAAAGAAAATAAAGTTGAAGAGCAAGCAGTCAAAAAAGCAATACATATTAAAGAGTTTATAAATGAAGATAGAGATATTGAAAAAGAAATTTCAAAAGATGTTTCTAGTGAATTTATAAATGATAATATAAGCAATGAAGATGCGCCTGAAAATTTGCTTGATTTTACTAAACAAAATGAAAGTAATAGTAGTGAAAATAATAATGAGGGAGCAAGTAAAGAAACAGATGATATAACAAAAGCTATTGAAGATGAGATAAAATTGTTGCAAAATCTCTAAGCTATAGCAACATATATCAATGAAGATGAAATTGCATAAATAATTGAAACAGCCAATAGTACATATTGAGCTGTTTTATTTTTTGAAATTAAGCTACCAATAATAAAGCTCTCAGATAGCATTATTGAAGCAAATAATCTATAATCAGATGAGCAAACATATGGTAAATCCATAGTGTATTTAATCATATATCCCCATGATAAAATCCATATTACTATAAATAAAATTGCATAAACATTGTTGTAAGTTTTTTTATCTGAAATTAATTTTATAAAACCAAGTAAAGAAGTAATTTTGATAGCGATATTTATAAAATAAATGACAACGGCAAAAGATATTACGTTTTTATTGAATATACGAAAATCCCATTCGCCAAATAGCTCAGTTTTTATAATTGCTAAAACCATATTCGCATCATTTATATAAGGAGCATTTATAAATGGGGTAAATAGCATAGAAAAATCTGTTATTCTATCAAATAAAGAAATATTATTAAAGCTTTGGCCACCAGGTGAAGTATCAGGAATATTATAAAACTGCATATCAAATAAAATATGGTTACGAGTAATCCATGATAATGATATAGGTACAGCTATAATTATAAATAATGAAATATCTTTTATTGTTTTTTCTTTTGCTTTAGTATTTAATAGTTTTGATAAGAAAACTAATGAAATACATGGTGCATATAATAACATAGAGAGCTTAGATAAAGTTCCTAAGCCAAATCCTATGGCTGTATATAAAAGATACTTTGTTAATCCTTTTTTATACCACAAAAGTAAGTAATATAGAGTGAATGTTCCCCAAAAAAGAACAGCTACATCATTAGTGATATATCCTGAAAATAAAAAAAGCGTTGGATTAAAAGCAATTAAAATCAATAAACTTAAATATGTTTTTTTAGAGAATTTAAACATATAAAGTATTCTTGCAACTAAAATAGTTGTGACGGTAATATAAAACAAAGATAGATATTGTAATCCTTCAAAAGCAACAGAGGAAGCTCCCCATAAAGCTAAACCAAGTGAATATATTTGATTTTGTAATATAAAATTTAATGGTTGGTGAAAAGTATAATACATATACCATGGGTTAAAGTTTTTCCAGTTAAAGCCTCCTTCAGAAATCTTTGACATATATGCAATAATTCCTGAAAAATCATGCTGAAGAAAGTCAATTTTAATATTCTGTATATAATAAAGATGAAGTAGAAAAGATATGGAGATTATTGCGGAACTTATAAAAAAAGTCGATTCTTTGTACTTTATTGCAAGTAATATTACAAACATTATTTCTACAAAAAGCAAAAGACTATTACGCTCTAAAATTGTAAAATAAAGAACGAGAGATAATAAAGAAATCCAAAGAATAATAATTCTATCAATAAATTTTTTTTGTATAAATAAAGTGATTGTTGTTACTATTACGAAATCAGCACACTGAGCATTAAAATAATTGCCACTAAAAAACATGCCTGCTGATATAAAAAACAACAGACATGTTAATATAGTAAAACCGAACGTATTATTTTTTATAAAATTAAACACATTCAATCTCTATTAGATTTCACCTGAAGCGCAAGGTGTTCCTACTTGGCACTTATGGTAAACTTTTGCGCGTCTATATCCATTTAGGCCTTTATATTCCATTGTATGAACATAAACATTGTTTACGGTAATCGAAAAACTCAATACAGCAGAATTGCCTACTTTATCAATAGCGTAAACTTTAATTCTGTATGATCCAACATCATCTAAAGAAGGCGTTCCTGTAAAGGTTCGTGTTTTTTCATTATATGATAACCAACTTGGAAGTCCTGCATCATCTAATGATCCTGCAACAGTTTGATATTCTCCGCTCCAGTTTACTTGCTTAAAAACTTCCTCAGGTATTTGTATATTAATAGTAGAGCCTGCACCGACAACGGTATCAGGAACTAATGCACTAGAAGATACGTCAAGAGGTGGTTTTCTGTTTGATAGAGGAGTATTTAATGCTTGAGAGGCTGTGAAAATACCTTCATTCCACTTATCTAATGTTTTTCTAATGTTTATAGCAATTGTTGATGGTGTATCATAAAGCATATCTACATCAACTGCATCCATTCCTATACTAGCATATAAACGACCAATAGCCTCTTGTAATTCAATATAAGATAAGAATGCATTTGCTTCATCAACAATAGCTCTTGCTGATTCCAAATGGCTAATTGCCTTATTTGTACCTTCTTTATTAGTTATATCTTCAGCAATACCTTCAGATGTTGTTGCAACACCCATATTTAGGTAGTAGTCTTCAATAGCCGATTGATACAAAGCCCAAGAAAGATATACTTGGTTAAGAACAATGTTGGTCAATCTTTGGCGGGCTAAAGAATTATATGTTTCATTATCCAAAACTTTAATATCTTCAAATAAAGTCATTGATAAATCTTTAGAATCCTTAGACCATTTTCTATTATAGTAGTTAGGATCCTGACTATAATCGCTATTATCAATAGTATCCATATCTTTAATAACTAATTTGAGTTCTTCTTCCGAAGTGATGGTGTCAAATAGTCTTAATTCTGGACGATTCGTTAATGCAAGCCATTCAAGCTGTTGTAATTTTGCGCGCATTGATGGAACAGGGAAGTTGCCATATTCAGAGCCAGCTAACTTTATTTCAGTTGAAGGATAGAACCCAAGTAGACCTGCAAATTGAGCTTGAACTGTTTCAAATTTTCTACGTAAATCAGCAAGCTGTTTGATGCTTTCTAAGTATTTACGTTTTTTTATAAGTAAGTTTGTAGAGGGATTCTTACCACTTTTTATTAATTCATTAGAACGAGCAGTTAATTCATCAACAACTCTAACTAAATATTCGTTCATATCATCAATAACAGGTATCATTCTTTGTGCACTAAGAGCTTTCCAATATAAAGAACGAGCTTCAAGCATTATGTTATTGATAACTTTTCGATTCTGTTCTTCTGTAAGGATACTTTCATCAACGATTCCATTTTGATAATACATAGAAGAAACATCTAATAAGTTCCACGAAACTTTTAAGTCAACAGGTACAGCATCGCTCTCAGATGTGTTTGCATATCCTAGATTCTCAGCAATAGTAACAACACTTGTAGGAGAAATGTTGTTTTTAATTAGATTCTCTTTATAAGATGCAAGTCTTCTAGAGTAGTTGTACTTAAGAGCTAGAGCCATTGCCATATACATATCAATTGGCTTAGTAATACTAGAAGGTGTACCGATATACATATTTTGCATATCAACGTCAGCTCTAACAGCTCTATCCCAGTCTGAATAGTAGGCAGACATAGCAGGAACATCTACAGAAGTATTATTATCTGTGTAAATAGAGCAGGCCGATAAAAAAACAACGGTTGCTCCAATAAAATACATACATTTTTTCATCAAAGTTTCCCTCAAACATTATTGTTTGATTAAATATTTACACTAAATATTTTTTAATTGATAGTATTTTATTTGATTTTATACAACTTTCATGTAAAATGATATAAAAGTGAAAATTATTTTTGGTGATTTGTGGTATGTTTGATTTATTTTATACATTATTTAAATATAAAGAAAAAGATGCAAAGGACGAGTTAGGATATTATCCCGAAAAGGTAAATGTGTCTGCTTTTCCTGAAAGAAGGTTCTTGTGGACTTCTAGGTTTCTAGTTGTTATTTCTTGCATTAGCATGTGTATTACAATGATTCTAGGCAGTGTGATTTGTTTAATGATACCTCAAAAAAAATCACAAGTTATGCCTCTGCAAATAGATTATAAAAAATATGAAGTAATACGTATGCAGTATGCAGAATATAACGCGTTTGCTGGAAATCTTGTGACGGAAAGCGTTATGGCTGATTACATTATGAATAGGTATGCAATCGGGGAAGAATTTGAAGAATTAGTAAATCGTTACAACGAAAATGAGTTCCTTTATTTGGCTTCAAGTGACGAAGTGTGGTCTGAATTTGAAAGAACAGAAAGACCTTATTTTGAAATGCTACAAAAAACAGGAGTACGTAGAAGGGTTGTAATTGAACAGAGTTATCCTGTGTCATTTAACTTCTGGCAAGTTCGTTTTAAGACAATAGATACATACCCTAATAGTGATGAGAAAATAGTAAGTAGTTGGCTAGCGTCTATTAGGGTGACATTTAGTTTTACAAAATATGATAATAAAAAACAGGGGCTAAAAAATCCTTACGGTACAAGTGTTGTTGTTTATAATTTGTCTTTTCTTGGACGTAAAGCGATAAAAAAGAAGAATAACTCTTAAATAATAAAATATTTTTACTTTTGTTTACCATTTGTTGAAGAAATTATCTTATTCTAACACAAGTTAGATCAATTTAAATTGAGGAATTTAGATAAATGAGCAAAAGTGCAATAGAAGTTTTTGATAATACATTAGTACCAATGGTTGTTGAACAAACATCAAGAGGTGAACGTTCATTTGATATTTTTTCTAGATTATTAAAAGAGCGTATAATATTTTTAACAGGAGAAGTAAATGACGCCGTATCATCTCTTGTTTGTGCGCAACTTTTATTTTTAGAGTCAGAAAACCCTAAAAAGGATATATACTTATATATTAATTCTCCAGGTGGAGTTGTTACATCTGGTTTGGCAATGTACGACACAATGAAATATATATCTTGTGATGTTGCAACTTTATGTATTGGCCAAGCCTGCTCAATGGGGTCATTCCTTCTTGCAGGAGGCACAAAGGGAAAACGTTTTTCTCTTCCAAACTCACGCATAATGATACATCAACCTTCTGGTGGTGCAAGAGGTATGGCATCAGATATTGAAATTCAAGCTCGTGAAATTTTAGAATTGAAAAAACGCTTAAACAAAATCTATGCAGAAAATACAGGTAATAAATTATCAGTTATAGAAAAAGCAATGGATAGAGATAACTTTATGAACCCAGAAGAAGCAAAAGAGTTTGGTTTGATTGATCATATTGTTAAAAATCGTTTAGATGTAATTAAATAGGAATAAGCCATGAGTGATACAGAAGATAAAGTGTTACATTGTTCTTTTTGCGGAAAAAGTCAAAATGAGGTAAAAAAACTAATTGCAGGTCGTGGAGTTTATATTTGCGATGAGTGTATAGATGTTTGTATTAATATTGTATCTCAAGAAGTAAAAGAAGAGCGTAAAGAAGAAGATAAAAAACTTCAAGAAAATTTGCCAACACCGTCTAAAATTAAGGAATTTTTAGACCAGTATGTGATAGGCCAAGAACATGCTAAAAGAGTATTGTCTGTAGCTGTTTATAATCACTACAAAAGATTAAACAACAAACTTAAAAATACAGATGTAGAAATATCAAAATCAAACGTAATTTTGATTGGTTCAACAGGTTGTGGTAAAACACTTCTTGCTCAAACATTGGCCAAGGTTTTAGATGTTCCATTTGCAATTGCAGATGCAACAACTTTAACAGAAGCTGGATACGTTGGTGAAGACGTTGAAAATATCGTATTAAAATTAGTGCAAGCTGCTAATTATGATATTGAAAAAGCAGAACGTGGTATTGTCTATATCGATGAAATAGATAAAATTACTCGTAAAACAGATGGACCATCAATAACACGCGATGTATCTGGAGAAGGTGTGCAACAAGCTCTTCTTAAAATTATTGAAGGAACAGTTGCAAATATTCCACCTCAAGGTGGCAGAAAACACCCTCAACAAGAATTCTTACATGTTGATACTACAAATATTTTATTCATATGCGGTGGTGCTTTTGCCGGAATTGAAAAAATTATTGGTCGCAGAGGTGAAGAGACATCTATTGGTTTTGGGGCTCAAATAAAAGATGCCGAAGAAAAAACTTTAGGTGAAATATATAAACAAGTTCAACCAGAAGATTTGTTAAAATATGGTTTGATTCCAGAGTTTGTAGGTAGATTGCCTGTTATTACAGCTCTTGAAGACTTAAATGAAGAAGCGTTGATAAAAGTATTAACAGAGCCTAAAAACTCTTTAATTAGGCAATATGAAACATTGTTTGGAATGGAAGATGTTAAATTAACTGTAACAAATGATGCCCTTATTGCTATTGCTAAAAAAGCAATCGAACGCAAAACAGGTGCTCGTGGGCTTCGTGCAATAATGGAAGAAAATTTACTTGATATAATGTATGATATTCCAGATAAAAAAGATGTAACAGAAATTGTTATAGATGAAAAAGTTATAAAAGATGGAAAAAATCCTACATATGTTCGTAAGCGTAATAAAAAATCAGCTTAAATACTTAAATAAAAAAAGACATCTTTTAGATGTCTTTTTTATTTAATACTCTTATTTAAATTTTTTCACACCATTAGCAATTTTTAAGATTGTAAAACTTGCAATTTGTTCTGCCGGTAAATCAGTCGTTTTACAATCTCTTTCTGTTTGATATAAAAGATTTATCGCGCTAAGAATGCGATTTCTATTCCATACTCTTAACTGATTAATAAATGAGTTCTTCCTAAAAAACATAAGAGGTGGTTTTATTCCCATAACAACCCTATCAGCCGTTTCTCCTTTTTCTATTTTTATTGCACAATCCAATAATTTCATAAAGTGATAGCTAATTGTTCTTATAATGCTAACAGGATTCTCTCCTTCAAAAATCAATCTGTTATACGATGCTATAGCTTTATCAGTCTGACCAAGTGCTATAAAATAGCATAAATCTTCTTGAGATGATGCAGAGGTATCACTAATAACTGTGATAATATCATTTACACCGATATTTTTATTTTCCCCCATATATGTTATTAGTTTTTCTAATTCATTATTACTAATTTTTCTATCATTAGAAAGTCTTGAACACAATATTTGAAAAGCTGTGTTATCAATATTTAATCCATTCTTTGCAATGAATTTATTTGCAAATTGAGATATATCTTCATCTCTATCATCATAACATCCTATTCCATATAAATAATCTTCATCTTTAGCCATGATTGCTAAAGAGTCCTTTGTTTTCAAAGATGATGATGTTATAACAAGTAAAGTATCAGAAGATGAATTTTCTAATAGTTCTCGTATTTGTTTTGTAAGCTGATTTGTTGCTTCTTTAATGACAACAACTCTTCTTCCTCCCATTAGAGATTGTGCATTAAATTCAGCATATAATACACCTATATCAGATGTAATATCACTCATTTCCAAATAACTTACATGAAAAGCATCGTATAAATCTTTAGATATTGCTCCAATAAACTGTTGAGAAATTGTTGAAACCATTCCCTCGTTACTGCCATAAATTACAGCGCCTCTAATATTTTGAGGTAGTGACTTTACAATATTATCAACTTGTTCCGGTTTAATATTCATCCGGATTTCCTCTTTTTGTTTGTAATGAATGGAAGTAAGCGCCTAATCTTAACGAAATATCATTTGCAATAATTTTAGCCGCATTTTTTTCATTTTTCTTTTGAGCAAAAGTAGTTGAATAAGGATCTCTTAAAATATCATACCCCAAATATGCAACACTATTGCCATTTATTAAGGTTTTGTGTTCTGCATTTTTAAGGGTGTACGATACTTTATATATAACCTTCTTTCTTGTAGCTGTTATATCATTTCTGAGAGCTTGGTCTATTTCCTGTTTATCAATTTTAGTTACACTAAATATATATTTGGGCTCTTTAGGTTCGCCTTTAGGGGTAAGTTTATCAAGCAAATCATTTCTAATTAATTGACCTATTCTATCTTGAATAAGTTCAATTTTGACACTAGCCATTTCATCTTTAATACCAGTATCAAATTCACCGTTATAATACCAGTCGCTAGACGATTTTTTTTCAACATAAAGAGGCTCAAATCCACATCCAGATATTAAGCTAAAGAGCACCAAAAGTGCTATATTTTTTATACTACAAAACAATGTTTACAATCCTATTTGGTACAACAATAATTTTCTTTGGTTCAGTATCTGATAATTGCTTTGATACATTATCAAGCGAGCACGCAATTTTGATAACCTCATCTTTATCTAAATCACGCTCAACCTCTATTGTACCACGCATTTTACCATTGATTTGCACTGCAACTGTAACTGTATTTTCAATTGCGAGTTTAGCATCGCCAACAGGCCATGTTTCTTTAACAATAAGAGTCTTATTGCCAAGTCTAGCCCACATCTCTTCAGCTAAGTGAGGGGCAAATGGCGATAATAGTCTTAAAAACGTTTCATACAAGCTAACAGGAATTTTTTCTAAATTAGAAAGATAATTAGAAAAAGTCATTAAAGATGAAACAGCAGTATTAAACTTCATTTGATCAATACGCTCTGTAACCTCTAAAATAGCTTTATGCATAACTTGAATATCTTTAGCGCTTTTATCAATATTGCTAACTTTTCCAAATAAAGAATAAATTTTATTTACAAAACGATATACACCATTCAAGCTATCATCAGACCACATTGCAACTTGGTCAAATGGTCCAATAAACATTTCGTATAATCTAAAGGCATCTGCACCATATGCTTCTATAACCTCATCAGGGTTAATAACGTTTCCTCTTGATTTTGACATTTTTTCACCATTTTCAGCCAAAATCATACCATGAGAGGTACGTCTGTTATATGGTTCGTTAGATGATACAACACCACAATCATACAAAAACTTATGCCAAAAACGTGAGTACAACAAGTGTAATGTTGTATGTTCCATACCACCATTATACCAGTCAACATTCATCCAATAGTCAAGAGCTTCTTTTGAAGCAAATTCTTTGTCATTATGAGGATCACAATATCTTAAGAAATACCAAGAAGAGCCAGCCCAGTTTGGCATAACATCTGTTTCTCTTCGAGCTTCTTTACCACATATTGGACAAGTTGTGTTAACCCAATCTGTTGCTTTAGCAAGTGGAGATTCACCGTCATCATTTGGTAAAAAGTCAGTAACATCTGGTAAGGTTAATGGTAATTCAGATTCTGGTAATGGTTGCCATCCACAATGTTTACAATATACCATAGGGATAGGTTCTCCCCAATAACGTTGACGAGAAAATACCCAATCACGAAGTTTGAAATTAATTTTAGCTTCTCCGATTCCTTTTGCTTTAGCAAATTCTATAGCTTTTTTTATACCTTCATCTTTACCTAGACCATTTAAGAAATCAGAATTAATATGAAGTCCATCTTCTTCAAAAGCTTTTTCAGAAATATCACCGCCATCAAGAACTTGAATTATAGGTAAATCAAATACTTTTGCAAAATCATAGTCTCGTTGGTCATGAGCAGGAACAGCCATAATAGCACCAGTTCCATAACCAGTTAATACATAGTCAGAAATAAATATTGGAATAAGTTTACCATTAAATGGGTTCTTAGCTTTGATTCCTTTTAATTCAACACCAGTTTTTGAATCGTTAGCAGTTCTTTGTAGGTCAGATTTCTTAGCTGTTTCAATAACGTATGAATTAATTTCTTCTTTATTTTCAAATAATTCACTAAAGTCTTTAACATAAGCGTGTTCTGGTGCCATAACCATATATGTAACACCAAAAGCTGTATCCGGACGGGTTGTGAAAACTTTGAGTTTTTTATCTAAAAAATTACCATTAATATCAGTAATATCAAAATCAAGTTCAGCACCTTCTGAGCGACCAATCCAGTTTATTTGCTGAGATTTAACTCTGTCAATAAAATCAACATCTTTTAGGTCATCAATCAATCTATCTGCATATTTTGTGATGGCAATCATCCATTGTTCTTTGTCTTTACGAACAACTTCTGCGCCACAACGCTCACAATGACCATCTACAACTTCTTCATTAGCTAAGCCAACTTTACAACTAGGACACCAGTTAATTGCAATTTTATCTTTATATGCTAATCCTTTTTCATAAAATTTTAAAAACATCCATTGTGTCCATTTATAATATTCTGGATCACATGTATTAAAACATCTATCCCAGTCAAAAGAAAGACCAATAGATTTTAATTGTCTTGTAAAGTTTTTAATGTTTTCTTTAGTAGAAATTGCAGGATGAATACCTGTTTTAACAGCATAATTTTCAGCAGGTAAACCAAAAGCATCAAACCCCATAGGGTATAAAACATTATATCCTTCCATTCTTTTTTTACGTGCAATTACATCAAGGGCAGTATATGAACGAGGGTGACCTACATGAAGGCCAGCGCCAGAAGGATAGGGAAATTCAACTAAAGCATAAAACTTTTCTTTATTTTTATCAATCTCGACTTTATATGCTTTTTCTTCATCCCAGATATTTTGCCATTTATTTTCAACAGTTTTAAAATTATATCTATCCTCTAAATCCCAATCTTTTTTCCACTCTTCAAAAGTTTCTTTTCCGTTATATCTGGCATTATTACCCATCTTGCAAATCCTCATTATATAAAATTTAATCAATATTTAGTGCTAATCTATCATAATGAAAAAAAAATACAATGCTTTTAAATAAAAAATTATATTTATTTATACTTGATAATTAATCATATAAAACAAAAAAAGCGCCAAACAAATGTTTGACGCTTTTTTGATTGTATGTACTTAAGCATAGTTAAATCTACTCTTAAGAAGCTGATTCCACTCAGTCTTGTTGTGTTTCTTGATAGCCTTTTTTGCATCGTCACTCATACGGATGGCATATTTTAGCAAACGATTAATTGCTGTAATATCGTTAGCATTTATTAGCTCCATCTCAGCTGAATATCCAATCCATTTTTTTGAAAGTATTAACTCAACAATACGATGACCACAATATTTGAAAATATCAAGCGCAACCTCATGTGGTAAAGAAGAAAGAGGCATGTGTTCTAGCATCAAATTTACGATAGCATCGTTATTAGATCTGACAGAATACTTTTGCACCTCAATATCAGCCCATATGATATTACCAAATCGCTTTAGGCAATTAATTGCGAAGGCCTGTTCATAGTCAATGTAGCTAAATCTTCTAAGCCGCAATAGATAGAGTAATTTAAAATCAGCCTCTTCTAAGACTTTTTGAAGAAGATATGTGTCATTGGATATCCCTATTTTTCTAAGAAGATGCTTTATCTCTGTTAAGTCTTCGCCATGAAGGTCTGTTACACAAACATTTTTAAGGATAGCATTTGCATCCTTTATAATACTATTAACAAGAGATGGTGAAATTATCTCTGCATTTAAGTGATGTTTGTATCCTTTTGAGTTGGTTTTTATATAGCTAATACACTTAAAAGCTATTAGCTGATATAACTCATGCTGAACACCACCTCTATCTATAATCTGTAAGCAGTTAAAAGGTGTGCCATACTTACATATTGCTTTTTTAACCTCTATTGGTAAAAAGCGCTTTTTGCACAACTTCTCTAAGAAGATTGGATCTTTGGTTTTAGCAACCGCTATCATTTCATCTAGGGGCATCTCATAATCATAAGAGAGATGGTCAAGTATTTTTGTGCGAGAAATACTTGTAATTTGTTTTTCATTAGTCTCCATACTTAATTTTTTTAATTCATAAGTTTATTTTGTACTAAATCAGAATAGCTAATCATAACACAAGTAATATTATGATTCTAAATAATAAAATACGATTATATTACATAATTATTAATTTTTAGGGGATTGTAGCTTTTTTTTATTTTTTTGTCAATAAATAAAATTTTATCAAACATCTTCGATTTTTTTAATTAATTGCAGAAAATCTCTTTAATGAATCCTCATTAGCCAGAACTTTATCATACAATTTTTCTAAAAACCAATCCATATCTTCGCCTTCTTCAATAATCATTTGGTAAAAGCGTTTTCTGTATTCAATAACCATACTAACATTTGATATAGACACATCAACAGCCTGAATGCGATTTTGTTTGCCTCTAATAAGTTTAAAATCAACAGGAATTTTCTCAATAGGTACTTCTCCGGCAAGTTCTCCCATTTTAACCGAACAAGTAACAGTTGTAAATTTAGGGTGTTCAACAACATTATCGATAGTAAAAGAGATATTTGATGCATCAAATTTTAAATTAAACTGCTTATACAAACTCAAAATATATCTTTGAAATAAAGTAGTATATCTCTCTTTTTGTGGGGTATTCATTTTTCTGGCATATTTTCCAATCACAAATTTTGAGACATATTCAACATTTATATCTTCTAATATCATTTTATCAAGCTTAGCATGTTTTTCTACAATGTTACTCATTCCCAGTGTTTGCAATAATTCTTGCCCTTTTTCATTAGCCCAAATTTTTGCATCTTCTGCCTTAATCGAAACATCATCAGCATTTGCGACACTTGTGAAAAACAAGCATACTATTGATAGGAAAAAATAAATAAACCTCATCACTAAAACATCCTTTTATACAATATCTACGATGAAAGTATACTATTAAAATATTAAAAAAACATAAATTATTTTAATGTAACTAAGTGCTCGAAATCTGTTGGTTTATATAGAGATTTAATAAGAGAAGCTTCGTATACTTGAGAAAATTTAGTTTCTCCATACATTCTAAATGCTCTTAAATCAATGTGGTTTTTCGTATAAATAAATTTTGGTCGTTTATTGATTATTACATCATTTACGTCAATAATCTTTTTTAAACCAAATTCTTGTTCCATTACGGGAATGAGCATATCAAGGCCAAACCAATAATAACTAGCATCAGGTCTATATATATTAAAGCTTTTATCATATCCATTCATTATAATATCATCTTTATTAGAATTTTGATGAACATAGCTTGCCAATTTAAAGTTATTATAGCTGTTATGTTTTTCGGATGTTTGTATAATTTTATTAAATAAAAAGCCTTGATATAAAAATAATACAATTATTATTAAAATGTTTGATATAAAATATTTGCCAACATGTTTGGTTAAAAATAAAGACAACACTAAAGCATTAAGAAAAACTAAAGTTGTATAATAGTTTGGATGAGGAGAAAAATAAAATGTTCTCATTAAAAACTCAGAACAATAAAGTATTGATATAATCTTAAAATATAAATTTTCTTTTCTAAATAAATATAAAGCTATAAAAAAAGTAATCCCATATATACTAGCAAATAAATTACCAAGCCAAAAAGATCCTCTATCAAAATAATAAACAAGAGCTTGATTAAAACGATAATTAAGAGCGTAAAATTCAATTCCTGCGCCATTTATAATAAAATAGGCAAAACACAAAACAACAAGTATAATGCAAGGCATAGATGCTATTACAATATTTTTAAATTTCATTTTATGGGTAAATGTTAACCAAAGAAGAATTGATATAACTGTAGATAAGATAAGACCTATTTTTTGTAAAAATAAAAATGATATCCCAAAATAGATAAAACTTAATATAAGAGTTTTTAGTTGCTTTTTATCTAAATAACAAAACCAAAAATATATACCCATAATAAAAAATAAGTTCATAAAATTATCTGGGCGAAATTGATAAAAATTATATAAAGAAATTATGTTGCAAAAGGATAAAGAAATAGCAAGCCATCCCCCCTTAATATTTAGAAAAAATTGTGATATTTTATAAATATAAAAGATGGTTAAACAAGAGCATCCAAGACTAATTAAGCGCATTACATAAAATACAATAGCATTATCATAAAATACTAAAACAATAGGTGATGATAAATACCATAGTAACGGGTGATGATGCTCAAAAAAATCTCTATACGGAAGCTTTCCTTGGCTTACAAGCCATGATGCGTGTAAATGTTCAAACTCATCAACAACCTGAAAACCAGAAAAAACAAACCCATATCCAACTATAAACAATGACGCAATAATAAATAACTTTAATGCATGTATAAAAGATGCATCATCAAAACTTTTAAATTGTTGTTTTATTTGCATTAACATGTTTTAGTGGCTCTAAATTTATATTTAAGCAGATTTCTGTTCCTCGTGATAATCAGATTCTGTGTTAACAGACCATACTTCTTCACGATTATTAATATCACCCAATATCAAATCAACAGTTTTCATAGCTGCCAAAGTAGAGTGATCCATGTTATTATATCTGTGCATACCATTTCTACCAACTAAATATAAATTTTCAATATCATTTACATATTGTTTGATATCATCAAATTTATCATATGTGCCAAAGTAGGCTGGATATGCTTTTTTAACTCTATGAGTATATGCATCTAAAACATCTTTTTTATCAAAAATACCAATTTTATCAGCCTCATTTATTGCAAATTCAATAAATTTATCATCTTCATCAGTCCAAATATGGTCATTCTCATTGCAGAAATATTCAAGTCCAATCCAAACAGTATCCTTAAAATTATCAACTAAATAAGGGCTCCAGTTATTAAATATTTGAAGTCTTCCCAATTTTACATCGCGTTCTTGTATGTAAATCCAAGTATCCGGAACAATATTATTTATTGTTTTAATGGCAGTTGTATTTTTTAGTTTTAGCTTGTTTAATAAAACACCAACAACTCTAAAATCTCTATACATTAAACCACTAGCAATATCTTTGATATTTGACGGAACATCATTCATTGATTCTATTAAATCTTTAACAGGCATCGTAGAGATGAATAAATCCCCTTCGTAAGCTTTTTTATTTCCATCTTTATCAGTTGTTTCAATCGCAACAATTTTATTTTCATATTTTATTACACGAGTGACTTTTTCGTTAAATATAATCTTTCCACCTTTTTTAGCAACATCATCTGCAACACTTTGCCACATATGACCTGGACCAAATTTAGGGTAGAAGAAACTTTCAATAAAACTAGTTTCAACAGCTTTTCCTTTTTTACCCAAAAGGTTGTTAAATATCTGTTTAATAACTTTAAGAATAGAAATACCTTTAATTCTTTGGGCACCCCATTCAGCTGAGATTTTATTACAATCTATACCCCATAATTTTTCTGTATAATCTTTAAAAAATGTAAGGTAAAGCTCTTTACCAAAACGATTTATCATAAAGTCTTCAAGAGATTTTTCTTCCTTTATTGGAAATGCCAATGCTTTCATATAAGAACATCCAATTTTAAACATTCTCCATAAACCAAGACCTTTGATAGTATCCATGTTTAAGCTCACAGGGTAGTTAAAAAATGTCTTTAAGTAATATATACGAGAGAGCCTATTTCGTTTTAGCATCACTTTATCTGTTTTTTCAGGATCAGGTGCATTGTCTAATTCAGATAACTCAACTTCTCTTTTTAAAATTATATCATCTTTAGATGGTTTTCCTTGTAAGGGAAGGATATCTAGCCACCAATTCATAACTCTCTCAGATTTTGAGAAAAATCTATGCCCACCCATATCTATTTTGTTATTTTTATAATCAAGAGTAGCACTTATGCCACCAACAAAATCATTCTCTTCAATTATAATAGGGGAATAATCAGAACGTTGTAATAATTCATACGCAGCGGTTAATCCAGCAGGGCCTGCACCAATTATAATAGCTTTTTTACTCATGAAATAATCTCCCCTAAAGTTTAATAATATAAAGCAATATATTAATTTTTTTTACATTTTGCAATGCATTAAATAAAGAGTGTTAATATGTTTTTTTAGAAATAAAAAGGGGAGCTTTGCTCCCCAAGTTTATTATTTTTTCATAACCTGAACACCCGGTAGTTCTTTACCTTCCATCCATTCAAGGAATGCGCCACCAGCAGTTGAAATGTATGTGAAATCATTTGCAACACCAGCATTTTCTAAGGCAGAAACTGTATCGCCACCACCTGCAACAGATGTAAGTTTTTTAGCTTTAGTTAATTCAGCAGCATGTTGTGCAACTGCATTTGTAGCTGTATCAAATGGTTTCATTTCAAAAACGCCAAGAGGTCCGTTCCAAACCAAAGTTTTGCATTCATCAAGTTTTTCGTTGATTGTAGCAATCGTTTTAGCGCCTACATCAAGCAAACTCCATCCTTCTTGTGGAATTTCGCTTAATTCAACAGTTTTATGTTCAGCCATAGGCTTAAATTCTTTAGATACAACAACATCTATTGGTAAAATGATTTCGCAATTATTTGCTTTTGCTGTAGCCATGATTTCTTTAGCTGTATCTAGCATATCCATTTGAACTAAAGAGTTGGCTTCATTAATTGTATCAATACCACTAGCTTTTAAAAAAGTGTGAGCCATACCACCAGAAATAACAAGTTTATCAACTTTTTTAACTAAGTTATTTAATAGGTCTAACTTTGTAGAAACTTTAGAGCCTCCAACAACAGCAACAAGTGGTCTAACAGGGTTATTTAAGCCAGTAGATAAGGCGTTAACCTCTTCAGCCATTAAAAGTCCCATAGAAGATGGGAGAAGCTTTGCTGCAGGAACCATAGAAGCGTGAGCTCTGTGGGCTGTAGAGAAGGCATCAGATACATAAACATCTGCAACTTTAACTAATTCTTTTGCAAAATCTTCATTACCTTTTTTCTCTTCATTGTAGAAGCGAAGATTTTCAAGCAATAAAACCTCATCGTTAGACATGTTTTTAACAGCATCTACAACCGTAGATCCAATACAATCTTCAACAAAAACAACTTTCTTGCCTAATGATTTTTCTAAATCTTTTACGATATGAGATAAAGAGTTTTTCATATCCCCTTTACCTTCAGGTCTACCAAAGTGAGAAATGACAACAACTTTAGCTCCTTTATCCATTAAATATTTAATTGTTGGAACTGTTCTATCAATTCTTGCTGTATTGGTTACATTAAAATTTTCATCCATAGGAACATTAAGGTCAGCTCTAAGCATAGCAACTTTGCCTGCTAAATTTCCTAAATCTTCAATTGTTTTATATTCTGTCATTTATGTTTCCTTAAAATAAAAAAAATCCCCGCGTTAAAGTTTGGCATAAAGCCAAACTAAACGCAGGGTAAAAAAATTAACCGTTAACTTTTGCCATATGAGCAACGAGATCTAATACTTTGTTAGAATAACCCCATTCATTGTCATACCAGCTAACAACTTTAACAAATGTATCTGTTAATTGAATACCAGCTTTGGCATCAAAGATTGATGTACGTGCATCACCTAAGAAGTCAGAAGAAACAACTTGATCTTCTGTGTAGCCTAAAATACCATTCAATTCGCCTTCAGAAGCCTTCTTCATTTCAGCGCAAATTGCTTCGTAGCTAGCTGGTTTAGCAAGGTTTACAGTTAAATCAACAACAGAAACGTCTAATGTTGGAACGCGAAAAGCCATACCTGTTAATTTACCATTTAATTCAGGAATAACTTTACCAACAGCTTTAGCAGCACCAGTAGAAGAAGGAATGATGTTGCCAGCAGCAGCACGACCACCTCTCCAGTCTTTAACAGATGGGCCATCAACAGTTTTTTGTGTAGCTGTTGTAGCGTGTACAGTTGTCATTAAACCATCTTTAATTCCAAAAGCATCATTTAATACTTTAGCAATAGGAGCTAAGCAGTTTGTTGTGCAAGATGCGTTAGAAACAAATTGTGTGCCTTTAACATAAGAGTTAGTGTTAACACCACAAACAAACATTGGAGTATCATCTTTTGAAGGTGCAGACATAACAACATATTTTGCACCAGCATCAATATGACCTTGAGCTTTTTCTTTTGTTAAGAATAAACCTGTTGATTCAACAACATATTCAGCGTCAATTTCGTTCCATTTCAAGTCAGCAGGATTCTTTTCTGCTGTAACACGGATAGCTTTGCCATTAACAACAAGTTTGCCATCTTTAACTTCAACAGTGCCATCAAATTTACCATGCATTGTATCATATTTTAGCATATAAGCCATATATTCTACATCAATTAAATCGTTAATACCAACAATTTCAATGTCATTTCTTTTTTGAGCAGCACGGAATACCAAACGACCGATACGGCCAAATCCGTTAATACCGACGCGAATAGTCATATTATTATCCTTCCTAAAGATTATGTGCGGACAGCCCCGCACGGCTTTTTTATTAAAAATCGAGCATAAAATATCACTTTTTCCTCAATTTTCAAGATAAATTTAAAAACAATGGCTTGTTTTAGATGAGTTATCCACAGAAGCTGTTTTATATATAAATAAAAAAAGCACCAAATTTTGGTGCTTTTTTGTTTGATAAAGAGATTAATTATCTATGATTACCTCTTGGATTAAAACGTCTAGAAGCACCTCGTCTTTCAACAACAATATCTCTATCTTCCACTTCAATATTAGTTTCTTCTAAGCTTACATTTTCAGCAATAACTTTGCCATCGTCTAAATTGTTTGATTTAACAATGCTGATGTTAAATTCTTTTTCTTCTGTAACCTTATACTCATTACCTTCTACAACATCAAATCCAATTTGAACAGGTTCTTCAGTAACAACAGGAATAGGACGTAAATACAAACGATTAAAGCCATCTGTACTAGGTCTTGTTATGCCAGAAACGGTTCTATCAACACTATATGTGCCAGCTTGTCCACAATCACCTGTTTGGTAATATCTTACAACAACGTTTCTTGTGCCGGTAACTCCATCAATAGTGCCATTTTCATTTACTCTGTCAATAACTTCTTTTACAGAAGGCACCATATCTGGAGAGATTTCTTCGCGACAACCTTTTAGGTAGTCCATGGTTGCAGTAATTTCTTGAGAAAATTCACCATGTTGATCATGAGACCAAGCAACCATTTGTTTTACGGAGAACATTGATTGCTCAACGCTTAATCCTTCAAAAACACCGCCTTTAGCTCTCATTTCATCTGTAATCATAGAAGAGAAGAACTCGTAAGCATTATCACCATAGCGATCTCTAAAGAATGTTTGCATTGTTTCATATTGTCTTTGAGTGATACCTGAATTATTGTAGCCTCCACGCTCCTCAACATTTCCAGCAGCAGGTGTGCCCGCTACAACATCGCTAGAATCAGGGACTACTTCTGCATTTTCCCAATCAAGCACAACATTTTCAGCATTAACATCACCACTTGCTTCAACAGAAGTTTCTTCAACCAAGGTTGTATTAGAAGAAGATTGAGATGTAGCATCAGTGCTATCAGATGTGTTATCTGTTAAAACGGCATTAGCTGATAGCTCTTCTTTAGGTGCTCCATCTAAGTTGGTTGCATTAGGTATAACACTTGCCGAACCAGCATCTACAGGAACTTCAGCAGCGCTAGATGAAATATCTATTACTATCTCTTTGTTTTCAGTGGATATATTAAGGTCGCCAGTTTCCCATGAGCCAACTAATTTGCCATCTTCAAGATTATTAGATTTATAAATATCTACTTTAATAGGTTTAGTTTCTTCAATAGTTGTTGTTTGTTCGCCTACATTATCAAATCCCAATTGAACATCCGCATTTGTTGGTTGTTTTTCTTCAGTCACCTCTAATGGATCTTCAACAACAGGTTCAATCGACGGTTTTACTTCTCCTTTTACAACGGAAAGTGTGCTTTCACCACCGCAATTAATATCGCGAGATGTTACAACAGTATTTGTTTCTCCTTTAACACCTAAAATGCTACCATCATCCATAATAGTGTCTAATACTAAGCCATCTTGATATGTAAGTGTCGATACAGTTTTGCACTCAAAGAAACTATCAAATTTTGCAATTGCATCTTTATGTTGTAATAGGTTCCAAGATGACATTCTTTCATATTTGAAAAGAACTTCATCTCTTGTCATGCCTTCAAAAGCACCACCAGGTTGTAACATATCGTCAGTAATTCTTGAGTAATACTCTTGGTATTTTTCAGGTCCTCCCCAAAACGTTTGCAAACGATTCCATTGTCTTTGAGTAATACCTGATTCTGAAGACCATTCTTGAGGAGCTACAGGAGCTGGGGCTACTTCTGGTTCAATATCTACTTCAGTTTCAACAGAGGAAACTACTTCAGTTTCAGTGGTTGCAGTTTCTGTTGCATTCACAGCGCTTACACCAGTGTCAACACTTTCTGTGCTTAAGTCTGCGCATTGTGTTAAAATTGCAGCAGTAATACCGAAGCCTGCTACTGCAAAAGCTTTATCCCAAAAATCCTTCTTTTTATTTTTAAGTGTTCCGATAGTGTTAATTGCACCTTGTACAGAAGATACAGCCATACTTGCAAGTCTTTGAGCACCTCTTGCTGCAAATGCGCCAACTGCTCCAAAAGTACCACTTGCAACAGCACCTGCTGCTCCTAAACCAACAAGACCTGCTGCACTTCCCCAGCCCGCTTCTTTAAAGTATTCTTTACGTTCTTCTTTATTGCTAAATATAGATTTAGACGCATTTCTAAGTCTATCCATAAATTTAACTTTTTTAGCACTTTTATCATCTTTAGCTAAACGAGCCTCTTTTCTTGCCTTTGTAATAATAGGCCAAACCCATGAAGAGGCAACCTTATATGCGCCATATGCAACAACAGCCGTTCCAAGCCATGGAGCATTAAGGGCAGTTGCACCGATCAAGCCACCAACAGCTGCAATATCTGTAATAGTTTTTGGAGCTCTATCGCGCATATTATTTGCAAATTCATATCTTTGTCCCCAAACTTGTCTTGCTTTATTTGCAAAAGAGCTTTTAGCTTGAGTAATAAAGCCACTTGCTTTTTGAAGTAGGGTTTTAGTACTACTTTTAGCTTTTTCAGATAAATCAGCTAATTTTTTAGCATATTTACTTGCA
The DNA here is from genome assembly GCA_045632645.1 of Alphaproteobacteria bacterium. Classification (GTDB taxonomy): domain Bacteria; phylum Pseudomonadota; class Alphaproteobacteria; order RF32; family CAG-239; genus CAG-267. Next base: position 20,615 of record JAZQXC010000016.1, on the reverse strand, counting down.
TTGTTTTCTGTTTCAGCACAAGAAGCAATAACAAGATCTGCATGGACATCTATTTTTTGTTCAAAATCAGAAGCTCTATCTTGAGGTGTCATATTGCCTAAAGCGAGTTGTTGATTTCTAAAAAATTCTTCATCATCTTCTTTTAGGGCTTTTTCAGCATTAGGAATATTTTCAGTAATTTGCGCTGCTGTACGTAAATGCATCAAAGACCCCAAGAAAGATGTTTTCATTTCTTTTGCTAGGTATCTTCTTTTTTCTTCATCTGATAATTCAGAAAACTCTGCGCTTCTTGATTGCTCGCACATTATATCAAGTTTTGTTTTTTCAACGAGCATAAATATATATTTTTCTTTTTCTTCTTCAGATAATTCAAAAACATTAGCTCCTTTATTATCAATGATAGGAGTATTATCAATAGCGAGCTTAATCTCTTCATCTTCTAGTAAAGATTTTTCAAAATCATGGTTGTCTAATTCATTATATAAAAATTCAGTATTTTCTGCTAGTGCATCTGCTGAAACACTAAGGCGTTCTTCATCTAAGCGTTTTTGCTTAGCTTTATCTTCATGCATGCGTGCTTCAACTAGCATTTCTGCAAGTTCTTTGTCATGTTTTTCAATAAGTTCTATAGCCTGATCAAAAGTTTCTTTATCTGCTTCAACATATCCGCCGGCAATTTCATAAGCTTTATCAAGGTCCATGTTTTTCATCTTATTTTTACTCCTAAAATCACTATTTTGCTGCACTATACTCTATTTTTTGAATAAATTCAACAACTTTTTTGTCAATTTTAAATATTTTTTAAAAAATTGTCAAATTTGTGCTTTTTGAAGCAAAATTTAAAAAGATGTTGCTAAATATAATCAATAATATTATAAGACAAAAAAACAACAAAGAGGGCTCTTATGCGTGTAGATTTATTTGATTTTGAACTTGATAGAGAATTGATTGCTAGCAAACCTGTTTTTCCTAGAGATACATCCAAATTGCTTGATGTAACTAATGATAAGGGTGTTATAGATAGACATTTTTATGATTTACCTAATATTTTAGAAAAGGGTGATGTATTAGTGTTTAACAATACTAAAGTTATACCTGCAAGATTGTATGGAAAGAGAAATAATGCAGAAGTTGAGGTTACACTATATCATCCTGAAAATGGTTTAACATGGTGGGCTTTTATAAAGAACTCTAAAAGATTGCGCACAGAAGATGTGATATCCTTTTATACAGATGTTATAACAGCTGAAAACTCCACATTTAAGGCAAAAGTTTTAGAAAAACATGGCGAAGATGGGGTTTTAATAGAATTTATGTGTAATGATGATGAATTATCTAAAAAATTAGAAGAATATGGTCATATGCCACTTCCTCCATATATAAAAAGAGATAAACCAACAACAGGAATCTGGAATAAGTATAATGACAAAGAAGATTATCAAACCATATATGCTCGCCATGAAGGGGCTGTTGCAGCGCCAACAGCTGGTCTTCACTTTACAAATGATGTTTTAGAAAAACTTGAAGAAAAGGGTGTTGAGAAAGTGTTTTTAACACTTCATGTTGGAGCTGGTACTTTTTTGCCTGTAAAAACAGATAATACCCAAGATCATAAAATGCATGCTGAATTTGGAATTATTACTAAAGATGCCTGTGAATTAATAAATAAAGCTAAAAAGGAAGGGAGAAGAATAATTGCAGTTGGTACGACATCTGTTAGATTATTAGAAACAGCATCTGATGATAATGGAGTGTTAAGTCCATTTTGTGGTGAGACATCAATATTTATTACACCTGGATATAAATTTAAGATTATAGATTATATTATAACAAACTTTCATTTACCTAAATCAACATTGTTTATGCTCATTTGCGCAATAGCCGGAACAGATAAGATGAAAGAAGCATATAAACACGCAATCAATAAGAAGTATCGTTTTTATTCATATGGTGATAGTTCTATATTAAAATGTGTAAATAAAATTTAACCTTTTTATTTTAAAATACTCCAAAACATTAAGTGTACTATGGAGATTTTCGTGTTTAAAAAAAGGATTGATACTCAGAAAGTAATATCTTATAGCAAAAATGCTTTGTTTCCAATTGCTATATTATCTATATTTCTAATGTACTTTTTTTCTGTAAATCAAAAAAATGATACAGCATATCAATCTTTACATAATGCATTTTTAAGTGTTTCTGTTTTAACGTTATTAGTTGGTATATATTTTAAAGTTATAGGCTCTGTAATGAGCTCTTTGGCAATATATATAGCGTATATAGTTATAAATAATACAAGATATATGTATGGAGAGGATTATATTTTTTCATCATCTTATAATATATGGATAATAATGATTATACCAACAATTTATTTTATAAATTATTTTTCAAAGTTTAAATTTGCCCAAAAACACTGGAGTTTATTTCTAATAGTTTTATTCTTAGAAACAGGTATAATTGAAAACCTTCAAACTCAATCAATAGATATTGATTATGTTTTTTTCTATAAACATATCGGGGCAATGAATTGTCCATCATTTTATATTTCGCTGTTTTGCATCGTTCTTTTGTTAGTAAACTATATATCTAAAGGATATATTTTAACCACAAAGACTTTATTTAGTGCTTTATCGGTAATGATTGGGGTATATTTTTCTAATAATTTAGAAGCTTTTAGTTTGTTCTTTTTGTCTTCAGCAATTATAGAATGTGTGGTTACAATATATTATGTATTTTTTATAAGATATAAAGATGAAGTGTTGAATGTTGCAAACATAAATATGTTTTATAGAGACGCCGAAAAGAAATATCCTCCCAAATATAGTATAATACTATTATATTTAGATGATTATGAGCGTATCTTAAAAAGATTTGGTGAGCAAAAAATGATTATCTTAAAGAAGATGTTTTTTAAGAAGATTAAGGCAACAGCCCCTGATGTTAAAATATATAACTACCAAGATGATGCATTGATACTATCTTGTTTGAATCTAAAAACTAATGAGTGTTTTGAGATGGCTGAAGAAATAAGAAGAGCTATTGCGACATCTATCTTTATTTTTAATGAAAATAATCATCTTCAACTAACTATTTCGCAAGGGGTTAGTGAGAAAAAACGTAGCGACATAAATACAGAAGTTGTATTACAAAGGGCAGAGATAGCTTTGAAAAAGGCTTGTAAGTTTACGCGTAATATTACCGTTAAGGCTTAAGTCTCACGGCTCTATTTAAAATGTAAACCCCAATAATTAAGAATGGTATAGAAAGTAGTTGCCCCATTGTAATGAAGTTCCATAAAAAGCCAATGTGTGCATCTGGTTCACGGAAAAACTCCATACTCATTCTAGATAAAGAATAGATTATTAAAAAAACAGCTGAAATTATGCCATGATGCGTGCGTACAAATTCCTTCTTCCATAATATATTTAATATTACTAGCATTAAAAGACCTTCGCTAAAAGCCTCATAAAGTTGTGAAGGGTGTCTTGGTAAATATCCTCCTGTGGGGAATTTAACGGCCCAAGGTACATCTGTTACTCTTCCCCAAAGCTCTCCATTTATGAAATTTGCGATTCTTCCTAACAAAATGCCAATAGGAACATATAAAGCAACAATGTCTGTAATTTTTAAGAATTTAAACTTTTCTTTATGGGAAAAATAAAATAGTCCTAGAATTACGCCAGCGATTCCTCCATGAAAAGACATTCCTCCATTCCAAATCGCAAATATTTGTATGGGGTTGCTAAAAAAGTAATCCCTTCCATAGCAGCAAACATATCCGATTCTTCCGCCTAAAATAATTCCAAGTGTTGTATAAAAAGCCAAGTCATCAAGTTGGATATCAGAAATTCCCAAATCATATTTATTGATATTTTTTTTAGTAAGAATCCAAGCTATTATAATTCCAAATAAATATGCAAGAGCATACCATCTTAAATCGAATGGTCCTATTGATAAAGCAATCGGTGATATGTTAGGAAAATCAATATACATAAATTTTACTCCATGTGACAACTTGTGTTGATTAAATTTATATTAATAAAAAAATATAATCCACATAAAAACATTAAAAAATATAATATATTTTGTAAGTGTTTGAAAAAGAATGATTTGTTAAAAGGGAGAAAGTTACTATTTTCTTAAAAAAGTGGAAAACTGAATATATCTATTGTTTCAAATGAGGAATTGTTGCAAAAATTAAATCATCATGAATAAAAAGGCATAAGAAAATGAATTTAGCATTTAAGCACGAAATATATAATCCACTTGATACAATTGAAAATATCTTTGTAAGAGATGATGTTTCATTTGATAGAAGAGGAGATAATGAGCTAGTTGCTGAAGTTTTAGGCAAATGGGATAATATGCTAATATTTTTTGCTTATGAGGAGCATATGCGTTGTTTGCACATATCCTGCTTGCTAAATATTGAAACATCTTCTGTCGATAGAAGTAAAATGTTTGAATTGCTTGCAATGCTAAATGAGAATTTATGGTTAGGGCATTTTTCTTATTGGAGTGAGCAAAAAATGCCAATATTTAAGCATTCACTAATTTTACAAGATGAAGAAGAATTATTTAGTGATAAAATAAGTAAAATAATTGAATTGTCTATTATGGAATGTGAAAGAGTTTACCCTATATTTAATGCTGTAATGCGTCAAAATATATCACCAGTTCAGGCTCTTCATTCTGATATTATGATAATGTAAGGCTACCAAATATTTGTATATTTAAGTAAATAAATAATAACAGCAATTTGAATGGCAACAGATGCAAAAAATGTTGCCATAAATGATTTCTTTTTATTCTTATGGTGAAAAAACTTTTGTCCGATAAATGCCCCAATTGTTCCACCTAATAACTCTAAAGTGTGTAATTGTATTTCTGGGATTCTCCATTCGCCTTTTTTAGCTAAGCTTTTATCTCGTCCATAGGCTATAAAAGTAAAAATGTTAATTAAAATAAGATGTGATGCAACAAATAAAGAAATAGCTTTTTTAGAAAAGAAAAAAACTTTAATATTTAAGTGGTTTTCTAAAAAATATGCTAATGCAATCATAGAAAATGCATATAAAATATAAAAAGTGTTTTTTCTAACACCTTGGAAAATAAGTAAAAAAACAAAAACTATACTTGCAAAAGTTATTATCATAACGCCTCCATTTATACTAATCGATAACATAAAAAAAAAGAAAAGTAAATTCAAAACTTAATATTTTTTTAATGGCTTTGCTTTAAAAATAGAGGCAAAAGATAATAAATTTAGTTAGGAGATGCCCTATGAAAAAGATTTTAAGTATGGTTACTTGCTCTGTTTTAGCAGCCTGCGCATGCAATGATGCTAATTGGGAAGATGTTGATGGTGTGACTTTTGAGGAGGTTGTTTATGAAGATAATGCTCCTGTTGTTGTTGAGCCTGCTCCTGTTTATGTTCAGGTGCCTCAAGCTGTTCAAGACTGTCCATGTGCAGAAGTTGCAACACCTTGTTATCAACCTTGTGCTTGCCAACCAATGCCAAAGGTTGAACCAAAAATTATAAAAACAAAAAAGATTATAACAACAACCACAACATATGAAGAGCCATGTGGAAAGCCTGTGTGTGAACCTGTTGTGACTATTCATGAGGAGTTTGTTCCAGTTGATGAAGGTAATGCAACAACAATTTCTACAAGTGCACCTGTTATGGTAGAACCAGTTATTGAAGTTAAAGAAGAAGTAGTTGAGCCTCAAGTTGTAGTTCCAGCCATTGAAGTAAAACAAGAAACTCCTTCTCCTGTAGAAAATGCAGTAAAAGTTACAGTAGAAAAAAGTCCTTATCATTCAAAAGTGGTTGATATTAGAACCCCAGATACAAAGGTTGCTTTGGGTTCAGTTGTTAAATATTCGCCAGAGGCATATATTGTAGTAGCAACACGCGCAACAAATCGTATGTTGCAAGATACATCTGCACTATATGATAGTGCAACAAAGAAAATCTACATTAAAGATATTAACTTGTTAAGCTCAGATCTTCCTTATGGAGGATATAGATTAAAGGGAGCAACAAAAGAAATTATTAGTGGTTCCAATACTTTTGAAGTTGTAAACAATGTTAAAGATGCTGATTTTATTATTGAACCAATAGCTGATTGGTATATTTCATCAAACAGCGAAATTCCAGCATTACAATACACAATGAAGTTACTAGATAAAAATGGTAATAAACTAGATGAATGGATTGAGGTTATAAGACAAGTTAAGGAATAGAAATAATAATGTCTAAAACCTTATTAAAGCTATCTGTTTTTTGTTTGTTGTTAAGCTTTGATACAATAGCAAAAGCAGATAGCCTTTTTTTACCCATAAACGCTTCGTATTGTGAAGTAAAGCAGGTAAATTTAGATGATTATGATATTTATCTTAATGCGTATGACAAAGTTTCATATCTAGCAGTAAAATCTTCAGAATATGTAAAAGAAAAAACAGCCCCTTTTAATGGCTACGATACAAGTATATTTATTTATAAAGTTATAGATAACGCTGTGAAAGATATTATAACTTCATCAGAAGAAAATGATAAAGAATTTTGTTTGGATTTTAATGCGATACTAGATGTTTCAAAGCTGGATGAATTACTAAGTAACTACAATAATAAGAAAATAAAAAAAGAAGATATAAAAAAGCTTAGCAAAGAAATAAATGAAAGTTTGCCAAAATCAATATATGAGGCGAATGATAGCATTCCATTATTATATATAGAAGATTTAGAATATTATAATAAAAAAACAACTAAAGTTTATACAAATGATATTTCAGTAGAACTATCATTTGAGCCACGTATTTTAATTACAGAAAATAAAGAATTAGCAGACTATTATATATTTCCCAAATTAACAAAATCAGCAGTTGATATTATAGATAAAGAAAATAGTCGATATAGTATGTCTTTATCAATTGAAGTAATTAACTTAGAGGGGAATACTATTATTAGAGAAGAAAAAAATCGATACATAATAATTAATAACAAAGAAAATATGCAAGAAATTGCTCATAAAATGATAAATAAGCTCATAAAAGAAGCTTTAGTATCAATAAAAGAAAAAATAAGTATTCTCTTAAAAGAATAATATATTTACTTATTTTTCAAGTCCAAACGTAGCCGGTCCATCATTTATAAGTTTTACTTTCATTTCACTTTGGAATATACCTTTTTCTACCTTGAAACCTTTCTTGTATAATAAATTATTAAAATAGTTATACATTTCTTTTGCTTTTATAGGGTCTTCTGCATTTATAAAGCTTGGGCGATTTCCCTTAGATGTATCTGCAGTCAAAGTAAATTGTGAAATAACCAATATTTCACCTTTTATATCTGAAACACTAAGATTCATTTTACCATTTTCATCTTCAAAAATTCTTAAATTAACAAGTTTAGTTGCAAGAGCATCTGCTTTTTTATTATCATCACCTTTTTCAACACCTAAAAATACAAGCAATCCTTTTCCTATTTTGCCAACAGTTTTCCCTTCAACATCAACACTAGCCTCAATAACTCGTTGTATTAAAAGTTTCATGAGTTTCTCCTTTAGTTAGAATAAAACATATAAGAAAGTAATATTGCTGCCAATATACCAGCAAAATCTGACCATAAAGCATATTTAAGAGCATATCTTATTTTAGATATATTAATTGCTCCAAAATAGACTGTTAAAACATAAAAAGTTGTTTCTGTAGAGCCCTGAATAACAGAAGATGTAAAAGCAACAAAACTATCTGCTCCATAATTTTGCATACTTTCTATCATCATAGCTCTAGCGCCACTTCCAGACAAGGGTTTCATAAATGCTGTTGGTAATGCACCGGCAAAAGAGTTATCAAGTCCCATAAATTCTACAATATTTTTAATGCCATCAATCAAAAAGTCCAAAATACCTGATGCTCTAAAAACACCAATGGCAACGAGCATTGATACTAAATAAGGAATTATTTTAACAGCAATTCCAAAACCTTCTTTTGCTCCTTCAATAAAAACTTCATATCCTTTTATGTTTTTTCTTAAAGCCATAATCAATGTGAAAGAAATCAATAAAATAAGAATAGCATTGCCTAAACAAGAAGATAAAATAAGTCTTTTCTCAGGAGGAATAGTGAAAAATAAAGCGCAAATACAAAAAATTATAGATGTTAAAAAGAACAATAATTTCAAAATATACTTATTTTTTAAATCTATTTTTTGTTTAATAGCAACACTAATAAAACCAAATAGTGTAGAAATGGTAGTTGCAAGTAAAATTGGTATAAAAACATCAGTTGGATATTTAGCCCCCATTTCTGAACGATACATTAAAATGGTAATAGGAATAAGTGTAACAGAAGATGAGTTAAGTATCATAAACAAAATTTGTGCATCACTTGCTTCATCTTTTTTGTTGTTATGTTTTTGCAATTCTTCCATTGCTTTAATTCCCATAGGGGTTGCTGCATTATCAAGACCTAAAAAATTTGCTGCCATATTTAGAACTACACATGAAATTGCAGGGCTTTTATCAGGTATATCTTTCATAATTACCTTAAATAAAGGGGTAAGCTTATTAGATATTACTTCTGTTATGCCTGATTTTTCAATTATTTTAAGTATTCCAAGCCAAAAACTTAAAATACCAATTAGGCCGATAGAAATCTCAACAGCTGAACTTGCATTTACAAATATTGCTTTCGTTAGCTCAGAAAAAATTTCATAATTATTGTAAAAAAATAACTGCATAACTGCTGAACCAACAGCAAGTAAGAACATAAATATCCATATGAAGTTTATCATCTATGCCTCATATATAAAAGATACTATTAAAGTTTATTATCTAGTTCTTTAATTGTTTTTACAGCTTCATTATATAACACCTTGTTTTTACGTATAGACAGGCGAATGTTTGATTTAGCTAACTCTTCATTGGTTCCACAATCGTATCGCTCAGAAGTGGTTAAAACCCCTCTTAAATCGCAACCACTACTTGCAGCTAAATTAATTGCATCTGTAAGGTTAATTTCACCATTATTGCCTTTTTTTACTTTAGGCAAAAGATCCAAGATTAAATTAGGCAAAACATATGGTCCCATACTGGCATATTCAGATTCAATTTCTTCTATTTTAGGTTTTTCAACAACTCCACTAGCTTTTATGATATGAGGAGCTTCTTTTTCTATCCCCTTAAATACGCCATATCTAGAAAGTTGTTCTTTAGGAAATACTATAATATTTTCAACGATTCCACCAACTCTCTCATAAACATCTAATAGTTGCGATAGAATACCTTTTCCTCTGCAAACATATACATCATCAACCCACATAACCATAAAGTCCCTATCGCCAATAATATCTTTTGCACAAAGCACAGCATGCCCATTACCTTTGGGCTCATCTTGTTTTGCAAAAGAAAATTTTACACCATTAGGAACTGTGCGCTTTAATGCTTCCCATAATTCTAGTTTGTCATTTCTAAGCAAACACTCCTCTAATGATGGATTAGAAGAGAAATATCTGCTATACATTGATTTGCTAACGTCATCGCTATATATGAAAATTATCTCTTCAACACCAGCTTCAACGCAGGCATCAACAGCATATTGAATAATAGGTAGGTTATTTAAGCACAAAAAACCTTTGTGCATAGCTTTTGTTGCAGGTAAATTTCTTGTAGATAAACCAGCAACAGGTAATACAGCAACAGTTGGTCTATTAAACATGTGAATCTCCTTATAAATATATTACATATTATAAGGCAGTACAAATTGTTAAGTAAACCAGAAAAAGAATTATTTAACAGATAAAGCTATCTTTTTACCAACACTACCAGAAAAATCAATTTTGTTCACATTATTAGATGCAAAAATATATTTATTCTCTTTCCTTACAGATTTTGGTAATTTTTTGTTAGCAAGAAAAGATTTATTTACAACACCACTATTTGGTATTGTTGATGTATTTGCAAAAATATAGTGAGTTTTATTATTTTCATCCTTCTTTTCATTTTCAAAAGCAGTAACAATATTAGATGTTTCTATATCCACATTTCTTGTGAAGTTATCATTTGAATTAGCGAATAGTTTAAGAAAATTACGTTTTGTTTGTTGTGCGATTTCTTCTTCTTGCTTATATTGTTCATTAGCACTTTCTTCTAAAATAACTTTAATTTCTTCCTTTTTAGAATCTTTTTTGAAGTTAAATCCCTTTCTTTTACGCATGTTGAAAGATGCTTTAATATCTGTATCATCCCAGTTTCTATTGCCAATATTCATAGCTATAACCGGATTTGTTTTTAAAGAGCTTAAATTACTTTTAGAAGAAGAACGAACATCTTGATGCTTTATATCATTAAATATAGTCTCTTCTTTTTGATAAATATCTGAAATTATATCTGATAAAGCTAATTTTGTTTTATCAATAATAGAACTATCGATATCCTCCTCCTTAACTTTAGCAACAGGGGTTATTTCCTCCTCTTTAACTTCAGCTACAACAACAGGAGCGATTTCTTCCTCTTTAACTTCAGCTACAACAACAGGAGCGATTTCTTCCTCTTTAACTTCCGCTACAACAACAGGAGCGATTTCTTCCTCTTTAACTTCCGCTACAACAACAGGAGCGATTTCCTTCTCTTTAACTTCCGCTACAACAACAGGAGCGATTTCTTCCTCTTTAACTTCAGCTACAACAACAGGAGCGATTTCTTCCTCTTTAACTTCCGCTACAACAACAGGAGCGATTTCCTTCTCTTTAACTTCCGCTACAACAACAGGAGCAATTTTCTTCTCTTTAACTTCCGCTACAACAACTGGAGCGATTTCCTCCTCTTTAACTTCAGCTACAACAACAGGGGTTATTTCCTCCTCTTTAACTTTAGCTTCATCCACAACTATTGTTTCTTCTGAAATATTAGCTAAAATATTACCTATTCCAGTATTATTAGATGGTTGAACGTTTTGGTTGTTTTTTATATTAAGCTTTTTGAATAAAGAAGAAACACCTTTGGTAAAACTACTTAATGATACTTTTAGTTCATCTTTTTTTTTTGAATTATCTACATTTTTAGTTCCTTCATTCAGGTTTTCTTCATTTTTATTTACACTTTTTGGGGTTTCTTTTTTATCTAATACTTCATTATTCTCTTTCTCAGAAACACTTGTTGTATTTTGATATTGTTTTGCAGTCTCTAGAATAGGTAAACTAATATCAATATCATCAACAGTTTCAGGTGGATATAGTAAATATGTATCGTAATCTCTAGCCTCAATATCCAAAACAGCTCTAAACACATCTATGCTATTTACTATATTATCATTTAATTGTTTGATATATGATAACATCGTATGAATAGCTTGCAATGCTAGTTCATTATTTCTTTTCATATCATTAACACTACTACTATCAATGATATTTAGATAGTTATCTCTAATTTTATTGTGTAGGGCATTAATCTTATCCATGTCAGCAGATATTTTATCTGTATCTTCTTTTAATTTATTAACAGTTTCTTCAGCAACAGGAGTTGTTGATGTTTTCATTATATCAATTTGTTTCATATATACATCAACCAAACTATTATAATAAGAAGAGTTATTTTGCGCTAAATTAAACAGCCATGTAAGTTTGCTAAAGCTATTATCAAAAATATCCTTGCTTTCTACAATGAAGTTTTCTTCTAATGACTTAGGTAAAGATGAAATGTTAGATATTTCTTTTATAATGCTTGTTTCTAAATCAATTAAAACAATCTCGTTATTTGTAGATTTTAACTCAGTTTCAAGTTTGTTAATATTTTTTTCGATATTTTTTAATTTAACTTTGAGTTGTTCATATACTTTTACAACCTCTTTATTATCACTTGTAGGTTTATATCTAATAAAGTCAAATGACAGACGATCTATATCATGTCTTGCATCATTAATATTTTTTTGTAAAAGGTCAATTTTGTTTCTAAGTAATCCCGTTTTTTGTTTTTCATTATTCTCTTTTTCAATTAATAGACGTTTTTCAACTTCATTAATACGCTCAATACTTTCATCAATATTAATCTTTAGCTCAGGATTAGATACATCTCCAAATAAGCTAAATTTTACAACATCCGAAAAAGAAGCATTATTATAGAAAATGCTATAATCAGAGGTGAGTTGCCAATTGCTAAAGTTTAGATTTAGCTTCATATCTACATTTTCAACAGGTGAGCTAAATACAGAATTATCAGAAATAATTACACCTTTTGATAATTCAAATTTACCATTAGCTTTATTGAATAAAGTTTTTCCCGTTTTTAAGTTGTTCGAGATAACTTTATTTAAATCTTTAATGGATTTACGTTGCTCTAATTCAAACTTTATAATATCTAAATCCCAGCCACCAATAGTAACATTCGAAAGATGATAATTACCTTTTGCATTTAAATTATCATAAAACGACTTTTCAGAAATTAAGTTAGTGCTAAAGCTGCCTTTAGAGTTTAAAACAGCTTTTTCTACTTTATATATTTTTCCACCAAAAGATGGGACAACAATCTTAGAGATATTGTAGTTTCCATTAATTTTAGCTAAATTATTACTATCAAGAATAAAGTTAATATCAATTTCGCCGTCATCTTTTTTTACGCTGAAATCTTTAACATTGAGAACTCCATTATTAAGAACCGCACTTGCTTTTAAGTCTGCATACTTTTTGTTATTCCAAACGGTTTGTTTTACATTTGTTGTTATATCAAAGTCAACATTATTAAGAGAAGATAAGTCAATTTTATCATCAGAAAAATCAATTTTATCAATAAAGTTATTTGTTGTGCTTATTAATATTTTATCGTCTTTTTTACTAATATTAAGCATGTTATTAATATTAAACTCATCAAAGCTAAGGTTCGCAAAAACTTTAGGTTTTGATGTAGTATTATCAACTCTTAATAAACCTTGGATATTGTTTGTTCCCAAATAACCATTAATATCGTTTAACTCAAATAAGTTAAATGTTCCAAGAAGCTGCGCCTCTAAAGTAATAGTAGTAACAGGTAAATCAGGTTTATAATTAACAAAGCCAATTGCATGAGCAAAGTTAACAAAATTATTTGATTTCAGCTCAATATCACCATTTAATGAAGAGTTGCCATCCTTAGTATTAATAACAGCACCAACATATGATATTTCAGTGTCCCCTAATTTTTGAATAGAACTTATATTAAATTGTTTGAAACTACCATTTAAAACACCCTGAGATGCAAAAGTTTTTCTTTTGAAAATTCCTTTTGAAGCAACATCTAATCCTATATTTGTTATAAAATTAGGAAAGTTAGTTGTCTTAATATTATATGATAACTCACTAAAATAAGGAGCAGTATATGGATTTTCTAAATTTGCTTTAATGTTAACTTCTGCGCCCCCCATACTTCCAATAGTAAGCTCTTTTACATCTAATTTATTTTCACTGGCAACAAAGTTTAGCTTTAAATTATCCAAAGCAACATTGTTATATACTGCATTCTTTATACTAATAGATGCATCTGTTTCATAATTACCTTTCCATGGAGATAAATTCAATTGATATAAAATTTTATCTTCAACAGATAATTGTTTGTTGCTTAAATATGCAAAATCAACATATTTATCAAATAATATTTTTTCTAAATCAGCTTGTAAAATAACAAAGGTATTATTTTCATTAAATACAAATCCGAGATTACCAGAAAAATTAGTATTATCAACCAATGCTTTGGCAAAAGAAAGTTTAAGGGCATCGATTCCACCACTAATCATAAATTCTGCCTGAGCTCTTTGGAATATTGATTTTTTATTTTCACTAGATGCTTTTTTTGTAAGATTAATATTGAATATCGAAGCGAAAGTCTTTATGTCTTTACTTTCAAGAGTGTTTTCAAGTATATATTCTAATTTTGGTGCTATTGTGATTTTTCCGACAGATTTAATCGTTGTTTCCCCCGGCATCGTAACAGCAAATCTGTTAAGATTAATTATACCATCATTATAAACGATTCCCATATTAAGTTTATGGGCTGCCACTCCATTATAACTAGCATTATCTGATTTTATGTTAACATCCATATCAAATTTAGGTAATGATAATTCTTTGTTATCTTTGTTGTTTTTTGAAAAATTTGTAATATCAGCACCAATATTTTCTAATATATTGAGATTAAACTTAAGCATATCAATATCAGAAGAGATATTAAACTTCTCGCCTTTAGAAATAACAACAGAACCATTTCCAACGGTATCATTGCCATATTTTACATTGAAATTGCTTAAATTAATCGTCTCATTATTTTTGCCATAGGTAAATGATAGATACATTGGTTCATTATATTTTTTAGATATATTACCTTCGCCTAGAGCCAAGGTTATAGTCTCATATAAGCTTTTACCATCAAAAATGATAGTACCTTTAGAGTTGTCGCCTAAAGTTCCATCAATAGAAAGCTTAGATGCAATAGCAGCACTATTGATATTCATCTTTATTTTGATGTTTTTATTATTTTCAACATTACCATTAAAATTAATCTCTTTTTTGTTGTAAATGAACTTACCACTAGTTTTGTATGGTCCTTTTAGCGATGGAGCGCTAATATTTGCTGAAATATTCGGTATTGTAAACTTTTTATTGTTTTTCTTATTCTCATATATAATAGATGATCCAGTCATTTTTACATCATTAAATGATACTTCAATGTTACCAGACTTATTTTTACCAACTGTTGTTTTGCCACTCCAGTTTGTATTGCCTTTTTCATCGACGAAAAGGTGGATTTCAGCACCTGTCAATGTCATGCCATTTAATATAAACTCATTACTTAATAGTGGAAGGAGATCAATGTTTGCAGAAATGTCATTCACTTCAATCAATGGAGTACGAGAGTTTCCTTTGGTAAATTTAACAAGACCTGCTGAAAATGTAGGTTTTGGGAAAAGCTCCACATCTAGATTCCCGTCAATTTTAGCATTAAGACCTGTAATTTGCGTTAATCTAAGCGCAACAATTGATTTATGTTTGTTCCAATCAAGTGTATAAATATATATCCCAGCAGCTGTAATAGCTAGAATTATAAAACAAAGAACACCTATAATAACCTTTTTTAGCACGTTTTTCTCCTAACTCAAAAATAAGCTTTGCTAAATTTTTTTGTTATTGTATAATATAAAAAATTAACGAAACGATAATATTTTTAAAAAAATCATAAAATTATTAAAAAAAAGGAGTGTTTTATGGAGATAAAAGAAAAACTTTTGCAAAAAGCGATTATTGCTAAAAATAATGCCTATGCACCTTATTCGAAATTTTATGTTGGTGCATCAGTATATACAGAAAATCAAAATATTTTTTCATCATGCAATGTAGAAAACGTATCATACCCATGTGGTACATGCGCTGAAGCAGGGGCTATTGCAGCCATGATTGCAGGTGGTGATAAGAAAATTGTTGAAATTTTAATAACCTCAAGTGGAAAAGATCTTGTTTATCCATGTGGTGCGTGTTTACAAAGAATTTGTGAGTTTTCAAATGAAGATACATTGATACATTTAGCAGATACCCAAAAAATTTGTAAAACGTATAAATTAAAAGAGTTAATGCCTTGTCAATTTAATGCTACGGAGTTGCGTAATGATTAATGGAACGATTGATTTTATTAAACATAGCTTAGAATTAAAAAATCCTAAAACTGCTATAATTTTAGGGTCAGGATTAAGTGGTTTTGCAAGCAAATTAGAAAATACAAAAGTATTAAAATATAAAGATATTGAGGGTTTCCCAGAAAGTACCGTTGTAGGTCATAAGGGAGAGCTTATAAAAGGTTATATAGGTAGCAATGAAATACTTTGTTTAAATGGTCGATTCCATTTATATGAAGGGCATTCCCCAAGAGTTATTGCAGATGTTATGCATATACTAAAAAAATTAGGTATAGAGCGTTTAATCGTAACAAATGCATCAGGCTCTTTGCGTAAAGATTTTGCACCAGGGAGTTTAATGCTCATAAGTGACCATATTAATTTTAGTGGGAAAAACCCTCTAGTTGGTCCCAATGATGATAAAAGAGGTCCAAGATTCCCATCAATGAATAACGCATATACATTAAGTTTGCGCCAAAAAATAAAAGAGGTTGCAAAGTCAATTAATGTAGAATTAAAAGAGGGTGTTTATTTAATGGTTCTCGGGCCAAATTTTGAAACATCTGCAGAGGTTAGAGCCTTTGGAATACTTGGTGCTGATGCAGTAGGTATGTCAACAGTTCCAGAAGTTATTTCAGCCTCATACTGTGGAATGGAAGTTTTGGGTATATCAGTTATAACTAATTATGCTGCTGGTCTTGTAAATAACACACCATCACACCAAGAAACACTATCTGAGGCTTCAAAAGCTTCTGATAAATTAGTTGAGTTAGTTACTACATTTCTAAATATAGGAGAATAATATGTTACCACAAGAAGTTATTCGTAAAAAAAGAAATAAAGAAACTCTAAGTAAAGAAGAAATAGAATTTTTAATAAAAGGCATTAGCAGTGGCACAATAGCAGATGTGCAAGCAGCATCATTTACGATGGCTGCATTTTTAAATGGTTTGAATAAAGACGAAACATTGCATTTAACATTAGCAATGCGCGATTCAGGTGAAAAGATTAGTTTTGATGATATTGATGCACCAATCGTAGATAAGCACTCAACAGGAGGGGTTGGCGATAAGGTAAGCTTGATGCTTGCGCCTATGTTAGCTTCCTGTGGAGTATATGTTCCAATGATTGCCGGAAGAGGACTAGGTCATACCGGTGGAACACTTGATAAATTAGATTCGATAGAAGGATATAACACAAAGGCAGATGTTGCAATATTCAAAAAGACTGTAAAAAATGTTGGCTGTGCAATTATCGGGCAAACAGCATCACTAGCTCCAGCAGATAAAAAACTCTATGCGATAAGAGATGTCTGTGCAACAGTTGAATCTATTCCTCTAATAACAGCGTCAATATTATCTAAAAAACTTTCAGCAGGTCTTAAGTACCTTGTTATGGATATAAAATGTGGAAATGGTGCGTTTATGGAAAATGCGAAAAGAGCAAGAGAGCTTGCTAGCTCTATTGTTGATGTTGCAAATGGGGCCAATACTAAAACAACCGCCTTGTTAACAGATATGGATAGTGTTTTAGGAACAACTATTGGTAATGTTTTAGAACTAAAAGAAGCGCTCGATTACTTAAAAGGGAAAAACCCTGATAAACGCCTTCATGAAGTTACAATGGCTTTGTGTCAAGAATTGCTCGTAAATTGCGGAATTGCTAAAAATATTGCAAATGCGAAAGGCTTATTGCAAAAAAGTATTGATAAAGGGTATGCTTTTGAGCGTTTTGTTAAAATGGCTGTATCACTTGGTGCAAATAAAGATATATTAGAAGATTATGAAAATAAACTGCCAACAGCTAAATATATTGAGCCAATATATGCTAAAACAAGTGGTTATATTTCCAAAATAGATACAAGAAGCATTGGTTTAGGAGTAATTATGTTGGGAGGAGGTAGAACACATCCTGAGCAAAATATTAATTACACAACAGGATTTACATCGTTTTGCCAGATTGGTGATAAGATAGATGAAAAGACACCTCTTTGCTATATACACGCTGAGAATAAAGATAAAATAAAAGAAGTAAGCAATTTAGTTAAAGATGCTATAACTATATCAGATAAAAAAGTTAAAACTAAATCTGCAATTATTGAAAGAATATCTTAAACTAGTTGAGTTTTTTAGGTTTTCTAGGTTGTTTTGGGGCTCTAAAATCAGCCCAAGATTTGAAGTTTTTAATTCTAACTAAAAGCTGATAGTCAGGGTATCCATCTATAGGGAGCTTCCATTTTGCCTGTAGTTTTTTTACTGCAAGAGATGTTTTTGTGCCAAGTTTCCCATCTTCTTTTATTTTTAATTTCAAAATTCGATTAGCAAAACGTTGTATTATTTTGATATCATCATTAGTTAGTTTGTAAACTAGTTTATCATTTAGAGGTGAAAATGTTTTTTCATTTTTTATATAATCAGCCATTTTAACAATAGCTAAAGCATAATTAGTTGAACGATTCCATATCATTATACGCCTAAAGTTGCTAAGCGTAATATATGCGCGACCACGTCTCCCTTCTGGAAGAGTAATTACTGCACTAGCATTATCAGGAAGATTAAGTCTTTTCCCATCGATTCCGATAACTCCAATTTTTTTCCATTCAGAAACTTTTTTATATTTTTTAGCTCCAGCTAAATTATAATCAAAATTCCAAGGCAAAATAACTTCCATTCCCCAAGGTTCATTAGGTTTCCAGCCGAGTTGTGATAGATAATTTGCAGCACTTGCAATTGCATCGTCAAAATCATCCCAAATATTAGCAACACCATCATTATTATAATCAACAGCATAAGCATTATATGTTGAAGGCATAAACTGGAAGTGTCCCATAGCACCAGCCCAAGAGCCCATTAATTTATGGTCTTTAAGGTCTTGAGTGTCCATTATTTTTAATGTGTTAAATAACTCATTTTTGAAAAATTTTGAGCGCCTATTTTTATAGCTTAAGTTAGTTAGTCCATCGATTAAATGATATTTTCCTTTGTTAGCACCAAAATGTGTTTCAATCGCCCAAAAAGATATCAAATAATGTAAAGGTACACCATATTTTTTAGAAATTTCTTCATATTTAGGTTTTAGCTTTTTGTAGTGCTCTCTAGCTAAATGAACTCTGTTTTTGTTTACTAACTTATTAATATAATTGTCGGAAGTTAATAAAAACTCGGCTTGTTTCTTATCTTGCAAAACAACATCTTTAACTTCATGAAAATAATCTTGGTCATAGGCTTTTTTAATTGTTTTTTTTGAAATTCCCTTTTCAATCATTTCAAGTTTTAGGTTATCAAGCCATATATTCCACTCTTTTTTCTGTACATCAACAGATTTAATCTTAGCAACTGCATTAAGGGCTATCAAAATAAAAAACAAAGCAAAATATAGAGTTTTTCTTTTCATAAAATTATCCTAAAATGTATATAATACTAAAATAAAACAAAATATCTTTACTTTTTCCTAACAATCAACTATTTACATAAAAAATATATTATAACAATTTTTTTAGAGGTAAAAATGGATATTAAAGAGTTCAAATCAATCCTTCCACCATATAAGGCTATACTCGGGATAGATTATGGCTCAAAACGTATGGGTTTAGCTGTGTCAGACTTGTTAAGAACCATAGCTACATCATATAAAATTTTATATCGCAAAGATAATAAAACAGATATTGAAGAGCTAAAGAAGATAACAAAAGAAAAAGAAATTGGTGCCATTGTGATGGGATTGCCTCTTCAAATGAGTGGAGAAGAAGGAGAAATCGCAAGCGAGGTTAGAAAATTTGCGAGCTTATTAGAAGAAAAATTAAATCTTCCTATTTTTTTGTGGGATGAAAGGTTATCATCGTCCGCGGTGGAGAAGTTTTTGATAAAAGAGGTTGATTTATCAAGAAAAAAAAGAGCTAAAGTTTTAGATGCATCTGCGGCAGCATATATTTTACAAGGGGCTTTAGACGCTTTATCATATGCATAAATTATTCTTGCGTAAAGCTTGAAATTGTGATAATATTACATAAACTAAATTCATAAGGAGATGGAAAGTGGAGATAAATGATTTTAAAAATTTTTCAGAATTTTTAGTTTATATTAGACAAAATGAAGAAGGGATGCAGCATTGGAGTGATGAGAAAACCAAAACTTTTTGTGATAGAGTATCGGAGCTTATGGAAAAAAGTCCTGAGTTTAAAGAGCAATATGATAATTGGGCTAAAAGATTGGAATTAAAAGAAAGAGCAAGGTCTATTAAGATTAAAATTGGTGGTAGTGAAGAAGATACTTTATATACAAAAGCTTATTTAAAATTAAAAGCAATATCTAAAGAAAAGCAAAATAAAAAATCTCAATCTACAACACCTATTTGCAATAGTGGTAAAGTAATAGAAATATAATATTTTTTGTCTTGATTTTGGTCTAAAATTGTGATATAATCTCTCTATTGTGGTAGAAAAGAGGAGAGATTGTATGGGGGTAATGGATTTTAGTAATTTTAAAGAGTTTGTTGCTTTTTGCGAAAGTGCAACACCTGAGAGTTGGTCTAATAAAGACATAGCAAGGTTTAATAAACGAGTGTATTCCTTAATAAGGTCAGATAAAGAGTTTAGTAAAAACTATCAAAAGATTAAAGCAATGGTAGCTAAAAGAAGCGTAAGGAATAATCTAAAGCAAAAACGAAAGGTTATAGATTTACAGCAAAAACGAAGACAGCACCAAATGTGCAGTATGAATAAAAAATTATCGACATTGCATAATGGTATGTGTAGTTAATAATAAAAAAAGGAGGGTAAATCCCTCCTTTTTTAATATACAATATTATCGCCAATTTCTGTTCCACCCCATTCAACCGCAACAAATCCGCTGCGTTCTGGTTTGGATGGTAAAATTTGTTCTTTAACCTCAATTTTTTTGTTTAATCCTTTGTATCCCATAAGTACTCTAATGGTTGTATTAGGTTTAGGAGATATGCTCAAAGGCATATATTCATTT
>JAZQXC010000015.1:0-163207 GCA_045632645.1 Alphaproteobacteria bacterium | reverse complement strand
GACCCGATTGAACCAAAAATCATTGGAACTGGTAATTTACAATATGAAGCAAAAACTGGTACTTGGTTTGTGGTTATAGATTCAACTCAATACACTATCACCAGTGTGACTATTCCCGAACACAGTCCTCGTACAATAGGTCATACGCAAGATATAAATCCAGTTGAAGGAATGTTGGTTACAGTGTTTACTTCTCATAGTATGAAAGGTCTGCAAGCTGTTACTGGTGAGCAGTCAGTTAAGCAGATAGAAGAGTTTTATCATACCAATGGTACGGGAGTCGTTGTTGTAATTGGAATTTTGTTATTGTTTCTTACCGGAATGGCTATTCCATGGGAAGTATAAAGTTTGTATATACAAATAGTGTCAAATAAGTAAATAACCATTAAAAACTTAACATTATGGATTTTTTTAATCTCAATGAAGTAACCGCAAAGGCTAAAGTTATTAATGTAACTGGTGGAGATTATTCTCTAACGTTGCTCTGTCTCGTAAAAGAGTTCTCTTATATCTGTAATGACAGATTTTCTCACGTAGGAAGTGTTGTATTTGATGATTATTCCCATAAAATGGCAATAACCGTCTTAAAAAGACCTCATCAAGTTGAGTTTGATAGAGCAAACGCTTACTCTAAAGCCCAAGAACTCGTTGAGGGTGATATAATAGAGTTTACTTTACATCGCAATGGTAATCTTTATGCCTTTAACGTGGTTGAAAGCAAGCATAAATGTCGTCACAATATGGGTGGCTTTGAATATCTTGCTAACAAGTTTGGTAGAGATAGCATTCCTAAACCAACACATTATCTGAAAGATAATAAGGTTGAGAAAAGGGAAAAAGAGCAAATCGTAGAAGTGCGACCTGTTGAAAATGTCGGTTACGAAATAGTTACAGACAAAGATACAAAATACACAATTGAAAGAAAATACACTAATGTTATCCCTCACGTTGGAGACAGTGTGGTATTTTATACAATTTTGGATACAGTTATCATTGGCGTGGAACTCAACGGAGAATTGCTGCATTTTCTTCAAAGAGGCAATATGTAGTAACAATCATTACAAAACCCCTCTCAATTTTATTATTGTGAGGGGTTTTCTTTATCTAAAATACTATGCTTTCATTTTTTTAAGCTGTTCCAACCAAATACACTATAGATTTAATTAAATGGATAACTGCAATTGTTTTTCTACTAGCGATCTGCCACCATGGTATATTTGTAGGTCTATGCCTCACGCTGGGATCACTAATCATAACTGTTTGGATTACAGCAACTTTAATTGCTCTTATTGTTAGTATGATTTTGCAGGTATTTCACCTCATGTAAAAAGCCGCCCCAAAGGGTGGCTTTTTTTTATGGTCGAAACTAGAGGATTGATTTTCGTTTCACTCAATCGCACGGGCGCTCATCAGCCTTTGGCTGACCGGCGTTCTTCCGCCCGCCTTTCGCTTGTAGTCGAACCTCCTTCTTCGGAGCTTCAAACCTCATACCATAAAAAAACCACTCATAAAGAGTGGCTTTTTTATGGTCGGGACTAGAGGATTCGAACCTCCGACATCTTGCTCCCAAAGCAAGCGCTCTACCAGGCTGAGCTAAGTCCCGTTTGCTTAACAGAAAGGACAATAATCAAAAAAAATATATAATGCAAGCTTTTTTTTCAAATATTGTTCATATTTTTCATTAACCATTGATAATAAAGCAAAAAAAAGTGACGTTCCAACAAAGAACGTCACTTCTAACAGCCTAAAAAGGATACTTAAACTAGCCTCAATAAAAAACAAGCGCCTCTAATAAGGATAGCGATCATCTGTCCAAGGATAATAACCGCCACGATAAGAATCATTCTTCTTACCCTTAGAATCCTCGCAGGCAAGTGCTGCAAATCCTAAGCCACCGCTGACAACGCAAGTTCCAAAAATAATCAAACCGAACGAAATCATAAGTACACAGTTTTTAAGGGTTAAACAATTAATCACCATAAAGGCTCATAATACATCTGACATACATATAAAAAGGTTATAAAATAATTTTCATTTCATCTTCAATATATAAATTTCCTTATTATAAGTCAACAAAGTCCCACTTCCCCCATTCATTTTATCCACACAAAAAAATCTTAAATTATAACAACTTATAAGATTCAACATTTTAACAAAAAAGCTTTTTTTTCCCTTTACTTTTTGTTTATAGATACCATTTACTAGTTTACAAACAAAACTAAATCCATATAATCTAACAAATAAACTCCAATACATCAAAAAAGGGAAACAAATGAGAAAGTTTTTATCACTAGTAGTAACCACTCTTTTATTGTCTATTTCAAATGCCAAAGCCCAGTTAAATGTTAATATTTCTGGTGCCACACAAGCCCCTATTCCAATTGCTTTTCCAAACATTATTTCAGATAACAATGGTGTCGGTGCATTCCTTGGTTTTTCATATGCCAACAAAGTAAGAGACATCGTCCTTGCAGACTTAGAGCGCAGTGGTTTATTTCGTGTAATATCAGAACGTAGCTATATTCAAAAATTTACCTCATTTTCAGACACCCCTATTTTTGGTGACTGGAGAGTATTAAACGCTCAAGTGCTTGTTCAATCAGAAATCGAAGAAGAAAACGGAACAGAACTTAAATTACGTTTCAAAATTTGGGATATAATCAGCCAAAAAGAACTATTATATGAATTATATACAGCAGATAAAGACAACTGGCGCCGTATGGCACACTCAATGGCAGATGCAATTTACGAACGCCTAACAGGTGATAAAGGATATTTTAATACAGTAATTGCCTATATTTCAGAATCTGGCCCATCAACCAAAAGAGTAAAACGTCTAGCTCTCATGGATCAAGACGGAGACGGCCACCAATTTTTAACAAGTGGAGCAAACTTAGTTTTAACTCCACGATTCTCACCAGACATGCAATACATTGCATACCTATCATTTATCAATAACAAACCACGAGTATATATGTATAACCTACGCACTCAAAAAACAGAACTATTAGGCAACTTCCCAGGTATGACCTTTGCTCCTGCTTTCTCACCTGATAGTAAATATATGTTAATGAGCTTTGCCAAAAATGGTGTAACAGATATCTACGAGATGGATTTAACAACTCGTCAATCTAAAAAATTAACCTCAGGTCCACACATTGATACATCACCAAACTATTCACCAGATGGTCAAAAGATTGTATTTAACTCTGACCGGGGTGGTAACCAACAACTATATGTAATGAACAGAGACGGTTCAAATGTAGAGCGCATAAGCTTCCGCCGTGGCTCACGTTATGCAACACCAGTTTGGTCACCAAGAGGCGACTATATAGCCTTCACCCGTATGGAAGGCAACAGCTTCTACATTGGCGTTATGTATCCTGACGGTAGTGGTGAAAGAACTCTTGCTTCTGGTTATATCGTAGAAGGCCCAACATGGTCACCAAATGGACGAGTATTAATGTTCCAACGCCAAAATAAAGGAACAGCAACAACAAATGCTCCAATCCAACTATATTCTGTTGATGTAACAGGTCAAAACGAACGTTTAGTATTAACCCCTGGCGATGGCTCAGACCCTGCTTGGTCACCACTATTATAAAATAACTCATAAAAAAGGAACTAGAACATGGCAAAACAAACTTGGAATCCTGGCACAATGATATCCCCTCTTCCACCAGCTCTAATAAGCTCAGGAGATATGAAAAAACCTAACGTTATGACTGCCGCATGGACAGGCATCATTTGTTCAGACCCTGTTATCACCTATGTTTCAATAAGACCAAGTAGATATAGCCACGATTTAATATCTAAAAACAAAGAATTTGTAATAAATATTCCAACATGGAAACTAGCTCCTGCAGTTGATACAGTTGGCGTAAAATCAGGACGCGACTTTGATAAGTTCACCCTAACCGGACTAACCGCAGAACCATGCTCTAAATTGAAGTCTCCACAAATAAAAGAGTGCCCAATCTCAATGGAATGTAAAGTAATGGAAGTTCGTTCATTTGGCACTCATGATATGTTTTTAGCTGAAGTTGTTGCCGTAAATGTTGACGAAGAGTTTATTGACGAACAAGGCGCTCTCAACTTAGAAAAAGCAGGTCTTCTTGCTTATGCCCATGGTTTCTATTACACACTCGGACGCAAAATTGGCAAATTTGGTTTTTCAGTTGAAAAGAAAACTAAAACACTATCAAAAGCCTCACAAAAGTTTGGCAAAGATAACTCTGAAAAAAAATTCCAAAAGAAAAATCAAGATGAAAGCTTTATTGAAAACGGGGTTGAAGTAATTGTTAAAAAAACAAAATTCAAAAAACCCGAAACAAAACCAGCCAAACAAGATGATAAAAAAACACTTACCAAAGCATCATCTAAAAAGTTTGCCTTAAAAGATAAAAAGAAAACAAGTTATGAGCAATCAAATTACAAAAAAAAGTCTGACGGCTCATTTAAGAAGAAAAAATAACAAAAAAGGAAGAAGCCTAGAGTTGCTTCTTCTTTTTTATCTAAAACGCTTGTTATCTCCTTCAAAAATTTGTGAAATAAACACATATCTTACTTGCTAAGACTTACTCAAAATACTATAAATAAATCTACAACACAAAAAGAGAGTAACCATGATAAATAAAGATTTACAAAATGAACTAACACGTTGCATTGGCTGTAAAATATCTCCTTGCGCAAAAGCATGTCCTCTTGGCGTCTCCCCACATGATTTTATTGCCCATGCCATAAAAAAAGATTACGCCACAGCATCATCAATAATCAGAAGCAAAAACCCATTAGCAGAAACTTGTGGCCTTATTTGTCCTGATACATTCTGCCAAAAAGCTTGCATTAGAGGCAAAATAGACACTCCAATTAATATCCCCTGCTTGCAAGCAAATATCATGGCAATAAGTCCTAATGCAAAATTGGAACTACCTTCTCATAACGGTAAAAAAATTGCCATCATCGGTGGAGGACCTGCCGGTCTTGGTGCATGTTGGGAATTAATAAAAAAAGGTTATCATGTTACAATTTTTGAAAAATTATCAAAACTAGGAGGCGCCGCAAGACTAATACCTGACTATCGCCTACCTAAAGAAATTCTAGATAAAGAAATATCATACATAACTAATAACAACCTTGTTGATGTAAAATTAAATCATGAAATAACCGATTTTTGTGCCTTAAAAAATGAATTTGATGACATAATATTGGCGTTAGGCGAACAAGCACCTAACTTACTAAGAACAACAGGCGAAGAACATGCGACACCATATAAAGAAGTGCTACAAACCCCATCTCTACACATATCAGATAAAATTTGTATAGTTGGTGGTGGAGAAGTTGCACTAGACTGTGCTTTAAGCTTAAAAAAATTAGGCGCATCAAGTGTTGAGATGTTTGTTAGACGTCGCAAAACCGATATGCGCATCATGAAACGTGATTTCGATGAGCTTGAAAAGCACAACATAATCATTAAAGAATTAACATCAATCATCAATATCACTAAAGAAGATGATAAAACCTTAACCATTACTGCAATCAATAATGAAATAAATTCAGAAAATAAAGCCTCTCCTCTAAAAGATACCGCACACACACTAAAAGGATATAACAAAATAATTACAGCTCTCGGCTCAAGTTGCCTAAACACCCATAAAGACCTCCCTTATTTATCTTCTGGCGACATGACCGGAAATTGTGGAACAGTAGTAGAAGCTCTTGCATCTGGTATTAAAACTGCCAAACAAATAATCAACAGCGAGGTAAAATAATGAAAATAACATTAGGCGTCATTGGCAAGTGCAAATCAAACACACCAGAAGCAGAAATAATAAAACGCTACAAAGAGCGCTTAAAGTGGGATTTAGTCATAAAAGAAAAAGACAACTCCACACAAGAAGAAGAAGCAAAATTTCTTCAATCATGTATATCACCAAATTCAAAAGTCATTGTTCTTGATGAAAGAGGAAAAAATATGACAAGTCCAGAGCTTGCAAAAATTGTAGAAAATTGGATGGGAAATGGCATCTCTGAATTATGTTTTTTAATTGGTGGCGCAGAAGGTCATCTAGAAACAACCAGACAAAAGGCAGACCTTGTTTTATCATTTGGTAAATTAACTCTCCCCCATATTCTAATGCGAGCAGTTCTAGCAGAGCAAATATATCGCCTAGAAACAATCATCAATCACCACCCCTATCATAAATACTAACAAGAAAGGAATTTTATATGAGCAAAAAAGTATGCTTAATAGATGGCTCAGGTTATATTTTTCGCGCATATTTTGCCAGCCCTAAAATGACAAATCCCGAGGGCTTACCCGTAAATGCTGTATATGGCTTTTTAAATATGTTCTTAAGCTTAACAAACAACATAAAATGTGATTATTGTTTAGTATTATTTGATGCTAAACGCCAAAACTTTAGAAATGAAATTTTCCAAGACTATAAAGCAACACGTCCAGAACTACCAGAAGATTTACGCCCGCAATTTGATTTAATACACGAAGCCGTTGAAGCCTTAAATATCAAATGGCTCCAAATGGAAGGCTATGAAGCAGATGACCTAATTGCAACCTACTCAGAACTCGCCTTAAAAGAAGGTTATGAAGTAACTATCGTCTCTGCAGATAAAGACCTAATGCAACTAATTCGTCCTAATGTTGAATTTTATGACAGCATGAAAAATAAATTCTTCAGCAAAGAAGACGTAAAAGAAAAATTTGGTGTATATCCAGATAAAGTAACAGATGTACAAGCTCTAGCAGGTGACTCAACAGATAATATCCCCGGTGTTCCAGGTATTGGCCTAAAAACAGCAGCAGAGCTAGTCAATCAATTTGGCTCGTTATATGAAGTACTAGAAAATGCTGATAAAATAAAACAAAATAAAAGAAGAGAACTCCTAATTGCACATAAAGAAGATGCTCTTATTTCAGAAAAATTAGTAACCCTAAAAAAAGATGTTCCTGTTTCATTACCAATCAAAGATTTTAAATGTACAGCTCCAACCCCAGAAGTTTTGACATCGCTTCTTGATAGACACGCATTTAAAAGCCTAAAAAATAAAGCCTCACAATGGCTAAACAGCAAATGCCAAACATTACCCCAAAAAGAAGAAATAAAAACCATATATAACGAAATAAAAACACTAAAAGAATTAAACGAATTAAAACAAGAAATCATTAAAGAAAATAAGTTTTCTTATCTTGTTTATGAAAACAACCAAGACCTACAAGGAATATCAATTGGACTAACCAAAGCAAGAGCATTTT
The DNA here is from genome assembly GCA_045632645.1 of Alphaproteobacteria bacterium. Taxonomy (GTDB): domain Bacteria; phylum Pseudomonadota; class Alphaproteobacteria; order RF32; family CAG-239; genus CAG-267. The sequence continues at coordinate 155,934 of JAZQXC010000015.1, read as the reverse complement.
ATATTCCAATTAATAATGACAATGACCCTGTTGATTTATTTTCAATCTCAAACAATAAAAACGGAATAACCAAAAGCGAAATAACAAGTTTCTTAAAAGAATTATTTAATTTAAAATCCGTATTAAAAATATCAATCAACTTAAAAGAAAACCAACATATTTTATATAAAACCCTAAGTTTAGATACATTCCCATTTCCATACGATGATATTTCGGTTATGTCTTATGATATATTTAGCTCCGAACAAGAACACACTTTAGATGCTTTATCCAAAGCCTTACTTGAAGAAGAATTAAAATCATCAAATCCTGAGCTAAAAAAGATAAAAACACCACTTTTAGCCTCACAATACTTAGATCTATACGCAAATCAGGCAGATTTCTTAATGCGCATTCAACTAATTTTGCACCAAAAATTAATTGATGAAAAAAAACTCTATGTATATGACAATATAGACCGACCATTATTAGAAGTGCTCTATAATATGGAAAAAGAAGGCATCGCCTTAAATGCATTAAAATTAAAACATTTAGACGATATTTTTGATAAAGAGCTAAACCAATTATCAAAAGAAATTTATAACCTTGCTGGCGAAGAGTTTAATCTAAGCTCCCCAAAACAAGTTGGCGAAATATTATATACAAAACTCGGCCTAAAAGGCAAAAAACATACCTCTGGCTCATTAAACACAAGCGCAGAAGTTTTAGAAAAAATGGCTCAAACACATGAGCTACCAAAAAAATTATTAGAGTGGCGCAAATACCAAAAATTAAAATCAACCTACACCACCGCACTATTAAATCTAATGGATAAAAACAATAGAGTACACACCACCTACTCTCAAATATCTGTTAACACAGGTCGCCTATCTTCGCTAAATCCTAACTTACAAAATATTCCTATAAAAACAGATATCGGAAAAGAAATAAGAAAAACATTTATAGCTAAAGATAATCATAAAATAATTGCTGCCGACTACTCGCAAGTTGAGCTACGTTTACTTGCAACAATTGCTAATGTAAAATTTTTACAACAATCATTTAAAGATAATGTAGACATTCACCGCAAAACAGCCTCACAAGTTTTTAATATACCATATAATGATGTAACACAAGATTTGCGTCGTCAAGCCAAAGCCATAAATTTTGGTATAGTATATGGCATGTCAGCCTATGGCCTATCAAGTGAAATTGGTGTGAGCGTAGAAGATGCAAACCAATATATAAACTCTTATTTTAGAGAAATGCCAGAAATAAAAAACTATATGGAACAAACCATAAATAACGCGCGCATAAACGGCTATACCGAAACTCTACTTAAACGCAAAATAAGTATTTATGGTATAAAAGAAGAAAACAAACGTTTAGCCTCATTCGGGGAAAGAGCTGCCATAAACGCTCCAATTCAAGGAACAGCCGCTGACATAATAAAACTTGCAATGATAAAAACATATTATACATTAAAATCTCAAAATTATAAAACAAAAATGCTACTTCAAGTGCATGACGAACTTGTTTTTGAAGCTCCAATAGATGAGGTAGAAAACGTTTCTAAAATAATAAAAGAAACTATGCAAGATATAACAGCACTAACATTAAGTGTACCACTTATAGCCGAAGTTGGAATTGGCGACAACTGGGAAGAAGCTCACTAAAAAGAGGAGAAATAATATGCTTATATTTGACTTAGATGGCACATTGCTAAACACATCTTATGATTTGCACGCATCACTAAATTATGCACTAAAAGCTCATAATTTACCCTTAAAAACTCTAGAAGAAACATTAACCATGCTCGGTAATGGTATTGATATTTTAGTTGCAGGCGCCATTAAAGATGGAAAAAACAACCCCGATTTTGAAAAAATCTACGCAACATTTAAGTCATATTATAAAGACCATATAAATGACTACACCAAACCCTATGATGGAATAATAGAGCTCCTTAAAACACTTAAGCAAAAAAACATAAAAATGGGTATTGTTTCAAACAAATTCGACGAAGGCGTCAAAGATTTGCAAAAGAAATATTTTAATAACCTAATAGATTACGCACAAGGTGTTAGTGACACAATAAAAAAGAAACCTTGCCCTGACGCTGTGTTTGAATTAATAAAAAACTCAAATGCCACCAATGAAACAAACATCTATATCGGCGATTCAGAAGTTGATATAGAAACAGCTATCAATGCCAACATCCCTTGCATTTCGGTCAGTTGGGGATTTAGAAGCAAAGACTATTTAGAAAGCATCAATGCTCAAACAATAATAGATACCCCATTTGATTTATTAAAGCATATCTAAAATTATTTCTCAATAATTCTCATCATATTAAAGCTAACACCAATATTAACAGCAGAGTTAGTTCCACCATTGTTATGCAATATTAACTGAAGTTTATTATCTTTAATTTTATCTTTTGAAACCTTAAACTTACAAGATAGAGGTTGTCTTTTCATCTTTGGCATCTCATATTTATAAACTCTATTATTGCCCACAAATACATCTAGAGTATTATCATACCCAACAACAGCGTAAAACTCCATTTCAACCTCAAGATCCCCTCCTTTATAATTTTCAAGCTCAATATTCATTCTATCAATATAAAATCTACCTAAAAACTCACCACTAGCATTTGTATATAGTGGAAAATCTTTTTCTAATATCACATCACCAATTTTATATAATTTATACTCATCAATCCTCAAAGCTCTAGGAGTTTTCAAGTTATTATAAAAAGAAGAATTCTTCATAAGTTCATGCTTAAACTTTATTACTCCACGCTCATCAATTAGCGTCTTATCATCATCAAACAAAGAACGCCCCAAACCAAATGCTCTAGGCTTCAAATTAATCCCTAAAGCTTCTAATATTGTTGGCGCCAAATCATATGTCGAAAATACTTTATTTTCATCAAATTCTAAACCATTAGCCACATTCAAAAATACATTGTAAATTCCATGCTTAGCTTTTGCATGTCCTTTAAGTTTATACGATAAAGCATGGTCTCCCACTATAACAACTGTAGTATTTTCATAAAAAGGAGTATTCTTAAACCATTCAATAAATTCATAAACACCTTTATCAGAACACATAAATGCATCTCTTAAATCACCAAAAACATTATCACATTTTTTATCCAAATGATATCCTGGCATGTGAGTATCAAGACTAAATAACGTTAAGAAAAAAGGCTTATCTTTATCAAATTCACCTAATTTTACTTTTGCATATTCAAATAAAGTTCTATCAGAAACTCCGCCAAATGTCCCCATATATTTTTTATAGTCATCTTTTAAGAAATTCTCTTTAATTTCTTTTACGCCAAGTGCCTCGTTATACCCATGACGTAAAGAAAATATATCTGCATCAGTAAACTTAATATCAGCAGCTTTTAACATAACCGTCTGATAACCATTATTTTTTAATATTTCCGGAAAACAAGTTGCATTATCTAAAAAGAATTTAGTATCCCCAATATCCCTTTTGAGGGTATATTTAAGTGGAATAGCACACATAGATGAAACAAGCGCTGCAATAGAATAATTTGCTCCAGGAAGTATACGATGTTCGTTTGAAAACACACCTTCACTTTGTAATTTTTTCAAATTAGGAATAAGATTTTTACCATAACTTTTTTCATCATCAAAGTCATTTTCAAAACTCTCCAAATATATCAATAATAGATTTCTCTTCCTAGAAGGAAATTTATATTCAATTTCCTCTGGTTTTCGATACTCATCTTCATAAAGAGTAGTATCCATTCTAGTATAAATCTGATAATGAATAAAACCAGAAATTAAAGCACAACAAAAACCAAATACAACACTTAAAATAACAATATTTTTCCGACTTAAAAAGAAATAGCTTAAAGGAAAAACAATAACAAAAAATAAAAGCCCAAAAATAACATCTTGATAAACAATATTATCTAAAATAACCCTCAATGAAGTGTCTTGAATAGTTGATATAATTTGTTCAAAATCAGCAATCGGCCATAAATATTTAATATATAGCAAAACTGATAACATAAGTACAATTATACTAAATAAAATCAAAACCACAATATCTAATATTTTATTAATAATATTCATCTAAATAAGTCCTTTAATTTTTTTAATAATTTCATCAAACATTTCTTCAGTTAAAACACCTGTATTTATATTATAACGAGATGTATGATAGCTATCTACAATTTTTATCCTATCAGATAATTCATGAATACATCCATGCTTAAACTTAAACATAGACTGTTTAACATTAAATGTTGCTAAAACATTTTTATGAGAAATAGTCCCTAAACAAAGAATAACCTTCAAGTTCTTCATTTTTCCTATTTCATCAATCAAAAAGTTTCTACAAGTTTTCTCCTCCATAGTTGTTGGTTTATTTTCAGGAGGCACACACCTAACAGCATTTGTTATTCTAACATTTAATAAATCAAATCCATCATCTTTTTTCTTTAAATAATTACCTTCTGCAAAGCCCATTTTTTTCAAAGCTGGATATAAAATATCTCCCGCATAATCATTTGTAAAAGGCCTTCCTGTTTGGTTTGCTCCATGAAGTCCTGGTGCAAGCCCAACCACCAAAACCTCAGCATCTAAACTACCAAAAGAAGGAACCGGTGCATTATGATATGATGAATATTTATTCTTATTACTCTCTCTATATTCACACAAACGAATACACAAATCACAATTATTTTTAGGACCAGCAAAACTCATCATAAAACCTTCAAGACAAATCAATTTGAATATAAATTTTACAATGCAATATCTAAAAAAAAAGTAAACCTTAAAAATCACGTTCTACACACTTTGATTTATAACTCCCTGTCTCTTGAAATAACAATTTGATCTACACCTTTTATTTTCACCTTTTGTGCCTGCTCTATAATTTTTTTGATTTCATCTGTTTTAGCCACAGACTGTAGCGTTTCTCCATTTTTATATACAGTATCAACCTTAGCTCCGTATCCAATAAGCTTTTCAACTAACTCTTTATTATTTCTCAATACCGCATAATAAATAGCATCACACCTTTCATTATTTTTATGATTAATATTAGCACCATTTAAAGCTAATTTATCAACCATTTTTGTATTATCATGACACACTGCAAAAATCAGAGGGGTATTACCTTCAAAGTTATAAACATTAACATCCCCACCACCATCTACCATTATATCCACCATCTCTCCACGATTGCACATTGCCGCCAAAAATAGTGGAGTACATCTATGTTCATTATCAATATCATAATTAATAAATTTATTTCCTTTTAACGATCTTATAAATTCAATATTATTACGTTCAACAGCCAAATGAAGAGGTGTACATCCTCTATGATCTTCAATATTAGTACTAGCTCCATGCTCATATAAAAACAAAGCAAGATCAAGATTATCTTTTTCAATTGCTTTCATAAGCAAAGTTGTACCTTTTTCATCTTGGCTTTCCGTCCGTGCACCTTTATTCAATAATTCTTTAATCTCTTTAACATGCTCATCAGAAATTTCAGCATTTGCATCCAAAATATCATGTATTTTTTTTGTATATATTCTAGCTAAATTCTCATCAATAGTTTTCTCAATTCCACCATGTTTTTTTAACAAATCTTCAATATCTTTTTCCTGATAAATCTTTGCATAATATGTAATTGTACTACCCATATATATTCTATTCAAATCGCCTTCTAAAAAATTCAATATATATGCTATTTTATTTAACTTAATTTCTTTTTTTATATTATGATTTGATATAATCTCAACAATTTGTTGTTCAAACGATTTAACCATTTTATCACCATTTCAATCAAGGTTAACTTAGACAAAACATAAAACTAGTTACTTGTTTAGTCAACAAAAATATTTAAACTAAAAAGACAAGAAGTACTCCCCCTATTCCCTCTAGTCATTGCGAGGAACATCAGCTCCGTGGCAATCCAGTAATCTAAGTACATAAAGGAGTAAATTAATGACATAACAGCGCTTAAGCACATCCCCATATAAAACCAAAAGGAGTTGGATTTAACTCCAACTCCTTTGCAATGGGTGGGATAAAGTGCTGTGCTGGAAATTAATTTACGACTGCCGTATACAAAAATGAGTACATAAAGGAGCAAACTAATAACATAACATCATTTTAGCACATCCCCATATAAAACCAAAAGGAGTTGGATTTAACTCCAACTCCTTTGCAATGGGTGGGATAAAGTGCTGTGCTGGAAATTAATTTGCGACTGCCGTGTACAAAAATGAGTACATAAAGGAGTAAATTAATGACATGACAGCACTTTAGCACATCCCCCATTATTTATATTGAGACATATGTTCCAATATAGCTCTCTTAGCATTAACGCCTTCTTGAGCTTTTTCAAGCAAGCTATTATAACGCTCAGGATTTGCTTTATTAACAACTTGGAAGCGAGTTTCAGAAGCCATATAATCAGAAAGAGGCTTAGAAGGAGCTCTAGAATCTAACATCAAAGGAGCCTTACCTTCTTTAACATTTTCTGGATTATATCTATAAAGTGGCCATGAACCTGTTTCAACTGCATCTTTTTGGTGACCCAAACCTTCAGCCATATTCAAGCCTTGGTTGATACAGTGTGAGTAAGCAATAATCAAAGATGGACCATCAAATGCTTCAGCTTCATTCATAGCTTTAATCACTTGAGTATCATTAGCACCCATAGCAACTTGAGCTACATAAACATTACCATAAGACATAGCAATCATAGCTAAATCTTTCTTAGGTAATTCTTTACCTGCAGTTGCAAACTTAGCAGAAGCACCTAAAGGTGTAGCCTTAGATTGTTGACCACCAGTATTTGAATATACACCAGTATCAACAACTAAGATATTAACATTCTTACCACTTGCAATTGCATGGTCAAGACCACCAAAGCCAATATCATAAGCCCAACCATCACCACCGATAATCCATACAGATTTCTTAACAAGATAATCAGCAATTTCATTCAAGTGAGAAGCTTCTTCTGTGTTAATTTGAAGAAGTTTTGCTCTCAATTCTTTAACATTTTGACGTTGAGCATCAATTTCAGCATCTGTTGATTGAGGATTATTAAGAATTCTATCAGCAACTTCGCCAACTTTGTCTTTTAATCCGTTCAATAAAGATGTAGCTGTTTCAATACCTTGGTCGATAGATACTCTCATACCTAAACCAAACTCAGCATTGTCTTCAAATAAAGAGTTAGCCCAAGCTGGACCATGTCCTTTTTCATCTTTTGAGTAAGGAGTTGTAGGTAAGTTACCAGAGTAAATAGAAGAACAACCAGTAGCATTAGCTACAACCATTCTATCACCAAATAACTGAGTAATCAATTTAATATAAGGTGTTTCACCACAACCAGCACAAGCACCAGAGAATTCAAACAATGGTTGAATCATTTGTGTTGTTTTTGGTAAGTTCTTTTGAACTTCTGTTCTCTTTACATAAGGAAGAGTTTCAAAGAACTTCCAGTTAGCCTTTTCAGCTTCCAAATGATTTTCAATATGATCCATGTTAATAGCGTGTAATTCTGGGTTAGCTTTGTTCTTAGCAGGACAAGCTGATACGCATACACCGCAACCTGTACAGTCTTCTGCAGAGATTTGAAGCATAAACTTCTTACCCATAAATTCTTTACCTTTATATTCAGCACGTTTCAAAGAAGCTGGAGCAGATGCTAATTCTTCATCGCTAGCAACTTTCATACGAATAACCCCATGTGGACATACAATAGAACATTTACCACATTGAATACAAGTTTCTGGATCCCAAACAGGAATTTCTGTTGCAATACAACGTTTCTCATATTGAGTTGTACCTGTAGGCCATGTACCATCAACAACTGATTGTAATTCAGATGTTGTAATGCTATCACCAACATCTGCAATAAGTTTTGCAGTTAAGCCTTTAACAAATTCTGGAGCATCAGCTGGAACAGGAGCCAAACGATTATATGTAGAAGTAACTTCTTTTGGATAGTTAACTTCAAACATATGCGCTAAACTTGCGTCAACAGCAGCATAGTTCTTTTCAACAACAGCATCACCCTTCTTAGAATAAGTCTTCTTAATAGCAGCCTTAATTTGAGCAATAGCTTCATCTTTTGGTAAAATATTAGAAATAGCAAAGAAACAAGCTTGCATGATAGTGTTAATTCTAGCACCCATACCAGTTGCACGAGCCACTTCAATCGCATTAATAGTATAGAACTTTAATTCCTTAGAAATAATTTGTTCTTGAACTTCTTTTGGTAAGTGGTTCCATACTTCATCTGCTTTATAAGGAGCATTAAGAAGGAATGTAGCACCTTTTTTCGCAATCTTTAAGATGTCAACTTTTTGCATGAATTGGAATTGGTGACATGCAACAAAATCAGCATTGTTAATCAAATAAGCACTGCGAATTGGATTATCAGAAAAACGAAGGTGAGAAGTAGTCATACTTCCTGACTTACGAGAGTCATACACAAAGTATCCTTGACCATATTTACCAGCGTCTTCTGCAATAATTTTAATAGAGTTTTTGTTAGCACCAACAGTACCATCAGCTCCAAGACCGAAGAATACAGCTCTAACAACATCTTTTGGTTCAACATCAAATGACGCATCATAGCTCAAAGATTTATGAGTAACATCATCTGTAATACCAACAGTAAATCCATTAATAGGAGCGTTGCTTAATGCATTGTCAAATACAGCCTTAGCCATAGCAGGTGTAAATTCTTTAGAAGACAATCCATATCTACCGCCATAAATTTTTGGAAGAGATACAATTTTACCATTAGCAAATGCATTAGATAATGTAGCAACAACATCCAAATACAAAGGTTCACCAAGAGAACCACTTTCTTTTGTTCTATCCAAAACAGAAACTGTTTTAACAGTTTTTGGCATAGCTTTAAGTAATTCTTCAGCAGGGAATGGACGATATAAGCGAACTTTTAATACACCATATTTAGCACCATTTGCATTCAAATATTCAATAGCTTCTTCAACTGTTTCAGCACCGCTACCCATAACAACAACAACGTGTTCTGCATTTTGATCACCTACATAGTCAATAACTTTGTAAGAACGACCTGTAATCTTTGCAAATTTATCCATTTCTTCTTGAACAATAGAAGGAACAGCATCATAAAATTTGTTGCAAGCTTCACGACCTTGGAAGAAAACATCAGGGTTTTGAGCTGTACCACGAATAACAGGATTTTCAGGACGAAGCGCACGCTTAGCATTGAATTTATAATCAACACCTTCAAGCATTTGAAGCAATTGTTCGTCAGAAATTGTTTTAACCTTCTTAATTTCGTGAGAAGTTCTAAAACCATCGAAGAAATGCATGAATGGAACGCGAGATCTCAAAGTAGAAGTTTGAGCAATCGCAGCCATATCACCAGCTTCTTGAACAGAGTTTGAGCAAAGCATTGCAAAACCTGTTTGACGGCAACCCATAACGTCTGAGTGGTCACCATAAATTGACAAAGCATGGTAAGCCAAAGAACGAGCCGCAACATGCATAACAAATGGAGAAAGCTCACCAGCAATTTTATACATGTTAGGAATCATAAGTAACAAACCTTGAGAGGCTGTAAAAGTAGTAGTTAATGCACCTGCTTGCAAAGAACCATGGCATGCACCAGCAGCACCTGCTTCAGATTGCATTTCTTGAACAAACGGAATTACACCCCATAAGTTTTTTTGCTTTGCAGCAGACCACGCATCTGCCCATTCACCCATCGGAGAAGATGGAGTAATTGGATAGATAACGCAGACTTCATTCATGCGGTGCGCAACAGAAGCGGCCGCTTCGTTACCATCCATCATTTTCATTTTAACATCTGACATTTATTAAAATCCTTAAAGTTAAATTTAAATTTAAATTATCATCGAGAAGTAAAAGAACATCTTCTTACCTGTATTTAAATAACAAATAAGAGGATACATCCTCCCTCACCCGATTCTTACTATTTTAATCGACACATTTCTACCACAACCACATTAAAAATCAACCCCTTTTTTAGCTTATTTTTCATCGCAAATAAACTTTTAAACCCTATAAAATTAAACTAAAGTCACACTTATAACTTAAATAAATTTTAAGCATTATCTTATATTCTAATACATAAAATAAATCATTTATAAGGATTTTATATGTTTAATTTAAAAAGCTTTTGTATTATACTTTTATCAATAACATTATTTTCAAATAATGCTCATAGTTTACCTGCCAATCCATGGACAGATGCTAGTTTAGAAAACAATATCACCCCCACTAATAATACCAATCCCCCCACCCTATCTGTTGAGCAAAATAACAACATAACTCCAACAATGCCTGAAACAACAACCTATCAACATCGTATAGTTCGCCCCAAAAAAATAAATGGCCCAAAACTAAAAATATCAAAAGAGCAATATGATAGTTATAACAGTAAATCATCTAAAAAATTATCAACTCACAAAGATACAAAATCAAAATCCAAATCAAGCTTTTCAGAAAAAATAAATCAAATTATTGATAAATCCATCATTCAATTCAAAAAATCAATCGATGGCATAAAAAAAACAATCACAAAATAAGGATTACAAACAATGAAACCTGTAATAATATTAATCAAACCACAACTTGCAGAAAATATCGGAATGACAGCTCGTGCGATGAAAAATTGCGCCCTAACCGAACTTCGTATTGTAAATCCAGAACAATCTCCAACTCTAGATATTGCACTTCGCGCATCTTCTGGGGCAGATGAAATACTTCACAATGCAAAGATATATTCTTCAACCAATGATGCCATAAAAGATTTAGAAATAATATATTCGGCCTCAGCTCGTTCACGCCACCAAGTAAAGCCTGTAATGACAGCAGAATACATGGCTCAAAATATGCCACAAGATAAAAAAATAGGCTTTATGTTCGGATGTGAAAGAACTGGTCTTGAAAATGATGATATTTCCCTATCAGATGCCATCGTAGAGGTCCCTCTAAATCCAGAACATTCATCACTAAATTTAGCACAAGCTGTACTAATTTTAGGCTACGAATATTACAAAACAACCATATCCGCAATTCCTCATCGCTTAGTTACAAATGGTGGAGAAATAGCCCCAAAAGAAAAGGTCTTAAAATTTTTAAGCACACTTGATGGACACATTAAAAAAAGCCCTCGCCTAAAAGATGAAGACCACACCGAGAGCCTCATTCGTAACATAAATAATATCTTCACACGCTCTCAACTCACAACACAAGAACTAAATTCGCTATATGGTGTAATAAACATCTTAAAAGACAACTAAAAACATTGTTTTTTATATATACAAAAAAGGGGCTTTAATTTAGCCCCCCTATTTTCAAATAATAAGTTATAAATACTTATTATTCTTCCATTTCAACTTCGCCAAATTCAGATACAACTTCATCTTCCATATCTTCATCAGCTTCGTCATCAGCATCAAGCCATGTAACAGAAACAACGTTTTCACCTTCTGCTGTTCTAAACAATATCACACCCTGTGTCTTACGACCAGCAATTCTAATATCTTCAACAGGCATACGAATAAGCTTACCACCATCTGTTACCATCATGATTTGGCTATCATCTTTAACAGGGAACGAGCTAACAACTTCTTTGTTACGTTCACTCATTTCCATATTAGCCACACCCTGACCACCACGAGCAGTAATACGATACTCATAAGCAGAAGAACGTTTACCATAACCAGTAGATGTCACACTCAAGATAAACTCTTCGTTTTCTCTCATTTCCTTAAACATCTCAAAGCTAATCTTAGGTTCTAATGTATTAAATACATTTTCTTCTTCAGCCTCATTATATTCAGCCTTCTTCATTAAAGATTGAAGTCTTAAATATTCATCACGTTCTTCAGTTGAAGCCTTAACATGCTTCAAGATAGACATAGATATAACCTCATCGCCTTCTGCAAGTTTAATACCTCTAACACCAGAGCTATTACGTCCCACAAATACACGACAATCAGCCACAGCAAATCTATTACATTTACCACCTTTAGCCGCAAGCATCACATCCATAGTATCATCACAAATAGCAACGTTAACAAGTTTATCACCCTCATCAAGTTTCATTGCAATCTTACCATTAGATTGAACATTTACAAAATCAAGAAGTGAGTTACGACGAATATTTCCTTGTGCAGTTGCAAACATAACAGACATATCTTTACAATCAGCCTCATTCTCAGGCAATTTCAAGATAGTTGTAATTCTCTCTCCCTCAGTTAATGGCAACAAGTTCACAAAAGGCTTACCTTTAGAGGTTGGCGAACCAAGAGGCAACTTATAAACCTTCATCTTATATACAATACCTTTAGAAGAGAAGAACAACACTGGTGTATGAGTACTAGCCACAAACACACGAGTAACAAAATCTTCTTCTTTAGTTGTCATACCAGATTTACCTTTACCACCTCTCTTTTGTGCTTTATATGCATTAAGAGGAACACGTTTAATATATCCAGCTTCAGTAACTGTAACAACCATTTCTTCACGTTGAATTAAAGATTCAATATCTGTATCAACTTCAATATCTTCAATTTTTGTACGTCTTGGGTTTGCATATTCAAGCTTAATAGCTTGGAATTCATCCTTCATAATACCCAAGAGTTTCTCTCTGCTAGCCAAAATAGATAGATATTCTTTAATTTCTTCACCAAGAGCTCTTAATTCCTCATGAATCTTATCACGTTCCAAACCTGTCAAACGATGCAATCTCAAATCAAGAATAGCCTTAGCTTGCGCTTCGCTCAAACGATATGTACCATTTTCAACCACTCTACCTGGTTCTGCAATCAACTCAACCAAAGCCTCAACATCACCAGCAGGCCAATCTCTTGCCATTAAAGCGTCTTTAGCCACATTAGGATTTTCAGCTGTTTTAATAAGTTCAATAACAGGATCTAGGTTTTCAACTGCAATAGCAAGACCAACCAACACATGCGCTCTATCACGAGCTTTATTAAGTTTATAGATAGTTCTGCGTCTAATCACTTCTTCTCTAAACTTAACAAACGCCTCAATAATATCTTTCAAATTCATCATCATTGGTCTGCCATTATTAATAGCAAGCATATTCATACCAAAGCTTGTTTGAAGCTGAGTATATTTATATAGTTGGTTTAGCACCACATCAGCCTGAAATTCTTTCTTAACTTCCACAACAACTCTAACACCTTGACGGTCAGACTCATCACGAATATCAGAAATACCTTCAACTCTTTTTTCTTTAACAAGTTCAGCAATTTTTTGTACCAAAACAGCCTTATTGACTTGATATGGAATTTCATGAACAATAATAGCCTCTCTATCTTTTCTAATTTCTTCAATGGTGCATTTTGCTCTCATCATAACAGAGCCACGACCAGTAAGATAAGCATTTTTCGCTCCACCATATCCCAAAATCAAACCACCAGTTGGGAAGTCAGGACCTGGAACAATTTTAATCAACTCTTCAATAGATATATTTGGATTATCAACATATGCTCTACAAGCATCAAGTACTTCACCCAAGTTATGAGGCGCAATATTTGTAGCCATACCAACTGCAATACCGTTTGTACCATTAACTAAGAGGTTAGGATATCTAGCAGGCAAAACAGTAGGCTCTTTTAATGACTCATCATAGTTAGGCATAAAGTCAACTGTATCACATTCAATATCTTCAATCAAAGAATGCGCAACTTTTGCAAGTCTAGCCTCAGTATAACGCATCGCAGCAGCAGAGTCACCGTCCATAGAACCAAAGTTACCTTGTCCATCAATCAAAGGCAATCTCATAGAGAAAGGCTGAGCCATACGAACCATTGCTTCATACACAGAGCTATCACCATGTGGGTGATATTTACCCATCACTTCACCAACAATACGTGCAGATTTCTTAAATGGTTTATTAAAATCATATCCATTTTCATACGCAGCATAAATAATACGACGATGAACAGGTTTCAAACCATCTCTAACATCAGGAAGAGCACGCGACACAATCACACTCATCGCATAATCAAGATAAGAGCGTCTCATCTCATCAACAATCATTGTTGGTGCAATATTTTCTTTCTCTAACTCTTTTGCAACAACATTTTCTTCAATATCACTCATATTTAAAAAGCCTTTCTATTCAAAATCTTTAAAAATTCTTCAACAAATATAGCAACATTTCTTTAAATTAGAAATCGTTTTTAAAACTTATCCTCATTAAAGCCGATTTTTTCACCATACAAGCAATATAAAATATAATCTAAAGGGGGTGTCGAACATATAAAACTAAAAAAAAGGCTTTTTTGCCTCTTTTCTTTCTTCACCCCACCCTATATAGTCATTACAAGCGCTCTTTTATTATTGTCATTGCGAGGAGCGTCAGCTCCGTGGTAATCCACAATTCACACTTAGACTGCTTCATCGTTCCACTCCACGCAGTGACTAAAAATCCCTAATCTTCATAATAAAAAAGAGGCTTTTTTGCCTCTTTTTTACTCTTACCTTACCATGGGTCACTATATTTAAGTGACGGATCATGCAATCTCTTCATATAAGCTTCTGCGCTTCCCGCACCCGTATCGGCTTTAGAGCTATAATCATAAGCACTATTTAACATATCCAACTGCTGAACTTGCTCATGGTTACCAAACTTTGTTCTATCAAAATAACAATAAACCGTTGCATGTCCCTCTAATGTATTAGTTGGCACAGGGAACAAGTTCCAAACATAATTCCCCCCACCAATATTTGTTCCACCCTCACTATTATTACCATCTATTGTATTATTTGATATTATACCCTCATTACCAGCACCAGATCCTAGACCGCTCCACACGTTAGTATCATAAATAAAGCCCATTCTTGCTTCCCAACCTTTGGCAGAAGCTTTAGGAAGAACTGATGTTTTTAAGAATGTACCTTCTTGAAAATAAAGTGGACTTGCAACCGGATGTGTGTCACTGCTTGCATCAGTATATTCCCAATATTGCGTACTAGAAGAACCTACTATTCTTACTGAAGTAGCTGATGAAATAGCATTTTTATCACCTGGCAAACCATAGAACCATCCTTCAGTCACCGAAGACATAGTTCCAAGAAAGCCATCAAAAGAACTAAGTGAGCTATCATTAATAATATCATTATAAACAAAGCTCTTTATTTCTTCAAACCTTGGATAATGTATACCATCAGCTGAAATTGCCGCCTCTAATATATCTGCCTGCTGTGGTTTTTGAACAATTTGCCATTTAGCTTTAGTTCCATGACCATTATATGCTGAAGCCTTAACAACATTACCAGCCCTACCAATTTGGAAAGAAATTGGCACAATGGTTGCCATATTAGCATATCCAGGAGGACACATCGCAAAAGGAATATGCCCCATATATGGATCTGCCCAAGCCACATTATCAGGAACACAGCTGATACTATTTTTACCACAAGCATCACCCGCACTCCATTGAATACGTTGGTTAGGTAATGTGTTTACAGAACCTGCCTCGACAAAGTCATTAGATACGTTATATACACCTTTAAGCACAAAGTCTGGCAAAATATCACTCAATCGAGCTCCACCTCGAGTAGTTAACTTAATATCATGCATCACAGATGTATAAGCAGGGTTTACCATATATTGATCATAAGTACCTTCTGTTGCATTATTTTGATAAGAAGTTGGTACTTGTCCTGCGTTAGACACCAATCTATTTGCAAGAATATAACCAAAACCAGCATCTGCAGCAGTTTTACCAACAAAACTACTATCACTTCCCATAAGTTCAATAGCGCCTTTCCGAATATAAATAGAAGTATCATAAACATCTTCAGCTAAAGAGCTATCTCCCGAAACATCATGTGGATTAATTTTTAGCATAGCATAATAATCTGTCGCAGAACTACCAGCATATGCATTATTATCATCTTTAGCCCAAACCCTAATATAATCAGGATCAATTTCAAACATAGCACGTTGCCCATCATGCTCTGCTGTGTTTGAAGAGTTAGATGCAATATGAATAACCTCATTACCTGTTATATGTAAACTACCATTCATTTCAACATTAGCACTACCACTATCAGCCGTAGCATAAGTTGAATCAATATTTACCGCAAAAACATCTGTACTATCGGCTCTTTGTACAGCAAAATTTAAATCTCTCGTTCTTGCAATATTATCATTAACTAAAAATTGAACATTATCTTCATCTGAATTAGCCAAAGATGAACTAGTTCTAAGTGCAAACTTACCAGCATTTGCAATAATTTTATTAGCATAAGTACTATCACCTTGCCCATAAAGTTCAAATGCTCCTTTTTGTAAATCTACAACACTAGACTCAACCACTTCATCTCTAGTAAAGATATTAACTCTCCCCTTACCTGCAACTTGAGTAATTCCTTCAGAACCCTCAGGAATATCAGCATCGCTATATCCATAACCTAAAAATGTCCTACTACTGTCTAACCTTAAGCTTGCACCTTTAGTATCACTAAGTCTTGCTTCGCCATTTCGTGCCAAAAACATAACATCATCTTCATTATAAAAAGTATTTGTTGACACTAATTTTGGATTACGAACAACAACTCCACCACCTTGCATACCTGCATCTGTAAACTCTGGATTATAAACATTTAACCAACCAGTTTCCGGAGCATCTTTATACGAAGCAAAACTGCTAAATCCAGCATGAAGGTTGCGCATCCCCATATCACCAACCCAAGAGCTTCTAGCCCACAAAAACTCATCTACCCAAGCTGAACCAGCAACACCAAGAGTATAACCTCTTGTATAAAACCCATCATGTCCGTTATCTGCAATCATCGGATTATTGCCTATATATGTTCGACCAAAAATATCAACATATTTGGTTGTAATAGCAGTATTACCCTCTGTTAAATTAAAACCACTACCACTACTTCCACCTGTTCTAGATGATGTTATATATGCATTTTCATTATCTGTAATATATAATCTTCCCTGATTTAATGCCACATAAGCACTATCATTTGGACTTCCACCTTCACGATATTGTGCATAAATAAGAGCATCAGTATCACTACTACCGCCAACCGTAAATACTTCACCTTTATTCTTTAACATATGCACCTGAGCACTATTTCCGTGCCCCTTTGCTTCCATCCAGTCAGAATCCATACCCATTTTTAGAGCCCCACCTTGAGAGTTCACAACTGTCAAAGATGTCTCACTTGCAGAGCTACCACCATTAATATAAACACTACCACCTTGTTCAGCAACATATACTACAGCATTTTTTTGCATACCAATTTTAACTGTTTGCGAACTACCTTGCTGATTAGCATAGAAAATATATGAACTTGCATCAACAACCCCAGTATCAGAACTCATACCTGGTGAAATTACAAAATCATACCCTGTCGCATTTTTTTCCATAATAACAAAATCACCCATTAATTTAACATGAGAAGACACACCATTTATATCTCCCATAGCATCAATAAGTGCATAATTAGCTGTTGTACTATCATCGTATGTAGGCTTAAATAAAAACTCGGACCTTGTACTACCAATACCCCATGCCCTAAATCCTTCATTCATCGCACTAAGGTTACCATAAATCCATGCCGCACCATTATTAGCTGGAACATTTCCTTTATTACCATCGGCATAAGAAGACAACAATTTACCAAATGGTTTTCCAACATATAAATCGGCAACAGCAGGATTACAAAATGAACTATTATAATTACCATCTTTTACTGTTTCATAATCACAGTTTGTATTAAGTGTCATTTTTTTTACGTTAAATATACTATAAAAGTCATCTATATCTTTATTATAACCTGTCTGTGCTGGCTCTTCATTTCCACCCATATATAAGTTAGTAATCATAGTATTACGATGTGGTTCATTATCTTGGTGAACACGATACAAATACTTCACATTATCTTCTGAAGATTCTTCAATTGGTTCTTGCGATGTAACCACCACATTGTTTTCCGTTAATAATTCTGTTGGAATCTCTAATATATTTGTAACCTGTGAATTATCTAAAAACCACGCCCCACCTGTTCCTTGAAACTCTTGATTTTTAAGCACCATACCACCATTAGCACCAACAAGTGAAGCAAGTCTAGCAGCTCTTTTTTTACCTGGATCTGAAATATGAGGATATACAATATAAGTCGTAATTGTTGGATTTGCACCTGCTGAATCTTGTTCTTTTCTATTAAAATGCACAAACACCCTTGGTTCTTGATAGTTTTTAATTTCATCTGTCTTATAACCAAAAGGCATCACGCTAGAATAACCTTGCGAGAAAACTCCACTTCCCGATGCATCATCATTTTTAACAAGCTCTATAACACTCAAATCATCGCCTAATTCATCTTTAATACCACCAATTTTTTGCTTAACAAACGTTTCAATAATTTGGTTAAAAGTTCTCATCTGAGATGCAGCATTAATATCTTGTATCTCTTGCAATCTTTCTGCAGATTTTTTATAAAGGGTTGGCGTAACCATTGCGATTAAACCAAGCATAGCAATCGCTTCCACTAAAAGTGTACCACGTTGCTCAACTTTTTCTATCACTTTTTTCATCTTTAACCCCTCCTAAAATCCTCTAATTCTAAAAACACAACCATTATCACACATATTATTACCATTTTTATCTGTAAAAAAATTACCATCAAAAATAGCTATTGGTAACTCCCATGAGGTTCTAATTTTTTCTAACACAGGAAAATCCGTATCTGGATGCAATTTTTTCCATGTTGCCTTTTGCTTTTCAAATGATGGAGGAAAATTCATCTTTCCTCTAAACAGCCACACATTACCATTAGATAATCCACTTTCTTTTGTTATAATTCCAGTATTTTCAACATACGTCCTTTGCTCTAATGCACGCCAAAAGTCAAAGTTAAGCTGACCACTTTGTCTATCAACCCACCTTGCATCAACCACTTTATAAGACACTAGATATTTTTTAACACCTGGATACTTGCAACAACTATCTAAAGGAACCCCATTATCTAACATTGATTCACACATCTGCACAGCCTTAAAAGCCTCATTTTCGTCATCTGTATACACATCGTCTGCAATAGTTGCACTTTGACAAACATACTCTAGACCATCATCACTTTCCGGCTTTCCATCACCATCTAAACAAGCCAAGCTTTTATCTGTACAAATAACTTTAGTCACCATCTCATTACTAGGATAAAGCCTACGCCCTAACTCCATCAAGGGTAATTCCGCCTCACTCCCCCCAAGAATATACGTATTTTCTTCATCATCTTCATCATACAAGCCATCATAAACCATTGTTACGCCATCGACATCTTCATCAAACGCATATAGCATATCCCCAGGCTGTGCATGGGCAGGAACTTGACAACAATTATCATTTCCATAAATTTTATTCACTAAATCTCTTGCATAATTGTGATGCATAGAAAATCGATACAAGACAGCCATTGCTCTCTTGCGTGGAATATCCCTATCATAATCAGGACGTGCTGATAAATTATATCCGTATATTGCCGACATAAATGTCGCCAGTAACATCAATAAATACATAATAGCATCTCCAACCCATACATACGTAACTTCATTAAGTATACATTATTTTTTCTTAAAAATCAACTAAAAAATAAAATTTTTTCTTTATTTCAACAAACAAATCACTATTTTTTATTCACAAAAAAAAATGACGCAACATAAAGCGCCATTTTCTTAAACTTTTAAGCCCCTCTAGTATTAAATACTAGCCTCATCTCGACTTCGAGACATTGGCATACCTTGCTGAGCACCTTTGCCAGCACTTGAACGACCAAACGCAGGCCCTTCCATATACCTTTCAGCAATACTAAAAACATCAGCCCCACCATTTAAGAATTGCTCTCTTAAATCAAATGCAAGGCTATCTCTGTCAAGACCATTGTCATTTCTGCCATCATTAGGTTTAGCTTCAAGCCTAATACCATTTTCACCAAGCACATCAACAAGTAAGCCTATAACATTGTCCCCCATATGAGAAAGAGCAGCTTGCTGTCTTTCATCTCTAAAGTAGTTAACAAATCTCTGACGCCCTTCAGGACTTTCAAACATCATCGAAAATTCTCTAAGTTCTCTTGCTAAAGCAACCTCTTTCATATCTAATGAAGCTAACTCAGCATCGCTTGAAACTCTATCTCTTCTATTTTCTAATTTAGAAATATCCTTTAATATATGCATAAAATATTTTTCAGGTTGGTTAGTTTTCCAATCTTCCATAATTGCATCTCGATCTCTAGCTCTTGTTTCTGCCCATTGTTGCTTCTGCTCATCAGTCAGCAAAATTCCCATCGCCATAACTTCTTCCAATCTATGGCGTTCCATTCTGTTTTCATTCAACCTAGCAATTGTTTCAGCGCTATACCCAAGCGCAAGTAAAGAAAGAGCCATATCTGTTGAAACTTGAGAACATAAATCCACATCATCACTATTCATCTGAGGATTATTTTCAGCAATCTCATCAGCAATAAATTCTTTAACCGTTACATTACCATTAATCACTTCATCTGGTAGATTATCTCTATATTCAGCTTTAATCCACTCTGGCACACTACACCAAATCTGATATTCTCTCTCCAAACGTGATTTAATAGCTGTAATCACGTCTTCTTCAACTCCCTCAACTGTAGCTCTGCGATATTCATCTGGAAAGTTTGCAAATAAAAACCTCTCAAAATCGCTTGTAATCTCTACCATTTTCTCCTCTCTTTCTAGGGATACTTCCCTTTTACAATCATATTGTAACATAATTTTTAACACACTTCAAGCAAAAAAGAACAATTTATTTTCACACCTTATATCACACTCTTTTTTGTTTATAACTATTGATTTTTAGTGTAAAATTTAAACATTATGCTATCCTATGCCAAAGATTAAATTTATTTTGAGCGGTTTATAATGTCAAATTTATTACGTTTTTTTGTTTTTTTATTTGCCATAACATCTCTTACAGGGTGCCTAGCAATAAACAACAAATCCCCCCAACAAACCCCAAGAAAAAACCATTGGGCGCCCCAAATATCATACAACATAAGCGGAAATAAAATATGCCAAAACAATCGCTTATGTAATGATGATGAACAGCTCCCTCATCGTCCTTGCTCTGAGCCAATGCCTACATATTATAACAATGTTAATTTATCAGATGGAGACATTTTACTTATTCAACCATATTCAAGAACTATTGTAGCTTGTTATGATTTACCAAATCAATCTGCCTATGGTTGCGCTGAAAAATTTCAAAGAGAAGGCTTTGTTCTTATAACAGATATTCCTCAAGCCCCTGCAAAATACGACACCATCAAAGAGGGCAACTACCCTACAAGAAAATGGGGCGGGCATCAAAACCAAACAGCTCCTCGTTGGTAAACCATCAAACAAAATCACAAATTAAAAGCCATAACAAGCACTTAAATCTTGCTATTCATCCACATTTTCACTAATACTACTCAATATTTCATCGCGATCTTTTTTAAGCGCATTATATCTTATATAATCATCATCGCTCCATGCTTTCTTAAGCCTATCGCCCAACTCTTTTAATTCATTTTCAATACTTTTAACTTTGTTAGAAAGTAGCAAACGCCCTATTTTCTTTCTTAAGTCATTAATAAATGGCTTTTGATTTTTGAGCATATTTACTTCCCAAAGCTCATCATATAACTTTTTATCCGTCTCTTTAATCAAACCACAAAGCTCATCGCCAGATAAAGGATTTTCAGACTCATGATATGTATCTGCAATTAAAATCTGCAATCTCTTCAAATTATCATCTTTAATATCATCGATAAAAATCTCTTCTTCATATTCATCAATTAATTCAGGATAAATAAGCTCAGATGCCATAATAAACCTTAAGTTTTTATCACTTTCACTATCAACGTTATTCTTAAGTCTATCAACATTTACAAAACTATGGCCAATTGTCGTACGATTATTATTTTTATTATAATCTCTTCTCTCATATTTACCATAATTTTCCCTATATAGAGGCTTCTTCTCTACAACAACTGCCTTATTAGAGCTAACATTAGTACTAACATTAACATCATCACGCTTAAAGCTCTCTGATTTTTGTATCTTTGGCCTAAACGCATTATAAATCCTACTTTTAATTTCTTGCATATAGTAGTTTCTAACACTTTGATCTTTAATTTTATTTACTTCTTCAATCAGTGTCTTTTCAATCAAAGCCTTACGCTCAGGAGTTGAAGCATCAACTCCATCAGTATATTTTTTCCACAAAATATCAATCAACGGCTCAGTTTTATTCAATAAAGAAGCAAAACTTTCCTTACCATATGCCTCTAAATATTCATCAGGATCCATATTTTCAGGTAAAAATAAAAACTTCAAAGAATACCCAGCCTTTAATATCGGAAGCACTCTATCAACTGTACGCATAGCAGCCTTAGTTCCAGGAGCATCGCCATCTAAACATAAAATAGGCTCATTTGTAACTTTCCATGCTTCAATAATTTGTTCTTCCGTTAAAGCTGTCCCAAGAGGTGCCACCGCATATGAAAAACCATACCTATCAAGCGCAATAACATCCATATACCCTTCAGAGATAATGAGTTTTTTCTCTTTATATCCACTTTCTCTTGCTTTATCTAAATTAAACAAATTGCGCCTTTTATTAAAAATTGGAGTTTCAGGAGAATTAAGATATTTAGGTTCAATCTTCTCCATAACTCTACCCCCAAAAGCA
This sequence comes from Alphaproteobacteria bacterium, assembly GCA_045632645.1. Classification (GTDB taxonomy): domain Bacteria; phylum Pseudomonadota; class Alphaproteobacteria; order RF32; family CAG-239; genus CAG-267. Next base: position 133,154 of record JAZQXC010000015.1, on the reverse strand, counting down.
ATAATTTTACCTTGCTTATTGGTAATAGGTATCATAACTCTATTTCTAAAAAAGTCATGATTACGCCTTGTTTTATCTTCAGGAATAGTCATAAGCCCCAGCTCATTTAAATCTTTCTCATCAATTCCTAAAGATTTCAAATGTGCCATTAATCCATTATTATTAGGCGCATATCCCAAACGAAACTTTTTAATAATTTCATCAGTAAGGCCTCTTTTTTCTCGAAAATATTTTAATCCCTCAGCTCCAACTGGCATATAAAGATTTTTTTCAAAAAACAAACAAGCTTGTTCCATAATCTCATATAAAGATTTTTTCTCTTCAGCTTCATTTTTATCTGTTTGCGAAAATTTTGGAACACTAACCCCTGCCTGATGCGCTAATTTTTGAATAGCATCCATAAAAGGAAGCCCATTAGCATCCATTTCAAACTTCAAAATGTCACCATGAGCTCCACAACCAAAACAATGATAAAATCCCTTAGCTTCATTAACAGTAAAAGAAGGCGTTTTTTCATTATGAAACGGGCATAATCCTTGGTATTCTCTACCTTTTTTAACGAGCTTAACCTTAGCCCCAACCACATCCACAATAGAAATGCGCGCTCTTAGTTCGTCAATAAAGCGTTGTAAATCATCATTGGCCATATTGTTTTTTATCCCAACATTGCCTTAATTAAAGAAGATGCTTTACCCATATCAACCTGACCGGCATATTTACCTTTAAGCTCAGCCATAACTTTACCCATATCTTTAACAGATGTTGCCCCAACTTCTGCCATAATATTTTTTATAATTTCTTTAGTTTCATCTTCGCCTAATTGTTTAGGTAAAAATCTTTCAATAACTTTTATTTCATTTTCTTCTTTTAAAGCAAGCTCTGGTCTTCCACCCTCTTTATAAATTCTAGCCGATTCTGTTCTTTGTTTAACCATAGTTTGCATCATCGCCAAAAGCTCTTGGTCAGAAGCACATTCCTTACCATTACCACGAGCAACCACATCTTTTTCTTTTTGCCCTGCAATAATAAGTCTAACCGCAGCAACCGTTTCCATATCCTTACTTTTCATTGCTTCAACAAGTGCTTTTTGTAAATCTTCTCTAAGCATAACTATCTCCCTATATTTATTTAACAAATTCTAGTTTAAAACTTAATAAATCAGCTCCTTTAAGCTCATCAATCAAAACAACAACATCTGTTTTTTCCTTAGCCTTTAAGAATGTTCTATTAGGTGTAAATTTCTTATTTTTCCCCACAATCTCAACATCAGGAACTTTTGTTGCCAAAAATCCATCATTATAAATATTAGCAACAACTTTTATAACATCTTTACCATCAAGCACCTCTTTTGAAATGCTCACATTTTGAAACTTCAAGTTATGAACATTATAAAATCCAGATAGCCCTATTTTGTTATAGTACCCCTCCAAAGGTTGATAAACAGCAACAATCAATCCTCTAAAAGAAAATAAAACAACTAAAATCAACAAAAGCCACAAAAGCATTCTTAATTTGACAAATCTTCTTCTAGGTTTTAAATCACTTATTCTTTCCTTAACATCAACTTTTAAGCCTTCATCATCGTTGTCAGAAAAAAATCTACTATCTTTTACATCATCTTTATTATTATCAGTACTAATAGTAAAAGAAGTACCATAATCAGATGTTAAAACTATTTCTTTTTTCTTCTTAACTTTTGGCATCTGATACTGAGGATTGCCTTCACTTTCTAAAAGCTCTTTAGAGCTAATAGTTTTTCTACCTGATTTACCATCTTGCACAATTTCATAATCTTCAACATTTGATGGATAATTACGATATGGAGGCTCTTTTACTTCAATTTCTTCAATAAAAGGCTTTTCTTCTTCTTTTTTAGCCTCATAACCAAGCGCATCAGATGGCATAGCATGCCATACATTAGAGCACGCCTGACATCTAAAGTTTTGACCAGTTTTTTCAATTAAACCATCTGGAATATCATAAATACTATGGCATTTAGGGCAACTTATTAACATTTTTTATCATCCAATTATTCAAACCTCCCCTAGTATAAATAACCAAAGATATAAAATCAACACTTTTTTAACAAACTTTAATCGCATCAATAATTTGGGGATATTGCCCCTTAAACTATTTAATATTTTTAACTTATGTAATATATAAAAAGCGAACCTAAAAAAATATAAGGATAAACAATGCAAGATAAAAGTTTTGAACCAATTGTTGAGATGAAAAATGTTGGGCTTGCCTACAAAGACAATCCCCCAGTATTAAAAGGGATAGATTTTTCATTTCGCCGAGGCTCTATGCATTTTTTAACAGGTAAATCAGGTGCCGGCAAAACATCTCTTTTATCAATGCTGTATTTAGCTCAACGCCCAACCGAAGGCACATTAAAAGTCTTTGGCTCCAACGTTGCCATGACAGACCGTGAAAAAATGGCCTTTTTAAGAAGAAGAATTGGCGTTGTCTTTCAAGATTTTAGATTACTTGAACACTTAAGCGTGTTTGATAACGTTGCTCTTCCACTACGCCTAAGAGGCATGAAAGAGCGCGAAATAAGACAACGCGTTATCGAGCTTTTAGCTTGGGTTGATTTATCACACAATATGTATGTCAAAAGCTCTGACATCTCTGGTGGAGAAAAGCAACGTGTTGCCATCGCAAGAGCTGTTATAAACCGTCCAGAACTATTACTTGCTGACGAACCAACCGGTAACGTTGATACAGAAATTGCTCTAAAGCTTATGAAATTATTTGCAGAGCTCAATCGCCTAGGCACAACAGTTGTTATTGCCACCCACTCCGAAGAGCTAATGAAACGCTATAATTACCCTCGCTTAAAATTAGAAAACGGCACTTTAGAATACATAAAATAGGAACGCAATTCATGGAAAATAAAGACACAACAATGAAAGTAAGGCTTGCTCAAAAACCTCGCCCAGAAGCAGAAAAGCTAAAAGAGTTAAAGCGTCAAAAAAGACCTATTGATAAAGAAGAAGAGCTCCCCATAAATGAAGGATACTCAAAAACCTTCCTTACCGTAATTGTTGCCGTTTCAGTATTTTTGTTTGCCATCACTTTATCTGGTGTACTTGGCATAAATTCAATGTTTGAAAACTCAAGAAAACAAGTTGTATCAAACTTTACAGTACAAGTTCTCCCACTTCCAAACTATGAAGACAGCAAAAAAGATTTGCTAAACATTGTTTCATTCCTTGAGCGTTATCCAGACATCACAGAAGTTAGTGTTTTAAGTGATTACGAAATAAGAGCGCTTTTAGAGCCATGGCTTGGCAACAATGTTGATATAGAATTATTACCAATTCCAAAGCTACTAGACGTAAAAATAAACCCAAACAAAAACTTTGATTATCACGAGCTAACTGTTCGCTTATCCGAAGTATCAGCTCAAGCCTCAATAAATGACCATAATTTATGGTTATCAAGGCTCCTAAAATTCATAAATTCACTTAAAATGCTTGCCCTAACAGTATTAATCTTAGTTGCGTCAGGCTCTGTCATTTCCATAGTTTATGCAGCCCAAACCAGCCTTAATGTACACAAAGAAACCATACAAATACTTCACATAATGGGCGCAACAGACAAATATATAGCCTTAAACTATGTAAAACAAATAACCACCAATTCTGTTATTGCCGGCATAATCGGAACGCTAATTGCAATCCCCGCCATAATGATAGTTGGCTCTATGGCAAAAGCAATTGAAGCCGGTATATTTAATACCGTAACATTCGGCCTAGAAAGTTGGTTTATAATATTAATGATGCCACTTGCAACAGCCATACTAGTTGCCATCACCGCATACATTACTGTCATAAAAACTCTTCGTCATATGGTATAAAACTAGTTTTCATTTGCTTTAAGCATAAAAATACGTTTGTTTTTAGAAAACCTCGTTTTAATAACACGATTAACATCATCAATGGTAATCGCCCTAACCATATCTTGCCTTTTTTCTAAAAAATCACGTCCCAAATTTTGCTTTAGCATCAAATTAAGTTGCAGAGCAATATTAAAAAGACTAGCAAACCTCAAATTAAATGACGAAATCAAACTATTTTTAGCTAATTCAAGCTCATCATTTGTTATTCCATTTTCATAAAAATCATTTAACTCTTTTTCTAAAATTTCTTCAATTTTAATAGCATTTTCATTTGTTGCCGAATAAGAAATATTCCAAAAACTTCCCGCATCATTATCAGATAAATAGCTATATATACCATAAGTCAGCCCCTCTTTTTCACGAATACTCTTATTAAGTCTCGAATTAAGCCCTGAGCCCCCAAAAATATAATCCGCAATATAAAAAGGATAAAAATCTTCATCTAATCTTTTAATTCCATCTCTTATATGCAAAGCAAAAGTCTGCTTAGAATAACTAGCATCTTTTGATACAACTTCATTATTATAAATAGGTTCAAAAACAGGTAAATCTTTGCTAATAGTTTTATCTTTTAACCCCATAAAAACATCACTTAAAAAAGCCGTTAATTCTTTTTCATCAATAAAACCAGCCGCCCCAACAGATAAAACATCTTTAGCAAAATAATTTTGCATATAATTTCTAATATCAAGAGCGCTTAAACTATCAATTTCTTCATCACTAGGATAATTATCTTTTCCATAAGGGTGGCTTTTATAAAACTCATCTTTTACAATACTAAAAAGTTCATATTGAGGTTTTTCTTTTTCTCTTATTTTCAGCATTTTTACTTGCTTTTTAAACACATCAACATCCTCACCATTAAGCATTGGTGAATATATCACACTTTTTAATACATCTTTTGCCACATCTTCAAATTCTTTAACATAAGAAACACTAAAATTAAAACTATCATTATCAGAACTAGCACTAATTTTTATCCCTTTTTCTTTTAACACCTTTCTTAATTCTTTTTTGCTATATTTTCCAGCCCCATCAAAAATTAAACCTTCTGTAAATAAAGAAACACCATTTTTAGGCTCATAAGCCCTTCCTGCCTTATCAAAACTAAAATTAATAACAACAAGTGGCACACTTTTATCTTCTAAAAGATAAGCCTTAAAACTTTCTTCCTCAACCACAACTTCACTCACATTCGCCTTAAAGTTTCTATCTTTAAGTATCGAGTTTTCTAAAATCTTATCAGGACTAAAGTAATAATTATTATAACAAAAAATTCCCCCAACACTAAAAAGCAAAATAGCCAATAAATAACTAAACTTTTTCATCATTCACCTTAAAACAAAACACTCAATATATTTTATCTTTCTTTGAGCTTTTCAGCCAATAAACGCATCTGTTCAGGAGATAATTTAGGTTTTTGTTGTAATGAAGCCATATCCTCAGGAGACAATTCATCTTCATATTTATCGCGATAAACACCTCCTTCATAAACCCCATACTCAAAATAACCATTATCACATACTTCAACACCTGAATATCTATTTATCTCTTTAACAGTAACTTTTCCATCGGGTTTAATTTTATATTTAGTAGTCCATACATCTTTGGCAGGACCAAATTCCCTATCACCGCGCTCCACATCTGATTCTGTAGTTTTAACAACTGCTCCACCATTCTTTTTAAACTTAATCTTTTCCTTGTAAGTTTCTTTATCACCATTATCATATTCTTCTGTTCTTGTATATGCAAATTTATTTCTACCAAATTCAAAACTATAAGTTTGTTTACTATCCTCCCCATACTCGTCTCTTGTATATGTCCCTCCAATGCTATTATTATCTAATTTCAACTCCACCCCATATGAATCAATTTCTCCAAAAGCTCCACCAGACACAGAGCCCTCAAAACCTCTTCTATCAACATGCATTTCTGCTTTTAATTGCCCCCCTTCTATAGATCCATCAATCCCCATTCTAGATCCCTTAACTTGAGTTTCTACTTCTAATGGCAAACCCATTTCTTCAAGCATTCCCTTAAGCTCTGCCTTATCCTCCTCAGAAATATTACTATTACCAAGAACATCATGCACACTTTTATGGCGACATGTTCCTTTTACACTACGAAATGCGTCTTTTAATACGCCTCTTCCTGCTTTTGCCCCATAATAAGCAACTTCTCCCGCACCTTTACCATAAGCCTCTATAACGTCAGAAAAATCTCCCTCATCATTAACATAAGCATCTATAACATCAGAAATTCCTTCTACACCCTCACCTACAATCTCTACAGCCTTTAAAGCCTCTAAAGCTTTAGAAACATCATCAGGGAGCTCTGCAGCATCCTTTTTCATTTCTTCTTTAACTTCTTCTCTACTTATACCCCCCTCACCTACAGCCTCTAAAGTCTCTACAGCTTTAGAAATATCATCAGGGAGCTCTGCAGCATCCTTTTTCATTTCTTCTTTAACTTCTTCTCTACTCATAACACCCTCCCCACAAAAATAAACATATTCATTAGACTATACCACATTTTAAACAACTAATCAAGCTTTTTTTATACCGTCATTACGAAACACGCCCCCTCTCCTAGTCATTGCGAGACACGTTAGTATCGTGGCAATCCAGTAAACTAAACACATAAAGAAATAAAAACCAAAACACGACCATAAATTAGCGTATCCCATATTTAAAAACCAAACGGCATAGCCGTTGCAAAGGGTACGATAATTTGTGGTGCTGGAAGTGTTTTTGCGACTGCGGTGTACAAAAAGAGTACATAAAGGAGTAAAAACACAATCATGACCACAAATTAGCGTATCCCCCCCAAAAAAAACTACTTGAAAAAAAAGAACAACCCTGTTATAACTTTCCTGATTTAACTTGTAATAAAAAGAGAGATTAAAATGGCTGAAGAAATTAGTGAACAAAGACAAAGTCGTATCAATAAGCTTGAACGCTTAAACGAGATGGGATATAACCCATATCCTTATAATTTCAAACCTGATAGCTACGCTAAAGACTTGCAGGAAAAATATAAAGATTTGCCAGCCGGCGAACATACAGAAGATAGAGTTACTGTTGCTGGTCGTGCTATGGCTGTTAGAAACGATGGTATGTTCATTGATATGAAAGATAAAACCGGCAATATTCAATTATTTTGCCACAAATGCCACCTAGATGAAGAAAACCTAAAATTATTAAAATGTCTAGACATTGGTGACGTAGTTGGTGTAACAGGTTTTATCAGAAGAACCCCAAGAGGCGAGCTTTCTGTTGCTGCAGAAAAGTTTGATATTATTGCTAAATCACTTGAGCCATTACCAGAAAAATTCCATGGTTTAACAGATATAGAAACACGTTATCGTAAACGTTATGTTGATATGATAATCAATGATGATGCCAAAGAAGTTTTGATAACACGTTGCAAAATAATCTCTGCTGTACGTGAATTTTTCACTCAAAATGAGTTTTTAGAAGTAGAAACACCAACATTGCACCCAATATTAGGTGGCGCCAATGCAAAACCATTTGTTACTCATTATAACGCATTAGACAACGATTTTTATCTTCGTATCGCACCAGAGTTATATTTGAAAAAGCTCATTGTTGGAGGTATTGACAGAGTTTTTGAAATTGGTAAAAACTTCAGAAACGAAGGTATTGATAAAAACCATGTTCCAGAGTTTTCAGCATTAGAAGCATACATGGCTTATGGTGATTATAATGACATGGCTGAATTAATTTCTAATATGTTAAGATTTATTGTTAAAAAAGTATATGGAACAGAAACAATCACTCTTGACGGGCATGAAATTGACTTTTCAAAACCAATACCCAAAGTATCAATTATTGATTTGATTAAAAAAGAAACAGGCGTTGATTTCTTGAGTGTAGAAACAGTTGAAGAAGCTCGCGAACTTGCAAAATCTATTGGTGTAGAAGCAGACCATTGCACCAACTGGGGAAAAGTTGTTCAAGAAGTGTTTGATGAAAAAGTTGAACACACATTAATTGAGCCAATTTTAGTATCTGATATGCCAAAAGATATTTCTCCACTTGCAAAAACACATCGCTCTAACTCTCGCTTGGTTGAACACTTTGATGTTTACTTGCTTGCAACAGAATTAGGCTGTGCATATTCAGAATTATCAAATCCATTAGAGCAATTAGAGCGCTTCAATGCTCAAATGAAAGAGCGTGACTTAGGCGATGATGAAGCTCAAATGTTAGATGAAAGCTTTATTGATGCCTTATCATATGGTTTCGTTCCAACAACTGGTATGGGAATGGGAATGGATCGCTTAGCTAAATTATTAACAGGCGCATCAACACTTCGAGATGTAATTTTATTCCCAGCATTAAAAAAACGTGGATAAAATAACAATCTAACAAAAAAGAAGGGGCTTATTATAAACCCCTTCTTTTTTTATCTTCAATAAGCGCTTTATTTTTCACTTTTTTAAGACTTTTATTAAAATAAACCATAGATGCATCCATAACCTCTCGTCTAAACTCTTCAGATGGATTTAAGTCAAATGCATATTTTCCTCTATCATTTCTTACCCTAGTATCAGCACCATATAACGCCAAAACTTTTCCTACCTCTTTGTTATTATACAAAGCAGCATAATGAAGTGGTGTAAACAAATTCTTTGTTTGATGATTAGGATTAGCTTTAGACTTAAGTAGAGTTTCTGCAACATCATGATGCCCGCTTTTAGATGCATAAATTAAGGCATTTCTTCCCCTATCATCTGTTAAATCAACACTCGCTCCATATTGGATTAAAAACTCAACTGCCTCATTTTTTCCAAGCTCAGATGCTCTCATTAAAGCAGTTTTGCCATCTTCATCTCTAAAATTTAAGATATTTCCTTTATTTCTAGGTGAATAAGCCCCCACCCTTTCTTCAAAGTTTTCAAATCCTTCTAAAATAGCGTATCTAACATCATTTGCATCGCCATTTTCAATCACCTCATACAAGTTTGAAAGAAATTCTTTAGCGTTCATAAAACCTCCTTTTATCGTTTACAAATTTCGCATAATAAGAATTTTTTTCCAAAAGAACCTTTTAGCGCAAAAATCAAACTATTTAATCATACACACCTTAAAGTCTCACCTAAAATATACATAAATTGAAAATTTTGTCAATATTTTAAATCTAAAATATTTATAATTACTATTCTTTTAACAAACTAAATAAAAAAATCGGAAGTATAAACTACTTCCGATTTGATTTTGCTTTAGCGCTTTTTTTTATGAATTAAGCAGCTGCCTCTGCATTAGCAGCTTCCATAGCTGCCTTTTCTGCTTTAACGCGTTCAATGTCTTTAGCTCCTTTAGCGTTAACATCTCTGTCAACTAATTCAATGATAGCCATAGGAGCGCAGTCACCATATCTGTAACCAGCTTTTAAAACGCGAGTATAACCACCGTTACGTTCTTTGTAACGTTCAGCTAAAACAGAAAATAGCTTAGAAACAACTTCTTTATCACGTAAGAAAGACAAAGCCAAACGACGAGAATTCAAGTCACCTTTTTTAGCATAAGTAATCATGCTATCAGCAAAAGTTCTTAATTCTTTAGCTCTAGGCAAAGTAATAGTAATTTGCTCATGAGTTAACAAAGCATTTGTTAAGTTAGCAAACAAAGCTCTTCTTTGGCTTTTTGGCATATTAAAACGTCTATGTGCGTCACCGTGTCTCATTTTAAGTTCCTTTCTAATTTTCTGTTGCTTCGGACCCCGAAGCGGATAAAAACCAACGTTTGCACCACCTTCATGCATGCAAACAAACATAAGAATCATCGATTCCTACCATTCAAGCACAGCTTTTACACCATTTAATTTTAAAAGTCAAACACTAAAATAAATATACAATTTAAAACCGAACAGCTCAGCCTTTGTATAGGGTGCGATAAAGCGCTGTGCTGGAAATTAATTTGCGACTGCAGTGTACAAACGAGCGTACATAAAGAAGCAAAAATTAGCGTGCCCCATTTAAAACCGAAAGGAGTTGGATTTATACTCCAACTCCTTTGCATAGGGTGCGATAAAGCGCTGTGCTGGAAATTAATTTGCGACTGCAGTGTACAAACGAGCGTACATAAAGAAGCAAATTAATGACATGACAGCACTTTAGCGCACCCCTTTATCAACTAACACGCCCCACTCTTCAAGCTTATGTTCATACATCTCTTTGTTTTCACCATTCAAACCTTGGAATTTACGAGCAATCACATAACAAGGTAAAAGCTTTTTAACTTCATTAATATCCATACCCCAACTTTCTGGCCTAATACGGATTTTCTTACCCTGACCTGCCGAAACTTTATCAGTAATTTCGCCAGTTTCAGCATCTTCAAACTTCTCAAGCTTAAGTTTAATATTATCAAGGCCACCTGGGATTAAGAACTCTATTTCATCGCCACCTGCAATATAGTTTCTAAGCTCAAAAATAGCATCATCATTATCCCAATTTACAATAGAACCAGCAAAGAGCCACTCACCAAGGGTACGAGTATATTCATAGTTTTGACTAATATTAGTTAATTTGCCATCATGAAAACCAAGACAATATCCTCTATTTTGAAGAGTAAAGATTTCATCCATATATTTTCTATAATCCCAAGTTTCAGGATTTTGATAATAGTCATCAATAGCTTTTCTATAAACTCTGGCAATAACACCTGCATAATATTCTGTTTTGTTACGTCCTTCAACCTTAAGAGAGTCCATACCAATACGAAGCAAATCATCAAGCCTTGGCATCATACACATATCTTTAGAGTTAAGCAAATAGCTACCATGCTCATCTTCAACAACTTCATAAAGCTCGCCCGGTCTAAAATCTTCTTCTAATAAATATTCAAAATTATCTTTATTTTCATCATTGATAATAAGCTCTTTAACCGAACCATCTTTCATCTTAATATGTAGTTTATAATGCCATCTGCAACAATGAGCACATTTACCTCTATTAGCACTTCTGTCTGCCATAAAATTAGAAATCAAACATCTGCCAGAATAAGACATACACATAGCACCATGCATAAAACACTCAAGCTCAACATCAGGACAATCGCGCCTAATTTCTTCCATTTCTTTAAATGTAACCTCACGCCCTAAAACACAAAGCTTAGCCCCCATAGACTGCCAAAACTTAACCGTTTCAGAAGAGCAAATATTAGCTTGAGTTGAAACAAATCTATTTAATTCTGGCGCATGCTCTTTTAAGTAATAAAAAACACCAGGGTCAGCCATTAGCACACCATCTGGTTTTAATCTTCTTAATGTTTCAACAAACTGTGGTAATTTTTTACCTTCTTCATTATGAATATAAAGATTAAGGGTCAAATAAATCTTTTTACCCGCCTCATGAACAATTCTAATACCTTCTTCTAATTCTTCTAAAGAAAATTTAGACTGCGTACGAAGACTCATATCTGGTGTACCCGCATATACAGCATCAGCCCCATAAAGCAGAGCAGTTTTTAATTTAACCAAAGAGCCAGCAGGCAATAGAAGTTCAGACTTTTTCATATTCAAATCCTTATTTTAATTAATTATAATCAATTGGTGTTACTTGTACTCCACCTAAAGGTGTAGAGTCAATGCTTATTTCTAAAATTTTTGGCATATTACCATCTTTTTTAACATCGAGCCAAAGATTTATAGGGGTTTCAGCACTTATCTCCCACAAAATATTATCATTATTTTGCTTCAAATTTTCAATATAAACCGAGCATTTATAAGCATTTTGAGCTTTATTCATATAATCAAACCATCGATTCTCAACACCTTTATTCTCTGCAATAACTTTATAGTGCTTTTTACCATCATATATTTCCCGTAAAAGCGCACAATCTCTTTTTTTGCTAAAATTATTAATCAGCTCAGCAAATACCGTTTGCAAATCAGAAGCATTAACAGTTTTAGGAATATTATTAATTGAAACCTCATTAGTTTTATCATTTTTAGAAGAAATACGCTTATATGCTATTCCATTTTGATACAAAATTTTTTTAGTTCTTATATTACTACGAGATTCTGTTTTAGTATCATAAACCGTTGGCAAAACTCCGTTTTTTAAAACTTTCCCCTTAGCTTTATAAACACCTAAAAAAGGATAAATTCCTCCAAAAAAATTAGCCGTTTTAACCTTAGCGCTAATATCGTATAAATCATTTTTATTTTCATACGAAATAACAACCTCAGCTGCATCAAAAATACCAACTCTAACATTAAAATTTTGCTCAAAACCAAGCGCTCTAACATCAAAGCTTAACAAACTAAAAAAACACAAAAATAATAGTCCAATTTTTTTCAAAACTTTAACCTTTCTTAATGTTTACAATATAAAATTATTAATATATAAAGTGCATAATAAAACAAAAGAGGTTAACAATGGCTAAAAAAGTAATGGTATTAATGGGTGGTTTTTCATCTGAGCGTGAAGTAAGCCTAACAGGTGGTAAAAATATTGCAATGGCTCTAAGAAAAAAATCATACGATGTTATTGAACATGACTTAACAGACATAAGAAATTTCATAAAAGTTCTTGATGAACAAAAACCAGATGTTGTTTATAATGCTCTACATGGCAACTGGGGAGAAGACGGCACAATCTCTGCATTACTTGATTTACTACAAATCCCATACACACATTCAGGTATGTTAGCATCTGCCATTGGTATGAATAAATATATATCCAAACTAATCGCCAAAAACTCTGGTATAAGAGTTGCCTCTTCACAAAAAACAACTGCTAAAGAATTTCAAGCTTCTGGCACAACAATTGAATATCCATACGTAGTAAAACCAGTATCAGACGGTTCATCTGTTGGTGTCTTTATTGTAAAAAATCAAGAAGATGCGTTACTTGTAAAATATAAAGATATGAACACAGAAGTTTTGATAGAGAAATATATTGACGGCCAAGAGCTAACCGTTATGTGCTATAAAAACTTTGCTCATATTGTAACCGAAATCAAACCATCTGAAAGTTTTTATGATTACGAACACAAATATCAAGAAGGAATGACAACCCACGAGCTCCCAGCTAATATTCCTCATGATATAGCAGAAATATGCAAAGCCTATGCACAAACAATGCATAACAAATTAGGCTGTAAAACAGTCTCACGATCAGACTTTAGATATAACCCCAAAGACGGAGTTGTCTTCCTAGAAATCAATACACACCCCGGAATGACTGAGTTATCACTTGTTCCAGAACAAGCAAAATATATTGGTATTTCGTATGAAGACCTCTGTAAATCATTAGTGGACGATGCATCATGCAGACCTCTAAAATAATAGTCATTGCAGGCCCAACTGCTTCAGGTAAGTCTGGGTTAGCGCTAAACTTAGCAGAAACAACAAACGGCGTTGTTATCAATGCCGATTCTATGCAAGTTTACAAAGATATACCAATTCTTGCCGCCTCCCCATCCAAATCAGACCTTAAAAGAGCTCCTCATGAGCTATATGGCATTTATGATGCCTCATACAGAGGAAATGTTGTTGAATGGCTAAACTTATGCAAAGATAAAATAACCATCGCAAGAAACAATAATAAAACACCAATCATTGTAGGTGGAACAGGCTTATATATAGAATCATTAACTAAAGGCGTAACCCCTATTCCAGAAACCAAAGATAAGATTCGAAAACAAGTCGATGAAATGCTAAAAAATGATGGTCTAGAAAGTTTATATGAATACTTAAAACAAATAGATAACGAAACATATAATCGCCTATCTCCAAATGATACAACCAGAATAAAAAGAGCAGTTGAAATCTATCTAGATACATCAAAACCTTTAAGTTATTGGCATAAATTGCCATTAAAACAAATCTATGATACAAAAGAGTTTGTTTTAGTATATCTAAAACCACCTCGCGATGCTTTAGACATCCGTTCTCGCATACGTTTTGACATAATGATGGAACAAGGAGCTCTAGACGAAGTAAAAGCTCTCTTAACTAAAAAACTCCCAGATGAGCTTCCCTCAATGAGAGCGTTGGGCGTACAAGAGCTAAAACTTTATTTAGAAAACAAATGTCTCTTAAATGAAGCAATAGAGCTAGCCAAACTCCACACGCGTCAATATGCAAAACGCCAAGCAACATGGTTTAACAATCGCTTCTCACCAGACTTTTGCCTAAAAGCATGTTATGATAACGACAAATTTTTTGTTGATGATATAAAAAAAGCTTTATAAAATGCTTGCAAAATAGGTGTTTTAACATTAGAAAGGACTAAATAGTAATAATGTCAGGGAAGAAAAATATGTTTTTTCAAAATTTATTAGGAATGTTTTCTGCCGATATGGCAATAGACCTAGGAACAGCCAATACACTCGTTCATGTAAAAGGCAAAGGCATTGTCTTAAACGAACCATCAGTTGTTGCAGTAAAAGATTTTAATGGTAAAAAAGAAGTTTGGGCAGTTGGAACCAAAGCAAAACAAATGCTTGGTAGAACTCCAGGAGACATCCGTGCGATTCGTCCACTTCGTGATGGTGTTATTGCTGATTTTGAAGCAGCAGAAGCTATGATTAAATACTTCATAGAAGAAGTAAACAACCGTCGTCGTCTTATTAGTCCAACCATCATCATCTGCGTACCAAGTGGTGCAACAGAGGTTGAAGAGCGTGCCATTAAAGAATCTGCTGTAAATGCTGGTGCTAAACGCGTATGGCTAATTTATGAACCAATGGCAGCAGCAATCGGTGCAGGCCTTCCAGTAAATGACCCAACTGGTTCTATGGTTGTAGATATTGGTGGTGGCACAACAGAAGTTGCTGTATTATCATTAGGCGGTATTGTATATTCTCGTTCAATTCGTGTTGGTGGCGATAAAATGGATAGCGCAATTATTTCCTACATTCGTCGTAACCTAAACTTGCTTGTTGGTGAGAGCTCTGCTGAAAAAATTAAAAAAGAAATTGGTTCAGCTTGTGTTCCAGCCAAAGGCGATGGCCGAGTTATGGAAATTAAAGGTCGTGACCTTGTAAATGGTGTACCAAAAGAAATTTCAATAACCGAACGTCAAATAGCAGAAAGCTTAGCAGAACCTGTTATGGCAATTGTAGAAGCCGTAAAAGTTGCTCTTGAAAATACTGCACCAGAGCTCGCAGCCGACATTGTTGACAAAGGTATTATGATGACTGGTGGTGGTTCTATTTTATCTAACCTAGATACAGTAATTCGTAATGCAACAGGTCTTCCTGTTTCCCTAGCAGAAGATCCACTTACATGTGTTGTAAGAGGAACAGGTATGGCATTAGACAACTTTGAGGAATTTCGTGGAGTTCTCTACGATAACTAATTCTTTTAGGAGAAATTTAACAAGATGAAACGCCAGAAAGTTCTATTCCTAAAACAGAACTATGTCTTGCGCATACTAAAAAGATTTATGTTTGCGGGGCTGTTTACAATAGCCCTGCTCTTAGTTTTAGTACACAAAATTGACCTAAGTATCATATCTGGTTTATCAAAAACCGTATTATTTGTTACATCTCCTGTTATAAAGTTAGCAACCCTCCCCTCAAATGGCATTAGCTACATATACAAAAAAACATCTGAAATTTTTAACGTATATGAAGAAAACGAACGCTTAAAAAAAGAAAATGACCAACTTTATTTATTAAAAGAAAAACTAAACGCCCTCAAAGCAGAAAATGAGATATTAAAAAATCTACTACATCATTTTGATATTCCTAACATCAAGAGCTATACAGCTTATGTTATTGCCGAAAATGGTAACGCATATTCCAATTCCTTCATAATATATTTAGGCAAAAACAAAGATAAAATCAAGCAAGGCTATGCTGTTGTAAATAAATCTGGTCTTATAGGCAAAATCGATTTAGTAAGTGGAGCTTATGCCAAAGTAAGCCTAATTACAGACATCAACTCTAAAATCCCCGTTATTTCATATAAAAGTAGAGACAGAGGTATTTTAATTGGTCAAAATACAGATAAGCTAAATTTAGTATTCACGCCCCTACTTGCCGAGCTCCATAAAGGAGACTTACTTGTAACTTCAGGAATTGGTGGAGGCTTACCACCTAATATTCCTGTTGCTAAAATAACCAAAATGGATACAGATAAAATAATCGCCAAACCACTATTTGTTCCATCAAAAATAGAAATAGTAAAAATCATAGCTTATGATGTAATGCCCTCATCCCAAATAAAAGAGGAACTTCAATGAAAACGGGAATAAAGCATTTTCTAACATCTTTTTTGCTTTTAATGGTTCCAATACTAAGTATAATGTGTGTTGAAATATTAGTATATATTCCTCGCATAAATGAATTTTGGAATTTTCTAAGATTATCCCCTTTTTACATTGGTATATATTTTTGGCTACGTATAAGACCTGATATATTCACACTATTTTCAGCCTTTATTTTAGGTATCATAGCTGATGTATTAAGTTCATCAATTTTGGGTATAAACATTTTATCATTTTTAATTTTATACCTAATTTCCTCATATATATTATCTTATTTTAATATCAAAAAGTTCACATATTCATGGCTTTTATTTTTACTAGCTATGCTTATAACCATAATCTTCAAATCCACCCTAATAAGTCTTGCTTACAAAACCATAATTCCACTTCAGCTTGTAATCTATGAATTTTTATTAACATTTGCGCTCTACCCCATTATTGGTAGATTTTATCACTACATAGAATATAACTACATTCATCTGGAGGAGCGCTATGAAAACCAATAACAAGCTACGCATTTTATTGCAACGCTCACTCATTATTTTTTCAGTAAACATTTTCCTATTTTTTGTACTCATAGGAAGGCTATATTATCTACAAATCTATCAAGGCAAAAAATACTCACTTTTAGCAGACTCAAATCGCACCTCAACTCGTCTATTAATTCCTCCACGTGGAATTATAAACGACAGAAATGGTGTTGAACTTGCAACAAACAATCAAAACTTTCAAGCAATGATAACCAAAGCACAGGTTAAAGATATAGATAGTCTATTATCTGCTCTAACTATCCCTCTAAACCTAACCCCAAATCAAAAAGAGGAAATAAAAAAATCTTACCAAAAAGCAAAGCGTTTTGTTCCACTCAAAATAAAAGATAACTTAAGCTGGGAAGAAGTATCGACTTTAATGCTAAACAATCACCTATATCGTGGCTTATATATAGATGAAGGTCTAACTCGCCATTATCCATACAAACACTACACTGCTCACCCATTAGGTTATGTTGGCTCTGTTTCGCAAAAAGATTTAGAAACAGACTCATCGCCACTCCTTCAAGTACCTGATTTCAAAATCGGAAAATCCGGATTTGAAAAAACATACGACATGTCTCTTAGAGGAAAACAAGGAACACTAATCCACGAAGTAAATGCCTATGGAAGAATAATGCAAGAGCTTGAAAAACAAGATGGCATAAAAGGAAACGACCTTGATTTAAGTATCGATATACGCCTCCAAAAAATAGCTTACGATGCCTTTAAAAAAGAATCAGGCGCAGCTGTTATTATGGATGTTCACACTGGAGAAATTTTAGCATTTGTATCAACACCAGCCTTTGACCCCAATTTATTCGTAGATGGTATCTCAAGCAAAAATTGGAACGATTTATTATACAATGAAAGAACCCCACTTACAAATAAAGTAATTTCAGGCCTATACTCACCAGGCTCAACATTTAAAATAGTTGTTGCCCTAGCCGCTTTAGAAGAAAACCTAATAGACCTATCAACCACATCATTTTGTAGTGGAAAAATGAAATTAGGCAACCACTTATTCCACTGTTGGCGCCACTCAGGACATGGCAAACAAAATGTTATCGATGCCATCAAAAACTCATGCGACATATTCTTTTATGAAACAGCCTTAAAATTAGGCATAGATAAAATACACCAAAAAGCCATATCACTTGGCTTAGGACAAATTTATGATATAGGTCTTGAAAACCAAAAACAAGGCATCATTCCAAACAAAAAATGGAAACAAGCAAATCTAAAATCTTCATGGCAACATGGCGAAACAGTTATTGCCGGAATTGGGCAAGGTTATGTTTTAGTAACCCCACTTCAAATAGCTACCATGCTTTCAAGAATAGTAAATGGTGGATATAGTGTTGAGCCAACATTTATCAAACAAGATAAAAAACCACAATTTAAGTCACTAAACCTAAACAAGAACCATATCGATATAGTAAAACAAGGTATGTTTGAGGTAGTAAACTCTAAAACAGGAACAGCAACAAGCGCCAAACCTAAAAACAAAAACCTTATAATCGCAGGAAAAACAGGCACAACCCAAGTTCGCCGTATCTCCTTAAAAGAAAGAGAGCAAGGCATCAAAAAAGATGAAGATTTGCCATGGAAATATAGAAACCATGCCTGGTTTATGGCATATGCTCCATATGATAATCCCAAATATGCAATAGCTGTCCTTGTAGAACATGGCAGATCTGGCTCTGGCGTTGCAGCTCCAATAGCCGTAAAAATACTAGAAGAAGCTATCAATTTAGATATAAGATAAGGAAACAAAATGGCAATAATCTTAAATCAAAATCAAACTTTAAGCCTAAAAGAAAGATTTCTAAATCTAAACTTTGCTTTCATAGGTATAATTTGTTTACTTGGTTTGCTTGGATGCTTTATCTTATATTCAGCAGCCGGCGCAAACATTAATCCATGGGCACTAAATCAAGCTATTCGCTTCTTAATGGGCTTATTTATAATGCTTATCGCTTCAATGATAAGACCAGAAATTTATTATAAATTATCAACACCATTTTATATATTTACACTAATTTTGCTAGTTATCGTAGATGTTGCAGGCTATACCGGTATGGGAGCAAAGCGCTGGATAGATTTGGGATTTTTTAAACTTCAACCATCAGAATTAATGAAAATAGCCGTTGTATTAGAGTTAGCTCGCTACTTTAGCCAAACCCCAATTAGCACTACAAGAACCATAAAAGGTATAATAAAACCCATCATCATCGCCTTTACACCTGTTGCCTTCATATTATTGCAACCAGACCTTGGAACATCACTTATGATATTATTTACAGCCGTTGCACTATTTTATTTAGCAGGCGTTGAGTGGTATAAATTTGCATGCGCAATCGGAGGCGTTGCAATACTTGCACCAATTTTGTGGCACAAATTACACACTTATCAACAAAACAGAATTTTAACCTTTCTAGACCCCGAGCGTGACCCATATGGTGCCGGCTACCACATTATCCAAGCCAAAATAGCTTTAGGTTCAGGAGGTTTAACCGGTAAAGGATTTTTATCAGGAACTCAAAGTCATCTAAACTTTTTACCAGAAAAACATACCGATTTTATATTTACAATGTTTTCAGAAGAATTTGGCATGCTAGGTGGAGTGCTTATTTTAATCTTAAATTTAATTATCATAAGTTACGGCTACTGGTTTGCCTTTAGAATACACCCTTCAAACTACTTTGGCAAAATGGTCATATTAGGGCTAAACACCAACTACTTTTTATATGTATTTATTAACATAGCCATGGTAATAGGCTTACTACCTGTTGTTGGTGTACCATTACCATTAATTAGCTATGGTGGAACGGTTATCATTTCTGTTATGTCAAGCTTTGGTATCATGATGTCATTTTATACTCATCGTGATAAAGAATTAAAAAAATAGCTATTGAAAAATCATATCCACAAACTATATCCTCTTTGCACACAAAAAAGGAGGATAAAATGCTAAAACAAACATTTATAATGCTAATTACATTTTTGGGTTTATGCGCTTGCGCAACATCAACTAAATATAATCAAAAACTAAATAATGACATCGGAAAAAACTATACAGAACTAACAACCGAATACGGCTCGCCAAGTATAACCAAACGCCTAAAAAATGGCGATATGATAGTAACCTACGTAAACATAAATACCGAGCTTCTTCCAGACCCAAATTATTTCCCTAACAACAACGATTTTTTAACAGAAGACGAAATGTTTTATCCATTCACATACGGTGGAAATGAAATTCCTGTTGGCAATTTTATGGGCGAAGAAATCATAAACTACTGCCAAACCAAATTTTACCTTCATAATAACATCGTAACTTCGTGGTCATGGAAAGGAAACTCATGCGTTGCATTATAAAAAAATCGAGTCATTTAAACAAGTTAAACGCTTTAATTAATAAACCTGTTTAAATACACCATCAACAAACATTTCAATTATATATCTAGAAGATTTAATTGAGCCAGAGTGCATCATAAACTCACTCCACTTTTCTTTTAATTCATCAGAGTTCGATATTTTAGCAAGTTTATCATAATTAAACCCATTAACACTATCAACAAGCTCACTCCAAAGCTTAACAGCTCCATAACTATAAACCTCTAACCCTTTAGGCTCAATTCCATTAAGCCTCATATCAACCAAACTTTCAGTAAACATCAAACTATCCTTAAAGGTTTTAAGCCCCATAAAATAAATTCCATTAGCTTTATTTCCAAGCTCCTCAAACCCATAAGGTGTTAACATATCTTTTGCCGTAAATAAAATTATATTCTCATCAATATTTTTTAATAAAACCATAAAATCAGTTGCCATTTCTTTTTCAGATAACACAAAAACAATGCCAATACCATCTTTTTTAAGGTTACTAATCAAATCATCAACCTCAACACTATCATTTAAGGCAAAAAACTTCAAAAGCTCACTTTTTCCATGTTTTCTAAATTCATCAAACAACGTTTTAGCAACATCTGCATATCCATCTTCGCTATTATCATCATAAATAAAAGCGGTTTTAAGTCCGGCAAAGTTTTGGTTATAAAAATTAAAAAAATCACCACTCATTTGTGATTTTGTACCCAAAAACATAATTTGCCCTTTTTTATCAACACTCGCACCACTATAAGTCACCGTTGTTGGCACAATTTGGAATATCTTAGATTGTTCATAAATATTTGCAATTTCATCAAACCGATTAGAACAATAAGGTCCAATTACAAGAGCAATTTTCTTTGAGCTAATTAAAGATAACATTTCAGCCGTAGAAACAGCCAAACGATCATCACACCTATCATCAATGGTTAAAACATCTATTTTATTACCTTTAAGCCCACCTTTATTATTTATTTCATCAATAGCAAGCTTCGCCCCATTAAATAGCTCTTTACCTTCATTTTTATATTCTCCTTGCTTTGGCGCAATCACTGCAACAGTAATATCTTCTGCTTTTATATCAAAGCTAAAAAGCATAACCAAAACAAATAAAATATAAAAACTAAAGCCTCTCATAATTACATCTTTTCAGGAGCTTTAAATCCAAGTAAATTAATTGATATATCTAACACATTTAATGTTAAAGTAATAAGCGCTACTAAAGAGTGTAAAACTTTTTCATTTGTTTCAGCTAAAATCTTTTTATCATGATAAAATACATTAAACTTATTAGAAATCTCATAAATATATTGGCAAAGCATCGACGGTGCATCTTTTTTAACTGTCTCAGTTAAAACATGACTAAACTTAATCAAAGACAAAGCTAAATCACGCTCAGATTGACAAGTAAAATCACTAAATGGATTATCACCTTCAAATGGCTTTAAGTTTAATTTTGATAAAATAGATTTAATACGAACCATAGTATACAAAATATATGGCCCAGTATTTCCTTCAAAAGATGCAAACTTATCAATATCAAAAATATAATTGCTCTCACATGGATTTTGTAAATCCCCATACTTAATAGCAGCAAGCGCAATAATTTCAGATAGTTTCTTTAATTCATCAGCACTCATTTTTTCGCTATCTTTAATAGATACTTTTGCCTCAACAGTATCCAAAAGTTCAGATAACTTCATCGTACCACCAGAGCGAGTTTTAAAAGGCTTACCATCTTTACCATTAACCGTACCAAAACCAACAAAAGATAATTCTGTTCCCTCAGGCACAACACCTGTTTTTTTAGCACAACGGAAAACTCTTTCAAAATGAAGTCCCTGACGTTTATCAACCACATAAACAACCCTATTTGCTTTATAATCTTGCATTCTTTGAACTAGCGTAGCAAGGTCTGTTGTTTCATAAATAGAAGAACCGTCAGATTTTAAGATAATGCAAGGAGGAATAGGAGCAGTATCTGTTTCTTCTTTAACATCAACCACCAAGGCCCCATCACTAATATAAGCAAACCCCTTATCCTTCATCATTTTTACCATATCAGCAACATAAGGATCAGCATCGCTTTCACCAAGCCAAACATCAAAATCAACATCTAAACGAGAATAGTTACGTTTTAAGTCTTGCATAGAAACAGCAATTATTTGCTTACACAAAGCTCTATACCCTCTTCTTCCTTCTTGGTATTCTTTAGTAGCAATACGAGCTTTAGCTAAATATTCTTCATCTTCCTTCGATTTTCCAGATGCAAAAGGATAAATTTCTTCTAATTCCTTTAAGTTCAAAGGAGCCTCTGTTGGATATTCACCTTCATAATTTTCATCAAAATAACAAAGTTCAGGCTTTCTTTGTTTTAATTCATGAATAATAAGCCCCATTTGTAAACCCCAGTCCCCCAAATGAGCATCACCAATAACTTTATTACCATAAAAACGATTTAATCTCTTTAATGCTTCACCAATAACAGCAGAACGAAGGTGTCCAACATGCAAAGCCTTAGCAACATTAGGACCACCATAGTCAATCACAACAGTTTTTGCATCTTTAGTTTTTTCAAACCCAACATTTTCTGACTTTAACATGCCATTAAGGTATTCATTTAAAAAACTATCTTTAACATTGATGTTAATAAAACCAGGCGCCACCACATTAACGCTCTCAATAACATCATTAGAAACCAAATTAGAAATAACATCATTTGCAATCATCAACGGAGCTTTATGATAAACCTTTGCTCCACCCATCGCGCCATTTACCTGAAACTGACACAAATCCGGCCTATTAGAAACCACAACACGACCAAGCTCTCTATCATATCCAGCATTTTCGAATGATTGCATAAATATTTCATTTAAGGTTTCTATCACAGATAACATTTTATTCTCCAAAAACTATTTAAAATTCCAAGGAATATTAAAAGATATAAGCCCTATTGTCAAGACCAAAATAAAGGGGGATATTAAGGCTAAATTGTTGACAACCTCTATCAAAATAAGCTAAAGAAACATCATTATTTGGTTTAACAAACTTTTAGGAGACTAAAATGCCAGTTTCAAATGCTGTTGCAAATTTAATGGAAGAATACAAACGTTTTTCTTCAATAACAATGAACGAACTTTTTCAAAAAGACTTATCAAGAGCAGAAAAATATACAATCGAACTAAACGACATGATATTTGACTACTCCAAAAATCGCTTTGATGAAAGAGTATTAAAAGCATTATTTGATTTAGCAAGAGAACACAATCTTAAAGAACGTATTGAAGATATGTTTGTTGGCAAAAAAATCAATATAACAGAAAACAGAGCTGTTCTTCACACTGCTCTTCGCAACTTTAGTGGAAAACCAGTATATCTTGATGGCAAAGATGTAATGCCCGAAATTTTAAACGTTTTAGATAAAATGAAAGAGTTCACAAAGAGCGTACACGACGGCACATTCAAAGGAGCAACAGGCAAACGCTTAAAAAATATCGTAAACATCGGTATTGGTGGCTCAGACTTAGGGCCTTATATGGTAACACAAGCCTTAAAAAAATACTGGATAGATGGAATTGAAAGCTATTTCATTTCAAACATTGATGGCACAGCCTGCGCAGAAGTATTAGCAAAAATCAATCCTGAAGAAACATTATTTATCGTAGCATCAAAAACATTTACAACAATAGAAACATTAACAAATGCTAGAACTTGCAGACAATGGCTTGTAAATGCACTTGGCGATGATGCAGTAAAAAATCACTTCGTAGCATTATCAACTAATGCAAAAGCTGTTAGCGAATTTGGTATTGATACCAATAATATGTTTGAATTTTGGGATTTCGTTGGTGGCCGTTATTCACTATGGTCAGCAATTGGTTTATCAGTATGCCTAACTATTGGATATGAAAACTTTATAGAGCTCCTAAAAGGTGCAGAAGCTATTGACAATCACTTCAGATACACTGAGCTTGAAAACAACATTCCAGTAATCATGGCTTTAATTGGTATTTGGTATAATGACTACTACAACATACATCGTTATGGCGTTATCCCTTATGACCAATACTTAAAACACCTTCCATCATATCTTCAACAATTAGATATGGAAAGTAATGGTAAATCTGTTCGCCTAGATAACAAAAAAATCACAGATTATGCCACAGGTCCTGCTCTCATTGGTGGTGCTGGAACAGACGTTCAACACTCATTCTTCCAATTATTACACCAGGGAACAGAGCCAGTTCCAGTAGATTTCATCATTCCTGCTATTTCACATAACGAGAACGGCAAGCACCATTTAATCTTGCTCGCAAACATTCTCGCACAAGCAGAAGCTTTGATGAAAGGCAAAACAACAGAACAAGCAGCTGAAGAATTGCGCGCTAAAGGCAAAGATGAAGAAACAATTGAAAAATTAAAACTAAACAAAAGCTTTGATGGTAATCGCCCATCAAATATGTTTATTTTTGAAAAAATTACTCCATTTGCACTTGGTGAACTTGTTGCATTATACGAGCACAAAGTATATACACAAGGTGTAATCTGGGAGATTGACTCATTTGACCAATGGGGTGTTGAGTTAGGTAAAGAGTTGGCATTAAAAATCTTGCCAGAGCTTGAAACAGATGCATCAAATACACATGATAGCTCAACTTCAAATCTAATTAAGAAAATAAAAAAACTTAGAAACGCTTAATAGTTTCACTAATCAAACAAAAAAGGCAGACTTGAAAGACTGCCTTTTTTTATTATTTGACACACATATTTTTTTATGATAAAATTAAAGAAATGGAGGAAATTGTAACATGGTGCAATTAACAAGTGATTTTGAAAGATTTTTAAGCGCCAACTACCCCGATGACTATCGTAAAGTAATCGGTGAAAAAGTTGATGACAGTTTAATTACAACTATTCTCTCACGCTATGAGCAAAAATATTACATCTGGAAAAAAATTCCAGATTGGATAAAAGCCTTATATCACGATGAACTACCTAAAGAGCTTTATACAGGGCATGAACCATATACAAACTTCATAACTTATTTACAAGAAAACTATAATGATTACAATAAAATATATGCCCCAGTATTTACAACATCAAATGAAAATCAAGATAGCAAATCAGATGCAATTACCCTTCCCAAAATTGATGCTGAAATATTTAAAACCATCATAGAAAATCCTGATAATACCGCTCATTGCCTCAATATTTTAAATAACGGATATTCAACCGAAAACGCAATAGTAATAACCTATAACTATAACATACGTAAAGAATTAATAGAAAAAGGCCTAAGCGACACACCTGAAGGTAAAGAATTATGGAGAAAATCCCGCCAAAATGATGCAGATGCAATTAATAATGAAAGAGAAGTAAATAATCCAGAAGAAAAGGCATTAAGCATCATCGCAAAAGAGATTATGCGAGCTGAAGTTATCAAAGAATATGATGATGCAATAAAAGAACTTAAAGCAAAATTAGCCAAAGAAGATAATGAAGAAAAAAGAGCTAAACTTGAAAAAGAAATAACTACAACAGCAGCTAAACTTGAAAAAACAAAAAAAACACATCAAGAAGAAGAAGAAAAAAATAAAAAATGGAAAGAAGAGCACCCTGAAATTGTCGCAAAAATAATAAACGATATCGAACGTCTGCAAAATAAAGGATATACCTGTACACAAGCAAAAGCGATGCTTGTAAGTAAATTCAAAAGAATGCGTTTACATCCAATATGTTTAACATCAACAACACCTCAACTCTCACAAATACAAGAAACAAAAGAACAACCAATAACTGTTGATAGAATAGAACAACGAGCACAATTCTTATCAAAAGACAATAAGAACCACGAAACACTTATTGATAGAAGACGTAAAATTAGAGAAGAAAGCATAAGACCTATTATAACAGCAAAAGATGAATGGTTAAAAACAAGAAAACAAGACATAGCAACTATAACTTATAACTGGAAAACTATGCAACCTCAAAAATATGCTCTCCACTTATTAAAAGAACATTTCCGCCAACAGTTAAGAGAAAGTAGAACTATTACAACAAAATCTGAATCTAAAGAGCAAGAATCATCTACCCCAAACTATTTAGAACAATATAATGAATTTGCAAATTCTCAGCCAGAACCTTTAAGAAGCGCCCTTCTAAAAACAGCAAAGGCTATAGCAGAAAAGCAATCTAAATCATCATCATTAACCCCAAAATCAAGAGTTGCTCCTAATCAATTAGAAAACATACTTCAAAAAAATATGCAAATTTAATAATTCCCCTCAAATTTTCTAAAAAAAATTGATTGACCTCATATCAAAAATGTGATATATTATTAAATATACACGAAAAAACTAGGAGTTTAAAAATGACAAATAACATAGAAGATAATAAAGAAGTATCAGGTTGGGAAGCCGTTGATAAAGCTTTATTAGAAGCCACCAAAGATGGACATCTTGAAGAAGTAGAAGAACTACTCTCAGGTGGTGCATTTGTTAACACTCAAGATGAACAAGGTTGGACACCTCTAATGCATGCTGCCCAAAAACAAAATGTCAAACTAACTCAACTCATTATGGATTACGGAGCAGATACAGAAATTAGGGGTAATAATGGCGAAAAAGCTATTTATTTAGCTAAAACAGGGCCAGCTATGGGGGTTATTTTTAACGCATTAAAAGAAAGATACCAAAAACGCGCCCTCGCAAAAGAGGCATTAAAACAATCACAAACTCATGATTTATAAATTATCTGTTATAAAACAAAAGCGAGGATTTCCTCGCTTTTTTTATATTTAAATCACAATTCATAGAACTATATACAAAAACATATCGTTGACGAAAAAAAAACTTGCTAAAATTTTTTTCTCATATATATTTTAGAAAACAATTTATTTTAGCAAAGGTAAAAAAATGGCAGGAAGCATAAATAAAGTAATCTTAGTTGGCAATTTAGGACAAGACCCACGTGTTAGCAACACACAAAGTGGAACAAAAGTTGTTAACTTCAACCTCGCAACTTCAGACTCTTGGAAAGATAAATCAACAGGCGAAAGAAAAGACCGCACAGAATGGCATAGAGTTGTTATTTTCAACCCTGGTCTTGCAGATACAGCTGAAAGATTTTTACGCAAAGGTTCAAAAGTATATCTTGAAGGCGCTTTGCAAACTCGTGAGTGGGAAGACCAAAACGGTCAAAAACGCTACACAACAGAAGTGGTATTGCAAAACTATAACAGTTCACTTATTATGCTTGACGGAAGATCTGACGGTGCTCCACAAGGTAGTGGCGACATTTATGACTCTTCTTCTGCTGCTTCTGGTTGGGATATTGACGCAGGCTCATCATCAAACATTGCTGATGACGATATTCCATTCTAATCAATAACTTAAAAAACTATACTCCCCTTATAACTTAATGTATAAGGGGATTTTTATTTTTAAAATCAAATTAAATGATTTTTAAGTATTCTCCTCTAACTTATAATAAAGGAGAATACAATGCATAAGGCCACTAAAAATCTTAACGAAAAAGATATACAATATAAAAAAAGTCTCAAAAAAATAACTAAATTTTTAAAAAATAACTTTTTCTCAATTACAACACTACTCGCACTAATAACATTTGTTATTGATCCATTCAAATCATGGGGTTTTGATTATATCGATGCAGATGGCTATATGCATGCAATCCGTATCAAAAACTGGCTTATAAACCCTAGTTTTTTTGAACAACCAATCTTAGAGAGCAATTATCCATTTGGCGAAATATTACACATAACCCGCCCATTTGATATTATCTGGATACTATGTACTCTTCCATTTATTAATATCTTAAGCCTAAAAGAGGCAATTTTTATTGGTGGCGGAATAACAGCCCCCATACTTGGAATATTTACCGCCCTAGCATTAGGATATGGACTAAAACGTAACTTCAACATATTTATATCTCTCCTTGGAATATTCTTATTCCTAAACAATCCTCATGCACAAACAATATATAATTTCATAATAGCAGATCATCATCCCCTAATAACAACACTAGGTGTACTTTCAATATCAATCATTATGTGCTGGTTCAAAAAGCGTCAAAATTATTACCTTATACGCCTATCTCTAGTACTTAGCATTATGAGCTTATGCGTTGTTGATGGAATATTATTTTCTTTCTTAATCATACTTTTTTTTATCTATCTTTATGTATTTAAAAATGTTTCAATCACATATGCATACAAAATTATTAAATATTACACCATTTTTTCCATAATATTATTGCTCTTAAATCCACCATACCATGGCTATTTTCATGTAGATACAGGAAGACTATCAATTTTACATATAACAACCTTTATCCTCTCAAGTATCGCCTTATATATAATAGAGCATTACCACATTCACACTAAACGCTTAAAAATAACCTCATTATTTTTAGCCTTTTCAAGCATCTGTTTAATAATAATTTTAATTTTTGGTAAGCAGGCACTAATATCACCAATAAACGATGAGCTAAAAGCAATCTTTATAAATCGCATATTCCAAAATTATTCAATTACTAAAACACAACTACACCACATATTTATTTCAGCACTCATACCTTTTACATCAATATTGTTAAACATCTTTATGTTAATAAGAAAACAGAGCCAACACAATCGCCTACTAATCTTAAACTTATTTATTGGCTTACCTTTATTTTTATTAAACTTCTATGCAATAAGGTTTGAATATTTTAATTTACTATACACAATCATCCCATTTTTATGCCTAATAGATGATATATATAAAAAATCAAACTTTCATCGTCAAAATAAAGGGTATTTCCCATTATCTATTTATATTTTAATTTTGGGCTACCTTATCCTACAAATAACAAGCTCATTCCCATTATTGTTA
This sequence comes from Alphaproteobacteria bacterium, assembly GCA_045632645.1. Taxonomy (GTDB): domain Bacteria; phylum Pseudomonadota; class Alphaproteobacteria; order RF32; family CAG-239; genus CAG-267. Next base: position 104,183 of record JAZQXC010000015.1, on the reverse strand, counting down.
CAAGAAATGCCCCCAAAAACAGACTACTTAAATGAAAATTTGCTAAAAAATATAGAAAAAACCAAAGGTACCATCTTAACAGATATATTCCTATCTCCAATATATGTATATAAATGCGATGTAAATACTGTTTCAACACCATACCACAGCAACACCGAAGGCATAATAGACGGACACAAAATTTTATATTCCACAAACGATTTTGATATAATATCACTATTGCTCAAACACCAAATAACACAAATAGTCTTATTTGAAAACTATGATAAATCATATTATAACATGAATGAACAAAACAAACATAAGCTTTATTATAGAATATTAAAAGATGAGCGCCTTCCTCCATATTTAGAAAAAATCCCATCAAATAATGAAAACATACATCACTACAAGGTTTTATCTTTATAAAAAAAAGAGAGGTTTAACCTCTCTTTTTAATACTTAATTTTTCTTCTTACACTTTACTGTATTTTTTTCGTAGCAACGTATTAACAAAAATCCTAGCGTCGCCCAAAAAACTAAGCTTAAGAAAGAAAACAACATTGTCAACCATTGTTTTTCTGGATAAACTTGATTCATATCATAAGTATTGCTATCAAGCTTATCTAAAGAAGCATAAAATATTGAAGATGGATCAGCACTTCCTCCGCCATATTTATAAATATAGACATAGCTATTCTCTGTTACTTCAGCCTTATCATAAATATCTTTGGTACAATCAAGATAAAAAACTGTATCATAATCAAGAAGCACTTTATTATCTACCATAGAAGTTACATATCCTTCATCAACAAATTGTAATTTAGCACCAGCATTAAAACCACAAGAAGAGCAGGCAATATAAGTAAGCATCATCATAACAGAAAAAAATACTGTAACCTCAGAGGCACTTCCATATACAACGACAAATACCAAAATAGTCAAGATTATAGGTATCAAAATAAACACCCAAACACCCTTCATACTAAAAATGTCATCATACCATCTATCCGTCAAAAACGAATTTATAGCTTTAGCATCTTTAACAGACAGCGTAGAAGCCACAATCCCATCAGTATCAGAATATACATAAATGAAATCCCCTTCATTTAGTGTTCTGCCATCCCAAAAGCAATCAACATCACCAACAGTATGCGTCATAACATCATTATAAAACTCACTAGAAATCATAACTCTGCTATCACGCTTATATGAACCGCAACAATCGCTCCTGTCAATTTGTACAATCTCGCCTTTGTCAATTAGTTCTGAATTGCTAGTTACAATTCTTCTACATGACGAAAGTCCTAGACTTATCATCACAAACAATAATAATAAAACTCTTTTCATAAATTATATTTTTTTACATAATTATTATTTAAACAGCTGAATTGTATCAGCTTCCCCAAAAAAGTCAAACAAAATCTTTTAAGCGTACGTGAGCATTTTATGACAGGCTTCCATTTAGCGATTTGACAGTGCTTAAGCTCATCCCCTATGCTTTTTGAATAACGCCCCTCTCTATAACCACCACCTCATGCGCTATCGCTCTAATAGCCCTCATATCGTGAGAAATAAATAAATAAGTAATCTTCTTTTCATCTTGAATGCGCTTTAATAAGCGAATAATCTCAGCCTGCACCGTCACATCAAGCGCCGATGTTGGCTCATCTAAAATCAAAATCTTAGGCTCAACAATAAGCGCCCTAGCAATAGCAATACGTTGCCTTTGCCCACCAGAAAACTCATGCGGATATTTCTCTAAAATATCTTCATCATTAAGCCCAACATCTGCCAAAACTTTCAAAACTTTTTCTTTTATTTCATCTTTACTAAGCTTCGGAAAATGAACCTTAACCCCCTCACCTACAATCTCTAAAATATTCATCCTAGGGTTAAGAGAATTATATGGATCCTGAAAAACAATCTGAACTTTTTTTCTAAAATCTTTCTCATTATTAATACCAACAGAGCGCGCAAATAAAATTTCGCCTTTATGCTTAATAAGACGTGCCAAACACATACCTAGTGTAGATTTACCAGATCCAGACTCACCAATTACCCCTAATGTTTTACCTTCATACAATACTAAAGAAACATCATCAACAGCTTTAATTTCATCAATAACTTTACCAAAAATATTTTTCTTTAACGGATAACTAACACTAATCCTCCTTGCTTCCATAATTTTCTTAGCTTCAAAATTTGCTCGTTTAGAGTTTTGCATAAATGCATTTAATAATTCTTTTGTATATTGATGATTAGGCGCATTAAAGATATTACCCACACTCCCTTTTTCAACAATCACGCCATCTTTCATCACAATCACTCTGTTGGCAATACTTCTAACCAAACTTAAATCATGAGAAATAAAAATCACCGCCATATTAAGCTTATCTTTCAACTTAATAATAAGCTCAATAATCTGCTTAGAAACACCACTATCAAGCGCTGTTGTTGGCTCATCTGCAATCAAAACTTTAGGATTATTAGCAACTGCCATCGCAATCATAACACGTTGCCTTTGCCCTCCTGAAAGCTCAAATGGATAAGCATTCATACGCTCTTTATAATTATCAATCCCAACCAGTTTTAACAAATATCTAGCTCTAGCTTTAGCTGTTTTATAAGAAATTTTTTTATGCTCTAAAATAACCTCTGCAATTTGGTCACCTATTTTCATTAAAGGATTAAGCGAGCTCATTGGCTCCTGAAAAATCATCGAAATTTCATTACCTCTAATTTTTTGCCATTCATCAAGGCTTTTAGCAGTTAGCTCAGCACCATTAAACAAAATAGAGTTAGTACTTTTATATAGAACCTTCTTTTCATTCAAAAGTCCCATAATCGAAAGTGCCGTAACAGACTTACCACTACCACTCTCGCCCACAATCGCAAGCACCTCTCCTTGATAAACTTCAAAAGAGCTATTATAAACAGCCGAAAACAAATTACCATCATCGTCAACAAAGCGTACATTTAGGCTTTTTACATCTAAAATAGGCTGAACTTCCATCATTTTCTTTTATCCCAAGCATCACGCACACCTTCTCCTATAAAAATAAGAGAACTAAGCAATATTGACAACACAAAAAACACACTTAGCCCAATCCAAGGCGCCTGCAAATTATCTTTACCTTGTCTAACCAAATCACCAAGTAAGGGACTTTCATGACCAAGGCCAAAACCCAAAAAATCAAGCGCAGTTAAAGCCACAATTCCACCTGCCAAAATAAATGGCACAAACGTAATCGTTGTAACAAGAGCATTTGGTAAAATATGCCTCCATATAATCCTAAAATTAGAAACACCAAGCGCCTTTGCCGCCTTCACATATTCAAAATTTCTAGCCCTTAAAAATTCTGCCCTAACAAGCCCTGTTAATTCACTCCACGAAAACAACATCAAAATCAACAACAACGTAAAAAAGCTAGGCACAAAAACACTTGCCACAATAATCAAAACAAACATCTGAGGCATAGCATCCCAAATCTCAATAAACCTTTGGAGAAAAATATCAACCTTACCCCCATAATATCCTTGCACAGCCCCAACACTAATACCAATTATAGAAGAAATAAATGTAAGCAAAAAGCTAAACACTAAAGACAACCTAATACCATACAAAAGCCTAGCTAAAATATCACGCCCTTCTTCATCAGTACCAAGAGGATGCCTAGAAGATGGTCGCGCCGGAAATGGCTCATTTAATTCATAATCAACCGTATTATAAGAAAACTCAATTAAAGGCATAATCATATAGCCATCATCATTTATATTTGTTTTAACAAGCTCATCTTTATAATTTGCCTCCGTTGGAAAATCTCCCCCAAATCTCGCATCAGTATAAACTTTTATAATAGGAAACATATATTGCCCATCATATTTAACCATAATTGGCTTATCATTAGCAATAAGTTCTGCAAACATTGACACCAACAGCAACAACATCAATATCACAAAAGAAACTTTAGAGCGCTTATTTTTTATATATTTACCTATTTTCATAAATATGGCCTATTAAATTACATCATTTAGACCACTTTTATCACACTAAAAAAACAAGCGCAAGTTTTTATTAAAGCAATTCAACAGCCTTAACTCAAACATTACTATTCTTTAGGCAATAAATCAACAATGCCACCAACATTATCATCACCAATATTTTCGATAATCTTTTTAGCTTCTTCTAACTCTTCAGGAGCAAGATCTTCAAGAGCATTCATCACATCTACAACATCATCTTTGCTAACCATTCCTTCAAGCTCTTTTACTTGTTCTATATCCTCATCATTAACTTTTGCATCATCAAGCAACTGATATTCATTACTTCCAGCACTAAAAGGCATATCTTCAACCTCAATATCAAAAACTAATTTATCATCAGGAAGATATATTTGAGTATTTACTTGTTTATTCTCTAACATATCATCAAAAACATCATCTTCAACATCTTCACTATTTTTATCAGACTGTTCTTGCTCAAATTTAAGTTGCTTAATTTTATCATTTATTTTTTTATCGGTTTTAGCCTGTCTTTTTTTCATCTTTTCAATATATCTAAAGCTATTAGTTTTATATTTTTCATACCAATCATGATAATTAATTGCAATACTAGAAATTTTTCCACCTCTCAATACAGCATTATTTAACAGATTTTGTTTCAAATCCTTAGCTCTGATATCTCCATAACTCATATTTCCAACCGTATAGCAAAAATCCTCATTTTTAATAAGAGATTTCGTAAAATCACTAGCCAAACAAACATTTGCATTAATCAAAAACTTTGGATTTTTATGTTTACGAATACCAAGACTTACAAGCTTATCATTAACAAAGTTAGCATAATCGCCAACTCCCATCGCGCTTAACTCTTTAAGTCCGCTAACACCTTGAATATAAATATCAGTTTTATCAGCTTTCCCTGCTAATTCTACATCATCAATAAACTCTTGCAACTTACCTAAAAGACATTTTGTCTGATCTGAATATGCTTTTCTTTTTTCATCAATACCAACATAATTTAAGCTATTATCTTTAAGAGAAATCCATTTTTCACGAGGTTTTACATTACAATATTCATCATAAATATACATATCATTTGGCAAATCAACATAAACCATATAAACTTGCCCATCAGTATCTTTCATAAAATGTTTAGTTAAAACATTAAAAATTCCCGTACTCCCCTCTATAGACACCCGTCTATTTTCAGCTGTTACTCTATATTTTGAAATAGAAGAATTTCTATAAAACATTCTTGCAAAAATTTTAAGATTATTATCTTTCATATTTAATAACCACTCAGATAAAAGTGTATAAATATTCTCTTCTAAACTTTCATATTTATTATATAGATTAACAGTCCTATATCCCCTAACAACACATCTATCTGTATTGATTGAACCACTTGTTAAACACATATTAAATTCAGGCATAGCGTAAACACTCATACCATATCCACTTTGCTCTAGAGTATAATAAAGTTCATTTTCTTCTAAACTATAAATATCAAAACTATTATGAACAAAATCCCAATTATTAACATATTCCATATACCCCCTATACATACTGCTAGATGAGGTATAATCTACATGATTAAATATATCAATAATATTATCCATAGAGCTTTTATGCTCAACAAATGCATTTGAATAAATTTCAAAATCATTTACGGCAAAAAATCCAATAATTAAATTCTTCAACTCTCTAAAATTTCTATCTTTAATACTGTTAAAATATTGATATGAAGGAAACTTAGGAAGCATAAAATAAACAATATTAGTGTCTCTTGAAAAATTAATATTTTTCCTCAAATCTTTCACAACAACATAATCTTTATCATCAACTCTTACCATCTCATTTTTAACCACACCCAAAATTGATGCAATAAACAAAACAAGTGTAACAAATACAATATAAAATCTATATTTAAATAAACGATATACAGCATAACCTATACATGCGCTTAAAACCCAAATCATCGAAAATTTACAAATAAACGAAAGCCATTTCGCTTTTTCCTCAATCCACACCTTCACTATTTCATCAACATCAAAAAGAGCAAACTGATAATAAAACATAACAACAAATATTACTGTAAAAATAGCGCACACCAAATTCTGTAATCTTTTTGAAAAAGATAACAACAATATCAGCGCTAAAACAAAAACAGAAAAACCACCAATAATGCATAACACCGCTTCATTACATTTTCCATCTTCAATCAATTTTGCATTAATTGAATAGATAAACATAACAAAGTTAAATATAAACAATAGCGATATATATAAAGCTCTAAACACTTTATCTAAAAAATAATTTCCATCCCCACTTAATTTCATAAATCGACTAGATTTACTATTTTTTCTCAAAATTAGAGGACGGTTATAAATATCGCTCATATCAACCTCATAGCTAACACATACATATGCTATATAATCAACTATGTATTATTAAAAAATGGTTTAAAAAAAAGCAAAAAACTAAAAATATTAATCAAACAGTCTCGACCAAAAACTTTTTTCTTCATCAGGGCTTTTTTCCCTAAATTTTAACAAACAAGCTTTTTGTTCTGCATTAAGTTTAGTTGGTATAACAACCCTAAATATCACAAACAAATCCCCTCGCCTATCGAAGTTCATATATCTCATACCTTTATTTTTAAGTCTCAATTTATCATTTGGCTGAGTACCAGCTTTTATCTCAACTTTAATCTCTTCACCATCAATACCTTTGAGCATAATTTCACCACCCAAAGTTGCATCAACCATAGATATAGGCACTTCGCAATACAAATCAGCCCCATCACGTTCATAAACTTTATGTTCTTTAACCTCTACAAAAACATATAAATCACCTTTAGGACCACCATTTTTACCAACTTCCCCCTCGCCACTAACACGCATTCTCGTGCCATTTTCAACACCAGCAGGAATTTTAATTTTTAATGATTTCTCTACGCGCTCCTTACCAGTACCTCTACATTTTTTACATTTCTCAACAACAACTCGACCCGCACCTTTACATTGAGGGCAAACACTCTCAAATACAAAGAAGCCACCTTGTTGAGTTCTAACCTTACCACTACCACCGCAAGTTGGACACAAAGAAGGCTCTTTACCATCTGCAGTACCATACCCATTGCATGTATCACATTTCTTAGATGTATTAACATTTATTTCTTTTTCAACACCCACAAAAGCATCTTCTAAAGACATTTCAACTTTATAGTGAATATCTTCGCCTCTTGTTGCATAGGAGCGTTGACGAGCTCTACCTTGTCCCGTAAATTCGCTAAATATATCTGAAAACACATCAGCAAACCCTGCACCAGTAAAATCAAACCCATTAAATGGATTACCCTGAGCACCAGCACCCCCCATACCACCAGTAAACGCCTGATGACCATATCTATCATAAGCTGCTCTTTTTTGATCGTCTTTTAATACTTCATAAGCCTCGTTTATTTCTTTAAACTTAGCCTCAGCTTCTTTATCTCCAGGGTTTCTATCTGGGTGATATTGCATCGCTTTTTTTCTATATGCTTTTTTTATTTCATCAGCTGATGCATTTTTCTCAACACCAATTAATTCATAGTAGTCTGCACTCGTACTCATCTTTTACAAAAATTCCATATTAGATTAAACAAATAACTTTAATCTCTTATTTAGGAACTTTTATTCTTTTATGCAAGATTAAACAGCTACTTTTTGCACTTAATTTATCATTTAGTCAAAAATATCATCATTTTCATAAGGACCAACCTTAAAAGCATCGGCCTTCAAAAACCTTTTATTTATGCTAATTTCATCAATTTTTTTCATATCATCATCATCAAGATCCAAATTAAGTGCTCTTACATTTTCTCTAATGTGTACTTCATTAACCGACTTTGGAATAACAACAACTCCTCGCTTCATATTCCATGCCAAGCACACCTCACTTGGTGTTGCATTATTTTTTCTTGCAATTTCATTAATTACATCATCACTTAACAATTCGCCTTTTCCTCCACCAATAGGAGAATAAGCCGTCATAGCAATATTATTATGCCTTAAAAATTCCAAAAGTTCGTTTTGCTTCAAATAAGGATGACATTCCACCTGATTAACCATCGGATTAATTTCAGCCTTATCAATTAATTTTTTTAATTTATTTACCCCAAAATTAGAAACACCAATCGCTCTAGCCTTTGATTTTCTATACACATTCTCAAGCCCTCTCCACGTCTCAGAAAGTGGCGCCTCCTCAAGTGATAACATATCACTTTTCTCCCCTGGCATCATCGATTCTTTTTTCTGAGCCACAGGCCAATGCATTAAATACAAATCAACATAATCTAATTTCAGTTTTTTCAAACTCTCATCAATAGCCTTTTCAACATCTTCAAAAAGATGCATATTGTTCCAAAGTTTAGATACAATAAACAAATCTTCTCTTTTAATATTATCTTCAACTCTTGCATCAAAAAGAGCCTGCCCAATTTCTTCTTCATTACCATAAATAAAGGCGCAATCAAAATGTGTAACACCCAATTTTAAAGCCCACCTTACAGCGCTATACACTTCATTTGGTCTGCTTTTCCAAGTACCAAGCCCCATAATTGGCATTTTAACTTCATTATTAAGCACAATATCTTTCATTTTTTCCTCCTAAACAATTATAATAATTAAAAATAATCTAAAATTTCTAAAAGTAAAGCCCCACAATACAAATAAACTAAAAAAAACTACTTGCAAAAAAAATAGAACTAAACTAAAGTTTATACATCGTTTAATACTAAAAACGATAAGTTCTTAAATTTTAAGAGGGATTGTATACAATGAAAAAGACTTTATTATTAGCCGGTGTTGCCGGTATGTTAGCTGCCAATGCAGAAGCTATTGATGCTACTCCATATGTTGGTTTAGACTTAAACTACGCTATGACAGATGCTGATACAGAATTATCAAAAGCTGGTGCTTTAGATGACTCTTCTTGGTCTTTATCTGGCGTATTAGGCGCAAGAACAGATCGTTTTGGTTTAGAATTATTCTACCAAGGTGGTTTAAGAGCTCATAAAGGTGGTAACGCAACTCGTATTTCTGGCACAGGTGTAGATGCACTTGTATATCAAGACTTAGGTTGTTCTGGTCGTTGGGAATTAGTTGGTTCTGCCGGTCTTGCTGACTACAAAATCAAAGCTCACGGTGTAAATGGCGAAAACTACAGTGACCATGGCTTAGCTTATCGTTTAGGTGCTGGATTAGAATATCTCGTTTCAGAAAACACATCTGTACGTGCTATGTATCACCATGCATGGATTAATGGCTCACACTTAGATGCATTAGATGAATTCACAGTTGGTATCAGATACGCATTCTAATCATACAAACCATTAAAATAAAAAAACAACCTTACAGATTTGTAAGGTTGTTTTTTTTTGCTTTATTTTAATAAATTTTATATATCAAATCATGTCCATCGTTAATAAAAGGAACATTTGCCCTATCATTTTCTTTCTCTTCCTTAACTGCCTCGATAATTGCCTTCCTAACTTTTTCACTTTTAGTCAACATCATTACATCTTTTCCCCTCATCATTGCGCCCCACTTTTCTATCGTCATTGCGAGGAGTGTTAGCTCTGTAGCAATCCAGTAAAATACATACACAAAAAAGCATCCCCTAATATTATAGTACTTAACTCTTCTTCACTACCTCATATATTGAAACAACAAGGGCTCCCTCTTTCCCCTCTTAATCTCATCTATAATAAATTTACGCATATCACTGCTTGCAAGCCTAAGAGCAGACTGACCTTTATTATTTTTAATTAAAACATTAGCTCCAGATTTAAGTAGCATCCTAACAATTTTTTTATTTGCCTCTCTCGCCTCATCATTATACCAACATTTTTCAGTATCGAATTTATCTTTAGAAAGAAAAATCATCAATGCCGTATCGCCATCATTATTCTGTTCATTAACATCAATACCAGCATTTAATAACTCTCTTACAACACCACAATCACCTTGATACACAGATGCCACCAAATCAGAATTGCCAAGATCATCTCGTCCATTAATTGAAATTTTATTCTTTAATAAAAGTTTTGCCATATCAGCACTTTTAACATTCCACCATAAACTTCTCCTAAGCTTCGCCCCACGATCATTAACCTCCCCGCCTTTATCAATAATTATTTCTGCCACATCAACCAAATCAGCTTTAACCGCATACCCTAAAACGCTATATCCATTATCATCTATAGCTTTAATATTTGCCCCACTATCAATCAAAACAAGCGCTTTATCAACATTTTTAGATCTTAATGCATACATTAAGATATTTATATTAAAACAATCATGCGCCTCCATATTTGCGCCATGTTCAATTAAAAACTTAGCAACTTTTTTATCTTTAGCATAAAACAAAGGGGTATACCCACCATTACCAACTGCATTAACATCCGCCCCTTGCGAAATTAAAAAATCAGCAATTCTAACATCATCACAAAACATCAAACAAGTACGAAATTGATTATCATGATATTTAACATCAGCACCAAGCGCAACTAAAAACCGAACCTTTTCTAGTTGTTTGTTTTTTACGGCCTCAAACAATTGCTCGCTAAAACTTGGTACTTTCTTCATCATAACTCCAGATACAAAAAACATATCACAAATCACAAATATCTGCAATACAAAAAACTTTAATTTATTAATTTTCTTATGCTTTTAATTTTTCTAAGCGCTTAATAATCATATTACGCTTTAATCTACTAATTTTATCGATATAAAGCGTACCACTTAAATGGTCTGTTTCATGTTGAATAATAATTGCCAAAAATCCTTCCGCCTTAAGCCTTTGAGGTTTACCATGATAGTCAAGATATTCAACTGTCACACTTTCATGTCTTTCAACCTCAGCACATTGCCCCGGAACCGATAAACACCCCTCATTAGAAACAACCATTTCTTCAGATTTTTCTACAATTTTAGGGTTTACCATATACATAGGGTGTTCCCCAGGTACCCCATCTTCAGTCACTTTATCATCAATAACAATAATACTTTTAAGTATGCCAACCTGAGGACAAGCAAGCCCCACCCCTTTATTATGATACATAGTCTCTAACATATCATCTAAAAGTTTGCGCACTTTATCATCAACCACTTCAACGTCTTCACATTTTTGGCTAAGCACCTTGTTTGGAAATGTATAAAGCTCTAAAATTGCCATTTTCAATACCTTTTATTTATACTCTAACGCTTTTTGCAATCTGGTCTAATAGCGCATTAATCATTTTTGGTTCATTTTTAGTAAAGAATGCATAAGCCAAATCAACATATTCTTGAATAATCACTTTAACATCAACATCAACACTATAAGAAAGCTCATAAACAGCAGACAACAAAAGAGCCTGCATAGTTGCATTCATATAATCATATGCGCCACCATCTTTAAGATATACTCTCAAAGATTGTTCCAAATCTTCTTTTTTAAGAAAAATTCCTCTAACCAATTTTTCAAAATAAGGCTTATCCATTTCAGAAAGTTCAACCAACTCTTCACCTTTAATAAAATCTTCTTCAATAGCATATCTAGCAATATCGCTCTTTAAGAAGTCTTCAATAACCTCATCAACTGAAAGACCTGAAAAATTAGTCATATATACAGCCTGCACACAAGCAAGTCTTGCACCAGATTTTTTTCTAATTTTTTCAGAAACGAATTTAACCATCTAAACACCTCAATAACTAAAATTTTTATAACCACATTAAGACTTAATTTTTGAAACAAATTCTTCAAAATCTTTAATTTCTTTAAAATCTTTATAAACTGATGCAAAGCGAATATATGCAACTTTATTCATAGTAATAAGCTTATCCATCACTTTTTCACCAATCACATTAGAGCTAATCTCACTAACGGCGCCACTCTCAAACTCTCTTCTAATTTCTTCAACTAATTTATCAATTTCGTCAGAGGTCATACCACATTTGCTAACAGCAAGACTAACAGAGCGAGCAAGCTTTTCTCTATCAAAAGGGACCCTCTCGCCATTTTTCTTAATCACAACCAAATCTTGAAGTTGCACCCTTTCATAAGTTGTAAAACGCCCACCGCAATCCGGACATTCACGTCTGCGTCTAATCGCTGTCTCATCAACTGTATCACGCGAATCTTTAACCTGTGTATCGCTCTTACCACAAAATGGACATTTCATCTAACAAACTCCAAAACATTATATAACTCTACAAATGTAACCAAAAACATCATAAAAATCAAGCAAAATTTTATTAAAAAAATAACCCCATATTAACTTTTAAAATCATATAAAATAATATATTAAAACAATAAAAGGGATTTAGTACCAATGATAGCTATCACAACAAATACCATAAAAAACATCTTAAACATCAATCAAAAATTATATGAAACAACAATAGATAACATTTCAACAGATAGCCGAAATGTAGGTCCTTCCACTCTCTTTATAGCCCTAAAAGGCGAAAAATTTGATGGTCATGATTTCATCAAAGATGTTATAGAAAACAAAGGCGTAAAACTCGTTATAACCGAACGTCAAATAGATAATATAGATATAAAACATCAAATAATTGTAAAAGATAGCCTTAAGGCATTTGGTAAACTTGCATCCTATAATAGAAGCCTCTACAAAGGAACAGTTATCGCCCTAACCGGAAGTTCAGGCAAAACAACCACCAAAGAACTCTTAAAGTCAGCCTTATCAGTTTATGATAAAACTTATGCAACAACCGGTAATTATAACAACCATATTGGCGTACCCCGCACCCTTTTAGATATAGACATGGACTCAAAATACACCATAGTAGAAATGGGTATGTCTGGCTTAAAAGAAATAGAATATCTAACTCAATTAACCTCCCCAGATATAGCTATTGTAACAAACGTTTACCCAATGCATATTGAGTTCTTAAAAACAATAGAAAATATTGCCACAGCCAAAGCTGAAATATTTAAAGGTCTAAACAAATCAGGCATTGCCATATATAATAAAACAACTTCAAACACAGAAATATTACATGCTTTTGCCCAAAAATACACTGATAATATCCTAACCTATTCATCAAACGATATAAAAACACTCTCGCTATTATCACTAGAAGATGATGCACCTCATAATCAAAGTAATGCTCTATGTGTTTTAAAAGTACTAGAAGCTCTTAAACTTGATATAACAAAAGCAATTCCAACCATTAACTCTTTTGGCGCACTAGAAGGCAGAGGTAAAAAACATAACTTAAACATAAATGGCAAAAATATAACCCTAATAGACGATAGTTATTCAGGTCAACCAGATGCAATGAAATTAGCCATAAAAAAACTAAAACAAACTAAAACTAAAGGCAAAAAAATTGCACTCCTTGGCAAAATGGCAGAACTAGGAGATTATACCCTAAAAGCCCATCAAGAAATAGGTCAATTACTCAAAGAAGAAAAAATAGATGTTGTAATCGGCGTGTGCGAAGAAACAAAAGAAATGCTAAAAATGTTAGCTCCAACCACCAAACAATACTACTATCCTTCAATTGATGGTCTAACAGAGTTCCTAATCAATGATATACTAGAAGAAAACGACATAATACTCATAAAAGGCGCCCACTATTCTTCACAAGTTTTCAAAATAGCCAAAGCCTTAATAGAATATCGCTAAAAAATCTGAAGTTTATGCATTAAATCTTCTTTTGTCTCAAAATAACTAAGTCCTTTAATATTTTGGGTAGCTTTTCCTTTATCTAAAATAACCTCAAGTCCATATCCTAAAATATCATACACACCAAAAGGAACATAGTCATCATCAACAATAACATCCCTATTACTATCAAACACTACAACTTTAGCCCAAGTTAAAACATCTTCTAACTCTTTATCATTTAACTTAGCAAACTCTACTGAAGAATAAATTTTAGCGCCATTAATTGTCTTCATATAATCCAAAATATCACCTCGCCATTTTTCATATATATAAACAACGCCATTTGCATTTTTCCTATCAAGCTTTTTATTATCAAATTCTTCTTTTGCAAGATATGTTATATCAATCCCAAACGCATCACCTGCATCTGAAAATTTTTTTTGAGGCGACATATACTCATCAAAATTTCTAAACTCTTCTCTATACATTTTATAAATATAAGGAACCAAATAAACATTATGCGCTTTCTCAAATATTCTTTTATCAAAAGACACAAAATACGATCTTACAAAATAGTTTATACCTGCATTATTAAGCTCCTTAGGATATAAATTACCAAAATAAGAATAATAAACTTTATATCCCTCTTTTTCATATTTTCGTCTTAATTGTTTAAGCATAGCTTTTAGTGAAAAATCAACATCTTCTTGTAGATATTCAATCCTAAACACCACCTTTTTATTATCGATTTTTCGCCCATTTTTAATAGCCATAAAATCACCCAATGCATAGCTTAAAAAGGTCACCAAAACTAGTACAAATAACTTTATAAACTTAATCTTATTCATTTGCATCCTCATATTTTTTAGCATACTTGCGCAAAATTTCAGACATATTCTTTATCCCAACCTCTGCACTAAAGTTTTTTACAGTAATTTCATGCGCTCTTTTAGCTTTTTCCATACGCTCATCAGGATGTGATAAATAGTATTCAACTAATTTAACAAACTCTTCTTCATTTTTATACATCGCAATACTATCACCATAAATATCTTCAACTTCCTTAATATAATCAGAAATAACAAACCCACCACACGCTGTCACATCAAATATACGATTGCTAATAAAACCATTCTCTCTCATATCTTCTCTAGTATCATTAAATACAATATCTGCTGATGAATAATAATATTTTAAATCCTTAGATAAAACTTGATCTGCTTTAATTAGATGATGATACTTTTCATCTAAAATATCTTTCCACCCTTTACCATATATATCAATATTTATATTATTCTTAATCGCATACTCAACCGTTTTACGATAAGTTTCAATATTCCAAACATTTCCAATAAACAATAATTTAGTCTTATACTTTTCATCATATGAAGGATAAAATTTATCAAGTCTCGTATATTGTGGAGTAAAATAAGAATTAAGCCCCAAATCTTTATATAGCTTATTTCTTTTGGGCGAAGACGTAAAAATAATATCCATTTTTTTTACTTCTTCAACACTATAAGGTATTGTTTCATACAAAACAGATATTCTATCTTCATCAACATAATCATGATATTTTGGCAACTTTAATTCCGGCCAATCACGCATAAAAAACTCAAATCCTTCTTTAAAATTTTTATTAGAGTAAGTATCTTCCCATGTATAAAGTTCTACCTCAAATCCATTTTTACGAAACTCAATCGCCATATCTTCAGCCAAATATTTTTCACCCAAAGCATACTTTTTATTATCTAAATGAACATTATAATTAATTGGCAAATTCATCACCATTCTATTATAATTAAGCTTATAAGTATTCCCGATATTTTCCTTAAAATATCCTAACAATGCCCCTAAAATAGCAACAATTACAACTAAAACTTTATACATTTTTACCTCTAATGAATCTTAGAAGTTATAATATCTAAAATCTAAACACAAACAAGCAAAAATCTCATTTTCTCCACTTTTAAGGAGTAATTTCATCAACAATCTTATCCATTAAAAGAAATCCATCATCAGTTAAAGACATGCCATTATCATCAAACATCAATAATCCCATTTCTTTTAATTCCAATAATTTATCTTTATTTAAATAATCAAATAGATTAACTTTAGATGCCTCATAAAATCTTTTAGCCTCAATTCCCTCTTTTATCCTTAACCCCATAATCACAAGCTCTAATGCTCTCATTAATGGTGTTAATTCTTCTTCAACTTTACCATCAACCAATGCTAAAATTTTATCATCAACTCTTAACCTACCATGCGCTCCAACTCCAAGTCCAATATAATCTCCTCCTCGCCAATATACCAAATTATGCTCTGATTTATTATATTCATCGCTTGCAAAATTAGACACTTCATAACGCTCAAACCTCTTTTCCTTAAGATATTTTATTGTCTCTTGATAAAGCTTGACACACTCCTCATCATCAAGCGTTTTAATATTTTTCTTATAAAACACTGTCCCCTCTTCAATCATTAGCTGATATAAAGATATATGCTTAAAGCCAAAACTAATCGCTTTATCAATCTCATCAATCCATTCATCAAGCTTTTGCCCATACCTTGCATAAATCAAATCAATAGATGACTTATCAAAAACTTTAACAACCTTTTCCATAGCTCTATACGCATCATCTAAGCTATGTGTTCTTCCTAAAAATTTAAGTCCCTCGCTATTAAGGGCTTGCACTCCAAGCGATAACCGATTAATCCCTGCCTTATTAAATAGCTCAAACTTATCACTATCATAAGTATTTGGGTTTGCCTCTAAAGATATCTCAGCCCCATTTGATATATCATAACAAGAAGAAATGCCATCTAATATTTTTCCAACACTTTTATCACTTAATATTGACGGCGTCCCTCCTCCAAAAAACACCGATTTAATTTTCCTCTTTCCTGTTAAATTTTGCATTCTAGTTAAATCATCAAGAATAGCTTTAACATACGCTTCTTCATCAAACTCTTTAGGTTTTAATGCTCTAAAAAAATCGCAATAAGGACATCTGCTCTTGCAATATAAAAAATGAATATAAATAGAAAGCTCATCACTAAACATTATTAAAAGCCCTCCACTTAAAAACCATACACATTTCTAATATTCTCAACAAATTCAGGGTCTTTGTTATATTTTTCTTTAATTTTCTTAAAAATTGCCGCTCTAATATTTTGAATTTTAGCCACTTCCAGCACATTTTTACCCTCATTATTTTTAATAAGAATATCAGCTGTTTCCATAACCAATCTTTTAGCTACACTAACATACTTTCCATCTTTTGCCACTCTAATTAAAGGCGTATCTCCTTCATTATTTTTAATATCAGGATTAGGAAAATACCTCAACAACTTATTAACAGTATCTACCTCCCCCAAAATAGATGCATGCATAAGTGCCGTATTACCATCATTATCTTGTTCATCAATATTAGCGCCCCCCTTCATCAATTCTTCAATCACCTCACACTTTCCTCTAGTCATAGCTCGAGATGCAATCATTAATGCCGTACGCCCGTATATGTCTTTTATATTTACATCAGCCCCAAGTTTAATCAAATCTCTAACAACCACCCAATGCCCACCTTCTGAAGCATGCATTAAAGGGGTATAGCCAAGGTTATCTTGCTCATTAATCAAAGCCCCTTTTTCATAAAGCTTTTTAACAATTTCAGGATTATCATTTCTTGATGCAAACATTAGCGCCGTAATCCCATTATCATCTTTAATATCAACCAAAGCACCATATTTAAGCAATATATCAACCAAATCAACCTCATCTTGAGAAGAAACGTACATCAATGCCGTAGAACCATTATAGTTCTGAAGATTAACATTTGCACCAAGCTCAATTAATCTATTAATCGCTTTAATTTGTTTTGAAACACACGCCTTATATAGTGCACTACATCCCGCATTATTTGTTTCATCAATATCTACGCCTTTAAGTAAAAGCCAATCAATTGCCTCAACACTACCAGTAAAAGACGCACTTATCAAAGCTGTATCGCCATTTTTATCTTTAGCCTTAATATCTGCCCCAGCTTTATATAAAATCTCCATTGTCTCAATTCCTCCGGCTTGAGAAGCAAAAATAAAAGCAGTCTCTTCATTACTATTTCTAATATCAACTTCTCCACCAAGGCTTAAAATTTTTTCAACCAACTGAGAATAGTTATATGCACCACCAACACATATCGCCGGACAACCACTATGATTTTTCATATTCACATCAGCACCCTCATTTAAAATGCGGATAGCATCTTCTTCATTACCAAGAAAAATCGTCTTAATTAACTCTTCACCTAATTCTTTTCGTCTCTCATCAGAAATTTCATCAACTTCAGCGCCTTTTTCCTCCAAGGCTTTAATAACTTTTTCATCTCCATACTCTTTTGCCCATAAAAGAGGCGATTTGCCCCAAAATTTTTTATTTACATCATCCCCTAAAAGTCTAACTAAAAACAAAGCCTTATTAGTTTTTTTTGTCTTTAAGCTTTCATAAAGTTGTTCTTCAAAAGATTTTTTCATCATATTTACTCCAAAAACAAACAGAGCATAACACAATTCTCATATATTTTCAACACAAAACTAATTATCTTTTTTTTTAAACAGATAACCACATATCCCTTAAATTCTTCTTTTTATCTCCTATTATTTATCCACCCAAATAGTATCCATCTATAAAGATACAACAAAAAACGGAGCATAATATTTATGCCCCGTTTTACAAAATCTAGTTCTTAAAAACTACTTGCGAGTGCCCTCGCTCATAGCCTCTGGAACAACTGTCTCAACCTTAACTTTTTCTGTTACTGGTTTATAAACTGTTTTCTCCCATGGGCTTTTCTTTTCATAAACTTTTTCACAAATAGACAAGCCTACGCTTCTAATAGCTGTTTCTGTTGGAATAAATAAATCCATTCCTTCTTCTGTTTGTTTTGCAGAACTAGAAACACCATTAATTGTTCCAAGTTTATCAATCAACACGCTACCAGGAGAAACTTTTTGTACCAAAGTATCAACAATAATCTCTGTACCTAAATTATCAGAATAACGATAGCCATAAATTTTACCATTGTCATCCATATAATTTTGAGCATTTTGACCTTCGCCTAACACACCAAGAGAAATAAATCCCTCACTATCAATTGCTGGCAATTCAAGATTAAGTGATAATGGTGTATATTTAACAGCATTATCCAAACTTAACAATGCAATGTTTTTACTTGGATTAACTCTAACCGCTTTAGCCTTAAATACATCATTATTAATAGTCTTAACATCGTATGTATTCTCTAGCTTATTAACCAAGCTTGCTGAAGTCAAAACAAAAGAAGGAGAAATAATTAAACCCATACCTTTTTCACCTTTTTTGTTTACAATTTCAACAACAGAGCTACGAATTTCAAGCATATTCTCAGGGCTAAGTTCATTATAAGGAGGTCTATCAGCTATACATAATTTGCTATCAACATCATAGCCTTCCAAATCAACCCAACTATCATCAATTACAGTACAACTACCATCGCTGATAACATCGCCTTTTTCATCAATGCAGTTTTCATAAACTCTGTGTGTATCTTCAACACCGCCTGTTTCAACGATTTGAGGCTCAATAGAAACATTAGAAACCTCAACACCGCCATCTTCTTCAATCAAAGGTACTTCTTCAACCACAACAGGAGCCTCAACCTTAACCTCTTCAACCACATTTGGCATAGGAATTGGTTTTGGTTCACCACAATCTTCAACACATTCTTCAGTGCAATTTACATTACCTTCATCACATGTCTTTGTGCAAATTTTGCGACATGGTTTTTCGCATTTTTTCTCACATTCCATTTGGCAAACACTTTTTTGCTCTGCAACATTACAAACAGGCGCACAAACTTGTTGACAAACAGGTTGTGGAGTTTCAATCCTTGTTGTTGTAATAATTTTACGTTCAACAGTCTTTGTTTCTGTTTTAACATCAACAAATTCTTCAACCTTTGGCTCGCCAGCAACACAAGGACATGTATTTACAACAGGGCAGTTACAAACTGGTTGATTGCAAACACAAGCTCTAGTTTGTTTAACTTGGCAAGGGCAAGTTTTAACTTCAGGTTTCTTAGGTTCATAAACAGCAGGACATTTGGGTTGAGGAGCATACTCACAAGAATGAGTTTCTTCAATTTCTTCCTTAAAGTAACATTTACCAGGGTTAAATTTCTCATCAAAATCAACCAAATATTGACGTTCAACAGCCATTTCGTCATCAGATGGACGAACTTTTAATTGATTTTCAAATGAAGGAAGAGAGCTCAAACGACGCACAGCATCAGCAAAAGCTTCTTCAGCAAGTTTAACCTCGCCCTCATAAACGCCATTCTCAATTTCGCCATAACCAGTTGTTATACCTTTCCAAAATACTTTTGTTTGACTAAGGTTTAACAAGCGCCATGTAACTGTCATTTCAGCGCTACCATTTCGTTTATCTTCTTTTTTAGCTTTATTCCAATCATATTCGTCACAAAGATTCATAAAGAAGTTTGTAATTTCAGCAGTTAACACATATTCAGGAAGTCTAACACTCTCATCTGCCAAACAAACATCACTTGGAACATCTATAACTTTATAGCATTTATCAGTAGATTTCTTAAACACATCATAAAAAGCCATATCCTTTTGAATAACTCTTCCTTTATTAAGCATAGCTTTTTTGTTTAATCTTCTACATCCAAAAATTCTAAATCTATAATTACCAACATGGTTAGCATAAGGTGTATCACCAAGTCTATCGCCAAGTCTAAAATCAACATGCTTTAATGTAAAGCTAGCCAAGTCACAACAATTACCTAAATTGTTACTTTTATACCTTGGTGCTGTATAAACATAGTTTTCTGTTCTAAATTCAGGAGTTGGACAAGCTGGGCAACCACTTGCTGGTTCTTCAACGATTCGCAACGCATCTTCATCAACTTTTGGCTTACGATTAGCGCATCTATCACAACCGCCACCAGGAAAGATGCTTCCATCTTTATCAATTACCTTATCTTTTTCACAATTTTCACAGCTTCCTCCCGGAAAAATGCTCCCATCTTTATCTGCAGGGCAATCCGGACAATCAACTGTAGCGGCAACAACATTAAGGCCTCCCAATAAAAGCCCTAACACTAAAAAACCGCAAAACAATTTTTTTATAATGTTCACTGCTGACATATTATAATATCTCCTAATATGGGTTTTTAAAGAGCCGATGTCTATATGACAAAGCCTCCATTATGTGCATTCTAGACACATTTTTTTCATTTTGCAAGTCTGCAATTGTTCTTGCTAACCGCAAAATGCGAATAATTCCTCTAGCCGTCAAACCGCACTTTTCTGCCATTTCTGAAACAAATTGCCTTAAATTTTCATCTAAATTCACAATTTTTTCTAAAATTTCTCCTTTTAAATTTGCATTAACGACAACATTTTTTACACCCAATTTATCTAATCTTTCTAATGAGATATAACGAACCATATTAACCTTATCCAACATATCATTAGATGACGTACCTTTTTTAACATCTGTTAGGTCATACGGATTAACTGCCGTTACTTCAATTTGCATATCAAATCTATCTAAAAAAGGCCCCGATAATCTACCAATATATTCCAACGCACACTTAGGCGCTCTAGAACAAACCTTTTCTTTTGTCCCCAAATAACCACATCGACAAGGGTTCATCGCCCCAATTAGCTGAAAATTTGCCGGATATTCAGTATGCGACATCACACGAGCAATCACAGCTTTTTTGCTCTCTAAAGGTTGTCTTAGAGCATCAAGTGTTGTCTTTTGAAATTCTGGCAACTCATCTAAAAACAAAACTCCATTATGAGCCAAAGATATTTCTCCAGGAACCCCACTTCTACCACCCCCAATTAAAGCAGGCATAGATGCGCTATGATGCGGAGCTCTAAAAGGCCTACAAAAGGTTATATCATTCAAAAATTGCCCCGCAACCGAATGTATCATTGCCGTTTCAATCGCCTCTTTAATACTCATTTTGGGCAAAATAGTAACCAATCTTTCAGCAAGCATCGTCTTTCCACTACCAGGAGGACCAACCATCAAAAGATTATGCCCCCCAGAAGCCGCAATCAACATCGCCCTTTTGGCACTTTCTTGCCCTTTAACATCACTCATATCAATTTGATATTCTTTTTCATTAACCTCAGGTCTTTTGGGCTTTTCAATATCTCCATTACCTTTAAAAAAGTTCAAAACATCTAATATGTGTTTTGCTGGTCTAATCTCTGTATTTGCACTAAAAGAAGCCTCAACCCCATTATCTTTTGGACACACTATACCAAGCCCAAGTTCAACAGCCTTAACAGAAGCTGGTAAAACTCCATTAACCCTCTCAATACTACCATCAAGCGATAAAGCCCCCATGAAAATATGCCCTTTTAAACAATCTTTATTAATAATTTTCATCGCTGAGAGCAAACCAAGAGCAATAGGCAAATCATAATGCCCGCCCTCTTTTAACATATCTGGTGGTGTTAAATTTACCGTAATTCTATCACGAGGAAAATCAACCCCAAGGCTAGAAAGAACAGCTCTAACACGTTCTCTACTTTCATTAACAGCCTTATCAGGAAGCCCAACAATCACAAACCCCGGAAGCCCCGAGCCAATACACACTTGCACATCAACCAAGCGCGCATCAATTCCACTAAATGCAACAGTTTTTAATTCTGAAATCATTATTATTCTCTCTTATTCTTATTTTTATCACCAAATAGAACAAAAAAAGAACAAAGTCAAGAAAAAAATAAAAAAAAGCCCATACCAATTAGGTATAGGCAATAAAAAAGCACCATAATTATTCAGGAAATACACCAGCATTCTTAAGGTTGATAATATCACCAAGTAAAACTTCTGCCTCACTATCAAGGCGATGTTTTGCCAAATAACAATTTAGCTTTTTGTTGTCATTTTTCTGAACAACAACCTTTTGTGCGCTTGGACACAATCCATACTCTCTAACAAACACCTCAAACTTAGCAAAACTTGCTCGCCCTGCTAAGTACTGCTGAGATTTTGGAGAAAAACACTTCATACCAGAAGCATGGAGCCTTGGGAGTAAGTCAATAAACACACCATCTTCCATCATGCTAACCATTGCATACTCAAGACTTGCCGGCATTTTCATGCTCTTTGATAAAAGCTTAAAGAAAAGCTCATCGTCATTACGAAGTACAACTAAATTTGCAAGCCTTGGAGTAATTTCATGTGTTTGAAAATACAAAGCAATCTCGCTTCTTTTACCACGAAGAATAAATTGCTTTGCCTCTTTATCATTCAAGACTGTGCTCTTGCAAATAATACCAAAAGGTATAAGGTCTTTAAATGCAGTACCATTTTCTGTTTTGGGAATATCAAAAATATCCTCATCAACAGGACAATAAACAACTAGCGCAAGGTCTTCAACTTTTGTATAATCCATACTAGGATCAAAACGAAATGCCCTACCTGTTTTAGACATCACAAAAGGATATCCAAACTCCTTTCCTATTGCATTTAATCGTTCTGCAAAATTTTTTTTCTTTTTCATAACAATATATAAATTATAAATTTTAGAACGTCATCATATAAAAACATAAGCAGAATGTCAATTAGATTTTAATTACCAAATTTCTCATTAATAACAATATAAAAGGACCTTTTAGTTTTCTATTTACTTAAATAATTACAAACTATCTAACCTCATATTTATCTTTGAAACAAACCTTAAATCCTTTCCCAGGTACTCTTTTCATTATCTTTTTTTTGTCTTTTCTTAACCGCATTCATAATAGCAATCCGAGTTTCCTCATCTTTAACACTCCTCATAGCAGTCATCCCACCTATACATTTCGCATTAACATCTGCTCCAACTTCAATCAATTCATTTGATAAATAGTTATAAAAATTTTTCACTTTTTACCTTGAAAAAAAATAAAATCCCCTTATACTTATACCAGCTCATTGAGCTATGATACGAAAAGCCGTATGGAATAGGTATATTGGACCCGGGGGCGGTACCCGGCACCTCCACCAAAATTTTAACGGGGGTGAAACAGGTTTGACAGTGTATAGTAAAGATATCTGTGCTGTATTCGGCAAGACACCACCGTTATCGGTTCAAATTAAATAAACGCAAATGATAATTTTGCACCAGTTGCTGTAGCTGCATAAGGCAAGGCGACGAATTAAAATTCTTTAGGCATTGGTTTGCCTAAAGTGGGGGAGAAGCCACCTAGCAACAGAACGGCTTAATTTTAGTAAAAAAAGGAATATGGTAAACAAAATGACAGATTATATTAGTGAAATAAATTATGATGGCTTGATTGAAAAATCATTAAAACAAGTTGTTGTTGAAGCATTAAAGATTGCAGAAAAGCAAGGTCTTCCTGGTGAAAATCACTTTTATATTACATTTAAGACCAACCATCCACAAACCATCATTCCTGAATATTTATCAATACAATATCCAGAAAGTATGACAATAGTTTTGCAACACCAATATCAAAACCTAACTGTTATGCACGATGCATTTTCAGTTGAATTAAGTTTTGGAGGCAGACTTCAACCATTGATTATACCTTATGATGCTATTACATATTTTGCAGACCCATATGCCAAATTTGGTTTAAGTTTTTCATTTTATGAGAATGGTGATGTACACTCACTTGATGATATTGAACCTGAAAGAAAAGTATCTGGCGAAACAGCACAAATCATCTCATTTGATAGTTTTAGAAAGAAATAGTATTGAAAAAGTTTTCTGTAATAATTGCTAATCGCCACGCAACAAGTATCTCATTAGAAGAAGAGTTCTATGAGGCCTTAACTTTGATAGCTAAAGAAGAAAACATAAGCATACCAAAGCTAGTTACAATCATTGATACACAAAAAACAATACCCAACCTATCTTCTGCAATAAGAGTTTATATCTTAAAAAAACTCCAATCCAAACTAGAACAACTCTAAATCTTCTGCCTCAGCTTCTATTTCTTCAACCTTTTCTTCAATAACTTCCTTTTTATGATATTCAATATCATGTTCTAAATCAATCATATTTTCATCAAACACATTATGCTTTTCAACCTTTTTTTCCTCAATAACCAAAGGTTCTTCTTTTATCTCAAGAGATTCTTCTTTTATCTCAAGAGGTTCTTCATTTAACATATCTTCTAAATCTATGCTTGGCTCAATAGGATTAATTTCTTCTTTAACTTTACCTAATTTTTCATTATCATCTTCAAAGAGCATAACATCGCCATCATTTATAAGCTTTTCTTTATCTAATTGTTCTTTTTTCAACATAAAACCTTTAAGCCCGTCAATTTTTTGTCCTTCTTCAACAAGTGCTTCAGCATTTTGAATACGCTTAGTTTCACCTTTTTTCTTAAATCCACCTTTTTTACGAACTTTTGATGCTACATCTTCAAACTCATCAACTCGTTTTACTTTTTCATTAAAGTATTCACCTTTAACCATATTTTCTTCTTTTTTAAGGCTCTCTAAGTCTTTTTTCAATTCTTTAATTTCATTAGCTTTTTTCTCAGATAAAAGTATATTATCTTCATCTATAACATTTGCAACAACTTCCATTTTAGCTTCATTAAGTTTATTTTTATACCACTCAATAATATTATTATACTTAACTCCATTTTTAAGTGGAAAATAAGCGATAATTCCCCCCAATATAAGCAAAACAGTAATTGATATTTTAGGATGTTTAATTATATATATAATCGCAAAAAACGGAAAAGTAATAATGCTCAACATTATATAAAAAAACTTAAATAAACTGCCACGCTCTTTAGAATCGCTCATAACAAACCTCAAAAAAACATTAATCTATTATATAGAATAATAAGTTTTACTTAAAACATATTTAACAAAACACATTTTTATTTATAACTCATTTTTTCTAAAACAATAAAATAAAACAAACAAAGGCACAATAAGTATAAAAGTAACAACAAAAGTATTACCAATTCCTATTGTATCAAACAAAGGTTTTAACGCCATCATCCCAAAACTAGTACACATTTTATCAGCCATAGATTTAACAGACAACACTGTTGCTCTTTCATCAGATTTTGTTTTATGGTTAATTTGCGTAGAAATACTAATTATAGACAATATCACAGCCCCACAACCAATAATCATAAGCACTAAACACACATAAACAAAAGCATATTCAACCTTTAATGAAAAAATAGCCCCCAAATATGCAATAAAAAGAATAATAAGCATCAGCTTAAATATTTTTATAATCCCGAGTTTATCATATAACTTTCCAGAAATAGACGACCAAATAATTCGTCCCATAGAATTTATCCCCAAAATAACACCAAACAGCATCACCGGAACATCTCTTTCTATCATAACCGCCTGCAATCCCCACATCAAAACAAGCGTCATCACACCATAAATTCCCGAAAATAACATCAAATCACGCACGCTTTTATTTTTTAATGTTTTAATAAAAATATCAATAATATCTTTTAGTTTGCTTTTATCTTTACTAACAACACGCTGAGCCTCTGATATCTCAGGCATAAACAACATCAAAACAAACGCAATAAAAGAGCACATAAAACAAAGCCAAACAGTTTCATCTGCGCCAATTTTTTCATACAAAACAGAGCCACTTATCGTTGCCACAAAAAGCCCAATATTAGAAAACACATTATATTTAGCAAATTTTTTATGAAACAATCCTTCTTTGCCACATTTTTTCAACAAATCAAACATATACGCCTCAAACGTGCCCGATAACAAAGATATAGACAAACCAAAAATAAGCTCACCGATAAGAATTAGCCAAAATCCATATCCAAAAATCCAAAACAAATACCCAACAGACCAAACTAAAAAACCAAGAACAGCAACTTTTTTTCTAGAAAAAATATCAGCAATATACCCAGTTGGCACTTCTGTAAAAAATACAACCAGCGAAGAAAATCCTTGTATTAGAAAAAACTCACCAATACTAACCCCTTTATAGCCATAATAAAGCATTAAAACAGGTAATATAAAAAGTGCATTTTTTAACATTCCAACAATATATAAAACACTCATACATCTATTTAATGCAATCATAAAACTCTCCATTAGGCTAATCAAAAAATAAACTAACATAAACTTATACAAAGTCAAATTAAATTGTATTGAAAAAAACTATTTTACTGCTAAACTACAAATCGTTGTATTATTTTTTTTATAAAGGGAAGAGATTTATGAATACCACCAAAACTGAAACTGCTAAAAAAGCAAATGGCAATAAGCCTCTGTTTTCAAGCATTCTAAAAAAATCTATATCAATTATTGTACTTTCTGCAATCGGTGCCGGCGCTGTAATGTACAGCTGTGCAAACTGCCCTAAAAAAGAGGCTAAACTAAAAGCAGAAATTAATAAAAGCGTTGCAAATTATATTGATAACAATTCTGGTACAATCTTAGAAAGAATTGCAAAATCTGATAATTTTGGCTCAACTGTTAGAGCTTTTTCTCCAACATCAGATGAAGAAATGAGAGTTGCAATTAATGATTTTATAAAAAACAATCCCAACGTATTAGACGAATACATAAGAGCAAATGCAGAATTTATTGCTAAAACAATAAAAGAAACAGATGCATTTGAAAATGTTGCAACCTCATCAGAAGAAAGCGCTGAAGTTAAAGAAGAAAAAGTATCTGATGAAAATCAAAAATATAAAGATAGTTGGGACAAACTTGCAAACTCTGACGTTGCACCATTTATTGGCCCTAAGGAAGCTAAAGTAACAGTTGTTGAATTTTTTGATTTCGCATGCGGACACTGTAAAGCACTAGCTCCAGTTATTGCAGAATTAATTAAACGCAACCCTGATGTAAAATTTGTATTTAATCCTCTTTACTTCATGAGTGATGCATCACCATATGCTGCAAAAATTGCACTTGCTGCACATAAAAAAGAAAAGTTCTTACCTGTTTTTGAAGGCATTATGACTTTACCAAACATGTCAGAAGAAACAATCAACCAAATTTTAGTTGATGAGGGCTTAAAAGTTGATGAAATCAAAAAAATGATTGAAGAAAAAACAATTCGTCGTGGTGTACAAGACATAGATGCTTTATCACAGGTATTAGGCATCAATGGCGTACCAATGATATTAATCAATGGTGAAGCATTCTATGGCAGAAGCTTTGAAGACTTCCAATATAAAATTAATTCACTTAAATAAGTAAGATTAAGACAATAAAAAGGCCTTGGTTCTTTATAATAAACCAAGGCTTTTTTATTTTTTGTTAGTGAGCCGATGGAAACTCCTCATTTTTTAGAGGTTTGCTTCGAAGCTGCTCCATGAGCTGCTCTTTCTCTTCACTCAAGCGTGAGTTTTCCTTAGCCAAATTCTCCCTTTGGCTTTCTTCTAATCTTAGATCCATTCTAAGCTTAACATTCTCGCGCGACAAATACAACATCACGCACACAAAGATCAACAATAACAAGACTGTTGACACAATAATAAATACGTTACTCATAAAAAAAATTTTTATTAATAATAATTGTGAAAACTATCCATACATAACACACTTAATATTTAATGTCAAGCAAAACCAACATTAAATATTAAATGAGCTTTATCTTGACAAGAAAAAAAACAAATATTACATTAAACTTAGAACCAAAATAAGGAGTATAACGATGAAAAAGTCCTTTTTCACACTATTAACAGCAACTTTTCTTATGGGTTGCCAATCAAACATCAATTCAGATCATTACTCAACAAACCAAACAGGTCGTGTTTCTAACGTGTCACAATGCACAGTATTAAACGTACGCTACGTTGGCGTAAATAATGATAATAGCTCAGGCGCCCTAATCGGTACAATCGCTGGTGGTGTTGCTGGTTCAACAATTGGTGGGGGCTCAACAGCCAACACTCTTGGTGCCGTAGGCGGCGCATTACTTGGTGGTTTGATAGGCTCTTCAGCAGAACAAGGGCTAAGCTCTCAAACAGGTATCGAATATATTGTAAAATTAGACAATGGTCAAGTAATCAGCATCACTCAAGGAACAAAGGATGCCTTAAATGTTGGTCAACGTTGCCTTGTATTATTTGGAAATCCAAGTAGAATAATTGCACAATAAATGAAACGATTTTTTTTATTATCAATACTAGCTATAATTTTTATAGGTTTGTTTTTTGTGCTAAAAACTAAAAATAAACCAATGGTATCTGTTGTAATGCCTACATATAACAGAGCCAATATATTGCATAATTCAATAAACAGCATATTAAATCAAACCTATAAAAATTTTGAATTTATCATTATAGATGACGGCTCTATTGATAATACAAAAGAAATCGTTTCATCTTATAACGATAAACGAATACGCTATTATCAAAATAAAACCAATAAAGGCATTTCATATTCCAGAAACAAAGGATTTAACAAAGCCCGAGGCAAATACATTATGATAATGGATGATGACGACATCTCAAAAGCTGATAGAATGGAAAAACAAATTAACTTTCTTGAAAACAATCCTAATATTGATGTCGTAATCGGACAAATAAAAGATTTTGAATTAACTCCATTATATCATGACCAAATAGCAATCTCACTTCTTCAACATAACCCAATCGGCAATGCAAACATCATGTATAAAAAAGAGTTTGCTAAAAAACACCAAATAACCTATAACGAAAACCTCATCATATCAGAAGACTGGAACTATTGGTTAGATATGTTGTTTAGTGGTGCCAAATTCCACGCAATAAATGATATAATATTACACAGAAACATCACGTCAAAAAAATATCATTCCCAAAATTTTGAAGACGGCAACATCCATATCAGAAAAAAAATAGGTCTATATTTTGATGCTAAAAATAGCAATACTTTTTATGAAACAACTAACTGCAACAGAGTAAAAATGATATCAACCAAAAACTTAGTTTCTAAACCTTTTCTTGAATACTTAAACCAAACAAACTGCAACTAAAATCTATTTAGCCTCACAAAAGCTTCTCCGTCCACGCTCTGTAATACAATAAGAGTTTATAACCTCACCTTTTTCATATATAACATCAGTTTTGAGACCACCCTTTTCATAATAAGTCCGACATCTTCCATCTTTAACATCATTATCATAAGAGCACTCTTCTTTCATCTTACCATTTTCATAATATTTTCGGAAAAAACCATCTAAAACACCCTCATCATATTCTTTTTCTTCTTTTATTTTGCCATTTTCATAAAATTCTCTATCAACCCCATTCTTCTTACCATTTTTAAAAAAGCTCATAGATTTAACATTACCACTATTATAAAAATACTTTTGCTCACCATGTTTAATTCCATCTTTATACTCTTCTGTAAGCCATATATTGCCTTTAAGATTATACTTTCTAAATTCTCCATCTAAGAGTTCATTATTTTCTTTCAAATAACAAATCTCATTTTCACACCTAATATCAGCTTTCACATAAAAATCTTCTCTAGCAACACTAGTAAAAGCAAAAAAACAAACAGCCAATAAAAACAAGCCCTTAACAAACTTCATTAATTTTCTCCAACAATTTCCTCAAACATTTTACTAGCCAGCAACGCCCCCATACTCATAGGCACAAGAGCAAGCGAGCCTAAAACGTTATTTCCATTATCATCTTTTATTATTTTTGCTTCTTCAGTTGAAAATACAACATCAACTTTTTTCAAATTCACACCACTTTTTCTTAAAATATCTCTTAGTTTTTTAGCTAAATGACAATTTGTCGTCTTATCAAGTGTCGAAATTTTAAGAAGCTCAGGCCTAAATTTCAAAGCAGCCCCCATTGCAGAAACAAATTTAATATCATTTTTAACCAAAAATTTAATAAGCGCTTCCTTAGCTTTTACATCATCAATCGCATCAATCACAAAAGAAGGATTTTCTCTTAAAATAAAATCCAAATTTTGAGGCTCAACTTTCAAATCAATCACTTTAATATTCGCATCAGGATTAATTTTTATCACTCTATCAAATGCAACATTAACCTTTTTCTTCCCAATAGTGTCAACATTTGCTAAAATTTGACGATTGATATTTGACTTTTCAAACACATCAAAATCAACCACCATAATATTTTTAACCCCCAAACGAGCCACCATCTCAAGCGCATATCCACCAACAGCGCCAACACCAATAATCATCACCGAAGAATTAACAAGCTTTTCAAATTTTTCTTTGCCCAAAATTGCAATACTTCTTTCTAGTCTTTCCTCTAACATTGCATAAACTCCAGTGCATTACTAATCAACTGTTCACTAAAATCTCCATCAAAATTATGATAAAGTTTTATCAAATTTTCAAGATAACTTTCTCTATCATTCAAATAATTTTCATCTTTTATCTGAAAAGGCGCATCGGTTTCAAACAAAATCTTATTAAAAGGCATTTCGTTTATCATCTCAAAAGCCTCATTTTGCCTTAAAAACATTTTACCAATTCCAAAATACCCACCAAGGCTATTAACAAACTTAATAATTTCCCTATTTTTAGTAAAACCATGATACACAAATTTAAGCCCATCTAATTCATTTTTATGTTCCTTTAACGCCTCAAACGCCTTCGCCCCATGCAAAATAACTGGTCTATTATATTTTTTTGCTATAAAAAGTTGCTCACTAAATACACGATGCTGTCTTAAATCTGTAGGATTTCTAATTCCATCCACCCCAATCTCCCCAACCAAAGCCTTAGGATATTGAAGCAAACACTCTTCTAACTTTTCAAAATCTAAATCATCTTTAATATACCAAGGGTGCACACCAAACGCCCCAACAACTTTATATTTCGCTTCATCAATTAATTTAGAAACGCTAGCAAAATCTTTTTCACAAGAAGACACAACAATAAGTTTTAAGCAATTTTCATCGCTTAAAACCTTTGGTGCAAAATCACTATTAAAATCTTGCAAATGTATGTGTGTATCAATACAATACATAAAATTTTAATCCACTAAAAACAAGAGAACAAATAATGTCTATATATACCACCCCCATACTAAATATCAACCTAAAAAAACTAGCTCAAAACTATCTTACCTTAAAAAACATCTCTAACCCCGCGATTCCTTCAGCTGTTGTTAAAGACGATTCTTATGGTGTTGGCGCAATAGAGGTTGCAAAAACACTCTATAAAGAAGGTTGCAGATATTTTTTTGTTGCTCACGCTCATGAAGGAGCACTCATTCGCCCTTATATACCAGAAGCATATATATTTGTATTACAAGGCATCGGTACCGATTCGTTTAATACTATTTACAAATATAACCTAACTCCAGTTATTTCATCTATTAATATGCTTCGCTTTTGGCAAAAAAATACTATAAAAGATATAAAACCAATCATACAAGTAGAAACAGGTCTTAATCGCCTTGGCTTTACCGAAGAAGAACTAAACATGCTTTCTCAAGAAGAGTTATCTTCCTTTTCATTTATGCTTTCTCACCTAGCCTGTGGAGATGAGCAAGCTCATTTCATGAACTTTCGCCAATTAAGTAATTTTAAGGCAATAAAAAATAAATTTTTCCAAACAACACCGTGTACACTTTCTGCCTCAGACGGTGTATTTTTAGGTTCTGATTTTCACTTTGATATGGTAAGACTTGGTGCCGCCATATATGGCATAAACACAGCCCCCTATCGCCTAAATGAAATGCACAACATAATAGAAGTAAAAGCCCCTATTTTACAAATAAAAAACCTAAACAAAGGCGAATTTGTAGGCTATTCTGCAACATACAGAACATCAGAAAAAATAAAAACAGCCATTATCTCCATTGGTTATGGCGATGGAATACCACGATCACTTTCCAACAAAGGCAAAGTCATTTTTTATGAAAACAACACTCCACGTTTTTGCCCAATCATTGGTAGGGTTTCGATGGATAACATCATCTGCGATATCTCAAAATTAGAAAACCCCCAAGTTGGTGACTATGCATATCTCATAAACGATGAATATACCTTAGACGACATCGCAAGAGATGCTGGCACTATCGCATACGAAATTCTATCAAACTTAGGCAAAGGATCAAGATACATAAAAACATACCAGACTGACTAATAAAAATTGTTAATTAAAATAAATCACACACTTGAATTTAATTTTTTTTCCTTTTATTTTTTTTAGAGTTATAATCTATTTTAAGGATGGGAAATATGCAAAAAGAAAATATTCTTACAATCGTAGCTTCTGTTGCTTTATCAGTATTGGTTTCAACTGCTGTTGCTCCAAAAAAAGAGCAAGCTCCACAAAATATCGATTCTAGTATTGAAGCTTACTTAAAATCTAATCCAACAATCATTAGCCAAACATTGGAATTAGCAGCTCAAAAAGAGCGTGAAGAAGCAGAAAGACGTATTGCTGAAAACTACAAGAAAAACATTGATGAATTACACAACATTGACAACAACTTATATGTTGGTCCAAAAGATGCAAAAATCACAATCGTTGAATTTTTTGACTTCAACTGTGGCTACTGCAAACGTTTAGCACCAGCATTATTAAAAGCAATCAAAAACAACCCAGATGTTAGAGTTGTATTCAAGCCAGTTGGTTTCTTAGGCGATACATCATTAACAGCAGCTAAAGCTATTCTCGCTGCAGCTGAAAAAGGTAAATTCTTTGAAATTTATGAAGGTTTGTTAACACACAATGGTCGTATCACAAACGAAGTTATTGATGAACAAATCAAAAAAGCTGGTCTTGACTTAGATGAAATCAAAGAATTAATGAGCAGTGCATCAATAAACAAAAAATTTGAAGACGTAGCTACACTTTCAAGAAAAGTAGAAGTTCGTGGTGTTCCAACAATGATTATCAATGGTGAACCACTTCGTACAATCGATTATGAACCAATTCAAAGAGCAATTGATAGCTTAAAATAATCTTCAAATCAGATAAAAAAAAGAGGCTTAAAATTTAAGCCTCTTTTTTTATTGTTCTACCTAGGTATTGCTAACAAATATTTTCCAAACTCTTTTTTCTCAAAATCATAAAAGAAATAATGGAGCTTTTTATCAACAATATAAATTTTATCTTTTTCTATCATATTATAATTAAAATCATAAATAAATTTATAATGCAAAAAGCTCAATGGCTCCATATATGCATTAACCTCATATCTCCAATAAATTGTTTTCATAAAATCGCGTGGATTAATTTTTTCATACCATAAAATTTTAGGATAAACAGTGGGTTCATCAACAATAACAACATCATAAAACCTATCTTTATGCACTTTATTAGCCTCTTTTAAAGCTTCTTTAAACCCAACAGAAAAATAATCCTGAGCAATTTCATCATATTTTCCAAAATAAACATAACAAAAATTCACAAACAAATACAAATAAATCAATACAACGCTATATCCCACCCACTTATACCTAAACAACAATTTGGCACTAAGCGCCAAAATAAGCATAACCGGCATATACATTAGATTCACTCTAGTACCAGAGCAATATAATAAAGAAACATAAATTCCTCCAACCACAAACCAGATTAAAATAAATACACTACACTTCGCTCTAAATCCATTTTTTTTAATATCTAAAACAAGCCCTATAAACCCTAAGATAAATAGCAACCAATACTTATCATAAAAAAGCCCAATCCCAGGGATAACTTCTCTAATTGTAACTTTATCTTGCAATATAAAAATATTATAAATAGCCCAAAGCTTAATATCAAAATTTTCAACTCCCCACTCATTCCCTCTCCAATAAATCAAACGAGGAACCGAAAACAATGCACCTTTATACTCATCAAAACCATAAGTATTAACTAAAAGAAACCAGAACAGAGGCAAGGCAAAAACCGATAAAACCAATCCACCGGCCCACAAGTGTATCCACTTATCTTTATTATACCACCAAAAATAAATAACTAATAAAGGCAAATAAATCGCCAAAAAAACCCAGCTAACTGCATATATATAAAAACAAATACCAAAACCAATAAAGCTAAAATACAAATATTTTATATCATCAAAAGCCTTAACCCAAAGCCATACAGCAATCATCAAACAGCTAGGAAGCATAGCACTTTCAAGCCCCCATCTTGCATTCATAATATTCCAAGGCATAACCGAAATAATAAAAAAGCCAAAAAGAGCAACTTTTTTACCATATCCTTTTTTAAGCATGCAATAAAAAGCCAAACACCCCAACACACTAACCACAGCTTGAGGAAATCTCAACACCCAATCTTCATATCCCAAAATCATAAAAAAGCATCTCAACAAATATGCATAAAACACATTCATTCCGCTTCCCCAAGAAATAAAATAGCATGGGTTAGTATATCCCCAACTATCAATTCCATACTTCGCCAAAGAAAAGGCTTCATATCCGATATAAGCTTCATCTTGATTTATCCCCGAAGGTACAAAACCTAAGAATAAAACTCTAACCAAAATACAGCATAACAAAATTATCACAAAACAAATTTTTTCTGCATTATCTTTTACATATTTTTTCAGCATCTAAACCTCGCTTAATATATAAAATCAATACAACAAAAACACTAAAAAACACTTAACTAAAAAAGGCAAAAAAAAACCTTGCCAATGCAAGGTATTGGTAGGGGTGGTCGGACTCGAACCGACACTTCCTGAGGAAACAAGATTTTGAGTCTAGCGCGTCTACCAGTTCCGCCACACCCCCATTCGTGTACGATGAGAAGACTTTTATAGTATATTTTTATAACAGTCAATACTTTTTTTTATTTTTTTTGTTATAAAATTATAGCTAAACTTGTTTT
Organism: Alphaproteobacteria bacterium; assembly: GCA_045632645.1. Lineage (GTDB taxonomy): Bacteria > Pseudomonadota > Alphaproteobacteria > RF32 > CAG-239 > CAG-267. The sequence continues at coordinate 68,708 of JAZQXC010000015.1, read as the reverse complement.
TTTTATGCTATAAGGTTATAAATAATATAAAGTTTAAAAACATTTTTTAAATCTGAGGATAAAAGACGTGAACGAGATTGAAAAAAGTGCTCTTAATTTTTTGAAAAAAAGAGAATACGAAAAAGCCGCCAATTTATACCTAAAATTAGCTTTACAAAATCCGGATGTTGATCGCTATTTAATTACATCTGCTAACTGCTATGATGCACTTGGCGATAAGAAAACAGCACTAAATTTATACCAAAAAGCTCTAAAAATAAATCCTCAGTCCCTAACGGCACTTCTTAATCTATCAACTATTTACTACGAGCTTCAAAAATATGAAAAATCAGTTTTATACGCTCAAAATGCTCTAAACATAGATGAAAATAATTTTTCAGCAACACTTAACATTGCCAATGCCCACTATGCTGATAAAGACTATGAAACAGCACTCATACATTATGAAAAGCTCTATACAATAAATCCAAACTCATATAATGCCGTTGCCAACATTGCTAACACTTGCTATAACTTAAGCCAATTTGTAAAAGCAATCGAATATGCAAAAATGGCAATAGATTTACGCCCCAACACAGTTGATGCATACATTATTGCCGGCAATTCCTATGCAGAATTATATAAAAAAGACGATGCTGGCATTTTCTTAAAAAAAGCCGCATCAATCTCTCCCAATTCAGAATGGGTATGCAACTCAATTTCAAATTTATATATTAAAATGGGTAACTACAAACAAGGTTTACACCATGCATGGCGCCTATTTTTCTTAAAAAACTATCAAGTAAGCGCATCTGACCATATCAATTTTGGCTATTTACTATATGAAGCCCATGACGAAAAACAAGATGAGTTAGTAAAAAATTATATAGAACTATGGAAGCAACATTTTCCAGACAACAAAATTGTACATCACTTATGTTCTGCACTTACAAATACTCAAGATATCAAAACCTCAGACCTAACCTATATCAAGAACTTATTTGATGGTTTTGCCTCATCATTTGATACGATATTAAAAGACCTAAACTATGCAGTACCTGTTGCAATAGCAAATTCCTTAAAAAATGTCATAAAAACCAAGTTATTCAAAAAGCAACGCATTTTAGACTTAGGTTGTGGAACAGGTTTATGTGTTAAAGAACTAAAACAATACTTTCCAAATGAAGAATATTATGGAGTTGACATATCAGATAAAATGTTAGCCGTTGCAAGCAAGAAAAACCTCTATAATGAATTATACGAAAATGACATCTTTAGTTTCTTAACCAACAACACCACACAATATAACGCCATAATTTCTGGCGATGTACTAACATATATTGGTGACCTAAAGCCATTAATAACACTCTTAAATCCACATATAATCCCTAATGGCTATTTTTGTTTTTCAATATCTAAAAACATCTATACCAACAACGAATATCACCTAACTCCATCAGGAAGATTCGTACACAGTATATCCTATATCATGCGCCAACTCAAACATTGCGGATTTGATGCCATAAAGACAGAGGAAATGGTGCTCCGCAAAGAGGGTGCCAAAGACGTCTTAGGCTATATTATACTAGCTAAAAAATCAGTTGAAATAGTTTTCAAATAAGATTAACGACTTCTACCGCCACCAAATATATGATGAAGACCATCGACAACCTGTCCAACACCATGAACAGCTTCATCTACCCTGCGTAAAGTCTCACCATCTCTACTACCGCCATGATGACCACCTTGATGATATCTATTATTTTGATGACCACCATGAAAATCATCTAAGTGACGACCATCAGAATTTACTCCACCACCATAACTTGGGCTACCTGGATAGTATCCACGTCCCATATGTTTGTCAACCTCACCTTGCCAATATGCTTCTCTCCCCTCAGCTTTCATACTTTCAGCATATGAACGGGTACATTTTCTAATTTTATGTGATTCTCTCATATCTCTTGGTAAATACATAACAGCTTCAGCATCATCAGAACGAACATATCCATGCACATAAGGATCCTTCACATAAGCACCGGCATAGCCACTCCATTCATTATTACCACCAGCAACACCTTCACTTAAACGTGCATCTCTGTAATACCCCATAGCTCTTGCATATTCATCAGGAGAATGATACATTGAAGGATTTTGGCATGCTTCAAAAGTAATATCAGCATCATTTTCCATATATTCTGCTGAAGGTGTATACATCTCAGTTTTTGCCTGAGCATCATAGTCCATTTCTGTTGCGCTTGCTTTTGGCGCTCCAAGTGTTGTAGCTCCTAGTGTTAAAGCAACAGTTGCAGCTGTTTTCATATCATTTGCTAATTTATCCCTTGTAGACATGACACCTTCTCCTAAATTATCATAACATAACTAATAATATCATATTTTTCACCATCATGCAACAAAAAAACGCACAAAAAAAAGACCCTGTAAAATCAGAGTCTTAACTTTGGTGGACCGTAGAGGTAACGCTCCTCTTTCTCATCCATGTCAAGGATGTGTTCTACTTTTAAACTAACAGTCCAAAAATCTATAAACAACAAATCGAAAAATATCATGCAAAATTTAGTTTGCAAGCCTTTTAAAAAAAAATTATGGAAAAGTTAACTTTTTTTGTGTATAGATAACTATATATTTAGTGAATAATTTAAAAAAAAGAGAACACTCATGAGCGAACATATTGATTTTACAGTAGATTACAAAAAATTAGATATATTAAGTGAATTTAATACGGATAACTTAAAATATCCCCTACTCGTTACAATACCACATTGTGGCTCTGTTTTTCCAGAAGAATTTTTAAATATCGTCAAACACGATGTTAAAACATTACGCAAAAATGAAGATATCTGGGTAAAAGACTTACTTGAACCTGCTTTAAACGAGGGTGGAGTTACTGCCATATCACTAAATATAAATAGAGCCTTCATTGATGTAAATCGTGCCAAAGTAGAGCTTGATACAAGCATGTTTTATAATTATCCCAAAATAGACTTAGGGTTAAATCAACAACGCTCACGCTATGGACTAGGTATCATCCACAAACTCACAGCAGATAGTCAGCCAATATATGATGGTTTGCTATCATATAAAGAAATCGAGGCACGTATTAAAAACGTATATGATGTATATCACAAACGCCTCCAAGAGTTAGTAAACAAAATCACTAATAAATTCGGCTTTTGCTTAGTGTTAGATTGTCACTCAATGCCATCAAAAATCTGCTCAATCATTTCAGAGAGCCCAAGAATAGATATATGCTTAGGCAATTTATTTGAGCAAAGCTGTCCAAACAAAATCAGTTTCTTTGTAGAAAACGAGCTTGTTAGAAGAGAATATTATGTATCAAAAAATCGCCCCTATTCTGGAGCATACACAACATTTAACTACTGTGAACCACGCAAAAAATCATACACTCTTCAATTAGAGATAAATCGCATCATTTATGCTAACGAAGAAACCCTAGAGAAAAATGATAGTTTTCAAAGGGTTAGCCACGACCTAAGTAAGATTGTAGTAAACTTAGGTAATTTTTTGCTGGATTTTTAAATTTTATATGTTATAACCCTTCCTTGAATTTGATTAAAAAGTGATTATTTCTTTTTAATCGTTTGTTAATTTACCCGCCTTTAGGGATAGTAATCTTTTAGATTCTAACCGGACCAAAAGTTTAAAGACAGGGAGGTCCCTTGCCCTAACAGCGGTATTAAGGAAAAAAACATCGTGCTAAAAAGCATCATATTTTTGTTGGTATTAATTAGTTTTATGACAACACCAACAAGGGCTTATGAAGCATACAACAATATCGGAGCTCTACTCGCATTAGAAGCCTCTGAAAACAAAGCAAAAACTCAATCAGTAGATATCAAATCAACATTGACAACCGCTATCAATAGCGATTCGTCAACTGCTAGCTCTACGACTGAAACATATAACCTATGCTCAATAGCCATAAAAGATGTACAAGAAAGCCACAACATTAAAGAAAACTTATTGCAAACAATTGCATCTGTTGAAAGTGGTAAGTACATATCATCTGTTGGACGCCGCCTACCATGGCCTTGGACAGTCCATGCAAATGGTAAAGGAAGATACTACAAAACCAAACAAGAAGCCATCACAGCTGTAAAAGAATTACAAGCATCTGGTTATACAAACATTGATGTTGGCTGTATGCAAATAAACTTAAAGTATCATGGCTCATCATTTGAAAATCTTGAAGAAGCTTTTGACCCCAAGAAAAATGTATTATATAGCGCATCATTCTTACAAAAGCTTTATAAAAAAACTAATGACTGGAAAAAAACCGCAATGCAATACCATTCCAAAAACACTCGTCGTGGTATAAATTATAAAAACCGATTAGAAAAACACTATGCCGAGTTTATAAGAACGGATATTCAAAGCGCATTATTCTAAAAAACAAAAAGAGGTGCAAAAACACCTCTTTTTTTTAGCCAAAATATAAAACTTAACTATTATAAAATAAAAGAAACAGCAATGGAGTCAAAAATGTCAAAAAAAGTGTGTTTTTTTATTTATGTAATAGCACTAGCCACAATTCTAATTTCTCATATAATAGATTTTAGACCAATCTCTAGCAACATAGAAAATGTATATACACAAATGTCTAATATCTATATTGCAATATCATCTATAATCTTATCACTTCTTTTAAGAAAGCATAAATTTAATTTTTTAATACAATTAGGCCTAGCCTTCGTTGTTACCTCAATCATACAAGTTTTTGTTGCACACGCACCATTATTCAGTATTAGCTTATTATATAAGGTTATGGCATATATAGTTTATTACTATTTAACCATCCAAGTTTTTTATATGATATAAATAAAAAAAGGCTCTTAAAAATTTAAGAGCCTTTTTCTCCCACACAAAAACTTATGCTTTTTTAGTTTTCTTAACTGGAGTTTTCTTAGATACTTCTTTTTTAGCTACCTCTTTTTTAACCGGTGCTTTTTTTACAGTTTCTTTTTTAACTACCTCTTTTTTAACCGGTGCCTTTTTTACAGTTTCTTTTTTAACTACCTCTTTTTTAACCGGCGCCTTTTTTACAGTTTCCTTTTTAGCTACCTCTTTTTTTGCTACCTTTTTTACACCTGGTTTTCTATAAACAAAAATCTTTTCAGGCACTCCATAAATAGAAGATTGAATTTGCTTAATCTCATCAAGATGCCCCAAAGGAAACATCTCAGAAATAACAATAGTATCTTCTTTAATTTCTTTAGCCAATTTTTTACCCAAAGGCTCACCTGTAACTTTTAATACATAGCACAAAATCAAATCCATATCTTTATGAGATGTTTTCATATAATCGCCCTTCACAAAGCGAATATTTTTAAGCCCTCTAGCCTTAATTTTCCCCATAGTTAAAGGAACAACGTCCCACTCTAACCCAATAAATTCATGCTCAGGAAATTCTTTTGCTAAAGGAAGAAGCAACACACCACTTCCACACCCTAAATCAGTAACTTTCATAGGCTTTTTAGCTTTTTTAAGAATTTGTCTTGCTTCCTCAATAATATCGTCTTTAATTTTTCCATAAGATGAAACAAACGGACCATATTTACCACATCCACAACGAATAAAAGAATAAAATTGATAAACCACATAAATCATAGCCATAAAGCCGATAACAAGGGCTATAAACACCAAAATTCCATTACAACACATATCATACTCCAAAAATAAATATTGCTAAATAATAACTCTTAAACTATCTATAATATAAATTGTTTAATAAATACTTTAAGGAGACATCAAATGAGCGCAAAATATAAAAGCATATTTGTTTTAACTGGCGCCGGTATATCACAAGAATCAGGCATACCAACTTTTCGCTCATCAGATGGCCTATGGAACAACCATAAAATAGAAGACGTTGCAACAATTGAAGCATACTATAAAAATCAAGACTATCTTCATGAATTTTATAATCAAATGCGCATAGATTTAATCGAAAAAAAGCCCAACCCTGCTCATCTAGCTCTTGCTAAACTAGAAAAAGAGTATCAAGGTGCCGTTCATATCATAACTCAAAATATTGATACGCTACACGAAAAAGCTGGAACACAAAACCTTTATCACATGCATGGCAAAATAAATGAGCTTGTTTGCCTAAATTGTGGTCACACATACGAAACCTGGCAATCAGATGTCTCTTCTGAAAACATCTGCCCAAACTGCAATACACAAGGAATGATAAAACCCAACATCGTCTTCTTTGGTGAAATGCCTCTTTATATGGATAAAATAGAAAAGCTATTAAAAACATCAGATTTATTTATCAGCATCGGAACATCTGGTGTTGTATATCCTGCAGCCGGCTTTGTCCAAACAGCCAAATACTATGGCGCCAAAACCATAGAAATAAACCTAGAACCCTTTTCAACCAACCCACATTTTGATAAACACATAACAGGAAAAGCTGGGCAAATTGTGCCTGAACTTGTAGATAAACTCTTAAACGAAAACAACAATTAAATATAAATTTTATTGCAATATTTCAGCCCAAATTTTAGTTGGCAGATTACCACCACTAATCTTGTTCATACCCTCATTATTGTCATTACCAACCCAAACGGCGCTAACATACTTATCGTTAAACCCAACAAACCATGCATCACGATAATTTTGAGATGTTCCTGTTTTACCATGCGCATTTTTAACCCATCTTGCACCCTTTCCTGTACCACTAACAACAACCTCTCTTAATATCTCTTTTGCCTTTTTAACAACCTCTTCATTAAGTACGATTTCATCATCATTATCTTCATGCCAATATAGCACTTCTTCATTCGTATCATATATCTTATCAATCACATAAGAATTAAGCTTAAATCCATCATTAAATATCACCCCATACGCAACAGCCATATCAATAACCTTAACATCAACCGCCCCCAAAATAATTGAAGGATTTTTCTTAATCTCAGTTGATATTCCCAAACGATAAGCAATATTAATTATCTCATCTAAAGAGCTATATGTTGCCATATCAACCGTTGCCGCATTTAATGATTTAGCAAAAGCCTCTTTAACACTAACCACTCCCAAAAACTTTTTATCATAGTTTTGAGGCTCCCAATTACCAATTTTAATTGGCTCATCTAAAATAAGCTCAGAAGGTGTCATTCCTCTTTCAAACCCTGCCAAATAAACAAATAACTTAAAACTAGAGCCTGCCTGTCTTCTTGCTTGTGTCGCCCTATTAAACTGACTTTTAGTATAATCAAACCCTCCAGCCATCGCTTTAATAGCACCACTTTTATCTAAAATAACAACACCACCTTCTGTTACATTATTTTTTTGATTTTCTCTTAAATTTTTTCTTAAAATAAATTCTGCCCTTTGTTGCAAATCATAATCAAGCGTTGTCTTAACATAAATATCTCTATCTTTTTCTTCATCGCCTTCAATATCGGCTAGCTCACTCATAACAAAGTCACCAAAATAACGTCCACCCAAAATTTTTCCATCCTCAGAGTTACTAACTTCTAATTTTAGAGCATCTTCATACTGTTTTTGATTAAGCGTTCCAGCTCTTTTCATTAGCCCCAAAACAACTGATGCCCTATCCAAACTACGCTTGTTATCAGCAAAATAATTATACCGACTTGGCGCTTTTAATGATCCAGCTAATATAGCCACCTCTTTTAAGTTCAAATCTTTTGCTTCTTTATTAAAATACCTCTTAGATGCTGCATTCAACCCATACGCACCATATCCAAAAAATACCCTATTTAAATAAATCTCTAAAATCTGCTTTTTAGAAAAATCACGCTCTAATTTTTTTGCTAAAATAAACTCTTGAAGTTTGCGCTTAATACTCTTCTCTCTAGTTAAAAACAAATTTTTTGCAACTTGTTGAGTAATAGTTGATGCCCCTTGCTTATAGCTTAAGTGCACAAGATTAACACCCATTGCTCTTATAAAACCAAAATAGTCAAACCCTTTATGCTTATAAAATCTTCTGTCTTCTGTATCAACAAATGCCTGATGCACATAACTTGGCAATTCATCAATTTTCACAGGCTTAGAAAACAAAGCTCCATAAGATGTTATTTCTCGACCGTCTTGCGCTAAAATTTTAACCCCTCTTGAGCGCTCAACATATATCGCTTTAGACAAATCAGGAAGACTTGATTTAGCATATAAAAAAAATCCCACCAAAAACAATATCGTAAAAACCATAAGCCACAAAAAAAACATCAAACACTTAAACTTAAAGCTAGTTTTTTTCTTTCTTGATGATGCTTTTCTTTTTTTCTTAAACAACACCCCCCAACCTTGGTCACGAAGCACCACCCAAAGACTCTGATTTTTTTGCTTAGTCTTTTTTCTTTTCCTTTGCTTTTTTTTCTTCTCAAAAAATAACATCTTTTATCAAAAACCTACATATCCAAAGGCTTAAGCTCTCTATAATATTTATACCATAATTTTTGTAGCATATAGAAAAACTCTGTTTTAGGAACAATTGTTCCAAGTGGCTTTTTAGAAGATGCAAAATGAATCACAACAGAAGGCGCAAAAACCTCTTCATAGCTACTCCAATTTTTACCATAAAAATCAGCCAATGTTTTTATAGAATTATGCTCAAAAAAGAAATTCATCGTATTATATTTTACATCCAAAAGCGCAACATCATTTCCAACCACTACATTAAGAGCATCTTGGTCCATATAAGTTCTAAAATTATTATTAGTATAATCTTCTAATTTTTTAACAAGACCATCATCTCTTATCTTTTTAAGGTTCATAAGCATAACGCCACTATTAAAATAAAAACCTCTTTCGCTTAAATTTAACTCTAGCACATGACCATTTTCAAAAAACCAAGAAGGGTCTTTAACAACAGCCAAATATTTATCTTCAATATTAGTATTATATAATTCATTCAAGTCATGCAAAACAAGTACATCAGAGTCAATATAAATAACCTTATCTAACTCTGGCAAAGCATCTGCAATATAATATTTTAACAAAGAAGTTTTAGATACATGAGTATCTCTAATATAAAACAAATCAACTTCTTTTTGAGGCAACAATGTAACTTTCACATCTTCATCTTCTAGGTCTTTTAATGCCTTATCATCACCCTCTTGTAAGTCCATCGTCATAACATAAAAATTATATTTTGTATTTTCACATTTTGTCTTTTTTGCAGATAAAATAGCAACTCTTGTAAAATCCATATAGTTGCCATCTGTAATAAGCACAACATCAACATTGCCATTAACATTATCACAATTTTGCTTTGTAAGTTCTAAATCAAAATCATAACTTTTAAACTCATTTGCATACTCATTTCTTGGCATATTATTTGCAACTCTTAAATCTTCACTATTAGATTTTCTTTCCAAATACGAGGCAACAACTAAAAGCACTACAACAATAGCAATCATAACATTAGCAACAATCACCCATTTCATACCTGGATCTTTTTGCTTATCACTCATTTATTTTCTCCAAATAAAGTTCAATTTACAAAAGCATACAACAAATAAGTAAAAAACGAGTTAATCCTTTAAAATAGGACAATTTTTAACAAACTCATCTTTTAACTCATACACACCATAAAATTGTGTTTTCACATAATATGTATCTATAATATTTTTATCAATATAATGGACAATTTCTCTTCGCCCAAGCTCTGTTGCCACCTTGTTCATATAATTATATCCATATATAAATCTTGGCTTATGTTTTAATATTAATTCATTCATATTAGGCTTTGGTGCAATACCTGTTTTTTCTCCCACCACATCAAGCTGTCCAATTAATTGCCAATAATAATGTGGATCAAGCCCAAACATATTATACATCAATCTATCCCCATTAAACACATAATCACAAGGGGTAATTTTTCTTGTTATATAATCAGGCATATAAGCTCTACCCTTATTATCTCTAATAAGCTCAATATAGTTTTTATATCCATTTGCTAAAACAATCCCAACTCCAATCACACATAAAACTCTAACCAGCCTATTTTTATCATCTAACTTTTTTAATCCCCCTATTCCCATCAATACTGCAAAATACAATAAAGGCCAATAGTAATAAGAATATGGCGAAAAATAAGTCATTCTCTGTATAAATTCAGAAACAAAAAGTAGTGCTATAATAATCTGATATTTATTTTTAGATAAAACAGCATCCAAAGCACCCCAAAAAGCAACCCCAAAACACACCTTCATATATAAAGGTACTTCACATACTCTACCAAACTCAAAAACTTCAGCCAAATTCAAATTAAATGTAAAGTTTGAAATATAATAAAGCTTAACAATTCCATAGCTAAACAAATATAAAAAGAATGCTAAAAATATAACCGCACTAGCACTAAGCGCCATTATCATATCTTTTGTTTTAATTGTTTTCTTATACCAAAAATATAATCCTGTTAGTCCCAAAACAAATAACGGAAAAATCGCCTTCTGTGCAAACAAAAACGACAAACTAAACCATATAAAACTAATAACTAATTCTTTAGTTTTATTATCTCTCAAATACCTAAAATAATAATATAAGCCAGCAACCAGCGCAAACACCATATAATTATCAGGCCTAAAATCTATCGCATAAAGCTTACTATCCGGAACAACAAGGAATACCCCCCCAAAAATCCCCCAATATTTATTTGCAACAAACTCATCAGATATCTTATATACATAAACAAGCGACTTTAAAAACACCATAAACGAAATAAAAGACACCACTTCAGAAATAGTCGCATTATACCTAAAAAAATCAGCCACAGGTGCAAATAAAAACCACATCAACGGATTATGATGTTGGAAAAAATCTCGATACGGCACATATCCCATCGCCACCAAAAAGCTAGAGTGAATATGCTCCACATTATCCCCATTAGCCGTCGGCACATGAACAAGCACCATCACATTAACATAAATCGAAACAAGACCTAAAAATAAAATAGCAATAAAAACACCATATTTAAAAAATAAATTTTTAAAAACACTAAAACCAGCAGGCGAAAATAAAATTTTCGCCTGTTTAATAGCCTTATCTATCTGGTTTTGTATCTCCATTATCTATACCTTTTTATGATATTGATATTGCGTTTATATCCAATATCATTTTCCAAATCTTCCAAATCAACCGGAAGTCTAGTTCTCCAGTTTGGATGCTCTTTATCCGTACCTGGAAGATTTTGCAAACACATCTGATGAAGCATATTATCAAGCTCAATTAAGAACACTTCACTATTTGTTTTTGCCATATATGCATTAACAGCTTCTTCGATTCCTTCAGGATAATTTTCACCATAGATATAATCTCCATTTCTTCTTCTATCCTCTGGCCAAACTCCTTCTTCATCAAGAGCCTTAAGTAAACTTCTTCTCTCGCATTCACGCCAGCTAAATCCATTTCTAGCATTTTCTTCCGTAAAGAAGCCTAAGTTTTTCATTGTTGAAATTTCAACACCAAACCACCATGCCTTAAGAGGTGGCAAATCGTGTGTTCCAACAGATGCATAATATTTTCTCTCATATTCATGAGGTTTCTTTAAGCTCAAACCATCAGCCTGTCTTTCACTCCACAAAACTCCAAGCATATAAATATTTTTATCTCTTAAAAGCTTATCAAAACCACTTTCCACATTACCAATACATTCACCAACAACCATACATTTGTTTAACAAACTCTCTAATGCCAAAATATTCATCATTTCTTTTTCATTATAACGAATATATGTACCTTCTTTCTTGTCATCAGGAATATTATAAAGTCTTTGAAGCCCCATAACATGGTCTATTCTAATCGCTCCAGCATAACGCATATTAGCTCTTAAAATTCTGATAAATGGTTTATATTGGCGCTCTTTTAATTCAAATGGATTAAATGCTCCAAGTTCCCATTTTTGTCCTGTTGGGAAATAGTTATCAGGAGGAGCTCCAGCACCACTTCCTTGCATATACAAATACTTATCACCCCAAACTTCAGCACTTCCTTTAGAAACACCAACTGGCAAATCTCTATAAAGACCAACAGCCATACCAACTTCATCAATTTTAGCTTTAACATTTTTAAGTTGTCTATCTGCTTCAAACTGTAAAAACTTATAAAAATCAATTTCGCTTTCGTGAGCTTCTTCAAATTTTTTAACCCCACTACTTAGTGCATTTTCATAAATTTTTTCCCACTCTTTAGAAACGTTTTCACCAGATACAAATTTATCATGAGCAATCGCCTCATAAACAGCAAGTCTATGAAGTTCCCCACTATCAGCTTTTTTAAATTCTTCAAATTCTTTATAGTATGCACTATTTTTATTTTGAACTAATCTTTCATAAATTTTCTTCAATGCTTTCATCTTCACATCAAATACTTTAGTGTAGTCAATTTTTTCACTCTCTTTTGCATACCAAATAGCTGTATTATCTTTATCACTTTCTTCATAAAGAGGAATTTTTTCAACATCAATATAAATTGGATTTAAAAATAATCTGCTAACAGAACTATAAGGACTAGCTGTTTCAGGATAATCAAGATTTAAAACGTTTAATGGGTTAAGACCAATCACATCAACTCCACTACGAGATGCAATTTCAATTAAGTTTTCTAAGTCAGTAAAGTCACCAATACCCCAGTTGCGTTTACTCTTTAATGCATATAATTGAATAGCAAAACCAGTTATTCTATCTTTACCTTTTTTATCCAAATGATAGCACTCTTTTGGACATACTGCCATAACAGTTTTATATTCGCCTTTAGATGTAATAACTTTTATATCATAATAGTTTGGCTCTAAATTATTTTTAACCACGCCATTTAACAAAACATACTCTGTTTTCTTATCTAAATTGCGTTCAATTTCTACAAATTCTACATCTAACTTCTTAAAAGTTTTGCCCCCTTCAAGAGCATATTTAACTTCGATTCCTGCCTTTAATTCTTCATCAGAAACAACTATATCAAAAACCTTATTATCGTCATTAACAATATAGATTGCTTCCATAACTCTTTGCCAACGTTTCTTTGCAATTTTTTCAAGAGATTTTTTTATATCTTCATCACTATTTGCCCCATATCCAAAACCCTTAATGAAAAACTTTAACATTTCATCACTAACATTAACTTCTGTAACCTCACCACAGCCATAGCTAAATTTAGTAGAAATATTAAGTTCTTCTGCTAATTTCTGTAATTCAAAAGACATATTATTCTCCCATTATTTAATTTCAAAACAAAGAACCGACCAAGCCGGAACCCAAATCTCACTACCTGATGCAATTTTATCAAATTCAAATTGCTCAGAACTATCAAGCATCATTGTCCATTTATATGTTTTCTTAAAACCAGGCAACTTCCACTTAATATTATTGCAATTAGCATTCATAATAACCATATAGAGCTTATCTTCTGCATCTACCACATAAGATATCGCCTTGCGATTATGTTGATACCAATCAGCTTCTACAAACTCAGTACCTTTTTCAGTATACCAAGCCAAGTCTTTAATCCCTTTTTTAGGATCAGATACAGATCCACTAAAAAAGTTCCTATAACCAAACACACCCATTTTATTGCGTAGTTTAATTAATTTTTTTACATATCTGATGTTTTTAATTTCTTCATTACCAATAGCTTCCCACACCAAATATGAAATCACATTATCTTGGCAATATGCATTATTATTACCAAATTGCGTATTCAAAAACTCATCACCTGCTCTAAGAATTGGCGTACCAAAAGAAAGCAATTCTGTTGCAAGCATAGCCCGAAGTCTTTTAAGTCTGTTTTTCAAAATAACCTCATCTTCGGTTATTCCCTCAAACCCAGAATTAAAACTCCAGTTAGCATCGCTTCCATCTCTATTATCTTCATCATTTGCCATATTGTGCTTATGATTATAGCTAACTAAATCATACAAAGTCATACCATCATGCACAGTAACATAGTTAACCGAAGTCCACATAGAACGCTTAGCTGGTCCAAAAATATCACTAGAACCAGAAATTCTACTTGCAAATTCCCCTATTTGCCTATCATCACCACGCCAAAAACGTCTAACCACATCTCTATATCTATCATTCCACTCCATAGAGCCAGGATAAAACGCACCAAGCTGATAACCTCCAATACCAACATCCCAAGGTTCAGCCACCATCTTTACAAGCGCAAGAACATCATCTTGACGAAGAGACATCATAAAACCACTATTTTGATTAAACTCTTCTCTAACCCTTGCAAGAGAAGTCGCCAAATCAAGCCTAAACCCATCAACATGCATTTCTTCAACCATATAACGCATTGAGTCCATAACCAAACGCAATACATATGGATTCTCTAAATTAAACGAAGCTCCACATCCAGTCGAGTCATAATAAAAGCGTTTATTATTACCATCAAGTGTATAATAACTTTCATTATCAATACCACGATAACACAAAGTAGGCCCCAAATGATTACCTTCTAATGTATGGTTATACACCATATCCAAAATAACTTCTAACCCATTTTCATGGAAACGTTTAACCATTTTCTTAAAGCCATTATTGTCACCATGAACAGTATAACTAGGCTCTAATGCAAAAAAGTTTAATGTCTCATAGCCCCAAAAATTATCCCTAATAGTTGAGTGCTTTTCTGCCATATATGCATTAACCGGCATCAACTCAACAGAAGTAACCCCAAGCCATTTCAAATAACTGCAAACACTTCTTGTTCCAAGACCTGCAAAAGTACCACGTTTAGCATCTTGAACTTTAGGATGAAGTTTCGTAAATCCTTTAACATGAAGCTCATAAAAAATCGTCTTTGAAGGATCAACAGAAGGAGGCATATCACCTTCCCAATCAAACACACTCTCATCTGTTACAACACTCTTTGGAACATAAGGAGCACTATCAAGTGTTGAAAAAGATAAGTCTTTATCTAGGCTATCTGGGTCATATCCAAAAATTGCCTTATGCCAAATAAGTCTACCAACTAATTTTTTAGCATAAGGATCAATCAATAATTTATTCGGATTAAATCTCTTTCCTCTATGAGGGTCATAAGGTCCATACACTCTATAACCATAAACCTGCCCCGGTTTTACTCCCTCAAGATAAATATGCCAAATATTATTTTCTCTAACCGGCATTTCATAACGAGCAATTTCTTTAACACCAGCTTTGTCAAACAAACAAAGCTCAACCCTAAAAGCTCCTTGAGAAAATAGGGCAAAATTCACCCCCCATTCATCAACTGTTGGCCCCAAAGGATATGCTCTACCGTCCCAAACTTTAATACCAGACATATTTACTCCTTAAATCTTTATCAAAGATATAATAATACCAAAAATTTTTTTTACTACTTCTTTTATATCTTACCCCACGGAATAATACTATTTATAAAATTTAAAAAAATCCTTTAAAAAAAGCCCTTTAGCGATATTTTTTTTATAGCGCCATAATCATTTTTTACATCGCCTGCAAACACGTAAGTGTTGAAACAATCCAGAAAAAGGAAACTTTTGATTAGATAAAGATGAGCTAAAGACACGCTCAAAATTTTAAGATGCGATAAGCTCGCCCCTCTCTTAAATAAAAAAAGAAAATTTAAGATGAATAGAAGCAAATGTCCTGTTCAATAAAATTCCAATATACAAAATAGTACATGAACTTTATTGAACAGGCTTCCATTTGCGATTAGGCGCTCAAATTTTCCTTTTTATTTTAGCGGATTTTTTTCAATACAATAGTCGACAAAGGTGGCAATGTCAATTCAAGGGAACAAGGACGACCATTAGCACCTTCATATCGTGCATATAATTCGCCTTCATTCTTAACACCACTACCCCAATAGTTTTTGTCATCACTATTAAAGATTTCTTGATATACACCACCATCTGGCACACCGATTCTATAGTTGTTACGAACAACTGGTGTAAAGTTTGAAATAACAATCATATAGTTATTATAATCATGCCCACGACGGATATAAGAAATCACACTATCGTTGCTGTTAGAGTGTTCAATCCATTCAAACCCTTTACCGTCAAAATCCTCTTCATAAAAACAAGAGTTACCTTTATACATCAAGTTCAAATCTCTAACACAATTTTGCATACCTTTATACATAGGATAATCAAGCAAATGCCATCTTAAGCTTTCAGCCTCATTCCATTCCCAATCTTGACCAAACTCACACCCCATAAATAAAAGTTTCTTACCAGGGTGTGTCCACATAAATCCATAATATGCTCTAAGGTTAGCAAATTTTTGCCACTCATCACCTGGCATTTTAGATAGCATACTACCTTTACCATGCACCACCTCATCATGAGAGATTGGCAAAATAAAGTTTTCATTAAATGCATAAAGCAAACCAAAGGTTAATTTGCCATGTTCATATTTACGATAAACAGGGTCTTTGCTGATGTAAGATAGAGTATCATTCATCCAACCCATATTCCATTTATAGCCAAAACCAAGACCACCCATAGATGTTGGACGAGATACCATTGGCCAAGCTGTCGATTCTTCAGCACAAGTCATAACGCCATCAACATTACCATAGCAAATTTCATTCATTTTACGAATAAAAGAAATAGCCTCAAGATTTTCATTACCACCATAAATATTTGGCACCCATTCACCATCTTTACGAGAATAGTCAAGATAGAGCATAGAAGCCACAGCATCCACTCTTAAACCATCGATATGATATTCTTTAAGCCAATATAAAGCAGAAGAACAAAGCACATTACTAACTTCTGTTCTACCGAAGTTATAAATTTTAGTACCCCAGTCTTTGTGTTCACCTTTTCTTGGGTCTTGGTGTTCATATAAAGATGTACCATCAAACTCAACCAAACCATGACCATCTTTAGGGAAGTGAGCTGGCACCCAGTCCATAATCACACCAATATTTGCTTGGTGGAATTTATCAATCATATATCTAAAGTCATCAGGATTACCAAAACGAGAAGTAGGAGCAAAAAGACCTGTTACTTGGTATCCCCAAGAACCATCAAATGGATGCTCACAAACTGGCAAAAATTCAACATGAGTAAATCCCATATTCATAACATAAGGAACAAGAGTATCTGCAAGTTCGCGATAGCTTAAAAATTCAGAACCATTATTACCTTTTCTTCTCCAAGAACCTAAGTGTACTTCATAGATACTAGTAGGTCTGTCAAAACTATTATAAGAAGAGCGATACTTCATCCATTCGCCATCATTCCAATTATAATGATTTAAGTCATAAACAATAGATGCAGTATTAGGACGTTTTTCAGAATAAAACGCCATAGGGTCACTCTTAGTTAAGATAAAACCATCATGGGTTTTCACTTCATATTTATAATATTCGCCTTCAACGATTCCTGGAATAAAAATATCCCACACCCCACAGTTATAGTGTTTACGCATTACATTAACACGTCCATCCCAGTTATTAAAACTACCAACAACAGAAACTCTTTTTGCATTAGGCGCCCAAACAGAAAATCCAACACCTTTAACTCCATTAATTTCCATAACATGCGCACCGAGTTTTTTATACAAATCAAGATGATTACCCTCAGAGAATAAATACTCATCAATATCACCTAAAATAGATGGATAGGAATAAACATCTTCTTCAATATATTCATCACCATTATAGTTAGTAATTCTAAATTTGTGTTTAAAATTATCAGTATTTAAAACACCCAAATTAATTTGGAAAAAACCACCTTCATGAAGTTTTGTTAATTGACCTAAAGAGTTATTATCGCCATCTAAAAGTTCCATAGATTTTGCATTTGGTTTATATGCTCTAATATAAACTTCTTTACTGCCCTTATCTTTATGGATACCTAAAACTGCCATAACATTTTCATAATTACCATCTACAATGCATTGCATTTCATCTCTAGAAAGCAAGTTTTTCATTTCTCCTCCAAGTGGTGATAACACCGCAAAATTTTGCTTATTTTTTTTATCACTTTTTACAGTTTGTTTTTTAACTGTGTTGGCCATAATATAACTCCCAAAAAAAATCTACAATTTTTAACTTTAAAAGTTATAAAAACAAAACAAAAAAATTGCAAGTTTTTTCTTCATCAAAATTTCATTTTTTTCTTTTAAAAACAACCAGATTGCATTTAAATAAACAATCATAAAAAACAAATAATATATTTTAAAAAAAATACTCCCAAATATCACTAAAATCTATCATCAAAATACCACTTTTTGCACAAGCTAATTTTTTTTTTAAAAAAACAATTTTTTAAGCCCAAATTCACCTGTTCATCTAAAAAAAAATTCCATTTAAAAACAAACATCTACCTTTTAAAATAAATAAATTGATTCAAAGATTTAAAACAAACTTTTTATACTTAAAAACACACAAAAAAAACACCATTTTTTTATCTTAAATTTTTTTTCAAACACCCCCTTTTTTTTAAATAAATTTTAACATATTTATATGTATTAAATAAGTAATTAAAAAAAATCGTAAATTTCGTATTTACAAAAATTTTTTTATAACTATACTTAACAATGTTTTATAACAGAATTATTTGGAGATATTAAAATGACATTCAATGAAAATTTGATTAGAGAAGCTGCTTATTACAACTGGCAAAATGCTGGTTGCCCAATGGGACAAGATGAAATGTTCTGGAACATGGCTATCGAACAAATTTATGGCTCAAAAGCTACTAAATCTTGTTGCAGCAAATCATCTTCTACTAAGAAGACAGCTTGCTCTTCTAAAAAAGCTCCTGCAAAATCTGCTTCAAAAGCAAAAGCAAAGAAGTAATTGTAGACTTTTTTATTAGTTAAAAAGACCACCCTAATTTGAGGTGGTTTTTTTTTATATTTATAAGCTTTTTATTTACATAATATTAAACTATTTTTTTTATTCTAACACCATATAAAACACTATAAAAAGGCTATCAAATGAAACCATTAAATCCATTAAAAAAACTAGACATAGCTTGCTTTTTGCGTTCACAATTATACCTAGCACCTGTGCTCTTATTATTTTACCAACAAAATGGGCTAACCATTGCTGATTTTGTAATGTTCCAAGGCATCTTTCAACTAACAGGAATTTTGTTTGAAGTACCATGTGGGTATATTGCCGACATCACATCAAAGAAAAAAGTATTAATTCTAGCCTTTACATGTTTCTTCTTAAGAGCCGCACTTTGGCTATCATTTTCTGGTGTATATATCGTGCTACTAGGTGAGTTATTTAATGCTCTTTCACGCGCCTTTTTATCTGGTGTATATGACAGTTATATTTTTGACTTTCTAAAGTCTAAAAACAAAACAAATCGCATGCTAAAAGAATGTGGCAGAACAAACTTCGCAATGTCATCTGGCGCCATGTTTGCCGCTATTTTCAGCGCTGTTTTATATAAGCATTTTGGAACCATTATTTTATTATCATTAGAGTTCATTTTAACTTTTCTTAGTATTATTCTTTTAACAACACTACCAAACCCTCCATCAGAAAGAACCAAGGCTATAACCATAAAGCAAAAATTTATCGAAATCAAAACAACAGCAATCGCCACACTTAAAAATAAAAACATCAATTTATACATCATTTATTCTGCATTATTATTCTCAACAACATCACTCTTTTGCTGGTGCTTCCAACCACTATTAAAAATATCATCAGCACCTGTATTTATGTTTAGTTTTATATCCGTAATAAACCACGCACTTCGTGCCGGATTCTCATATTATGTCAATAGCTTAAAGCGCTTTTTTGGTTTTAATCGCTTGCTTGTTATCACAACATTTTTATGCTTATATTCATTCGCATGTATGATACTAAGTTTTTACTTCAAACTACCAAATATCGCAATGATAAGCCTAATCTTTGTATGCATCGGAATTGGCTTCCAGTTAGCCTTTGCAATAGCCAATATAAACCACATACATTCACATGCAATTGAAGAAACAAGAGCAACCATATCATCAGTAAACAACATGCTCCAACAAACCATCTCTGGCTTATCATTAATAGCCTTTAAGTTTGTTATTGCGCCATCTTCAGAAACAACAGGTTTGAGCTTCTCACTTGCATTTACATTATTTGGCATTTTCTATATGAGTTTATTTAGCTATTTGTTATATAAAATATATCAACGAAACAAACTCGCTTCTATATAAAAAAAAAGGCACCCAAAAGGGTGCCTAAGCTACGTTACTGACGTTTTAGTCTGCAAAGATAAGCTCAACAACGGAGTACTTGTCTCCATCATAGTATACAAATCCCTTTGTATGCTTGATAAAGTCCGCAACAGACAACGATGAGTTCAAGATTGTACCCTCGTGATCGAAGCACAACATTTCGTCCTTTGATAAGCTCTCAAAGACGTTCTTTGACATACTTGTCAAAGAGATTGCGCCCTCGAACTCAACTTCCTTAGGCTCAGAGAACCTATCAACAACCCTCGAGGTGTATTGACGATCCTTCAATATTCCAGAAAGGAATATAAAAGATACATTCGCCTCCGAGAACTCAGATATTGACCTAATCTCAACATCTTCGCTGTTCTCCATGCGAACATAAACCAAATCGTTCTCCCCCTTGAGCAAATCAAACACTTTGTGTGACTTGTTCTCAATCACATGACGTTTTACGTCTACAACAATCATTTTCATAGTAGATGTTTTTAAGTTTTAAATTAATATATAATTGTCATAGGATTTAAAAGCTTACATTCACCGTAAATTTTTTAAATAGCCATAACAATTAGAATGAATAACTCAAACTAAAAACCATGACACCTAAAAATAACGACAAAAATAAACCTAAAAATACTATAACAAGCTCATTATATCACATTTTTTAAGCCAATGCAAGCATAATTTTAGCCAACAAAAAAAGGCATCCGTATGGATGCCTTAATAAATGCAAATTAAACTAGAATAAACTAGTAGAATTTAGTGAACAAGAAACAAGCACATAGCTATCAACTGACTCTCGGTAGATAAAACAGTGTAGCCTTGAAACACTGTTGGTGAATGGTTCACATCTCGAATTGAGATTAATATCACCATGACGACCAACAGTGATTACATCACCCTCAGCAAGTTCCTGCAACATCATAGCTCCAACAACAGCTGGCTCTGACGCTACACGGAATAACACAGTTCTTGGACCATTAAAGCGAATAACAACTTTAATAGGATACCCCTCCTTCACAGAAGATACAACATTGATAAGCTTTGAATCTTCAATTTCCTCAAACAAAGATGGATCACAATATCCAAGCTTCTCAATGTCCAGAATGAAGCGAGGAATAAACAATGCATTATTGCAAGCAATCCCATTATATGAGATATAAACTCTGCAACACTCGTCGTGCCTATCTATGACACTCTTAAGACGATAAAGGTTACCCTTTACAACATTTCCCTCTGACTTGATAGCACGTACCATGCGCTCAACGTCCAAATCTAATCTAATTTTCATGTGATTTATATTTTAATTATTTATATAATTGTCATAGGATTTAAAAGCTTACATTTACCGTAAATTTTTTAAATAGCCATAACAATTAGAATGAATAACTCAAACTAAAAACCACGACACCTAAAAATAACGACAAAAATAAAACCTAAAAATACTATAACGAGTTTATTATATCATATTTTTAAGCTTTTTTCAAGTATTATCGGCCATTCCCCATTTCAAAAAAGTTATTTAAATACATAGTGTTAACCCTATTTTAAGCTATTGCTTTTTAAAATACATAAAACTGTAACAATTATTAATCAAAGGAAACAAAAACATGGCGCCATGGATAGTTTTTTCAATTACAGCTGTCATTTTTTTCATAGCTGAAATATTTACCCCGACAACCTTTTTTCTAAACTTTGCAACTTCTGCAATAATTTGCGCAATCTTTGGAATATTTATCGATAACTATAATGTATTAATCCCTATTTTTACTGCCTTATCGATTCTCTTTATCCTTTTTTTAAGACCTTTATTAAACTTAAAAAGCTCTCCCAATAACAAAGAAGAATTTGAAAACCAATATCAAGATAAACAAGCAACCGCTTTAACTGATATAAATTTTAATTCAGGAAGAATAAGCATCTTTGATGAAACATGGGAGGCAAGAACTCTATCAGAAGATGCATCAGAAATAAAACAAAACACAAAAGTAATTATTGTTCATCAAGATAACTTAACCATGTTTGTAAAAGAGAAAGGAAAGAAATAATGTCAACACTATTAATTTTATTAGTACTACTTGCAATATTTATTGCATACAAAGGATGTATTATCGTTGAACAACAAGAAGTAGTAATTATACAACGCTTAGGTAAATATAAAGAAACTTTGAGCGCTGGTTTAAACTTTATCGTTCCTTTCATCGATACACCAAAAGCTTTTTACCGCAAAGTAAATGTAAATTATAACAACGGTACAACATCATCATACATGCAATCAACCACACGTATTGACCTACGTGAAACAGTATGTGATTTCCCTCGTCAAAGTGTTATCACAAAAGATAACGTTTCAATTTCAATCAATGCTGTTTTATACTTCCAAATTTTCAATCCAGAAAAATCAGTTTATGGAGTTGAAAACTTGTATGAAGCAATCGAAAAATTAACTCAAACAACACTCCGTCAATTAATTGGTAAATTAGATTTACAAGAAACCCTCACATCTCGTGATAAAATCAACACAGAACTTCGTGAAATCTTAGACCAAGCATCAGATAAATGGGGTGTAAAAGTAAACCGTATCGAACTTCAAGATATCACACCTCCATCAGATATCCAAGCCGCAATGGATAAACAAATGAAAGCTGAGCGTGAAAAACGTGCAATGATATATGAAGCTGAAGGTCAAAAAGAATCAGCAATGCGCATTGCCGAAGGTCAAAAAGAAGCAGCCATTCGCGAAGCTGAAGGTCAAAAAGAAGCAGCAATCTTAAAAGCAGAAGGTATTGCACAAGCAAGAATGGTAGAAGCAGAGGCCGAAAAAGAAGCAATTTCTCGTATTATCGAAGCTCTATCTTCAAAAGGTCAGGCCGACAAATACCTTATTGCCATGAAGTATCTAGAAACAATGAAAGAAATGACCTCAGGTCAAGACAACAAGATTGTTTATATGCCATATGAAGCAACTGCAGTATTAAGCTCTGTTGATGGCATAAAAGAAATGTTACTATCTAAAAAAGGCGCATAAAGTAAATACAAAAAGAGCTCTTATAAATTTAAGAGCTCTAAATACTTGGAGAGCAAAATGTTAATATTAATCACACTACTATTTTTCATCGTAAAATTTTTAACCCTCGGCGTAATCGGTCTATTTTTCTTTGAAGATTTAGAGCTAACAAGTTCTGCAAACGGCGCTATTTATGCAACATATGTAGCATTAGCATCTGTTTGCTTTTTATCTTTACTATTTTACTTCTTGGGTGGAAAACTTCTTTGGTTAATTATCTTTGGCCTAACCGGATTTTTCTATTTAACTATGTACAATCTAGCACCAGATATATCAGATATTCATCGTTCAAATAATTTAAAAAGTCGCTACTTTGAAAACACGACAACGTTTATAGAGAGAATGGTTGATGTTGTAAATATCGTAAGCGAAAAACTAAACTAAAAAAGGGGCTTAAAATTAAGCCCTTCTCTTTTTTTTACATTCCTAAATCTCGAATAAGTCTCACATTAGAAATTCTACCATTTTTATACTTGCCTTTAAGTTCAAGCAAATGTCCGTTAAATTTGTGCCATTTTCTCAATGAATATTTCGCCCTATTAAAATCAAGTCCAATTTTAACCAAAATTTCATCACCTAAACGAGAATTATAGTTTTCAAGATTGCATTTTCTGCTACCAATTCCAAGATCTTCAGACAGCAACAAAATATACCCTCTATTGTGTTCTTCTCCATATACACCACACCAACTTCTAACATCTGCATAAGAAGATTTAATGCCACAAATAAAAACAAAGCCAAATAATAATACTAATTTAGCAAACTTTTCCATTTTAAATCACTCTTCCTTTGATTTATTAAAATCACATACCTCAACATTAATATACCCCTCTTTTTGACAAGAGTCAATACTTTTTGTCTATATTTTAAAATCAGATTTATTTTATTGACAATAAAACAAAAACAATAATATAACCAAACAAGAAAAACTATTTTTTTTATATATAATTATTAAAACCCTAATATTATGTTTAAGAGGCGTTCTTTCATACTAATTCCCGATTCTAGAATTGATAAAGACAAACTTTATCAAGAAGTTGCAAGTTTTATTGTAACTTATCCCAATAAGCGCAAAGAGTTTGTTGAGGTATTCAAAATCAATACTCCCAAGCTCTCTGAGATGCACGATGTTATAAAGGTAATCTTAAAAACCTCACTAGATTTACCTCTATCAACAGAAAACGTCACACTTGCAAGCAAAATGGGGTTATTAAACAATCTTTTGTACGTCCTACCAATCGGTGGTCAGGTGCCCCAACTTGTCGAAGAAACCTTCCATAAGCAAAGCATTGACTACCCCTCAAATGCTCTTTACTATCTTCCTTACACCGAAGAAATGTGGAAACACTATGTTGAGCTCTCAACAATGGCACTAGCTCGTAAACGAAAGTAAAAGAAACCTTTTAAAAAATCTACTGTCAAAAGCAGTAGATTTTTTTTTAACTCCATTAAAAAGACTTGAAATTTAATAACAAATAGTGCAAATTACATCATATAATTAACATAAGGAATATTGATATGCAAAAAATAGCAGTAATTGGTGTAAAAGAAAACAAAGGTTATGAATTATTAAACCTCCTAAGCGAAAATTTTATTGATGTAAAAAGCATTATCGCTGTTGAGCCCAAAGCTCCTCTTGGAACTCTTGCCTCATACGGTGAAGATGACGAGCTAGACGTTCATGCGCTAGAAAATTTTGATTTCAAAACAGCAGATATTGCAATCTTCTGTTCTAAAAAAGAAATCTCAAGCAAATACATAAAAAAAGCAACAGATGCTGGTTGTAAAGTTTTAGACTTAAGTGGTGCAACATTTAGTAATCAAAACGTACCATCAATTATTCCAGAACTAAATGGCGATATCATTGATGATAAAACAAACGTTATTGCAGTTCCATCATCACTATCATATCAAGTATTATTGCCACTTGCAAATACAATCAAAAACAACACATTAAAGCGCTTGGTAATAAATGCCTACATCTCAACATCATATTATGGCAGACCAGCAATGGATGAGCTTTTTAGCCAATCAAGAAAAATTTTCTTAAATGAATCTCTTGCCGACAACGAGCAAATTTTCAAAAAACAAATTGCATTTAACGTATTACCACAAGTTGGCGAGTTTATTGGCGAAGAAACAACAATAGAATGGCTCTTAAATGCCGAAATCAAAAAAATCTTAAATCAAAACATAAAAGTTCATGCCAACGCAGCCTTTGTTCCAACATTCATTGGCGATGGTGCATTTATTAATGCTGAGTTTAATGATGAAGTAGATGCTTCTATTATAAAACAAGAAATGGAAGCAACCAAAGGCGTTGTAGTTTTTGATAAAAACGTTGATGGTGGATATGTAAGTGTTGATGACATTCAAGGCGAAGACAATGTTTACATTTCTCGTATAAGACAAGACGTTTCTGTTGAAAATGGTATAAGTTATTGGTCTGTTGCAGATAATCTTCGTGCAGGCTCTGCTAAGCTTGCCATGAGCATATTATTAAAATATTTTATCAAACATTCTTAAAAAAAACTCACATTTATGTTTCAACTAAAAGAGAGATATTCATATGAAAAAATTATTCTTATACTTTCTAATCTTTAGTTTAGCATCATTTTCTACACTAAAGGCAGATACTGTTCTTAACCTAACAGAAGAAACCATATTAAAAGAAGATACTTTTGAATATAATAAAATCTCAGAAACTTTTGCAACGATTGAAAATAACATTAAAGAAAATACCTTAGATAAAGAAACGCTTGATAACTACCAAGCATTCCTAAATCAAAATGATGTTTTGTTTGATAATGTAATAAAAAATATTGATAAAAATGCCAAATACACGCAAGACGCTTTAACTGCATTAGGCGAAGCCCCAAAAGAAGGTGAAGCACCAGAAGATGAATCAATAGCCCAAATGCGTGAAAAATATACAGCATTAATGCAATCATATAAAAACAAACAAATCGAAGCAAATCTCCTCAAAACAGAAATAGATCGCCTAACCTCTCTAATTAACGAGGCACGAAACCAATTATTAATCGGAAATTTAGTTGCAGAGCAAAACACATTAATTAACAAAAACAATTTTTTAACTGCATTTACAGATGCCGGCGTTCTCTTTTGGCGCATCACAATTTCACCTGTTAAGTGGTACAAATCACTTTCACTTGATGAGCAACAACAATATCAGCACAACATCTGGTATATCGTTTTAATTTTAATTTTTGTTTTATCAATAGGCTTATTTGTGCGCAACTTCATCATTAATCACTTTGGCTATCGACACACAGATGAATTTCCAAGATATGGTCAAAAAATAGCCGTAGCCATAGCAACATCAATAGCCTATGGTGTAATCCCATGTTTAATAATCGGTGGTTGTTTATTATGGCAAGTTGCCAACACAAGCCTTACCAATAGTGACTTTGGCACAGTTTTAGCAAGCTGTTTATATTATGCTCTATACATAACTTTACTACGCGCAATAGCAAGGGTAATCTTAGCCCCATGGAATGGCAAGTGGCGTTTATTTAATATCTCTGATGAAAAAGCAGAGCGCATATTCAATGCCTCAACATTAAGCATCATTTTGCTAGGCGTTACCTCTTGTGTTATCAACATCTCTAAATACTTTGAAGTATCAAATGAGTTAACCCTCTTGTTAGAAGTATCAATAGATGCCATCAAAGCCTTTGTCATTATTTTGCTTACATCTCGCATTTTTTCAGACCCAAAAACAAAAGAAGATACTCAAGACGACGAGCAAGATCAAGAAGACTTTGAAATGACATCATCAATGCGCATAAAATTATTTATGTCACTTTTTGCCTTTTCAATCTTCTTAACCTCACTTTTTGGTTATCCAGGTCTTGCAACATTTATCTTTAATCGCTTCTTTTTATCAGCCCTATTGCTAGGTGCATTTATCATATTAAGATTATTTATTTCCGACTTATTAAAAAGAAGCATCGTCTTTTGGATTTCCACTTTTAAGCTAAGAAGAAAGCTCCTCTCCAAGGCAGATTTTGCAATGTCATTACTTATAACTCCAATTTTAGTTATGGTGTTTATATATTCACTATTACGCCTTTGGGGAGTACCAGGAACATTCATGCTCCATGGTCTAAAAAAATTAGTATTTGGCTTTAAGGTTGGTGGAATAGAAATATCACTTATAGCTATAACAACCGGCTTAATCGTATTTGCCGTATCCATAACACTAGTTAGAATAGCTAAAAATCGCTTAGCAAGCAACTTACTAACCCGTATCAACATGGACGAAGGCATCAAACACTCTCTTGTATCAGGAACCGGTTTTGTTGGCATAATCATCTCAGTAATCTTAGCCATCATCGCCATGGGTGTTGACCTCTCAAACCTAGCCGTAATCGCCGGTGCTCTATCCGTTGGTATCGGTTTTGGCTTACAAGACGTGATAAAGAATTTAGTTTCAGGTATCATCATATTATTTGAGCGTCCATTCAAAGTTGGTGACTGGGTATTAATTGGTGGCGAAGAAGGAAAGATTAAACAAATCAACATTCGTTCAACCGAGCTTGAAACATGGACCAGACAAAGCGTTATAATTCCAAACGCAACTCTAATCTCAAGTTCATTGATAAACTTCACTCACGAAAACAAT
Source organism: Alphaproteobacteria bacterium (assembly GCA_045632645.1). Lineage (GTDB taxonomy): Bacteria > Pseudomonadota > Alphaproteobacteria > RF32 > CAG-239 > CAG-267. The sequence continues at coordinate 40,837 of JAZQXC010000015.1, read as the reverse complement.
TGGAACCGTCAAACAGTTGCTGTTGGTGTATCCTATGACTCAGATGCAGACCTTGTAACAGAATTATTGTTAGAGTGCGCAAGATCTTGCAAAAAAGTAGCCAAAAACCCTGCTCCATACGTAATATTTAAGAACTTTGGCTCATCATCATTAGATTTTGAGGTAAGATTTTATGTTTCAGATATATGGAATGGATGGACCGCTTCAAGTGAAATCAGATACGAAATCCTACGTCGTTTCAGAGAAGCCGGTATTAATATTGCATACCCACAAATAGTAGTTCACAAATCAAGTGAAGATACTTCTAAAAAAGGTTGGCAAACCAAGGTATAAAAAGCCATCTTCAATAAAAAAGACCATACTTTACAAAGTTGGTCTTTTTTATTATATAAAATCTGTGATAAATTAACTCAAATTACTTGAGAAATTTTAAAGAGTTAGTTACACTAAAAAAGATTTGTAGTGGAAAGCGTAAATATAAATGGTACCAATAAAGAAAAAGATAAAGCATCTATTAAAAGCAATACTAAGAAGCAAGCTAGTTTTTAGTTTAATTGGCTATATTGCTTTCATATACGTATGGATTATCGGCAAAACAAGTTCTTACGACTTAAGCCCTATCAAAAAAGCGCAAAAAGAACTACAAAACCAAGATGGTGGCATCGTTATAATCTGGCACGGTCGGTCGCTCATATTACCTTACTTTATCCCCAAAGGAGTAAACTTAAAAGCACTCGTATCCCCTCATAACGATGGTAGAATAATTGCCAAATTACTTAACTGCTTTGGCATAGGAACAATCGATGGTTCCTCAAACGAGCATGCTTCACGCGCAGCTCTAGAGATATATAAAGAGCTATCATCAGGCACTATTGTAGCAATGATACCAGACGGCCCAAGAGGTCCACGCATGAGATTAAACAAAAGTGTAATCTACTTTGCTAAAAAAACCGGTAAACCAATCATTGGTTTAACATATAGCGCCAAATCTTCAAAAGTATTCCACAAAAGTTGGGATGCAATGATGGTACCCAAACCATTTTCGAACATTGTGCTAAAAACAACAAATCCAATTTATATCCCTAAAAACCTTAGCGATGAAGAGCTAGAGGCTACCCGCAAATCAGTAGAAGACGAGCTAAACGCTATCACTTTACAAGCAGACAAATTATGCGATATAGAAGAAATAGAAATAGGCTTTGTTAGAAAGAAAAAACACCAAAGAATTCAAGAATAGAGGAGAAAGCATTGTATATAGAATTATATAAAACATTAATGAGCTTAGTATTCCCAATCATTAAAGCAACTTATATTAAAAACAGAAAAACAGAAAACAAAGAGCCATCAGCGCGCTTTAATGAACGTGTTGGAAAATATTATATTCCTCGCCCACAAGGTAAATTATATTGGTTTCATGGTGCCTCAGTTGGTGAATCTATTTCTATGCTTCCACTAATAGACAAGCTCCTAAAAGAAGACGAAAACTTGCATATCATGGTAACAACAAGCACCATAACATCAGCAGATGTAATGGAAAAACGTCTTCCTAAACGAGCATTCCATCAATACATTCCTTTTGATGTACCACTTTATGCCAAACGTATCGTAAACCACTTTAAGCCAGATGCTGTTTTGTGGTTTGAGTCAGAGCTATGGCCATCACTCTTATCAGAAATAAAAAAACATAACTTACCACTAATCTTAGTAAATGGTAGAGTGTCTGATAAATCATACAATACATGGAAGCGTTTTAGACCAATCGCCAAAGAGGTGCTTTCTTGTTTTGACATGTGTTTAGCTCAATCAGAGCTAGATAATAAGCGCTTAACATATTTAGGCGCTCCAAACGTAAAATGCGTTGGCAACTTAAAGTTTGCAGCTCTCCCTCTTCCAGTTGATGAAACTAAAAAACAAGAAATAGTATCAGCCATTGGCAACAGACGTGTTGTACTATTAAGCTCAACACACAGCAACGAAGAAGAGCAACTAGCAACTCACTTAAAAGAAATAAAAAATGCTTGCAAAAATGTTATCATAATTTCTATTCCTCGCCACCCCCACAGAGGAAAAGAAGTAAATGAAATCTTCCAAAAAAATGATTTCATAACAGCACTTCGCTCCAAAGGCGAACCAATAACAGAGCAAACAGAAATCTATGTTGCAGACACCATTGGTGAAATGGGAATATGGTATTCAATCGCTTCAATATCATTTGTTGGTGGCTCGCTAATCAATCATGGCGGACAAAACTTTGTTGAACCATCACGCGATAAAAATGCAGTAATCGTTGGACCAAACATGCAAAACTTTAGAGAGATGCTCCAAAGCGCAAAAATTGCTCATGCAGTATGGCAAAAACACTCAGCATCTGATGTTGTAGACGATATAATCGGTCTATTAAACGAAGAAGAAGAGCTAACCAATCGTCAAAACCAAGCTTATAACTGGGCAATAAATGAAGCCAAAGTTCTACACAACATACAAAAAGAGCTAAACAGCATCCTAAATAAAAAAGGCTAAAAAATGAAAACACCTTCATTTTGGAACACGAACACACTTACATCAAAACTCTTAACGCCAATATCTAAAATATATGGCTATATGACAAAAAAGAGAATAGATAACGCTAATCCCTACAAATCAAGCGCTAAGGTAATTTGTGTTGGCAACATAACCGCAGGTGGCGTTGGTAAAACTCCAATATCAATCGCTCTTGCCAAACAATATTTATCCCAAAATAAAAAGGTGTTCTTTTTAACAAGAGGCTATAAAGGAAAGTTAAAAAATATATTAGTCGACCTAAATATCCACACTCCAAAAGAAACAGGAGACGAAGCAAGGCTTCTTGCCCAAACAGCCCCAACAATCATCTCACCAGATAGAAAAAAGGGCGCAATGCTAGCTGAAACCCTTGGCGCAGAAATTATCATAATGGACGATGGCTTCCAAAATCCATCACTATATAAAGACGAGTCATACCTTGTTTTTGATGGTAAAATTGGTATCGGAAATGGCAAAATAATCCCCTCCGGTCCTTTGCGTGAAACGCTAGAAAATGGCTTAAAAAGAGCAACAGCAGTCATCATAATGGGGGAAGATGAAACAAACCTAAAACAAAAAATTACTCTTCCTTGCTATAAAGGAACTATAATCCCCCAAAAGCTAGACTTAAAAACTAAAAAGGTTTATGCATTTGCAGGCATTGGTCACCCAAACAAGTTTTATTTGACCTTACAAAATGAAGGCTATGAAGTTGTTAAAACCAAAGATTTTGAAGACCATCATGCTTATACAAATGATGAAATATTAGCCCTAAAAAAAGAGGCAAAAGCACAAAATCTAGCCCTGATTACAACAGAAAAAGACTATGTAAAAATACCCAATACAAACGATATTTATTGCTTAAAAATAACTGCAACGTGGGAATAACTAAACGTGCTTTTTTAGCTCTTTATAATATGCTTTGCTAATAGTTTTTCCTTCACGATATGAGAGTATTTCCTCTAAAACCATATATGGCATATTAAGGTTATTATTACGCCCACTCCCAAGCAAATTATCTGGGTGTGCTGTACCACCATGAAAATCAGAACCACCAGAAGCAATCATTCCCATATCAGAAATAAGCTCAATATACAAAAGCCTTTTATCAACTGGATGCGAAGAATGAAGCACTTCCACACCATCAAGACCATATTTTTTAAGCCTTCTAATTAAACTATATAAATCTTTCCCCTCTTTTTTAGTATGGATAGGATGCGCCAAAATAGCTTTCGCACCATTTTCTTTAATAAAAGATATAACTTGTTTAATTGGGCGAGGTTTATTTTTGACATGTCCTGCCCCACTTTTTACAAAAATTTTCTGATACGCTTCTTCTGTTGATTTTATATAACCTTTTTTTAACAACACATCAGCAAAATGTGGTCTTCTAACTTGGGTACGCAAATTTCCTTTTTCATCATAAGCCACATCTTCATAAGTAATATCATACCCTAATTTTTGCACATAACTTACTCTCCGTTCAGTTACTTTCAACCTTCTTTTAAATTCTTCATCTTGATATTGCTCAAACGCTTTTAATGATTTTTCAGGAATATCCATCGCCAAAACTTCAATATCAGTATTAGGATAATATGCAGAAAGCTCAGCTCCATTAACTATTTTAATTTTTTTACCCTCAGCCTCTTTTTTTAATTCTTCTAAACCTTTAATAGCATCATGATCAGTTAAAGCCATAGCCTCTAGTTTAATATCCAAAGCCATTTTCAATAATTCTTTAGGCGAAAAAAATCCATCAGATGCAGTTGAATGAACGTGTAAGTCTATCATTTAGCCCTCTTAAAACTCTAAACTAAAAATATTTGTTGAAACTGTTGCGCTTCTATGCGTCCCACTAGCCTGACAACCAAACAAAAACAAACACATTAAAAACAAAACAATTAGTCGCATATTTACCTCTTTTCCAATACGCAAATATAATACAACTAACATCGTTAAAATAAGGTAAACTATAAGCTAAATTAAACCGATTATATTAAAAAATTATAACTTGATTTTTAAAACTAAAAACCTATACTCTAAAATCGATAAGATTGCCCAATCTTATTAAAGGCGTGACAACCAAATCTTCATGGGCGAATAGTACTTAGTATATATAAAATAATGCTAAATAAAGCATATATAAAAAATTCGTCAGGGGCATTTGCCGTAAAAGGTGGATGCCACTTGAATAGTCTAACAATAAAGTGGGCTACAGGTCATGAAGTGTAGTTGTCAACATCCACCGCCTTTAATATCAATAAATTAAAGGAAATTGCCATGAGCGGTATATGTGCATTTTTTGGTCATAGAGACACTTTAGTTACAAACGAATTAGAAAAAAAACTAGAACAAACTATCCTAGATTTAATAGATGAAGGAATAGATGAATTTTGGTGTTGTGAGCAAGGAAATTTTGACTGGTTAGCCAGAATGACAATGCTAAAAATAAAAAAAGACAACCCTTTTATTCATCTATGTTATATTCCAACATGTGATATAAGACAATACTCTAACCTTCGCAAACAACATCTAAACGAACATTATGAAATAATCTATACTGATGAGATGGTCTCAAGCCATCCTCGCTTTTCCATAACCAAGCGCAATCAATATATTGCTAAAAATTCAGACGTAATAATATGCTACATAACATCTAACTCTGGTGGTGCATATAATGCTATAAAAATTGCTCAAAAATTTGATAAAAGAATTATAAATTTAGCACAATAGATTAAACCACACAACTTTTTATATTCCTAACCACTTTGCCTAAAATCTGAAACTCCTCTTTTTTTACCACAATATTCTCATATTTGTTATCATAAACACCAAGAATAAAGTCATTATCTCTATTTTTTTGGATTTTTTTAATCAAAATAGCATCATTAAGCTTTATCATATAAAGCCCATCACCAACAAAGCCATTAACACTTTCATCAAACACAATCAAATCCCCATTATCAATCAAAGGCGACATACTAGCCCCCTCTTGCTTAACAATTTTCAACGCCCCCGAATTTCCACCAAACCAAATTCCAAGCTCATCTTTATTAAAAATAACACGTCCCACAATATTCTGATAGCATTTATCTTCAAATTTTATTTTACAAATATCAATCCCCATACAACTATCTTTTTTTAGTTTAACAGCATCATCATTAAATCGAAACTTTAATTCATCATCAATCAAATCTTCTTCATCAATTCCCAAAACAATAGCAATCTTTTTCCTATCAATTTCATTTAATCTTCTCGGAAATCCATATTTAATATATTGCTGGATATAAGAATCTTTACGCCCTATTTTTAAAGACACATCTCGATACGTATATCCTTTTTCTTCAATATGGTTATTAAGTATTTTTCTTACATCATCCAAATTTGTCATAATACACACCTCTATCATCACTATCCATACAAAAAATTTTTTTTCAAGTATGGCTTTTCATATTGACATTATATTATTTCTAATATATTACACAATCAATAGTAGATTTTTATTTTCAACATATCAAAAAAATATACTATTTTTATAAGGAATTTATAAAATTTCCGCATTTTGTGACGATAAACAAGCACTAGAACTATCAATTGAACTACTTAAGGACGTGGACTTGAGTTATTTTTTTATGCTCAAAGCATCTAAAACAACTCAAAAAAAATCAAAAGTATATATTTTCAAAAAAAAACAAAAAGAAAGGCTCAATAAAAAACTATCTTTAAGGAGGACAAAATGGAAATCACATTAGATACAAATCTAAAATTAATACTCAAAAACCTAAACCTAGAACAAAAAGGGAAGCTATTTGATATGCTTCTTGAGCAATCAAACGATACAACCGATGAAGAGGTTAAAAATTATTATGAATACATCGAAAATATCTCCATAAAAAAACAAACTAAAAAAGCAAAAATGAAAACCTTAGGGCTACTCGGAAGTAGTGTAAGGTGGAAAAAATCTGAAGAAAAAGATAAAAATAACAACATTAATAGCGATGCTAATGCCAACGCTAATAGCGACGCTAATACCGACGCTAATAGCGTAAATTCAAAAAAAAGAAAAGAAGCAAAAGAAAATAAAAATAATAATTTAAATAATATAAATAATTTTATTTTAAATCAATCATCCCTTATTGATGAAAAACAACACAAATACAAAATTCCAACCATTGACGAAGTAAAACAATATATCAAAGCCAACTCATTTAACGTTGACGCAGAAACTTTTATCGACTTTTATGAATCACGAGGCTGGTGTGTTGGTAAATCAAAAATAAAGAACTGGCAAGCAACTATTAGAATGTGGCACAAAAGAAGCTTAAGCACTTCACAATCATTGCCTCAAAAAGAAGACGAACAATATTGGCATGAGCTAAAAGAAAAATATTGGACACCACAGCCTAAATCCCCTCCTCCCAAATTTTATAATCAAAAAGATGCAACAGAAGATACTCTTGAATTATCTTCCCATTTTGCACGCCTAATGAAACGTATTGAAGACAACGATTTAACCCCCTAAAAAAGAGGTCAATTATGCACAAGGTAGAATGCTTTTTACTCAACATCAAAGAACTATACCCAACATTCAAATACCCATCATCATCAATGCTACTAAGGTGGAAAGAGCTGTTATCACCATATAGCGCAGACGAGATTATCTTCGCCATAAAACAATGGCGTAAAAATTACGGAACAGAGCTTTCCCCTTCAATAGATTTGTTCACTTCATGCCTAACCAAACGCACACAAAAAAATCTAACCAAACGCACACTTTTACCCTTTAGCCCCGAAAACCACCTAATGGAGCAAGACATTAAAGCCAACCGGTGCAAATATCTATACCCAACTTACCGCCAAGCTGTTCGCTATATCCTAAACGTTCGCCTAAAAGAGTTTTTTACAAAAGAAGAATTTAAAAAACTAAATTATAGTCAGCGCTACACCGAAGCAGTTGAAAGAGGTCTCTTTGCAGACTTTGATAAAACTCTAGATTTTGTAAGCACAAAAGGAGGATATTATGACTAAAAAACATGACCTATCAGTCTTTGATCGCTACCATCTAAACGGACACCTAGATAAAAAATACTACATCAATAACAGCTACTACCAACCATATAGCGCTCAAGAGCGTTATCACGCAGGCATATTATTCTATAAAGACTTCTTATCCTGGAAAAGAGGACACCTAAAAGCAACAGATTTAACCTCCCCAAAAGTAGATGGCACAAGAAGAGTTATTGGCGACAATATCTCATCAGAACGCTTCAGACGCACCTTAAAAAACATCTCATCAGCCTTTGTTCCCATCTTATATAAAATCATCTTAGAGCAATCAGAAATAAGACCACCCAAAACAATTTCCAAACGTGAAAAGCTCTACTTTAATGACGAAATAAAAACCCTCCTCTGCCGAGGATTAGATGAATTAATCTCATATTACAAAAGATAGAAAGGAAAAAAAACATGAATATCAAAAATAAAATCAAACATCACAAATTTCAAATGCACTTAAATGAACTTTCAAACGATACATATTATATCTCAAACCAATATAAAGATGATATAAAAATCCTAGATGCTCTTAAAAAAGAAGAAAGAGTTGCCCAAAAACATAAAATAAATCGTAATATTTTTTTACCAAATGGATAACAAAATATCCTTGACCGGCCTTAAAACAATTGCTAGCCTTTCTCTTAGAATAAATTTTTAGGAGAATATAAAATGATACATTCAAGTGCTGTTGTAGAAGCTGGAGCTCAAATTCACGAAACTGCAGAAATCGGACCTTTCTGCTACATCTCAAGCAGAGCCAAAATTGGTGCAAATTGTAAATTAATTGCAAGAGTTAGCATACTTGGCGACACAACACTTGGAGAAGGAAACATAGTATTCCCTGGTGCATGCTTAGGTGCTGGTCCACAAGACCATGGTAATGAATTTTTAAGCGAAGCCAAATTAATCATTGGCAACAACAACGTTATCAGAGAAAACGTTACAATGCATGCCGGTACACCAAAAGAAGAATTAACAACACGCGTTGGCTCAAATGGTATGTTTATGATTAACTCTCACGTTGCACATGACTGTGTTGTTGGTGACAATGTAATCATGACAAACAATGCCGTAATTGGTGGTCACGTTCGCCTAGGTGATGGCGTAATCATGGGTGGCAACTCAGCCGTTCACCAATTTGTTCGCATCGGCAGAAAAGCTATGATTGGTGGCTTAACAGGTGTAACAAGAGACGTTATTCCATTTGCAATGGTAACAGGTGACAGAGGTAAACTTCGTGGCTTAAACGTAATCGGTTTAAAACGTAGTGGATATGATGAAAAAACAGTAAAAGCAATCACACGTGCATATATGTACATTTTCAAATCCAAAGAAGGTACATTTGAAGAGCGTGTTCAAAATGCAGAAACTAAATTTAGTGACAACGAAATGATTATGGAGCAAATCGCATTCATCAAAGAAGCTATGCACAGCCGTCGCCAAATTTTAGTTGCAGAATAGAAGATTTTTCTATAAACTAGCCCCTATCAGAAATGGTAGGGGTTTTTTATTTTGATTACAAAGAAAAACATATTTTATCCTGTTTTAATTCTCATCTTATTGGCAACTTTTTATATCATATTTAATCTTTGCCACACAACTCGTTATGCCATTTTTGCAGGTTTTAATAAAGATGGCACAATAGAACCATACGTTGTCACATATCTTAAAGGATTAAACGAAGTAACAGACGGCATCGTATATATCGCAGACAGCTCCTTAAAAGAAGGCGAATTAGAAAAATTAAAAGATATAAATATTCTTTATACCTCTCATAATAGACACCAAGAATACGACTGGGGCTCTTATAAACGAGGCTTTATATGGCTTAGAAAAAATGGTTATATAGATAAAGCTGATGAGTTAATTTTAGCAAACGATAGTTGTTATGCGCCACTTAATTCATTCAAACCAATGTTTGACACAATGAATAAAAGAAAAGAATTAGACTTCTGGGGGGATTTACAAAATACAAGATTTAGTCCTCATATCCAAAGCTATTTTTACGTTTTTAGAAAACCTATTTTAGCTTCAAAACGACTTGATACTTTTTTACGCAATGTAAAACACCAACAAGAATTATTTTTATATATATTAAATTATGAAGTAAGATTAACCCAATTCCTAAGTGATTATGGCTACAAGTGGGACTCATATATGCCATATAAAAACTTAAGCCATCTTGAAACAACAGATAAAAACTCATATCCCCTAACCTTAATAAAAGATTATAAACATCAATTTTTAAAACGTCGAACCTTTACCGAATTGCTAGAAATAAGAGAAGATATACCAGAACTTCTTAATTACTTAAAACAAAATAACCCCAAAATATATAACGACATAAAACAAGCAAACCACCCTCGGTTTATAGAATACTTCAAGGACAACTAATATGAAAGTAACTAAAAAGCATATATTTAAATACTTTTTTTTAATCTTATTTATATGCACTTTCGTATATTTATATAATTACTATTTTATGCCATACGAGCAAGAATATGCTTTTAATAAAATAGACCACAAACTTCCCACAACAATTGTTGCTGTTAACTCACAAAATCACAAAATCACTCAAAATATACTAAATAACTTAAAAACAATCAACAAAACTAAGCAAAATATCATTTACTCAACTAACACCAAACTATCTAAATACCAACTCAATAAACTAAAACCACATGTAAATCACGTTATAGCCAACACTAAAAGCAAAAACAAGTGGTTTTTGTATAAAAAAGCTCTTGCAAAGGCATTAGTTATTAATAAAAACAAAAACTCCTCTAAACTTATTTATATACAAGAAAATACCAATAACGTTTACACCCACCAACCTTCTACTAACACTTTTCCATCATCACCCAAGCGTTATGCTGTATTTGCTGGTTACAACAAAAATAGTATAATTGAACCATATATCATTACTTACTTAAAAGGCTTAAATGAAGTAACATCAGGTATAGTTTATATTGCAGATAGCCCCTTAAAAGAAGGTGAACTTGAAAAATTAAAAGATATAAATATCCTCTACACTCAACACCAAAAACACCATAAATATGATTTTGGCTCATATGCTATAGGTTATAACTGGCTAAAAGATAATGGCTACCTAAAAAATGCTGATGAATTAATCTTTGCAAATGATTCTGCTTATGCCCCATTAACTTCATTTAAACCTATATTTGAAAAAATGAACACCAAAACAGACCTTGATTTTTGGGGAATAACACAAGGCAGACAATTTATTTCTCATTTATGTAGTTACTTTTTAGTATATCGCGCAAATGTTTTTAATTCTTTTGAATTTCACGAAATATTTAATACTATTCCAAGCACTCTAGATCACACATCTGCTATTATTGAATACGAAATAAAAATTACCCCATATTTAGAATCTTTAGGTTACAAATGGAATACATATATACCGTATGAAGACTTAACATATCTATCCTACGAAGCAAAAGATTGGTACCCATTATCTTTAGTATCAAAACATAAAAATCAATTTTTTAAACGTAGAGTATATAATGATGAAGATTATTCAAAAGAAGACATTTTTGAGCTTCTTGATTACCTAAAACAAAACCACCCTCAAACTTATAGCGATGTAATTTCTGCAAACCACAAATTACTACAAAACTTAAAAAATAAGGACAACTAACATGAAATACTTAAAAAACCGCATAATTATCCTACTTTGCATGCTATCACTGGGCACCTGGATATATATTGACTATCAAACCCCTAAAAATGTTGAGTTCTCCTTAAAAGAAATCATGCCTAACAAAAACTCAACTATTTTCGCCGCCTACTCAAGCGATGGCACAATCTCTGATTATGTTATATCATACTTAAAGCGCCTAAAAGAAGTTTCCCCTAATATTGTTTATGTAACAGATAACAAAATTTCCAAAAAAGAAATAAGAAAAATAAAGCGCTATGTAAATCACATCATCGCTTATCGTCATAACGAATATGACTGGGGATCATATAAACGAGGCTTTAATTTCTTAAAACAAAACCCAAATTTCAACCATAAGGGCGAACTAATCTTAGCCAACGATTCAACTCTTGCTATCACTTCAAGTTTCAAACCAATCCTTAATGATTTTGAAAATAAAAATGTTGATTTCTATGGCATCACAGCAAACCAAGACGGTATTTATCATATCCAAAGCTATTTTATGATATTTAATCCCAATGTATATTCTTCAAACGATTTTCAAAATTACCTAAACAACGTAACAAGACAAAAAGATGGCTTAAGCGTTGCCTATCAATATGAAGTACCATTTACCAAATACTTATCAGATAAAGGCTATACTCATTCAACATATATAAATTATGAAGACTTAGCATATTTAGAACTAAATGACAAACATTGTTACCCCTTAACAATGCTTTCTAAGCACAATTTGCCACTCTTAAAAATGCGCACCTTCACTGACCGCCTAATCGTAAAAGAGCCACGTCGTTTAGTATTTAATTGGCTAAGAAAAAATCATCATACACCATATAGGGAGCTTATACGCCACCTAAAAAAGATAAAATCTCCATACTTAAAAGATAACTACTAAAACAAGTTACATCTTTAATTTAATCTTGCCCCAACCACCACTTTGAGGTTTATCCTCTTTAACCTCAACTGGCTTTTCAATCACATATTTAGCATCGTTTTCTTTTTTCTTTTTTTCTAATTGATATGATTCATCTTCATTTTTGGGCGTACCATTAGCCGATGTCTGCCCAATTAAAGCGGGAGAATGAAATACCTCGCGCTTTTTCTCAAATTGATTAATCACATTATCAATAATTCCCTGTTTAATATTAAACGAATTATATCTTCCCGCATAAAACACTGTAAACGAAGGACAAGGAGAAGAAAGCAACACATCAGTATAGTCAACACCTCTAACAAAACGAAGCATAACTTTTGGCTCAATTTTGCAGTTAGCAACCGTTGTAATAATATTAGGACTTCTAGTAAACAAAGGCTCATAAGATGTCGTTAACACGTCAAAATCAAGCTCACCACAATAGTCCACAATTTTATAATTGCCAACAGTATATCCAGTATATCCTTTAGTTCTTTTCTCTACATGATAACAAAAAACTTGCTCAGGATTATTTATATTATAAGACGCAGCCTCTGGTATTTTATCTTTAATAAAAGGAATAATTTCTTTTTGCAAAGTTCTATTTTTATTTACTTTAATATCAACAGAATCAAATTCATCTTTAGGAAGCAAATCTTCCAAATAGTCAAAACCCAATAATTCTGTTGGAGTTTCTTCTGCTCTTAAATTACTGCTCCACATCAATAATGCTAAACAACAAACAACTGCCTTAAACATAATCATCTCCTAAAAAAATCCTAAAATAACACTATCATAATGAAGTTAAAAAAACGTTTAAAATCTCCTTTAGAAATACATCTATCTAGCCAAAAGTATCACTACATTTTTTCTAAATTATACCTATTTATTCAATGAAAAATATTTAAAGGAGAAAAAGCATGAAAATCTGCAAAAAAGAACTCTTGCTATTAGGAGGAATGTACCAAATTTTAGCAATAATATTTAACTTATTTGATAACGAAATTGCTCTAACAATGGGCGCAATTTTATATGTATTATTTTGGGTAGCAGTACTTTTTATGTCAATGTCACTTATTCCCTCATGGGAGTTTGTACATAAAACAAACCATAACTTTCCAAGGCTTTCAGTATTCTTAGCCTCAATCGGGTGGATTCCATATTTTAGTGTCATTTATTCTGTTATAACCGTAATATCAGATTACATTGTAAATGGTTCAAATAGCCTAACCGTATTCTTAAATAACTACATGCCAGTATATGATGTATTCTTAAGTCTAGTTTGTCTCTCGCTTTTATATGCTTTTTACAAAGTATTTTTCAAAAAAGAGCATTTAAACATGAGTTGTGAGTTTAATAGCCAAATAGTATAAAAAAAACAGGTAACCTTTTATTGGTTACCTGTTCTTTTGTTAACTACTACATTGTCTGACCAGACGCCGCCTTGCGCTCAAAATAGGTTTCGATTTCATCATCATAACCATATTTCCAAAGTAACCACTCAGCACAATCACAAAGAGGATATTTTGCAACAAACTTCATAATCTCCTCATGATTACCTCGCTTAATTAGCGCCTTCTGTCCCTTATCAGACAAACTGTGTTTTGAAAGATAACGCATAATATGATTATGATTACCTCGTCCGATAAGAATCTCCTCTGAACTTGGGCTCAATTCATGCGCATTAATATAGCACAGAACTTCCCAAAAGTCGCACGTCTTAAGTAGCAACGTCTCACCTTCGTCAGAAAGCTTGTGTTCAATAACATAGGTAATAACGCCTTCGCGATTTTTTCGCTTCAAGATTGCAAACTCAATGTTTGTTAATCTATAACGCTCAGCATACTGAACGATTTCCTCAATGCTTCCCAGCTCAAAAAACAAGTCTTCAACTTGTTTATTTAAGCGCTTAGTACCTTGCAACATCTCACCACAACCCTTTACAAATCTAACGTTGTAAATTTGCTTAATTGTAGAGAAATGCTTAGAAATCTCAATTACTTCCATCAGTTTCTCAACCGTTGCCTTTTTGCTATACAGCGCAACATTCAACATATTAGCAATGCTTAGCTTCTGACGAAGAATTAGCTCAACAACTGCCTTCTCATTACCTCGACGGATAAGATCATATTGACCAAATTCCGAAACCTTATTTGCTTTGATATACTTCAAAATTTTTGAAGTATTCTCATACCAAAACACATCAATTTCTGGATATTGCTCCGATTTATTCATCTCAAGCCAACGAACAATTGTCTCGTACTGACCAATGTTAAAAAACAACGCCTCAACATTATACTCCTTACGTTTAGTTTCCAACAGCACCTCAATTTGCTCAAAGTTATCAGATTGGATAACCATAGCAGCTGCCTTCTGGCACAAGCCATAACGAGTAATGTACAAACATACAGCTTCCGGAAATTTACTCACCAAAATTTCTTCGGTTTTTTTCCTTAAACTAAACTCTTTGACATAGTTGATAACGTCATCAAGTTTACTAGAATTCAAAAATTCTAGCTCTTCCTCTAGTTTTTGTAGTTTCTTCATAGTAATAGTATTAAATTATATACCAAATGCTTAATATAAGCTTCTCCAATATACACAAAAAAGCAAATTTTGTCAACACTTTACTATCATTATAATTAAAAAAACTATATTTTAATAAACACCCTCTAATCTTTTAGTATAAAAAAAAACACAAAAAAAATCACACAAAATCATAGCATTAACAATTATACATACTAAATTTGTAAAAATAACTATTGTAACATTAAATTAATTATACATATTAGTATGTATATATAACACATGAAAGAGAGGAAAATATGAAAAAATTAATTTTAACACTTATATTAGCTTTGACCCTAACATCAAACGCAAACGCAGAACAACTAGTAGTAATAGATAGTAACGGCTATGTAGTAAAACAAATATTCACAGCCCCAACAACTTTTACAACAACATCATCAACAGCTCCACTAACCGTTGTTACAGCATCACCAAACGTTAATAATAGCTATTATTTTGATAGAAATACAACATCAAACGCTATAGCCGCCGGAGTAACAACAGCGCTCGTCGGAAGCTTAATTTATAATGGTTTCAAACATCATCACAAACCACATTATAAACACCACCGCCCACATTCTCGCAAACCAATAGGTAAGCCTCATCGCCCACACAAACGCTAGGATAAATTATGAAACAAAACAAAAAACTATTTTATATCATCTTAGGGGTAAGCATATTGCTTCCCCTTTATGCTAAGGCAAATTCTTATCTAGAAACGCTAACAACACCCCCTAAAGGATATAACAAAACCGAAGAAATTATAGTTAAAAACAATCAAAAACCCTTTAGCTGGTATGATAATCGCATACAATCTTCTTCACCAATTGTTACTTCAGATTATAGCAAATACTTAGCATATCAACGTTCATTAAAAAACAGAGATTATTATTTCAGTCTTCGCGATTCTCTGCAAGATACAATATACATACTAGAAACACTAGCTTTAGGCAAATTTGTATATAATTTATATAACAACTAATAAGAAAACTTGCTTAAAATTTGCTCCCCCTATTGACTTGATAAAAATTAATCCCTAAATTAAGTCTATCAAAGTTATTTTATACATAAAGAGGGTATGATGAACAAAAAAACTGATGAAACAATCGAAAATGAAGTTATTGATGAACAAATAGAAGAGCTCAAAGAAGAAGCTGAAGTTGAAACAGAAGAAAATAAAGAAGAAAATAAATTACAAGAAGATTATCTCAAACTTAAAGATGATTATGTACGCCTCTATGCCGAGATGGAAAATATGAAGAGACGTAATGCACAAGAGACAGAAAAAACAATTAAATTTGCTGTTTCATCATTTTCCAAAGAGTTGCTTGGTGTTGCTGATAATTTAGAACGTGCAATTAGCGCTATGGATAATACATCAACAGAGTGTCAAGGCTTACTTGATGGTGTAAAATTAACCCAAGCAGAATTATTAAAAGTATTTGATAAATTTGGTATAAAACCATTTTCACACCTAGGTGAAAAATTTGATCCAAACTTTGAACAAGTAGTCCAAGAAATTGAAGATAAAAAAGCCAAATCCGGCACAATCTTGGCTGAAATACAAAAAGGATACACCATACATGACCGTATTTTAAGAGAAGCAATGGTCATCGTTGCAAAATAAAAAAAGAGCGAGGTAATTCCTCGCTTTTTTTATACTTATCAACCATAGTTTCCAACACTTCCCCATCTCTCTTGTCATTACGAGCCAGAAGGCACAAAAAGAGAAAATTTCACCATCTACCCTAAATAAAGGCGGAAAATTTTGATTAGATAGAGATGAACTTTAGGGCGCTCAAAATTTTAGTGTAGATAGAACTACATGAATTTTGAGCGACCCACTAAGGTCGCTCTAGATAACAAAATTTTACCCTTTATTTTATTTGAAGAACTTATTAGACTTAGGAAACCCAAACGGAACCAACCGCCCCACTTGCGCACGGTGACCAAGCCATGTAAGAAGCTCTTTCTCATTTGCCATACCACCAGAGCGATTATAATTAAATCCCTCTTCAGCTTTAAAGGTTTGAATATCAGACATACGGCATCCTTGATATTTCTGAAGAGCAACACCACGTCCTCTTGCCATAGAAGGTATTTCTTCTAACTTAAAGATTAAGAGCTTGCGATTTTCACCCACAACAGCAACCATATCACCTTCTATTTTTTTGCAGAATTGCGCAACTTCACCTTCTGCAAGGTTAAGGATTTTGCGCCCATTACGAGTTTGTGCCAAGATATGTCCTTCATCAATAACAAAACCATGCCCATAGTCAGAAGATACAATATATCGCGCACCTTTTTCAAACACAAACATACTAACTACATTATCGCTAACACCTAAATCAGCGAGCAATCTAACTGGCTGACCATAACCACGACCAGACGGAATTTCGCTTGCATTAATATTAAAGAACTTACCTGCAGTATCAAATAATACGATTTTATCAGTTGTATAAGCATGAATAACCGAGAGCAAACTATCATCTTCTTTAAATTTGAACTCATCAGTTAAAGGAATATATCCCTTCATACTGCGTATCCAACCTTTTTGAGATAAAATAATAGTAATTGGCTCTTTTTCAACCATTGCCTCAATAGGCATATCAACATCATCAGGCATATCAGCAAATTGGCTTTTACGTTTACCAAGAGCAGTTCTCTTACCAAACTTCTCTTTCATCAAATTAAATTCTTCAGCCAACTTTTCAAATCTACGTCCTTCATCAGAAAGCACAGCCTCAATATTATTTTTTTCTTCTGTTAATTCATCAAATTCGGCTCTAATTTCTTCTTCTTCAAGTTTTCTTAAATTACGAAGTTTCATATTTAAAATAGCTTCAGCCTGATTTTCAGACAAACCAAAAGTTTTCATCAAACATGCTTTAGCTTCATCTTCTTGCCTAATTATACGAATAACTTCATCAAGGTTTAAGTATGCCACCAAATAACCAGACAAAATCTCAAGTCTAGCAATAATTTTTTGCAATCTATATTGATATTTTCTAATCAAAACTTTGTGTCTATGGTCAAGATATTCTTTTAATACCTCTTTAAGGCTCATAACCCTTGGCACGCCATCAGAAGATAAAACATTCATATTCATTGCAAACCTAGTTTCAAGTTCGGTTTGTTTAAATAAATGCTCCATAAGCACGTTTTCATCAACTGTTCTATTTTTTGGTTCCAAAACGATTCTTACATCTTGCGCAGACTCATCTCTAACATCAGAGAGTAAAGGCAACTTTTTATCTTCCATAAGTTGCGCAATTTTTTCAATAAGCTTAGATTTAACAACCTGATATGGGATTTCGGTCACAACAATTTGATATTGTCCATGTCCTAGGTCTTCTTTTTCCCACTTAGCTCTAATTCTAAAATATCCCCTACCATGAGTATAAGCATCAATAATAGCTTTATTATCAGCAATAATCATACCACCTGTTGGAAAATCAGGTCCTTTAACATATTTAACAAGATCCTTAATTTCGCATTCAGGATTTTTAATCAAATACAAAAGCGCATCAGCCACTTCCCCAAGATTATGAGGAGGAATATTTGTAGCCATACCAACTGCAATACCCGATGTACCATTACACAAAAGGTTAGGAACACCAGCAGGCATAACAACAGGCTCTTGTTCTTCGCCATCGTATGTATCCATAAAGTCAACAGCATTTTCGCCTAAGCCTTCCATAAGAGCAATTGCAAACTCTGTAAGCCTAGCTTCAGTATAACGCATCGCAGCAGCGCCATCACCATCGATATTACCAAAGTTACCCTGTCCATCAACAAGAGGATATCTAACAGAAAAGTCCTGAGCAAGTCTAACCATAGCACCATAAACAGCGCTATCACCATGAGGGTGATATTTACCGATAACATCGCCGACAACTCTTGCGCATTTCTTAAACCCAGATTTAGGGTCCAACTTCAATTGGCGCATAGCATACATCAAGCGCCTATGCACCGGTTTAAGCCCATCTCTAACATCAGGCAAAGACCTAGCCACAATCGTAGACATAGCATACGACAAATAACGTTTGCTTAATTCTTCTTTTAGTTTAACGTCATAAATACGCTCATCTTCTAAAATTTCTTCCATTACACCCTCAAGTCATCATATAATTTAAGTTTAATCAACAAGTCCCTCAGCCAAATCTTTAATTTTATATCGGCATTCTGGCATTAAAAGGTTATTAAACTTAAAAAAGTTCTCATTTAAGAAATAGCTAGTCATTTCTAACACATTAAAAATTTCCTTATAAGACGGACTATCAATTTTATCCACAACAAAATTAGGATACAAAAAAAGTCTATCCTTAAAAGGTTCTCCAACTTCCCGACAAACAGCCTTACCAGTTCTTGGCGAGACATAATATAGGTCTTTTGTTTTTCCTGTAACAGCGCAACAATCAAGCACCAGCCCAAGCCCCAGATACTCTAGCGCATAAAATTCAAAAAGCGCATAAAGCTTAAACATATCTTTAAGGGTTTTAGCCTTAAAAAACTCGCCCACAATCCCATAAAAGTTCAAGACTTCTTCATTTTCATTTAAGATTTTAATAAACATAGGAACACAAGCGCTCATTAGCTCCAATTTTTTCGCATCCACCATCATATTAACAGCATTAGGCTCTAAAAGTTCCACTCTAAACAACCTTCGCATATTTTCTTCTAATCGATGTGATGATTCATAAAAAATCTTATTACCAATCTGGAAAATCCCTCTATTTTTCTTAGAATTTCCATCATTAACAAAGCCAACAATTTTCCCCTTAGATGCAGAAAGTATAGTAACAATAAGCGCCTTTTCACCATATTTAATAGCACTTAAAACATACCCCTCATCTTTTATTATCATTTTCTACTCATCTAAAAAACAAAAGCGCCTTTTTAATACTATCATTGCACTTTTTTATATGTCATTGCGAGCGCTTTATTATATGTCATTGTAAGAAGCATCAGCTCCGTGGCAATCCAACAAAACTGGTGTCAGCGGCGGAACTCGAACTTAACTCACCACAGTTTAGGAAACTGTTGCTCTATCCTGTCGAGCACATCTCTCTAACACAAAAATGGTGTCAGCGGCGGGACTCGAACTTAACTCACCACAGTTTAGGAAACTGTTGCTCTATCCTGTCGAGCACATCCCTCTAACACAAAACTGGTGTCAGCGGCGGAACTCGAACTTAACTCACCACAGTTTAGGAAACTGTTGCTCTATCCTGTCGAGCACATCTCTCTAACACAAAAATGGTGTCAGCGGCGGGACTCGAACCCACTACCCACAGTTTAGGAAACTGTTGCTCTATCCTGATGAGCTACGCCGACACTAAACAAGCTTATACAATCAGAAAATAACTTTTGCAAGCAAAAAAACAAACTATTCTATTAGGATAATTTTATAATTCCACACCCTTAAACGGATTTTGCTCTGGCTCTTTTTCATATTTTTTCTTAACCATATCAAAAATAGCTTTTCTTATTTTTTCATCTCTAGCAAATTCTAAAACAGAAACACCTTGAATATCTTTTGCCACCACATCAGCTCCAGCATCAATTAATTGTTCTGCAATTTCTAAATCTCCCATAAACACAGCTCTCATCAAGGCACTTCTACCAAGTTCATCTTTTTCATTAACTAAAGCATCAAATTCAACCAGCTCTTCTACAATTTCCAAATTACCTTTTTCAGAAGCATACATTAAAGGAGTCCTCCCCCAATCATCTTTTGCATTTACATCAGCACCCGAATTTATTAATGTCTTTGCAATATCTACATAATCTTTTTGAATAGCCACCATCAAAAGCGTTACATCACTAGCATCTTTTACTTCTAAATTACATTTATGCCATACACCAGGCTTAGTCTTTTCTTCAATAAATTTATCTACAACTTTTAAACTACCAACATAAGTACCCCATGCTAAAATAAAATCTTCACCTGTATTACACAGATCTATTTTGGCGCCCTCATCAAGCATCATTTCAACCAATTCAACTTTATTGCTACTAAAAGCATAATCCAAAGCAGTATTTCCTTTATCATCTTTTTGATTTATATCAAACCCCATTTCTATAAACCTTTTTACAACTTCAAGATGACCACCTTTAGATGCTTTCATTAAAGCCATTTTTTTATCATCGTCTTTCAAAAAATTAATTAGCCAATTAACTTTATTGGTCTCCCCTTTTTTTAATGCATCTTCAAATTGTTCCCCAAAAGACTTTGCCATTTCTTATTCTCCAATCCTTAAACCTCTTCTTAGCTTATCTAAAAAACTTGTTTCTTTATTTTTTTCCTTAACTGCCTCGATAATACCCCTTCTAACCTCCTCATTTTTTGCCAAAGCAATCGCTGTACTGCCATAATTATCTTTTTGATTAACATCCGCATTTGATTTTATTAATTCTTTTACAATCTCAACTCTACCTTCAAAAGAAGCCCCAATCAAAGCTGTCCTACCACCTATACTTTTTTGATTAACATCAGCACCTGCTTTTATTAATTCTTTAACAATATCCAACCACCCCCTGTTAGAAGCAAACATCAAAGCGGTATATCCAAATTTATCTTTTTGATTAACATCCGCACCTTTTTCTATTAACTCTTTTACAACCTCTAAATGACCATCTCTAGAAGCAAACATCAAAGCAGTCCAATCTTGATTATATTTTTCATTAACATCTGCACCTGCTTTTATTAACTCTTTTACAACATCCAAATTTCCCCTCAAAGAAGCCCACATCAAAGCTGTACTATTATCTTTATCTTTTTGATTAACATCCGCCCCTGCTTTTATTAACTCTTTTACAACCTCTAAATGACCATTTCTAGAAGCTTTCATCAAAGCAGTCCAATCATAATTATCTTTTTGATTAACATCCGCACTTGATTTTATTAATTCTTTTACAACCTCTACATGACCTTCCTGAGAAGCATACATCAATGCTGTCCTATCATAGTAATCTTTTTGATTAATATCAACACCTTTTTCTATCAACTTTTTTACAATTTCAAGATAACCAGCTTCAGAAGCTTTCATTAAAGCTGTCTTAGCATAGTCATATTTTTGATTAACATTCGCACCTTTTTCTATCAATTTTTTTACAACATCAAGATGACCACTTTGACAACCCCATCTCAAAGCCTCATCTAAATCATCACCACTCATAAAATTAATTAGCCAATTAGCTTTATTGGTATCCCCTTTTTTTAATGCATCTTCAAATTGTTCTCCAAAAGATTTTGTCATTTTTTAATTCTCCTTTATATCCTATATATAATACCATAAAGTTTAATACTTTGCAAACAAAAAGAGGCTTAAAAAAGCCCCTTTTACCTTAATATTAAAGCGCTTCATTTTTATAACTTAATACTTTGTTCTGTATCAATAAGAATCTTAACGCTTTTTATCAACTCTTCCTCCTCTGTCTCATTCATCACTGGTTTTAAGGTTTTTATAACACCCTCTCTTCCCACAATAGACGGCATCGCATAACAAACCCCACCCATACCACCAACATCTTTTTCATGATAAGAGCTAACATTAAGTATCGCATGACTATCATCAATAATCGCCTTCACAATATGCCTTACCGCACTTGCAATCCCAAAATAAGTAGAACCCTTACCATCAATAATCTTATAAGCCGAATTTCTAACCTCATCTTCAATCTCTCTTTTAAGCTCATCATCAAGATTGCAACAAACATCTTTAGCAATTTTGCTAATAGGGCTAGTTCCTGCAACAGCACCACTCCAAAGCAAAACCTCGCTATCTCCATGCTCTCCAATCACATTAGCATGAATAGAACGAGAAGAAATACCAAGTTTTGCCCCCAAAACACTCCTAAACCGAGCACTATCAAGCACTGTCCCCGTACCAATTACCTTATTTTTATCAAACATCGACAATTTATATGCAATTTCAGTCATTATATCAACAGGATTAGTAGCCACAATCAAAATACAATCGTTTGCATATTTTTTAATTTCCGGAATAATTGCCTTAAAAATCTCAGCATTACGCCCCAAAAGCTCAAGCCTTGTTTCGCCACTTTTCTGATTAGCCCCCGCTGTCACAATCACAATATCCGATTCTTTGATATCCTCATAATTTCCGGCTACAACCTTAGTTCCATACCCCAAAACAGTCGCATGAGAAATATCCATCGCCTCAGCAACAGCCCTCTTAAAATCCTTGTCAACAAGCACAATCTTACTAGCCATACCAGACATAGAAAGAGTATAAGCAATAGAGCTACCAACCATTCCAACACCAATAACCGAAATTTTCATCTAAAATCCTCCAAATTACACCAAAAATTATCTCTAAAACTATAATATAAGCATAAAAACAAGCAAAAAAAGACCTAAAACATACTTTTTTACTAATTTACCACCTCAACTAAATGGCTGAAAAATAATAACTTTTAAAACTTATCCCCTATCAAAAGTTAAAAAATGAAAAAAAAAGCTTGTCAAATAAATAAAATGTGTGTAGCGTTTGTTCAGACGTTTAGTCTAAGATTTGTTTTAATAATTTTTAGAGGTTGAATTTAATGACTAATACCGCTGATCGTGTTAAGAAAATTGTTGCTGAACATTTAGGTGTTGAAGAAACAAAAGTAACAGAAAATGCAAACTTTATTGATGATTTAGGTGCTGATAGCTTAGACACTGTTGAATTAGTTATGGCATTTGAAGAAGAATTCGGTTGCGAAATTCCTGATGAAGCAGCAGAAAAAATTCTTACAGTTAAAGATGCTATTGACTATCTTTCAAAAGCTGCGTAAGTCTTTGGAATTATCTAAGTTAGAACTCGCTAAATAAAATTAAGCGAGTTTTTTCATATCAATTTTTTATCCGTTGCCAAAAACTACGGATGATAGTTAATGAGGTTATTAATGAGAAGAGTAGTTGTTACAGGTATGGGCGTTGTTTCGCCACTTGGACGAGGTGTAAAACACAACTGGGAATCTTTACTTGAAGGAAAATCTGGTATTCGCACCATTGAAGGTATAGAATTAAAAGACATTCCAGTAACTATTGCAGGTCAAGTACCATTTGGAGAACAAGAACCAGCTTTCAATCCAGACACAGTAATTGCCCCAAAAGATCAAAAGAAAAATGATAAATTTATTTTGTTTGGTATGGCAGCCGCTGACGATGCATTAAAAGATGCGGGCTGGGATGTTGAAACTGCAACAGAAGAAGACAAAGAGCGTGCAGGCGTTATGATGGGTGCCGGCATTGGTGGTTTACAAGGTATTTATGAAAATGCAATTTCATTTAATGAACATGGCATGAAAAAAATATCTCCATTCTTTATCCCTTCAGTATTAATAAACCTAATTTCAGGTAACGTATCAATCAAGCACGGCTTAAAAGGTCCAAACCATGCATGTGTAACAGCTTGTTCAACAGGTACACATGCCATTGGTGACGCAGCCTCAATGATTGCTCGTGGCGATGCAGACATCATGGTAGCAGGTGGCGCAGAATCAGCTGTAAACGTTTTAGGGTTATCAGGTTTTGCCCGCATGAAAGCTATCACATCAGACTATAATGACACACCTTCAAAAGCTTCTCGCCCATGGGATCAAGGTAGAAGTGGTTTCGTTATGGGTGAAGGCGCAGGCGCTGTTGTTTTAGAAGAATTAGAACACGCAATCAAACGTGGTGCAAAAATTTATGCTGAAGTTGTTGGCTATGGAATGTCTGGTGATGCATATCACATCACAGCACCATCAGGTGACGGCGCATACCGCGCAATGAAAATGGCAACAGACCACGCAAAAGAACATGGTGTAGAATTAACAGACATTGGTTATATCAATGCTCATGGAACATCAACACCAGCCGGTGACGTTGGTGAAGCTCTTGCTGTTAAACGTTTATTTGGTGATGAAAACATCAAAAACGTATCAATGTCATCAACAAAATCTGCAGTAGGTCACTTGCTTGGTGCAGCAGGTGCGGTTGAAGCTGTATATACAATTATGGCAATACAAGATCAAACATGCCCACCAACACTTAACTTAGAAAACCCAAGCGAAGAATTAGCTGACTTTGATTTAGTTCCATTAAAACCAAAGAAAAGAGAGATTAAAGCTGCAATGTCAAACTCATTTGGCTTCGGTGGCACAAACTCTTCTGTAATTTTCAAAAAGTACAATGGCTAACTAAACCAAGGTTTACGCATGAAAATATTAAAACGCCTCCTTATTTTAGCATTTATTTGCCTAATAACAGGAGGCGTTTTTTTATATACAATACTAAACCAAATTAACACCCCAATAACTTTAAACGCACCAACAGAAGTTCTCATCCCCAAAGGGGCAACACTTGGCAAAACTGCTCACATTTTAGCACAAAACAACATCATAAAAAGTGCAAATTTATTTTTGCTATACACAAGGTTTAATAAACTATCCTCACAAATAAAAGCTGGCGAATATCGTTTTGAAAACAAAAACACAATAAAAGATGTAGCAGAGATACTCACCAAAGGAGCCGTCATCAAAAGAACGCTCACCATTCCAGAGGGGAAAGCTCTCGTTGAAATAATAGAAATAATAAACCAAAACCCACATCTTAGTGGCAACATCACAATCCCCCTAAAAGAAGGAGAGATATTACCAGAAACATATCATTTCACCAAAGGCACCTCAAGAGATGAGATTATAAAAACAGCAAAACTTGCAATGGAAAAGGCGTTAAACGAGGCCTATAAAAATCTAAAACCAAATAGCCCCATAAAAACCAAAAACGAAATACTCATATTAGCCAGTATTATCGAAAAAGAAACCGGCATAAAGACAGAAAGAGAACTTGTTTCATCAGTATTCACAAATCGCCTAAAAATCGGTATGCGCCTACAAACAGACCCAACCGTCATATATGCTGTAACCAATGGTAAGATGAACTTAAATCGCCCAATATACAAAAAAGATTTAACATACGATTCGCCATATAACACTTACGTATATAATGGCTTGCCACCTGCTCCAATTTGTAGCCCTGGGGTAGATTCGATAAATGCAGCTGTAAACCCCAAAGACACAAAATATATTTATTTTGTAGCAGACGGAATAACCGGTGGTCATCGTTTTGCTAAAACACTCTTAGAACACAACAAAAATGTGATAGAATACCGCAAGAATTTAAGAAAATAAATAAGAATAGTTATGACTTCGTTACTTAAAAAATAGAAAATTTTTTTATAAATAACTTAAGATGTCCTAAAACGAGCATAAGCGTACAAAAAGGTACATAAGGCACCATCTTAAGAATAGTTATGCCTCACACCTAAAAAATAGGAAAATTTTTATAAATAACTTAAGATGTCCTTAAACGAGCATAAGCGTACAAAAAGGTACGTGTTGCAAGTATAAGGCACCATCTTAAGAATAGTTATGAAAATTTTTCATTTTTTACTTGATTATTATTTTTTTAAAATATATATTGCCCTTGTTTTAGCGTGCGGTCATGGCGGAATTGGTAGACGCGTAACGTTGAGGTCGTTATGGGCTAAGCCCGTGGAAGTTCAAGTCTTCTTGACCGCACCATATCAAATCTTTTAGCTAGTTATTATTTGTGGAGGTTCAATATATGCTCAGAATTTACAGAACCGAAGATAACGGCAAACTTACCAAACTAAAAAAGAATAAGATACTACCTATGACATGGTGCTCACTTGTCAACCCAAACGATGAGGAGCTACTTCAGGTATCTAATTTGTTAAAAATCGATTATGAATTATTGAATAACTGCTTAGACGCCGACGAACGCTCACGCATAGAAACTGATAATAATTCACTAGCAATCATTATAAACTTACCACTTTTAGATGATGAAAACAATTTTGATACCCTACCATGTGGTTTGGTTTTAACACCTAAAAATTTAATAACTATATGCGCCAGAGATAACAGAGTCTTAAACTCATTTAATCGCTCAACAGCAAGAACATTTGATACTAAAAATCGTTCAAGATTTTTGTTAAATATACTATATCGCTGTACAGAGTTTTATTTAAGATACTTAAAGATAATCAATCGCAGAACAGAAACTATTGAGTATGCACTACGCAAAACAACATCAAATAAAGAACTATTTGAATTAATGGAAATACAAAAATCATTAGTTTATTTTACCACCGCTCTAAAAGACAACCACTTAGTACTACTTAAGTTGTTAAGAATATTAAGAAGTCCAACTTATAGCAAACTTGTAAAGTTTGATAGCGATGACGAAGAACTACTTGATGATGTAATAATTGAAAATAAACAGGCTATCGAAATGGTAGATATGCATCGCTCTATTTTAGAAGGAATGATGGATGGTTTCGCCAGCATCATCAGTAACAATGTAAACTTAGTTATGAAGTTCTTAGCTGCAATAACTATCATACTTTCAATACCAACCATGTTAGCAAGCTTTTGGGGAATGAACGTACCAGTTGCCTTTAGTGCTAATCCAAATGGCTTTTGGGTAGTTATCGGCTTATCTGCTATTGCCACCATTATAACCATCATATTCTTTAGAAAAAAAGGCATGTTCTAAAGCTAAAATTTTTTATTCTTCATCTTTTAGCAACAACATCTTTTCAAGCTTACGGATATTATCTCTACACTCCATGGCTTTTTCAAACTCAAGATTTTCAGCATAAAGGCGCATTTCTTTTTGAAGCTTTTTAATCTCTTTTTCAATATTTTTTGTTTTTGTAATATCAATATTAATAGTGTTATTCTTGCTCCGTTTAGGCGCATCATCAAATTCTGTCATTGTCATTAAAGTATTAGACACAGCCTTTTCAACACTTTTGGGAACAATATTATTAAGCTTATTATACGCTTCTTGCTTTAAGCGACGACGTTCTGTTTCATCAAGAGCAAGCTTAATTGAATCAGTAATTTTATCTGCATATAATACCACCCTTCCCTCAGCATTACGAGCAGCGCGACCAATCGTCTGAATAAGCGAACGATAAGATCTTAAAAATCCCTCTTTATCTGCATCTAAAATAGCAACTAATGCACACTCAGGAATATCAAGTCCCTCACGAAGAAGGTTAATACCAACCAAAACATCAAACACACCTTGCCTTAAATCACGAATAATCTCAATACGCTCAATGGTGTCAATATCAGAGTGTAAATACCTAACTTTAATCCCATTTTCATGTAGATAATCTGTTAGGTCTTCAGCCATTTTTTTAGTTAAGGTAGTAACAAGAGCACGCTTGTTTTTCTTAATAACTTCCTGACATTCATACATCAAATCATCAACTTGCGTTTCCACAGGTTTAACAACACATACTGGGTCTAAAAGCCCTGTTGGACGAATAATCTGCTCTGCAAACACACCTTTTGTTTGCTCTAACTCCCAATCGCCCGGAGTTGCCGAAACAAATACAGTCTGTCCTCTAAATTTATCCCATTCTTCAAATTTTAACGGACGATTATCCAAGCAAGAAGGAAGCCTAAATCCATAGTCAGAAAGGGTAGATTTTCTATTTCTATCCCCTCTATACATCGCACCAATTTGTGGAACAGAAATATGGCTTTCATCAATAAAAATCAAACAATCTTTAGGAAAATATTCAAAAAGAGTAGGAGGAGGCTCGCCCTCACTTCTTCCCGTTAGATAACGAGAATAATTTTCAATACCTTTACAATGCCCAGTTGTTTCTAACATCTCCAAATCAAAATTTGTTCGCTGTTCTAAACGCTCTGCTTCTAAAAGTTGATTATTTTCTCTAAATTCACTAAGCCTTGTTTTTAAATCTTTTCGAATACTAGTTATCGCCTGAGAAAGAGCTGGTCTTGGTGTCACATAGTGATTTGCCGGATAAACCGTAATTGCATCTAAATCTGCAGTTTTTTTCCCCGTTAACACATCAAATTCAATAATTTTTTCCACCTCGTCACCAAAAAACGAAATCCTCCATCCTCTATCTTCATAGTGTGCCGGAAAAATATCTAAAATATCGCCCTTAACTCTAAAGGTCGAGCGAACAAAATTTACCTGATTACGCTCATATTGAAGGGTCGCCAAATTTTTATGAATTTCCTTTTGCTCAATAACATCACCAACCTTAATTGAAAACGCCATTGATGAATAAGACTCCATACTACCCAAACCATATATACAAGAAACAGACGCCACAATAATTACATCTTTTTCTTCTAATACGTTTCTAGTTGCACCATGTCTCATTCTATCAATTTGCTCATTAATAGACGAATCTTTTTCAATATAAGTATCTGTTTTTGGAACATAAGCTTCTGGCTGATAATAATCATAATATGAAACAAAATATTCCACATGATTATTCGGAAAAAACTCTTTCATTTCAGCATAAAGTTGAGCAGCCAAAATTTTATTAGGCGCCATAATCAAAGTTGGCTTTTTTATCGCCTCAATAACTTTAGCCATAGTAAAGGTCTTACCACTACCGGTAACCCCAAGCAAAACTTGATTTCTTTCGCCATTTTTTATGCCTAAAACCAGCTGATTTATAGCCTCAATCTGGTCTCCTGCAGGCTCATATGGACTTTCAACCTTAAATTCATTACTCATAGGCTATAATATAAAACTTAAAATCCCCCAAAGTCAAGTCTGTAAAACTACTTTAATTTCCTTGACTACCTCTATTTTAAATCTAATACTCAAAAGCGAAAAAGACTATTATTCTAACAACTAAATTATTTCACAATATTATGAAAAAGTACATCAAATCTTGGAGCTGGAAAAGGCTATTTTCCAAATCTGCCCTAAAACAAGTAAAGCTTGTTGAGATTATTCTGGTGCTCCTATGTGTTGTTTGCTGCACATGGGCCATAAGCACACTTGGACTTGAAAATACTGCATCTCCTTGGGAAAAAATCTTCCTAAACGCCTTTTGTGTAGTCTTGCCTTTAATTGGTATTTTTGTTATTTTTGATAAATTAAGCATACCCTGTATGGCAAAAGATGCCTATACCATAATGATAGACAACCAAAAAGCCTTATGCTTTATTTACCTTGTAACGCCAGAATACCAAAGACCATTATTTGAGCTAAAAGTTATCCAAAATAAAAAACAAATATACCAAAATTTTGTTACTGAATATTTTTTAACTCGAAACTCAAATAATACGCTACATGTAATTTTTAGAAAAAACACTACAAATTCAT
This sequence comes from Alphaproteobacteria bacterium, assembly GCA_045632645.1. Lineage (GTDB taxonomy): Bacteria > Pseudomonadota > Alphaproteobacteria > RF32 > CAG-239 > CAG-267. The sequence goes on along the minus strand of JAZQXC010000015.1, from coordinate 10,885 downwards.
GGTTTATTATTCAAAACGACGGCGTTCATGAATTAGGAACAAAAATCCAAACAAATGTATTCTTAAAACCTCAAACAGATGGAAAAATAAAAAAAGCCAAGCTATGCATTTTGTGCCCCGACGGATATCAGGTAATAAGTGCTGATTATTTCATAAATCATAACAACCTCTATATCCCAGACGGCGCTCAATACACAGCAAGACCTAAAGATGACAGTCTTTTTGTGAGCCAAAAACAAAATATGTCATACCCAGATGAATATTTGCTCATAAAAACAAATGGAGAATATCATATTTTGGGTATATACTGCAAAAATGACTCCAAACTAGAACCATTTTTCCAAGAGATGATCGTTGAATTTTCAATCTTTAGAGATGGACTAAACTCTATCGTGCTTTCAACTGACACCTTAAACGATGAAAATAAATATACCATTCTCCATCAAAAGAAATCTTCATCAATTCATTTCAAAAATCAAATGCTTCTTGAAATCACCGATGAAGAAAACATAAAAGGCATACTTTATTGTTTTCATAACTCCAAGCTTCATAGAGTTTATGAAGGTAAAATCCACTCTATTGATTTTGTAAAACACCAAATTTTAGGCGAAGACAATCAGTTCTACGCTTAAAAAACACCCAAAAGCCATATCACAAAGATATGGCTTTTTTAATTATAAAATATATGCACCACTTTATAAAAGATACTAGACTTTTTTTTCTAAAATGATACAACATACTTAATAAAGGGTCAAAGTAGGAGAAACCAATGACTGATGACATGATTTACGCCCCTTTTGAAGGGATTATTCCTAACTCAATATACGCAAAACTAGTTGCCTCACCTCCATACGATGTTCTTTCATCGCTTGAGGCAAAAGATATAGCAAAAAATAATCCATACAGTTTTTTACACATATCTAAAGCTGAGATAGATTTTGAAGACAACACATCACCTTATGAAGAAAAGGTTTATCAAAAAGCTGGGGCAAATTTTAGAAATCTACTCACAAATAGCATCTTACACCTAACACCAAGACCATGCTATTATGTATATCAAATGAAATCTAAAACACATACCCAAACAGGTCTTGTTGTATCAGCATCAGTTAAGGCATATTTAAGTGGCAGAATAAAACGCCATGAGCTAACACGCCCAATAAAAGAAGATGACAGGGTAAAACAAATTAAAACCGTTGGCGCACAAACAGGTCCTGCACTTTTAATTAATAAAGAAATAAAAGTAATAAAAGACTTACTTCAAACAATCACCACAACCAAATCCAAAGCTTTTGAAGTAACAGATGCAAATGATGTTACACATAGCATCTGGATTGTTGATAACAAAAACGATATTGAACTTATCTCAACAGAATTTAATAAACAAAACATCGCCTATATTGCTGACGGTCACCATCGCTCTGCCGCAGCATCTCGCATCGCCAAAGAAACCAACACCGAAAACACAGCACGCTTTTTAGCTGTAACATTTTTTGCTGACGAGATGAAAATAATGGATTATAACCGCGTTGTTTTTGACTTAAACGGCTTAAGCGTTGATGAGTTTCTAAAACAAGTAGAAAAAGAGTTTATCGTAACTAAAACAACCACACAAACCCCAAGCCAAAAAGGCGAGTTTACGATGTATTTAGATAAAAAATGGTATAAACTAAATATTAAAAATACAAACCCCGCCAATGACCCAGTTTCTAACCTAGATGTTAGCATTTTATCATCAAAAATCTTAGATAAAATATTAAACATTAAAGACTTACGAAACTCTGAGCGAATTGATTTCATTGGAGGTATCAGGGGCTATAAAGAAATTGAAAAACTAACCGATAAACATTCTGGAGTTGGCTTTATGCTATATCCAACCTCAGTTGAAGAATTAATTTCTGTTGCAGATCAAAACATGCTCATGCCACCCAAATCTACCTGGTTTGAACCAAAGTTGCTTGACGGTTTAATCTCAAAAGAAAGTGATTTAAAAAAAAAGCTTAAAAAATGCGCTTAAAATTGATATAGGAAAATAAAATGGAAAAAGAATATATTAGCTGGGAGATGGTAAAATCTCTAAGTGATGAATTAGCAGAAAAAATTAAATCTCATTGTGAAGATTTAAGTTCCGCAACACTTGTTGCAGTTTCAAGAGGAGGTTTAGTTCCAACCGAAATTATCGCCTATAAACTTAATATCAAAGATATAAGAATCATGAAACTAGCCTCATACAATGATAACAACGAGCGCAAAGACATAAAAGACACCTCAACCGACCGTCTATTTGATGGCAGAGATGTATATATAATTGACGACCTAGCAGACAGTGGCGAAACTGTTCGTTATATCCGTAAAAATTATCCATCATCTAATATCTGTACCATGCTTGTTAAAACCTGTTGCACAGAAACACCAGATATTACCACCTCAAAAGTTATAGATGGCAACACATGGCTCGTATTCCCATGGGATGAATAATAACAAGATGGATAAAGAGTTTAAGTTTGATGAAACAACATTAAAGTCCTTATCTAAGTCTGTTACAGATTTAGATAGCTTAAATTTGGTGCAAAAAAAACTCTTTGATACAATCGAACACACCCATCAAAACATCTTCATACATGGTCAAGCCGGAACTGGCAAATCAACCTTTATAAAATATCTAAAAAAGCACTCCAAAAAACGCATTCGCTTAGTTGCCCCCACAGCTATTGCCGCCTTAAACATTGAGGGCACAACCATACACTCAATGTTTAGCTTGCCTTTGAGCGACTATATAATCTTAAAAGATGTGCTAGTCAAAAGAAGAAGAAAGCTAAAATCAATCCTCAAAAAAACAGACATCTTAATCATAGACGAAGTATCAATGCTACGCCCCGATATTTTAGATACAATAGAGGCGCTATGTTGCTCTGCTCGAGGCAATTTATCACTATTTGGAGGGCTTCAGGTTATTTTAATTGGTGACTTATGCCAACTCCCCCCAATTATAAACCAAAATGTAATTTCAATATTCAAACAAGAATATCACACCTCAGAGCCATACTTTTTTGATGCCAAATCATACCTAAAAGGCGCCTTTAAAACCTTTGAGCTAACAGAGGTCTATCGCCAAAAAGATGAAACACTCTTAAAGTTCTTAAAAAACCTACGAACAAACGAGAATATTCCAGAAACTTTAGACTACTTTAATTCTAAAGAAACCTATCCAGAAGATTTTATAAAAACAGCCATAACCATAACGCCTTATCGCCAAATAGCAGATAACATCAATAAAACAAGGCTAGAAAATATAAATTTGCCCGAAAAAAATTATGAAGCCACATATACTGGCTCATTTGAAAATATAAAAGACACCCCCTCACCTAAAACACTAACCTTAAAAGAAGGAGCTCTCGTTATTTTTAACAAAAACAATCTTCCAGATTATATTAACGGCACATCTGGTATTGTTGAAAAATTAGCAGATAGATACATAATTGTAAGAACCTTAAACGACAATAAATTCATAACCGTTTACAAAGAAGAGTGGAAATCTTTTGCTTATGAAATAAATGAAGAAACCGGAGAAATAATAGAAAAAGAAACAGGTTCATTTGTTCAATATCCACTCCAACTAGGTTATGCTCTAACCATACACAAATCACAAGGCAAAACTTTGGATAGAGTAATAGTTGATATAAATAAAGGCGCCTTTGCCCATGGACAGCTATATGTTGCCTTATCACGCACCCGAAACAAAAAAGACATGCTAATAAAAAATCATCTAACCGAAGACGATATAATTTTCTCGCCTCGCATAAAAAGTTTTCTCTCTTAAAAAAAGATTATTTACCTATTTTTTTCTTGCAAAACATACTTGATAAAAAACTCCGTTTTATCTTCTTGTTCTTTTTTTGCTTTAATAAACTCAACTTCTTCTAATATAAATTCTTTTAATTCATCATCAACTCTATCAAGAGTGCTATATCCATTATTATCAACTGCATAAACATCAGCGCCAAGGTCGATTAATGCGTTCATATGCATAACCTCATCATAAATATCATCTCTACTATCTAATTCCATTACTCGCTCAGCCGCATGCATTAAGGCAGTCATGCCATTTTCATCTCTTTGATTAACTTCTGCCCCATATTCACAAAGAAGCTCTACCATTTGTGTAGATTTAGCACACATAAGAGGAGTTCTACCATCATCTGTTACAAGATTAATATTATCATCATTTTGCTCTAAGCGAAATCTAACAATATCAAAATCATCTCTCATCACAGCATAAAAAAACATAACTTTTGATGTATGGTCCATCACAATTTTACCATTTTCATCAAATTTATCGCTCATTTAATATTCTCCTTTGCATAACATAAAACTAATATACCATAAAAATCTCAAACTGTCAAAAAAACTTTTTTAGTTGCATAAAAAATCAATATTATCTTTGACATCTAAACATAAATATCCTAACTTCAAACTATGTTGATATCCGGAGGAAAAAATGTCTAAAAAATCATCTACAAATTTTGTATATTCAATACTATTTGGTTTACTAATTCTATGCTTACTACTTGTGGTTAATCACTTAGATTTTAATATAAACACTAAAAGTATATCTGCATTTTCTATTTTAGGTGCTATAATTGTATATTTACTTTTAACACCCAAATCATATAACAAAATAAAATACTATTTTAATGAACTAGACTGGGCTGATGAAGTTATAAAATATTACCAATCAATCCCAAGTTTATATCGTAAATCATTCTGGATATCTTTTGGCTTTATCAACTTAGCATTTTTATTCCACACAATCAACTTCATGTGGGGCGCAACAGACTGGGAAGCCGTTCGTTTTAATGTAGATAATGCATCTGCCATTAAAGATGGCAACTTCACCGCATTCACCCTTCAAAACATCTTATTTGGTGGCAAAATCCTACCTGTTATAAATAACCTTTGGTCATTTTTTGGTTTATCACTTTCAGGCATACTTTTAGCCTATTACTGGAACATGCCTAAAAAAACCTCAACTTATGTTATCACATCTCTTTTTATGGCAGTAACTCCATATACTTTAAGCATAATGTATTTCACCCAATACACACTTGGCAATTTATGGTTACCAGCTTTCATAATCGGAGGTTTAATCTTAAGCAATAAGGCCACCCAAACCCTTAACAGAAGTTATTTATATAACCTTCTTTCCATTTCTTTGTTCATAATCGCACTTGGCACATATTTGCCTATTATAAACTTCTTTGGTGTAGTATTATTAGGCAAGATATTCTTAAACGTAATAACCAAAGGCACATCATTAAGAGACAACTTCTTTCTATATCTTCAAGCTCTCGCAAACTTTACAGCCTCAGTTCTTATCTATATTTTTGTAATTTTACTTCTAAAGCTAAATGGTAATGCTATATCAATTTCTAATGTTGATTTTTATGATGCAATTCAAAACATTCCATCACTAATCTCTAGTATGTTTACACAATTTGCAACCACCATTCCATTTGTTGATTTAAGCTACAAAATAATTGCACTTATCATTGTTATAACATCTATATTTGCAGTAATATTCAAAGCACCATCAACCAAAGCATCAATAAAAGGTTTAGCTCTTATCCCATGTATATTAGTTTCAAGCAAAATATCCTATCTCTTTAGCGTAGATACAAATAGCATCTTACATGGGTATAATTCTTTTTATAGCTTACCAATACTATACACATTAATGTATGCAACACTCATAAAGCTAGATGGAGAATACTTAAAACGCTTTGCATATACTCTTGCTGTTCTTCTTATCTTTATGAGTTTTGTTAGAATTTCATATGGTCTAAAAGTTTGGAAATTCGGCTTTGATGCAGAAACAAAATTAGCAGAACGCATCATCACTCGTATGGAAAAAATGGATAATTTTAATATTGATAAAAAATACAAACTACTTCAAATTGGTTCAAAGAGCTTGCGCCACAAATATTACATCAAAAAAGACGGCGAACAAAAAAGCCCTGAGCTCTTAGACCTCGCATATTATGATGAAAAAATATCTAAAGATGCATACAATTTCTTCTATCAAGCAGACTTTTTATCTAAAAATGTAACCATAAAAGAAGCATCACAAAATGAAGCACTAAAGAACTTCATCTTAAAAGATGCACGCTCATGGCCAGATAAAAATAGTATCTTTATACATGATGATTACATCGTATTTGTGCTTGATGACAAAGCATTATACAAAGCACAACAAGAACTTTCAAAATAAAAAAATGGGGCTAAATGCCCCACTTTTTTATCTATTTAATCTAACGTTCCACTCCTCTATCAATTCTAGGAGCATTATTATCCACATTCATAGCATCAGATAAAAACCTTAAAGAATGAACATCTTTTGCCACATCTAATGCATTTTCACCATTATTATTCGTTAAGGTTAAGTCACTTCCAAGATTAATTAAAGAATAAACCCCTCGATAACTACCTTTTCTTGCAGCCCTAATCACTGGAGTATTGCCATCATTATCTCGACTGTTTATATCTGCTCCCATTCGTATCATTTTGCCAATATTAAAAGCCATTTCAGATTCAGCCTCCAACATTAAAGCATCTTCACCATTATTATTACGAATAGTTACATCTGCACCTAAATCTAAAAGTTTTCTAACCATGCTCGCACGAGAACAAGATGCAGCACACATAAGTGCTGTATTACCATCTTTATCTTGCCAGTCAATATCAGCACCTTTTTCTAATAAATCTCCAGCCAAAGATATCCTATTATCTCTAGCCGCCTCTATCAACTTCTCCCCAAGACTATTTAACAGTTCTTCATCAACAATCTCTTCTGCACCATTTTGAAGTAATAGCTCTTCAACTTCTTTATTTCCAAATTTTCGAGCCCAACAAAGAGGTGAACGCCCACGATACAGCCCATTTACATCATCATGTTCACTTATGGTTTCAGTAATATTACGCGCTTTACGATCATGTCCCGCTTTTAAACTTTCATATAACTGCTGTTCACTCGTTAACCTCATTGTTCCCCCTTTTTTTAGCAATATACTAAAGATTATAGCATAAATTTTATCTTAAGACAACAAAAAACGGCTAAGAAACTAAAATCTTAAATTATATCTTTAATTCTTCCCCAAAAACTTGGGTTATTATCAATACTTTCTTTCTTATTTTTCTCTTTAACAGCACTCATAATAGCTATTCTTGTTCTAATATTTGATGCTAAACTTATTGCAGATTTCCCCTCATTATTTTTTATATTAACATCTGCCCCTTTTCGTATTAATTCCTTTATAACATCAATTTGTCCACTTTCAGACGCTTCCATCAAAGGAGTATATCCTCTACAATTTTGAGCATTTATATCTGCCCCTGCTTCTATTAACATTACAACAGCCTTAAATTTTCCATTGCGAGACGCTTGCATAAGAGGTGTAGAACCAAAACGATCTTTCAAATCAACTACACCCCCATTTTGTATCAACAAATTAATAATCTCAGTTTTACCAAATACTGATGCAGCTTTTAATGCAGTCCCATATAGGGTATAACCATTATCAACCTCATTAACTAGCGCTTTAGCCTTAATTAATTTAACAGCCTCTTCATAATAACCATGATAACAAGCCAGCATTAAAGGAGTAACACCTTTACTATTTTTTTCATTAACTAAAGCCCCAGCATTAACCAATATATCAACAACATTATGAAAATCAGAAGTATTATTCCAATTATTCAAAGCATATATCAGTGGCGTATTACCTGCTTTATCTTTCAAATTAACATCTGCCCCTTTTTGTACCAATAATGCCGTTATTTTTTCATTTGTATTTTCAGCTGCAATACAAAGAGGGCGCTTATCATCTAAACCAATAGCATTAACATCAGCATTTGCTAAAATAAGCTTCTCTATTACTCTTGTATTATCTTTATTAAATTCTATCGCTAAAGTTAGAGCTGTTTCCCCTTTATTAGCTTTAATGTCAGGATTAGCGCCCTCCATAAGTAGTTTATCAACCACATCATAACATCCCAATTTTGAAGCCCACATAAGCGACGTATATCCATTTTCATCTTGATAATTAACATCAACCCCAGAAATTAAAGCAACTTTTATCCCCTCAACCACATTGTTTTTTGCTGAAAACATCATATGTTCTTCTAATTGAACTATTAATTCATCATTAACACCACCATCAATAGCCCCTTTTTTCTCCAACACTTCTATAACTTTTTCATTATTAAATTTCTTTGCCCAATAAAGAGGAGTTTTATATTTATAAATCTCATTAATGTTATCTTTCATAAAATGAGTTAAGAAAATGGCTTTATCAGTATTGCCAGTTTTAAGCGCCTCATAAAATTGTTCCACATAAGGTTTTGTCATTAAAAATTATCCCCTAAAATTACCTTCAATTCTAAACTTATTTACAATCTCAGGTTCTTTTTGATATTTGCGCTTAATTAATTCAAAAACCTTCTTTCTTATTTTTCTATTTTTTGATACACCCAAAACATTTTGACCATAAATATTTTTTACCATAAAATCTGCCCCATTATCTAAAAACTTTTCAACAAGGTCTAATCTACCATATCTAGCCACAATCATTAAAGGCGTATATCCACAACGATCACGAGTATTCACATTTGCTCCAATGTTGAGTAAATTATCAATAATCTCAACATGCCTACCAGATGTTGCCTCAATTAATGCAGTACGACCAAAATCATTTGTTTGCTCAATATCTGCTCCATACTCTATCAATTTCTCAACAATATCCCATCTATTTCTACCAACTGCATATAATAATGCATGCATTCCTTCATCTCCTCTAATTTTAGGATCTGCTCCATGTTCTAATAACATTTGAACAATATCTAAATGCCCATACCACGATGCCAAATTTAATGCAGTAAATTCATCTTTGGTTAAATGGTTAACATCAGCATTATTATCAAGCAACAACTTAACCATTTCCATATTGCCATTTTTTGAAGCTTCAATCAAAGGAGTTGTTGCCCCATATCCCTCTAACTCAATATCTGCCCCTAAATCAATTAATTTTTGAACTAACTCAATATGCCCTTTTTTCGTAACTCTAATTATGGCTGTATCCTGATTTCCATATAAACTTTTATCTTGATAGTTAATATCAGCCCCATCATTGATAAGCCTTATAACTTCATCTATATTACCAATAGTTGCTTGCTCAATTAATTCTTTGCCTAGCTTTTCAATATCTGACATAGAATATCACTCCTTATTAATTCTTATTATTATCGAAGCAAGCTAAGTGTAATATAACTTTTAATTTAAAACAAGTGGAATCTTTAACAAAATAAAACAACACCTTCAGACAATTAACAATATATATTCAAAAGAGTAAAATTAGATAAAAAACCCTCAATATAGCAAGGAAAATCATATAATCACAAACAACGATTTTATATCTATTTTTATTTTCTACAATCCTAATTCTTTTTGTAAACGCCTTATTTTCTTAGACTCTGTTTTATACTTTTCTTTCATGGCATCAAAAAATGCTTTTTTAGTTTCTTTTTGGGTTATAAAACTAACAGCCATACGACCATCATTATTTTTTAAACTATAGTCAGCTCCATTTTTAATTAGCTGCTTTATTGCATTATCTTTCCCAAAATAACAAGCCCACATCAAAGGTGTAAAACCATTGCGACATATTGCATTTACATCTGCTCCGTGTTTAATCAATTTATCAACCATATCTTCTTTACCATACACTGATGCCACACTCAAAACATTAAGTCCATTCCCACCTTCATGCAAAATATCAGCCCCTTTATCAATCAACATATCTACCACTTCACCATGCCCATTTCTAATTGCAAGAATCAAAGGAGTATTACCAAAATCATCTACTTCATCAATATAACACTCTTCATCAATTAACTTTCTAGCTATCTCCACAAAACCTTTTGTAGAAGCAATAGATAAAGCTGTCTTCCCTCCATGTTTTCTAACACTAATATCAGCACCTTTATCAATTAAATAAAAAGCATTATCTTTACCCAAATTTTCATCTTTAACATCAATTAAATACTCTAATAATTCTTTACCTAAATCTTCTGCTTCACTATCATTCATATAGCTCTCTGTTGCTCCAATCTTCTTTAGAGCCCGAACAACCCTTTCATCACCATAATTAATAGCCCATACAAGAGGTGATTTTCCCTTATAATATTTACAAGAGCTATTCTTCAAAAAATGAACTAAATAGATGGCTTTATCAATATTACCACCTATTAATGCTTCCACAAACTGTGTTTCAAAAGATTTTTTCACCTTTTTAATCCTTAATTAACAACATGAAAAAACAATAGCATAAGTATAATTTAAAACAAGAAAAAAAGTCCCCCCCTTTGTTACATTTTACTCCCCTTTTACTCGCCATTCCCTTTCTTCCACCTTTACCCTTGCCACTCCCACTTCATCCGCACCATTCTTGTCCCTTTCTCCTTGTCATTACCCCTCTTTTCTCCTCGTCATTGCGAGCACACCTTCTCCCCCGTCATTGCAAGCACATCTTCTCCCCAGTCATTGCGAGGAGCGTAAGCGACGTAGCAATCCACTAAAAATAAAAGAGAGAAAATCCTAGCATGAATTTTCTCTCCTTGAAACTCAGATAAAAGAGTAAAATTTTGATTAGATAGAGATAAACTTAAGGGCGCTCAAAATCTACCTTTTGGACTTAGATTAAAATTCGTTATACGAGGTTAATAGAAGTAAAAATAAAAGAGAGAAAATTTTAGTGTAGTAAAACCTACATGAATTTTCTCTCTTTTCAATTTTTACGATTAGAAACCCGTAGAACGGATTTTAATCATTATT
>JAZQXC010000014.1:0-223439 GCA_045632645.1 Alphaproteobacteria bacterium | reverse complement strand
TATACTGCCTACATATCCTCTTTTTACTTCTTCTTTACTATTTCTTATAACCTCTTAACTCGCGTTAAGACCGCAAGACATCGTTGGGATTTTATATCGTCCCGTCGTGCTCCGGTGAAAGGACTTATATAACCACCTTTTACAGAAGTCAATACTTTTTTTTAAAAAAATTGAACTTTTTTATGCCTTGTTGTGCACATATCTTCTAAACCCCTGTTTTTTCGCCTTTTTAAAATACACACATTACTATGAATATTTTTTGTAAACCTTTTAATTTAAAAGAAATTTTACCTCTTGTTATATTAGACTCTTACTTTATTATATATATGGACTCTGCTTTTGTATATGGACTCTGATATTATTTATTGAGAAGTATTATTTATATATGCGCATAGCATCGTATGCTAAACCACTTGCTACAGATGATAATTTATCTTTGTCTGACAATAATGCGTTTGGAAAGATATTTAATATTGTTCTTTTCACATAAGGGATTTCAGTTGAACCACCGGTTAAGATTACTAGCCCTATGTCTTCTTTGTTTATTGAGGCTTGTTTAAGACATTCGTTTAAGGCCTCTACTACTTTTGATGTATTTTTAGAAATAGAATCCTCAAAGTCTTCTATTTCTGATGGGATTTGTGGTTTTGATGAAATGAAAGATAGGAGTGTTTCGACTCTTTTATTATTACTTAGAGATATTTTACACTCTTCTATTTTATTAAGAAGTGTGTGACCGAGTTCTTTTTGCACTGTTTCGTATAAATTAACAACTTTTTGTGGCTCTGCTGAACGATTATAGATTTCTTGAATATTTTTCTTTTCTTTATATGTATATAGATAGTTTATAGAACTCCACTCGGATAGCATTGTATATGGCTGGAAAGGTACAGGAAGGACTCGATGCGTATAATCATCTGGCTTTAACATTGTTTTATATCCAAATTCTGGCATAAAGCACCTTATGGCTAAATCTCTATCAAAATCATTACCACCTATTCTCATGCCAGTATTAGCAAGAATATCAGAACTTCTATCTATTTTATTTACTAAATCGCCACCAATTTTTATCACACTAAAATCTGATGTTCCACCTCCAATATCAACAACACAAGCTAAAACTTCTTTATTTATTGTTGTTTCGTGTGCGTATGCGGCTGCGATTGGCTCGTATTGAAATGATATATTTTTAAACCCCGCATTTATAGCGATTTTTCTTAGTACTTTTTCGGCTTTTTCATCAGCTTCGGGAGCGAAGTCTTGAAAATGTACCGGACGACCGAGAACAACGCTATTAAGAGTGTGACCAATTTCCAACTCTGCTGTGTGCTTTAGATGTTTTATAAAATGTAATATGATATCTTCGTAGCTTAACTTTATATCGTTAACTTCTGTTTTTAGCTCCATCAAATCTGTCCCAAGAATCCTTTTGATAGAACGCATAAAACGCCCAAATGAACCATTTATATATTGATTAATAGCATCACTTCCAAAAATTGGAGCATAAGTATTGTCTTCTGGAAAGAAAATTGCTGAAGGAATCGTTGGTTTGTTTTTATCAAATGATATTAAATGAGATTTATTTTCACTATTTATTACGGACACGGCAGAGTTTGTGGTGCCGAAGTCAATACCACAGTAGCTATTATACATTACTTCTCCTCCTTTATGTAAAAAAGCTTTGAAATAATAATAGAGGTAAATAAAAAATCAAGAAATTATTGTATTTACTTTAAATTTTTTTATTTTTTTTGCTTTTTTTACTTGATTAGGGGTGAAAAATATGATATATTACTAATAAATAAGTAAGAAAAATATTTCCTAAATATAATAAGACCTTAACAAACCCACACCCGCTGTTATTCTAAGACAGCGGTTTTTTATGTTATTAAATGAGCAAATTATTTTTTATACTATTTTGGTGATTGAATATCTTCAAATAAAGGTAAGCCTTTTTCTAATTTGGTTCTTTGTTGTTCTAATAGTGTTGCTATACTTAGTTTTCCGGTTCTCAGCATAGCTCTTACTGCACAACCTCCGTGTATATTTGGATTTGTAAATAAGGCTTCTGCTTTCAAACGCTTTGGTGCTCCAACTAAGTTTTGGTGAATACAAGCTAACAATCCATTTGCAAGCATCTCATATGCCATTTCTTCGCTAATATTTTTTGATGAAGCATATTTTGCAAGAGCACCAATTGCATCGTTTATATTATTTGCATGAATTGTTGAAAAGACTAAATGCCCTGAAGTTGCTGCGCGTAATAACTCTTCGGCAGCTTCTGGTGAGCGAATTTCGCCTAAATAGATGTATTTTGGTTTTGAACGAAGAGCTGATTTTATACCTTCTTCCCATTTTCCATCTGGTGGAGTTGTTTGTTTACATAGTCCTAAATCGCCATTTGGCATTTTGTAAATACCGTCAAGAGGCATTTCTATTGGATCTTCAATTGTAAAAGCGTAACCGCCCTCTGTTTGGAGATATTTTTTTAATAGTGCTGCGATTGTGGTGCTTTTTCCGGTACCTGTTGCTCCGGCTAATAGAATTAGACCTGTTTTATTAGCTAAACTTAATAGCTGTCTATAAATGCCACTTGGAATACCCAACTTTTCTAAATCTGGAATTGATGTGGGCATTTTTCTGGCGCAAAATTGTTCACCCTCTAAGGATACTGTTCGTTCAATTCTGTAATCACGACCTTTGAAATTTAATGAGTAACTGATATTTTTGCCATCAAACTTCTCAACAACGGCTGTTATAAACTCTTGTAAATCTGTAAATTTTGCAATTTTTAATCCACTTGCACTCTTTCCACTTGCATAATAACAGGTTTTATCTGGCGTTATATATAAATCTGAAAAACGGGCTTCGTTTGTTGTTTTGGGACGAATATCTTCCATATCTTTGGGAGGAAGCTTTGCCTCTGTTTTTAATAAAGCGGCACTACTCATTATTGTTGGCTTTGGTGCAACTTGTGGTGTTTGTACCTTATTTTCTGTTTTTTCTTCTTTATCTTTACCAAAAATACCCATTTTATTCTCTCTTAAAAAAAATTCACTTTGTTACATTTTATAATATAGTTTTGAAAATTTAGTTAATTTATTGGTAAAAAATAACCCCAAGCTTATCGCTTGAGGTTAAGAATAATGTGTTAGCGCTCCTGAATATATTTTTCAATATATTCCTCACGAGGATTGCAGAGTACGTCACCGAGTATACACAGAGCATTTGGTACCTCCATAACAGCTGATGTTCGCAGCATATCATCTGTTGGAGATGATAGGTCTATTTTGTTCGTTATTTCGTCTTTGAAGATACAGCAGGCAAATACCTTTGCAAACTGGACTTGATTGCTTGATATTCCCCTTGTTTTTAGGAGCTTGTGTGTTCTTATGTATTTTACAATATTGAACGCGTCAAGTCTCTTTGTGAAGTCGTCGTAGTTATCTGCCTTACAATGTTTGTAAAGCTTGTAACCCAAGAACATTGCTGATAACTCATAGGCCTCATGTTCGACTCTAAAGTTATCCACGAACTTACGATACATCTCAATCCTACATTGGATAAGTTTAGGTAGGACTTCAAACATCTTATCAAGATGTTCTTTATCTTTTTCGAACAGAGCCCTGTGGTGTTCCTTAAACTTTTCCACCTGCTCGCGATGAAGCTCTTCTTGCTGTTCCTCTGTGAGGTGGTATACCTCTTTATCGTTAATATCGACACCAACGATTTTACTGCAATACTCAAGGTGAAGCAATACTCTGTCACCAACTTTAGGAATAACTCCGTTTAGAAATCTCTTCTCTAAACCGAAGACCATACCCTCTTCTGTTTCGACGTGGTACATCTTCTCGTCTTGAAACACATCTGTTACAATAAGTTTCTCATTCATAGTAATTTAATTTATATGATTATAATAATTTTCTTCGTATGGAGCAGTATATATATTTTTTTATCTTTGTCAATATTATTAAATTTTGCTTATTTTTCATAAACTTGAAATGTTTACTATTGACAAAACAATCAACTTTGTTATGGTGCGTACAATAAAAATACAATTCTTATATTATGATGAAAGATAGACTAAGATATGCTTGGAGGCGTTCTAGGAACTCATTTCTTGCATTTTTGCTATCAATCCCTACTTCGTGTGTAGTATTACTCGTGGTTTGGGGATTGGCCTATTTATCTGAAGGGTTTCTTTTGTGGTACTTCTTTTTATTTGGAGCAATCCTTTCTGTACCCATTATAATTATCTTTTACTTCTTACGCTTTATCATTGTGCTGATAGTGGCGTATTTGGAGTGGAACGGACCATCAACAAAAAACTCCCTAGAATAAGGGAGTTTTTTATTGCTGAAAAGTGCGGGTTCAAATCCCACACCTGCTTTTCCAATGAAAAAAGCCACCTTTTAGGTGGCCTTGGAAATCGGAGCGGGTGAAGGGATTGATTCTCGCTTTGCTCTATCGCACTGGCGCTCATAAGCCTTCGGCTTACCGCCATACTTCCGTCTGGCTTTCGCTGGTAGTCGAACCCTCTTATCGGGTTCAAATCCCACACCTGCTTTTCCAATGAAAAAAGCCACCTTTTAGGTGGCCTTTTTAATTGGAGCGGGTGAAGGGATTCGAACCCTCGACATCAACCTTGGCAAGGTTGCGCTCTACCCCTGAGCTACGCCCGCATTGTCTTAACAAAATGGTTTTATAACATACTTTTTTTTTATTGCAACAAAAAAATTATATATTTTTTTTATTTTTTTTTAACATATTGTTTTTAACATATAAAAATATAAAAAAATAGTGCTTGCGTTCTTTATTTTTGTGGGTATTTTTAATTTGTGACGTTAATTTGGGAGGTAACATGGTCTGTCAAAAAAAGAAAGCTAAAGATATTCGCTTTGAAAAAGAGGCGAAAGCTTTAAAAAAGAATCTTGAAAAAAGAAAAAAACAAGAAGCTGAATTAAAATTAAAGAAAACTTGTAATCAATCAAAATAATATAGGAGGACTGAAGGTATGGATAAAATAAAAATTATTGGTGGAAATGTTTTAGAAGGAAAAATAAACATTAGCGGTGCTAAAAATGCTGCTCTTCCTTTGATTTGTGCCTCTTTATTAACAGCTGATGAGCTTGTTTTGCGTAATGTTCCTGATTTATCTGATGTGACTTTTCTTAATGGCTTATTGCAATTTATGGGATTAAAAGTTGAGAAAAAAGATGATGTTTATAACGGCATTAAAGCGACATCTTATGTTTATAAGGCAGATAACATAACAGGACTTGTTGCTCCATATGATTATGTTAGAAAAATGAGAGCTTCTTACTATGTTTTGGGCCCTCTTCTTACTCGTTTTAAACATGTTGAATTTTCACTCCCTGGTGGGTGCGCGATTGGTGCAAGACCTATTGATATTCACCTAAACTCTTTAGAGCAAATGGGTGCTAAAATTGAAATTAAAAATGGTTATGTTATTGCAGATGCTCCTGAAGGGCTTAAAGGTGCTCATATTATATTTAGCAAAGCTTCTGTTGGTGCTACATGCAATATCCTTATGGCAGCTACTCTTGCGCATGGTACTACAAAAATTGAAAATGCGGCAAAAGAGCCTGAAATTACAAACCTTATTGACCTTTTGAATGCTATGGGAGCTAAAATTAGTGGACGGGGGACCTCTATATTAACTATTGAAGGGGTTGAAAAACTTTCTGGTGCTACACATGGCGTTGTTGCTGATAGAATCGAAGCTGGCTCTTATGCTATTGCTGCAGCTATTACTAAAGGACGTATCGAACTTGTTAATGCTGAGGCTGATTGTTTACAACAACCTCTTCGTATTCTTGAAAAAATGGGTGTTAATGTTGAAGTATTGGAAAATTCTATAATTATAGATGCTAGAAACAGAAATCTTAAAGGCGAAGATATTTATACTGACTATTATCCTGGTTTTCCAACTGACTTACAAGCGCAATTTATGGCGTTAATGACTGTTTCTGAGGGGGCTTCATTGGTTACTGAAACCATTTGGGAGAATCGCTTTATGCATGTGCCTGAGCTTTGCAGAATGGGAGCAAATATTAATATTCATGGGAGTTCTTCTGCTATTGTAAGAGGTGTTGAAAGGCTTTCTGGCGCACCTGTTATGGCAACAGACTTAAGAGCTTCTTTTGCTCTTGTTTTGGCAGGCCTTATTGCTGAAGGTGAAACGATTGTTAATCGTGTTTATCACCTTGATAGAGGCTATGAAAGACTAGAAGAAAAACTCAAAGCCGTTGGCGCCAATATTGAGAGAGTTAAAGAAGCTGTATAGGAGTGTTTCCATATAACATTTGATGAAGCTTAAGAAAATTTCTTAAGCTTTTTCTTTCTGTGGCATTGTATATGTTGAATGTTTGGTATACTTTTTTTGCTTGATTTATTACATCATCTATTGGAAGAAAATGCCTTCTATAATTAGAAATACTTAAAAACATCCAAGAAAGCCAAGTATCTTGTATAAACATTTGAACTTGTCTTTGGGAATCTTTATATTCTTGAGTATTTTGTAAAAATTCTAAGGCTATTAGACTTCCTTGTAGAGATTTTGTTGATTTTGCTAAACTATCTACACGGTTTCTATAATTATAAATAACCTGTGTTGTAATTGAAATTAGTGGATTATTCAAAAATGCTCTATGAATAAAAACATCATCTTCTCCACACGTAACATTTAAAGGGAAATCTATATTGTGTTTTTTTATAAACTCATCTCTAAAAAACACCCCTCTTACACCTGTTCCTATATAATATAAATCTCGAATAGCGTCTTTTGCATAAAAAGGAGAAAATAAAGATATTTTATCTAATAATCTTGATGGATACTTACTATATTCGGTAACATGTTTAGTTGCTTCTTCTCCTCGAGTATTTTTAACCCATTCTTTATCATACACATCGAAATGCGAAGCAACAAGGATATCTGGTTTATCCTTTTTTAATATATCTATTGCTTTGGAAAACGCGTTTGGCTCTAGCCAATCATCACTATCTACAAAAGTTATATATTTTGACGATGACGCTTTTAGACCTCTATTACGCGCTGATGATACACCTTGATTTTTTTGAGTTATTAATTTTATGTTGGAATGTTTTTGAGCATATTCTTTGATAATTTTTGGTGTAGAATCCGTTGAGCCATCATCTACTATTATTATCTCAAAATCCCCTTTTTGCTTGATTATGCTATCTAGACAATGGCTTATATATTTTTCTACATTGTAAACAGGAACGACAACGCTTATAGTTATTTTATTTTTTTGATAATAAAAAATAAATGAAAAAATAAGTATTATACTAAGTAATAAATTTAAATATTTTCTCATGCGATAGTCTCTCTTTTATATTACTTTTAGTTGTTTATGTAGCTCTTTATCTGTTCTGATGTTTATGTATTGGCATTTGAATTTTTTAAGAAAATCTTCTTTTGATTTACGCTGTTTTGCAAAATATTGACTATATACATCTTTAAATGTTGATGAAGTGGTATTAAATGATAGCTTTTCTTTATTGTACTCTACGAAATACTCACCACTTTGGGGAGATGTTTCTTCTATATAATCATACATATTTAGGCAATATATATTACATCTTTTTGTTAATGCTATGATTGTTTTTAAAGCATCCTCATTTGCATTTTTAAAATCGCTTACAATAAATATCTCGGCTTTGCTTTTGATGTTGTATTGCAAAAGCTGCAAAGGTTTATTGATATTTGCTTCTATGTTTTGAGGATAATCTAGTACTTCTTTGCTTGTTATTGAAATGGATTTTAAGATTGCATTCAGGCTTTTTTGATTGCCTTGAGGTTTGAACACTTTAGTCTTTTTGCCATCAAATAGAATTACGCCGAATCTGTCTTTATTTGATAAACTAAGCCAACCAAGAAGGGCTGTAATTTTGGAAGCAGAAACAGATTTTAGTTCTTTTTTGGTGCCGAAAACCATATATGGCGATAAATCTAAAACTACGTATACCTCTCTATCTTTTTCTTCTGAAAATACTTTGGTATATGTGTTTCCTAATCTTGCTGTCACCCTCCAGTCAATATCTCTAACATCATCACCGAATCCGTATTCTCTAACCTCTTCAAACTCTATACCCCTACCTTTGAATGCTGAGCGAATACTACCAACTTGGTCTGATGTGGTTTGAAGGTGTTTTTGCTTGATATAGGGGAGATATTTTTTTTGCTCAAACAAATCTTCTAATGATGCATATAGACCATTAGATTTTTCTGAAATTTCTTGATTTGTTTTTTTCTTAAATATCATACCGTATTCCATTAATTATGGGAGTGGAACCGTTTTTAACAATGATGTGATAATATCATCTGCCGTTATGCCTTCTGCCTCTGCTTCAAAACTTAAGATTATTCTGTGACGGAGAACATCATAAATTACGGTATGAACATCTTCTGGTGTAACAAAATCTCTGCCCTCTAACCATGCATTTATTTTTGCACATTTATCTAATGCGATTGTTGCACGAGGACTTGCGCCATATAGAATACTGTTTTTTAGCGAAGAATCGTATTTTTCTGGTTGGCGAGTTGCAACAATAAGTTGGATTAAATATTCTTCTAATTGCTCGCTCATATGCACTGACACAACTTCTTTTCTAGCTTGAAGAATATCTGAAATAGCCAATTTACCAACCGTTTTTGAAAACTCTTGCCAATCTTTATTTTGCTCTTTTGTGCCGGTTTGCTCAGCTCTCACAAGTTGCAAAATTTTGCGTTCTGTTTCGGCAGATGGTTGATCTATTTTTATATACATCAAAAAACGGTCTAATTGTGCTTCTGGCAAATTATATGTACCTTCTTGTTCGATAGGGTTTTGGGTTGCTAAAACCATAAACAAATCAGGAAGGCTATATTGTTTGCCACCAACACTTACTTGGCGCTCAGCCATTGCTTCTAATAGAGCAGATTGAACTTTGGCTGGAGCTCTATTTATTTCATCTGCTAGAACGAGGTTTGCAAAAACTGGTCCTTTTCTAAAATCAAACTCACAACGCTCTGCAATATAGATTTCACTTCCTGTGATATCTGATGGAAGAAGGTCTGGGGTAAATTGTATACGATTGAAGGTGGATTTTATGCAATCTGATAATATTTTAATAGCTTTGGTTTTAGCAAGACCTGGAGCTCCCTCTAAAAGAGCATGCCCATCTGCAAGCAAAGTCATAACTAGCTTCTTTATTAGGTCTTTTTGACCAACAATTTGGCTGTCTAAATATTTCTGTAAAGCTAAAATTTTTTCTTTAGTTTCGCTCATAAAATCCCCCAATGTTTTATTTCTGTTCTAAAATGAAACAAAATACTTTTATTTAAAAAAATACCCTATAAAGTTATATATAAGATTCTAGGGATAAAAAAACAAGAAATATTATAAGATGAGTAACATTTTTGATTTTGATGACGATGAAGCAAGCAATTCTGCTTGTATTTTTGACAATATTAGCGCCTTAAAACCTCAACCTTTGTATGTTGAGGCACTTAATCCTGAACAAAAAGAAGCTGTATTATGTACTGAAGGGGCGCTTTTGGTATTAGCAGGGGCTGGAACTGGAAAAACAAAAGTTTTAACAACTAGACTTGCATATATTTTGGAAAATAATATTGCAAGACCATGGAACTGCTTAGTTGTTACTTTTACAAACAGAGCAGCTAATGAAATGAAAGAGCGTGTACGTCAATTTATTGGTGATACGGTAAACTCTGTTTGGCTTGGAACTTTCCATAGCATTTGTGTAAAAATATTAAGAAGATACCCTGAGCTTGTGGGTTTAAAAGATAATTTTACCATCTTAGGAGAAGATGACCAAAAGAGAGTAATAAAAAAAGTATTGCAAGAAAATAATATTGATGAAAAGCAATTCACTCCTCAGGCTGTTTTAGAAAAAATATCAAGATTTAAGGATAAAGGTCTCAGCGCAGAAAAAGTGGTTAATGAGTATAAGAGCAATATGACCACTTTTATATATAAAGAATATCAAGCTAAACTTGTTGAGTTAAACTGTGTGGATTTTGGTGATATTTTACTTTATGTTTTGGATATTTTGCTAAAAAATCCGGAAGTTTTAAACGAATATCAGGAACGATTTAAATATATTATGGTTGACGAGTATCAAGATACTAACGTTACTCAGTATTTGTTGCTTAGATTATTGTCACAAAAGTATAGAAATATTTGTTGCGTTGGCGATGATGATCAATCTATTTATTCTTGGAGAGGCGCTGAAATTGAAAATATATTAAAATTTAATAGCGATTTTCCGGAAGCAAAGACTATTAGATTGGAGAGGAATTATCGCTCAACTGAAAATATTTTAAAAGCAGCGTCTGCTGTTATTAGTCATAACTCAAAAAGACTTGGAAAAACACTTAAAGTTGCTGAACACAGCCCTGTTTCTGGCTATAAAAATGAAAAAATTAAAGTTGTTAGCTTATATAGTGGCGATGATGAGGCTAAATTTATTGCAAACAAGGTTGGTATTTTAAAGGCAGATGGATTTGACTATCGTGAAACAGCAATTTTAGTTAGAACAGCATCTCAAACACGAGCATTTGAGGAAATTTTTATAAAAGAAGGCATTCCCTATAAAGTTGTTGGTGGTTTGAAATTCTATGAAAGAGCTGAAATTAGAGATATGCTTGCATATTTTAGATTAATTATTCAACCTAGTGATGATTTAGCTTTTGAGCGAATTATAAATAAACCAACTAGAGGAATTGGCGATAAAACAGTTGATAAAATAAGAGATAGAGCAAAAATTGATAGAACACCGTTATATCAAACTATGGTTAACATGGTTGATGAAGGAGAATTTAGTGGAAAAACAAAAGGTGCTTTGGAAGGCTTTATTTCTTTGGTTAATGAATGGCGCAAGGTTATGGGCGCTATTAGCGTTGGAGAACTGGCTGAACAAGTTGCTGAAGAATCTTTATACATGTCTATGCTTGAACAAGATAAGTCTGTGGAAGCTCCTGGAAGAATCGAAAACTTAAAAGAACTCTTTAGTGTTATGAGTGATGAGGAAACTTATCCAAATTTATCAACATTTTTAGAGCACGTTAGTCTTGTGATTGATAATGAATATAGTACAGATGATGATAAAGTGATTATATCTACACTTCATGCGGCTAAAGGTTTGGAATTTGATGCTGTATTTTTGCCAGGGTGGGAAGAAGGAATATTCCCTCATCAAAAATGTTTAGATGATAATGAAGATGAAGGTTTAGAAGAAGAAAGAAGACTGGCTTATGTTGCGATAACTAGAGCTAAGAAAATTCTTTATATTACAGCATCTTTTAATCGTAAACTATATGGACAATGGCAAAACTATACGCCATCTAGATTTTTGAATGAACTCCCTCCTAGTTGTATTGAATTAATAAATAATACAGGATATGCAAAACCTCAAAGTTCCTCTTATGGAGGAAGCTATGGTGGTGGGAGAGATTATTATAATAAAAGCTCTTCTTTTGGTGGTGGATATAATAATTACAAACCCTCTTATAGCAAAAAAGAAAAAAGCGGGTATTTTGATAGCTATGAGAGCGTTGCGTATGATGAATACTCTAATGATGGATATTATGCTAAGAAAACACAAAATGATTATTTTTATCAATCTAAAAAAACAAGTCCACTTGTTGGTGTTAGAGTTTATCATCCTAGTTTTGGATATGGTAAAATTATTAATGTTGATGGCGACAAGTGTGAAGTATTTTTTGATAAAGTGGGTAAAAAGAAAATTATGGGGAGCTATCTGGAAAAATGCTAAAAATTTATAATGCACAGATGGAGGCTATTGGAAAACAGGATAAAAAGATAGTACATCAAAAGGGATTATGGCACAAAGTTTTTGGTGGTGTTTTGTATAATCCATTATTAAGAACTATTTATTTTCAGACAATTTATCCTAAAGAATCTTACACCTTTGAAAGAGAAGATTATATTGATTTTGCTGTTGGTGGACACGTTGAAGATGATGAAACAATTATTGAGGCAGGCAAAAGAGAGATTGTTGAAGAGCTTGGATTTGATATTGAGGAAAAAAATTGGAGTTTTTTGGGTATTAGGATATGTGATGTAGATTTGTCTGAAACATACAAAATAAAAGAATTTCAGCATTTTTATGCGCTTAAGGAAGAAAGATGCTTAAAAGATATGGATTTTAGTAAATCTGATGGAGAGGTGAAATCTATTATTGAGGTCAATATTGATGATTTTTTAAAACTATTAACTAGGGCGATTGATAGAGTATCTGCAAACGAAGTAGTGCTTGATAAAAACACTAGAGAAAGTATATATTTTGAAAATATTACACTTTCGAGCAGTAGAATTGTGCCGGACTATTTTAAGGACAAGAGTATTTTAGAAACATTTTTAGCTGTAAAAAATTTAATTGGATAAAACAAAAAACACCTTGAACAACAAGGTGTTTTTTGTTTTGAGATGAGTTTATAATTAAAACATATAACGAAGGCCTAATGATAGTTCCATTAAACTTTTAATATATTCATCATCATTCATTTTAGCATAACGAGCCATAGCACGCAATGATACATGGTCTGTAATATTATATTGAGCACCGATACCAAGGCGAATACCAAGAGAATCAAAATCTTTTGATTCTTCTCCTTCATAAGAATCACCGTAACTATATTCTACATAGCTTACTTTGCTTTCAAAATCATATTGAGCTAAACCTAATGAAGCAAGTATCTCAACCTCTTGATTTACAGGAAAGTATCCTATTGCATCAATACCCATTGCTGTATAGTTTATTGATGTTTTATCTTCACCATAATAGTCTATATCATCATATTCTACTTCACTTTCTCCATCACCTGATTTTTGATAAAAAGCCTCTAAACCAAAATGTTTATTGAATTTAGCACCTACAACAAAACTTACTGATGTGTTTCCATCATCAAAATAGTTGTCTCCTCCTTCATAATCTTTAATCCACTCATCATCACCGAACTTAATTTTTGAGCTAGCGACATCTATACCGATGTATGGGCGAACTTTGTTTGGATCCTCATATTCTCTATATGTGTTTTGGCGATATTTTGACTCTCTTGCTTGTCTTGCCTCTGATTGACTAATTCTCTTATAACGCGGCTGTTCTCTTTTGTATCCTCTGTCTTCTACATACTCTACTCGGCGAACGTAACGAGGAGTTTCTTGATAATAATAACCATCTTCTTCGTAATAACGTTCGGCTTTGGCAGTATTGCTCACTAAAACGGTGAATATACTTGCAATTAATAAATATTTTTTCATTTCAACTTTCCTTTCTTTTAGCAATATTTAAAGAAAAAAGTCATCTTTTTTAGAGATGACTGGAAGTTGAAACCTGCAAACAAACAGTGCGGTATATTCACCGCAAAGGCTTATTTTACCGCCCTCCAGTCGCATAGACTAAAAGGCATGTAAACGTTTCGTCTTTACATATATACGTTGTTTGAGAGGGTTTCAAACCTCAGACACCTAATTTTGATGTCCACAATTAGGCTATAATATAGATATTAATATATGGTAAATAGTATTATTTTTTTCTAAATGAAAAATATTTATGAATAAAGAAGGTCATTATTGTAATAATTATAACACAGCAAAGTTGTGCCAAAGCTTTATTGAGGTTTGGAATTGATAATAAAACACTGTTCGGTGACAATGTTTCTTGTATGTGAATAAGGCGAACAAATGTTGCAAGTAACCCCATATTTATAAAATAAAGCACAATATATGATGAAAATGCTTTTGTATATTCTTTTAATATGGGGCCTGTTCCTTGAAAAACATAATAGCGCATAGTGGCGATTGATATATTGATATTAATAAGATTCATAAGCAATAATGAAATTTGCTCTTTACCTGAGGTGAAATATAAAAATGCATAATAAATCAAAAAAGAAACGGCTGTATTAAAGCCTCCTACCAAAATAAATCTTATTTTTTGATTGATACGAAACCAAATTGTTTCTAGTTTTTTATATAATTTTACTATCATGACGCACCTCTTTTTTTAGAATGGCATAAAAAAAATTGTTTGCAGTAAAAAAAGTGTTTCTATGCTCTTTTTATTTCATAAAATTTAAACTTGAAAAAAAGTGTAGTTGTGATAAAACTTTTAGGAATTTTAATAGGAGTATAAAAATGGCCGTTGATAATGAGACTGTAAGACAAATTGCTTATTTGGCTAGACTTGGTGTTGAGCCTGAAAAGTTAGAAGAAACACAAAAAGAATTTAATAAGATTTTAGCTTGGGTGGAAGAACTTGGAGAAGTTGATACAACTGGTGTTGAACCTTTAGTTTCACCTTTTAATGAAGGTATGAGATTAAGAGAAGATAAGGTTGTTGAAGGAAAGCAAAGTGCGGCTATTTTAGAAAATGCACCGGAAAAAGGTTTTGGTTATTTTGTTGTTCCAAAGGTTGTGGAGTAAGATTATGAATGCATTAACCAGTTTAACTATTAGCGAATCGCTTGAAAAATTAAAATCTAAGGAAATTTCGCCTGTTGAGTTAACAAAGGCATATATTGAAAAGCTTGAAGATAACAAAAAATATAATGCTTTTGTTACTACAACTCCAGAACTTGCGCTAGAAGAAGCGGTTAAATCTGAACAGAGATATATGAATGGCACAAATAAGGCTCTCGATGGTATTTGTTTGGGTATTAAAGACTTGTTTTGTACAAAAGGAATCAAAACAACTGCTTGTTCTCGTTTGCTTGATGGATTTGTTCCACAATATGAATCTACCGTTACACAAAACTTGCTTGATGATGGGGCGATTTTTTTAGGAAAATTGAACCTTGATGAGTTTGCTATGGGTGGAAGTAATGAAACCAGTGTATTTGGTCCTGTTGTAAACCCATGGAGTAAAGATGTTAAACTTGTGGCAGGTGGTAGCTCTGGCGGTTCTGCGGCAGCTGTTGCTAGCAATATGTGTGCAGGAGCTACTGGTACTGATACTGGTGGTTCTATTCGTCAACCTTCTGCTTTTTGTGGTGTTACTGGTATTAAACCAACATATGGTAGATGTTCTAGATATGGTGTTATTGCTTTTGCGTCTTCTTTGGACCAAGCTGGACCTATTTGTAAAGATGTGAGAGACTGTGCTTTGATGTTAAACAGCATGGCGGGATATGACGCTAAAGATGCAACCTCTTCTAAACATGAAGTTCCTTGTTTTGAAAGTTTCCTTGGTATGGATATTAGAGGTCTTAAAGTTGGTATTCCACATGAATATAGACCAGACGGATTAAATGAGGAAATTGGAGCATATTGGGATAAGGCTATTGAAATATTAAAAGAAAAAGGGGCTGAAGTTGTTAATATTAGCCTTCCTCATACTAAATATGCTTTGCCTGCTTATTATGTGATTGCGCCGGCTGAGGCTTCTTCTAACTTGGCTAGATATGATGGTATTAGATATGGTAATAGAGTTAATGGCTCTAATATGGAAGAGCTTTATATTAACACTAGAACAGAAGGATTTGGCAAAGAAGTTAAGCGCAGAATTTTAGTTGGAACATATGTGCTTTCTGCGGGATTTTACGATGCTTATTACTTAAAAGCTCAGAAGGTTAGAAGACTTCTTAAAAATGATTTTGAAGAAGCGTTCAAAAAATGTGATGTGATATTAACACCTACTAGCCCTATTGAAGCTTTTGCTATTGGTGATAAGAAAATGAATGAAAACCCTATCAATATGTATTTGAATGATGTGTTTACTGTATCAGTAAACTTGGCGGGATTGCCAGCTTTAAGTTTACCGATTGGATTGTCTAAGAATGGGCTTCCTTTGGGTATGCAACTTATTGGTAGAGCATTTGATGAAGGTACTATTTTTAAAACAGCGTATCAGTTAGAAATGGGCGCTAATTTTAAGAGGATATAAGAAATGGCAGAATATATTTTAGAAGCATCTAATGGCGAGAAATGGGAAATAATTTGTGGGCTTGAAATACACTGCCAAATTATATCTAAATCTAAGATTTTTAGTACTGCATCTACGGAATTTGGTGAAGATGCAAATGAATGTGTTTCTTTTGTTGATGTGGCTATGCCAGGTATGCTTCCTACACTTAATATGGAATGCGTGAAACAAGCAGTTAAAACTGGGCTTGGTTTGAATGCTAAAATTAACAAGTATTCAGAATTTTCTCGTAAGAATTATTTTTATGCTGACCTTCCTCAGGGATATCAGATAACTCAGGAAAAATATCCTTTAGTTGGAGAGGGAAAAGTTATTGTTGACCTTAGCGATGGAACAACAAAGGAAATTGGAGTTGAGAGAATTCATATTGAGCAGGACACTGGTAAATCTATTCATGATATTGACCCTAAAAAGAGCTTTATAGACTATAATCGTGCTGGCGTTGGTTTGATGGAACTTGTAACTAACCCTGATTTTAGAAGCCCTGAAGAGGCGGGGGCTTTTTTGAGAAAGCTTCGTTCTATTGTTAGATATCTTGGTACTTGTGATGGGAATATGGATGAAGGTTCTATGAGATGTGATGCGAGCGTTTCTATTAGAAAAGTTGGCGAAACAGGTTTTAGACCTAGATGTGAAATAAAGAATGTTAATAGTGTTAAATTTGCCGTGCAAGCAATAGAATCTGAGGCTAAAAGACAGTTGAAGATTTATGAAAATGGTGAAAGTTTTGAACAGGAATCTCGTCAATTTGACCAAGTTACAGGTGAAACTAAATATATGCGTAAAAAAGAGTATGCTCATGAGTATAGACAGTTCCCTGAGCCTGATTTACCTCCACTTGTTTTATCTGATGAATATATTGAGCAGATTAGAAGTGAACTTGTGGAACTTCCTGATGAGAAGAAAAAAAGATATGTTGAGAATATGGGCTTAACACCTTATGATGCAATGGTTATTTGTGAGAACAAAGAAGTTGCTGAGTTTTTTGAAGAGGCGTCTTTAGGTCATGATGCAAAAAAAGTCGCAAACTGGCTTATGGGCGAGGTTTTTGCAATATTAAATAAGAAAGGTGTTGATATTAAAAACTCGCCTGTTAGCGCTCAAAATTTGGGTAAGCTTGTTGAACTTATATCTAAAGATGTTATCTCTGGCAAAATTGCTAAAGATGTTTTTGAAATTATGGTTGAAACAGGTGGCGACCCTGAGGTTATTGTTGAAGAAAAAGGTTTGAAACAAGTGACCGACACATCTCAAATTGAGGCGATTGTTGATGAAATTATTGCAAACAATCCTGATAATGTTGCAAGCTATAAAGCAGGTAAAAATAACTTATTGGG
Source organism: Alphaproteobacteria bacterium (assembly GCA_045632645.1). Classification (GTDB taxonomy): domain Bacteria; phylum Pseudomonadota; class Alphaproteobacteria; order RF32; family CAG-239; genus CAG-267. Next base: position 206,112 of record JAZQXC010000014.1, on the reverse strand, counting down.
CTGGTTTGTTGGACAAGTTATGAAGCAATCACAGGGAAAAGCTAACCCAGGTGTTGTAAATAAGTTGTTGAAAGACAAGCTTGGATAAGCTTTGTTGAGACTTTGAGATGATAAAGAAGCACCTTGAAGAAGGTGCTTCTTTTGTTCTTTGGTATTGGTGGGAGAATAATGAGGGTGGATTGCCACGCGTTGACGCGCTCGCAATGACGATATAGAGGAGGATGGGAGGATTGTAACAGAATTGTAATATTTAAAAATGCGAATCTGCTTGTATAAATTTGAAAAATGTGATATAATTGCTATATATTTAATGGAGATTGGGAGAACTATTATGACTGAAAATACAGAGCAACTCTCTTATGAGAAAGCGATTAACCAAACAAAAAAATATCTATTTTATTCTTTTTGTACAGCTACTAACGCTGATGGAGAAACTCAAAATGGGTTTCGGGATTTTTTAAATTCTGTTGATATATCTGAGTGCAGTAGTGTAGATGATTGGCTTAGCAAAGTAAAATATGTAGCGATGACAGAAGGTAGAAGAAATCCAGATAGTCAAATTGCAAATTACGTTTTTAATGCTGTTGACACATGCGATGCCGCATTAAATGATGATATGAGTCAAACTTCGTGTCACCATTTTTTAAGAGCTCAATGTAAAGCCTGGAATTTAGATTATGACAAAATAAGAGAGGCATCTAATAATATTTCTGAATATACAGATGCAAAGACTTATATCAACGATATTATAGATTCTGGTAATTTTGATAATAGACAATATATTGTAATGCTAAACTCTTGCGCCAGAGAGCTTGATTTAATGCAAAGTTTACCAGAACCTGAACCTGTAGCTAGACCGGCGCCTAGACCTCGTGGTATGGCGACTACATCAAAAGACCATAGAGTGAGAATTGACCAATGGATGGCATATTTAGGTAAAGCTGATCAAGCGCAAGTTTTGGTTGATAAATATGGACTTGATGTTGCATATAAAATTTGTCAACAATCTATGTTGCAACCGGCTAACATGAAAGACATTACTGGAGGTACTATGCTTGGATCTCATGATGCTGTTCAGTACTTTTTAGATAATGATGTTAGCGCTGATAATCTTGCTAAAATTCCAGGTCTTAATGCTGAAATAGTTGAAGCTAGTCTTCGATCTGTTAGACCAGAGCCTAAGATTGCGAGAGTTGAACCAGAAGTATTAACACCTTTGCCAGGTGTTGAATTAGAAACTCCACAACCAACAGCTGAGCAAATCTCTTTAGACGAACAAAAAGTTCTTTTAGCGGCAACACTAAAGAATGACTTGCAACTTGCAAATATTCCTCAAGATAGAGTTGATTTAGCAATTAATATGGCATTTGCTCGTTCTTTAGAAAGTGGTGCAAATAATTTTGGAGAGTGGGCTTTTAATTTTAGACAAGATTTAATTCAAAACTTAGGAGGAGAAAAAGCTTTTGAGCGTAATGAAGCTGATTATAATCAACTTTGCACAACCTTTGCAGAGGCACAAACAGCCGTTGCAACTGGAAATGTTCCTGATGATGTTAGTGCTCATACTGCTTCGTTTGAGGGTGTGGTTGAGAGAAATAATCTACATTTAGACCTTGCTGGCATGGAACCATCTACACCTATATTAACTTCAGAAATGTATAGACAAACTAGACGATTTAATAATAAGATGGAAAGAAGAGCTGAGCGTGATGCTAAAAAAGCTGAGCGTGACGCTAAAAGAGCTGAGGAACTAGGAATTACTGTTGAAGAACTTCATCAACGTCGTGATGAACGAAAAGAAAATTGGAATAATTTTGTTGATAAAATTAATCCATTCAACGGTCGTGAGCAGCGATAAATTGTTATAATAATTTTTTAGAAAGGCACCTTTTAAAGGTGCCTTTTTTTGTGGCTCTTTTGTATTATGTGGATGGATTGCCACGGAGCTAACGCTCCTCGCAATGACTATATAAAAAAAAGACGTGGCTCGTAATGACAAGTAGGGAGATGGATGCTCAAAATAACAAAACATCTTAAAAGAAAAGGTATATTTTATTAAGCGTTGATTAAACTATTATAAAACTTTGGATTAAAATAAGGGTATCTAGCAAAAAGATGCCCTTATTAACATAGACATTAGTTTTATAAAACTTTATTTCGTAAAAACAAGATTTTATATATTTTAGGTAAAAATGGAGGGTTTTATGAATAAGGTTAATATAGCAAATTATGTAATTTATGATTTGGCAAATAAATTTAATAACAACGTTGATGATGATATTGTTGGTTTAATTGCTGATGATTGGCATAAAAGACATTTTATTAGTGTTAGTGATAGAGGAATTAAATTTAATCATGATAAAAAAATTTCTCAAAAATTTATTATTTAGAATCGACTAAAAATTGCTTGTCAATATAGCAATATTTAGAGCTTTAAAAAAATATTTTTATTTATATCTTGCTTGATGTTTAGCAATATTTATGCGAGGTGAAAAATGAACAAAGGGGATATGGATTATTTGAATGAAAATATGATTTTTGTTGGAACTATATATGATAGTTTTGAAGCTCTTGAGGAAACACTTGGTAAACTTAAATTAGAGAAGCCTTTATTTTTAACTTATATGGCCAAAATGGCATTTGCTGAAGAGGTTTTTAAAAGAGCTGATAAAGATGTAAATATTTCAAAATCTATGCCTCCTCGATTAAAAAAATGTGATATAAATAACAATAAAATTTTTAATTAGATTTAAAAATAAAAAAGGAGGCTTAAAAGCCCCCTTTTTGTTTTTTTATATAAGTATTAGCCAATGCTTGCAAATACATTGTCTTCATCTTTATGATTTACAGCTCTTAAATCAAAAAGATTTAAGAATGTTGTACATACATAAATAGATGAATATGTACCGATGATAAGACCTGCTAAAATTGTAAACGAAAAGCTTGCTAATGCTTCTCCACCCAAGAAGTATAGAGGAATAACAGCACATAGTGTTGTTACACCTGTTAAAATTGTGCGTGAGAAGATGTCATTAATACTTTTGTTTAGTAGTTCTTTTTGTGGCATTTTGCGATACTTTTTCAAATTTTCACGAATGCGGTCATAAGTTACAACTGTGTCGTTTATTGAGTAACCAACTAAGGTTAAAATTGCGGCAACGGTTGTTAAGCTGAAGTCAAAACGGAAATATGATAACAAGCCTAATGTTATAATGATGTCATGAAATAAACCTATTAATGCACCAAGAGCAAATTGCCATTCAAAACGAACCCAAATATATATTGCGATTGCAACCATTGCTAATACTGAAGCAATAATACCAGCTGTTTTTAGCTCGTCACCTACTTGTGGACCAACGTTTTCTATACGGCGATATTCATAACCATTGCCTAAAATATTTTTTATATCAACAACTGCTTTTCTTTGTGCTTCTTCATTAGCATTTTCTGCTTGAGCGCGAATTAATAACTCATCACCTTTTGAACCAAGTGTTTGTAAATTTAATTCATCTAATTTTAATACGCTTAATTTTGAACGAATTTCTTCTACATTTATTGGTTTTTCAGACTTGATTTCCATAAGCACACCACCAGAAAAGTCTATACCAAAGTTAAAGCTTTTGTAGTACATGCTTAAGAATGATAACACTACTAAAACTGTAGAAAGAATATATGTGAAAACACTTGCCTTCATAAAGTCAATATGAGTGTCTTTTGTTATCCATTTTAATATTGTCATTTTATCTATCCCTTCTTTTACTAGATTGGTAATGCTTTTGGTTTGTATTTGTTAAACCATGCAGTAATGAATAAACGTGTTACTGTTACTGATGTAAAGAGTGATGTAACAATACCAACGGCTAATGTTACTGCAAAACCACGAACTGGACCACTACCAAAATAGAACAATACACCTGCGGCAATTAATGTTGTGAGGTTTGAGTCAATAATTGTACCCCATGCGATTGTAAATCCTGATTCTATCGCATCTTTAATAGAGCGACCACCTTTTACTTCTTCACGCATGCGTTCAAAAATTAAAACGTTTGCATCTACTGCCATACCGATTGTTAAAATAATACCGGCAATACCTGGTAATGTTAATGTTGCACCCATAACGCTTAATGCTCCAAGCATTAAGAATAAGTTTAAGAACACTGTTATGGTTGTGAACAAACCAAACAAGCCATAAGCTAAAAGCAAGAAGATTACAACGCCAATAAAACCAATTACTGAAGCAAAAACACCAGCTTCAATTGAATCGGCACCAAGACCTGCGCCAACGGTTCTTTCTTCTAAAATATTAAGTGGAGCTGGAAGAGCACCTGAACGCAATAACAATGCTAATTCTTGCGCTGTTTCTGCTGTATAGTTACCTGTGATTACACCAGAGCCACCTGTGATTGCAGACTGAATTGTTGGAGCTGAAATAACTTCGTTATCTAATACGATAGCTAATTGTTCACCAATATTGTTTCTTGTTACTTCGCCAAATTTCTTTGCGCCTAAGTTGTTAAACTTGAAGCTAACTGCAGGAGCGCCATCTTGGAATGATACTGATGCATCTGTTAGGGTTTCGCCACCTACTGCTGGCTTTTTAACAATAACATATTGCTCGCCTAATGAGCCACGAATTACACGTGATGATGTTTTTAATTTACCACGTTTTGCTTCAATAGCTGTTGTTGAACTATCAACTAGGTGGAATGTCATTTTTGCAGTTCTACCAAGGAGAGTTTTAATTTCTTCTGGGTTTTGTACACCTGGAAGTTGAACTAAAATACGGCCATAGCCTTGACTTTGAATGCTTGGCTCGTTTGTACCATATTCATCAATACGCTTACGAACAATTTCTATTGATTGATCAACAAGCTTTAACTTTATTGTGTTTAATGCTTGCTCATCATACATAACAACTAGTGTGTCGCCCTCTTCTGTTACCTTTAAGCCTTCATCCATTTTTCTTAATGGGGTGTGAGCTTTGGTTCTTGTGTTTGGGTTATCTATTCTAACTCTTAAACCATTTTCGTTAGAACTGATAGATTGGTAACGAATTTTTGTTTCTCTTAAAGCAGAACGAGCTGAATCTTCAAGGTTTTCCATTCTGTCTTTTAGAGCGGCATTCAAATCAACCTCTAGTAATAAACTTGATCCACCTTGCAAATCTAAACCTAGGTTTACTGGTTGCCACCATGATGGTAATTTTGTTTTGGCATCAGTTATGAAATTTGGTATTGTATAAAAAATACCAAGCGCACAAACTGCCAAAATCATAAGCACTCTTTTTAATGATAATTTGTACATTTGCTTCTCTCTTATATAAAAAAATTATTTCTTTTATGGTTTATTTTTTATCAAAAACTACTTCTCTTATGCTTGAGCGTAAAACTTTTATTTCTACACCTTTAGCAATCTCTATTAATAGATTATCATCTTCAACTTTTACAACTTTACCATAAATACCACCATTTGTGATTACAGTATCTGAAGGTTTAATTGCATTTAACATCTTTTCATGCTCTTTCATCTTTTTTTGTTGAGGACGAATGAGTAAGAAATAAAAAATTCCAAATACAAGTATTAACTGAAGGAAAAAACCAGTTAAAGGACCTTGCGCTGGTGCTGCTGCAGTTGATGCTGCCATAGCTTCTGATATAAACATATTTTTCTCCATTAAAAAATTAGTTTTTGTGAGGCGAGTTTAATCTAAAAAAAACTGCTATACAACTATAAAAACAGAGATTTACAACGATATTTTTAAATTATGGAAGGTATTTGCGAGGATTTACCGCTTTTTTGCCTGCTCGAACCTCAAAATGGAGTTGTGGCGAGTTTACGCCACCGGTTTTTCCAACGGTTGCAATCTTTTCGCCTCGTAAAACTTTTTGGCCTTTTTTGACATATATTTTATCAGTATGCGCATAGGCTGTTATGTAACCATCATCATGTTTTATCAAAACCAAATTTCCAAAACCTTTTAGCTCATTTCCAGCATAGGCTACAACACCTTTATCTGCGGCTTTTACATTTGTGCCTAGGGCTGCTTTGATATTTATACCATCATTTTTGCGACCTTTACCAACAAAACCAAAGTTTGATACAACAGAGCCATTTACTGGCCATACAAATTTTGTTTTGCGATATGATGAAACGGGCTTTCTTGGGGTTGATTTATATGTAACCTTTTTAGATGTTGGCGTTTTTTTTGAGGTTGTTTTTGCAGAAGATTTTGGAACTATTTTTGACCTTGAAAATTGTGATGAACCACCACTAATTGATGCATTTGTTGAGGCTGTTCTTGTTACTATGCTTGAAGGTAATTCTAAAACCTGCCCTACGTTGAGTGCATAGGGGGCATCTAGGTCATTTATTTTGCTTAGAGATGTTATATCTACGTTGTATTTTCTTGATATTGCATAAAGAGTTTCGCCTTTGGTAACTGTGTGTGTTTGGCGAACGGGAAGCTTTAGGTTTTGCCCAACATTTAACGCATATGGGGCGCTTAGGTTATTTTCTTCAATAATTCCTCTTAAAGGAACATTATACCTTCTGGAAATTTTATATAATGTATCTCCTTTTTGAACTTCTACGCTTTTGGGAGTGTAATTATAACCATAGCTATTGAATAAAGGAATACCATTACTTCTGGCATAGCAACCAGTAAGTAGTGGCATTATTATCAATATAAACCAAAACTTTCTCATTGTTTTTCCTTTATTCATAGGTGTTGTTTAGCATTAAATACCTAAATAATCGTTAAATTTATTGATATTAGTATCTTGATTTTTGCAAAGCTTTATTTTATAAAATACCAGTATTTAATGAGAGGATATTTTACAAATGGCGAGTAAACCTGAAATAAAAGATGAAAGTGGTGATAATTACAAATTTGGTTTTGTGACAGATATTGATACTGAAATTGTGCCCAAAGGACTAAATGAGGACATTATTAAGCTTATTTCAGAAAAGAAAGAAGAGCCTGACTGGCTTTTAGAATCTAGGTTGAAAGCATTTAAAAAATGGCAAACAATGACTGAGCCAACATGGGCGAAAGTTTGTTATGACAAGATTGATTATCAGGATTTATATTATTATTCTGCACCAAAACAGAAGATTGCACCAAAGAGTTTAGACGAAGTGGACCCTAAGCTTTTAGAAACATATAATAAACTTGGCATTCCTCTTAAAGAGCAAGAAGTTTTGGCAGGTGTTGTGGCTGTTGATGCTGTATTTGATAGCGTATCTGTGGCAACGACTTATAAAGCACAATTAAAAAAACATGGTGTTATTTTTTGTTCTATTTCTGAGGCAGTAAAAGAGTATCCTGATTTGGTAAAAAAATATTTAGGCTCTGTTGTTCCTTATACTGATAATTATTTTGCAGCGCTAAATTCGGCTGTATTTACTGATGGTAGTTTTGTTTATATCCCTAAGGGGATTAAATGCCCTATGGAGCTATCTACTTATTTTCGTATTAATGCTAAAAATACTGGACAGTTTGAAAGAACTCTTATTATTGCAGATGAGGGGAGCTATGTTTCTTATTTAGAGGGATGCACAGCGCCTCAGCGTGACGAAAACCAACTTCATGCGGCGATTGTGGAAATTTTTGTTCATAAAGATGCCGAAGTTAAATATTCTACCGTTCAAAACTGGTATCCAGGAGATAAAGAAGGAAAAGGTGGAGTTTATAACTTTGTGACTAAAAGAGCTCTTTGTGATGGTGAAAATTCTAAAGTTTCTTGGACACAAGTTGAAACAGGCTCGGCAGTTACGTGGAAATACCCTTCTTGCGTATTAAAAGGAGATGGCTCTAAGGGAGAGTTTTATTCTGTTGCGCTTACTAACAATTATCAGCAAGCTGATACAGGAACTAAGATGATTCATTTGGGCAAAAATACTAGTTCTAGAATTATATCTAAAGGTATTTCTGCTGGTTTTTCTGACCAAACTTATAGAGGGCTTGTTAAGGTTGCGAAAAATGCGAGTAATGCTCGAAACTATTCTCAATGCGATAGTTTGCTAATTGGGACAACTTGTGGCTCTCATACTGTTCCTTATATTGAAAATGCGTCAAAATCTGCAATTTTGGAGCATGAGGCTACAACCTCAAAAATTAGCGATGAGCAGTTATTTTATTGCAAACAAAGAGGGCTTGATGAAGAAGATGCTGTTGGCTTGATTGTTAATGGTTTTTGCAAAGAAGTTATGCAAAAATTGCCAATGGAATTTGCTATTGAAGCGTCTAAGCTAATTGAAATTTCGCTTGAGGGAAGTGTGGGGTAAGAAAAAAACGCCAGCTAAATACTGGCGTTTTTGTTATCTATATCTGTAATATTGGGTATTTGTATTTTGATTTTTTCTCATTTGGTAATTAGTATTTTTGCATGTATAAACTAAATTTCTTGAAGCTGTCCATTCACTAGATATCCTATCTTTTACAGCAAAACCTGAAGGACAATCTTCTTTTGCTTTTTTATAGCAATCTCCGATAGTTAAAAAGGCACTACCACAAAATGCCTCACGAACACTTGCCCCATTCTCATCTGTATATAATGTTCTTGAGTATGCACATGCTGTGCATAATAAAACCATCAATATCGATATTTTTTTCATCTATAAACCCTCTCCGTATTAATAATAAAAAAAATCGCCTTTAAAGAGGCGATCGGAGAGTTAGAAAAATCATGTTAGTAGAAATGACCGTTCAAGCCTTTAAAACTCGCAAAGGAGTTTCTGGACATACGCAAGAACCTCCCCGACCATTGTCGGGGATATATTTATTGTTACCTTGAAATTACAGATAACAATATGACGGTGTTATATCCTACACCGCTACTAACAAAAGAGCTTTCTACGACTCCGAACCAACCTCTTGGTTCTAGCATAAATAAATTTATGCGTAGGCTTAGTATATAAGATGATTTGTTAAAAACAAGTAAAATCTAGTAATAAAAAAGCACCGATGTTGGTGCTTTTTATTTTTATTTTGCGCTATCTATGATTTTTATGGCTTCTTCAAAAGTTAGGTCTTTAGTGACTGTTCCTTTAGGGATACGGTAGTTATTTTTACCGCATTTTAGGTATTCACCATATCGACCTGTTGCAAGCAAGATATCTGCTTTTAATTTTGGATGAACGCCTAGTGATTTTGCCTCTGGTTTTTCTGCTACATTTTTAAGCAATTCTTCTGCGCGCTCTAAGGTTATATTAAAGATATTATCATTACCTATTAATGAGCGAGATTTTGCGCCTTGCTTAATATATTGCCCAAACTTGCCGATATTTACTGTTATGCCGTTACCGATATCTTTTGGAAGGCTAACAAGTGTGTCTGCATGCTCAAAAGTTACATCTTCGGGATTTAAGAACTTAGGCAACGCTATGCGCTTTGGCTTTTCGGTTAATGCTGTTGCATCTTCACCTAACTGAATATAAAAACCATAAGGACCTTTCTTTAGATATACATTTAGACCTTGGTGAGTACCTAGTAGTTTATCTTCTGGATTTGGAGCTCTTTCTGTTGCTGTTTCTTCTTCATCCTTAACATCGGTTAGTGGCATTGTGTATTTGCACTCAGGATAGTTTGAACAACCAAGGAATGCACCAAACTTGCCTAGCTTGATACTTAAGTAACCTTTACCACATTCTGGACACAAACGAGGGTCTGATCCATCTTCTTTTTCTGGGAAGAGATGATATGATAAAACTTCATCTATTTTATCTATTACTTCGCTTACTTGAAGAGGTTGTACTGCTTGAATGTTGTTATTAAACTTAGTCCAGAAGCCTGTTAGGAGCTTTTTCCACTCCATTGAACCGGCTGAAATATCATCTAAAAACTCTTCCATTTGAGCTGTGAAATCATATTCTACATATTTTTTGAAATAGTTTTCTAAGAATATTGTAACTATGCGACCTCTATCTTCTGGAATGAAGCGAAGTTTTTCAACCTTTACATATTTACGCTCTTGTAACACAGCAATAATTGAAGCATATGTCGATGGACGACCGATACCCAATTCTTCTAGTTTTTTAACAAGACTTGCCTCGGTAAAACGTGGAGGTGGGGTTGTGAAGTGTTGCTCTGGCTTGATGGCTTTTTTAGAAACGCTTTCACCAACTTCTACGTTTGGAAGAATCCTATTTTCATCATCATCATCGGCATCATCTTTGCCTTCTTGATAGAGCTTTAAGAAGCCATCAAACGCTATTACTTGACCATTTGCACGAAGCAATATTTGTTTATCTTTTGAGACAGAATCTATTACAACTCTATCCATGACTGCTGGTTCCATTTGGCAAGCAACTGTGCGTTTCCAGATTAATTCATAAAGCTTGTGAGAATCTGCATCTAACTTTTCTTCCATTTTCTTTGGAGTATTCATTATATCTGCAGGACGAATTGCCTCGTGTGCTTCTTGTGCGTTTTTGGATTTTGTTTTATATTCTTTGGGCTGTTTGGGTAAGTAATCTTCGCCAAAGTATTTTTTTATTGCTTCACGACACGATGCGATTGCTTCTACTGATAAGTTTACAGCGTCTGTTCTCATATATGTAATGTAACCGGACTCATATAACTTTTGAGCCACTTGCATTGTCTTTTTGGCTGCGAATCTTAATTTTCTAGCAGCCTCTTGTTGAAGAGTTGATGTTGTAAATGGAGGAGATGGATAGCGATTTGCTTTTTTGCGCTCTACCTTTGCAATCTCAAATTCTTCTGCTTCTATTTTGGCTTTTGCAAGCTCTGCTTTTTCTTTAGAGTTGATATCAAATTTCTCTAACTTTTTGCCGTCTAAATTAACTAAATGTGATGGAATTAAAGCATCTGTTTTTGTGCCTAAATCTACATCTATAGTCCAATATTCTTCTGGCTTAAATTTTTCTATCTCCATTTCTCTTTCGCAGATTAAACGAAGAGCGACTGATTGAACACGACCGGCTGATTTTGACCCAGGAAGTTTGCGCCACAAAACTGGCGACAATGTGAAACCAACTAAATAATCTAGTGCGCGACGCGCCATATATGCAGACACTAAATTGTCATCAATTTGACGTGGATTTTTAATCGCTTCGCTTACTGCGTTTTTGGTAATTTCATGAAAAACAACGCGCTCAATTTTTTTATCTTTTAATTTCTTTTTTGAATGCAATTCTTCTAAAATATGCCATGCAATAGCTTCTCCTTCTCTATCCGGGTCGGATGCGAGGACTAACGTATCACAATTTTTAAGAGCAGTTATAATATCGCTTAGGCGCTTTTTACCACCAGAGCTTAATTCCCACTCCATCTTAAAGTCTTCGTTAGGATTAACTGAACCATCTTTGCTTGGTAAATCACGAATGTGACCGTAGCTTGCTAATACTTGATAATCTTTGCCTAAGTATTTGTTAATGGTTTTGGCTTTTGCTGGAGACTCTACTACAACTAACTTCATATTTGTTAACCCTTAAGCTTTTGCTATTTTGTTGCCAGGAAGGCGAACTATTTTACCGTCTAATTCTAATTCCATAATCATCATTAAGATTTCTTCTGATGGCTTATTAGATGTGCGTATTAGTTCATCTATATCTGTGCCAACTTCTGAAACTAATAATAATAATTTTGAATAGTCATCAATGTTGTCTGCAATATCTTTATTATTTTCTTCATTGTCAAGAGAATATTCAAATAATTCTTGCTTTTCATCTTTTTTAGGTTTGTAACTTATAAATTCTTTTTGTGTAAAACTAAAGTTATTTAATATGTCGCTTGATGTTTCTACAAGTATTGCACCATCTTTTAATAATTTATTACAGCCAGATGTTCTACCATCAAAAGGAGCGCCAGGGATTGCATATACATCACGTCCTTGTTCTAGCGCTTGATTTGCTGTTATTAATGAGCCTGACTTTATGCTAGCCTCTATAACCAAAACACCTTTACTTAGACCTGAAACTATCCTATTTCGACGAGGGAAGTTTGAAGCTTGTGGAGCTGTTCCTAGAGGATATTCAGACAAAATCAAGCCATGCTTTTTTATTTGATTATATAAATCTTGATTTTCTTTTGGATAAACAACATCTACACCCGTCCCTAAAACAGCTATTGTTTTACCGCCACAACTGATAGCGCCTTCGTGAGAAGCTCTATCTATTCCTCTTGCCATTCCTGAAATGATAGTTATACCATGCTCGGATATTTCGGAAGATATTTTTTGCGCAATTTTGGTTGAAGCAAATGACGCACTACGAGAACCGACAACTGCAAGTGCATTAATGTTTTGTAAAATACTAATATCTCCTAACGCATAAAGAACAGGAGGACAATCTTCTATTTGTTTTAGATTGTATGGATATAACTCATCTTCTAGTGTTATGATGTGCACATTTTTGATTTCAGCAGTCATAACTTCTTTGGTTGCCAAAGAACGGCTAAAGAGCTCCTTTTTTAGTGAGAGCTCTTTTAATACCTTGTCAACATCTTGGTGTCTGTCCATTAACTTTTTGAAACTTATTGGACCAACACCTGCTGTGTTGATTAATTGTATGTATGATATTAGTTTCTCTTTATTCACTTATTTTTCTTCTTTTTTTAATTTGATTTTACTTTCTTCACCTTTGAGCAAACGTTTGATATTTGCATGGTGCCTTGCTATAACTAACACTGCAATTGCCGAATATACATATGTGTACTCAACAGATGGAGCTAAATAACAAGAAATTAGTGGAACTAAAACAGCTGCAGTTAGGGCTGACAGTGATGAGTATTTGAAAATAAATGCCATTACCAACCAAACAACCAATATCGCTAATGCTATTGGCCAACATGTAATCAAAACAAAACCAAAAGTTGAAGCAACACCTTTACCACCTTTGAACTTTAACCATATTGGGAAATTATGTCCTAAAACTCCAGATGAACCAGCAATTAATGATGCCGTTATAGAATCTGCACCACCAACAACCTTGCCTGCAACATAAGCAGCTATACCTGCCTTTAGAGCATCACATAATACGGTTGCTAACGCTAAAGCTTTGTTACCTGTTCTTAATACATTTGTGGCCCCGATGTTTCCGGAACCGATTTTACGAATATCACCATAACCTGCCATTCTTGTTAAAATTAAACCAAATGGAATCGAACCAACAAGATATCCAAATAAGGCGCTCAAAGTATAAACTAGTCCTAAAGACATTAAAATTCTCCCATAGTTATTTTGGGGTTATATTATATATTGTACTCAAAAATTCAACCAATTTTATAAACTGGGTGTATATTTTATCTTTTTGTATATTAGGGGCAAAAAGTTAATGACAAAATTATTTAATTGTTTAATATGTAGGCAAGTCATCTTTTTATAGAGGGATTTTTATGAAAAAAAGATATAACAGAATTCTATTAAAACTTTCAGGCGAAGGCTTAATGGGAAATCAACTTTATGGTATTGACAATGATGTTCTTGATAAAATTACAGAAGGCATCAAAAAAGCCTATGATAAGAAAATAGAATTATGTATCGTTATTGGTGGTGGAAATTTTTATCGTGGTGTAAACAACACAAACAAATATGTGAATAGATCTGTTGCTGACCAAGCAGGAATGATTGCCACAATTATTAACGCTCTATTTCTTAAAAGTGCTTTACAAGCAAAAGGAATGCCTGTTGAAATTTTATCAGGACTTAATGCTCCGCAAGTTGTTGAGGCGTATTCTTATAGAAAAGCGCAAGAACTTTTAGGCAAGGGATATATCTTAATATTCGCAGGCGGAACAGGAAACCCTTATTTTACAACTGACACAGGAGCTACACTTAGAGCACTTGAAACAGGTTGTGATGCATTATTTAAGGCAACACAAGTTGATGGCGTGTATGATAGTGACCCTAAAAAGAATCCTAAAGCAAAAAGATTTAAAGAAGTTTCTTATGAAGAAGTTATAACAAAAGAATTAAGAGTTATGGATATGACTGCGATATCTATGGCTAGAGAGAACAAACTTCCTGTTGTTGTGTTTAAACAAGAAGGTATAAACTCTCTTATTGACGCTCTAAATGGTAAAGGTAATTATACAACAATTAAGTGAGGAAAAATGACTGATTTTAATGACATTAAGAAAGATACAGTTGCACGCATGGAGAAAACTCTTGATACACTTAAAAATGACTTTGGTGGATTAAGAGCAGGACGTGCGCACGCTAGCTTGTTAGATAATATTATGGTTGAGGCATATGGTAGCCCAACTCCTATTGCGCAAGTTGGTACTATTGGTGTGCCAGATGCTAGAACATTATCTGTTAGCGTGTGGGATAAGGGATTGGCTAAATCTGTTGAAAAGGCTTTAAGAGAATCTGACTTAGGTTTAAACCCTGTTTCTGATGGACAACTTATCCGCATTCCTATTCCTCCACTTTCTGAAGAAAGAAGAAAAGAGCTAGTTAAGATTGCTGGAAAGTATGCTGAACAAAATAAAATTGCTATAAGAAACATCAGAAGAGATGCTCTTGATGAAGTTAAAAAATTAAAGAAAGATAATTTAATTTCTGAAGATGATGAAAAGAAATATGGTAATGAAATACAAAAATTAACTGACGATTCAATCAAAAAAATTGATGAGTTGTTAGAGCAAAAAGAAAAAGATATCTTGCAAGTATAGTACTATGAAAAAAGATAGTTCGTGTAAGCATATAGCCATTATTATGGATGGAAATGGTAGATGGGCAAAAAAACGTGGAATGCCCAGAACCTTTGGCCATAAAAAAGGAGCTGAAAATGTTGTAAAGATTACTAGAGCAATGAAAGACTCTGGGATTGAATATTTAACACTTTATGCATTTTCTACGGAGAATTGGCAACGTTCTGAAGATGAAGTAAAAGCCTTAATGGACTTACTTAGAGAATATCTAGACAAGGAATTTAAGGAAATTATGGAAAACAATGTTCGCATTGTTTTTATTGGCGAAAGAGAAATGTTGTCCAAAGATATTCAAGAAAAAATTGCCTATATTGAAAAAGAATCTGAAAAAAATAGTGACTTAACTTTGTGTATTGCCCTTTCTTATGGGTCTAGACAGGAAATTATCCATGCTGTAAAAAAGATTTGCGAAGATGTAAAAAACAACAACCTTGAAATAAAGGATATTTCTGTTAATACTGTATCTAACAAATTATATACTGCAAACATTCCTGATCCTGATATTTTAATTAGGACAAGTGGAGAGCAAAGAATTAGCAACTTTTTGTTATGGCAACTTGCTTATACTGAACTATTTTTCACAAACACACATTGGCCTGAATTTGATAAAGAAGAGCTTATGAAAATTATTGAACATTTTAACAATAGGGAGAGAAGATATGGAAAAAACTAACCTCACATCTTTGCAAAAAAGAATCATAACTTCACTTATTATGATTCCTGTAGCAATTGGTGCATTGCGCTCAGGGCATCCATATGTTGATATATTAATTTTTGCTGTTGGTTCACTCCTTTCTTGGGAGTGGGCGAATATGGTACCAAATAAACGCCCAAGTTGTTATGCTGTTTTTTATATTTTTGCACTTGGCTGTTCTTTGGTTGTATTTGATAGAACAGTTTTGTTCTTTACATTATTAGCAACAACTATTTTTGCTTATTTAAAGGCAAAAGATGAAGAACATAGAAACCTTTTAACTCTTGGAGTGCCTTATATTGCAATTGGTGTGGGCGCACTATATTGGATGTATTTCTTATTTGATGCTTTTGGAAGTATTCCTGGTGAAAAAGGTAGCTTTGTGATGACTCTTTGGTTTATCTTGATGGTATGGAGTGTTGATATCGGAGGATATGTGGTTGGCTCTTCATTAAAAGGTCCAAAACTCGCACCTAAAATTAGTCCAAACAAGACTTGGTCTGGATTGATTGGTGGGGTTATTTTATCTGTTGCCGTTAGTATTATATATATGTATGCAGTGAAGAATATTTTTAACATCAACCTACCTGTTAGTGAGCAAATACTATTTGCAGAATTAGGAGCATTAGTTGCGGTTGTTGCACAAATTGGTGACTTGGTTGAATCTTCTATCAAAAGATATTTGGGCATTAAAGATAGCAGCTCTTTGATTCCTGGACACGGCGGTATTTTTGATAGAATCGACGGTTTAATTTTTGCTGCACCAATTATTTATTGCTACTTTTCATTAGTATCTTTTAAATAATAACATAAAGGAAAATAAATTATGGAATGGTTGTTAAATACGATTTATTATGTTGTGCCTTTTTTATTTCTATTAGGCGTTTTGGTCTTTGTTCATGAATATGGTCACTTTATTGTGGCAAGAAAACTAGGTGTTAGTGTTAGCGCCTTTTCTATTGGTTTTGGAAAAGAGTTATGGAGCAAAACAGATAAACATGGCACTGTTTGGAAAATTTCTGCAATTCCTCTTGGTGGATATTGTCAATTTTTGGGAGATGCTGATGAATCATCTTCTACATCTGAAGTTGATTTATCAAAATATACAAAAGAGGAGCAAAAGCACCTTTTTGCAACACAGAAACCTCAAAAGAAATTAGCTATTGCTGTTGCTGGTCCATTGTTTAACTACATTTTTGCATTTTTAGTATTTTTCATGCTATTTTTCTTTGTTGGAAGCTATGATATTCCACCTGTTGTTTCTGGTGTAATAAAAGATTCACCTGCAGAAAAAGTTGGAATTTTACGCGATGATAAAATCCTTGAAGTAAATGGAAATAAGATATTAGAATGGGCTGATATTAGTAGAGAAATTAGCTTATCCCCAGATGTTGCACACATTGTTATTGAGCGTGGTGGAGAGATTATAAATATCGATATACCATTAAAAGAAATGGATTATGCTTTTGATGAAACAGAAAAACCTATTAAACGAAAAATGATTGGAATTAAAGGGGAAACAAAGAGGTTTAAAATCACAAAAGATTGCTTTAACTTTATTGAATCTATCAAAAAAGCATCAAAAGAAGTATATAATGTTACAGATATGACTTTGCGAGGTGTGGCTCAAATAATCAAAGGAGAACGCTCTAGTGATGATGTTGGTGGCATTATTAGAATTGCAGAAATGTCTGGAGATATTTCTAGATCAAGAGGAATTTTAGACTTTATATCGTTTATAGCCCTTTTATCTATAAATCTTGGTCTTATAAACTTATTCCCAATCCCTTTACTTGATGGTGGACATGTTGTAATTTATTTGTTAGAAATAGTATCAAGACGCGAGCTTAATGCAAAAATAAAAGATGTTTTATTAAGAATTGGGCTTGTATTTCTCTTGTTTTTAATGGTGTTTGCGACCTGGAATGATATCAAACACCTCTTTACAAGATGGTTTGAATAAACTTATAAGGATATTTAAAAATGAAGTTTAAATTAGCTGGAATTTCTTTATTAGCTTTGTCTATTTGCTCTGAAGCTATTGCTGAAGGTGTGGTACAAAATATAAATATTACAGGACTTCAACGTGTGGAAAAAGAAACTGCATTATCTTATGCAGGAATAACTACAGGAAAGGCTGTTTCTTCTAGTGAATTAAACAATGCCTTACGTAGATTGTATGACACAGGTTTGTTTAGTGATGTATCTTTTGATACAAAGGGCAACACCCTTGTTATAAACGTTGTTGAGAATCCTGTAATTGGTATTAGAGCTTTTGATGGAAACGATAGAATCGATGATAAAATCTTAGAATCAGAAGTACAATCTAATCCTCGTTCTGTGTACAGCAAAGCCAAAGTGCAACAAGATGTTCAGAGAATTTTAAACGTATATAAAAGAGCTGGTAGATATGGTGCAAAAGTTGAGCCTAAAATGATTAAAAAATCTAACAATCGCGTAGATTTGATTTTTGAAATTGATGAAGGTCCTGAAGCTAAAATTGATACCATTAACTTTATTGGTAATAAACACTATACAAGTAAAGACTTACAAGGCGAAATTATGAGCAAGGAAAGTCGTTGGTATAGATTGTTCTCTAGCGCAGAATCTTTTGATAGAGAAAAAATGAACTATGACCAAGAATTGTTAAGACGCTTTTATAATAGTCATGGTTATGCAGATTTTACAGTATTATCTGCTATTGCTGAATTATCTAGAGATAAAACTTCGTTTGTATTAACATTTACTATTGACGAAGGTGCTCGCTATAAAATTAATGATATAAAAATTAACTCTTCTGTTGCTGATATTAACCCAAATGAATGGTATAAATATGTAACATTTGAATTAAATGACTGGTATAATTCTGATGAAGTAGAAAAGACTGTTAGTGCACTAACAGAAGAACTATCTCGTAAAGGCTTTGTATTTGTTGAGGTTGTTCCAACAATTCATAAAGATAGAGAAACTGGAAAACTTAGTGTTGTTCTTGATATAAAAGAAAATGCAAAAGTGTTTGTAAACAGAATTAATATTACTGGCAATAACAGAACACTTGATGAAGTTATTCGTCGTGAATTTAGAATTGCTGAAGGCAATGTATTTAATGCTGCTAAAATTAGAGAATCTAGACGTAATGTTGAAAGGTTAAACTTCTTTAGCAAAGTTGACATTGACTCTGAGCAAGTGGCTTATGATAAAGCTGATATTAACGTTAATGTTGAAGAAAAATCTACTGGTTACTTTAATGTTGGTGTTGGATATTCAACTGTTAACGGCGCATTAATTAGAGCTGGTATTACTGAAAACAACTTCTTAGGAAAAGGTCAACAAGTTAGCTTGAATGCAGGAATGTCTCAACGCTCTAATGATTATAGCTTTAGCTTTACAGAACCTTATTTCTTAGATAGAAGATTAAGTGCTGGTGGTGATTTATTCTATCAAACAGAAGATTATCAAGATGAAAGTAACTATGATATGGATACAATGGGTGCTAGAGTTCGTCTTGGTTGGAACTACACAGATGACTTAACACACTTTGTTCGCTATACTCTTAAGAAAGATGAAATTAAGAACGTAAATAGTGCATCTAAATATATCCAAAATGAAGCTGGCGAATCTGTTGACTCAGTGATTGGTCAAACTCTTGTTTATGATAAACGTGATAACTCTATGCAACCTAAAGAAGGATATTATTTATCATTTGGTAATGACATATCTGGTCTTGGTGGTGACGATAAATACTTAAAGTTTGATGCTAAAGCATATAAATTCTACACATTATCTGACCACTATACATTTAAGTTCTTTATCAATGGTGGATACGTTACAGGTTATGGCGATAGAGATGCCAGACTTGCACAAAGATATTTCTTAGGTGGAAATACAATGCGTGGATTTGATACAGGTGGTATAAGCGCAAGAGATAAAGCAACTAAGGATGCCCTTGGTGGTAACTGGATGGTTTGGGGTGGTGCTGAACTCGCATTCCCAATGGGATTGGATGAACTTGGCATTAGAGGTAGAACATTCGTTGATATTGGTACAACTGGTAAACCAGACGGTGTTGATATGAATGGTATTGACTACTCTTCTACTCCTCGTGTTTCTGTTGGTTTTGGTTTCGAGTGGACATCTCCTATGGGTAAAATCGATATCGACTTTGGTTTCCCAATCGTTAAAGAAGACTACGATGAAACAGAAGTATTCCGTTTGAACTTTGGTACAAGCTTATAGCATAAAGGAATATAACAATGGCTGATAAAATATTTTTTAAAAACCTTGGCCCTAAAAGCATAAAAGAGATTGCAGAAATTACAGGCTCTGAGTTGATTAGTGCCGGGGTTGAAAATGAATTGATTGAAAATGTTTGTTCCATTGAAAGTGCTGGGAAAGACGATCTTTGTTTCTTTTATGATAAGAAAAATAAAGATAAAGCTCTTTTAATAAAAGCAAAGGCGTGTATTACAATTAAGGAACTTCAACATTTAGTACCAGAAAATGTTATATTGATGGTGGTTGAAAACCCTAAAAACGCTTTCATAAAGATTCTTGAGGCTTTTTATGCGGAAAGGACTCGTGAACCTAAAATTGAGGAAAGTGCTAAAATTGCAAAAAATGCTAAAATTGGTAAAAACTGCTATATTGGTCACCATGTTGTGATTGAGGGTGATGTTGTTATTGGTGATAATTGCGTAATAGAAGCAGGAGCATTTATTGGTAATGGTTGCCAAATTGGCAACAACTGCAAAATTGCCAACAATGCTAGCATTACTTACTGTTTAATGGGGAATGACTGCTATATATATACAGGAGCTAAAATTGGTCAAGATGGTTTTGGTTTTTCTGTTGTTGACGGTAAGCATAAACGCATACCTCAAATTGGTAGAGTTATAATTGGTAACGATGTTGAGATTGGGGCTAATGCTTGTATTGATAGAGGAGCTCTTGACGACACCATTATTGGAGATGGATGCAGAATAGATAACCTTGTTCAAGTTGCTCATAATGATAAAATAGGCAAATATTGTATTCTTGTTGCACAAACTGGTATTGCTGGGAGTTGCACTTTTGGTGACTATGTTGTGGCTGGTGGACAAACCGGTTTTGCAGATCACTTGAATATTGGTAGTGGGGCACAAATCGGAGCACAATCTGGTGTTATGCGTGATATTGAACCAGGTGCTATTGTTATGGGGACACCAACTGTTCCATTTAAAGACTTTATGCGCCAAGTATCGTTTTTACAAAAAAATAGCAAAAAATAAAATTTAGGAGACCTAATATGTCTGAAGAAGTTAAAGTATATCCAATTGAAGAAATTATGAAAATTTTACCTCATAGATATCCATTTTTGTTGGTTGACCGTCTTGAGGTTGAAGTTCCTGGTGAAAAAGGTGTTGGTATAAAAAATGTGACTATGAATGAGGAGTTTTTCCAAGGACACTTCCCTGGAAACCCTGTTATGCCAGGTGTATTACAAATTGAAGCTATGGCTCAAACTGCTGGTGCCGTAACAATTGCTCAATTTGATAATTATGCAGAAACAACTCATAATGTTTTGTTTATGGGAATCGAAGGTGTAAAATTTAGAAGACAAGTTAAACCTGGCGACCAATTAAGAATGCATGTTGAAAGAATAAAGGCTCGTAGAAATATTTTTGTATTTAAGGCTGTTGCTATGGTTGATGACCAAATTGCATCTGAGGCTGAATTGACAGCGATGATTGTCGGCTAAATCTAAATTTTAGCACATTTTCTATTGAAAAAATTAGAGATAGGATTTATCTTATCTCTAATTTTTTAAGGAAGAAAATATGTTTGATGCTTTTGAAATAAGAAAAGATTTTCCAATCTTGGAAAAAAAGATTAATGATAAAAAAAATATATACTTAGATACGGCTGCTTCTGCACAAAAGCCTAATGTTGTTATGGAGACTATAAAAACAGCGTATATGGATGAATATGCAAACGTGCATCGTGGTAGTTATTGGTTATCTGATGTATCTACTCAAAAATATGAAAACGCTAGAAAGATTGTTAAAAACTTCATTAATGCAAAGAAAACAGAAGAAATTATTTTTACAAGAAATGCAACTGAAGGAATTAATCTTGTGGCATCTACATTTGGTGCCAAAGAATTAAAAAAAGGAGATGAAATTCTTATATCGAGAGCAGAACATCATGCCAACCTTGTGACATGGCAACAATGGGCATTAAAGACCGGTGCTGAGCTAAAATATTTTGAATTAGGAGATAATGGAGAATTTGTTTTAGATAAATTTGTAAAAATGTTATCTGAAAAAACAAAAATTGTTTCTGTTACAGCGATGTCTAATGTTTTGGGTACAGTTTTTCCTATTAAAGAAATTTGCCATCACGCTCATAGTGTTGGAGCGAAAATTTTGATTGATGCTTGTCAATTTGTTGTACACAAAAAGATTGATGTTACAGATGTTGATTGTGATTTTTTAGTGTTCTCAGGACATAAGGTATATGGTCCTACGGGAATAGGCGTCTTATATGGAAAATATGATTTATTGTGCGATATGCCTCCTTATCAATTTGGTGGGGATATGATTGAGCATGTATATTATGACAGGACAACTTTTGCTTTGCCACCTGCTAGATTTGAGGCTGGAACCCCTGCTATTGTGCAAGCAATAGGTCTTGGAGCGGCGCTTGAATATTTGATGAAATTTGACTTTAATGAAATTGAAGAATATGAAAAAAAACTAATAACATATACAACTGAAAAATTGCTTGATATTGATGGATTAACATTATTAGGAAATGCAAATGAAAAAGGTGGGGTTTTCTCTTTTGCGATTGAAAATATCCACCCTCAGGACCTTGCATTTGTTTTAGGAAAAGAAGGAGTTGCTGTTAGAACAGGACACTTCTGTGCAGAACCTTTGGTTAAACTTCTAGGATATAATTCATTGACAAGAGCATCGCTTGGGATATATAGCGTTAAAGATGACATCGATGCATTAATTGATGCAATAAAAAAAGCAAAAAGTTTTTTGATATAAGAAGATTTGTTATGACTGAAGATATAGAACTAGATACTATTGATGAAACAGAAGCTCAACTTTTGCAAGCGATGAGTGTTGACGATGAATTGCCTGTTTATAAAGCATATGCAGGAAAAAAATTAGAAGACACTCAAAAGATTGCTAAAATGTATGATATTGTTGAAGCTATTAAAACTGTTTTTGACCCTGAAATACCTATTAATGTTTATGACCTTGGGCTTATATATAAAATAAATCAGCAAGACGATGGGGATATACATATTGATATGTCTTTGACTGCTCCTGGGTGTCCTGTTGCTGGTGTTTTACCGCAACAAGTTGCTGATGCTGTTGCCTTAATTGATGGTGTTGGAGCGATTGAAGTGGAAGTTGTTTGGGAACCAGCTTGGACTCTTGAAAGATTGAGCGAAGAAGCTAGAATGATGCTTGAAATGATATAAACAAAGGGGTGATTATGAGTATTGAAGTTTTAATTGATGATTTTTCTTTTTTGGAAAACTGGG
Source organism: Alphaproteobacteria bacterium (assembly GCA_045632645.1). GTDB lineage: Bacteria > Pseudomonadota > Alphaproteobacteria > RF32 > CAG-239 > CAG-267. Next base: position 183,204 of record JAZQXC010000014.1, on the reverse strand, counting down.
AAGATAGATATAAATATCTTATTGAGCTTGGAAATCAATTAGAAAGACTTGATGACGGTAAAAAACTTGATGAGTGGAAAATTGCTGGATGCCAATCTCAGGTTTGGATTATTCCTCATATTGATGGTAAAAAAATATATTTTGAAGGCGATAGTGATGCCATTATTGTTAGAGGAATTATTGCTATTGTTTTTGAAATTTTTAAAGATAAATCTGCACAAGAAATTTTAGATATTGATGTTGAAGAAATTTTTGATAAAATGGGGTTGAGAGAACATATAACTCCTAACAGAAGAAGTGGTATGCTTTCTATGGTTGATAAAATAAAATATTATGCAAAACAGATGTTAAAGGGCTAATATGAATATTCATGAGTATCAAGCAAAAAGAATTTTTAAGAAATTTGGTATTGCTATACCTAACGGAATTATAGCTTATACTCCAAATGAGGCTTTAGAAGCTGCAAAGAAAATTTCAGAAGAAGGACCTTGGGTTGTTAAGGCGCAGATTCAGTCCGGAGCAAGGGATTTAGGTAAATTTTCAGATAAAAGAGCTGGAAAAAAAGGTGGTATTAGGCTATCTAAAACAGCTGAAGATGTGTTTTTTAATGCTGATGACATGCTTGAAAATATGCTTATTACAAATCAAACTGGCTCTAAAGGACGACTAGTTAGTAGAGTATATGTTGAAGAATTTATAAAAGTTTCAAAGAAATTTTATATTGGCCTTACTGTTGATAGAGCTAGCGCTTCTGTTATGTTGGTTATGTATAAAGTTGCAGGCAAAGGCTTAGAGGATATTGTTGATTTATCTGTAAGTGATAATATTTTTAGAATTAATCTTGGTTTACAAAAAGAAATTACCCTCCAACAGACAAATAAAGTATTAGAGTTTATGAACGCTGGCGTTTTGCTTGATGATATGAAATCTTTTATAGATAAATTATTGAATGTTTTTTACGTATTTGATGCAACTATTCTTGAAATTGACCCTATTGGAATATCTAAAAATCATACTATTTGGGCGCTTGATGCAAGGATAAGTTTTGATAAAAATGCGTTATACAGGCATAAAGATATTAAAGCAATGTCTGATGATGGGGAAATTGAGGAAAGAGAGCTTGTTGCATCTAAATATGGGTTCCAATATAAAGAATTGGAGAGTGGTATTGGAATTATTGTTAATGGTGATGGACTTGCCTTAAATACTATTAATGAAGCTAAAAAATTGGGCATGGATACTGCGTGCTTTTTAAACCTTAAAGGTGGTGTTGATAGAGATAAAATCACTGCAAGTATTAAACTTATCATGACTAACCCCAAAGTTGATGGAATTTTTATTAATATTTTGGGCGGTTTTTTGCGTTGTAACTTGATTGCTGATGGCATTATTAATGTTGCGAATGACTTAGGGTTAAATATCCCTCTTATTGTTCGATTTGAGGGGACAAACAAAGATGAGGCAACAGAGATACTCGAAAAATCCAACCTATCGCTTTTAATTGCTGAAGACACTGTTACGGGTCTTAATATGTTGAAAAAATCTATTGAGGAGGATCTGTAATGTCTGTTTTAGTTAATAAAAAAACAAAAATTATGGTGCAAGGTATTACTGGCACACAAGCTTCATTCCATATACAAAGAGCTATGAAATATGGAACTAAAATTGTTGCAGGTGTTGTGCCTACATCTAAAGAAAAATCTCATCTTGGTGTGCCTGTTTTTAACACTGTGAAAGAAGCAAAAGAAAAAACAGGTGCAAATGCGTCTATTGTTTTTGTGCCGGCTCAAACTGCAAAAAATGCGATAATTGAAGCAATTGATGCAGATCTTGAGCTTGTTGTTGTGATTACATCTGGCATTCCGGTTGCAGATATGATGAAGATAAAACACAGGCTAAAAAAATCAAAAACTATTCTTATTGGACCTAACACTCCTGGTATTATTACTACCAAAGAAGCTTATATGGGTATTTTCCCTGACAATATTCTTACATCTGGTCCGATTGGAATTATATCTAAGTCTTCCACTCTTACTTATGAAATTGTGTTAGAATTAAATAAGGTTGGACTTGGACAATCCACTGTTATTGGTTTGGGTGATGACTATATTATTGGCTCTGATTTTGTAGATGTTATTGAAAAATTTAATGATGACCCAAAAACTAAAGCAACTGTTCTTGTGTGTGGAATCGGTGGAAATTATGAAATTGATGTGGCCAAAAAATATGCTTCGCTAAAAAATAAAAAACCGATTGTTGCGCTTATTGTTGATGGAGTTGAACTTGCATCTAAAACAATGATAGATACATCTGAAACTATGTGCTATGGCTTGTTGAGCGCATCTGAGAAAAAAGATGTTTTAGAAGATGCAGGTATCATTGTTGTTGATACTATTCAAGCACTTAAAGATGAACTTAAGAAAATATGTTAAATTTTATAAAACAGATTATTAATGCCATTATACCACCGCGTTGTTTAGTTTGTAGCAAGGCGGTTAATTTTGACAATCATTTATGTGTTGAGTGTTTTGAGAAGATAACGTTTATAACAACACCATATTGTAAACATTGTGGAACTCCTTTTGCTAGAACCGTTAGCGATGGAGAGAAGTTTTGCATACATTGTTTAGATGAAAAAAATAAGGATAATATTAGAATATCTCGCTCGGCTGTTGTGTATGATGAATTTTCAAAAAAAATTATTTTAGATTTTAAGTTTTTGGACCATATTGAAAATAAAAAATTAATGGCTAATTGGCTTAATATGGCGAGCTCAGATATTTTTAATTTAGGCGTTGATTTAATTATTCCTGTGCCACTACATTTTCTTAGAATATTATCTAGGAAATATAATCAATCAGCAATTTTGGCAGATGAATTGGCAAAAATACGGAAAATTGATGTGGCCTTTGACTGCTTAAAAAAGACGAAAAGAACACTTCCTCAAGTTATGTGCTCAGGAGCTGAGCGAAAGAAAAACATTAAAGGAGCGTTTAAGGTTTATAATATACAAAAAATAAAAGGAAAAAGAATACTTTTGATTGATGATGTTTATACAACAGGCTCTACACTTAAAGAATGCGCGAAGGTTTTAATTAAGGCTGGAGCAAAATCCGTTGATACTTTGACTGTTGCAAAAGTGTGTTAAAAAATAGCGAGTTTCTAACTCGCTATTTTTTATTTTACAGATAATATTTTTTCGTATTTTCGTAAAATGCACTCAGCAACACCTGCTAGTTCACTTTTTTCTTCTTTGTTAAAATAATGCTCTTCAACCAACATATCAGTTGTTAATTCAAATATCTCACCACTAAAATCTTTTAGACAGTGTTTCTCTTTTTGTTTTTTACACTTAGAATCGACAACACTTTGGCGAACTATTTTTGTAATTTCATCTGTTTGATTATCTTTTCGCATTATTTTCCTCTTTTTTATTTATCTATTGATGTTGACAACCATTTGCCTGATGTATCTTTATATTTATCATCTGCATCGTATAAATCAACATTTAATTTTAATTCTTTGGCTGTTAATTTACCCATTGCTTGAAGTAGGCTTAAGCCAGATACATAGTAATTGTGGCGAGTTGTTACTTCTTCTACTTCTGCATTTAATAAATATTGGTATTGGTTTAACACATCAAGAACAGTACGATTACCGAGAGCTTCTTCTTCTCTTACTCCGTCTAATGCTACTTGATATGCTTTTACTTGAGCTTTCACTGATTCAATTTTAGCCTTGTTTGCACTTAAATATTCCCAGTTACTTGTAATGCTTGATAACAATTCATCTTCTGCATCTAGCAAATCTTCTTGCGCTTGCCAATGATAATATTTGCTTTGGCGAATTTTTGCACGACTTGCGCCTGCATTATATAATGGCATTGAGAAGTTTACACCAAGCTCAACAGAATCTGATGTTGGATTTTTATCTGTTGTATAGTTTTCGGTTTTTACTCTACCGGCTAATGCATAAGCATTTACTGTTGGTAACAAATCACCTTTACTTACTCTTACATCATATTTTTTAGCTTTTAGATTTTGCTTTGCTGCACGTAATGAGAAATTGTTTTTCTTTGCATACTCTAACGCTTTTTCCATTGATGTTGGGAAAAAGCTTTCTATATCTTTTGGCTCTGTTAGGTCTTTTGGTGTTTCACCAATAATTTGTTCGTATATTGCTTTTGATGCTTCAAGGTTTCCTTCTGCTGAAATTCTTTGAGATTGCGCTGAAGCATAACTTGCTTTAGCTTGTGATACGTCTGTTGTTGTAACTTCACCTACTTTGAAGCGCTCTTTTGTTTCATCTAATTCTTTTTTTAGTAATTTTTCGTTATTTTTTTGTAATTTTACAATAGCTTCATCACGTAAAACAGCTAAATATGCAATAGATGCATTTAATAATACGCTTTGCTCTGCATTCATAAGATTTGCTTTTGATGCTTTTACATAGCTTTTTGCTGAGCTTACTGAATTAATGGTTTTAAAGCCTCTAAAAATTGGTTGTGAAATTGTTGCAACTAGGGCTCTGTTATATCCATCTACGGGTTTAGACCTTACACCATTTACACTTGCATTGGTGTTAATTTTTGTTTCTGAGTATTCTCCATCAATAGATAGAGTTGGTCTATAACCTGATTTGGCAATAGCAACATTCTCATTAACAGCGCTTGATGATGCTCGTGCTGATTTAAGAGATGGATTATAGTTGTAGGCTTTTGATAATGCTGTTTCTAGTGTTTCTGCTGAAGCAGATGATGCTACCATACAAGCCATTAATGTTGCAAATAAATTTATCTGTCTCATTTTTTACATCCTTTTAATTGTAATAAATAACTATTTTAATCTTTTTATAGCTTATAATTGTTAAAAAAACATCAATCATTGTTTTCATTTTTTAAAATAATCTTATATTATTAACGAAAATTCAAATAATTTCGTAATATTTTTGTGAATAGTAAAGTATGTTAATTAAAGGGAGAAGTGTTTTGAAAAAAAGCAACTTGGAGATTGGTGATGAAATTAAAAAAGCTCGATTGAAATTATCAATTGAACATTATATTAAATATTTTATTGGTAAAAGAGCTTGTGAACTAACCAAAGAAGAAGCGTTATATGCGATTTCTTTGGCTGTTAGAGAATTTGCTATGGATGAAATGTATAGCACAATTTCTCGCTACAATGAAAAATCAGCTAAAAGAGTTTACTATTTATCTATTGAGTATTTGATTGGTAGATCTCTTGAAAATAACTTACACAATCTTGGTTTGTATGACTTATTGAGAGATATCAAAATTGATGGATTTCCTGACTTCTCATTAGATGAAATATTTGACACTGAATATGACCCTGCTTTGGGTAATGGTGGTCTTGGCCGTTTGGCTGCGTGCTACTTAGACTCTATGGCCTCTCTTGGACTTCCTGGGTTTGGTTACGGAATTAACTATCAATTTGGATTATTTAAACAAAAATTTGAAAATGGTTGGCAAGTAGAACAAGCTGATAACTGGTTTTCTGACTTTTCACCATGGGAATTAGCAAGACCTGAAAGACAGGTTACTATTCCTATGTTTGGACATGTTGAAACATATAAAGATGCAAATGGAAAAGATACATATGTTTGGGCCAACACCCACACTCTTTATGGTATTCCATATGACTTCCCTATTGTTGGATATGATGGGAAAGCTGTTAACTATCTACGTTTATTCTCTGCAAAAACTGACGAAGAATTTGATTTAGATATTTTCAATAATGGTGGATATATTGAAGCTGTTGAAGATAAAATTAGAACAGAATCTATTTCTAAGGTTTTATACCCTTCTGATGCAATAGAATCAGGTAAAGCATTAAGATTATCACAACAGTATTTCTTTGTTTCTTGCGCTATTCAAGATATCTTTAGAAGATTTTTGGAAAAGAGCAATGACTTTGATAAACTTCCTGACTCTGTATGCATTCAATTAAACGATACACACCCTGCTCTTGCTATTGTTGAAATGATGCGTTTATTGTTAGACGTTTATGGTCAAGAATGGGATGATGCATGGAATATTGTAACAAGAGTCTTTGCATATACTAACCATACATTATTACCTGAAGCTCTTGAAACATGGCCTGCTAAGTATTTTGCTCATATGTTGCCAAGACACTTACAAATTATATATGAAATAAACAGACGCTTTATGGAATTTGCTCGTGAACGCTTTGGAGAAAACCATGAAAAATTAGCTTCTGTTTCGATTGTTTCTGGCGAAGGTGATACTCAAATTATCAGAATGGCTAACCTATCTATTGTTGGCTCTTTCTCGGTTAATGGTGTGGCAAGAATCCACTCTGAATTAATTAAAACTTCATTGGTTCCTAATTTTTATGAATTATGGCCAGAGAAATTTACTAACATTACAAACGGTATTACCCCTCGTCGTTGGTTGTTGCATGCTAACACAAGTCTTGCGAATTTGATTTCTGATAAAATTGGAAAAGATTGGATTGCAAATCTTGATATGTTACGCAAAATTGAAGACTTTGTTAATGATGCTGATTTTGTGAAGAAATTTATTAAAATTAAGAAGAAAAACAAAGAAACTTTAAGAAGTGAAATATTTAAACGTACAAATGTTGCTATTACAACAAATAGTATGTTTGTTGTTCAAGCAAAGCGTATTCATGAATATAAACGTCAATTAATGGCTATATTACAAGTGATTGGTGAATATCTTGCTATTGTTCGTGATAATGTAAGACCTATTTGCCCAAAAACTTATATATTTGCTGGAAAAGCTGCTCCTTCTTATACATTTGCTAAATTGGTAATTAAATTAATTAACAATGTTGCTAATGTTGTTAATAATGATGCTAGAGTTGGCGATGCTTTGAAGGTTTTATTTATTCCAGACTATAAAGTTTCTGTTGCTGAAGTTCTTATACCTGCGGCAGATGTAAGCTTACAAATTTCAACAGCAGGCTTTGAGGCTTCTGGTACTGGTAACATGAAGTTTGCTCTTAATGGTGCAATGACTGTTGGTACTTATGATGGTGCAAACATTGAAATTCGTGAACAAGTTGGCGAAGAAAACTTCTTCTTATTTGGCTTGAGAGAAAACGAAATTCAGGAAATGAGACCAAATTATAATCCTAAGAAGATTTATGAAGAATCTGAATATATAAAACGTATTTTGAATGCAATTAATTCTAACATCTTCTGTGAAAAAGATATGCCATCTTTGTTTAAGCCTATTTTTGACGAATTATTAAACAGGGATTACTTCTTTGTACTTGCTGATTTAGAGGCGTTTAATAATGCTATGAAAGACGCAGAGAAAGCGTACTTAGATAAAGAAGAATGGGCTAAGAAAACTATCTATAATGTTGCTAGAATCGGATATTTCTCTAGTGACAGAGCTGTTAGTGAGTATGCTGAAAAGATTTGGCATGTAGATAGCCTTTCTTCTGATAACTTTTATGATGAAGAAGAAAGTAAATCTGCTTAGTGATTAAAAGTAAAAAAAGGAGCTCTGGAAAACAGAGCTCTTTTTTTATTTGTATAAATATTCTTCATGCATTCTTCTTTGTCTTGCTCTTAAACCAGCCATAGAATCTTGTTGTTCTAGATGTCTTTTGGCGTTATCTATTGCGTTCATATATTTTTCCATCTCTCTTTCTGCATTTATTTTTGCAAGAGCATAATTATCACCTAAACACTCACATATATTAAAGATAGTCTCATTTAATTGATATTTTAAACGAAACTTATCCGTTCTTTTATATTTACTCTCTGGCAAACAATCTACTATCTTTAGCGCATTGGAATACAGTGTTAGTTTTTCAACAGAGGGAGGCATTAATCTAACTTCTTTATCTTCTAAAAAAGCACTAAAGAAATTGCATGCTAGATCTTCATATACTCTATTAAATGATTCTTTTTTTCTTTTTTTCTTATCTGCTTCTTTTCTGGCTTGATATACAGATACTATTTGTGAATTATATTCGTTTGTACGTTCTATTAGCTTAAATTCTGGAAGTCTTCCTCTTATATATTTTTCAAGAGCATTAAAACAATGTTTTGCTTCATCTGTTATATATGGTCGATACTTTTCTAGCCCTTTATATATGCACCTATATGTATAATCACTAACCTCTGGAGCTTCATCATTATAAGCATCTGCTGATTGGCGATGCTCATCTAAATATTGGCAAAAAACAAAAGCCTCTCTTGCTTCTTTTGTGGTTGGAATTGGGTCTGCGAATATGTCTGTTTGATGGTTGTTATTTACTAAATCCCAGTGTTTTGAGTTAAACTTTTCCATTTCTTCGCTAACACAGATGTCACTTTGATTGTAACATTGAGAAATTGCACGATTTATTATGCGATACATCTCTTTTGTGCTTATATTTTCAGCCATAAAAGCTCTCCTTTTTTATCAATCTTTTTGGAGTATATCATACTTTTTGACAAAATACAAATAAAAAAAGCCCACATTATTGTGGGCCTTTCTTTTTAGAGAAATAATTATTGGTTTTCTAAGATAATATCACCTGTTTTTAATAAAACAATTTTATCTAACACCCATTTGTTTATTTGTTTGATTTTGTCGCTTTCTATTTTCATCTTTTCTGCAATATCAATGATAAAATCAATTTCTTCATCATCTAGACCTGTGTCTGAATTAGCAAGATAGCATAATTCTTTTACTAATTGTAATGATTTTCTACGGTCTGTTATTTGAGCTGTTTTTTCTAATGTTGCTTGCTTATTGATATTTTGTAAAAAACTAACGATTTCTTTTTCTTCAATACCATACATTTTACCAATTTCTTTTAAGAAATTAATTTCTTCTTTAGCAACTTTGGTATCTGAATAAACCATGCAACAAAAACATTCTACAAAAATGCGTCTTTCTTCTGCTGTTAATCCTGCGATATATCCATATTCTCTATTCATGTAATTTCTCCAAGCTTTATTGATTGTCATTATTATCTACTTATTTTAATTAAAATCAAGTTAAAGTTTTTTATATAAAAATGCATAAAGTAAAAAAAAATAGTTGACGATAGAAAAAACTTAATGTAAAAAGCTTTAAGTTACGGAGCGTTGGCAGAGTGGTAATGCAGCGGATTGCTAATCCGTCATCCTGAATAGGGATGCATAGGTTCGAGTCCTATACGCTCCGCCACTAATAAATTGAGTCGCATAAGGCGACTTTTTCTTTTATATGCAATATTTTTTTGCTTATCTGTGATTGGTGCTTTATGAAAATAGGAATTTTTGATTCTGGTTTAGGAGGTTTAGTCATTGCAAAAGCAGTGATTCAAAAACTACCACAATATGACTATTTGTATTATGGGGATACAGAACACCTCCCATATGGTGATAAAACATCTGGCACCGTTCTTTCTTATACTTTATCTGCTATAAAATATATGATAGAAAATGATTGCAAGTTGATTATTTTAGCTTGCAATACGGCTACGGCTATAACCTTAAGATATATACAACAACGTTTTATTCCTAAATATGCGCCTGATGTTAAGGTTTTGGGGGTGATTATACCTACTGTTGAGGTTGCTATTGAAGAAAATAAATCACAAATTGGAGTTATAGCAACTAATGCAACGATAAATTCCCATATTTATAGAGAGGAATTAATAAAACTCAATCCTTTAGGAAAAATTACAGAAATTGCGGCGCCTGAGCTAGTGCCTGCAATTGAAGGCAATAACTTTGATATGGCTGAAAAAATTGTAAAAAAATATAGTTGTCATTTTCAAAATTGCCAAAGTTTGATTTTAGGCTGTACGCACTATCCTTTATTAAAATCTTATTTTAAGAAAGAGATTCCGAATGTATCTATTATTTCTCAAGATGAATTAATTGGTGATAAGGTGGAGAATTATTTACAACGCCACCCTGAAATTGAAAGTAAGCTTTCTAAAAATGCTAAATATGATTTTAGAGTAACATTTTTAAATAAACATTTTTTAGAAGTGGCTGATGTGCTTTTTCCCAATATATCTATTCAAAAAAGTTAGTTTGTATAGCATATTGTTTAGTTTAAGCGTTTACTTTAATTTAATAAATCACAGGATATGCTATTGGAAGAAGAAATATTTTATATTTTGAAAAAAAATATTGACAAAAAAGTTTTTACCTGTCATTTATTATGTCAATAATAAGAAAGGAATAATAAGTATGATTAAGGCTACAATTAGTAAAGAAAGTAAAAGAGATTTGTTTGCATCACATGGAGCTGAAAGAATTGCTCGTGGAAAATGTACTACAAATAAAGTTGTGAATGGTCTTGTACTTGAAGGCTATGAAGTTTTAGCAACTGGTATGTGCTCAGATATAAAAATTAAAAATAAAGAGCTCGATAACGTTATAATGTTTGCTAAACAAAAAGAAGTTGCTTAAAAAGATTGAACAGAACCCACGAAAGTGGGTTTTATTTTTTTATATTTATAAAAAATCACTTGCAAATATATGCTATTTATATAAAATTGCGCCAGAAATTAAACTTAAAATTATAAAAGGAGAATATGATGCCTTTAGTTTCTATGCGTCAGATTTTAGACCACGCTGCTGAAAACAATTATGGTGTTCCAGCATTTAATATTAACGATATGGAGCAAATTATTGCTGTTTGCGAAGCTGCAAAAGAAGTGAATGCTCCTGTTATTATCCAAACATCAACAGGTGCTAGAAAATTTGCTGGCGACCCAATGATCCGTCACATGATTCAAGCTGTGCTCGAGATGTATCCTGAGCTTCCAATTTGTTTGCACCAAGACCATGGTTCTTCTGTTGATGTATGTCAATCTGCTTTGGTTAATGGATATTCATCTGTGATGATGGATGGTTCTTTAGAAGCTGATGGTAAGACTCCTTCTTCTTTTGAATATAACGTTAAAGTTACTAAAGAAGTTGTTGCGAGAGCTCATGCTGTGGGCGCTTCTGTTGAAGGTGAATTAGGCGTTATCGGTTCATTAGAAACAGGTAAAGGCGATAAAGAAGATGGACACGGTGCTGAAGGTGTTATTGATAAAAAACGCCTTGTTACTGACCCTGATGAAGCAGAACGTTTTGTTGCAGAAACAAATATTGACGCTTTGGCTGTTGCTGTTGGTACATCTCATGGTGCTTATAAGTTTACTCGTAAACCTACTGGTGATATCTTGGCAATTGATGTGATTGAAAAAATCCATGCTAAACTTCCTAATACTCATATGGTTATGCATGGTTCTTCTTCTGTTCCTCAAGAACTTCAAGACATTATCAATGCTTATGGCGGTGCTATCCCTCAAACATTTGGTGTGCCTGTTGAAGAAATCGTTAGAGGTATTAAATCCGGTGTTAGAAAAGTTAATGTTGATACAGACTGCAGAATGGCTATTACTGGCGCAATTAGAAAAGTATTTATGGAGAATCCAAAAGAATTTGACCCTCGTAAATATTTGAAACCTGCTATTGAAGAAATGAAAAAGGTTTGTATTGACCGTTATGTTGCTTTTGGTGCTGCAGGTCAAGCTGATAAAATTAAGCCAGTTCCATTATCCGTAATGGCAAAAAGATACGCTTAATTTTGATTAAAAGCGCAAATAAAAAAGGGGCACTAATGCCCCTTTTATAAACCAGATTTTACGACATTACATAAGATCGTACTTTATGCAAATATTCATAAGTTCCGCCCCGTCGCTCATTGTTGCCATCTTTTCTACGAACTCGTCACACAACCGGTATCTTCTATAATACTCGTTGTAATCTGTATCACGTTCACTGTGTACATATATGCGAATAAGTTCTTCCGCATTTTTCAACCTAAGAATCGCCTTTTGCTGTTTCTCATTAAGTAGCAAGTTAAGTTGCAAGTTGCGACGAGGGGCTAACGCAAGTACCATTGCTCTTTCTGCATTTACATACTGCGGCTCGACACTTTCAATGAACAAATTACGTTCATCCCAACTAGCCTCTCGGATATAGGTGTCAATAAGGTTTATGTCAAGCGCACACATCTTGTATACAACATCCATGGGAAAATTGTGACAGGGTACGTGTCGCATGAGCACCCATGCTAAGTTCTTGGCATCGGGATGATCCAATATTTTCCGCAGATCATCATCGGTTAAATATCGCCAATGCTTTTCAATGTACATTGGCAAAAACTCTTCTGATTTTTCATGTTTCAACATCATTTCCTTTGCCCTTTTTGATAAAGCGTAGCAAGAAATGTATGTTTTAACCAATTCTACCGAATTGGGAGCGCTAAACATCGCTACCTCCGCCTCATCGCTAAGACATCTTTTATTTATCAACATCTGTCTTAAAAGTTCAACGGAATTTGGCATTTTCAACATGATTATTTGCTGTTGCTCTTTCATAATTTTTATTGTCGGTTATAAAGCATCGACCCATCGCCTTTAATAATAACAATAATAACAATAAATAATGTTTTTATGATTGTTATATTATACAACAATATTTATTTTGTCAATTTTTTTAAAAATTAAAAAAAAGAGACCTACGCGTAAAATGCGGGGTTCTTCATATGCGGCTAGAAGACTTTACCACTGGCAACCCCTAAACGGGGCACCAGAAATCTGCCAGACGCAAATTGTTACTACTTACCCGTAAACGGGTCATTTAAGTCCATTGTCAGTTATGGCAAAAAGATACGCTTAATTTTGTTTAATCGTGTAAAAAAAAAGAAGGCTCTAGGAAACTAGAGCCTTTGAGTTTTTAAGCTATTTTTGAAAATAGTTTTTGTTTACTAATAATGTCTTGCTTGGTTAGACTTGATTTTAAGAAAGGAGATGTTTCTATCAATTCAAGCGGTGTACCGTCGCTTTCTATTTTACCATTTTTAATTATAATGACTCTGTCTGCAAGAGCTATTTCTGTTGGGTTATGCGTTACGAGCAACACTGTTTTATCTTTTGCTTTTTCTTTTAAGGTTTTCATAATTTTGAAGCTTAATACTTGGTCTAAACCAGTGGTTGGCTCGTCTAATATCATTATTGGGCGATCAGTTAAGAAAATGCGCGCTAAGGCTAAACGTTGGCGCTGACCTCCTGATAATGCACGTCCATCTTGTCCTATTCTATGATATAAACCATCTTTTAGATTAGAAATATCTTCTGTAAGCCCTGCAGAATCTAAAGCTTTTTTTAATTCTTCTTGGCTAGCGTTTTGTTTGAAATATTTCAAATTATAAAGCAATGTCTGATCAAAAAAGTGAACATTTTGGTCAATAAATGCTATTTGTGCATTTATTTCTTCATCTTTTAAGGTTGTTAAATCCTTATTGCCTAATTTTATTAGACCTGATGTTAGGTCATAGTCATGACGAATTAGGCTCATTAGGGTTGTTTTACCCTCACCAGATGTACCGGCAATCACTGTTATTTCCCCTGGATTTATAGTGGTTGAGATGCCTTTTATTACATCATTTCCACGTTCAATATTTTCTTTCTCACAAACTAAAGTTGTTACGTCTTTGATTTTTGGATATGAAAAATGAATATCTTTTAAGGTTATAGCATTATCTTTTATGGTTAGTTTTTGGGAACCTGTTTTTCGCTCTAGCGCATGAGGGGTTACTAATTGCTTTTGGGTATCAACTATTTCATTACGATAGCCTAAAATATATTTTTTATACCACTCGATTAGCTGATAACTGCGCCATCTAAAAACAGAAGTTGCACTATAAATCAAAGCAAAACGACCAATCTCTTTTGTTTCTATAACATCGTTTAAAGCAATAACAGCAATAAATATTGCTAAAATCATATTTAAAATAAATGAAGACATATTGTTTATTTTATACTCAGCAAAAAGAACTTTTAGAGAAATTTTAGTGTCTTTCGCCATTCTTGCTTTCATATTTTTTTCTTCTTGTTCTATTTTTATAGCATCTTGAGCAATAAAAGAATTAGCCATTATATCTCTATTTGTTTGGCTTACTTTTATTTTAATAAGACGTTGCTTGTTTTGCCAATTTCTTAGTAAATAAGTGGCATAACCTCTAAACTCCATATAAAATAGACAAGATATTAGTGTAATGAAAAACAATTTTGGAGATACTGCTAGTACACTTGTTCCTGTTATGAAAAGTACAATTATCCCCCTGAACTCATCTAGTATGTCTCCTAAAAGACTTATTTTTTGGTTTGTAATTTTTTCTACCATTCCATTTAGTGATGCAGAAGAATTTACCTTAAAAAATGGGCGAGGTTTGTTTATGATTTCTACAAAACCTCTTGTTTGTTCTTTTTCATGATATTTACATCTTATTTTCAATCCAAAATAGAATCTAAGATTATTAAATACTGGCTCTAACATTTTTGTAATGCTCAATAATGCCCAAAATACAATAAATGTTGTTATTGCATTAGGTGTATCTGATATTAGTGGAGGGAGGGCATTAAATACCAGCATCTCCATATAAGGTGTTATACCTTCTAAAATTGCAGATATTACACCTATTGCAAACATAAAGTATACGTTCTTTTTACAAATAGAATCCATATCCTTATATGTTTGAAAAGCTAAAATAAATGGATTTATATCTTTTTGGGTATTGGGTTTTATCCCTCTTACAAAATTAATTATATTTTTTATATTTTGTTTTTCATAAGCAAAAAAACTTAATGGTCGCTCATGAGAATGAGCTGACTTTTTAATATCAGTCATGTAGAAAATCCTTCTTAAATTAGGTTAAACACTAAATAAAAATATGTTTGCCCGATTATTTGGGCTTATAATTTAAGAAAATAAAAATATTTGATGTTTGATATAATAAATCATTTTGTATCCTTATTAAATTTGCTCTTGTGTTATCTCATTTAAATTTATTTAAGACAATAATTATTTTTAAAATTTTGTCTAAAAGTTTGCTTGACTTTTTAATTGAACACTATATAATAAGTGTATCAAGAGGAGATAACTTCTCTTTTTTTTATTTTAACTCTTTATGCATATATGTTTTTATTTCCTCAAATCCTTGTTTTTTATATAATTCATACGCCTCTCTATTAAATTTATACACTTCTAAATCTAACCCATAAATATTTCTTTGTTTGAGATAATCTTCTGCAAATTGTATCATTTTGGAAGCTATTTTTTGTTGACGATATTCCTCTTTTACATATATTTCGCTAATATGTCCGATGTGTTCATCTTCATTGTTCCATATTTTTGCTTCTTCAGACTCAATAATCCACAAAAACAAACATCCACAAATATCATCACCGCAAATAGCTTTGAATAAAACCGTTCTTGGATTATTGAATATCTGTTTTGTTATACCTATCATATCTTCAATAGTATATAATATAGGTTGATTAAAATTCTTGCTATGCAAAATACAGCTCGCATAGTGCATTTTTCCTAACTCTTCAACATCATTTAGGGTGGCTATTTTGATTTCTATATTACTCATTTTTACTCCTTTATCGGGTCGGGGAGGGAAAACCCTCCCCTATTATAATAAAATTATTTTAAGCTTTCGATTAGGCGAGTTGGATTGATGATTGTGCCAACGCCTTTTATAAAATCACCAGTTTTTAGCCCTAGCTCAAAGAACTCATATGGTGTTATGGTTTCTTTTATGCTTTTAGCTAATAAATAAAGTCCAGAAGCGTAAGTTGATGCATATCTATTAGAATAATGCTCAAAAACGTATTCGTCCATTTTTACATCTAAAGAAACTGTTTTTGCACCACAAGGGAAGCATAGAGCATTTTTATAATTATCAATCAATCTCCATTTTGAATTAGGTGCTCTTAATGGAATGTAATCGGATGAATTATCAACATTGCCATCTAATTTACAATATATATGACCAAGTCTTATATTTGAGTTTTCTTTAGAATTTAATACGCCTGCACAATTATACCAAATGCCTAAATCTTCAGCTTCTTTTATAGCGTTTAGGGTTTCTTCATAACCTTCTATATTTGAAAAGTTTTCATTAGTTAAATCGCGAAAAGTGAAGATAACATCTATACCATTTTCACCTTCTGCAATTAGTTTTTTATGAAGTTCACAAACTTTTTTGATTGCTATTGCATAATTTATTTGGCTTGTATAGTTGTTATTATCTACTGCATAAAAATAAGCATTTGAAGATGGAGCTATGCCACAAGTTTTGCCAACTAATGCTGATATTAGCGAACCACCAGCTCCACCGCCATAATTTGTGGGGTCAAAACCAATTTCTTCATAACCTTTTAGAGAATTTTGATATTCTATATGATTAAACAAGCGAAAGTTATCAATAATTACGATATTTCGTCCTTGTCCTTTTATGCCAAGTTTGTGAAGAGTTTTAATGCCTAGCCCAGGGTTTTTGCGAGATTCCAAAAACTCTTTTGGATTAAAACCTAGAGGTAATTTGGCTGGGTCTTCCGACCATTTGGTATCTTCTGAATAGCGTATTTTTAATGGGTCTATGCCAGATAAATCATAATCTGATACATCTAAATGTTCAAAAGAGGTATATTCGCTTCTATCACTTATAAATGCTTTCTTTTTAGCATCATATTTTAATTGATAATCTTCCGGTTTATGAAGTTTGTATTTATTTTCTTCGTAACCTGTTGTTATGCGACCTCCGTGCCATAATTTGAACGGACTATTAAAGGTTTTGTTTTTTGCAACAATTAGTGCCTCTGCTAGTTTGTGTGGTTCTTGTTTGATTAAATCATTCCAGCTTTCAAAACCATATTCTTTGGCAATAACATGTTGAGTATTCATTAAAGACAATGAATCTCTACCACTAAAATATGTTTCACATCTTGATTTGGCTTCGGGGAAATTTTTCTTAAAGTCTTTTAAAAGACACTTTGCTTCAACTTGGAAGTATTCAATATACTTTGTCATATCATATTCCTTTCTAAATAACCTATCCTATTGCCTGTCCGATTAGCATTGATAAGCTATTTAAAAGAAATTTATGTAATAAAATCATTATGGCAATGTTTCACTTTGGCGGACATACCGAGCGCTTGCCTAGCTCATGGTGATTGTTTTATCATAAAAACACCTTTTTGTCAATACAAAGTGTTAAAAAAATAACCACCTACTTTGTAGATGGTTATTTTATGGCAAAAAGATACGCTTAATTTTGTTTAGTAGTGAAACGAAAAGGCTCTAGGAAAATCTAGAGCCTTTTGTTTTAAGAGATTTTAGAAAATAATTTTTGTTTGCTTAAGATATCTTGCTTGGTTAGGCTTGATTTTAAGAATGGAGATGTTTCTATCAATTCAAGCGGTGTACCGTCGCGTTGTATTTTACCATTTTTAATTATAATTACTCTGTCTGCAAGAGCTATTTCTGTCGGGTTATGCGTTACGAGCAACACTGTTTTATCTTTTGCTTTTTCTTTTAAGGTTTTCATAATTTTGAAGCTTAACACTTGGTCTAAACCTGTGGTTGGCTCGTCTAATATCATTATTGGGCGATCAGTTAAGAAAATGCGCGCTAAGGCTAAACGTTGACGCTGACCACCTGATAATGCACGTCCATCTTGTCCTATTCTATGATATAAACCATCTTTTAGATTAGAAATATCTTCTGTAAGCCCTGCAGAATCTAAAGCTTTTTTTAATTCTTCTTGGCTAGCGTTTTGTTTGAAATATTTTAAGTTATATAACAAAGTTTGGTCAAAGAAGTGAACTTTTTGATCAACAAATGCTATTTGTTTATTTATCTCGTTATCTGAAAGAGATGTTAAAGTTTTTGTGCCAAGTTTTATTGAACCTGATGTTAGGTCGTAATCATGGCGTATTAAACTCATTAGGGTTGTTTTGCCCTCACCAGATGTGCCGGCAACAACCGTTATTTCCCCTGGATTTATAGTGGTTGTAATACCTTTTATAACTTCGTTTCCACGCTCAATTGTTTCTTTTTCAGCTCCGAAAGTGGTTATATCTTTGATTTTTGGATATGAAAAGCGAATATCTTTTATGTTTATAACATTATCTTTGGAGGTTAGTTTTTTGGAACCTGTTTTGAGCTCTAGTGCGCGCGGGGTTGCTAACAATTTATCGGCATCTAAATAATTGTTTCTTGCACTCATTACGCTTATATATAAATATGCATATCCCCTAAATCTCATTCTAACACTATTTGTTGCGGTAACAATTAAAGCAAATCTACCAATATCTTTGGTTTCTATAATATCATATATAGCATAAACACATACAATTGCAGAAAAAATCAAATCTGCAACTATTCTTAAATAAGCTTCATTCATTATGTTTATATAAATTTCTTTTATACAAGTATTAAAACTCTTGTTGTTTCGACTTAAAATCATTTTATATTCTCGTTTTTGTGATAATGCATCTTGAATGAGTGGTGAATTTTGTAAAGTATCGCTGTTTTGCTTATCTACATGTGATTTTATTATGGATTTTTTTTGTGTAATAACTCTTTTTATTTCCTGCATATATGTTGATATTTCAATATATAGCCACGAAACAAATAAAAATAATACGACGAATTTTGCAGACACAATAAACAGACTGTATAAAGCGATTAAAGTAATAATAAACTCTCTTATTATGCCGACAGTATCTCTTAATATGTTATATATTGCTGTGTTTAGGCGTAATGAAATAGAAGACAATGTAGCAGGATTGTTTATTGTGAAAAATGCTCTTGGTTTATTGGTAATGTCTATATAATTAGAAGCAAGATTTGTTGAAACAATTGCTTCTGATAGTTTTTGGGAATTTTGGTGCATTTTCCCAATCAAAAACTCTCCTACAACATCCCTTAGTTTGTAGATACAATAAAATAGTATAAAAATCAGCACTGCATTTTTGCTTCCAGTAGCAACTGCTGGTAGTGAATTGTATACATACATAGATGTTATTGGTATCAATCCTTCTGCAACACCCGAAAGAAAGCTTGACAACACACACTTTCTAAAAATTGATCTACACTGTGGAGCAATATTTTTATAAGATTTAATAGCTAATGATATGGGGGATATTTCTTTTTTTGGATCTTTTGTTTTTATCCCTTTTATAAAATTATATAGTTTTACTAATCTTTCTTTCTCAAAGGCTAAAAAGCTTTGAGGTTTTGCAGATGTTTTAGCGTTTGTCATAAAAAAGTCCTCTTTTTTTGTTTTAAAGATTGGGAGGGGAATACCCTCCCGTTGTTTTATATATATTACTTCAAGCTTTCGATTAGGGCTACTGGGTTAATGATTGTGCCGACGCCTTCTTTGAAGGTACCAGTTTTTAATCCTTGTTCAAAAAACTCTAGTGGTGTTATGTTTTCTTTTACGCTTTTAGCTAAAAGGTATAAACCTGTTGCGTAAGCACCTGATAGGGAACCAGAACAATATTGAACATTGTATGCGTTCATTTTTAATTCTGAGGCAACCGTTCTTGCGCCACCAGGGAAACAAAGTGACATTTCAAATTTTTCTCTATCAGCATGAGGTATTTTATGGAGAACAGAATATTCTGTTAACTCATAATCATTTGGGTTATCTAAATTGCCACCGAATTTACAATAAACACGCTCTTCTCTAAAGTATTTTATTTCTCTGAAGCTATGAGATATATTACACCAAATGCCTAGGGCCTCTGCTTCTTTTACTGCGTTTAAGGTTTCATCATAACCATCATCTGTTTGAAATGCTTTCGAGGTTAAAGCGGGTTGTATATGAATTATATCTATTCCATTTTTTCCATCTTGTTTGAGTTTTTTATGAAGTTCACAAACATTTTTAATTGCTTTAGCAAAATTTATTTGTGACCCCCTAGGAGATTCTTTTGAACGAAGGTCATCTACTGCATAGTAATATGCATCAGCAAAAGGCGCAATACCACAAGTTCTCCCTACTATTGATGAAACTAGTTCTGTGGCGGTGCTACCATTTAAAAAGTTTTCACCAATTTCTTCATATCCTTTTAGAGAGCTATGGTATTCTAGATGATCGGAAAGATTCCAACAGTCTATTATAGCTACTGCACGATTTTGCCCTTTTGTACCAAGTTTATGAAGAGTTTTAATGCCAAGCCCTGGGTTTTTACGTTGCTCTAGAAACTCTTTAGGGTTAAATCCTTTGGGCATTTTTGATGCGTTATTAGGCCAAACAGTTAGATTAGAATAGGATGTATTAATGGGATTAAGTTTTGATAAATCATACTCTGAGATATCTGCTTGAGTGATATTTATATATTTTGATATGAAAGGAGTTGGAGATTGAGGATTAAGTTTTTGAACAAGTGTTTTTTCATTCTCATCATAAATTAAAGAAGGTTGTTTTAGCACACTATAATCACTTCTTTCTGCTGAGGAAACATTATTACTACCAAACTTTTTAAATGGGGTGTTGATGGTTTTATTTTTTGCAAATACTAAAACTTCAGCTAATTTGAAAGGGTCTTGTTTAATTAAATCATTCCAGCTTTCAAAACCATATTCTTTGGCTATAACGTGTTGGATATTCATTAAAGATAAATCTTCTCTATCACCAAAAACGGTAAAACACCTCTTTTTAGCGTCTTTATCGTTATTTTTAAGGGATTTTAATAAACGTTTTGCTTCTTCACGAAAAAAATCTATATAATCTTGCATATCGAATTCCTTTCTAAATAACTCATCTTACGCCTGTTCGATTAGCATTGATAAGCTACTTAAAAGAAATTTATGTAATAAAACATGCTATGGCAATGAAATCTTTGGCGAACATTCCGAGCGCTTGCCCCACTCATGAAAGATTTTATATCATTAAAATGAGCTTGTGTCAATAATTTTGTTATAATAAAAATTACCACCTATTTGCTAGGTGGCTATTTTTATTAAGATAATTATAACTTACATCATTTTTGATTGCATTAAGGAAAGCATGAGTGCTGATAATTCTTTTTTGGCTGGAACTTCTGTCATCTTTTGAGCATCTTTCTTTAGCTTTTTTACTTGTGGAATGTATCTTGTTTCTCCACGATTTTGCATAGAGTCAATAACATTGTCTGCCCAATTTTGATATTGTTGCAACTTGCTTTGTGACCATACTTTTTCACGATGCTTTAGAATTGCCATTACTGAACCTACTCTGCTTTGTCCATTTGCTTGCGATATATTTACTTCTTTATCACGCCCGTGAATGGTGATTTTATGATAACAACCTTCATCTTCTATTTGTTGTAATGTTGCTAACATTTTCTCATATGTTTCATCATGCGCCTCTGGAGGTGTGTGGCGAGGCATTTGACCATCTTTGATTGCCTCTTCAAAACGGCTGTATGTTGAAAGTTTACTTTCATAAAAATTAACAGCCATTACATGTATGTTTACTTCATAACCTTTGCTATGTAGGTCTTTTATTGTTTCACAAATTTGAGAGGTGCGCATTGTGCCTTCAAATATGATATTATTGCGATTTTCTATTGCTAATGCAAAAATGCGTTGTGTCCAGTCTCTGACATCTAGATCTGTTTTGGCGGCCATTTCTTCTGGATGATTTGTGTATATTTCTTGAATTTTTGGGTGATATGTACGGTATTCATCTGCATTTATAACCACGCAATCTTTACCATCTTCGCTATTTATTAGGCAATCAATAAACGTGCTTTTCCCTGCACCAGGTTGACCTCCAAATATAAAAACTTTAGGTTTTTCAAAGCTTTTTGCATCTTTGAATACGCTCTTTTTTATTTTTTGTAATAAATCTTCGTGTTCTTCGTGGGATAATTTGTATATTTTTTCCACTTTTTTATTCCTTATTATTAACTATAGGTATCTTTAAATGATTTGTTTAAGCAAAACAATGATATTTATATAGTTGTGCATTAACTTTTTGTATCAAGAATGTAATAATTAGTTTAAAAGGAACGATGATGGCTTTATTTGATTTTCATATTCATAGTTATTTTTCTGATGGAACCTTTGCTCCGGCTGAGATTGTTAGACTTGCAAAAAAACAAAATATAACCCAAATGGCTTTAACTGACCATGATAATGTGCTTGGGCTTGATGAGGCTGAAATTGAGGCTAATAAAGCTGGAATAAAGTTTATTAGAGGTATAGAAATCTCATCAAAAGACGAAGATTGCCCTGTAATTCATATGCTTGGTTATCATATTAAGGATAATGGCGCTCTTGAGGAAATTATAACAGAAAATGCAGAAACATTAAGAGAAAGAAATGGGCGTATTATTAAGTTTTTGAGAGAAAACTATGGATTTGATATTAATATTGATGATTTTTATAGAGCTTGCAAAGGAAGTGTTGGGAAAGGTAATCTTGCACAATATCTTACAAATGCAGGATACACAAAAACCTTTAGAGAATCTGAAGATTTAATGAGGCCATATAATGCTGGTGCATATGGTGTTGATGCTAAAAGGGCTATTAGGGCTATTCATAATGCTGGTGGATTGGCATTTTTGGCACACCCAAACAACCTTAAAAAGAGCGATGATGTTTTGCTGTTGAAAATGAAAGAATTTGTTGGATATGGTCTTGATGGTGTTGAGTGTTTTCATTCTAATTTTTCTAATGAGCAATCAGAACTTTATCTTAAGTACGCTAAGCTTCTTAACCTTAAAATTAGTGGTGGAAGTGATTTTCATGGGGAATTTAAGCCTAATGTTCGTTTGGGATATGGTAAAGGCGATAATCCATTATTGAAAAATGAATTTATTTCTATTGATGAGTAATAAAAAAACCACCTCATTTGGGGTGGTTTTTTACTGAAGCTTTTAAGATTTTATTTATGCTGGAGAAACGATCATAAACACTTGTTTGCCTTCTGCTTTTGGTGCTGCATCTACCTTGCATAAACCCTCTAAATCTTCTATTAGTTTATTTAAGATTTCTTTACCCATGTCGTTGGCAGACATTTCACGGCCTTTATAACGCATAGTAAACTTTACTTTATCGCCTTGGCTTAAGAACTTTTTAGCTTGTTTTAATTTTACTTCATAATCATGAGTTTCAATCATTGGGCGGAGTTTTAGCTCTTTAATACTAACCACTTTTTGATTCTTTTTAGCCTCGTTCTTCTTTTTTTGCATCTCATATTTGTATTTACCATAATCTAGCACTTTACAAACTGGGGGATTTACTTGCGGTGAAATTTCTATCAAATCAAGACCAACTTCTGATGCTATCTTTAGAGCTTCTTGAATAGATACAACACCTAAATTTTCACCATTATAATTAATTAAACGAACTTCTTTTGCTTTTATTTCTCTGTTTATGCGTGGTCCGTCAGCTTCACGTACTGGCGCATTAGTATTTTCTGTAGCTATGGCAACCTCCAATAAAAATTAATATTACAGATGTATAATAGCAAAAATATTATACTTCGCAAGAAAAATCGTAATAGAGATGCTATTTTTTTTATATTGCAAATATTCTTGTTTGATTTTTATTTTTGCTTGGTTTTGATTTGCTTTTTGTATTTGGAGTATAATATGAGGAATGAGCAAATGTAACTGTTGCTTTTGTTTTATCAAATTCTATGCCTATAAAACCTTTTTTTATTAAGCTATCTATTAAGTTGAACCTATTGTATGGCAGGGTAATTCTTGTTTTATTTGCAGAAAGAACTGTTGTTTTTCCCATTGGTTTGTGTAAAAGTGAGATTGTTCCACCATCTGATGGATCTATTGCTGTTGAGAATAAATTAAATCTATTTGCAAAATATGGCGTCATGTTCCAGCGATTATTTCTATCGACTATTGATGTGCAGTCAGAACACTTTAATAATGATGCTTGTTCTAAACGATAATTTATCATTATTGAGTTTAGAGAATTGCCTCTGTATTCGGGAAGAACCGAATCTGCACCTAGAGAGGCTATTTTTATGTTATGACCTCTCTTGTTATCAAAAAAATTATACGATGAATTGGGAAGTTCCTCTTTTAATTCCTCTTTGTTGTTGCAGATTTTTAAATATGACATTGCAACTAAATGATTACCAATAAAAACACCTATGTAGTGAAGGTTTTTATTTTTAAATATGTCAAAATAATATTCTTTTGAATGTTTATGAATAAAACACTCCTCTCCTTCTTTTAGATTATTATAAATACTTTCAGAAAGCACACCCATTTGTTCTGCATCACCTATATTTAATGGACGTATATGGTATTTGATTGGTTTTTCTTGTTTTGCGCCATTAAGCTTTGTTATTGAGCCTTGCCAAACAACAGAACCATTTACCACATATTTTTTTATATTTTCTACCATTTTTTCCTCTTAAATTTACAACAAAAAGGGCGGGAATTAACCCGCCTTATAACTCTTATTGAAAGTTAACACTTAACAACAAAGCAACAACGACGGGAAATATACATCCTCGCGTTTTATCTTTTTTTGTTTTATTGTTATAAAAATATTCATGTTAACGTTATCTCTTAAAATTAAAAAGTTGGGATATTGTTTATCATTTTATAGAAAATTGTCAACTAATTATATATTATTTATAAAGATAGATTGTTTAGGAGTGGCAAAGTGTTTGATATTAAAAATATTTCGGAAACCGAGGCAAAAAAAGAATTAGAATTTTTAGCAAAAGAAATTGAAAAGGCCGATATTGCTTATTATCAAAATGATGAACCTTATCTTGATGATGCGAAGTATGATGAGTTGCGTCATAGAAACTTGGCGTTAGAGGCTAAATTCCCTCATCTTATTCGTGATGACAGCCCTTCTAAAAGAGTTGGCGCTAAAGTAAAAAGTGAGTTTAAAAAAGTTGAGCTTAAAGTTCCTATGCTGTCTTTGGCTGATATTTTTAGTATTGATGAACTACATGACTTTGTTATGGGTATAAAAAGGTTTTTAAACACTAGTGATGATATTGTTTTTACAGCCGAGCCTAAGATGGACGGTTTGTCCTTTTCTGCTTTGTATAAAAACGGAATATTTGTTAAAGGTTCTACGCGTGGCGATGGAAAGATTGGAGAAGATATTACTGAAAATTTGCGTGTTATAAAAGGGTTTCCTCAGTTTTTAGATAAGAATGTGCCTGAGATTTTGGAGGTTAGAGGCGAAGTATTTATGTCTAAAGCTGATTTTATTAACCTTAATAAGAAAAACGAAGAAAATAATAAAAAAACATTTGCCAACCCTCGTAATGCGGCAGCTGGCTCTTTAAGGCAGCTTGATGCTAGAATTACTGAACAGCGAAATTTGAGTTTTGTTGTTTACACGTGGGGAGAGGTTTCTGATGTTTTATGGAAATCTCAGGTTGATTTTTTAGACTATGTAAAAGAGCTTGGTTTTCCTGTTAATCCGTATAATCAGGTATGCAATAATGAAAATGAGCTTATCTCTAGCTTTAATAATTTGATGGAAAATAGAGCCGGTTTAGAATATGATATTGATGGTATTGTATATAAGGTTAATGATTTGGAGCTCCAAAAAAGATTGGGCTTTTTAACTAGAACTCCAAGATGGGCTGTTGCACATAAATTTCCTGCAGAGCGAGCTATTACACGCTTAAATAATATTAGAATTCAGGTGGGAAGAACCGGCGCTTTAACTCCTGTTGCTGATTTGGAGCCGATTAATGTAGGTGGAGTTTTAGTTTCTCACGCAACACTTCATAACGAAGATGAGATAAAAAGAAAAGACGTGCGCATTGGCGATATGGTTGTTATACAAAGGGCGGGAGATGTTATCCCTCAAATTGTTGATGTGTTAAAAGACAAAAGAGATGACAACTTAGAGGAATTTGTTTTCCCTAATGTTTGCCCTCAATGTGGAGCGCATGCCATTAGGGAAGAAGATGAGGCTGTTAGACGTTGTACTGGTGGATTAACGTGCCCTGCGCAAGCTGTTGAACGACTTAAACACTTTGTTTCGCGTGATGCTTTTAATATTGAAGGACTTGGCGATAAAGTTATTGAAGATTTTTATAATGATGAAATTATAAAGACTCCTTATGATATTTTTACACTTGAAGAAAGAAATAGACCTCTTGATTTGTTTTCGATTAATCAATCTATTAATCTTGAAGAAAGAGAGGGGTGGGGTAAAAAATCTGTTATTAAACTTTTTGAGGCGGTTAATAAAAGTAAGAATATTTCTTTACAGAAGTTTATTTACGCCCTTGGTATTCGACAAGTAGGAACAGCTACTGCTTATTTGATTGCTAAACACTATCATAATTTTAATGCGTTTATGAAGGCAATGATAGAAAAAGATATTGAACTTCTTATTAATATTGATGGTATTGGTCCTCAAATGGCGCTTGATATTATTGAATTTTTCAAAGAAGAACACAATATTGATGTTATTAATAAACTACTTAATATAATTAAAGTTGAAGACTTTGATGAGGTTATAAACACTCATTCTTTATTGTTTGGTAAAACTGTTGTGTTTACTGGAACATTAACAAAACTTACAAGAAGTGAGGCAAAAAATAAGGCTCTAGCAAATGGTGCAAAAGTTGCTGGTTCTGTTTCTTCAAATACGGATTTTGTTGTTGCTGGTGAAAGCGCAGGCTCAAAGCTTAATAAGGCTGTTGAGCTTGGAGTTAAAGTCATATCTGAAGATGAATTTAATGAGATGACAATTTAGCTTTGGTTTTTCTTTTGTAAAAATATTTATACATATTTATAAAAATAATATTGAAATATGTTAAAAGAAATGCCATCAGATAAATTGTTATATCAACATGATGCACTGTGTTTATATATGTTGATAATGCAAAAGCAGAGCTCATTATCGTAGCGCAACCCACAAAACGCCAGTAGTGTCCTTTGGTCTTTTTGTATGCATCCATAATTGAACGACTTTTGCCAACTATTGAAGATATAAATGCAAGATATGGACGCATTATGGTATATGGAGAAACTAATAACATCAAAATATAAAACATCGCTTTGATGTATAAGCTATTATTTAGTTCTAAAATATCCATATAAGCTTCAAAAAACTCAAGATATTTATCCCTGAAACCCATTAATAATGGAATATATGGAATGATAATTAGCATAACATATATACCAATATTTATGAACATTATTTTACTTACAGGGACTAGTCCGTTAAAAATACGAATTAGAGAAAAATATGGTTGATGTTGGAGAATATATCTAAAAAACATATTCCAATATATATAATATGAAACTAACCATAATATGCTTAAAGAGTTTGTCCACCCTCCTGGAATGCTCTTTAGTACAAATAGTAGAATTAGATTTAGTATGCTCCAAAATAAAGCTGTTTGCCAATAAAGCAGTACAAACTTTGTACTGCTTTTTAAGGCTCCTAAAAGCGAGAACTTATTTATTTCTGGAATTGATATTTTTTTATGCTTCATCAATTTCAAAATCCATTTCCTCTGCATTTGGATCGTAATCTACGCCAAGTTTAGATAAAATATCCTCATTCTCTGTTGCACGTTGTGCAACAATCCAATCTGGCACCCATGGTGAATGTGGTAATTTGGCTAGTGCAAGCATACGCTTATCAAGGTAATAACGCGGAGCATCTGCTAAAATTGGAGTATCAATTGAACCTTGCATTAAAACAACTTGTTTTAACATTGGTAAACTCAATAACTCATTAGAGCTAATTGCAGACACACCTTGAAGTGAGTATGTTACGTTTTTAGCAAATGGGTTAAAGTCTTTATTTAAGCTACCCTCGTTTTTAGAAAATGATGTGGTTTGTACGGTTTTGTTACCAATCATTTTTGAAAAACGCTCGGCTGTTTGCTCGTTGTTTTGTGATAAGATTACTTTGCAGGCTGTGGTTGAAATAACTGTTTCAAGGTCATCTTTACCATATTTGCCGGAAATTTGTCCTAAGTCTTGTCCGATGAGAAGGTATGATACTTTTTGACCACGACCTACGGCTGGTCCATCAATAACTGCTTTTAGTTTTGGCATTTGTGGAAACTCGTCGAGCACGAATAGTGTTGGGAATGGTCCCATTTTACCATCTGTTGGGTTTACAAAGTTTGGTGGGTTTGAAATTAAGTAAGCACTCATTAAGTCTACAAACACAGCACTAATTGGGTTTAATGATTGAGCGTCAGTTTGGTTTACTGACAGATACACGGAAATTGGCTTCCATTCGCCAGTTATTGGGTCTTTCATACCACGCAAATCTTTAAATCTAATATCTGAGAAACTTGTTCTTGAAACAACGGCTGAGTTTTTAAAGATACGAATACCATTGAAAGCCATTGATAACACAGAACCACGCTCTTTATCTGGTTTTGCACGCAAACCACTAAGCTCTGTAATACAACGTCTTGAGTAGCCATAGTCATTTGCTTCGTTTGTTGCATCGTCCAATAACTCACCCATAAGGTCTGCATAGGCTGCCATTTGGTCACCTTCTTCTTGACGACGCTTAATTTCATTACTTTGTTCAATTTGTGAAGTGGTAATCCAGTCAAGAATCATGGCTAGACATGCTTCATGATTTATCCAGCGCTCTGGGAATGAACGCCATGTACCAATTGGAAGATAATTCTCGTGATTTAATGTGCCATTTTGTAAATCTTGTAATGCACGAGCTGCATTAGTTTTAAAACTACCATTTTGCATATCTTCATAATGCATTTGTAGCTCTTGCTTGTCTTCTTCTGTTAGGGTTCCTTCGTATATTTTTTGAGTTAAGCGTTCATTTGCTAGCGCTTTTTCACATTTTGACACCACAAAGTGAATTAAACCACAGAGAGCGCCTCGTCCGGCTTGTGACCAATAAGCATCTCCACCACCTTTAGGATCTTCTACTAATGTGTTGCACATTGAGTCAACATATAAGTCGCGTGCTGGTCCTACTTCTGGAATTGTTCCTGGAGAAAGTGGATTCCAGCTTGGATAATACTCACCAGTGGTCGGGTCATCTTCTTTACCCCAGTTAATAACAAATACAGGACCGACTTTTTCTCTTGCACCTGTGGTTGAATAGCATAACTCAGGTTTAGGGTCGTTAACAATAATACTTAAACCTTCTGAATTGAAAATTGTCGGAATCACAACACCGGCTGTTTTACCTGTACCTGGAGGAGCACAACATAGTGTTGACAATGTTTCTTTTAATTTTAAGAGTCTGCCTTGGAATTTACCTACAACCATGCAGAAACCATCAAAACCAAGAAGTGGCATACTCTCTATATCTCTTAGAGTTGCAATGTGTGCTGAACCATGTACGTTTGATTGGAATCTGTATGGACACTTAATTGCACCATATATTAATGTTGCAGGTAGTAAAATAAATGGCAAAATAGGAATCCATAAGCTGATTTTAAACTCGCCACGATACTGAAATACTTGCTTAAACCATCTAACATATCTGTTAAATAAGAAACCTGGGTCTACCAGCGTTTTTTGAATGAATTTTGTAACAACAGCTATACTCTTTTTAGAAATACCACTTTGAACCAAAAAAGCTAAAGGTTGAGATAAATAAATAAATATAATAAATACAAGTATAGATATAAGAAAAGTAAGTGTCATCCACCTGACGGCGTTATCATACTCTTCCCATTCTTTACCCCTTTCTTTTGCCATTTTTTACTCCTATGCCATGCTATAAATTAATTTCTTTAGTTTCTCTATTGTGTCTTTATCTGTTTTTGCCTCACAAGGCTCTATTGATTTAGAGAATAAACGTATTTCTTTTGGACTACCTCTATTAATTCTAGTAACATTTATCTTCATAGAACTCCATATATCAAACATATCTTCTGCATTTATGATATTGCCTGATTGAATTACAACATATGATACAACATCAAATTTGAAATCTGTTACTGCTAGTTTTGTTTTTAATATATCACTAGCTATATCTAATTTACGAACTGGAGATATTCTGTGTGAACTCTCTGAGAACCATAATGGCTCTTCGTCATTGAACTTTTCTTCATCAGCAAGCCAATCACCTGGCTCTCTATCAACTAAGCATAGTAAAATTTGATTCTTAGATACTGCCATGTAATCTATTGTTGTATTTTTGATAATAATAGATGGAATTACATCATAGCCTTTTTGTGTTAATACATCCATCACAGGGGTATGAGATTCTTTTGATTGAGTATCTTGTGGATGCTGTCTTATTTGAGGTTCTTTTTTAGGTTTTTCTGTAGGTTTGTTTGTTTTTTCTGTTTGCTTAGATTCTGTTTTTTGTTTTGGTTCATCAACAACAAGAGCTGTTGGAATGCTATCTTCTTTAGATTTTTTAGGTTCTTCTTTTTTATCTAAATCAAAATCTAAGTCAAAATCATCGTCATCGAAATTAAACAATGCATGATCAAGTGGATTTTGTTGTTCTGCATCTTTCTTTGATGCTGGTGAATATGAAGAAGTTGGACTACTCATAGAAGGAGTTTGTTTTGCAACATTATTATTTGCGTTTAATTGCGCTAACTTTTCTGATGGCAGTATTGGGCGTTTTACTGCTTTTTTAATGATTGGGGTCTTCTTAATAGCTACTTCTTCTTGTTGTTGTGGAGCTTGTTGTGCTATTGGTTGTTTTTTTATAACAACAGGTGCTCTAGTTTTTAATTTTACTTTTCTGTATAAATATAAAGGTCCAAAGATAGCATTTTTAAATAACATCTTCCATTTGATAAGGCACAAACCAACAAAGCCTGAAAACCATAGTGGAATTGAGCTTATAACTATTATAAAAAAGCCTATTTCTGATGTGGATATTGATGCTCCACTATTCCATTTTGCTCTTAATAGAGACCAGTGTTCTCTTAAAAAAATATCAAAATGCCAATTTACGAGCAAAAGAACTCTTATGCCATCTATGAAGATTATACTCCATAAACAACATATTATTAATGCTTTTATTATTGTTCCTAGTGCTCTCAAGTAAATCTCCAGTTTATTTTGTTTTTACTATATTATAACTAAATTAGTTAACAAGTACTTATTGAATTTTATTTTCTTCTACTTTTGCAGACACCTGCTGTCTAATATCAATAGTTGTATATTGTTGTGATACTTTTTCTCCCTTTTCTTTCATTTTATCTGCGATGATTTCATCTAAACTTCTACTTTTAGAGCCTAAATTTTTTATAGAAACATGTTCTACATCTAATTTTTTTGGGCGAGTGAATTTTTTATATAGTTTAAAAAATGGTGACAAAATTGTTTTCCAAAAGCCCTTTTTATACAATTTATAACTTGTAATGAACCATAATATAGGCAATACAATAAGACAAACTGCTAGGCTTAAATCTTTAAACTCTTTAAATACACCACCTTTTTCCCAAAAGTTATACAATTTTGCATATGATTCTGGATTAAATAATCCAAAGTTCCAAATCATTTTAAACAAAAGTCGCGCGATTATAGCATAAACATAAAAAACAACAATAGAAATAAGTAAAAACTTAATGAACTTAAATATTTTCTTCATTATTTGCCTACCTTGTTTGTGCGTTTATAATATCATAAATAAATGTATCTGCATTTCTTGTGTTTTGAGGTTGTGGTGATGATTGTGTTCCCTCAATAACGCCTCTCATTTCCGTAAGAGCCTCATTCATTGCTTTAATTTTATCTGTTTTATGAATAACGCCTAATTTTCCGGCACAAATATCTCTTGTCTCTTTTGCTTTCACACATGATTTTACTAATTCTGTTAGAAAAGCATTAGTATCTATTTCTTTAGGGTCATTTTCTTTATGAATTACGTCAATTTCTTTAATAAATCCGTTAGCTACATTATTTATTATCGCCTCTGCGCCTTGTGCTGTAACATCTATACCACTTATAGCTACTCCTAATTCTGTTAGTTTTTGCCTTAATGCTTGATGCCCAGGTTTTGTATCATCAAGATGTGCTGTCATCTCTGTAATAAGTCTGCTTGTTTCAGCCTTTTTTTGATCTGGTGTTAGTGATGTGTGTTGACCAAACATCGCTCCTAATTCATGTAGCTCATCTGTGAATTCTTTTGACACTGTATGTTTATCTTGGGTTTTTATACCAATAATTCTATTTCTTATTTTATCTTGATATTCTTTGGAGCGTCTATGGAGCCTCTCCGTCCACATATCTGGGTTTTCTTTTAAATCATTTTGTGTTTTAACCAGATTTTCAAATAGTTTAGATGTTTCTTTTGTTGAAGCGCCTCTGTCTAGTGCATCTTTTAAATGCATTAAATCTAGCTTTGCTCCATTAAGTAAGTCACCATCTTGAGCAATGTTTTGTGTTAAATATTGAACCCACAAAAGCGCTGTTGATCTATCGTTATCTTTTACAGCTTTTTCTAAAGCCTTCATTACATCACCGCTACCTTCACAAAGGATATCGCCTCTTTCTTTTTGAATACCTAGATCACATGTAGCGGCATCGATAGCAAACCCTCTTATATGCCTTTCTTGCTCAATAAACTCTTCTACTGGTGCATTTTGAAGAAGATGCATCATTATATTTTCATCTTTTGTACGAGCAGATGGATCTTTTTTATAAATCTCACTTATTTCTTTAAAAAACGAAGGCTCTGTTTTTAGGATATTCCACTTTACGGGACGAGAGTTTTTATCGTTTTCTAGATTATCTAAAAATTCTTTATATCCAGCTAAAGATACTGCACCCTTTTTTATTCCCTCTTCATCATTTGCATTTCTTGAAGCTAAGCCTAGAGCATACATATTTGTTATATTTTTATTGGGTTTTCCCCCTTTAGGAAGTACGAGATAATCAAATGCATCTAGAATTTTATCAACTGTCCAATCTACGGCACCATTAAGTATCTTCTTAAAAATATCAAAAGAAACTTCCATAGGAGTTTCACCTTTTAAATCGAGTGGTTTATTCTCTCTTTTTTGGGCGCCTGTATCTTCGTGTTTTGAATTGTTTTCAGGCAATTTCACATTGCCATAAATATCTCTTGGAGCATTCTTAATATAAGCACTTGAAATACCAGGAGTTGGAGCATCTTGAGGAGTTCGAGTACCTTGAGGAGTTGGAGCACCTTGAGGAGTTGGAGTACCTTGAGGAGTTGGAGTACCTTGAGGAGTTGGATTTCCTTGAGGGGTTGGATTTCCTTGAGGAGTTGGAGCACCTTGAGGAGTTGGATTTCCTTGAGGGGTTGGAGCACCTTGAGGAGTTGGATTTCCTTGAGGGGTTGGAGTTCCGTTCCCACCAATTATATCCTCAATATCTCTATCACCATTTATATAACCCTCTAAGTCACTTCGACCTTGGTTTACGTCATCTTCAAATGGTGTATTATTTTCGTTTTCTGTCATTTTAGCCTCCGTATTCCTTTTAATATTGTTTATTTTAGCATAGAATCGAGCATTTGTCTATATAAATTTAAACTTTCAATTTTTTAATAAATTCGCCTATTTTTTGATTCATTTTTATGCCATCCTCAGGAGTTACTTTAATCAAACCAAAGAAGCGTGGTTTTATTTTTTCAAACTGTATTGGGGCAAACATTGCCGGATTTTTTGTTAAGGCATTAAAAGCACCTTTGGTGTCTTTTTGAGCTGCCCTAAAATAGTTATTCATAAGTTTATCAACATCTATGGGGAAGTTTTGTTCTTTTAATTTTTTTATAAATAAATTTTTTCTTTCTTGAAGGCGCATATACTCTTCATAAAGCTCTTTTTTAATACGGTTTTTGGTTATAATTTCTTTCTTTTGTTCATATTTCACTTCACAAATTTCTAAATTGATAAGAATTTCAACATAAGATATTATAACGAGCTGCATATCTGTATCTTTTAATGATTCTGCAAAAACCAAAAACTGCTCGTCGTTTGCATTTTTGGGCAATCTTTGCATGTTTTCAGGATCATACTTATTGAGAATATCCCAACATGCTAGTAAATGATTAGCAATTTTTTTACCAACACTTGGTTTGTAGTTTGGATATAACATATTTTCGTTATAATCCGTTTCAGGCGCTTGTAAATTTTTCTTTTTCGAAATAGCTTTTATTCCATCTTGAAAGTTTGTTATTGCGCGAGAAAGCTCTAATTCTTCTTGTTTTAATTTTATTTGTGTTTCACTTAACTTTTCGGTATGAACAGGAGGAACACCTTTAAACATCCCTTTTCCATCTTTTTGATGAGCACTATCTGCTTGGGGAGTTATAAAACCATCTAAACCTGTTGCTTTAGGTTCTTCGGGTGTTAAAAAGCTATCTAAACCTGTTGCTTTAGGTTCTTCAGGCGTCAAAAAGCTATCTAAACCTGTTGCTTTAGGTTCTTCAGGCGTTAAAAAGCTATCTAAACCTGTTGTTTTAGGTTCTTCGGGCATTAAAAAGCTATCTAACCCACTATTTGCAGAATCTTCTTTACCAATAAAAGCATCTAAATTAACACTAGATGATACTTCACTTTGATTAAAAAAACTGTCTATATTTTTTTGTGGCGTTGGTACTGGTTTGGAAGTATCAGGGCGAGGAGCATATTTTGCTTTTCTCTCTTCTTCTTTTTGTTCGCTCTCTGTGATAAATTCTTTTAGCAAACGTGTAAATTCATCTTCTAGTGTTTCTTCTATAGATTTAATTGATTCCTGTGATGCTTGATTTTGTGATTGTTCACTTGTTGTTTGTGTATTTTCCTCTGAAATAAACTCGTCTAGCAAATCATCAGACATTTAGAATGCTCCTATATTTTTAGTATTATAAAGTTTTCTTGGTATAAAAAAACTTGATTTTAACATTAGTTTTTTGTAGCTTATCACTTAATTAGTGAAAATATGTTTAATAAGTGATGCTATGAGTGACGAAAATAATAATATTTTATATACAAACCCAGTAGATGAAGACAATAACGGGACTAGAATTGATAAATTTATTGCAAGTGAATTTAGTGATATATCACGCTCTATGGCGCAAAAACTTATTGAAAAAGGAAGCGTTTTCATTGATGACGAGATTATTGCTGATAAAAATTTCAAAACTCGTTTAAACGATATATATCAGATAATTTTACCAGAACCAGAGAGCGCTGTACCTGTTGCTCAAGATATTAAACTTGATATTTTATACGAAGATGAAGATTTAATTGTTGTAAATAAACCAGCTGGAATGACTGTACACCCTGCTGCAGGAGTTACAAGAGACACGCTAGTTAATGCTATTTTGTTTTGGTGTAAGGATTCTCTGTCTGGTATTGGCGGGGTTGCAAGACCTGGAATTGTGCACAGAATTGATAGAAATACTAGTGGTGTAATTGTTGTTGCTAAAAATGATTTTGCACATAAAGGTTTGGCTGAGCAATTTTTTGAACACTCTATTGAGAGAACATATTATGCTATTGTTTATGGAGTGCCAAACCCTTTAAGTGGGACAATAGAGGGAAATATTGCTAGAAGTTCTTTTGATAGAAAGAAAATGGCGCTTGTTAAAATTGGTGGGAAAACAGCTATAACACATTATGAAGTAATTGAAAACTTTAAAAATGTTGCATCTTTAGTAAAATGTAACTTAGAAACAGGGCGTACTCATCAGATTAGAGTGCATCTTTCTAGCATTGGGTGTCATTTAATTGGTGACGATGTTTATGAAAAACCAAAGAAAAGTAGTATTTGTTTGCCCAACGACAAAAAAGCGTATGTAAATAAATTTCCAAGACAAGCTCTACATGCTTATTCTTTAGGTTTTATCCACCCAAGAACAAAGAAATTTTTATCTTTTAAGGCTGACTTTCCTGATGATATGAAGGGGCTTTTGGAAACACTTAAAATATAGCTTTTATACCTAATAAGCCACTGTTTTTCTTAATTTTTTATTAAAAACAATAGAACTATTGTCTAGATTGTGGAAAAAAAAATTATAGATACACTCCTTTAAGTCAACTTTTAGGAGAAAGATAATGAAACAGCAACTTATTCTAAATGGACTTGACTTTTCACCGGAGGAAAATTTATCTAGATACCTCCAATCTATTAAAAAATATCCAATTTTAACACCCGAAGAAGAGTATGAGCTAGCTCTTGAATATCAAAATACAAAAGACAAAAATATTGCATACAGACTTATTACTTCACACCTAAGACTTGTGGTTAAGGTGGTGTCTAAATATAAAGGAT
This sequence comes from Alphaproteobacteria bacterium, assembly GCA_045632645.1. Taxonomy (GTDB): domain Bacteria; phylum Pseudomonadota; class Alphaproteobacteria; order RF32; family CAG-239; genus CAG-267. The sequence continues at coordinate 147,205 of JAZQXC010000014.1, read as the reverse complement.
ATGGACTTCCTGTTGGAGAGATGATTTCTGAAGGAAATATTGGACTGATGTATGCGATTGATAAATTTGAGCCAGAAAAAGGTTTCAGATTTTCTACATACGCATTGTGGTGGATTAAGGCATCTGTGCAGAAATATATTCTCAATTCTTGGTCGCTTGTTAAACTTGGAACTACAGCGGCACAAAAAAAATTGTTTTTTAATTTAAGAAAAATAAAAAATAAGCTTAATTTGATTGATGATAGAGAGCTCTCTCAGCATATATTACATAATATTGCTCAATCTTTAGACGTTAGCGTGCAAGATGTTATGGATATGAATATGAGGTTAAAGGCGCATGATGGCTCTCTAAACTCGATTATTGATAGTGATAGCGATGGAGCGACAGAGTGGATGGACTTTATTTCTGACAACAAACCAAACCAGGAGGAAAGTCTTGCCCACGCTGAAACCGTTAGGTATAGAAAACAAATGTTTAATAAAGCACTATATGTTCTTAATAAAAGAGAAAAAGATATTTTATTTAAACGACGTCTTTTTGATAGGGCTATTACCTTAGATGATTTAAGTAAAACATATAACATATCTAAGGAAAGAGTGCGCCAAATAGAACTTAATTCTATAAAAAAGATTACAAAGGCAATAGAACTTATGCAATAACCTTGAAAAATAACCAACTCTGATTATCTATTTTGGGAATTAAAAAGATGATATAAAGAGGTATGGTTGATGATAAAAAGTGATGGTGTGCGCAAAACTTATGTCTTAATACTTATTGTTATGTGTCTGATTTCTTTTGGGCTTGGATATTTTGTTTTTTACAAAGTCAATCCGAAAGAAATCAGGCATGTACCTATTGATGAAGGTATAACATTGAATGCTATACCTATAAAACCTGACATTTTTACGATTAAACGCTCATATGTTGGACATACAATTGCTATAAATCAAGCAAATATTGTGCCATTTATAAGTGGATATTTGGATAATATAAATGTAAAAGAAGGAAGCTTTGTTAAACAAGGCGAGCTCCTTTTTACACTCAATAAAGATGAATATATTGCTAAACTTGAAGCCGCAAAAGCTTCGGTAGCGCAAGCTTTGGCTGTATTTGAATATAATAGCAATTATTATGAAAGAGTGAAAAAATCTGGGGAGAAAGCCTTTTCTCAAATTGAAATTGATAACGCAAAAAACAACTTTTTGCAGGCAAAAGCATCACTTGCAAACATGGAGGCTAATAAAATGTTAGCTGAAGTCAATTATGGATATACTACAATTAATGCGCCGATTGATGGGGTGGTTGGAAACTTTAATTTAACGAAAGGGAATTTTGTTTCACCAGAAGGTGCCGTGCTATTAAGTATTGTACAAATTGACCCTATTAGAGTTGTGTTTTCAATTACAGATATTGAGTATTTAAATGCTTTTAAATACAGCGACTCACCATTTAAAGACAGTGTAATAAAACTTACGATAGCTAATGGTGAAAATTTTGAACATAATGGAGAATACAAATATATTGACAATCAAATAAATAAAGACACAAACTCTTTGGCTGTTTTTGTTGACTTTAAAAATGATAAAAAAAAATTACTTCCCAATGCTTTTGTAATGGTTGATATATATAAAAAAATAAATAACGCTATTAGTGTAAGCAAGGATATTGTTGAAATGAGAGAAAATGGCAATTTTATAAAGATTGCTAGAAACAATAAAATAATTACTGAACCAATCACAATATTATCTGAACAAGAGAATGCTTATATTATTGAAAACAGCTTCCAACCTGAGGATTTGATTATTGTAGATAGCACCCAAGAAACACTCAATAAAAAGAACATTCATTTTAACATATTAAAGTAAAAAAAGGGGGATAGAATGTTTTCAGAATTTTTCATAAATCGTCCTCGCTTTGCTATAGTTATCTCTATTGTTTTGATAATTTTAGGATTGCTTGCAATAAAAGTTTTACCAGTATCGCAATTCCCAAACATAACACCACCGCAAGTTAATGTTAAGACAACATATTTAGGAGCAAATGCAGAAGTTTTAACCGAAACAGTTGCAATACCTATTGAGAACCAAATGAATGGGGTCGAGGATATGATTTATATGTCTTCTACATCTGATGATAATGGTTCGTATAACCTAACAGTCACCTTTGACGTTGGAACAAACCCTGATATTGCACAGGTTAAAGTGCAAAATAGGCTACAACAGGTTAATAGCGAGCTTCCGGAAGAAGTTACAAAGGAGGGAATCGACATTTCTTCCGAAAACTCCGACATGCTTGGAATGATTGTTTTACGTTCTCCAAATAACACTTATTCTGATTTGTTTTTAAGCAACTTTGCATATACGAATATTAAAAACCCCTTATCTCGCATTTATGGGGTGGGTGGAGTACAAATATTTGGTCCTAAATATAGCATGAGAATTTGGCTTGATGTAAATAAAATTTCAGCTATGGGGTTAAATAGTGCAGACATTATTGAGGCTGTAAAGAATCAAAACATACAAGCTGCTGTGGGTAGCGTTGGCTCTGCACCGAGCGATATTAATAGTAATATTGTGCTTAGCCTTACTGCTAAAGGATTGCTAAATAGTGTTGAGGATTTTTCTAATATTGTGGTGGCAACCTCTCAAAATGGGGCAACAGTATTTCTTAAAGATGTGGCAAAAATAGAGCTTGGACAAGATTCGTATAATTTAGTTTCAAAATTTGATAACGCCCCAGCAGTTGTTATTGCATTAAACCAAACACCAAACACAAATGCACTTGAGACAATGAACGCGATTAGGGAAGAATTAAAAGAACTTTCTAAAACGTTTCCTCAAGATATGGAAATTAAAGTTACTTACGATTCAACTAGCTACGTTAGAGCTTCTATTGAGGCGATTATTGAAACACTGTTTATTACTTTTTTATTAGTAGTACTTGTAACTTATTTATTTTTGCAGAAGGTTAAAACTACTCTTATTCCTTTAATTACTATTCCAGTATCTCTTATTGCAACATTTATTGTTATTTATCTATTGGGGTTTGATATAAATATTTTAACATTATTTGCAATGATTCTTGTTATAGGACTTGTGGTTGATGACGCTATTATCGTGGTTGAAAGAGTGCAATATTTAATGTCAAATAAAAAGATTGGCTCTCTTGAGGCGTCAATTGAGGCGATGAAACAAATAGGATCAGCCGTTGTTGCGACAACTTTTGTGTTACTGGCAATATTTGTTCCTGTTGGCTTAATGGCTGGCATAACAGGTAAAATATATCAACAATTTGCTGTTGCAATTGGAACGGCCGTTATTTTTTCTGCATTTAACGCACTAACTTTAAGCCCTGCTCTTTGTTCTATTTTTTTGAAAAACGAAAAGAATGATAGTGATTTTATCTTTTTTAATTGGTTTAATAAAGGACTAGAATTTTGCAAAAATATTTATATTCAGATTGTCGCATTTTTTGTAAGATATTTATGGTTATCTGTAATTGTTATATTGTGCACTATTATTGCAATACTACTTTACTTTAAATACACTGCTTCATCTTTTATTCCAGAAGAAGACCAAGGAATTATTTTTGCAAATGTTCAGCTAGACACAACAGCAAGTATAAACCAAACAAATAAAATTCTGAAAGACATGAGTAGCAACATCTTAAAAAAAGAAGGAGTGGATTATGTTATTACTGTTGGAGGATATAGCATTCTTGGAGGAAGCGGTGAAAACGTTGCCCTTGCTGTTATTGGACTAAAAGATTGGGACTTAAGAAAATCAAAAGAATTATCATTAGAGGCTATTTCTCAAGAGTTGCGAAGAGAGTATATTGGATTTAAAAACGCTGATATAAACTTTTTTGCACCACCACCCATCCCAGGAATTGGGCAAAGTAATGGCCTTGCTCTTGAATTGATTGCAACTGACACTAACAAAACACCAAAAGAGCTTGCCGATGTATTAAATGAATATCTTTTAGAGATAAATAAATCTAGAGATATTGAGTATGCATTTAGTACTTTCAGGGCTGATACACCACATTTATTTTTAGATATTGATAGAACAAAATTACAGTCTTATAATATTCCTGTTGCTAATATGTTTAGCACCCTGCAAACAAACTTAGGCGCCACATATATTAATAACATAACTTTGAGTGGGCAGATAAATAGAGTAATTTTGCAAGCTGATTTCAGATATCGCAAAGATAAAAACAGCATTAAAAACTTATATGTAAAATCAAATAACAATAATCTTATAAAAGTTGATAGTTTTGCTGATATTTCAACCAAAATATCACCCAAAATTATATACAGGTATAATTTATATACGGCTGCGCCAATTACTGCACAAGCTAAAACAGACATTAGTAGTGGTCAAGCAATGCAGACTTTAGAAAATGCTGCTCAAAAAGTTTTACCTAAGGGATATAGCTTTAATTGGACAGGATTGTCATTGCAGGAATATAAAACTAGAGGACTTATTGTTTTTTTAGTATTTTTAGCGATTATTTTTTGCTATTTATTTTTAGTGGCTCAATATGAAAGTTGGATGCTTGCTTTTTCGGTTATGTTTTCTACTATTTTTGCAATTCTAGGGGGCTTTATTGGATTGCACCTTTTTAATTTACCATTAAGCATATACGCGCAACTTGGCATCGTATTGTTAATTGGCCTTGCAGCAAAAAACGCTATTTTAATTGTTGAATTTACAAAAGAATACAGAGAGAAAGGTTATAGTATTATTGAAGCTTCAAAACTAGGAGCTGGAGAAAGATTTAGAGCTGTGCTTATGACTGCAATGACTTTTATTTTAGGGGTATTCCCAATGATTATAGCAAAAGGGCCAGGAGCGAACTCTCAAATATCTATTGGCGTAACAGTATTTTTTGGAATGATTGTTGCAACATTAATTGGTATTATATTCATACCTACATTATTCGCATTATTTGAACATATAACAGAGTTCTTTACACCCAAATTAAGCATCAAGGAGGATAAAAATGCGTAATATTTTATTTATTACAATATTTATATTATCTGCTTGTAGCGTTGGAGATAAATATGAACATAAAGAATTTGCCTCAGACGGGGAAATAAAAGGCACGCTAAAGCTAAGCACCCCACCAGAAATAATATCTTCTGACTGGTATACAATTTTTAAAGACAGCGATTTAAATACACTGATTCAAAAAGCAGAAAACTCGAATATAGACATTTCTCAAGCGATAAAAAGATTACAACAATCAAGACACCAATTAAACATCTATTCTAAAGAGATGTATCCTTTAATTAATGGAGTGGAGGAGTACAATTATAAAAAAAACAATAACAGCACATACTCTCTTAATAACATAAATAACTTTCAGGTTGGGTTTGATGTTTCATGGGAAATTGATATTTGGGGAAAAGGCAAATATATATCTGATCAATACTATGAAATAATGAAACAGGCTGAATATAGCATTAACGATACAAAACTATCTATAAATTCAGAAATAATTAAAAACTATATAAACTTAAGATTAGCACAAGAGAAGCTTAAAATTGCTAGAAAAAACTTAAAACTTCAGGAGGAAACACTGCAAACAGTTAAAGATAAATTTGATGCAGGAATTACTGATGATTTAGCGCTTAATCAAGCGATTTTTTCTGTTGAAAATACAAAATCTACAATTCCACAAATAAAAGAAGATATCGAAAGGTATAAAAATGCAATATATGTATTATTAGGAGAACTCCCAAGTAACACCTCTATAAATTTAGATAAATACAAAAGAAACATCACATCTAACGCATTTAAATACAGTGTAAATAAATTATATAAAATACCTTTAAGCGCTATTAGAAACAGAGCTGATATTAGAATTGCAGAGCAATCTGTTAAAACACAAAACGCTGTGGTAAATCAGGCGATAACTGACCTATACCCAACACTTGATATTGGAGCATCCTTTGGATTTATATCTAATAGTGCTAGAAAATTATTTTATCAAAATAAACAAATATATGGTTACACCCCTAACATTACTATCCCTATTTGGCACTGGGGAATGCTAACTAATAACATTGAATTACAAAAAAGCATAAAAGAAGAATATCTCTTAAATTATAATGAAACAATGCTAACTGCAATTATGGAAATAAAAGACAATATTACTTTTATTGAAGAAACATACAAAACAAACAATCACCTTAGAAAAGCTAAGGATAAGATGAAACAGATCTTAGACCTAACACGCGTAAAGTATGAGAACGGACTTCTTGAATTTGTCGAACTTGCAAGAGCAGAGCAAAACCTCTTAGATGCTGAAAACAATCTTATTGAAAATAATGCTCAAATATTACAAAATATAACCTCCTTTTATAAAAGTATCGGAGGAGGTTATAGTATTAAAAATTAAGGATATGTATTATCGAGTGGTGCATCTTGGTTAACACTTTGAGGCTTATAAACAAATAAGTTGCTTGCCTCTGGAATATCTGTTGTTCTTTCAACATACCCCCTCTTTAGCATACACTTTTGATACTTTCGAGGACTTGCATCTGTATCATCACGAACTGAATTAACCAATATAGGCATCGCCCCTGGATATGGAACAAAACTAGCCCAAATACCATGTTCTTTGTGCCATTTTACAACAATATTGTATCGTTGCTCCTCTGTATAAAACCAACTCCTAAAATTGGGCATTAACCTCAGAGCCTCAGCTTGCCTCATACACTCTGAGTGATCTCTGGCAAACTTTATACCGCCTGTATTATATCTATCCCAATGAAAAACCACCTGCCCCTTAGTGCTAGAACAGGAGCATTGCATCATTAAAAGTAAGAATAAACAAATCTTTTTCATATTAAAAATCCAAATTAGTGTAGTGAGCTGAAGGAGGTATTCCCCTTATGTTATCTTTTAAGATATCTCTAAAACTTGGACGAGATTTTATTTTTGAAAACCAAAGTTTTGCATTTTTGTATTCATCCCAAGAGATGTCCCCAAGATAGTCTATAACAGAAAGATGGGCCGCAGCGGTAATATCTGCTAGCGTTAACTCATTTCCGGCTAGATAGTTATTACAATCTGCCAAATAGTCAATATATTCCATATGGTATTTTAAATTATTTAGCCCTGCTTTTAGAATTTTTGAGTTGGGTGGTTGTTTTAAATGAAATCTTTTTATTATTTTTTCTGTTACAATATATTTGTAAACCTCATTATAAAATTTAGTATCAAACCAATCAACTATTCTTCTAACCTCTGCTCTTTGCTTTGAGTCTTCTGGAAGCAATTTGTATTGAGGGTTACTTTCTTCTAAATATTCTGTTATAGCGTAATTGCCTGAAATAACTGTGCCATCAAACACAAGCACGGGTAAATCTTCTGCCGGATTAAATTCTTTAACTTTTTGAGATAAATTCCATGGTTCTTCTTCTTTTAGAACAAAAAGCATCTTTTTTTCAGCCATTATTAATCTCATTTTGCGAGATTGGGGCGATGTTGTATGATGAATTAAAAGAACCATTTTATACTCCTGTTTATTGTATGCTACACATAATGTTTTTAATTTTCAACTGTTTGTTCTAATTTAATTGTATTAGTATATGTTGGAGGGATTACTCCTTTTGTATTTTCTTTGTAATATTCTAAGATTTCGTTTAATGCCTCATCCCTTTTCTTTTTATATTCTGGAGTTTTCAAGTATTTTTTTATCGCTTTTATTCTGTTGTGATTAAGAACTATGGGAAGCATTTTTAGAAATAAAGATATCTTCCAAACAGCATTTTCGCTATAATTCACATATTCTCTTAAACCTCTTTTGTATAACTCTATTTGACAACGATAGTAACTTCCAACCATAAAGTCTGCTTGACCTGTTAATAAAGCTTCAAAAGCCTCATCAAAAGTGTTTTTAGGTGCGATGTTTAATCTTTTAAAGTCTTTTTCTGCTTGACTTCCGAGTTTATCTTCTTTGGCATAAACTCCTTTGTATTGTCTCAAATCTTCTTTTGTGGTAGCATTTATTTTTTTATCTTTTGATGTAATTAAATGAATATTGTTTTCAAAAATGGAGGGATATAAAAATTCGTTTCTAGAATATTTTACATGCTCGTATGGAACTGCAAATATTCCAGCTATACCCAATCTTGTTTTTTCGTTTTCTCCTAATATTTTTTCATAATCATTTACTTCTTTCTCATAATTTCCTTTATTAGCATAATAAAACCATATACCTACATGTTCATCATAAAATAAATCGCTCAAAATTTTATAAAAAACAGAACCTTGATTTTTAGATGATAAAGGAAAATTATCTGGATCAGCATAAAGAGTTATAACAAATTGATCTGAATAATGCTCTTTTGTTAAGAATGATGAATAAACTGGCTGTTTATAACTTTCTGCATTTAAAGTTTTATATGTAAGTTCATAAAACTCTTCTGCTTTTATTGGCGCAGAGAAGCATAATGCAAAAAATATCGCTATAACAAACCTCATTTATTTACTCCCAAGACGAAAAGATTCTTTGATATTTAAAGTATAGCTGTTATTATGTTAAAAAATACTTTATCTTTGGAAAAACATTATAAATTTATTTAGAGTGGTTTGACGTGTCTGATAACATGGAGTTTGTTTACAATAATCTTTTTTTAAACCAGATGAAAAAGCAAAATATATCTGTGTTTCTTTCTGGTGCCGAGCAAGTTGGAACCTCTTGGTGCACACTTTCTTTGGCGCAAGCTCTTAATATGAGGCAAAATAAGGTTTTAGCTGTTGATGGGAATGGTGGATTATCTAATATATCTTCGTATATTATGTTGCAAAATCCTTGTTATTTGGAAGATTACATATTGGGTAAAAAGACTCTAAATCAGCTTGTTATTGCATATAAAAATAGAGATTTCAATTTTTTGATAGCAAAGCCTGGAAATAAATTTTTATTAAACGAACCAGTTGGAAGAATCCAGTTATTTAGCCAAGATTTGCAGATATTATCTAAAAATTATGATTTTACACTTCTTGATTTGGGCTCTGATATAAACAATAATAATTTAAGCCTACTTCAAATTGCAAAAAATGTAATTATTCTTTGCTCTGAAGAAAGTGTTGATTTGATAAAAACATTAGATTTAATAAAATTTATAAACTCTTTAGGTTTTGATGTTGAATGTAAAATTATTATAAATAAGGTTAATTCGTTTGAAGATGGTTATAAAGTTTATGAAAGACTAAATAGGGCAGTAGAAAGAAACGGCTTGAATTTTCCTGAACTATTAGGTATCATTCGGCAAGATGCTCGTATTCGTGATACTATTAGAAATAAAGAGCTACTTTTAACAAGATATCCTATGTCTGAGGCGGCGCAAGATATATCAGATATTGTAACAAAACTTAGCCAAGGAGTATAATATGGTAACTAAATATTTATTTGATAGCCTTGATTATTACAAAACATTAGAAATATCTGAAAGTGCGTCTGATGAAGAAATTAAAGCTCAATATAAACAATTGGCTAAAAAATGGCACCCAGACCATAATAGCGACCCAAAAGCAGTAGATGTTTTTCAAAAAATATCTCTTGCTTATGATATGTTAAAAACTCCACAGACAAGAATTAAATATGATTTGTTATCGCTTATTTATAATAAAAATAATTTTCCAAACATTGATGCTATGAAAATTTTGGTTAATTTAAATGGTAGAGATGATGTTAATATGAGAGCGTTCCATCTTGTTGAAGTTACAGGAAAGGGGATACTCCATTCTAAAATTGATAAAATATATTATTGCAGCCAACGCGAAGCTTTGAATGTTGTAAACAAAATAACAAGACATAATTGGTTGTTGGGTTTTTGGGGAATTACTGCTTTTTTTGCAAATATCAAAGCACTCGTACAAAACTTCACTAGAATTAATAATAAAAAAGATAATTTGGTGCTGTTTATTCACAACTCTATAGCTTATTTAAATGCTGGTAGAAACATAGAAGCTTTAACATTGGCTCATTTGGCAAAAACTATTGCACCAAAAGAATCTATTAAACGTATTGATAGTTATATAAAAACAATTGAAGAGACATCTTCTTATGTTGTTGCAACATGGAATATGAAAAAATACAAAACTATTCAATTAATGTATCCTCTTGCTTTGATTGTTGGTTTGGGGTTGTTGTATGGTGCTGGTGTTTTGCAAAAAAATGAATATTCTCGCAAAAACAGTATAAATGTGAAAGAAGTTATTGTTTTTAGAGATGGCAGAAAATCGTTTAGTGATGTTTCTGTGGCTAAGATTTTTGATATACCTATTGATATACATGATACATCTAGGTTATATCATGTTACATCAAGAACAGACGCTAAACATGGTCCTGATGGTGATTTTGATGTTTATAAAACGATTGAAAAAGGCACAACCGTTAGAGTTACAGGGCAAACAGCTGACAATAATTGGGTAAGAGTTATGTTTGACAATGGGGAAATGGCTTTTATTGAAGCGCGCAAACTAAAGCAAGGTATTGGAAACGAAGTTCCACTTTGGAGTAAAATTTATAAAGAAAACTAAGGATAAGATTATGGCATTAAAATTTGAAGTATTAAAAAAACATAATAAAACTCGTTTAGGTAAACTATACACAAAACATGGCGTGGTTAATACCCCTGCTTTTATGCCTGTTGGAACTTGTGGTACAGTTAAGGCTATGATGCCAGAATCTGTGGCTGAAACTGGCGCTGAAATTTTATTGGGTAATACATATCACTTAATGCTCCGTCCAGGTGCTGATTTAGTTGAAAAGATGGGAGGGTTACATAAATTTATGAATTGGCCCAAACCTATTTTAACTGACTCTGGTGGTTTTCAGGTTATGAGTCTTAAAGGACTTAGAAAAATAACAGAAGATGGAGTGAGCTTTAAATCTCATGTTGATGGCAGGCAGTATTTTTTATCTCCTGAAGAATCTATCGGGATTCAACATAAACTTGATTCAAATATAACGATGTGTTTTGATGAGTGTACTCCATATCCTGCTACATATGATGAAGCAAAAAAATCTATGCAACGCTCTATGCGCTGGGCGAAAAGAAGCAGAGTAGCCTTTGTTGACAGAGATGGTTATGGTATTTTTGGCATACAGCAAGGTAGTATTTTTGAAGATTTAAGGCAGGAATCTGCTGATGAATTAACAAAAATTGGCTTCGATGGATATGCTATTGGAGGACTTGCTGTTGGCGAAGGTCAAGAGAAGATGTTTGAAGTTCTTGATTATGCTCCTTCAATGTTGCCTGAAGATAGACCAAGATATTTGATGGGCGTTGGTAAGCCAGATGATATTGTTGGAGCTGTTATGAGAGGGGTTGATATGTTTGACTGCGTTATGCCTACTCGTTCTGGAAGAACAGCTCAAGCATTTACTGAATATGGTCCAATAAATATTAGAAATGCACGCCATAAAGAAGATTATAGACCAATTGAAGAAGCTTGCGATTGTCCTTTGTGCAAAAATTATACTAGAGCATATATTCACCACTTACAAAAATGTAATGAGATTTTGGCAGTTATGCTATTAAGTTGGCACAATATTAGATATTATGAAAGGTTAATGCAAGGTATTAGAAAAGCGCTTAGCGAAGACAGATTTGATGAATTTGTTGAAGACTTTTACAGAAAACAATCACAAGGAGATATTGAGGAGTTAAAATAATGGCTAAGAAGAAAGTTTGTAAAACACAAGAAAACCTACTATCTGATTTTATTAGAGAAAACGAAAAAGATGGTATTCGTGTTTTTGTGGCTGGTGGCTCTAGAGCTGGAAATAATCCTATTTATGTAAAAGAAACATATAACCTTGGAAAAGCCATTGTGAAGATGGGATTTAAACTCGACTTTGGTTTATCTAATTCTGGTATTATGGGAGCTGTTGCAAAAGGGGTTATGGACGCATGGAATGAGAAAAATAATTGCCCTGATAAAAACCTACCTATTATTGGAATTACAACAGAAGAGTACTTTAAGTTATATGATTCAAATGATGAAATGATTAAGCATATTGATGTTATTTTTGCAAGGACTCTTGAGGAAAGAAAACAGCGACTTTTAGATGCTGACTTTGTTGTATTTGCCCCTGGTGGAGTTGGAACCCTTGATGAATTAGCATACGATTGTGTTGCAATGCAAGATGGTTTGTTACAAAAGAAACCTTTTATTTTATACAACATCAATGGCTTTTTTCACCACTTGCTTGAATATTTGAAATCTATGGCACTTAAAGGTTTTGCAGACCCTGTTCCGTTTATTGTTGTGGATAATGAGTTTGAGCTTGAGGTTGCATTTGAGTTATTAAAATCTAAGTATGGAAAATGTAATGACGATAAAGATAAGGTATATGCAAATGCAAGACAGCTTGTTTATGAATTGCCTTACTTTATTAAACGCCGAGAAGAAACAAAACTTGATATTGTTGATATCGTAAGAGATGTTTGCGCTATAAGAGCTTTTGGCGATGATGATGAAAAATCTGCACTTGATAATGACATTGAAACAGCTTATTTGGAAAAAGAAATTGAGCGCATGTATGATAGGCTTGCAAAAACAGGAAGAGATACATCTGTTGTTAGTTATAAATTATCTAGGTTAAAAAGAAGAAAGAGAAATTTGTAATAAATTAAATTATTTATTAAAACAATGTATCGGAAGTATTTTTGTTTATAAGGACTTTTGCAGCAGCTCGTGCTTCGTTTGTAATAACTTCTCCTGCCAACATTCTTGCTATTTCTTCTGTTTTGCCAGTTGCATCGAGTTTTGTTAGATGTGTGGTTGTTATATTATCTTTTGTTATTTTTTCTACTTTAAAATGGTCATCGCCAAATGATGCAACTTGCGGAGAGTGTGTTACTATAAAAATTTGACCATACTTTGAAAGGCGAGAAAGACGCTCGCCAACAGCTTCAGCTGTTGCACCACCAATTCCTGTATCTATTTCATCAAAGATTAGTGTTTCTTGGTGAATATTTTGCATTAGATTCACCTTTAGAGCTAGCATAAAGCGAGATAACTCACCCCCTGAGGCAATTTTGTTGAGAGGTCCGAATGGAGTGTTGGGGTTTGTTGATACCTCAAAGCATACTTTATCCCAACCGTTTTCTCCCCAATTTGTTTCATCTTGAGCTATTATATTGGTTTTAAATTTTGCTTTTTCCATTTTTAATGATGGTAGTTCTTTGGCTATATTTTTATCTAGTTTATTGGCTGATGTTTGACGAGATAAATTTAATTCTGTTGCAATTTGTATATATTCTTGTTTAAGTTTTTTTAGTTCATCTTTTAGCTCGTCTAGATGCTCTTCTTTGTATTGGATATTATTTAAGTTTGTTATTAATTCTTCTAATTTATCAGGTAGAGAATCTATTTCTGTATGATGTTTTTTTGCTAAGTCTTTTAGCAAAAATAAGCGTGTTTCTATGTTGTCTATTTCGTTTTGACTAAGCGAAATATCTGATGAACTATTTTCTATTTCTGAAATTATATCATTTAGGCTGTATAGAGAGTTTTCTAAAACTTCTTCTATATTAGAATATTTACCATTTACAAGTTCATTAGCCTTAGAAATGGCATTTCTTGCTTTGGTTATTTGCTCAACAACTGATATTGAACCATTTAGATTTGAATATGCAGTGTTTAATTTTTCGATAATTTTTTCTGCATTCATTAGTTCTAGGCGCCTTATTTTAAGCTCTTCTTCTTCTCCTTTTTTTACAGATGCTTTTTCTAATTCTTTTATCCAATGGGCTATGTTCTCTTCATCTTGCTTGATTTTTTCTAGCTCTTCTTCTTTGGCTTTTAGCTCCTTTTGAGTTGTTTTGAGTTTTTTATGAATATCTTTTAGATTATTGATAAGAGAATCGTGTTTGGCATATGTATCTAATATACCACAATGTAGTTCTGGATTTAGAAGACCTTGATTATCATGTTGACCGTGAATTTCTATAAGATTTGAGCTTAATTCTTTTAGTAGCTTTAGGGTTATTGGTTGGTCGTTAAAAAATATCTTACTTTTGCCATCGTTGCTGATTACTCGTTTTATAATAATCTCATCATCGATGTCTAAATCGTATGTTTCTGCCAATTTATATATATTGTTATTTTTATTTGTTTCAAAAATACCGGTAACAGTTAGTTTATCTGCCCCTGTTCTTATTAAAGACGTTTCTGAGCGATTGCCAAGTAAAAGGCCTAGCGAATCTAGAAGTATAGATTTACCAGCACCTGTTTCACCACTCAAAACAGTTAATCCTTTAGAGAAATCTATATCTAAGCTTTCTATTAATACTACATTTCTTATAGATAAAGATTTTAGCATTTATATTTTTAGTCCTTTTTTATTAGTTTTTGAGCTCTTTTTGCCCATTTGCTTTCAGGGTAGTTAGAGGTTAAAATGCGCTCTTTCTTTTCGGCTTCTTTTGTTAAACCTAGTATTGTATATATCTCTACTTCTCTATATAGGGCTTCTTCTATTTGTGCGGTTGTTTGGTATACATCTGTTACTGTTGAGAATCTATTTAAGGCAGACATATATTCTTTGTTTTCTAGGTAGTATCTTCCAACTGACATTTCGTGACCTGCAAGGTGGTCTTCTATTAGTGCCATTTTGCTTTTTGCATCTTTTGCATACTCTGATGCTGGGAAAAGAGTTATTACTTGCATAAATGTTTCATAAGCATCGTTTGTTGAAGATTGCTCTTTTTCTGATGATACTATTTGATCATAAAAACAAACACCTTTTAGGTAGTATGCATAAGCAATATCCTTGTTCCCTGGGTGCAATCTTATAAATCTATCTAGTGTCATTATTGCATCATCGTATTTTTCACCTTTATAATATGAATATGCACTCATGAGTTTGGACCTGGTTGCCCATTTTGAATAAGGGTGTTCTAGTTCTATTTTATCAAATGTTTCTGCAGCTTTTTGATAAGATGTTTTTTCTAGATAATCATAACCTTCATTATACAACATTTCTGCTGTTTTATCTTCATCATTTACAACTGGTTCGCCTGTATTTGCACATGCAGATAAAAATAATAAAAAAGTACATTGTATTATGGTAAATAACTTTTTCAATTTGCCCTCCTTAGAAGATTATATCAATTCATAATTATCAGTTGAACTAAATAGAACTTTTAGTATTTCGTTATTATGACGATGTCCGGTTTTATTAGCAACTACTTTAGCTAAAATATGGTAGCCAGAAGTGTATAAGTCACCTATTGTATCTAGCACTTTGTGATTTACGCACTCTGTTGGAACTCTAAACCCCGATGGATTTAAGATTTTATCATTATCAAGAACCACCGCATTATCAAGTGAACCACCTTTTATTAACCCGATGGATTTTAAGTAATCAACTTGATACTTTTCACAAAATGTACGACACATTGCTATTTTGTTTTTAAATATATCAGCTGTGATTTCTGATGAAAAATTTTGATGACCCACTATTGGAGAAGGAAAATCTATATCAAAACATATTTCAAAAGCCTCAGAAGGTGACATTGTTATAGAACAACCTTGCTCGTCTTTATATGTTATTTCTTTTTTTAGTTTTAAAAACTTGCGAGGAGAATCTTGCTCTATCAATTCTATATCTTGAAGCTCTTCTAAAAAAACCAAGCCACTACCATCTAAGATTGGTGTTTCTGCACCGTTTATTTCTATAAAAGCATTATCTATACCAAGACTATATAAAACAGCCATCAAGTGCTCTATTGTGCTAACGAAATTTTCTTTATCTAAGCCAATACATGTGCAGTTTCTTGTATCTATCACATTTTTATACAAGGCATTAATTGGTAAAGAATTTGGTATATCTGTTCTTTTGAATGTTATACCACTATTCTGAGGAGCAGACTTTATTATTAAGGTAACATCTTGCCCCGAATGTAATCCTATTCCTTTTATTGTTATAGCCTCTTTTAGCGTATGTTGGTTTAGCATATTTATCTCCATAAAAAACTATTAGGTGGTCTATAAGCCGAGTTATGTACTTTAAGCAAGCTTAAAGCGGTAGCTATTCATCTGGACCAAATGTTGCCACTTGGTTCGAGCGACCTACCTCTGGAGTAGAGTGGAAACGCTCTATAATACGACAAACGTCGCCTCCTAACTTGGTCTTGCGTCAGACAGGGTTTACCTTGCCAAAAGATATTACTACCTTTGCGGTGAGCTCTTACCTCGCCTTTTCAACCTTACCAAACTATGCCTGGCGGTAACTTTCTGTGGCACTTTCCCTTAGATTTCTCTAGCCGGACGTTATCCGGTGCCTTGTTTCCATGACGCTCGGACTTTCCTCACTATAAAAATAGCGCAGCTACCCGACCACCGTATTTTTTGTTTATCATATATATAAAAAAAATCAATATATTTAAGTGCTACATAAAATTTTAACTTTTTATTAATTTTTTACTTGATTTATTGAAAATTTATGATATTTTGTCCAAAAATAAAATAAAAACATTTTAAAATCGGAGTTTCACTTATGACAAAAAAAATATTTTTAGCAGTTTTTGCGCTTTGTTTTGTTTTTAGCGCAGATAATTCTTTTGCTGAATGTGATGGTTTTTATTTAGCTGGTCGTCTTGGACAAGCAAAAATTGAACAAGAAGAAGCTAGGGGCAACGTTGATGGTTATGAAAATGATGGCGTTATTAGTAAAAAAAGATTAGTTGCTAGTGGTGCAATTGGTTATCGTCATGAACATTGGAGAGCTGAACTTGAATATATTTGGAGAAAAAAGAACAGCAAAAACCTTGGAGGCGTAACTGATGTGTCTTTTAAATCTCAATCATATATGTTTGTTGTTTACTATGACTTTTTCCCTTATACATGGTTTACACCATTTATTAATGCAGGTATCGGATATTCTAACAACAGATTAAATATTGCTATTCCTGTTGTTGGCGCTAAGTACAAAGTTAAAGGTGATAACTTTACTTGGTCTCTTGGTGCTGGTATTTCTGCAAAAATTACAAATCGCTTAAATATGGATGTTGGTTATAGATATTTTGATATGGGCGATTTAGACACATTGAATGGTAAAACAGAAACAACTGACCACGAAGTTTATATGGGCTTAAGATACGTTTTATAAAAAAACAAACCCAAAATATTGATATAGAGCTTGCAATATCTGTTTTATAGCTTTAGCTTAGATAAAAAAATATAACAGATTTTGGGAGCTCTTTTTTTATGACTAATAAACTATTTGGAACAGATGGAGTTAGAGGGGTGGCAAATGTGTACCCCATGGATGTGGTTTTTGCTAGTAAATTAGCAGATGTTTTAAGCGAACTTCAGTGCAAAGATAAGAAAAGGGTTGCAATTGGTAGAGACACTAGAATTTCTGGCGAAATGCTTGAAGCAGCACTATGTGCTGAGTTTATGGCGAATGGCATTGATGTTATTTTGCTGGGCGTTGTTCCAACTCCTCTTGTTACATTAAAAACAGCATCTTTAGATGTTGACCTTTCGGTTATGATTACTGCTTCACACAATCCTTATTCTGATAATGGATTAAAATTAATAGATGCAAATGGCAACAAGTTTGATGATAAATTTTATGAAGAAGTTGAAAAAAGAATAGAAAACCATATCAGATCAGAAAAGAATCCTGAAAAAATTGGAAAAATTATAAAAAACGAATCGGCAATAGAAGAATACATCGCTCTATTAAGGGAAATTGCACCCAACTATAAAGCACTACAAGGGTTAAAAGTGGTATTAGATTGTGCTAATGGTGCTTATTTTTATATTTTACCTCAATTATTTAAGGATTTAGGTGCAGGTGTTATTGCTATTAATAATAAACCTGATGGATATAATATTAATAAAAATTGTGGCTCTCAGGATACCAACCAATTAGCAGAAACCGTTAAAGATGCAAAGGCGAATTTTGGTGTTGCAGTTGATGGTGATGGCGATAGAGTGATTTTGGTTGATAATAATGGTAATGTTATTGATGGAGACCAATTATTAGCCTTTTTAGCAACATATCTTAAAAAACAACAAAAGCTTTCTAATAATACTGTAATAAGCACTGAATGGTCCAACCTTGGACTTGGGGAATATTTAGAAAAGAATGGCTTTAAATATTTCAAAAGTAAGGTTGGCGAAAGATATGTTATTGACCTAATGAGGGAAAAGAATGCTTCTCTTGGTGGAGAATTAGTGGGGCATATTGTTTTATTTGACTATGCAAAAAGTGGCGATGCAGCTGCAACAGCTGTTGTAATTTCGCTTGCATATTTAGAAGCTAAAAAAGAGATGAGTGAAATATTCCCTATTTTTAATCCTTACCCTTGCATTGTTGAAAATATTAGATTTTCTTGCAAAGAGTATATGCAACAAAGCGTTGAATATGATGATGTAAAAGAAGCCCTTGCAAAAGCAAAACAACTTCTTGGTGAAAACAGCAATGTAATCGCAAGAAAATCTGGAACAGAGCCTGTTATTAAACTTAGAATCGAGGGAACAGATAGTTCCCTTGTTGAAAAACTTTCTCAAAACTTGAAAGAACTAGTGTTGAAATACAAAAAGTAATAACCTACTGAGTAACATTATTTATTTGTAACAAGCTTTCTTTTAATTTCTCATCTTTTAAAGAATGGATATTGGGGTTCTTAATTCCATTCTTTATTTTGTGCTTTATTTTCTTTTTGTTTATTTCTTGACTATCTTCTTTTTGTGTTAAAGCTTGCTTCCAGAGGAAAATTGCTTCATTTTTTCTACCACCAAGCCAATAAGCATCGCCAAGATGATCACTAATTATGGCGTTTCTAGGATTCAATTCCGATGCTTTTTCTAGGTACGTAATTGCATTTTGATAATCTCCGGTTCTAAAATAAACCCAACCAAGGCTATCCATTATTACACCGTCATTAGGCTCTTTTTCAAAAGCCTCAACAATAAGAGCTGCTGCTTTATCTATATTTGTATTATTTTTTAGCCAACTATATCCAAGATAATTTAATACTTGTGGGTGACGATTGCTTAATTTAAGAGCTTTTTCTAGGCTCTCTTCTGCTTTAATCCAATTATTGCTTTTATCATATGATATTGCTAAGGCATAAAAAACAGGCCAATATTTTTCGCTTTCATAAAAAATAGAATCGATTGCGGCATTGTAATATTTTATTGCCTCTTCTTGGTTGTCGCTAATTCGTAAAGCATCACCTAAATTGAAAAGAATTTGAAAATTATTTGGATTTTGTTTTAATAAATTCTTCAAAACTTTTGTTGCTTCGTCATATTTTTCTATTGCCATTAGATTGTTTGATTTTTTTATTTGAGCAGGATAGTACATCTCGGAATCTTTTTTGATAGAATCGTAGTATTTGTTTGCTTCTTTGTACATGTGTCTTTCTTCAAAAATATCTGCCATTGCAATTTTGGTGACATCATTGTTTGGATTAAAATATTCTGAAAACGACATGTGTATTTGTGCATATTCACTGCCGGATGGAATTGATTTGAACAGCAACGCTATTTCTAAAAACACTTCACCTGCACCCATTTCTGGAGTTTTTACTAATTTTGATGTAGATATTCTGCTCTGTTTTACTTTTTTGTTTAGGCTTGTGAGCATTTCTTTTAGGTTGGTGGCTCCATAATATTTATTTATTAGAGCAATAGCATCATCTTTTTTATTATTTCTTACCATAAAGTTTGAGATAATTTGCAATGCTCTAAAAGAAATATCGTTTGAATTATTTTTTATAATATAGTCGTAATATTTTTCTGCCTTATCTGTATAATCAAAATATTCTGAGATTAAACCTGCATGTAGATTATATACGGTAATTGTTTCATTGTTATTTAATATATCTAAAGCTTTTATTGCTTCATTATACTTATTATCTCCAGCGTATGCCCATGCATTAAAAAGTGGGGTTATTAGTTTTTTGTATGTTTTTTCATTTACATTAGCAAGTATGCTACGAGCAAAACCATAATTTCCTTTTTTAAACTCATAAACTGCATTTAAAATATCTATAAAACTGTCATTATCTTCTTTTTGGCGAGCCTTGTTTGCATATTTTACTGCATTTTCTATGTCTCCTTTCGAGGCAAGTAGAGCGTAGGTTTTGCCTAATATATCTTGGTTTACTAGACCTTTTTCTAGGGTTTTTACATAATATTTAGAGGCGTTGTCATAATCTCTTCTTAAGTGAGCCACTCTTCCTGCTAGATAGTTACCATATAAACTATCTTTTCGTTCCATATATATAAATTTATTTTGTACTTCTGGTATGTGTAAAAAGGTGCTCGTACATGAGTTAAAAAGACCTATACCACTTAATAATGTTATTATATACCCTATTTTTAGCATGTTTTATAAATTTCCTACATAATTTGGTTTGTTTTATCAAATTTTGCTTAACTTTAAACTAATTATATTATATATGTGTAAATAATTGCTTTATATTGCAATAAAAAGTGTAATATGTATAAACTGATAGTAATGAATAAACAAATTGACATAAAAGAACTATTAGATTGGTATATTTTTGCAGGTGTCACAGAGACCTGTGGCGATGAAGTGTGCCTTGTTAATGAAAATATTATTGAAAAAGAAAAGGCGCCTATTCAAGCACAGCCCAAAGCTTATCAGCCTACAAATATTAATGCGAAAAATATTATACAGTCTAATGCATCTAAAAATGCAAAAGATGTTTGTGATAAGGCGCAAAGCATTGACGAGTTATTGGAAATTTTATTAAAATTTGATGGTTGTAACTTAAAAAATAATGCTGCATCTACAATTTTGGGCGATGGAAATAAAAATGCAGATATTATGTTGATTGGTGAAGCCCCTGGGGCAGATGAGGATAGAATCGGAAAACCTTTTGTGGGTAGATGCGGAAAACTTTTAGATAAAATGCTTGAAGCTATTGGACTAGAAAGAACTGATTGTTATATAACAAATATTTTACCATGGAGACCTCCTGGGAATCGAGCTCCAACTGATGATGAACTAGCTATTTGTTTACCATTTTTAAAAAGACAAATCGAACTTATTAAACCAAAATACATTCTTCTTTTGGGTGGTATTGCTTTAAAATCTGTTATAGACACAACTGATTCTATATCAAGAGCGAGAGGAAAGTGGCTAGAATATGAGCTGATTGATGGTAATAAGGTTGATGTATTGGCTACATTTCATCCTTCTTATTTGTTACGTAGCTCTTCACAAAAATCTAAAGCATGGATTGACTTATTGAGATTAAAGAAAAAAATTGATGAAAATAAATAAAATATTTTTTTAAATTTGGTTATTTTTGTTTTTTAAATTAAGAAAAATTAAACAATCTCTCTGTTATATTACGATAAAATGAAAGTTATCGTGAGGTTTTGATATGATGAAAACTATAAAAAAATGTGCATTAATTATGCTTGGGGCATCGCTTGTATTACCTTGTTCTGTATTTGCTGCACAAAACAAAGCAACTCCTGAAAAAGAGCCAACAACTCGTTCTGATGCCGTGATATTTAAAGTTCATAATATTAACCCTATTTCTGAAGAAGGGGTTGTGACAGGATGTGATTTTACACTTACTCTTTATAATAGAACTTCTATTAACTTTAGAAACTTTACAGTCAATCTTGATTGGAATGACCCTGTTGATGAACAATTTAAGTTTAGTAAATATGTTGAGGCAGTTGTTCCACCAGAAGATTTAGAAAAATTTAAAGATGTAATGAAAGACGATGTTGCTGATAAACCTCTCTCAACAACAGTGACAGTGAATGCTTTTGGTGCTGATAAACAAATTTCTGTACGCTCTCATATTGATAGCGCAAAATGCTATTTAATGCTTAATGACGCCACATACTCTGTTACACCTTGTGAAATTGCAAGAAGTGCAGCTGTTGCAGAGATGGGAATTAACCAAGATAATAAAGATTGCACAGGTTTATTCCAATTTGTTAGCACAAATAATCCTGAATATTTTGGTAAATTTAAACGCATATCTTTAACAGACGAAGTTCAACAAGCTGATTTACTTGAATCTCAAGAACTAGAAGATATTGATCTTGTTATTAATAAAATTGTTGAAAATATGGGTGTTTCTGATAACACATTGAACAATATAAACTAAGGATATGCTTATGAAAAAATTTGCTTTATATTTGCTTGTTTGTATGGGGGTATTTTTTTCTGAACCTCTTTATGCACAAATGTTAGACGATGCCGAAACAATGACCGATGAGGGATATGAGGAATTGTTTGACGATATGTATGGAGAAGAGCTTAAAAAAGAAGCTTCTGCTGAAGAGGCAATATATGGCGAAGAAAATAGTGAAAACAATATAGAAGCAAAAGATGAAAATATATCTTTAGAAGGAGCGGCGCAAGCTCTTGCTCAACATCTTGATGCTCTAAAGAAACAAAAGCAAGATAAAGAGAGTGCAGATCTAGCCCCTACAACTGAAGAAATGCCAACGCTTAATGGGGAAATCTTTATTGGAATATCTAAAGGAAGCTTTGTTCTATTCCAAGATGTATTGGGTAGAACTATGTGTTCTTTTGGTGTTACGGTTAGATCTACGCTTGATAAAGATATTCGTATGCTAGCATTAAAACTTGCATTTCCATTACAAGACTATGCTTTTATATATAGAGATATTAAAGCCAATGGTGTTGAAGAGAAATTTATAAGAGGGATTGGCGATATTTGTTATAATCTATCTGAAGCCCCCGATATTGAGATTAATAGATGTAGAATTTTTGGCGCAAGTGAAGATGAATGTGCAAAAAGAATACGTTGGGATGATAAAATGGAATCGCCTGACTTATCAAAAAGTCCATATTTATAAAATAAAAAGGAAGACCTCTTGTTGGAGGTCTTTTTTTATAAAATATATTGCTTTTGTCTAAAAAATATGATATTATAAGAAGTGAAAATAATTATTTGAATACAATTATGGATGGATTAAAAAATCTTACGCTTTCAATTATATGGAATATGATTGTTGCGTGGCTTGTCATAGGTTTAATTGTCTTTATTGACAATCACTATGGCATTTTAGATAAAGCCTTTATCCCTAGTATAATAAAATTTATTCAAGGGTTCGGTTTTTCAGCTAAGATTGTTCTCTTTATCGCATTGACCATTATCTTTGTGATATTGAGCGCACACGAGTTTTTCGGCGTTATTGTCAGATACCTATTAGGTGGCATCTATATTGTAGTTGTTGTAGCAATCGCTGTTGCAGTTATCTACTATATAGGGGTTTTTCTACTAGGGTTACTCTAGCGAAAGAGTTGTTATTTGGGGTTTCCTTAAAATAACAACTCTTTTTTTATTTTGATTAGTTGATTTTTTACTATTATATTGCTACAAATAACTTAATCTAGTTAAAGCTTTAATTTTTAATGAGGAATAATATGGAAACAGAAGTAGCAACAGAGGTTGTTAATCAACTTTCTATGTGGGACATGGTTTGGTCTTCAGACCTTGTAACAAAAGCCGTTATGATTGGTCTTATTGCGGCATCCGTTTGGTCTTGGGCTATTATTTTTGAAAAATTTAATACATTAAGAAGTGTAAAAAGACTCTCAAAACAATTTGAAGAAAGATTTTGGTCTGGTGGCTCTCTTGATAAGCTATATGATTCTATTGGAACACCTTTAGATCCTATGTCTGCGATGTTTATGGCGGCAATGAAAGAGTGGCGAAGAACAAATATTATGAAATCTAAGACAGATAGAGGGCTAAGAGGTGTTTCTTTGCAACAAAGAATTGAAAAGGCCATGATGGTGTCTATGGATAAAGACCTTGATGAATTAGATAATAATCTTGGATTTTTAGCATCTACCGGTTCTGTTGCGCCACTTGTTGGCTTGTTTGGTACTGTTTGGGGTATTATTGCATGTTTTAATGCTATTGCTGTTACTCAAAGCAACTCTTTAACATCTATTGCTCCTGGTATTGCAGAGGCATTATTCACCACTGCATTTGGTTTAATTGCGGCAATTCCTGCTTATGTTGCATATAATATTATTACTTCTGAAATTGAAAGATATGCTAAAAAACTAGAAACCTTTATGGCTGAGTTTTCTAGTATTTTATCTAGAGAAATTGATGATAATGCGATTAGAGCTGAAATGGCTGGAGAATAGTTAATATGTCGATCACAAATACAAGAAGTTCTAGAAGAATTAGTAGGCGTAATGCAAACATTAATATGACAAACCTTATGGATGTTATGATGGTTTTGCTTGTTGTATTTATGGTGGCAGCACCATTGATGACATCTGGAATTCCTCTCGATTTACCAAAAGTTGGTGGTGGTACACTTAATGGAAAAGACACATCTATAAACATTAGTGTTGATAAGAATGGTATTTATTATATTGGGCAAAGCGAAATTGAGCCCGATACTATAATTGATAAGGTTATGGCAATTAAAGGCGAAAATAAAGATGTGACTATTACAATTTCTGGTGATGCTGAATCTAATTATGGTAGTGTGATTGGCTTGATGGCGCTATTGAAAGAAGCTGGATTTAGTAAAGTTGGCTTAAAAACTGAAGCAAGAAAAAAGAAATAGAGAGTCTTTATAGATGAGTGTTCAAAAAAGGTATATATATAATTCTCTTATGTTGCACGTAGTAGTATTTTTATTATGCGTGTTTGATATACCTTTTTTAACAGGAAAACCAAAGTTTGATGAACAGCCTCCTATTATTGTTAGCCTTGATGATATTAAAATATCTGATGTGACTAATCTTCCTGAAAAAGCTGTTTTAGGAGAAGAGAGAAAGCCTGCAACTAGAAAAGAAAAACCAAATACTGAGGTGGCTCAAAAGAAATCTACACCTAAGGTAGAATCTGATATTAAAGAAGAAGCCCCTAAAGAACTAGAAGCTCCTGAGCTTGATATTAAAGCACCTTCTTTGATTGAAGATAAACCAAAGTTTGAAGAAAAAACGGAAGAGCCGAAAAAAGAAACTCCAAAACCTCAAAAAGAGAAGAAAAAGCCAGCGCCTATTCCTCAGAAAAAACCTCAGGTAAAACCAACTAAAAAGACTGAGCCAAAGAAAAAGCCTGAACAAAAGAAAGCGCCACAAAATGCATCTAACCAATCAAATAACAAACAACCTATTAGAACAGCGAATCCGTTAGCCAGCCTCATGAACTCGGTTGATGATTTACAAAAACAAATTGGCGAAGAAGACGCTTTAGCTCAAATTCCTGCATCTGAACCAGTAAACAACATGGGGGTTGAAGGCGGTAATCCTAGTGGCTCATACTTTAGTGAATTATCTATTTCTGGAGTTGATTTTGTTAAATCTAAAATTCAGGAAAGTTGGAAAACTATTGCAGGTGGTAAAGATGATAGAAATATTGAAGTTGTTATAAATGTTAAACTAACTAAAGAAGGCTTAATACAATCTGTTAACATTGAAGACATGTCTAGATATCGCTCTGATAATTATTTCCAAGCACTTGCTGATAGCGCAGAAAGAGCTATTCATATTGCTCAAGATGTACATGAAGTGTTTAAGGTATTGGCTCGTCAAAGTGGTTCTAGCTACAACCAGTGGAAAGATATACGCTTTACATTTACACCACTTGGTTTAACAAAATAAGTTAGCTTATATGTTTAATCTATATCCATTGTTTTCTGTGATGATGATTTGAGAACCACCGTTTTGCTCAACCTTTTGTCTTAGTCTATATATGTGCGTTTCAATGGTGTGAGTTGTCATTTCGGCACTATAACCCCATACGTTTTGAAGAAGCTCCTCTTTGCTAATTGTTTTTGGTGAGCGAGAATGTAAATATTTTAAAATCACCACTTCTTTCTCTGTTAGTTTTACCGTGTCGGTTGATGTTGTTATTTCTTTTGTGACAGGATAAAGTGTATATTCTTTAAACATTATACATTCTTTATGACGAACTTTGGGAAGCAACGTATCTGAAACTAAAGCGCTTAAAAACACAACTAAAGAAAAAGGCTTAACGACCACTAAATCAACAAAATCTAGTGCTTTTAATGTGTCTGAAAAAAGAATGATTGGGTGTTTTTTATATAAAACAGATAACTCTTTTGCTAAATCCTCATCATTGTCTATAAAAAACATTTCACATGCTTCATCATGACTATTTATTGCAAGCTCTGTTGTGGAAAGTTGTAAATTTATTTGATGCGAAAAATCCTCTAAAAATAATTCGTTTTTAGATATTATGCTTATTTTTTTCATAGCTCTATCTCCAGTCCTATAATACCAGCATAGCCTTTGGTATTCTCGCTTTCTGCACTCGCTTTTAGTTTTGCGATTGATAAGGAAAGTGTTGTATTTTTGTTTATTTGGTATGCATTTGTGAAACTTATTATTTTATTGTTATAGTCAAATTTATCTGATTTAGAATCGAAATATGATAATCCGGTAGAAAATGGCCCTATTTCGTAACGAATGCCCAAATTGTATGCGCTTGCATCTCTGTATGCATCAAACATTGTTGTATTATTTATGACATAATCATCTTTTTGGGCTTTGGTTTTGCGATAAGAAGCACCAAATGTCCACCCTTTACGGTAAACATTCATCCCTGCACTGTATTCTTTAGTGTTTTTATCAAAATCTGCATATCCTAGTGATGTTGATATTTCATAACCAGATAAGAACCACTCGCCAAACGCGCCCAAAACGTATGCGCTCTTATTATCATATAAAGCATCGTTTGATACTAAACTTGAGCGAGAGTGAACTTTGGGTATAAATGTTGCACCAAGTTTTACACCAAAGAACGATGGTGTTATGTAATTAGCTTTTATGGAGGCACCATCTGTGTTTATGTATGTGGAGTTTAGCGTTTTATAAGATGTCTTACCGTCTTTTGCATACCAATTTGGATTATGTATAAAATTTACTATATCGCTATTGTTTATGCGATATGGGCCAACATTTGGAGCACCAACAGAAAAATTATATGCAACATTATAATCTTGACCAAGCGAGATTTGTCCCTTTGGGGTTGTTATTTCTGCAAAAACCTCTTCTCCCCAAATGCCTTGGTTATAATTTTCAATATCTTTTGCGCTATCTATCATAAAATAACCAACAAGTGATGCCTCATAGCTATCATTAAATTTATGAGATATTTTACCATAGGCGTTTAGTGTGGAGTTTAGATTGTTGTTTTTATAAGAGCTGTTTTTTTGATGCTTATAATCTGTATATCCATAAAAACCACCAAAGCTTAAAGCGTAATCTGTATCAAAGCTATGAGCATATGTTATTGGAGCACAACAAAGTAAGGCTGTTAATAGGGATATAGTTCTCATTATTTATCCTTAAAAAATATTTTCTTAAAACATAATATAAAACTATCTTTTTGTCTTAACAAGACTTATATTGTTTATATCTTAAAAAAATATGGATAAATATAAAGCTTTCTGTTTTAAAGTGTTTATAAGATATAAAATAATTTAAAATTTATAATGGAGTAAAAATATGCAAAAACCTACTATGCTTTTGATTTTGGACGGATGGGGATATAGAGAAACTATTACTGATGATAACGCTATTGAAAAAGGATATACACCTAATTGGCATTACCTTTTGGATAAATACCCTCATGCGTTTATTGAAACATCTGGTTTAGATGTGGGACTTCCTGATGGACAAATGGGTAACTCTGAAGTTGGTCATACTAACCTTGGTGCTGGTAGAGTTGTTATGCAAGATTTACCAAAAATTGATTTGGCAATCAAAGATGGTTCTATTGAAAAGAATCCTGTTGTTATAGAATTAATTGATAATTTGAGAAAAACAAATGGAACTTGCCATTTAATGGGTTTGATGTCTCCTGGTGGAGTTCACTCTCATCAAAAACATATTGAGGCTATGTGTGAAATTTTAAATAAAAATGGCGTAAAAGTTGATGTGCACGCATTTTTAGATGGTAGGGATACACCTCCTCAATCTGCAAAAGACTTTTTAAATGAATTTGAAAGCAACATAAAACCTCTTGATAATGTTAAAGTTGCAACCATTTCTGGACGTTTTTATGCAATGGATAGAGATAAACGTTGGGATCGCGTTGAAAAGGCTTATAACAACATTATTCTGGCTGATGGCGAACGTTTTGCGACAAGTAATGATGCTATTGAGGCTTCTTATAAAAATGGTGTAACAGATGAATTTGTTATCCCTTGTGTTGTTGGTGATTATAATGGTGCAAAAGATGGCGATGCTGTTTTGATGATAAATTATAGAGCCGATAGAGCAAGAGAGATATTATATGCTTTGGGCGATAATGAATTTAACGGATTTGAAAGAAAGAAAGTTATCAACTTTATTGAAACTGTTGGTATGACTGAATACTCTGTTGACCACACACGTTTTATGAAGACAATTTTTGGACCAGAAGCTTTAACTAATATTTTTGGTGAAGTTGTTGCTAAAAACGGTTTAACTCAACTTAGAATCGCTGAAACAGAGAAATATGCTCACGTTACTTTCTTCTTTAATGGTGGAGAAGAAAAAGAATTTGAAGGTGAAGAAAGAATCCTCATTAATAGCCCTAAAGTTGCAACATACGACTTAAAACCAGAAATGAGTGTTTATGAAGTAACAGATGCTTTAACTAATGCTATTAGAGAGCAAAAATATGATGTGATTATTTGCAACTTTGCTAATGGTGATATGGTTGGACATACTGGTATTATGGATGCAGCATTAAAGGCTGTTGAAGCTGTTGACGATTGCTTGGGTAAAGTTATGAGTGCAATTAAAGAGGTTGATGGAACCCTTCTTGTTACGGCTGACCACGGTAATGCAGAAAAAATGGTTGATGAAGTAACAGGCGCTCCTTATACAGCACACACTGTTGGTAAAGTTCAGGTTGTTTTATTTAACTCTCATAAAAACATTAAATCATTAAAAGATGGTAGATTGGCTGATATTGCTCCAACTTTGCTTGATTTAATGGATATTGAAAAACCAGCAGAAATGACTGGAAACTCTTTGATTGAGAAATAATGTTATGAGATTGATGCATTTTTTTAGTATAGCTTTTCTGCTTTTAGGGATTTGTTTCCTTAATTGTGGTTATAGCTATGCTAAAAATGTATCAGAAAAAGAAGTTAGAGAACTTGAAGAAGAGGCTAAAAAGAAAGCACTAGAATCTAAAAGATTACAAGCACAAGCAATTCAACTTAATCTTGAATTATCTAAAATGGATAAAGAAGTTATTTCTTTGGCAAAAAAAATCCAAGGA
The DNA here is from genome assembly GCA_045632645.1 of Alphaproteobacteria bacterium. Lineage (GTDB taxonomy): Bacteria > Pseudomonadota > Alphaproteobacteria > RF32 > CAG-239 > CAG-267. The sequence goes on along the minus strand of JAZQXC010000014.1, from coordinate 117,921 downwards.
AATGAAGATAAATTATCTACTTTGGAGCGAGATTTACAAAAACTAAAAAGCGATGTTGCAACCAAAGAAGAATTATTCAAAAAAGAAAATGCATCTCTTGTTCAGATGCTATCTTCATTACAAAATATGTCTCTAAATCCCTCTGAATCTGTTATTTTACAACCACACTCTCCTGTTGATATTATTAGAAGCGCTATTTTACTTAGAGAAACAGTGCCAGCAATTAATGAAAAATCATCAAAACTAAAAATAGACCTAGATATTCTTTATAATCAAAAACAAAAAATCGAGCAAAATTTGAAAAAAACAGCTAGCTACAAAGAGACTTTAGAAAAACAACAGGAAAATATGAAAGGACTTTTAAAAAAGAAAGCAACTTTAAGAAAAAGTGTTGAAAATAAAGGAGCTGAAACACAAAAAATAGCAGAAAATCTATCGTCTAAAGCAAAAGACTTAAGGGATTTACTTGAAAAACTAGAGCGACAAAAAGAGTTAGAAAGAAGAAAAAGAGAAGAAGCAGAAAGGCTTGCTAGACTTAAACGTGAGCAAGAACAACAAAGACTTAAGGAGGTCAAATCTGTTGATACCAGGGCACATGAAGCAATTAAACAAGAGGCTAAAAGTAGTGGTTTTGCAAGAGCAAAAGGACGCCTTGAAAAACCTGTTAGTGGTTATGTTGTAACAGAATATGGACAATCTATATCTAAAGGGGTTACCTCTAAAGGGGTGGTATATAAAACAAGAAATAACGCTCAAGTTATAGCACCATACGATGGAACTGTGATTTTTTCTGGTCCATTTAAAGGATATGGTAATATTATTATAGTAGAACATGGTGATGGGTATCTATCTTTACTTGCTGGATTAGGACAAATTGACTGCGATGTTGGTCAAAAACTCTTATCTGGAGAACCTGTTGGAACAATGCCTAGCTCAGGCGATGCCAAATTATATGTTGAAATAAGAAAGGATAGACAGCCCATAAATCCAAAACCATGGATTGCCGGTTAATTTTTATATGATAGGAAAGAAAATGAAAAAAAGTAGATTGATTTTTGCATCGTTGCTTACTGGTTTATTTTTTAATATATCTGTTGCAGATGCTTCTAAAAAAACAGCAGAAGAGATTGATACTTATGAGTTATTAAATCTTTTTGGAGAAGTTTTAGAGAGAACTAAAATATCTTATGTTGAAGAAGTTACAGATAAAAAATTGATAGAATCTGCTATTAATGGAATGCTTACATCTTTAGACCCTCATTCTAGCTATTTAGATGCTAAGAGTTTTAATTATATGAATGAGCAAACAAAGGGGAAGTTTGGCGGTGTTGGAATCGAGATAACAATGGATAATGGTTTGGTGAAAATTGTGTCACCAATCGATGACACACCTGCAGCAAAGGCTGGTCTTAAAGCTGGTGATTATATTACCCATATTGATGGCGAAACTGTTGTTGGATTATCACTTAATGATGCTGTTGGTAAATTAAGAGGCAAAGTTGGTGCAGAAGTTAAGCTTACAATTAGAAGGGTTAATTCCAAACCACTTGATGTAACAATTAAACGCCAAGAAATTAAGATACAATCTGTAAAGAGTGAAATAAAAGAAAATGCTGTGGCTTATATTCGTATTTCTTCTTTTACAGAAGACGTTGATAAAAATGTTAGCGATGCAATTAAAAAAGCTAAAAAAGAACTCAAAAACGATTTGCTTGGTATTGTAATTGATGTTAGAAACAACCCTGGTGGTTTATTAGATCAAGCTGTTGAGGTTTCTGATTTGTTTTTAGATAAAGGTGAAATTGTATCTACTCGCTCAAGAAATGAGGCTGATACTGTTAAATTTATGGCAACAGAGGGAGATATTGCAAAAGATTTGCCTATTGTTGTTATTATAAATGAGGGCTCTGCTTCTGCTTCAGAAATTCTTGCTGGCGCACTTCAAGACCACCATAGAGCGATTGTTTTGGGTGAAAAATCTTTTGGTAAAGGTTCGGTACAAACAGTTATGCCTTTAGGGGATTTTGGAGCTATGAGAATTACCACCGCTAGATATTATACTCCTTCTGGGCGCTCTATTCAGGCAAAGGGTATTGAGCCAGATATCGAGGTTAAACCAGCAAAAGTTGAAGAATTTGAATCTTATGCATTAAATTTGAGCGAGGCTGATTTAAATAATGCTCTTAAAAATGATAATGTAGATGAAGGAAAAGAAGAAAAAAGCAAAAAGAAATCTAAAGAAGATTTAGCAGACTATCAACTTGTTAGAGCTTTAGATTTGGTGAAAGCGTTGTCATTGTATTCTAAATCAACAAACTAGGGATCGTGATGTCAAAAGAGTATAGACAGTGTGCAGGAGTGGTTGTTTTTAATAACGAAGGCAAAATACTTGTTTGCAATCGTATTAGATTTAAAAATGCGTGGCAATTTCCTCAAGGTGGAATCGAAACCGGCGAATCCATTGTTGAGGCTGCAAAACGTGAGCTTTGTGAAGAAACTAGCATTACTTCTGCCACTCTTGTCTGCTCTGAAGAAAGCTTTATTAGATATACATTTAATAATAAAGTAAAAGAGATATTTAGAAAAAAGGGGATTTTAACAAAAGGACAAGATATTTATTTTTCTTTGTTTTATTTTGACGGAAATGGAGATGAAATAAATTTGAAAACCGAAGTTCCTGAATTTGACAAATACAAATGGGAAACATTTGATTTTGCTATAAAAAATGTTATATCATTTAAAAAAGAAGCGTATAAAAAAATTGCAGAAAAATTTCAACCTATTATTAAACAGTATTTAGATACTATATCTTGATAGATGGATGAGCGCGTATTAAATTTATATATAAACAAGTGAGGACAAATTGGGAAATGGTCAACTGAATATTAGAGATATTTATATACCCGAAGGCGTTGATATTTTTCCTTTGGCCTATGGATGGTATGTGATATTGCTTGTCATTTTTGCTTTGTTTTTTGCTATTAAATTTTGGGTTTGGGCTTTTAAGACAAGTAAAAAACGTTTTGCGCTCAAAAAACTAAAAAATATAGATATTAATGAACCTGTTGAGGCTGCCATAAAGATGTCTAATCTGCTTAAAAGAGTATGTAACATAAAACATAAAGATGCGACTGTTTTATATGGAAAAGAGTGGGTAGAATTTTTAACCAATACATCTAAAATGCCTGCTGATAAAAGTGCTATGGAGCTTTTAGCTTATGCGCCATTTATGGATAAGAAAAGTAGTAAATTTTCTAAAGTTGAGGCTAATAACTTAAAAGAATTTTGCAAGATGTGGATTGGAGATAATATATGATTAGTTTTGAATATCCATATCTTTTTTTGCTTCTTTTGTTGCCGTTTGTTTTGTTGTATATAATAAACCCAATGAAAAACTCTTCATCAGGGGCTTTATCTGTTCCTTTTATAAAAGATCTAAAAGCAATAAAAAATATGGTTAATGCATCGTCTTTTATACATATTAGTGATAAGTTTTCGTTTTCTTTTAGGTTTTTAAATTTATTTATATTATGGACAATGCTTGTTGTGGCTATTGCTAGACCTCAATTTGTTGGCGAACCATATAGAATAAAAACTCAAAATAGAGATATTATGCTTGTTATAGATATATCTCCGTCTATGTTGCGACCAATTTATATGCTTAATGCTAGAACCGATAGATTGTCGGCTGTTAAGATGGTGGTTGGTGACTTTATTAATAAAAGAAAAGAAGACAGACTGGGATTGATTTTGTTTGGAACAAGAGCGTATTTGCAAGCGCCACTTACATACGATAAAAATGCAGTATACGATATTTTGCAAAACGTTGATGCCGGAATGGCGGGAACAACAACCTCTATTGGTGATGCGCTTGGTATTGCGCTTAAAAACTTAAAAGAACGCAAAGACAGACCAAATAAACTAATTATATTACTTTCTGATGGAGAAAGTAATGATGGTTCTTTGGGTATGAAAGAAGCGATTGAACTTGCTGAAAAAGAGAACATAAAGATATATACCATTGGAATACAAGAAGAAGAAAGCTTTATTCGAGCAGTATTGGGTGTAAATAGCAATGGTCTTGATGAAAAAAGCTTAAAAGATTTAGCAGTAAAAACTAAAGCAAATTATTTTAAGGTTACTGATGTTAATGAATTAAAACAAGTATATGATAAAATTGATGAACTAGAGCCACAAGATTCAAATGGAAATATTGTACAAAACAAAAAAGATTTGTTTTATATACCTTTGTTTTTTGCTCTTATATGGTCTATTTTGTTGTTGCTTTTGCTAGAAAGAAAAATGAGATGATAGAGTTTTTTATGGATTTTCATTTTTTGCGCCCTTGGTGTTTGTTGTTTTTAATACCAATAGTGTTTTTGTTGCTAAAAAAAATTAACATTAGTGAAAGCCTTTCTTCTTGGAGCTTTGTTTGTGATAAAAAACTGCTAGATTTTCTTTTGATTAAAAACAAGCAGAAAAGATTAATTTCTTTTAAGACGCTTATTTATCTAGGTTTATTTTCTGCTACTATTGCAGTGTCTGGACCTACATGGAAAAAAATTGATATGCCAACAATGGTGCCTGAAAATCCAACAATGTTTGTTTTGAGCATGGCTCAAGATATGCAACTAACAGATATATCTCCTTCAAGACTAATGAGGGCAAAATATGCTATTGTTGATATTGCACAAAACATAGCCAATGCTCAGTTTGGACTTGAGGTGTATACTATGGAGCCCTATGTTGTTTCTCCTATTACTGATGATGCTAGCATTATTACCAATATTATGCCACAAATTACACCTGATATTATGCCGGATTTTGGAGATAGAGCTGATAGAGCTATTGAACTTTCAGCGCAAAAACTACAAGAAACAGGGTTTAATAATGGTAATATTATATTGCTAGCTTCTGATGTGGGATATCGCTTAGACCATACACTAAAAAGTGCAGAAAACGCACGTCAGATGGGGTTTAGTGTTAATGTTATTGATACATCTTTTAGTGGTAGCGATAAGTTAGAGCTTGTGGCACAAAAGGGCGGTGGAATGTATTTAAAATTAAGAGAAAATAATCTAAATTTGCTCATAAAGAAATTATCTGATATTAATGAAAAAAGAATGATGACCAATAAAAATATACAATCTGATTATTTGGATTTTGGATATTATTTGCTAATTATTCCTTTGTTGTGTATTTTGCCATTGTTTAGACGTGGTTTTTTGTGTTTATTGACGCTTTTATTTGCATTTAATGCTGAAGCCTCGTTTCTTTTGAATAAAAACCAAGAGGCTTTTAGATTTTTTAATCAAAAAAGATATGATGAAGCATATAAACTTTTTGATAATCCTTTGTGGAAATCTATTTCGCTATATAAACAAGATAAGCTTGAGGAAGCTCTTAAAGATATTGAAAAAGAAAATGATGAAAAAAGTTTGTATAATAAAGGTGTTATTTTAGCAAAACTTTGTAAATACGATGAAGCTAAAGAGGTTTTTCAAAATGTTGTTAAACGTTTTGATAATGAAGATGCTAAATTTAATTTGATGGCTATTGAAAATCTTTTAGTAAAAGCAAAAGAGAATCCATCTCTATTAGAGTGCGGAGACAACTCTTCTAGTGGAAGTGGCGATGGAGATTCTAACGAAAAAAATAATAACAAAGACAATAATGGTAATTCTGATGGAGGTAATAATCAAAATCAGAATGAAAATGATACTAATGGCGAAAACAATAATGATGATAAACAAAACAACTCATCTAGTAGTGATGAGAAAAACAACAATACTGAAAATGAGCAAAATAAAAACGATAATCAAGATAGCAAAAATGTTGACAATGCTCAAAATAATAAATCGGAAAATAATGATAATAAAAATAATGAAGATACTAGAGGCAATCAAAATAACGATGATGATAAAAATCACGGCAATAATAATGAGATGGAAAATAAAGAGCAAAATGATAATAAAGATGCTGAAAACAAGAACAATAATGATGAAAAAGAGCAAAATAATGCCGAAGATAAGAGTGATGAAAATAAGAAAAAATCTGGCGTAAAAAATATAAAGAAAGAAAACGAATCGGTGTCTTCTGATAATAAAAAAGAAGATGATTCTGAAAATAACAATAACAACAATCAAAATAATAATGAACAAAAAGAGAATGAGAGAGAATCATCTAAAGATGATAATAAAACAGATGAAAATAATGATGAAAACTCTTCTCAAACAGATAAAGAAGCGGATAAAAATAAAGATGGCGATAGTGAAAAAAATAAAGATGGTTCTAAATCAAATAAAAATGAAAAAAATAAACAAGATGATGGCAAGGGAGAAGGTGAAGACAAACAAGAGGATAATAATAAGGCAAAAAACAAGCAATCTTACCCTGAAACAAATAAGGAAAAACAAGGAAACAGAACAGATGATTTTGATGCAAGCGATAAATTATCTGATAATAAAAACAATAATGAAACGGGCAATCTTGCAAATATTGGAGATGAGGTTGACGAAGGAGAGCCTGTTGATGAAAAAGAGTTATTGATACAGCGTAGATATAGGGAGATTCCAGATGATGTTGGGGGATTGTTAAGAGAAATGATAAAAAAAGAGCATTTTAAAGGTAGGTATAAAAATGAAAAAATGTAATATTTTTTGTTTTCTGATTGCTTTTTTGTTTTCTACAAATTTGTTTGCAGACTCTCTTGATGTGTTTGTAGATAAAAAGGTTTTATCGGAGGGAGATGTTTTGTATCTAACAATTGAATATAACGGCTCTAGTGAAGATAAACCTGAGTTTGGTCATATTTTAGAAGACTTCCAACTAGTTCAAAATTCTTCTTCTAACCAATATTCTATAATTAATGGTGATGTTACACATATAAAAAAATGGACTTTGGGCTTGGCGCCTAAAAAAACAGGTAAAATAACTATTAAACCTGTAAAACTTGGAAATCTTACATCTAATTATGTTGATGTGGAGGTAAAAGAGTTATCTAATGTTGCTTTTGTTCCTGATAGCAAGCAAAATTTTAATGCGCCCTATTTTGAGATTGAACAAGATATCGACAACAGCTCTCCATATATAAATCAACAGATGCTTATGTCTGTTACTATTTTGGATACCATTGGGCTTAATAATGGACGGTTAAATGTTATCGAAGATACTAAAAAAGATTGGATTGTTTTGCCTTTATTAAATGAGCCAATTAAAAAAATTGAAAACATTAACGGCAAAAAAACAAATGTTGTTACGTTTTTATTTGCACTATTCCCTCAAAAAAGTGGTAGGATAGAATTGCCTCAATATTCTTTTGATGGGGAATATATTAAAAATGTTGGTTTTGGTTTTAGTGATTTTGGTGATGCTTTTTCACTATTTGATAATGGAATCGATAGTTTGTTTGGACAAAGCGTTCCTGTTAAGATGAAAACAAATAAGAAGTTTATTGACGTTAAACCCGCTGTTGATGGGATTGGTTTGCAACATTGGCTACCACTTAAAGACCTAAAAGTATCCTCTTCTGTTGCTAGTGAAAAAAAGATTATGGTTGGAGAAACATTTAACTATGAAGTAAATATAGTTGCAGCTGGAACTACACAAAATTTATTACCTTTGAACATTTCTCCAGATGTTATAGGGGCAAAAAAATATCCAGAAAAACCAACTTTTACTGAAGAAGTTGTTGATGGAAATATTGTTACATCTGCTAAATATAATACCGTTTATATTCCTGAAAAATCTGGAACAATTATTATTCCTAAAACAAGTATTAAGTGGTTTAACTTGAATACAAATAAGATAGAAATAGCTAGTGTTGAAGAAAAGAAAATAAATGTAGCAACAAACGGTGTTGTTGCTGAGGGTTTTGATAATATTGAAACGGATATCACCAATAATGTTGGCAACAATGAAAAACAAGATATTTCTGAAAAGATAGAGAAGAAAAATAAAACAATTACAATTAAAATAAAGATTAAATATATTGCCTTGGCTTTAATTATTTTGATTTTGGGTTTTGTTTATAGAAAAAATAAAAACAAACCAATTAATAGATATAAAAGAGAGGTAATTGATAATATAAAAAAGAAAAACTATAAAAAGGTAAAGATTGCTGTTGTTGAATGGGCTAAAATTAGGTATAAAAACGAAAATATAACGAATTTTAAAGATATTATTGATATAGCAAAAGATTATGAATTTGAAAAACAATTAGACATTTTGAATAAATTGTTATATTCTAAGGGTGAGGAGGTTTTAGATGTTAATGTTTTCGTAAAAACATTTAAAGCTGTTAACAGAAAGAAGGTAACAAAAATAAATAACAACGATGTTTTGCCTAACTTATATAAATAAGGAGAGTTGTGTTGTATAGGTCTAAATATAGATATAAATATATGTGCATGCTATGGCTCAAGAGAATTCTTTGTGGGCTTGTTTCTTTGCTGATGTTTATTGTGGGTTTTATGCTTATTGACTCTGATTATCAAGCTATAAAGGCTTTGGCTTTTTGCTTTTTAATATTGGGTTTAGTATTGTCTTATATTGCTATTGTACAAAAACTTCCTAATTATAGCTTTTGGATAACAATTATCGCTCTTGGGCTCTCTTGTGCTCTTATTGAACTTAAGCTTTTTGATAAGCAAGCACAAGAAAACAAACCAACTAATGTGGTTGAAAAAACAATTGATACATCTGTTGAAAAAAACAAAGATGAAATAAAACATAATGAAGACTTAAAAAGTAAAGACGCTACTTTGAATACAGAATCTAAAGAACAAACAAGACTTGCTAAACACAAAAAAGCTCGCTCTGATTTTGATTATTCTAAATATCCAAAAGTTTCTGGCATGATTAGGGTTATTCATGCAAATATTTTACAGATTGGTGGTAGATATGTACGCCTATATGGCTTAGATGCTCCAGATAATGATCAGGTGTGCTCTGATGTTACTGGTAGCTCATATAATTGCGGACAAGAGGCGGTGTCTTGGTTAAGAAGTTGGATTGATGACAACCCTATTGATTGTTACTTATTAGAAATTAATCCAAATGGTGTTGATGTTGCGACATGTGTTTGGGGGGAATATGATATTGGTGCTGGGCTTGTTGCTTCTGGTTGGGCTGTTGCAAACACTAATGAAACAAACATTTATAAACCATATGAAATTAAGGCAAGAAGTAACTCTTCAGGTTTATGGCAGGGTACATTTTACTCTCCTTCTGATTGGAGAAAAATTAAAAGCGAGAAAAATAACTTCACCATCAAAAGACGAGCAAAAATAGGTGGTGGGATTTCTTCGTTTTTCAAATCTTTATTTTAGAGGTGAAAATGCCCATTGAGAGAGTTTTTTATTGCAAAAAAGAAGATGACACCAAAAAATTAGCCATTGAGTTTGCAAAAATTGCTAAAAAGGGTGATGTTTTTGCACTATACGGAACGCTTGGAGTTGGAAAAAGCTGTTTTTCTAGATATTTTATAAAACAACTATCAAACGTGGACGATGTGCCTAGCCCAACATTTACTCTTGTTCAAACATATGAAGCTGATGATTTTGAAATATATCATTATGATATGTATAGATTAAAAGCACATGAAGAAGCTTTTGAGTTGGGTATTGAAGACGCGTTTTATGATGGTGTAAACTTAGTTGAGTGGCCTGAAAAAATTGCTAGTATTTTACCTAAAAATATATGGAAAATAACCATTAATGTTGAAGGTGGTGTTAGGGTTTTTAGGGTTGAATGTTTTGTGGAAGAAAAAAAGAAGAGATTGGAGCAAATTGTGTATGAATAATATCCATGCAACTTGTGTTGATTTTTTGGGAAAGGGAATTCTTTTTGTAGGAAAATCTGGAAGTGGAAAGTCTGATATTGCCTTAAGAATGATTATGGATAAAGGCGCTAAGCTTGTTGCTGATGATAGGGTTGATATATACGAAAAAGATGGCAAAATTTATGGAAAAGCACCTAAAAATCTTTTTAAAAAAATTGAAATAAGAAATGTTGGTATTGCTGTATTAGACAATGTAACAGACGTGGTTGAAATTGTTTTGTGTGTTGAATTATCTACAAATAAAGATTGTTTAGAGAGATTGCCCCAAAATGAATATGTAGAGTTTTTTGACGTTAAAATTCCAAAACTTTCTTTATATCCTTTTGAGATGTCTACAACTAATAAGATTATTCAAAAAATTTGTGGTAAATTTATCTAAACATGATAAATATATAAAAAGAGGTGAGACATGATTATAAAAGTTTTTACAAATTTTCTTAGAGCATTAGGAAAAACACTTGTTTCCTTTTTGGCGTCTTTAGGGGACTTAACTACCTTTATTTTGAAATCTATCTATCATTGCTTTGTTCCTCCTTTTTATTTTAGGCTTTTTTTTAAGCATATTTTAGATATTGGTTTTTACTCTTTGCCTGTTGTTGGTTTAACAACATTGTTTGCTGGTATGGTTATTGCTCTTCAAACCTATTCTGGTTTTTCTGGATTTAAGGCAGAAAGCGTTATTGCTTCTGTTGTTTTAATTTCTGTAACAAGAGAATTGGCTCCTGTGTTATCTGCTTTAATGGTTGCTGGTAGAATTGGAGCTGCGATGGCTGCAGAAATTGGTACAATGAGAGTTACTGAACAAATTGATGCGCTTGTTACACTTTCAACAAATCCTTTTAAATATCTTGTTGCACCAAGGTTATGGGCTGGTTTTATTGTGCTTCCTATACTTGTTTTTATTGGTGATATTATTGGTATTTTTGGTGGTTATGTTGTGGGTGTTTATAAATTAGGATTTAACCCTGCAAACTATATTACTGCAACATTTCAAGACTTGCAAATGATAGGTATTTATTCAGGCTTGGTTAAGGCTGCTGTTTTTGGTTTTATTATATCTATGATGGGATGTTATCATGGTTACAAATCTAAAGGTGGCGCTCAAGGTGTTGGTAATGCTACAACTAATGCTGTTGTTTCCTCATCTATACTAATTCTTATATTTAACTATCTTATTACAGAAATGTTCTTTTCTAGATAAGGAGAGATGGCGTGTCAAAAGAAGTGAAAATTAAAATACGAAATCTACATAAGAGTTTTGGAAAAAAACAGGTTTTAAATGGTGTTGACCTTGATGTGTGCAAGGGGGAATCTCTTGTCGTTATAGGGGGCTCTGGAACAGGTAAATCTGTTTTAATTAAATGTATTCAAGGTCTTTTAAGGCCAGATAGTGGCTCAATTAAAATTGATAATATTGAAATTGTTGATGAAAACTCAGATGTTATTGATGGGATGCACAGCAAAATGGGAATGCTCTTTCAAGGTGGGGCTCTCTTTGACAGCTTAAAAGTTTGGGAAAATGTTGCTTTTGACCTTGTTGAAAATAGAGGGATGGGAAAAAAAGAAGCAAAAATTGTTGCTATCAAAGTTTTAAGACAAGTTGGACTTAGTGCTGATATTGCTGACTTATATCCATCTGAACTTTCTGGAGGTATGCAAAAACGAGTTGGTTTGGCGAGAGCTGTTGTTACAAAACCGGAAATTATCTTTTTTGATGAGCCAACCACTGGTCTTGACCCAATTATGGCAGATGTTATTAATGATTTGATTATAGAATCTGCAAAGGACTTGGGGGCGACAACACTTACCATTACTCATGATATGGTTTCAGCTAGAAAAATTGCCGATAAAATTGCGATGCTGTATCAAGGCAAAATTGTTTGGTATGGAACTGTAAAAGAGCTAGATAAAACAAGCAACCCTTATGTGAAGCAATTTATAAACGGCTCTTCTAAAGGACCAATTGCAGTGGAGAAATAATATGGCAAAAAAAACAATGATAGAGTTTGTTTGTCAATCTTGTGGTAGTGTTTATCATAAGTGGCAAGGAAAATGTGATGCTTGTGGTGAATGGAACTCTATTGTTGAAGAAAAAAAACAAAGTGCCGAATTTTCTAATATTTCATCAAAACAACAAGGGAGTTTGATCGATTTTGTATCTTTAAATGGTGAAATGCAAACATATCAAAGACTTGTTACTGATTTATCTGAAATTAATAGAGTTTCTGGTGGTGGGCTTGTTCCTGGGTCTGTTGTTTTGGTTGGAGGAGATCCTGGTATTGGTAAATCTACCCTTTTACTTCAAGTGTGTGCAAGCGTTGCTAATAAATTACAAAATGGCGCATGTTTTTATATATCAGGCGAAGAGGCTATTGACCAAGTGAGAATTAGAGCTAAAAGACTTGGTTTAGCTGATGCCCCTGTTAAATTGGCCAGCACAACAAGTGTGAAAGATATTATTGCAACTCTTGAAAAAGAGAATCCATCACTTGTTATTATTGACTCTATCCAAACAATGTATCTTGATGAGGTGGAATCCACACCTGGTAGCGTTGCTCAGGTAAGAGCAACAGCATATGAGCTTATTAAAATAGCAAAAAGAAAAGGTTTTACACTATTTTTGGTTGGTCATGTAACAAAACAAGGAGCTATTGCTGGCCCTAGAGTTTTGGAACATATGGTTGATACTGTGCTTTATTTTGAAGGAGATAGAGGACACCATTTCCGCATATTAAGAGCCGTTAAAAACAGATATGGTGCAACCGATGAAATTGGTGTATTTGAAATGCAAGAAACAGGGTTGGTTGAAGTTGAAAATCCATCTGCCCTATTTTTGGCTGAACGACAAGGGTGTGTATCAGGTTCTTGTGTTTTTGCAGGAATTGAGGGGTCTAGACCTTTGTTGGTAGAAATTCAAGCTCTTGTTGGAAATAGTGGATATAACGGAGCTAAAAGAGCTGTTGTTGGTTGGGATTCTGGACGGCTTGCAATGATTTTAGCTGTGTTAGAGGCTAGATGTGGTATGAATTTTAGCAACCATGATGTTTATTTAAACATTGCAGGTGGATTAAAAATATCGGAACCTGCTGCTGATTTAGCTGTTGCTATGGCGGTTATTTCTTCTATGACAAATAAGCCTCTTCCATCTGATATGGTTGTTTTTGGTGAGATTGGCTTATCTGGTGAAATAAGAGCTGTTAGTCAGCCAAATCTTCGCTTAAAAGAGGCGCAAAAGCTTGGGTTTACAAACGCTATTATCCCTAATAGCTTTACTGATAAAAAACAAAAACTTATAACGAACATGTCTTATCACGAAATTGGTAATGTGCAAAGACTTATATCTAAATTTAGTTAGGAGTTAAAAATGGAGCCATTAAATAATATTGATGTTGTTATTTTAATAGGTGTAGCAATTTCTATGCTAATAGCCTTTATTAGAGGTTTTGTTAGAGAGGTTTTATCTGTTATAGGATTAGCATTATTTATTATATTGGTTTTATACGCTTCTCCTTTTTTGACAGATTGGTTTAAGCCATATATTCAAAGCTTAATGTTAACAAAAACTATTGTTTTTTTGCTTCTTATGGCTGTTTTTTATGGACTTTGGATTGTGGGTACAGATAAACTTATTGCACGCATTAGAACAAGTTCTCTTAGCCTTATGGATAGATTATTTGGTTTGTTATTTGGTTTTTTAAGAGCTGTTATAATTTTGAGTTTCTGCTTTTTACTTGTAAAACTTTTATTACCGGAAGAATTAAAAGATGGTAGCTTTAAGAAATCAAAATACTTTATGATGGCAGAAGGGTGTTCTGACTTGCTAGAAAGCTTTATTCCTGAAGAGAAAATAAAAGAAACCTTAAAATCTGTTGAAGATGTAAATAAGGTAGAAAAAGATAAAGATGCTAAAAAAGATGGTAATGAAAATAAAAAAAATAGCGATAAAAAAATAGAGGAAAAAGAAGCTAAAGAAGAAGTAAAACTCCCTTCTAAACAAGACCAAGAACAAATGAATAAAATGTTTGATTTGCTTGTAAAACCTGAAATAAAGAAAATTGCTAAAAATGCTGAAGAAAAAACAGGTTATAGCAAAAAAGAAACCGAGGGATTGGACGACTTAATAAATGAAACTATTGAATAAATCTATGCTTTTAAAAATAGCCATCACTATTGTGGCGGCTGTTATTGTTTTGCTTTTTTTTCTTATAAAAAATGAGCTTTTTCCGTTACTAAAAAATGAGCCGTTTATATCTGTTGTTGTGACAAGTTATAACTATGAAAAATTTATAAAAAAGACATTAGAATCTATTTCAAACCAATCATATAAAAACTTTGAAGTAGTTATTGTTGATGATGGTTCTAAGGATAACTCTGTTGCTATTATAAAACAATTTACAGATAAATATAAGAATTTTCATTTATATACTCACGAAAACAGCCAAAACAAAGGGTTTATTGAGAGCATGAAGCTTGGTATAAGCAAAGCCAAAGGTGAATATGTTGCATTTTTGGAAAGTGATGATTATTGGCACAAAGATAATTTAATTGAAAAAGTGAAAATAATAAATAAATACGAAGATGCTTCTTTTATATCAAATAGCATTGAGGTCTTTGGTGACAAGGAACTTGTTAACATAAGAAAATCATATACAGACAGGGTTGACAGAGTTTTGTTTATGGAAAGAACAATTATTCACCCTTTACAAATCAAGGAGCTTAATCCAGTACCAACATTTTCGTGTGTTATGATAAAAAAGGAAATTTTAGATAATCTTGATTATAATACAGTTATTCCTGAGTTTTTAGACTATTGGTTATATAGGCAAATATTGCTGTTTAATCCATTGTATCATATTAAAAAGAAACTTACATTTTGGAGACAACATGGTAATAGCTACAATACAAAATTACAAAATTCTGAAAACTCACATAATTTTGATGAGTTTTGGGAAGCAAATAATGAGCTTCTTTTTTCTGGTAAAATTAAACTAAAAAAATACACCCCATTTTAAGGGGTGCTTTTTTTATTCTAAAATTAAAAGACCGTGTTTCTTTTTGCCTTGCGATAATTTTACTTTGCCATCTTCTAAATCTTTTGGGGTTATTAGGTAATTTTCGTCTGTGATAACTTTATCGTTAAGCTTTAGGCCTGATTGTTTGATTAAACGACGAGCCTCACCCTTGCTTGAAACAAAGCCAATGTTAACAAAAGCATCTAATACACCAATGCCATTTATTGATGCTATAAAAGTTGGAAGATCATCTCCTGTTAAGCCTTTTTCGAAAACCTCTAATGCTGTTTTTTCTGCGGCACGTGCATCGGCTTCACCTCTGCAAATTTTTGTTGCCTCAAAAGCTAAAATCTTTTTTGCCTCGTTGATTTCTTTATCTTGTAAGGCTTCTAAGCGTTCAACTTCATCTAATGGTAAATCTGTGTAAATTCTTAAGCATTTTCCAACATCTTTATCACCAATATTTCTAAAATATTGATAGTAATTGTATGAAGAACACTTATCATCATTTACCCAAACTGCGTTACCCTCTGATTTGCCCATTTTTTTACCAGCTGAGTCTGTGATTATTGGGCTTGTAAAACCAAATAGCTCTGTGTTGTAACGGCGTCTTCCCAGCTCTGTTCCTGAAACAATATTACCCCATTGGTCTGCTCCAGCGATTTGAGCTCTACAGCCATATTTTTGCAACAACACGCAAAAATCATAACCCTGCAAGAGCATGTAGTTGAATTCTAAGAAAGACATTGGTTGCTCTCTTTCTAAACGAGTTCTAACGCTATCCATTGTGAGCATTCTATTAACAGAATAACAAGTACCAATATCTCTTAAAAACTCTAGGTAATTTACCCCTTTAAACCAATCATAGTTGTCTACCATTTGAGCATCTGTTTTGCCATCGCCAAATTTTAGAAACTTCATAAAAGACTGCTTTAAGCCATGCATATTTTTTTCGAGAGTTGCTTCATCTAAAAATGGACGAAGTTTATCTTTACCAGATGGGTCTCCTATACGAGCAGTTGCACCACCAACTAAAGTTAGTGGTTTATGCCCACATTTTTGAAACCAACGTAGCATCATTAAAGGAACAATATGCCCAACATGAAGACTATCTGCTGTTGGATCAGAACCAAGATAACCAACTGCAGGTATACCTTTCTTTTCACAATCAGCAAGATATTCATCAAAGCCCTCTTCATTTGTACATTGATTATAAAAACCACGGGCATGCATTATATTCAAAAATTCTGATTTAAATGTTGTCATTTTTAATTCCTTATAACTAAATTTTAAGGCATTCTAACATATTATTTTGATAAAGCAACTACAAAGAGGTCTTTTTATATGATTATTAAAAGCTTAAACTGTCTAGGGTTAATGGGTGCTTCAACATTTAGTGGTGTTGAAATAGCTCTTATTCAAACAGATGGGGTAGATATTATAGAGAGAAAAAAATCTTATGTTGTTCCTTATCCCGAAAACTTAAAAGAAAAAATACGCTCTATTTGGGGATTAAGGCGCAATATAGATGATAATAGCGAAAAATTAGCTTTAGTTGATACTGAGGTTTCTGATTTTTATATAAATCTAATAAATAACTTTGTATTGGAATGTGAAGAACATATTGATGTTGTTGGTATTGAGGGGATTACCGTTCTTCATGACCCAAATACTAGATATACATATCAATTAGGAAATGGCAGATATATTGCTCAAAAAACGGGTATAAAAACAATAACACACTTTAGAAATGCCGATATTGCATGTGGAGGACAAGGAACCCCTATTTCTACTACATATTTTGGGACTTTTGCCTCAAATGAAGTAAAGCCCGTTGTTTATGTAAACATTAGTGGAAAAAGTAGCTTAACATGGATTGGTAGTTTTGGAGAAATTGTTGGATTTGATTGTGGTCCTGGAGATAATTTTATTAATAACTGGACATCAAAACACGCACATATGGATAATGATTACAATGGTCGATTAGCTGCTATGGGAAATGTCCATGAAAAAATTGTAAACTCTTTAATGCACCATAAATTTTTTGCTAAATTTCCTCCAAAATCTGCTTATACTGGTATTTTTGCAGATAAGGCCGAGCATTTGGAGGGGTTGTCTTTAGAAGATGGAACAGCAACAGCTACTGCATTTGTTGCAGAGGCTATTTGTTATTCTATCTGTCTTTATTTGCCGGAACTACCTAAAAAAGTTGTTATATGTGGAAAAGGAGCAAAAAACCCAACACTTGTTAGATTTATTAGGCATAGAATACCTAATATGGAAGTTGTTATTAGTAAAGAAGATGGAATCCCTATTGATACAGTTAATGCTGAAATTTGTGCTTTTTTGAGTGCGAGGTCAATATATTCTCTGCCCATTACTTTTCCATCTACAACTGGAATACAAACACCCATGACCGGAGGAGAAATATATGAAAAAAGCGAAAAATAAAAATGATAAATGGCTAAGTGTTCAGAATATCTCTAAAAAATATGATAAAATATTAGCGCTTGATAGTGTTTTTTTTGATGTCTATAAAGGAGAAATTATTGCTCTTTTAGGCCCTAATGGGGCGGGAAAATCTACTTTAATGAATATTGTTTCAGGGTATTTGGCACCAACATCTGGTGATGTTTTTATAAAAAATATTGATATTGCAAAATCAGCATTAGATGCTCAGAAAAATATTGGTTTTTTATCTGAGGGGGCGCCTCTTTATTCTGATATGAAGGTGAAAACATATTTAAAATATATGATAGAGCTTAAGCTTTTATTTGAAAATGATAATACAAAAAATATGATTGAAGAAGAGCTTAATCGAGTTGTCAAAATTGCTAATATTGAACAGGTTTTAGAACAAAAAATAGAAACACTATCAAAGGGATATGTAAGACGTGTTGGCTTTGCACAAAGTATTATTGGCGACCCTTCTATTTTGCTATTAGATGAGCCAACCGATGGACTAGACCCAAATCAAAAAAATTATATGAAAAAGCTAATAAAAGATATGGGGCAGGGGAAAAGTATTATTGTTTCTACTCACTTATTAGATGAGGCAGAATCTATTGCATCAAGAATTATTCTTATCAACAAAGGCAAAATTGTTATTGATGGTTCTCTTAAAGAAATTTTAGATAAAACAAAATGCCCTACTTTGGGTGAGGCTTTTAAAATTATGACACATGAGGAGAATGACTAATGAACAAAATAAAGACTATTGTAAAATATGAGCTTATTAGATATTTTTCTTCTCCTATTGCTTATGTTTATCTTGTTTCTTTTTTGTTATTAAGTGGTTCGTGCGCAATATATTTTGGACACTTTTTTGCAAACGGAGAAGCGAATCTTAATGCTTTTTTTGATTATCAGCCGTGGATGTATTTGTTGTTTATTCCGGCTATTGCGATGAGATCATGGTCTGATGAGTTTCGCTCTAGAAGTGTTATTCAACTTTTAACAACCCCTCTTAGCTTGTCTCAAATTGTATGGGGTAAGTTTTTGGCAATGTGGTGTTTTGCTATTTTTGCTATATCGCTTACTTTTCCATTTTGGATAACTGTAAATGTTTTAGGAAATCCGGATAATGGCATTATTTTAGTTGGATATATAGGGTGTTTTATTTTGTGCGGAGCAATGATTGCTATATCACAAACCTTATCAGCTGTAACAAAAAATTCAATTGTTGCACTTGTTTTATCGGTTTTATTTAATTTGATGTTCTTCTGGAGTGGTTTTGAATATGTTTTGTTTTGGGCTAGAGAAATATTTAGCGAAGTTGTTGTTGATACTATTATATCCTTTAGTTTTTTAATTAGATTTTTTTCTTTGAGTAGAGGTGTTGTAGAATTTAGAGATGTTATATTTTTTACTTCATTAATTGTATTTTTTAATATGTTAACAATATTTATTGTTGGGCTTAAAACAAAGGGTACATCTTCTATTATTTCTTCTGCTAATCACAAACATGCATTTGTTTATATTATTGTACTTTTTGTGGCGTTTTTTAGCTTAAATATTATTGCAAATAACACGTTAAGGCTTATTAGATTTGATTTTACTGCAGAAAAACACATGAGCTTAACCAAAAACACCAAAAATATACTAAAAAATCTTAAAAGACCTGTTGTTGCAAAGTTATATTATTCGCCTATTTTAGAACGTAGAAACCCTGAAGTTAGACAAGCATACGAGCAAATAAAATTATTATTAAAACAATATAAATCTTATAGCGGGGGAAAATTTGATTATCGAATATATAATCCTAAGTTTTTAGATAAAATTGAGGACAAGGGGTTGGCAGAGGGATTACAACCTATTCCTTTGATTGATAATAATCAAAATGCTTTGTTTGGAATTACTTTTTCTGATAGTTTAACGAATAAAAGTGTCATTCCTTTCTTTTCTATAGAGAGAATGGCTTTTCTTGAGCAAGATTTAACCACTAGCATATATAAATTACATCATAAGAAAAAAGTTTTAGGTCTGCTTTCTTCTATTCCTGTGGCGGGAAACATACTTCAAGAAAATGTTGTTATGAAAAAATGGGAAATAATCAGGGAAATTGAGGGTTTATATGATGTTAAGATTATAAAAAATGAGGAAGATCTAGACCAGCATTTTGATGTTGTGCTTATTGTTCACCCTAAAAATTATAGTCAAAGCGTAATTGAGAAGATAAAAAAACAAAAAAATGTTTTACTTTTATTAGATATTGTTGATGATGCTGGATTTTTGTATTCGCCTTTAGGTGGAAGTTTTATTCCGTCTGATTTATCTGAGTTATCTAAATATTGGGGGATTGGTTTTTATACATTGGGCGCAGCAGCTGATTTTAATAATTCTATTGTAGTTGATGATACTGTTGATTATAGTAAGAACCCCTCTTTTACTCAAGATTTATTGCAGTTTAAGGTGACAAATAAAGAGCTTAATTCTAACCATAGAATAACATATAAGTTAAATGATATTTTATTCTCGACTGCCTCTATGGTTTACCCTCTTAAAGATGCAAATGTTTCGTTTTTCCCTCTTATTAAAACAAGCAATAAGTCCTCTCTTATTGATATTGAGTTGGTAAAAAAGAAAAAAACACCTAGAGAGATTTTAGAAAATTTTTCTCCAATAAATGATATTATTATACTTGGTGCTGAGGTTTTGAGTAATGACCCTCGCAATCCTTTTAATGTTATTGTGGTTGGTGACACTGACTTTGCATACGATGCTTTTTGGGCTAGAGAGAGAAAGTTTTTAGATAAAACTTATTACTTACCGTTATTTGATAATGCTAATTTTATACTTAATTCATTAGATTACTTAACAGGAAATGATGATTTGATTAGCCTTAGAGGTAAAACGATAAAAAGGCGCCCTCTTTTTGTGGTTGATGATATGAGAAAAATGAATACATATCGTTATAAACTTAAAGAAAATGATATTTTTAATGCAATTAATGGCGCTAAAGCCTCTTTGAATGAAATTGTTGCAAAAAAACAATTTGAAGAAAGAGATACTTTTAGTGCTGATGAGCTTGCTATTATAGGGAAAATAAGAAATGAAATAACAACTTTAAGACAGCAACTAAGTGACTTAAAAACAAAGACAAACGATAGTGTAAGTAGTCTAGAGGCTAGGGTTAAATTTTATAATATATACTTTGTTGCGCTTCTTGTTGTTTTGGCTATTCTTGTAATTTGTATTAAAAACAATAAAAATTTATTCTATATAGGCTCTAATGTATTGTTTTGGAATAAACATATTGCAAAGCTATCTATTGGTACTCTTATTTTGCTTATTTTGGCGATTACAAGTGTGTATTTTGATAATAAAAACTCAATATCTATGTATGAAGGAAAACTAATGTTTGATGGCTTTAACCATAAAACTAATATGGTAAAGAAAATCACGCTGAAAAACAATAGCAAAAAGATTGTGTTTGTTCAAGATAATGGTTTTTGGAAAATAAAAGACAATAGTGATATACCTGTATATCAAGAACGAATTCGTAGCTTTTTAGTTACACTCAATAATGCTACCAAATATGAAAAAAAATCTGATAAAGTTGAAGATATGAAGTTTTTTGGCTTTTCTTCTCTTGATGATACAAATTCTCCAACAATCGAAGTTTTATTGGAAGACGATAAAGGTGGCGTTTTAGAAAACTTTGAAATTGGTTGGTTTGATATTGACATTGGTAGAGGTTCTAAAGCTTGCTTTATTAAGAAGAAAAATCAATTCCAGGTATGGATGGTAGAAGCTGATTTTTATGAACTATCACTCGAAGAGAAAAATTGGACTTATAGTTCTTTATGGAATTTGAGATTTGGGAGATTTATAAAATATAATGATGTTATTGAAGAGGATAAAATTATTAACCTTGTAAAAAAATTACTAAACATCTATACAATAGGCGCAACAAAAGATGTTGAAGCTAAAAATATTGGAAAAATTAATATTGTTGCTGAAAATGGTTATGCTGATTTGTTGTTTTACAAAACAAATGACGATAGGTATTTTGTAAAATACGTTTTTAACACTAAACAAGAGGCGAAACATATTGATATTTTTGAAAAACATGTGAAAGATTTGTTTTTAGAGATTAGTAAAGAAGATTGGGAGAGGATTAAAGATGACACTATCTAATGATGGTAAACTAAAAATATCTGCAACTATTGCAGGGGTTTTGGTCTCTTTTATATTAATTTTAGTAAAATTTTTTGCATTTATAAAAACTGATTCTTTGGCTGTATTTTCTTCTCTTGTTGATAGTGCAACGGATTTATTTTCTTCTTTAATTTCTTTTGTTGCAGTTTCTTTTTCTACAAAACCCATTTCTTATACACACAGATATGGTTATGGAAAAACAGAGGCAATTAGTGCATTAATGCAAGCTGTTTTTGTAGGGGCGTCAGGATTTTTTGTGTTTTTTGATGGTATAAATAGGTTATTTAACCCTATTGATATATCAAATACTGAAGCTGGTGTTTATATTATGTTATTTAGCATTTTTATGACGCTTTTACTTGTTATGCTTCAACTCTATGTTGCAAAGAAAACAAACTCTCTTGCTATAAAAGCTGATACTGCACACTATCTTGTTGATTTTTTAACTAACTCTGCTGTGATAACATCTTTAATATTAACTAAGACTTTTGATTTTGTTTATTTTGATATTGTAGCGGCTATTTTTATATCTATTTATTTGCTATTTAATGCTTATTCTTTAGGAAAGGAATCGCTTGAGCAATTGACTGATTCTGAACTAGATGATGATATTAGAGCAAATATAGAAAAAATTGTTTTAGGGTGTGAAAATGTTATGGGTATGCATGACCTTAGAACAAGAAATGTTGCTAACGTTTATTATATTGAGTTTCATTTAGAATTAGATGGTAATAATTCTTTATTTTTAACCCATAAAACAACAGAGCTTGTTGAAAAAAACATTTTACAATACTATCCATCAAGCCAAGTACTTATTCATCAAGACCCTTATGGTATTGATGAAAGCAGGCTAGATAATATTATAAAGCGTTCAAATGAAAAGTAGTTTATACTTTAGCTTTTGATTTTAATTGGCCACAAGCTGCTAAAATATCCTGCCCTCTTGGAACTCTAACAGGTGCTGCAAAGCCAGCATCATCTAATGTTTTAGAAAAGGCTTCTATATCTTTTTTATCACTTGGTGCAAAACCACAACCAGGCCATGGATTAAATGGTATGAGATTAAAAGTTGCTCTTAGTTTGTATTTTTTTAACAATCTTATAAGCTCTTTTGCGTGGTCTTGTGTGTCGTTTATACCTTTTAGCAACAAATATTCAAAGGTTATATATCTACTATGTTCGCCTTTTTGATATTCTGCACATGCTTTCATTACTTCTTCTATTTTAAACTTATCGTTTATAGGCATTATTTGTGAGCGTATTGTGTTGTTTGGTGCGTGGAGCGATACGGCTAAACGGACACCTGTTTTTTGCATAGCTTCAACGATTTTTGGGGCTATTCCAGATGTTGACATGGTTACTCTGCGACGAGAAATAGCAATACCATCTCCATCGGTGATGATGTTTAATGCTTTTACAACATTATCTAGGTTGTTTAATGGTTCTCCCATTCCCATAACAACGATATTTGATAAATATCTTGTTTCATTTATCGGGCTTGGCCATTCTTTATAAGCATCCCTTGCAACCATAAATTGTCCAACTATTTCTCCAATTGTTAGGTTTCTAGTGAATTTTTGACTACCTGTATGACAGAATTTACACCCCATTGCGCAACCAACTTGTGTAGAAATACAAACTGCCCCCCTATCCTTTTCTGGAATGTAAACCATTTCTACTTTTTCGCCGTCTTTAAACTCTAATAACCATTTATGTGTTTTATCTATTGATATTTGTTCTGTTACAACTTTTGGTCTTGTTATGGTATAGTTTTCACTTAACTTTTGACGCAAAGCTAAAGAGAGGTTGCTCATTTTCATAAAATCTGTAACACCTCTAAAATATATCCATTGCCAAATTTGTTTGGCTCTAAATGGCTTTTCGTTTATTGTTTCTAGCTCTTTTATTAGCTCTTCTTTGGTAAAATCCGTCAGTTCTTTTTTCATATTTTATTATCTACATTTTGCATTGATTGCTCTATATGCTCCTGTAAACCCTTTCAAAGAATATGTGTCTTTTGTTTTTGTTCCACGATATGAAACACCTTCAACTATCATTTTTTGACCACGCTTCATAGCTTCTACTAATTTTTTATCTGTTTGGATATCTGGTGCCCATGCACTATCTACGTTTGTAAACAAATTATTGAATGTTGTTGTGCCTATTTTTACAATAACTTTTGAGCCCTGTTTGTAGTTGTATCCAGCTACAAAATTTACAACATTAAAACTTTTTTCTGCTGGGCGATGTGTAATTATTGCATAAATATCTCCTCTTTTTTGATATTTACCTTCATCCTTTTTTGGGGTTGAGGCCATATAACATATTGTGTTTTTACCTTCTTTATAAGAATATGCCGTCCAATCACCATATTCACCTAACTCTGTTGGTACGCTAGACGCTGATGCTGAAAAAGACACTAGTGTTGCAAAAAATAAAAAAATGTATTTTTTCATAATTTTATACCTTTAAATGTTACTTTGTTATATCATAATTAAGATATTTATAATAAACTCTTAACAATCTTAATATTTTAACAAAAATGAGGTTATAAATGTTTCACCCTGAATATATTAATCCTAAAAAACTTATTGTAAATAATGATATTTTGCGCTTGTTTCAAATGGTGGAAAAACATGGTGGAGTGCTTCGTTTTGTTGGTGGTGCAGTAAGAGATGCTATTTCAGGTTTTCCAAGATCTAATATTGACTTAGTTACAGATATGTCTCCTTCTGAGTTTTCTGATATGTGTGACGATGAGGGGGTTAGATGTGTACCTATTGGAATCCAATTTTTTACTATTGGTGTTATGTTAAATAGTAGCTTTTTTAAAATAACCTCTTTAAGTCCTGAAGAAGATAACTTAAAAGATGAATGGAAAAATGATGCTTCATTGCGTGATTTAACTATTAATGCTGTTTATGCGGATGATAAAGGAAATGTTTTTGATTATTTTAATGGTATAAAAGACCTTGAAAATGGTGTAATTAAATTTATTGGAAAACCAGAAGAAACAATTAAAAGTGATTATATTAGAGTAATGAGGTTTTTTAGATTTTGTGCTATGTTTGGAAAAAAAATTGATAGAAAATCATTAAAAGCATGTATAAAAAACAAATCATTACTAAAACATGTTTCTGCAGATAAAATTAAGGAAGAGTTTTTCAAAATTATTTTGGCACCATATGCTGTTAGAACTCTTGAGTTGATTTTTGATAATGGTATTCTTGACTTTATGGTGGCTAAACCCAAAAATCTAAACAGTCTTGATAAACTCGAAAAACTCGAAAATGAATTAGGTTTAGAAAAAGATATTATTCTAAGATTATACACTATTTTTCAACCTGATAACAAAAGAGCGGCAAGGCTTGCAAGCATTTTTAAGCTTAGTAAAAACCAAAAAGAACATCTTTTAGCTCTTAGTTCAACAAAACTAAATCTCGACAATTTTAAAGACACTGTATTTATCAATAAATCTATTTTTAAATATGGTAAAGATATATGTAAAGATATGTGGGTTTATTTAAATATTGAAAACAACAACATAGACAATATTAAACAAGTTTTAAATACACTGGATTCAACAAAACTTTCTACTTTTCCTATATCAGGAAATGACCTAATTAAAATAGGCGCTGATACTATGTTTTTAGGACTATATATGGATGTATTGAAAAAAGAATGGTTTGATAGCGGGTGCTTATTGTCTAAAAAAGAACTTATAGAAAAATATGAAAATCAATTCAAAAAATAAAGGTGTATGTTTTTTTTATAACACACACCTTGTTTGATGTTTAGCTGAACTTTTCTTTAAGCTCTGTTTCAACTTTGTTCAATCTTCTGTTTGGATATGTTTTTTGCAAGTTTACAAAAAAATCCATAACTGCGGCAGGACCTTGCTGCTCCAAAACACCTGCATTCACTCTAGATAAACCGTGAGCCAATGCGTTCTCATAACTTGTAGTATTCATATATAATTATTTATTTGGTTTAGTATTGTATACTACATTTTTTTATTTAAATCAAGTATTTTTTGACAAAAACTAAACAAAATTACAAATACCACATAAAATCAAATACTTAGTTTGTATTTTATTTTTTTATCATACAATAGCTATTTTAGTATTTTGTGATACAATATTCAAAAAAACACCCAAAACCTCTCTAACAAAGAAAAAAACACCTTATTTTTCTTTTTATCAAAAAAGTATTATTCCACCCTATTCTTTTCTAACATCTCAAGAATAGCATTAAGCTCAGCTGGGTTTTTATATTCTATTGTTACTTTCCCCTTATCATTATCTTTAGCATTAATTTTAATTTTTAATCCAACAGATTTTGTTAATCCCTTTTCCAACTCTTTTATACTAGGGTCTTTTTTTATAGCATTACAAATTTTATTTAAGCTACCATTTTTTATATTATTAACTAAATCTTCTGTTTGTCGAACAGTTAAACCTTTTGATATTATTTTTTGAGCAACCTCTTCTGCATTTGGTAAACCAATTAACGCTCTTGCATGACCAGCACTTATTATGCTGCTTTTAACTAATTCTTGCACTGTTGATGGCAACATTAACAATCTTAAAGTGTTTGTAATATAGCTTCTTGACTTACCAACAATTTGTGAAAGCGCATCGTGGGTGTGAGAAAATTCTGTAATTAATCTGTTGTATCCCTCAGCCTCTTCTATTGCTGATAAATCTTCACGCAATAAATTTTCTACTAATGCAACTTCTAAAACCTCTTGATTGCTTAATTCTTTCTCTATAACAGGAACCTCTGTTAGCCCTGCAATTTGTGATGCTCTCCATCTGCGTTCACCAGCAATTATTTCATATTTATCAGCATTTTTTCTTACAATTAGAGGTTGGAGAACACCTTTATCTTTAATAGAACAAACTAAAGCATCTAATGAATCTTGATTAAACTCTTTTCTTGGTTGGTATTTACTTGGATACAAATCAGCAACATTAACCATTTTTATACCACTATCTATAATATCTGTTGTGTTTATATTATCCAAACTAAAGTTTAAATCATCCTCTCCTAAAAGAGCCTCTAAACCTCTACCTAAACCATGCTTTTTATTTATAGACATATCTATATCTCCTTTTCTCTTTTTAGAACTTCCTTGGCTAAACTTAAATAAGCTTTCGCACCAACACTCTTGAAATCGTAAATTAAAACAGGCATTCCATGAGATGGAGCTTCTGAAATTCTTACACTCCTTGGAATTACTGTATTATAAACCTTAGCACCAAAATATTTTCTAACATCATTTTCTACCATTTGGCTTAAATTGTTTCTTTTATCATACATAGTTAGAACAATACCTTGTAAATCTAATTTTGGATTAAAATTCTTTTTTATTGTGTTTATATTTTTTACCAAATCTGTTAAACCTTCTAGCGCTAAAAATTCACTTTGCAAAGGAACAATTACAGAATCTGAAGATACTAACGCATTTATTGTTATTAAGTTTAACGAAGGTGGACAATCTATCAAGATATAATCATATTTATTATTTAGAACATCTAAAGCTCTTTTTAATACAAATTCTCTTTTTGCTACATCTATTAATTCTATTTCTGCCGCCGCTAGAGCTGGTGCTGATGGTAAAATATCAAACTTCTTAATATCTGTTTTTACGATAGCATCTTCTGCACCACAATTATTTATCATCAAATCATATGTAGAAAACAGACACTTGTTTTTATTTATACCTAAAGATGTTGTTGCATTTCCTTGAGGATCCATATCAAGAATAAGCACTCTTTTACCAATAGCCGCCATTGCTGTTGCTATATTTACAGCTGTTGTTGTTTTACCAACACCACCTTTACGGTTTGCTATAGATATAATTTTTACCATCTTTTTATTTTCTCCTTATGTTTTCTATTTGTAAAACACAACCTCTATCACTTGTTTGACTCTGTTTTGTTGTAAAATCAAACCTCCATTTTTTTTCAGCCCCTCTAACCTCTTCTTGCCACTTTTCTCCTTTTAAGAAAAGAAGCCTGGTCTTGTTTGAACAAAATGGTTTTGAATATTCTAACAACTTTTCAAGCGAAGCCATTGCTCTTGATGTTATAACATCTGCTTTTGTAAGATTTAACTTTTCTATTCTATCGTTATATATATCCATATTTAATAAAAGTTCATCATTAACAACTTTTAAAAAATTGGCCTTTTTACCAATACTCTCAATTAAAGACACCTTCAAATCTGGATACAATTCTTGTGCAACAATAGCTATTACCACACCTGGAAAACCAGCTCCAGAACCAAAATCATACACAATCTTATCACTTTTGGTAATAAAACCACACAATTGCAACGAATCTTCTATATGGCGCTCCCAAATATATGGAACAGAAGATTTACTAACAAGGTTAAACTTATTATTCCACTCCAAAACGAGTTTTTCATAAGTTTTAAGTTTTTCGATTGTTTCACGTGAAACATTATATATTTCTAAAATATCACTCATGTTTTAGATATTATTTTATCAAAAATATTTTGGTATAAAAATTTTTAGTTATAAACATTAAACTAATTATTTTTCATATACCCCAAAATTGCAATTATTGCAGCAGGGGTTACACCAGAAATACGAGAAGCCTCACCTAATGTTTCAGGGCGATATTTTTCTAACTTCATAACCATTTCTCGGGATAAACCACCTATTTTTGAATAATCAATATCTTTTCTTATTTTTATATTTTCATCTTTTTTAAATGTTTCAATATCACTTGCTTGACGCTTCATATAACCACTATATTTCGATTCTATACAAATTTGTTCATAAACATCATTTGACACCCCCTTCATTATTAGGAAAATATCCTCTATTGTTTCACGTGAAACACCATCACATCCCATTAACGTAAAGAGAGTTTTTCTACCACCTTCTTTTTTAATAGGTAAATTAAAACCATCAATATCAGAGGCATTTAAATACACAGTTTCTGCAATTTCTCTATAATCATCTAACATATTTTTTTTATTTTTAAATACACCGTATCTTTCATCAGATACACAACCTATTTTTCTTCCTTTTTCTGTTAATCTTAGATCAGCATTATCTGCTCTTAAATACAATCTATACTCTGACCTAGAAGTAAACATACGATACGGCTCATCAACTCCTTGAGTGATAAGATCATCTATCATCACACCAATATAACCTTCACTTCTATCAATATAAAAACCTTCTTTATCTTGTGCATATAAAGATGCATTTATACCAGCTATCAATCCCTGAGCTCCCGCTTCTTCATACCCTGTCGTTCCATTAATTTGCCCTGCAAGGTATAATCCTTTCGCTTTCTTAACAGCTAATCCATGATTTAACTCTAACGGATCAACATAATCATATTCTATTGCATACGCCGGTTGAAGTATTTCCACATTTTCAAGACCCTTAATTGTATGTATAAAAGCATCTTGAACATCTGCAGGTAAAGATGTTGATATTCCGTTAGGATAAACAACATCTGTATCAAACCCTTCTGGCTCTAAAAATATTTGATGACTAATTCTATCAGCAAATTTTACCAATTTATCCTCTATACTAGGGCAATATCTTGGACCAACGCCTGTAATTAAACCAGAAAACAAAGCACATTTAGAAAAATTATCACGTATTATTTTATGTGTTTCTTCATTTGTGTGTGTTATATAACAACTAATTTGTGGTTGACTTAATTCTTTGGTTAAAAAAGAAAAAGGAATAGGGTGTTCATCACCATCTTGTTTTTCTAAAATATCCCAATTTATAGTTTTTCCATTTAATCTTGCTGGTGTTCCTGTTTTTAACCGACCAACATTTAACCCCAACTCTTTTAAATACGATGTTACACCAACACAATTAACATCATTAATACGTCCCCCAAAACTTGTTTCATATCCAACAAACATTGTGCCATTCAAAAATGTTCCTGTTGTTAAAACTGTTGATTTAGATAATATTTTCTCTCCACTACCTAGTATCACACCTTGAACTACATTACCATCAACAACTAACCCTTCAACTGCACCTTCAATAATTGTTAGGTTGGGGTTTTTTAATAACTCTTCTTGCATATATTTTTTATACAAAACCCTATCAGCCTGAGCTCTTGGGCCTCTAACAGCTGGACCTTTTGATGAATTAAGCAATCTAAATTGTATTCCTGCTTTATCAATTACTTTTGCCATCAAACCATCAAGAGCATCTATTTCTCTTACTAAATGACCTTTACCAAGACCACCAATAGCAGGGTTACACGACATTTCACCAATAGTTTTTATTTTATGGGTTATTAAAGCTGTTTTTACACCCATTCTTGCAGATGAAGCAGCCGCCTCACACCCTGCATGACCACCTCCAACAACTATTACATCAAAAAATTCCATTTTAGTCCCTTTTTATTTTAACCAATGTTGTAGTAGAGATACATCTTTATAAATTTCCTGTCAAATAAAATATTTATTGACTTTTAAAACTTTTAGTTTATTTTTTACAAAAAAACAACTTTTGAGTAATAAAAAATGAGATTAGAAGAAAAAAACTTAAGCAATCTGAAGCATTTTATGGTTTATAGCACAATAAATTCAAATGATAACCCTATTTTTTATAAAAAAATGGACGAACTTTTGATTAGAAAAAGATTTAGCCACGCTAAAGAACTCTCTTTAAATGAACATATATATAAAATTGATATGGCTCTTATTACTGAAAAAGACATTCAAAAGATAACAAACGAGTTTATTATTAATTCAAAAAACAAAAATTTATTCAACAAAAGAAACATATATGAATTATTAAAGATTTCAAACCTACCACCTCAAAAATTACATAAGTTTTTTGCTAGCGAAAAATTACTTAATTTAGCTAATGCTTTAGATTGTGTTTCACGTGAAACAACTTTAATTAGTAGGTGTTTTGTTATTTTAAGAATATTAGACAATATTGTAATAAAATTAGATAAATTAAACACATCTAAAGCTATATTTTTTGAAAAAATTAGAACATCTGTTATTAATAAAATTATAAAATATGATTTTACAATTGAAGAAAATGAAAAAGAAACAACTTATTTGTGTTGGATTGATAGACTTTTATCTGCAACAATTAATAATGAAATAACAACTTTAGATTTTCAAAATGTTTGCGATAAAATATTAAAAATAACCAATATAGATATTTCTTTATATTGGAAAATAATTAACTCAATAAATTATTTATTATTACAGATGGAGTTTAGCACAGATAAAAACCTGAGAACATATAAAAATAAAATAGATAAAATTATTGAAAAAAAATATACTTTTATGGATTTATCCATTGATGAACTAAAAAATATCACCACTCTAACACTTGCAAAGGAATTACCTGTTAAGGAAGATTTTTATTATTTGTTTGATTGTATAAAAATTTTTTCTTCAAAATCTCAAGAAAATAAAGATTTTTCTTTAGAGCTTTGCTTATATATTATTTATCACGATGTAAAATATAACATCTTTTCTTACAGATTTATTAGAAAATATTTTATTGAGATGATTTTTAATTTAATATCTGTTTTTGATAATATTAAACTAAAAAACAAGGAAATTTTACTCTTATTAAAACTTTTTCATATTGATCATTTTTATTGCTTTTATCGAAAAGATATTTTCAACGCTATTGTTGATGTGTTAAAAAATATAAACACATACGAAGAAAAGATAACTATTGGAAATTTTTATAAATATTTAGATATGATTGATTATATTATGTATGCAAACAACGATATTACAAATAACAATATTATTGACTACATAACATCAACAAAAGATAATAAAAACAAAATATCAAGAAGATTTAGATTACAAAAATTTGTAAATTAACTATTTTCCAATACAAAAACTTCCAAATATATTATCTAAAATTTCATCAACTTCAACATGCCCGGTTATTTTACCAATATAACGACACGCTAGACGTATATCTTCAGCTGAAAGCTCTATTTCTTTATCTAAAGAAAAGTTTTCCAAACAATCTAAACAATGAGTTAAAGCTTCTTTATACCTTGTTCTTGTAATAAGTGGACCTGAAGAATTTGTGAAATTTTCTTTTACTATATTCAAAATAACGTCAATTAAATTCTCTACGCCTTGATTATATTTTGCTGATATCTTTATGTGATTTTCTGGAATTTTTGCTAATTCATCTATACTTAATTTATCAACTTTATTAGCAACAAATATTGCGTTTTCTCTAGTTATAAAGTTATCTAAATTTAATTTTGTTGCATCGTATAAATTTATAACAATATCTGCATCATTTATTTTTTCTTTTGCTATTTCTACACCTTGTTTTTCAATAGGATTATCTGTTTCTCTTATTCCAGCTGTATCTGTTATAACGATAGGATAACCTGATATATCTAGATTAATATCGATAGCATCACGAGTTGTCCCCTCTATATCAGAAACTATAACAGCATTTCTTTTTACAAGTGAGTTAATCAAGCTTGATTTACCAGCATTGGGTGCTCCAGATATCACTATGCTAAACCCATTTTTTAATCTTTCACAAACACTACTACCATTTAAATGCAGTGTTATATTTTCCTTAACTTTAAATACAGTGTTTAAAATATCATTATTTAAACTTTCTGGAATATCTTCTTCAGGGAAATCAATAAAAGCCTCTAAATATGATAAAACTCTAACTAAATCTTCTCTCCAAGAGGTATATAAATCTTTTAGATTTCCACTTAATTGACGAATAGCATATTTTTGTTGTTCTGATGTTTCTGCATCAATAAGATCAGCTAAACCTTCAGCTTCTGTTAAATCCATTTTATTATTATAAAAAGCTCTTTTAGAAAATTCTCCAGGTTCTGCTAAACGAACACCATCAATACTTGATAGAACATTTAATATACTATTTAATACTGCTTTTGAACCATGACACTGAATTTCAACCACATCTTCACCAGTAAAAGAATAGGGCGCTTTGAAATATATAACCAAAGATTTATCTAAAACATCTTTAGTAGTTGGGGTTATAATATTTGTAAAATAGGCATATCTTGGTTTTAATGTTTCAATTTTTAATTCTGTTATTTTTGATATAATATCTAAAACCTTGCTACCAGAAATTCTGATAACAGCTACGCCTGATTTACCAAAAACAGTTGATAGTGCGTATATTGTGCTATTTGTCATTCTATTTACCTCTTAAATGTTTTTTAACACAAAAAATTTAAAATGCTAGATAAATTATTAACCCAAAAATATCAAAGGAAGATTGTATGAGAAAAAAATTAATTATATGGGATTTTGATGGTGTTATTGCTGATAGTGAGAAGATTTGGATTAAAAATAGGCAAATTATGCTTAATCAAACATATAGTTTAGGATGGGATTTTGAAACAACAAACAAATATCTTGGTGGTATGAGTGATAAATCCAAAAGAGATGTTTTAAGTAATATGGGAATTGTAACTGATGATGCTTTTTGGGATAAATGCATAAAAAAAGATATAGAGTGTATTAGAAATAAAGAGATGATTAAAACACCTAATGTTGAAGATGTTTTAGATGTTTTAGATAAATATTGCGTAGCAACAGGTGGGGTTTTTGTTAAAACCATAGAAAAACTTAAAGCTATTAATTTTTGGAATATTTATTTTAATAAGGATAATGTTTTTACGGTTGATATGGTAGAAAAAGGAAAACCAGAACCTGATTTGTTTTTATATGCTTGTCAAAAAATGGGGGAACTTCCTAAAGATTGTATAGTTATAGAAGACTCTATTGTTGGCATGAAGGCTGGAATTAGTGCTGGTATGGAAGTTGTGGCTTTTTTAGGTAGTAATATGTATCAAAATGATAAATATTTGGAAGAAGTAAAAAATTTAGGTATTAAAAATATATTTTATAATATGAAAGATGTTAAAGACTTTTTATTAAAAGAATAAAAGAAGAGGGGATATCCCCCTTTTTTTAATAATGTAGTCGGAGAGTTTAATGATCATATCTTATAAAATTTATAAATAAAAAACCTCTCTATAAAGAGAGGTTAAGTTTTTGATTATATTATAATTCTTAGGAATTCATATTATCAAAGAAATCTTGGTTATCTTTTGATAATCTTAATTTTTCAAGTAAGAATTCCATACCATCTGTCATTCCCATTTGCATCAATACACGACGGAGAACCCACATTTTAGTTAATATATTTTTATCAACTAAAAGTTCTTCTTTTCTTGTACCTGAACGAGTAATATCAATTGTTGGGAATAAACGCTTATCTGTTAGCTTTCTATCAAGAATAATTTCTGAGTTACCTGTTCCTTTGAACTCTTCAAAAATAACTTCATCCATTCTTGATCCTGTATCTATAAGTGCTGTTGCAATGATTGTTAATGAACCACCTTCTTCAACATTACGAGCAGCACCAAGAAGACGCTTTGGACGTTGAAGAGCGTTTGCATCAACACCACCAGTTAAAACTTTACCAGATGAAGGAACTACTGTATTGTATGCACGACCTAAACGAGTTATAGAATCTAGTAAGATAACAACATCTTTTTTGTTTTCTACCAAACGTTTAGCTTTTTCAATAACCATTTCAGCTACTTGTACATGACGTGTTGCAGGCTCATCAAATGTTGAAGAAATAACTTCACCTTTAACTGAGCGAGTCATATCGGTAACTTCCTCTGGGCGCTCATCTATAAGTAAAACAATAAGATATACCTCAGGATGGTTTGTTGCTATTGCATGAGCAATATTTTGCAACATAACTGTTTTACCTGTTCTTGGTGGAGCAACAATTAACCCACGCTGTCCTTTACCTTGGGGTGAAACTAAATCAATAACACGAGTTGTATAATCTTTTTCACCACAAATTATATCGAAATTTAATTTTTCAGTAGGGTAGAGTGGGGTTAAATTATCAAAATTAACACGGAGTTTTGATTTTTCTGGGTCATCATAGTTGATTGTGTTAATTTTGGTTAGAGCAAAGTAACGCTCATTTTCTTTCGGACCACGAATCTCACCCTCAACAGTATCACCAGTTCTTAATCCATATCTTTTTACTTGCTGTGGTGATACATATATGTCGTCAGCTGATGCTAGATAGTTTGATTTAGAAGAACGTAAGAATCCAAAACCATCTTGCATAACTTCAATAACACCATCTCCATAAATAACTTCATCATCTTCGGCAACCTTTTTCATTATAGCAAAAACAAGGTCTTGCACACGTAAAGATGAAGCATCTTCAACACCAAGTTCTTCTGCTTGGTTTAGAAGCTCTTTAGGAGATTTATCTTTTAAATCTTTTAAATGCATGGGAAAACCTATCGGTTAAGAAATTTTTAAGAATTATTTTGTTTAGTTATTATAATGTTTTTTTTTAGATGTCAATTTAAAAAACATTAGAGAATTTATCCCTTTGCTAGATAAATTTTTGTTAAACAAGGAAGGTATTTGATTTTTGATAAAATTATCAACAGGGATTTTTGATAAACAATTATATTTAAATAATATTTTTTGTTATTTGTTTATGGGTGTGAATTATGTTGATAACTTTTTATAAACAGATTTTTGCACTAAAATTTTGTACCTGTTTAAAAGGCTGTGGAGGAATCCAAAATTTTGTTTTTAAAACAAATTTTTGGTTATTTTTGAATTATTGTTAATAAAATGTGGTTATCAACATTATTAACATGTGTTTATAAGTGAAAAAATTTTGTTAATAAATATTGTTTATTTTTTGGGTTTATGGTGATTATTTGTTAATTATATGTGATGTAATATAGTTATACACAGGGATTATTCAAGTTGTGGATTTTAAATAATTTTTTTGAGGTTTTATAAATGGCTTTTATTGGAATTACAGGATCTATCGGGTGTGGTAAAACTACTATATCTAATATTTTAAGGGATATGGGATTTTTGGTGTATGATGTTGATGCATGGTGTAGAGAATTATATTTTAAGAATGAGTTTTTAGAAGTTATAAAGAAACACTTTCCAGAAACATATGAAAATGGAAATTTTAATAAAAGAGCACTAAGGAATATTGTTTTTAATGATGTAAATAAATTAAAGCTTTTAGAGAGTTTAACACATCCTTATTTAACCAAAAGACTAATAGATAGCGTTTCTAATTATAATGGGTATGATGTTGTTTTTACTGATGTTGCTTTGTTGTATGAAATGGGGTGGAATCAGTATTTTGATAAAGTTGTTTTAGCTGATGTTGATTATGAAACACAAAAAAATAGAGTGATGAAAAGGGATAATATTTCTGCTGAAGATTTTGAAAAAATTAATAATATCCAAATGAAAAGAGAAGATAAAATTAAAAAGGTTGATTTTATTGTTGATACAGGATGTGGTGAAGAGGAATTAATTAATAGAATAAAAAAACTTATTAAGGATATAAAAAAATGCAATCAATAAGAGAAATTGTTTTTGATACTGAAACAACAGGTTTTGATCCTCTAACAGGTGATAGATTGGTGGAAATTGGTGCTGTTGAGCTTATTAATCATGTGCCAACAGGTAGAACATATCATCAATATATAAATCCTAATAGAGATGTTCCTGAAGAAGTTGTTAAAGTGCATGGTTTGACTAATGAGTTTTTAAAAGATTATCCTTTTTTTGAAAAAGTTGCGCAAGATTGGGTTGACTTTATTGGTGATGATGGAATTTTAGTGGCTCACAATGCAACTTTTGATATGAAGTTTATAAATTATGAGCTTAAAAGACTAGGGTATGAAGAATATCAATGGGATAGAGTTGTTGATACTTTAGAAATTGCTAAAAATAAATTCCCAGGGCAAAGAAATAACCTTGATGCTTTATGTAAAAGATTTGGAGTTGATAACTCACAAAGAACTTTTCATGGGGCGCTTTTAGATGCTCAGTTATTAGCTGAAGTTTATTTGGAACTATTAGGTGGTGCTGAGCCTACAATGGACTTAAGCTCATCTAATAAAACAAAAACAAATACTCAAACTGAAGAGATTGTTGTAAATAAGGTTTATAGAGAACCTAGAGAATTTTTATTTAGTGATGAAGATAATATAGCTCATAGAGAATTTTTGAAAAAAAATATAAAAAATCCTATTTGGCTTTCTGATGAAGTGGTTGTAGAAGAGAATAAATAAATGTTTTTTATTGATTATATTGATGGAAAAAGAATTGTTAAATCTGATTTAATTAATGAGGTTGTGAATTTTTTTACCACCAGAGATATTTGTATTCACTCAAAAAATGAAGATGTTTCTTATAATAAAAAAATTGTAGAAGAATATTTAGGTCAAAAACTTGCTGTTAATAAACCTATACACGGTGTTGATATTGCTGAGGTTGTTGAAAATAAATTTTTATATGAAAACGTTGATGGTTTAATCTTAAAAAAAGGCATAGCAGGGCATTTATATTTTGCAGATTGTGTTCCTTTGATTTTTTATTGTAATGGTGTTGCGATGATTTCTCATGCTGGGTGGAGAGGAACAGCAAAGCAAATAGCAAAAGTTTCTGTAAATAAACTTGTGAAAAATTATGGGTGTAAAAAAGAAGATATTAAAGTTGTTATTGGACCTGCTATTTGTTTTGATTGTTATGAAGTTGGAAAAGAGGTTTATGATGTTCTTTTAGAGACTGTTGATAATAAAAATGGTCTTTTTTTAGAAAAAGGTAATAAATATTTTGTTGATCTTAAAGGTATAAATAAACAACAACTGTTGGAATGTAATGTTAATAAAATAGATGTTTGTCCTTATTGTACAAATTGTGGGGAAAAGCTATTTTATTCATATAGATATGAAAAACAAATAGGACATAGGCATAGTGCCGTTGTTAAAGTGTAATAGGGGTTATTGTTATATATTCTCCAAATGTTTTAATGTTTATATTTTTCTTTTGAAGAACGTTTATAAAATGATTTCTTGTATATAATGGAGCTATATAAATATTTTTATCATTTATATCTATGTTATCATAAGGTGATAAGAAGTTATATTGTAAAAAGGATTTTTGTAATAAGTATGAGCTTGGATAATTTTTCCAAACAACAGATTTTTTATATTCTAAATTATTTATTTTATCATAAAACATAACTTTAGATGGTTCAGAGTTTTCTTGTAATATAAATATATTATATCCTGTTATTTTATGATATTTATTAGCCTCGTTAAGCGCTTCTTTTAATCCTTGGGAAAAATTTTTGCTAGATAATTCATTGTATTTTGTAAAATAAACAAATTCAAAACTAATAAATAGTATAGAATACATTATAATGATAAAAGTTATTATTTTATTTTTAGGTATAAATATTGATATACCTGATGTTATAAAAATTGTTATAAAGAAAAATAAGTAATTTACTCGGTTTGAAGAGTGAGCAGGGAATAATGTTGAATAAAAAATTCCCCAAAGGAAAACTAGTAAAATACATATTTTATATGAAAATTGCTTATTTTGTAGCTCTTTAACTCCCTCTTTATAATTACTTATGATTCCTAATATTATAAAAATTGCTGATATATGATAAAATAAACCAAAAGAATTAATGGTATTCCAAATCATGTTATCTGTTTGTGTTGATAGTAATTTTAGGAGAATGATAGAGTTATTTAAAATTTCTGATATGTTTATTTCCTTTCCTCTCCATCCTGGTAGTTTGGGAATTGAAAAATAATTTGTATTTATTTCATTGAAATTGTGGTTGTTAATAAAATATAACAAAACAATAGGAGTAATTAGTGTGATAAATAAAAAGGAACAACCAATTATATTTAGCCAGAATGATTTATTTTTGATAGGGGTGTAAATAATTAAGTATATAAATAAAATAGGCACACATCCTAATATAAAACCAATTAGAGGATCATAAGTATAACAACCTAAAGCCCAAAATAATATTGATAACCATATATATTTGATGTTTTGTATGCTTTTACAATAAAATAAAAAAGCAATTATGGTTATTACAGGTGATAGGTTTCCATGAAAACCCCAACGTGATGAAATAATATGCCATGGCATAATTGATATTATAAACAGACCTATTTTTGCTATTTTTTTATCATATATATGCTCTAGTAATTTATAAAAACAATAAATTGATATAAGATACATTGTTACTTGAGGTAACCTTATAACCCAAACATCTACACCTAAAAAAGCTAAAAATATTGTTGTTATATAAATATATAAAGCATTAGTACCACCACCACCTGTTATGAAATAAATAGGAAATTTTTTACCCCAACTATCAAAAGAAGATGTTAGTATTGAATATGCTTCGTATCCAGCAAAAGCTTCATCACAATTTATTCCATTAGGTATTGATGAAAATAAAAATAATCTTGAAAATATTGCTATAAATATAATTAAGTAAAAAAACATATTGAAAACCTATTTATTTTAATATGTATCTGATTTTAAAATGATAATAGTTAAAATTTGTTTCAAAAATCTCAGATAATGGCAAATTTTTACTTGAATATTCTAAATAAATGTTATAGATTTGTGCCAGAATTTATTGTTCTGCTACATATAAATGGTTTATATGTGGCTGTTTTTAACTTAACATAAGCTGATAGGAGCTGATTGACCATGAGTAAATGGGTATATACATTTGGTAATGGCAACGCAGAAGGCGATGCCTCTATGAAAAATCTCCTCGGCGGTAAAGGTGCTAACTTGGCAGAAATGAACAAAGTTGGTATGCCTGTTCCTCCAGGATTTACAGTTACAACAGAAGTTTGTACATATTATTACAACAATAACAAAACATATCCAGCTGATTTGAAGGACCAAGTTCGTCAAGCAGTAGCATATGTTGAAGGTATTATGGGCAAGAAATTTGCTGATAGCGAAAATCCTTTGTTATTCTCTGTTCGTTCTGGTGCTAGAGTTTCTATGCCTGGTATGATGGATACAGTATTAAACTTAGGTTTGAATGATGAAACAGTTAAGGCTTTAGCAAAAGCTTCTGGTAGCGAAAGATTTGCTTATGACTCTTATCGTCGTTTTATCCAAATGTTCTCTGACGTGGTTTTGGGTGCTGATATTGATTTGTATGAAGAAGCTTTAGAAAATATGAAAAAATCTAAAGGATATGCTTCTGATACAGATATGACAGCTGAAGATTTAAAAGAATTAGTAAACGAATATAAAGAAATCGGTAAAAAATTAGGTAAAGAAGTTCCACAAGATCCTTGGGATCAATTATGGGCTGGTATTGGTGCTGTGTTCGGTTCTTGGATGGTTGATCGTGCTATTACATACCGTAAATTAAACAATATTCCTGGTGACTGGGGTACAGCTGTTAACGTTCAAACAATGGTATTCGGTAATGCTGGTGATGATTGTGCAACAGGTGTTTGTTTCTCTCGTGACCCTGCAACAGGTGAAAATGTTTACTACGGTGAATATTTAATTAATGCACAAGGTGAAGACGTTGTTGCTGGTATTCGTACTCCACAACCAATGGCTTCTATCGGTGATGGTAATTCTTTAGAAGAAAAATGGCCACACTTATATCAAGAATTAGTTGATGTTCGTAATAACCTTGAAAAACATTACAAAGACATGCAAGACATGGAATTTACAATTGAGCATGGTAAACTTTGGATGTTACAATGCCGTAATGGTAAAAGAACAGCTGCAGCAGCTGTAAGAATGGCTGTTGAAATGTATGAAGAAGGTATGCTTACTAAAGAAGAAGCTATCATGAGAGTTGGTGCTGATCAATTAGACCAATTATTACACCCAATGTTAGACCCTAAGGCTGAAAAGAAAGTTATTGCTGTTGGTCTTCCTGCTTCTCCAGGTGCTGCTGTTGGTCGCGCTGTATTTAATGCAGAAGATGCTGAAGAATGGGCTAATAAAGGCGAAAAAGTTATCCTTATCCGTAACGAAACAAGTCCTGAAGATATTGGTGGTATGCATGCTTCTCAAGGTGTGATTACTGCTCGTGGTGGTATGACATCTCACGCTGCTGTGGTTGCTCGTGGTATGGGTACTCCTTGTGTTTCTGGTTCTACAGATATTACAATTGATTACAAAGCAAAAACAATGACAACAAAATCTGGTGCTGTTATTAAAGAAGGCGATTGGGTATCTTTAGATGGTGCTAAGGGTCAAATTATTGAAGGTGAAATTCCAACTGTTCAAGTTGAAATGACAGGTAACTTCGGTAAATTGATGACTTGGGTTGATGAAATCAAAACTATGAAAGTTCGTGCTAACGCTGAAACTCCAAAAGATGCTCAAACAGCTCGTAACTTTGGTGCTGAAGGTATTGGTTTGGCTCGTACAGAACATATGTTCTTTGATGCAAACAGAATTGCTGATATGCGCGCTATGATTTTATCTTCTACTGAAGAAGGTCGTCGCAAAGCTTTAGCTAACTTGTTACCATACCAAAAACAAGACTTTGTTGACTTGTTTACAATTATGGATGGTCTTCCAGTTACTGTTCGTTTGTTAGACCCACCTTTGCATGAATTCTTACCTCATACAGATGTAGAAATGCAAGAATTGGCTGATAAAATGGGTATGACTTTAGCTCAAGTTAAAACTCGTGCAGAACAATTACACGAATTAAACCCAATGCTTGGTCACCGTGGTTGTCGTTTAGCTGTTACATATCCTGAAATTGCAGAAATGCAAACAAGAGCTATCTTGGAAGCTGCTTTAGAATGTGCTTCTAAAGGTATCAAGGTTATTCCTGAAATAGAAGTTCCATTAATTGGTTCTAAGAAGGAATTGGATATTGTTAAGAACGTTATTGATACAACAGCAGAAAAAGTATTTGCTGAAAAAGGTCAAAGGATTGAATACCTTGTTGGTACCATGATTGAGTTACCAAGAGCTGCTTTACAAGCTGAACATATTGCAGAAACAGCTGGTTTCTTTGGTTTTGGTACAAACGACTTAACTCAAACAACATTGGGTATGAGCCGCGACGATACTGGTGCTATTCTTGATGAATATAGAGCTAAAGGTGTTTATGTTGCTGACCCATTTGCATCTATCGATGTTGAAGGTGTTGGTAAACTTGTTAAACGCGCATGTGTTCATGGTCGTATGACTAACCCAGATATTCACTTGGGTGTTTGTGGTGAGCATGGTGGTGATCCTGCATCTATTGAATTCTTCAATTCTTGCGGTTTAGATTATGTATCTTGTTCTCCATTCCGTGTACCTGTTGCTCGTTTAGCTGCTGCACAAGCTGCTGTTAAGCAAAAAGGTCAACCAAAAGCTGTTGATGCAGTTAAAGGTGGTTGTTGTTGCAAAGAAGCTTGCTAATTTGCAAACACTGAATTAAAGAAAATCCCCGCTAATTTGGCGGGGATTTTTGTATATATCTTTTATTTTTGTTTGAATTGATTAAATAATTATCTAATGATATTTATATATAATAATTTAAGGAGAATACTTATGGAGATTAATGATTTTAAAGATGTAAATAAGGTAAAAGAACTTATTTTAGGTATTGCAAAAGATGTAAAAAACGAAATGGATAAAGTAAAAGATGTTAACAAAGAAAAATTTTTAAAAGGATTTAATAATTGCTTTGTTGATTATCTTAAAAACGAATATGTGAAATTTGATGGTAGAGTTTCACGTTGTAGATATTGGATGTTTGCTCTTTATTCTGTTTTGATGGGTGTGGCTATTTCTTTGTTAGTGGCTGTTTTTCCATTTTTAGAAATTTTATCAATGGCGTATTTTTTAATTCTTTTAGTGCCAAGTGTTGGTTTAGGCGTTCGTCGCTTACATGATATTAATTTTTCAGGTTGGTGGTTTGCTATAAGCTTAATTCCATATGTTGGTGGTTTAGCTTTAGTGTTTTTGTTTACACTACCTGGTGATAAAAAAGAAAACAATTTTGGTAAATAAAAAAAGACCGGAAAACCGGTCTTTTTATTTAGTATTTTAACAAGAACAGTATAATAAGTGCAGATATTACGATTGATGGTCCAAATGCACCTTGTTTTTGTTTTTTTATGTAGCAAGTTAATGCAAATATGGGGCATGATAAAAGAATTACATAAGGGATATTAACCAAACCAAGCCATGCACCAATAGCGGATAAAACTTTTATGTCTCCACCTCCAAGATTATCTGGGTGTTTTTTTATAAGTAATAGGGAGGCAATAACAGGTACTATATAACCAAAAATTGCACCAAGGGCGCTGTTTGCTGTTGATGAAGCTATATTTTCTCCTAATAAATATCCTGAGAATACAGCATAAGCAAATCCACCTAAAAGAAGTGGCGAGGTTAATATGTCTGGTAGATACATAATTCTATTATCTATCTCCATTAATAATAAAAGTATTATTATAAAGTATGATAACCAAGGGGTTTCGTTTGATGGAGATGTTAGGTTGTTTAGATAAAAAATAGCAGAACAAATAATACCCCATCCGAGTGAGCGCATAAAATATTTATGGAGTAATTTTTTATAGATAGGGTTTTTGTTTCTTTTTTCTTTAGAAACTTGTTTGTTTGGTGTAAAGATACGATAAAGAGCATAAGCTAATGTTGCTGGCATAAATTTTGCAAAACGCCTTGCTGTGTATGGTATATAAAAACCCAAAATAAAACCTAAAAAAGCATATAACATTTTAAACTCCTGTTTTTTGTTTAAGCTATTTTAGGTTAAAAAGGTAAAATAATCTTTAAGTTTTAAATCAACCCCATTTTTTGAGCTGTAATGACAGCTTGAGTTCTATTGTTTACTTTTAGTGAGCGTAAAAGTGCGTTTATATGTAGTTTAACAGTTGCCTCTGATACTCCCATATCATAAGCAATTTGCTTGTTTGATTTGCCTTGTGCTATTAAATCTAATACTTGTGATTGTCTGTTTGTTAAATTCTTTTTTATGCAAGATTGGTGCAAAGGTGAATTATAATCGACACCATTATTTAGCATAACTGGTGGAATATATGTTCCTCCATCTAAAATTAGTTTTAGTGCGCCACTTAGGATATTACTATCTGAGCGTTTGGTTATATATCCCTTAACACCATTTGATAAAATTTTCTTGATGTTTCTTACGTCTTCTGATGAAGATATAGCTATAATTTTTATATTTGGGTGTGTGTTTTTTATTTTATTTATAATTTCTGTTGAGTTGAGCTCTAATAAATCTATATCTAATATTAGAACATCTATAAGAGGTTCTCTTGATAAGATTTTTTGCATTTCTATTATAGATGAAGCTTGTAGTATTATTAAATCTTCTTTTATTTCTTTTAGTCTTAAAGATAATCCATCTCTAAATAATGATTGTTCGTCCGTTATTAAAACCTTCATTTTCATCTCCTCAAAAATAAGGTGTTTGTAAAACGTAGTTGCAATATAAGTACGGATTATTAAGTTTTAAAGGTATTAGAGAGTTTATTTTTGTTCTGGAAGTATTAAAAGTTCTACACCAGCTTCTTTTAACATTTGTTCTGAGTATGTAATTTTATCTCTCCAAGTGTTTTGAGGGGTGTTTTTATCTATAACCAATGGGTTTGTAACAAC
Source organism: Alphaproteobacteria bacterium (assembly GCA_045632645.1). Lineage (GTDB taxonomy): Bacteria > Pseudomonadota > Alphaproteobacteria > RF32 > CAG-239 > CAG-267. The sequence goes on along the minus strand of JAZQXC010000014.1, from coordinate 73,860 downwards.
AAGTTTTATACCTGATTGAATTATAGCTCTTGTGCAATCTGTACAAGGGTAGTGTGTAGCATATAAAATACATCCTTTAACTTGAGTTCCACATAAGCAAGCGTTATAAATAGCATTGCGTTCTGCGTGTTCAAAGAAGTCATATTTTGTAGGGCGCTCAAAGCGTTCAAAAACTTCGTCGTCAACACCCCTAACAAAACCATTATAGCCTGTTGCTCTTATTTCTTTATCAGGACCAACAACGACAGCACCTGTTTTGGTTGATGTATCTTTTGACCAAGTTGATATTAATTTTGCTAGTTCCATAAAACGATAGTGCCATTTCATTGTAAACATGATGTTTCCCCTTTTTGTTTAATGTATTGATATTTTATTATTGGTTTTATTATTTTACAAGTTTTTTTGGTGGATTGTTTTTGTTTTTTTGGGATATTATATAAATAAGGAAAGAGAGGTAAAATGGGAAAAATTATAAATATTTGGGCTAGAGAAATTTTAGATTCTAGAGGGAATCCAACTGTTGAAACAGAGGTTGTTTTGGACTCAGGTGCAATAGGTGTGGCATCTGTTCCATCTGGCGCATCTACAGGTAAATATGAGGCTGTAGAGTTAAGAGATGGTGATGAAGATAGATTTTTAGGTAAAGGGGTTAAAAAGGCTATACAAAATGTAAATGAAATTATTGCAGAAAAACTAAAGGGAGCTGATGCTAAAAATCAAAAAGAAATAGACGAGTTAATGATTAATATTGATGGCACAAAAAATAAATCGAATCTTGGGGCTAATGCTATATTATCTGTTTCTTTAGCGGTGGCTAAAGCTCAAGCTAATGAGATGAAGTTGCCTTTATATAAGTATTTGGGCAATGATGGAGAAAAGATATTACCTGTTCCTATGATGAATATTTTAAATGGTGGAAAACATGCAGACAATCTTTTAGATTTTCAAGAGTTTATGATTATGCCTGTTGGGGCAAGGTGTTTTGCAGATGCTGTTAGAATGGGGGCTGAGATTTTTCATATATTAAAGAAAAATTTGAAAAAGGCTGGTTTTAATACTAATGTTGGTGATGAGGGTGGTTTTGCGCCAAATTTAAGTACAACGGAGGAGGTTTTGGATTTTATTGTAAACTCTGTTATTGATGCTGGATATATTATAGGTAAAGAGGTTGTTTTGGCGTTAGATGTGGCTGCGTCTGAGTTTTATAAAGATGGAAAGTACAATTTGGTTGGCGAGAATAGGGTGCTTTCTTCTGATGAAATGATTAACTATTTTGAAGATTTGTGCAATAAGTTTCCAATATTTTCTATTGAAGATGGTTTGAGTGAAGATGATTGGGAGGGGTGGAGAAATTTAACAAAAAAATTAGGTAAAAAAGTTCAGCTTGTTGGTGATGATTTGTTTGTTACTAATCCTTTACGCTTACAAAAAGGAATCGACGAAGATGTAGCAAATGCTATTTTAATTAAAGTTAACCAAATAGGTACTTTGACTGAAACTCTAGAAGCAATTAAAATAGCTAAAATCAATGGATATAATGCTATTGTTTCGCATAGATCGGGTGAAACAGAAGACACAACTATTGCTGATATTGCTGTGGCTACAAATTGTGGGCAGATAAAAACGGGTTCTATGTCTAGAACAGATAGGGTTGCTAAATACAATCAACTCATTAGGATAGAAGAAAAATTAGGAGATAAAGCAAAATATGCTGGTTTTTCTATTTTGAAAAATAAGTAGGATTTATTACAAAAAAACACCCCGTTTTGGGGTGTTTTTAATTTGTATATATTTTTTATAGGTTGCGAGTAGAAACAGTATCTAATAATTTTTTGCTAGCTTCTTCTAAACTTATATTATCATATACTGCAACTTCGCTAGCTAAACGCTCAACAGCTTGTTCATAAATTTGGCGTTCGCTATATGATTGCTCTGCAAGGTTTTCATTGCGATGTAAGTCACGAATTACCTCAGCAACGGCAATTGGGTTGCCTGAATTTATTTTATTTTCGTATTCTTGTGCTCTTCTTGACCACATAATCTTTTTAATTCTTGGTTTTCCTTTTAATGTAGCGAGAGCTTCTTTCATTGTTAAATCGTCAGATATTTTACGTAAACCAACTTGACCTAATTTTGCCATAGGTACACGCAAAGTCATTTTATCTTTATCGAAATTAACAACTAATAGCTCTAACTCGCTACCAGCAATGGTTTGTTTGGCAATATTTGTTACTTTACCAACACCATGGGTCGGGTAAACAACATATTCGCCAGAGTTAAAGTTGACAACTGTGCCTTTCTTCATCTTTAAATAATCTCCTTGGATTAAGTGTGTACTATATCTTAGAAAACAACGTGACTATATCACATTTTTTGTAACAAATCTAGACCTAATTTTAAAAAAAATTAATTTTTTTTCGAAAATTTTAATATTAACATTAAAAACAATTACTTAGGAAAGGAGTTTGTTTGTTTTAGAGCCTCTCCTATAACCATTACCGCTGAAACTGCAACATTTATTGAGCGAGCGTTTTCGTTCATTGGAATCGTTAATCTTGCATCGGCTAGTTGGTGCACGGCTTCTGGGACTCCGGCGCTTTCTCTTCCCATTAGTATTATGTCATTTGGTTTAAACTTAAAATCTGTATAGCGCGTTGTTGACTTTGTTGTCATTAAAATAATACGACCATATTCTTCTTTGTGTGCTTCTCTATATTCTAGAAAATCTTGCCATGAATTGTGTCTTTGGTATGAAGCTAAGTGTAAATAATCCATACCGGCACGTTTCATGGCTTTTTCGTTAAATATAAAACCACAAGGTTCTATGATGTCTATTGGTAAATCCAAACAAGCACCAAGTCTTAATAAGGTTCCGGTGTTTTGAGGGATGTCTGGTTGAAAAAGAGCTAATCTCATCTTAATTTGGCTTTACTAAATTATCTTTTTTTGTTCTGTAAATTGCAGAGAAATCAACAGGCGCTAATAATAATGGAGGCATATTAGCTTCTGCTAAGTTAGATGCAATAATTTGACGAGCAAATGGGAATAACATTTTAGGTATTTCAATGAATAATACAGGCTCTATTTGTTCTTCTGGTAGTTTTATAATATTTAGTGAGCCATAAGATAACTCGAAGATGAATAGTTTTTCTTTTTCGATATCTGCGTTGATGCGAATGTTTAAAACTACTTCAAACATATCGTTTTCTTTTTTCTTCACATCAATATTTAATTCTACACCTATTTGTGGTTGGGTAGAAATTTTTGTGTAAATTTCTGGAGCACCAGGAACTTCAAGTGACATATCTTTTATATATTGTGATACGATAGATACTAAATGTTGCTCGTTATTGTTTGTCATATTTTCCTCTCTATATGGTTTATTTTGGTTATAATATAAACTTTTATTTTTATACGTCAAATATAATAGTTGATAATAAAGATATTTAGACCTATATTTATATTAAATTAAACAGAGGTGATAAATGTCAGGATACTTAGATATTATATTTTTATTAGTTTTAGTGGTTGTAATCTTTGGTAAACTCAAGAGTGTTCTTGGTAGTGATGTTGAGGATACTAAAATTATTGTTGTGCAAAAAGAACAGCTAGAGCGTGTTTATAAAGAAATGAAAAAAAATGCAGATATTATTGCAAATAAAGGGGTGGATTTGGCAAATATGACTCCACTTGATAGAGAGTTGTTTAAAATTCCTAATTTTGATAAAGGTGTTTTTATTAAAGGGGCGCAAAAAGCTTTTGAAATGATTTTGCAGTCTTTTAGTAAAGGAGATAATAAAACACTTTCTATGTTGGTTAATAAAGATTTGTTGAAAAAGTTTGAAAGCGTGGTTGATTTTCGTAAAGAAAATGGAATTACATCTGAAACAGATTTAATTGGATTTGTTGAAACAGAGATAGAAGCAGTTAATTTTGTTGATGATAAGGTTAATATTGTGGTTAAGTTTGTTAGCGAACAAGTTAATCTTTTGAAAAATGCTGAAGGCGAGGTTATAGAGGGAGATGAAAATTATGTTCAAACAATCTCTGATGTTTGGACTTTTGAAAAAGGATTAAATTCTAGGGTTAATAACTGGTTGTTGTGTTCTACTAAAAAATGCTAAGACGTGTACTTGTTGTTTTATTAAGCTTAATGGTGTTTTCTTGCTCGGTTGATAAAGGCGGGCGAGAGGTTGGTTTTGTCTTAAAGAAAACAAAGTTTTCGAGTTTAGATGGGTGGAATAAAGATAATCTTTTTTTGTTTGATAAAACAATTAAATCTGTATGTGAAAAAATTGAACAAAATAAAAATGATACCTTAAAAAGCGATGTTTTTGAATATTCAGTAGATGAGTATAAAAAGCATTGTAAAAGAATAAATAAACTAAGTGATATAAGCGAAATAAAAAAATATATAGAAAGAAATTTTGAACCATATTTAGTTGTTTTTAATGGCAGTGATAAGGGAAAATTTACGTCTTATTATGAGGCAGAGATTAGGGCTAGTTATAAAAAAGATGATAAATATAAATACCCTATTTATGGTAAACCGAATGATTTGATTGAGGTAAATCTTAGGGATTTTAATTTAAAACTTCCAAATGAGAGACTAATTGGTAGGGTTGAGAATGGAAGGCTTGTTAAATATTATACAAGAAAAGATATTGAGATAAATGGAATCGATGCTCCTGTTGTTTTATGGGGAGATAATTTGGTTGATATATATATAATGCAAATTCAAGGGTCTGCGGTGGCAAGTCTTCCTGATGGTGAAAATGTTAGAATTGGTTACCAAGAAAATAATGGACATAGTTTTAGAGGAATTGGTTCTATTTTGTTAGAAAGGGGGCTTATTAAACCTCAAGATGCATCTATGATGAAAATTCGAAAATGGCTAAATAAAAATGGCGCCAAAGCTGTTGAAAATATGAGGGTAAATAATAGATATATTTTTCATAAAATAGTTGATGCAGAAGGACCTATAGGGGCGCTTGGTGTTCCTTTGTTTGCAGGAAGAGCAATGGCAGTTGATAAATCTTTTATTCCTCTGGGCACTATTTTGTGGTTAGAAACGGATAGCCCTGTTGGCAAATTAAATAAATTAATTGTGGCTGAAGATGTTGGTGGCGCAATTAAGGGACCTATTCGCGGGGATTATTTTTGGGGGCATGGCGAAGATGCTTTAGAATATGCGGGCAAGATGAACAATAGTGGTAGGTATTTTGTTGTGTTGCCAAAAGACTCTAGGGTGAGTGTTTATGGTAGATGATAGTTGGAATGAGGTTATCAAAGATGTGGTGCCTATTAGGCATAATAAATTTACTGACGAGATAACACAAAAAGAAATAAGTTTAAATAATAAAAAAGATAAGAGTGTTGCTTTTAGTTGTTTATCCAGAGGCAAGCCTGTTAAAAAAGATGATTTTACACAAATGGATGGCTCTCTTGCAAAAAGATTTAAGCGCGAGGAATTTAGGGTTGAGGCTACGCTTGATTTACATGGTATAACAGAAAAAGATGCACACAGAAGGGTTGTAGACTTTGTTCTTTCTTGCTATAATAATGGTTTTAGATGTGTTTTAATTATTACAGGTAAAGGCATAAATGATGAGCCTTTTAGTGAAAAAGGCGTTTTAAGAAAATCTGTTCCTATGTGGCTTTCTTCTGATGATATTGGTTCTTTGATTTTGGCTTATAAAAACCCTTCTGAAGCTTTGGGTGGTGCGGGTGCTTTGTATATATTACTACGAAAAAAGATAAAATAGAGTTTTAAATACATAGTATTTTGTTTAAATACTGTGTATTTTATAATAAATCTTGCCAAATTTGTCAAAAAAGTATTGAAAAAATAAAAAAAACATGCTAGAATTGTGGTGTTAAAGTACAACATGTTGATTATTTTGGTTTATTATGATGAATTGTCTTACCTATGGGAATGCAATCATATGGCCTTTAGATTAAATCGATGTGTTTTTTTAAGTAAAATTTAAAAAAATATATTCATATGAAAAGATTTTTTGGTTGGGCTACATTGATTGTAGTCCTTGCATTTGTTGCAGGAAGTGCAAATGCTCAAGAGGTTGAGAAAAAAATTTCTAGAAGAAAACAGCTAGAGATGAGAATTGCTGAGAGTTTCAGGGAGACAAGAACAGATTCGCTGACCATGACTGAGCAGGAGAGTATTCTTAGAGGGGATACTAGAGTCTTTGATCCTGAGCACCGTAATATGCTTGGAGGGCAACGACACAACTTTGGTATTGTGCCTCTTGTAGGTTGCAACTATGTTGATCGCCAGCTTAATCCTAGCTTTACGCTCAGAGGTATGTTCGAGACATGTCATCAGATTGTTGAGGTCGAAGCTACTATATCTCGTCAGAAACATACAATTGAATCTCTAGGGTACGGCTCTAGCTATTTAACTTGGCAGTTTAGAGCAAACTTTGGTTACAAGGTATGGCAGGACAGACTTTGTCGCAATTATTTAGCGATAGTTGTTGGTGCTGGCTATGGTTTGCAACAGACAGATAAAAGAGAGGCTCAGTTCTATTCAAAAAATTTTGGTTTTACTGGTGGCGCTGGTCTTAGAGTATCTGCAAGTTTGGCTCCTAGAGTAAAGTTTGTTTGCGAGGGTGGATATAATATCTATCCGAGAGTTATTCATTCTCATGGTAAGCAAGACTTTAAGCACTCGGGTCCATATATAAACGCGGGTGTTGCGTTTATGTTTAGACCTAAGTAGTAGCGTGTTTAGGGTGAGTTATCTCACCCTTTTTTATTTTAAATACGATGTGTTTTGTTTAAATACTATGTTTTTATAATAAAATTTGCCAAATTTGTCAAAAAAATGTTGAAAAAATAAAAAAAACATGCTAGAATTGTGGTGTTAAAGTACAACATGTTGATTATTTTGGTTTATTATGATGAATTGTCTTACCTATGGGAATGCAATCATATGGCCTTTAGATTAAATCGATGTGTGTTTTTTAGTAAAATTTAAAAAAAATATATATGAAAAGATTTTTTGTTAAGGCTACATTGATCGTAGTCCTTGCATTTGTTGCAGGAAGCGCAAATGCTCAAGAGATTATTTGCGTTAACGGTATGAATATTCGTACTGATGAGTGGTCGGAGGCTTCGATTAAGGGGTATCTGACAGAACATTCTAAAGACACCTTGCGTGTTGTAAACAGAATTGAGGTTTTTGATTCTTCTACAACGTACTATGTTTCAAAGTATTTCGTTGGCAGCGATGGGCGATTTAAGATGGCTAACGATACTTTTGTGGTGCGTGAGGTTTATCTTGATGAAGAGGGTCTTTATCAGAAGCAGCTTGATACACGTGTTGTAGAGAGTTTGTATAATGATAGATTTAGAGATACTTATTACGCTTATGTTGATGGGCTTAAAGGTGTTTCAGATGACGATAAGGATGCTGGTAAGATTGTCCAAAAGGCTGCAGATCCGTATGGTTGGGATTTGAGTGGTTATATTGGCTGTCAAGTTTCATCTGAGCTCGTTTCTCCAATCGCAGGTATCGGTGTTAGATTTTCGCAGCCCTATTGGACTGTAGGAGTTAATGTTGAGTATGGTTGGTCAAAGTTTACAGAGCATGCTGTTAATGCTGGTAAGCGATACAACACTTGTCGAACAGAGCTTGTTTTAGGTTGTCGTCCTTTTAAACTCGATCAGTTTGATCAGCATAGGTTAATGCCTTTTGCTGGCGTTGGTTTTGAGTATTATGGCACAGATAGCGCTCCAGTAATTGATGGTAATTATCAGACGTATATTACGTCATGGGGTAACTATCTTTATCCAACAGCTGGTCTTCGCTATGAATATCGCTTCTTTGCAACAGGTAATAGCCTTGCTGTTGATGTTGGCTGGAGATACCATAGTGGTATCGTGCTTAACGAGAGCCCGATCACGAGCAGTTCGCTCTATGTGAGAACGTCATTTAACTTTGGTCTTTATAAGAACAGGGTTAAGAACATCTCGAACAAGGAGCTGAGAGCCTTGAAGGCTTTTTAGTATTAATTAGCAGAGAAAATGGTTTTTTCCATTTCTCTGCTTTTTTGTTGAAAAAGATAAAAAATAGTGCTATAATACTTTTGAAATTAAAAATTATTTATATATGAGAAGTTATGTTTTTGCGATATTAGCAATGTTTGTTGCTGGTGTCGTTTGTTCAGAAAGAGCGGTTGCTCAAGATCGCTATGATGGTGTTTATTTGTCTTTTGGCTCAGGTGTATCGATTGTTAAAGGACAAACATCTCCGATTGCTAGTCTGAGGGTTGGTGCAGAGTATAGTTTTATCCTTGGTGAAGCTGAAGTTTCATATTTATCTGTGAAACAGAGTAATGGCTTAGACCATAAGGATTTATCAACCATGACTGTTGGTGTTAATCTTGGTATGAAGTTTATTCAGGGTGATAGGGGATATCTTGCAGCTATTGTTAGCACAGGTTATTCTTTACAGGAGGATTGGCACAGGGGATACGATTGTTGCTTCTATGATTATTATTGTTATAATTATGGTTGCGACGGACGTTTTTATAGACATCACGAGAAACCTTATTTTGGTTTTGGTCTATCTGGAGCGGTTGATATTACAAGTCGTTTTGGTTTGTATGTGGATGCGCGCTACCAAACAATGCCTTTTGGTGGTAGAGGCAAAAATCGCTGGGGATGGCTGATAAACGGAGGTGTGAGGTTTTATTTCTAAAATTACGGTGGATTTTTCCACCGTTTTTTTGTTGAAAAAAGCAAAACTGACATTATATCTGTTTTGTTTTTTAATATGGAGGATTTTATAATGTTTAAATTTTTTTTAGGATGCTTATCTGTTATGGCTATAGCGCTGTTTGTTAGCCAAGCTATTGCGGGAAATGAAATGCCAGTATATAATAGTGGTGTTGCTATTACAGAAACAGTTACAGCGACGTCGTCAGAAAATTACCCCAACATGGAGCCATTACCTGGTGATGAAGGGGTAATGGTGGCACCTGTTCAATCTTCTAGCTCTATGGTGCCTGTTTTGGAAGAAGATGTAGAGGTTACAGAAACTGAAGATTAGTTTTTAAGAAAAAGAAAACCCTCAAGCAATAACTTGAGGGTTTCTTGTAGGTTTTAAAGAATATTATTCTTTATTTTTCAAAGCTTCACCTAAAGCATCGCCAAGAGCAGAACCAGATGATTGAGCATTTGAATATTCTTCAATTGCTTTCTTTTCTTCTTCTACTTCAAAAGCTTTAACAGAAACGCCTAATTTTGCGTTTTTGCGATCAACAGAAGTTAATTTAGCTTCTAATACATCGCCTTCGTTATAGCTTAATGGGTCATTGTTTTCTTTAGATAAATCTGCTTTTTTAATTGTAGCAGAAATGCCTTGAACTGTTACTTGTACACCTTTTTCATCAGCGCCTGTTACAACAGCTTTAACAATATCACCTTTTTTCAAAGTTTCTAATGTTAATGCGATGTTGTTTTCAGACATTTGTTTAATGCCAAGGCTGATGCGTTCTTTTTCAATGTCAACATCGATAATTTTAGCTTCGATTGTTTGACCTTTGGTGTAATCTTTTACAGCTTCTTCACCAGATTTTTCCCAAGAAATATCAGATAAGTGAATCATACCATCAATTTCATCAGACAAACCAATGAATAAACCAAATTCTGTAATGTTTTTGATTTTACCTTCAATTACAGAACCAAGTGGGTGTTCTTCAAGGTATGCTGCCCATGGGTTTGGTGTGCATTGTTTGATACCAAGGCTGATACGACGTTTGTCGATATCTACTTCTAATACTTTTACTTCAACTTCTTGAGATGTTGAAACAATCTTTCCTGGGTGAACATTTTTACGTGTCCAGCTCATTTCAGATACGTGTACTAAACCTTCGATACCATCTTCTAATTCGATGAATGCACCATAGTCAGTGATGTTTGTAACTTTACCGTTATAAATTTCACCAACTTGGAATTTGTCAGCAACTGCTTGCCATGGATCGTTTTCTAATTGTTTCATGCCAAGGCTGATACGTTGTGTATCTTCATTGAATTTGATAACTTGTACTTTAATTGTTTGACCTAAAGACAAGAGTTCTGCTGGGTGATTAATTCTCTTCCAAGAAATATCTGTTACGTGTAACAAACCATCAACACCACCTAAGTCAATGAATGCACCGTATTCTGTAAGGTTCTTAACGATACCTTCAAGAACAGCGCCTTCTTTGATTGTATCAATGAGTTCTGCTCTAGCAGATGCGCGTGTTTCTTCTAATACTACACGGCGAGAAACAACGATGTTGCCACGAACCTTATCCATTTTTAATATTTGGAATGGTTGAGATATACCCATTAATGGAGTGATATCTTTAATTGGGCGAATATCGATTTGTGAACCAGGTAAGAATGCAATTGCACCATTAAGATCAACAGTGAAACCACCTTTAACACGACCGAAGATAACACCGTTAACTCTTTCGTTGTTGTTCATCAATTTTTCAAGATCTTGCCATACTTCTTCACGGCGAGCTTTTTCGCGAGATAATACGATGTTGCCATCTTTATCTTCGTATCTGTCAACGAGAACTTCTACAACGTCACCAACGTTGATGTCATCATTTCTACCAAATTCACGTAAAGGAATGCGACCTTCTGACTTTAAACCAACATCAACGATTGCAAAGTCATCAGTTACACGAATAACAGTTCCTTTCATAACAGAACCAACAATGCCTTTTTCACCGAATTGTTCATTTAACAAGTCAGCGAAGTTTTCTGTCATTTCAGGAATCATAATTTCTGCAGTATTTGCCATTATTTTAATTTTCAAAAAAATGCCAGACCTTCTAAGTTTGAAGCGGACTTGTGCATGTTAAAAAATCTTCTTTATGCTGCACCACATAAAGAATTGATTGGTTTTTAATATCAAAAACCTAAAAAGTCAAGAAAAATATAGGTAAAAACAATATTTAAGCTATATCACACCTTGTGAGGGAGGCGTTTATATATATAATCGCTAAAACGATTGGGTAAAATGCTTAAAAACCAGGTGGCTAGTCGCATTGGCCAAGGGAAGGCTATTAACCCAATGTTTTTTTCTATTCTTTTTGCGATAAGCTCTGCTGTTGGTTCTGCCTCCATAAAAAATGGCATTGGACAGGTGTTTTTATCTGTAATGCGTGAGCGAACAAAACCAGGGCAGATTGTGTTTACTTGTATGTTATATTCTAGTAAATTTAGGCGCAAAGCTTCACCATAGGCTTTAACACAAGCTTTTGTTGCACTATATGATGGACAAGAAGGTAGTCCGTGATAGCCAGCAATTGATGCTGTGATGGCGATAATTTTATTACTATCCTTACGTTTTTTGTAGTGTTCTATTGCTGGGGTTATGGTGTTTAAGACGCCCATCACGTTTGTGTTAAATGTTTTGTATATGTTTTCTGGAATTTCTTCTAAGGTGGCAACACCGGCATTAGCGAAAACTAAATTTAGTGGTGAGTTGCTTTCTGCTTCGTTAATCCAGTGTTCTGTTTCTTCTTTTTGTGATACATCTAAAACTTTGGTGAAAATTGTAGCTGAGCCAAGAGATTGACAAACTTCTTTTACTTTATCTAGTCTTTCTTTGTTGCGCCCACATAGGTATAGGTTTTCTGTTGATGGTTGTTTTGCGTAATATAGAGCGAGAGCTTCACCAATTCCTGATGATGCGCCTGTAAGTAAGATATTTTTAATAATCATGGTGTAATCCTTGAAATAAATCTTTATTTATATGTTTTATGCTATATATTAGATTATAACTTTTGTAAAGAATTATACTTTTTATAGGGGAATAACTTAAATGAAAAACAAAGAAATACAAAGAAGTGGTAGTATGTTTATTTTTTCTGCTCCTAGCGGTGGAGGAAAGAGTTCGGTTATAAAAAGATTGTTAAAAGAACTTGATGATATTGAGCTTTCTGTTTCTGTTACAACAAGAGCGAAAAGAGATGGCGAGGTTGATGGTGTTGATTATTTTTTTATAACAGAAGATGAGTTTAAGAACCTTGTGAAAAATAATGCTTTATATGAGTGTGTTGATTCTGATTTTGGTCCTAAATATGGTACTCCTAAAGAAAAAATAGACAACTTACTTTCTTTAGGAAAAGATGTTATTTTGGATTTAGATTATCCAGGTGTTGTACAATTAAGGAAATTGGCAGGGAATCGTGTAAAAGCTATTTCTTTTATACCTCCTTCTGTTAGAGTTTTAAGAGAAAGACTAGAAAATCGTGGAACTGATTCTAAAGAAGTTATTGAAAAAAGAATGAGTATGGCTGAGAAGCGTATTAAAGAGTGTGAGTTTTATGATTATGTTATAATTAATGATAATCTTGATGAGGCTGTTGAGGAAGCAAAGGCGATTATTTGTGCAACAAGACTTGAAAAGCAAAATTTGGTTGGACTTGGTGATTTTGTTGAAGATGTTTTAGGTGATAAATAGTATGGTCAAGATATATAATTCTATAATTGAGTTAATTGGTAAAACACCTCTTTTGAGGCTTGGTAATTTGACTACAAAGATGAGGTTAAATACTGAGATATTAGTAAAGTGTGAGATGTATAATCCTTTGTTTTCTGTTAAAGATAGAGCCGCTTTATCTATGATTGAAGAGGCTGAGAAAAAAGGAATAAATAAAGATACAATATTTGTGGAAGCAACATCTGGTAATACGGGAATTGGTTTAGCAGGGGTTTGTGCCTCTAAGGGGTATAAATTAATTATTGTTATGCCTGAAAATATGTCTAGAGAAAGAATAAAATTAATGAGACACCTTGGGGCTGAGGTCATTTTGACGCCGGCTGAAGAGGGTATGCTTGGAGCTATTAATAAGGCAAATATTTTAAAAGAAAGAAATGAGAATGTTGTTCTTTTGAAACAATTTGAAAACGAGGCAAACCCTAATGCTCATCGTATGGGAACGGCTATGGAAATTTTAGAGGATACAGGTGGGGATTTTGATGTTTTGGTGGCAGGCGTTGGAACTTCGGGCACTATTACAGGCATTGCTTCTGTTTTGAAGACCTATAATAAAGATTTATATGTGGTGGCTGTTGAACCTAAAGGTAGTTCTGTTTTAAAGGGAGAAGGCAAGGGGGAACATAAACTACAAGGAATAGGAGCAGGTTTTGTTCCTCCTCTTTTTGAGCAAAATTTGGTTGATGAGATTGTTTCTGTTTCTGATGAAGACGCATTAGAGATGACTAAACTTGTGGCGCAAACAGAGGGGCTACCTGTTGGTGTATCTGCTGGAGGCGCTGTTTTTGCTGCAACAGAAATTGCTAAAAGAAAAGATTTTACAAATAAAAGAATTATTGTTATTTTGCCAGATAGTATAGAAAGATATCTTTCTGTTGATTATGTTTAAGGATTTTTAATATGATGAAACCGAACTCTATTTTAGGCACATATTTGATTAAGCAAACGATACTTAGTTTTTTGTTTGTTTTGGGTGTTATTTGTGCGATTATTATGATGTTTGATATGATAGAAATTTTGCGCAGAACATCTGGAAGAAGCGAGGTTTCAGTTTTGTTTTTAATAAAATATGTTATTGCAAAGTTGCCCGAAACTGTGGACAAGGTTATTCCTTTTATTGTAATGATTGCAACGATGATAACGTTTTGGAGAATAAGCAAAACTAATGAGTTTGTTATAATAAGAGCTGCCGGAGTTTCTATTTGGGGTGTTTTAACACCTGTTTTGCTTGCTGTGTTTGGTATAGGTGTGTTTTGGGTTATGGTTGTTAATCCTTTTTCTTCAAAAATGTATGAATTAAAAGAAACTTTGTCGTATAGGCTTTCTACAAATAATCCTAATGCGTTCTTGTTTTCTAATAAAGGGCTTTGGATTAGAGAAGGTGGTGTTGATAATAGTGTTGCAATTATAAATGCAAACAACCTTAGTTTGAAAGATGATGTTTTGTGGCTTCATGATGTTAGTATAATTGAGGTTGATGAAAAGACACAGGTTAAAAGAAGGATAGAAGGGTTTGTTGCAACACTTGAAGAGGGTAATCTTAACCTAAGAGATGTTAGAATTTATAAAGCGGGGCAAAAGGTTGAAGTTATAAATAATTTAGCGTATCCGACAGAGATGAATATACAGAGAATAAAGGATAATTTTATTGATCCTGAGGCCATTTCTTTTTGGAATTTACCTGATACAATAAATTTTTATGAGGCATCTGGTTTTTCTGTTTTGAGGTATAAGATGAGACATTTGACGCTACTTTCTTTACCGTTTTTGTTAATGGCTATGGTGTTGGTTGCTGGAATTTTTTCACTAAAAGCCAGCCAACGTCAAGGTGGGGTTTTCTGGATGATTGTTTGTGGTCTTGCAACAGGTTTTACAGTGTATTTTATTTCGCAAGTTATATCTTCTTTTGGGGTTAATGCGTATATTCCTGTTTGGTTTGCGGTTTGGGCGCCGGCTATGATTGTGGCATCGGTTAGTGTTTCTGTTTATCTGCATAAAGAAGAATAAAATTTTGCTAAAAATAAAAGCCCATATTTGATTGGGCTTTTTGTATATTAAAATGTTTGAGCTATTTCTGGCGGTATTTTTGTTGGGCGCATTGTTGCAATATTTAAGAAAACTAAACCTATTTCTACCTCGCAAAGAACAGTGTCTTGTCTGTATATTTTTTGTTCCATTTTTAGTGAGGCACCTCTTAATTCTGTGACCCTACATGTAACATTTAAAGCATCATCTAATTTGGCTGGAGTTTTATAGTTTATATGGCACTCTCTTACCACAAAACCTAGCCCCTGTTGTTTTAACATTTCATCTTGATTTTTTCCGATATGACGTAAAAATTCTGTTCTGGCTCTTTCTGCAAATTTTAGGTAATTTGCGTAATATACTATGCCACCAGCATCGGTATCTTCATAATATACACGAACAGGAAATGAGAATGTTTTATCTTCGAATAATTGCCCTTTAATGGTTGGTGTTTCGTATGTCATGTTTAAAATCCTAAATCATCTATAAAACTAATTTGATTGCTTGTTTTGGAGGTTTTTACTCCTAAATATTTACAACCTTGTTCGGAGAGAACTCTTCCTCTTGGTGTTCTTTGTAAAAAGCCAAGTTTTAGTAAATATGGTTCTATTACTTCTTCTATGGTGTCTCTTTCTTCGGATAGGGCCGCTGCAAGAGTGTCTGCGCCAACAGGACCGCCACCATAGTTTTTTGCTATACAATTTAGATATCTTCTATCAAATTCATCCAAACCATATGGGTCAACATCTAAGAGGCTTAAAGCTTTGTCGGCTATGTTTGAATCTATTTCAATATTGCCAGCAACAGCACCAAAATCTCTTACTCTTTTTAATAGTCTTCCAGCAATTCGAGGGGTTCCTCTTGAGCGTTTTGCAACCTCCATTGCTCCGTCATCAGAAATGGGCATATTTAATAATTTAGCGCCACGTTTTACAATCTTTTTTAGGTCTTCATGATTATAAAAATCCATTCTTAATGGAATACCAAATCTTTCACGAAGAGGGGTGGATACTAAGCCAGAACGGGTGGTTGCGCCAACCAGCGTGAATGGTTGTAGATCGATTTTTACTGAGCGTGCTGATGGACCTTCACCAATGATTATATCTAGTTGAAAATCTTCCATTGCGGAATACAAAACCTCTTCTATTGCAGGATTTAGGCGATGTATTTCATCAATAAATAAGACGTCTTTTGCTTCTAGATTTGTTAAAATTGCAGCAAGGTCGCCTGATTTGGTAATCATTGGAGCAGATGTTGCCTTAAAACCAACACCAAGCTCTTTTGATATTATATTCGATAAGGTTGTTTTACCAAGTCCTGGGGGGCCATATAATAGAACATGGTCTAAAACCTCACCCCTTTGTTTTGCTGATTGGATAAACACTTTTAGGTTTTGACATACCTTGTCTTGTCCGACAAATTCATCTAAGCTTGAAGGTCTTAGATTTATTGCAATAGGAGAATTTGCTTCATCTATTGAAAGTTTTTGTGCGCTTAAGAGTCTTTCTTGATTGTTTTGCATTTTTTCTCCTATTTGTTAAATTCTTTTAGTGCTAAACGAATTAGAGTTCCTATATCTGCATCTTTATTTTGTAGACAAATAGATGAAGCTACTCGATAAGCATCAATTTTTTGATATCCTAAGTTTGTTAGAGCAGATGTTAAATCTTCTGTTTTGGAGTATGTTTCATCTGTTTGTGGCTCTAAAGCTATTGGTTGTTCTGTTTGTTCTTTTTCGCCTTTAAATACAGTGTTTAAATTAGTTGATGATAGATATTCAACAGGAATTGTTACTATTTTATCTTTTAATTCGGTAACCAATCTTGTTGCAAGCTTTGGTCCAACACCAGATGCTCTTTGGAATGGTGTTTTATCTTGAGCAGAAATGGCTTGCGATAATTCTGCTGGACTCAAGGCACTTAAAATTGCTAAGCAAACCTTTCCACCAACGCCTTGAATTTTTGTAAGCGTGTTAAACCACTCTTTTTCCCAAGGGGATTGAAAGCCAAAGAGTGTTATGCTGTCTTCTTTTATAACTGTTTCTATAAGAAGTGTTGTATATTCTCCTTGAGAGAGTTTTGAGAGAGTTTTTGAAGACATATTAACGAGGTATCCGACGCCGTTTACATCTATGATGCAACAGTCTTCGCCGATGTTATCTATAATGCCTTTTAATTTCGCTATCATCTATAAATCCTTTGTTGATATTTGGATTTTATAAAAATTAACTTTACTATTCAAGAGCTTTTTTTGTATACCCCCTTTTTTTCGTGATTTTAGATATTATGTTTTGGTAAGGTTTAATATTCTAAAGGTGTAGATATGAAAAAAAATATTGTTTTTTTGTTTTTCTTAATAGCATCTTTGAGTGGTAATTTGGCTAAAGCTCAAGGTGTTTTTGATAATTATCAAGATTTTAAAAATAGATTAAATAAAAAATATGGCTTTGATTATAGTGTTGATGTTTCTATTTTGGAGCAAAGAAGTGCGCCAAGTGGAAAACATAACGCTGTTCAGGGATATTTATATCCATCATTTACATGGGAAATGTTTAATAACAAAAATGGGGTTGGTACGCTAAATTTTGCGTATACGGTTATTAGATATGGTAATCATAATGCTAATGATTTAGCAAATAACTCTGGTTTTGTTACACCGATAAATGATTATGCAAGTGGAGAAAATGAGTTTAATGAGCTTTATTATACATATCAATTTGGTGGGAAATATAATTGGCTAACTTTTGGGGTGGGGCAATTTCCTATTTATAATTTTGATGGAACAGATTATGATGCTAACCAACAAATTAATTTCTTAAATGAGTCGTTATCACAAAATGCATCTGCATCATATACGCAAGCAGGGGTTGGTGTGTATGCTCAGATAAATCCTAATGATAATTGGACAATAGCTTTTGGTGGGCAAGATGGAACAAATGTTGATGCGCCTAGTATTAGATTTAATGATCTGAGTGATGAGCATTATACAACATTTGGGTATGTGGCTTATACGCCAACAATTAAAGGTTTGGGAGATGCGGAGGTTTCTTTGTTAGTGTATAATCAACCTTGGGTTAAAGAACAACCCCAAACAACAAATGGTTGGTCTTTGAATTTATCACAAAATATTGGTGAAAAACTTAGTGTTTTTGCAAGAGTAAATGAAACTAGTGGTGATGTTGAGGAAATCAGGCAATCTTGGGTGCTGGGGGGTGTTTATAACAATCCGTTTGACAGGAACCCTTTAGATCAGATTGGTTTGGCGTATGCTTATAATAAAATTGATGAAAAAGCTGTTGGTGAAAAAGTAAATCATAAGGCAGAACAGGTAGTTGAAGCTTTTTGGTCTTTTGGTATTGGAGATATGGTTGTTGTAACTCCTGATGTTCAACTCTATATCAATCCTGCGCTAAATCAAAAATCTAATTATGGTTTTGCTACAAGTTTGAGAGCGACGGTAATGTTTTAAATACAACGTTTAAATACATCGTTATACAATATACATTCTATCATTATGTAAAAACATTGTGCATTAGTGTTATTTTCTTGATGTTTGTTATATATTTTAGAGATATATTTATGCAGAAATATCTGTGAAATATTAAAAGGTTTTAAAAGTAAATGCATAAGTTTTTTATATTAGTGGTTGTATTAGTGGTTGTGGTTTTGGTTTCTGCTTGTCATACAAAGCAAGTAATTGTTCCTGCTGTTGTGCATAATGTTAACACAACAAAGAAAGAGGTTGTTATTGAAAAGGCTCATCTTCCTATTATTGGAGAGGTTGAGCCTATTTATTTTTTGCCCATGAAAACTCCGTTTTTAGCTAGAATTGATACGGGTGCTACAACATCATCTATTGATTGTGATGATGTTGAATATTTTGAACGCGATGGTGAAAAGTGGGTTTCTTTTAAATTAAAAAATCGTAAAACAGGCGAAGAGCATGTTTTTGAAAAAAAAGTTGAGCGTTCTTTTAAGGTTAAAAGAATGGGTGAAGATGAAAGAAGAAGAGCTGTTAAGATGGATGTAAAACTTGGTAAAGAAGTTTTTAGTGCGGTATTTTCTATTGCAGATAGAAGACAATTTGATTATCAAGGGTTGATTGGGCGTAATATTTTAACAGGTAGATATATTGTTGATACATCAACTTCTTATACCTTAAATTAGGGACTTAATATGATAAAAAGTGGTTTTGAATTTTTTAGTGTTAGAAAAGTATTGTTTTTATTGCTTGTTTTATCTTTGTGGTATGCTTCTGCTTGCTGTTATTATAAGATAAAATATTGGGGTTTTACGTTTTCTCCCAAAGCAGTTACAGATGTTTGGACTATTGATGCGAAAGTGTCTTTTAGAGCGTTGGGTGGAGATGTTGAGGTTGGACTTAGTGTTCCCACAACAAATTATAGCTTTAAAATCTTAAGCGAAGAATTTGTTGCTAAAAACTATGCTGTTGAGCACGATAAAATAAATAACAGAATAGTTTTTAAGGGTAAAAACAAGAAGGGAAAACAAAATCTTTATTATCGCTTTAGCATTTATGATGATGTTGATGAAGTTAAAGGCGATGAAATGAAGCCTATAGAAATTGAAAGACCAATACTTAACGAAGAAGAGAAAGGGCAAATGAGTAAACTTTGGGAGTTGGCTCATTTGTATGAAGGAAATAAGGTTCAAAAGATTATTAATGCTTTAAATAAGGAGGTAATTAATCCTTCTATGAGCTTGATTATTCCTTTAAATTATACCCCTAAAGAATTTGCAGAGAAGATTATCAATGTTTTATCGTATAAAAGAATTCCTGCTAGAATTGTTAGAGTTATTAAACTTGAAGAAGGTAAGAAAACCGAAAAGCCAGATATTATGCTTGAGGCGTTTTTAGATGATGAGTGGAAAATATATGATTTGAATACTGCCAATATTGGTCTTGCCAAAAACTTGGTTGTTTTCCAGCGTGGTGGTGTTTCTTTGTTAGATGTTCGTGGTGGCGAAGATTCTAAAGTTATGTTCTCTGTGTTAAAATCTGTAACAACTCCTGAAAAAATGGCTGAGCATAAGGCTAGAGATCATAAACTACTTATTCCTTATGAATATAGCGTATATTCTTTGCCTATATTAGAGCAAAATACATTAAAGTGGTTAATGATTTTCCCTTTAGCTATTTTGATGGTTGTTTTGATGAGAAATGTTATTGGTGTTTCTACGATGGGAACATTTACACCAATGTTGCTTGCTATGTCGCTTGTTAAAACAGGGCTTGTTTCAGGTGTGGTTTGTTTTTCTATAATGATATTTTTAGGGCTTTTGATGAGAGCTGTTGTTGCTAGACTTAATTTGCTTTTAGTTCCTAGAATTTCGTTTGTGGTGATTTTTGTTATTTTACTAATACAAGTGCTTACAGTTATTGGGTATAGAGCTGATTATCACATTATTAGCTCGGCTATTTTCTTTCCTATAATTATTACAGCGTGGATTATTGAGCGCGCATCAATTACATGGGAAGAAGAAGGAGCTAAAAATACTATTAAAGAGATATTTAATACTGTATTGACGGCTCTTATTACTTATGTGGTGGTTAGTAATGAATATGTGCGCCATGTTATGTTTGCATTTAATGAATTTAATATCGTTATAATGTTTGTTGTTATGCTTTTGGGTACATATACTGGATATAGATTAACAGAACTTATGCGTTTTGCTCCTCTTGTTAAAAATGAGGAAAATACAAATGTTTAAATGGTTTAAAATAGCAAAAGAGTTAAGCAAAAATGGTGTTCTAGGTATGAACCGGCGCAATTATGATGTGATTGCAAAACAAAATAAGCGCTCTTTATATACCCTTGTTGATGATAAAGTAAAAACAAAACGCTTGGCTAATAGTGTAAATATTAATACACCAAAAATGATTGGTATTATTGAGCATCAATATCAGGTGAAAAACCTATTAGATATTATAAAAGGGCATAAAACATTTGTTATTAAACCGGCGCATGGCAGTGGTGGTAAGGGTGTTTTGGTTATAAAAGAGTATAATGGAAATGAGTTTATAAATGCATCTGGTGATGTGTTAAGTTTTGAAGATGTTTATCAACATATATCAAATACCTTGAGTGGTTTGTTTAGTCTTGGCGGTAAATATGATGTTGCTTTGATTGAAGAGACGGTTAATTTTAGTAAGGTATTTAAGGATTTTAGTTATCGCGGTGTGCCTGATGTTAGAGTGATTGTTTATAAAGGATATCCGGCGATGGTTATGATGAGGTTGGCTACAAAAGAGTCTGGTGGTAGAGCAAATCTTCATCAAGGTGCGGTTGGTGTTGGATTAGATGTAAAAACAGGTAAAACGCTTAATGCGGTTATGCATAATAAACAGGTTACACATCATCCTGATACTGGGGCAAATCTTATGGATTTAAAGGTTCCTTTTTGGAGAGAACATCTTCTTATTGGGGCAATGGCGTATGATATGACCGGTCTTGGTTATTTGGGCGCGGATATTGTGCTTGATAAGGAAAGAGGTCCTATGATGTTGGAAATAAATGCAAGACCAGGGCTTGCAATACAAATTGCTAACGGAGTGGGTTTAAGGGATAGGTTGAAAGAAATAGATTCTTATCCTCAAGGTTTAACAGCAAATGAACGTATTGATTGGGTGTTGAATAATGAGAAATAAATTCCTAAATATAATTTTAGCTTTAGTTTTAATTTTTGTTGCAAAGGGTTTTATGATGGGAAATGTTTTAGCTAAGAGTGAAACAAAAGTTTTGGAAAAAAGTGATACAAAAAGTATTACAGCAGAAGAAACTAAAAAATTAGAAATAAGTGAAACAAGGGGAAAGAAAATGAAACATTCTTATGATGTGAAAGACCAAGAAAATGCATTGGTTTTAAAATTAAAAGATGGTGAAGTTGTGATTGAAATGTTGCCAGATGTTGCGCCAAATCATGTGGCTAGAATCAAGGAATTAGTTAGAGAAGGTTTTTATAATGGTTTGAAGTTCCATAGAGTTATTGATGGTTTTATGGCGCAGACAGGTTGTCCTTTAGGAACAGGTACTGGTGGAAGTGGTAAAAAATTAAAAGCAGAATTTAATAGAGTTCCTCATACTCGTGGTACAGTTTCTATGGCAAGAGCTATGCATCCTGATTCTGCTGATAGCCAATTCTTTATTTGTTTTGATGATGCTCCACACTTAGATGGACAATATACTGTTTGGGGTAGGGTTGTAAGCGGTATGGAATATGTTGATAATATCAAAAAAGGCGGTGGCTATAATGGTATGGTTCATGATCCAGATATTATAGTTAGCATGGAAGTTGTTGCTGATATGTAAAAATAAGGGGGCGATGAGCCCTCTTTTTTTATATTTGACAATGTTGGGCGGAAAGTGTATTATAATCTATGAATTTTGAGTTTTGGAGATAGATCTATGACTAGTTTAGAAGATGTAGAGAGAAAAGTAACACTTTTTCATGCAAAAGAAATTAAAGGAGAAGAATTTTCTTATGGTGAACTTTGGGGAGTGGCTTGTGATTTATATAATGTAAGTAAGGATAAAAGTTGTAATCCTAAAGATATTTATAATGTAGCAGAGAAGCTAGTAAGATATGGAGAAATGAATGCTGGAGGAACAGAAGAAGAGGAAAATTTCTTTGCAAGAAGTATGTTAGCTGTATATGCTGAGATTGGTAATAGTGGTGGTTTTAATGTATCTGAAGCAAAAAAGATGCTTATAAGTCGTAAAAAATTATGTGGCATGCTTTCTTCTGAAAGAGATAAGGCGTATGCATATGGTGTGGTTGGTTTGGAAGATAAAGATGTTGCAGAGCGATATGTTGCATATACAGATAAGTTATATGAAGGAATAGGTCAGAATGGTTATTATGGAAATGCAATAGTGGAAAATTGTAAAAAAATTGTATCTAGACACCCTGAGTTGGCTGAAAAATGTAATCAATTAGTGGGCAAGGTTGTTGATTTAAATTCTGATGATGATAATATAATTGGAACAGCTCAAGAATATTGTAATATAGTAATAAGGAGAAGTAATAATCTTGTGGCTAAGGAAGAAGCAAAAAAAATGAAAGAAAAGTGCGATAAAATGGATGATGGTTATCAATATGAAATGGGATATGGAATAGGAATGGGAATGTAAGAAAGAGGGCGTGAGCCCTCTTTCTTATGTATGTTGACATGGGAGTGTATTTGTGGTATTATTTATCTATGTTATATAAAAAAGGAGAGGATCATGAAGCTTGCAGATAATTTTATAGAGCGTTTAACAGAGCGTAATATATTTTTTGGGTTTGATAAAAATCAAAAATCACAAGATGATACAGGGTTTGAAGTAGCTGATGTTGGTTTGTTGAGTGGAGACGATGCTAAAAGAGTTGCTGAGCATATAAGGCAAAAGCTTGTAAACGTGAAGTACTATAAAGGCAAAATCAGTGAAAATAACACACAATTGATAGATATATGTACTGAAATAGTAAAACAATATCCTGGGCTTGCTTGGACCTGCAAAGATGTTGTTGAGGGTGTTGTTGAAATGGTAAAACCAGAGGATGGGTTTGCTTTAAATAATAAAGCTCTTGAGTTTTATAATGCAATGAAGAGGGATAGAAATTGCGAAAAGGATGCTAGTGTTTATTGCTATAGTTATAGAAAAACCGTTTTTGAAGAACTAGCTGGCAGATTAACAGTAAGCGGTTTGAGGGATGAAGGTGTAGATAATTTATTTAAGGAAGGTCTTGCAGAAACATTATGTATAGAAGACAGAGGACTTTCTGAGAAATTTATTTCTCACATGGAAAAGGTTGTTAATGTTGCAAAATCAAAAGGAATACAGTTGAGCTCTGCAAATGCGGGGGTTGTTAATGTTTGCTCTAGGATTGTAGATAATCATCCTGAGCTTACTAAATTTTGTAACGGTTTGGTTGATAGATTTGCCGAAGTTGTAGATGCTGAAAAAGATTCAACAATGAAACAAAGTTTAGATGCATACCATAACAAACCAAAAGAAGTTCGTACTAGTGATATGAAAATATATCCTTTTGTACTACAAGGTGAAAGAGGATAGATCTTTGTTAAAATATAAAAAAGGGAGACTTTGGTCTCCCCTTTTATTTAAACTTTTTGTAAGCTAAAAGAATTTCTTAAATTTGCATGAGTTATAGCTATAGCTAGAGCGTCTGATGAGTCATTGTTTTGAGGTTTTGCTCCAGGAAGCAATATTTTTACCATTGTTTCTACTTGGGTTTTGTCTGCTCTGCCTACGCCGGTTAGAGCTTTTTTTACTTTGTTTGGCTCGTATTCATAAAGTGGAATATTGTAAAGAGCTGGCATTAGAAAAACAACGCCTCTTGCCATACTTAGCTTTAATGATGTTTCGGGATTTGAGTTTAAGAATGTGACCTCGATAGAGGCTTCGTCTGGTTTGTATATTTCTATTATTTTTTTTAGTTCGTTATGTATAATATGCAAGCGCTCTGATAATGGTAATTTGTTTGATGTTGGAATAAAGCCGTCTGCCTTATAAGACAAACGGCTCCCCTCGACATCTATTACGCCCCAACCGGTTGATGATATGCTTGGGTCTAGGCCTAATATGCGCATTATTATTCAGCCTCTAGCTGTGACATAACATCTTCGGATATTTCTGCATTGTGATAAACATGTTGAACATCTTCATCTTCTTCTAATGCATCAATAAATTCTAGGAACTTTTTAGCTGTTTCTAAGTCTGTAATGTCTGTTTTAACAGTTGGTTTCCAGTCTAGACGAGAAGCAGATGGTGTTCCGAATTTTTGTTCTAAGGCTTCTGTTACAGATGATAAATCATCAGGAAGAGTTTCTATTGCATGAATCTCATCTTCTGAAATAACTTCGTTTGCACCTGCGTTTAATGCTTCTTCAAACATTGTGTCAGCATCTGCAACAGCTAAAGGATATTCAATGTATCCGATACGCTCAAAGTTAAATGCAACAGAGCCTGTTTCGCCCATTGCACCACCACGTTTGCCGAAAATTGAACGAACGTTACTTGCTGTTCTGTTTTTGTTATCTGTTAATGCTTCAACAATTACAGCTACTTTGTTTGCTGAAAAACCTTCGTAGCGCATTGTGATAAAGTCTGCTCCACCTGCAACTTGTGTTGCCTTAGCAATAGCGCGTTCAATATTATCTTTTGGCATACTTTCTGCACGTGCTGCTTGGATTGCAAGTCTTAAACGAGGGTTTTTATCTGGTTCAGGAAGACCTGTTTTTGCAGCAACAGTAATTTCACGAGCTAGTTTTGCAAAAACTCTAGCTTTTTTTGCATCTTGTGCACCTTTGCGGTACATAATGTTCTTAAATTGGGAGTGTCCAGCCATTTGTATCTCCAAGTTTATAGGTTAATATTTTTCTTGTTTATAGAGCTATCAATAAAATAGCGCAAGTATTTTTTTTATAAATCATCCCCTTCAACGAGTTTGCACTCTGTTAATAAGAAATGAGGTGGATTAAAGCCAAAGGCTTTATTTTTCTTTGCGAGCTCGATAGCTTTTTTATCGAGTGGTGTTTTATCTTTTATTCTTTTAGCTTTTTTATTTTCATCTTTAGGAAGTGTTGGTTCGTTTTGAACGTCTTTTACTTCGCTTTCTTTGTTTTTATCTATTTTGATTTCTGCAGGAGCTTTTAGAATTTTGTTTAATGTGTCTTGTGTTTCTTTTGATCTACGTGTTGTAAATACAATGTTTTGTTTGTTTGATGGTAGTATTTCTAAAATTTTATCTAAGTTTTTAAGTTGGCGTTTCTTTTTGATTAAATTAATGTCATCAACTACCAAAATATTTATATTATTAATGTCTATTTTTTCTTCTGTGATATTTTCTAACAATAAACTTGGGGCGCCGATGATAACGTTTGCATCTGTTTCTGGGTTGTCTTTACGCTTGTTGTTCATTTCGTGGTATTTGTTAAAAATAGAGAGTTTGTCTGATACATTTACAGCTTCTTTATCATCAGATGTGATTATTAAAATATTTTGCCCATCGTGTTGAGAAATAATATCTATTAATGGAAAAATGTATGAGCATGTTTTGCCACAAGCAGCTGGTGCGATAATGAAGATGTCTTTGCCGGCTAAAACCGATGGGATAACATCTTTTTGGACAGTTGTTGGCTCTTTGTAGCCTAAGTCTTCTATTGCACGAATTGTGTTGTTGCTTAACCCTAAATCTTTAAAACTCATGTTTTTTCCTTAAATTGTTGTTATTAAATGTATATGAATAGTATAACTTTATGACGAAGTGTCAAGTGATATATGAAAAATGATAAAAATTATAGTTGTAGCTTTCAAATATTTGTGTTATGAGTGGGTAAAGTTTTAATTTATAAAGTAATAAAAGATGGTAGAAACATTGTTTTCAAATAGAGTTAAGCGC
The DNA here is from genome assembly GCA_045632645.1 of Alphaproteobacteria bacterium. Taxonomy (GTDB): domain Bacteria; phylum Pseudomonadota; class Alphaproteobacteria; order RF32; family CAG-239; genus CAG-267. Next base: position 47,889 of record JAZQXC010000014.1, on the reverse strand, counting down.
CCATTAGCAGACAGGCTTCGCCCCACGAAACTCCAAGATGTTGTTGGACAAGAGCAGGTTTTAGGAGAAGATTCTCCTTTGGGGAGAATGGTTGTTACAGGGAAGGTGTCTTCTTTTATTTTGTGGGGACCTCCGGGGTGTGGAAAAACAACAATAGCAAGACTTATTGCAGAACATACAAATTTATATTTTGAGCAAATTTCTGCTGTTTTTTCGGGTGTTGCAGATTTAAAAAGAGTTTTTCAGTATGCCCATGATAGAAAGGTTACTCAAGGAAAAGGGACGCTTCTATTTGTTGATGAGATTCATAGATTTAATAAATCACAACAAGATGGTTTTTTGCCGTATGTTGAAGATGGTACAGTGATACTTGTTGGGGCTACAACTGAAAATCCATCATTTGAGCTGAATGCTGCGCTGTTGTCTAGGTGTCAGGTTTTTGTTTTAAACAGACTTTCAGAAGAAAATTTTGAAGAGCTTTTGCAAAGAGCAGAAAGAGAAGAGGGGCTTAAGCTTCCTATTGACGAAGAAGCAAGAGAGTTGTTAAAAACGGTTGCAGATGGAGATGGTAGGTATATCTTAAACCTTGCGGAGAGTGTTTGGGCTTATGCTAAAGATGGTGAGATTTTTGGTAAAGATAAGTTGATGAAAATTATTCGCTCTCGCATGCCTGTTTATGATAAAGGGCGTGATGGACATTATAACCTTATATCTGCAGTGCATAAATCTTTAAGAGGGTCTGATGTTGACGCTGCTCTTTATTGGGTTGGAAGAATGATTGTTTCTGGTGAAGACCCTAGGTATATTTTAAGAAGATTAGTTCGGTTTGCAGTGGAAGATGTTTCTCTTGCAGATCCTAATGCCGTTGTGCAAGCTATTGCTTGCTCTGAAACTTATGAGAGACTTGGTAGCCCCGAAGGGGATTTGGCTATTATGCAATTAACTGCGTATTTGGCAACGGCGCCTAAATCTGCTGCAGTATATAAAGCTATGCATAGTGTATTTGATGTGGCAAGAAAAACAGGGTCTTTGATGCCTCCTAAACATATTATAAATGCGCCAACAAAGTTGATGAAGGATCTAGGATATAAAGAAGGATATATTTATGATCAAGATTTAGAAGATGGTTTTTCTGGGCAAAATTACTTTCCTGAAGAGATGGGTAGAAGAAGATTTTATAATCCTGTTGATAGAGGTTTTGAAAGAGAAATTAGAAAACGAATCGACTATTTTGATAAATTACGTAAAGAGAAAAATAAAAAATAATCTGTTTGACTTTGTTGTTGTTTTATAATAGCGTTGGAACGTTTTTGTATAATTTAAATATTAGTATGTATGATTGAAAACAATGAAGAATTAAGGGTGTTGTTAGCTGATTTTTTGGGATATGACGAAAAGACAAATCTGTCGGAACTTTTGAGTGTTTTGAAAAATAAGTACGGGATTGTAATTTATAAACTTAGCACTGTTTCTGAAGAAGGTTTGAAAGAGTTTATTATGAAGCAAAAACAAAAAACAGAGCAAAATTCTTAATGATGGAAACAAAGAGACGTTTTGTCTTGTAGTAAAACCGAATCCATAAAAATGGAATCGGTTTTATTTTTTTATGAATTAAAACTTGTAAAATAATGATTTGTTGGTTATTGTTTTGAAAGATTAATTGATGTGAGGATATAAATGTCTGGTGTTCAGATTATAAAAGTAAAAGAAGCTGATGACGGTATGCGCTTGAATAGGTGGTTTTTGAAGTATTACCCAGGGCTTAGTTTGGGTAGATTTCAAAAACTAGTTAGAACAAAACAAATAAAAGTTAATGGCGCTAAGGCTGAAGCTAATACAAAACTTGAGGCTGGTTTTGAGGTTAGAGTGCCTCCTCTTGATAATGAAAAAGCAGAAAGCAATGGAAGTGTTGTTTCTAAAAGCGATGCTAAGTTTATTGAAAGTTTGGTTATTTATAAAGATGAAAAAATTATTGTTATAAATAAACCTTCTGGGCTTGCTGTACAAGGAGGAACAAACACAGAGCGCCATATTGATGGAATGTTAGAAGCGCTAAAATTTGGAAATGAAGAAAAGCCAAAATTGGTTCATAGAATCGATAAAGATACAAGTGGTGTTTTGGTATTAGCAAGAGATAGAAAAATGGCTGATACGTTGACAAAGGCTTTTAGAGAACATACTTTAAAGAAAACATATTTAGCAGTGACTAGAGGGTGTGTTTCTAAGATGGTGGGGGAAATAAAAGCTCCACTTGATAAAATAGATGGAAGGGTTCAGGTTGTTGATGGAGGAAAAACGGCAATTACTGAATATGAAATTTTGGATAATGTTGGAGACAAATTTTCGTTAGTTAAAGCTAGTCCTTTAACAGGAAGAACACATCAGATTAGGGCGCATTTGGAATATATAAATATGCCAATTTTGGGTGATGAAAAGTATTTTGGTGAAACAAGAGATAAAAATAGTTTGTTTGCAAAAAAATTGCATTTGCATGCTTATCAAATCGATCTGTCTTTTGTGTATGGTAAAAAAGTTATAATTAAAGCAAAATTGCCTCAGCATTTTTGTGAGACAATTAAAACATTGGGATTGAATTTTAAGGAGTAGGTTATGATGAAGTTTTTAAAGATTGCACTTATATCTATTTTGTCTTTGTTTTTAATATTAGTAGTTGCGGGGTATGTATTAATTTCTCAAGTTGATTTTAATCAATACAAAGAAACTATTGTTAAAATGGTTGATAAATCTACAGGTAGAAAGTTAACTCTTGGCGATATTAAAGTTAAGGCATCATTTAGCCCAATGGTTGAGATTAGAGATGTTACTTTATCTAATGCAACATGGGCGAAAGATAGCGATATGATAAGCGCGAAATCCATAGATGTTGGAGTTGCTTTATTGCCTTTAATTAGTAAAAACTTTGTTATAAACTTCTTTAGAGTAAATGATGCAGTTATTAATTTGGAAGAAACAAATGATGGAAAAAATAACTGGACATTTAGTGTGAGCGAAGATGTGGTTAAAAATGTTAAAACATCATATCGTTTTGAGTTGATTAAAAGTGCAAATGCTAGTGAGAATGATAGTTTAGATGTACTTTCTTCTATTACGATTAAAGAAGTTTTGCTAGATGATGTGAAAATTAATTATATTGATAAAAGCTCAAAGAAGCAAAGTTATCTTGTTAATAAGCTAGATTTGAAAGAAAACAGTGATGGCAATATAGATTTTGCTTTTGATGTTAATAATGGTGAATATAAAGGTGATGGTGTTGTTGGTGCGCTTTCTTTATTAGCATTAAATAGTGGATATCCAGTTGATGCAAAACTTAATGTGCAAGGAATTGGAATTGCAACAAAGGTAATGTTATATAATGTTTTGAAAGATATTTCATTTAAAGGAAATGTGAATGTTTCTAACTTTTTTGGGAAAAATAGCGGATATAATGAATTTATAGATATTGACCTTGATGGTAATTTGAAAAATATTAAGGCAAAAGTCAAGGAATTAAATGTTGCTAAAAATGTTATAAAAGGTGATTTATCTTGTGATTTGGGTGGAAAAATTCCTGTTATTGTTGGAGGTTTTGTATCTGATAAGATTGATGTTGCATCTTTTTCAAAAGCACCAAAAGTTGCAATAAGCAGTATTTTTGTTAAGGAAGCAAAGGCAACAGAATTGGTGCCCAATTTGCCTATTCCTTATGATTATTTGAGCAGGGTTGATGCGAATATTGATTTTGTGATTGCAAAATTAGTAAACAAAAATGCGATTATTGGAAAAGATTTGGCATTTAATGTTGGTGCGAAAAATGGTGTGGCTCAATTTAAGATAACAAAAGGTGTTGTTGGCGAAGGTGATGTAAAAGCTGATTTTAACTTAAGTGCAGCAACAAAAGGCTTGAAAGCCAATGCATCTATTGTAGGTATTAAATTAGTTGATTTATTTAAGGCTTTAGGTGTTCAATCAGAAGCTTTTAATGTGATTAATAACTCTGGCGCTGATTTTTATCTTAATGTAACAGGAAATGGCGATACATATGCTGGTCTTGTTGAGAGTTTAAATGGTGATATGGCGTTTATAGTTGATAAAACACAACTACATTTGGGTAATATTGGTGTTTTGAAAGGCAATATTATATCTCAATTATTAAACACCATTAAAGTAACAAAAGGTAATGATGATTTGGATATGAGTTGTGCTGTGGTTCGTGCCAACTTTAAAAATGGAAAAGCAGTTTTTCCAAATGGTATAGTTTTTAATGCTGATAAGTTTACTATTGTTGCAGATGGAGATATTAATTTGGAAAATGACAAATTGAATATTAGTGTAAAGCCATTTGCAGGAAGAATTACAGATACAAATATTGCAAAAGCACTATCATCACTTGTTAGGCTGACAGGTACAATTAGTAATCCAAAAATTGGAATAGATGGTGCAAATGCAATAAAAACAATTGTTGGTGTTACAACTGCTGGTCCTGTATATTTGGGTGCGCAGATGCTTTTAGAAAACGATGGTTCTCCTTGCTATACGGCATTGAAAGGAACAGGATATGAAAATAAATTTCCTGAACCTAAAAATGTTGTTTCTACCACATCAGAAGATGTTGGCAAAATATTAAATGACAGTATGGGAAGTGTTAAAGACACAACAAAGAGTTTAATCAATCTTTTGTCAGGTAATGTTGGTGATAAATAAGTAAGTTTTTAGCATGAAAGAGGCTTATATAAAAATAGAGGGTCGAGTTCAAAGCGTTGGCTATCGTCGTTGGGCTATGTCAAAAGCGCTAGAGATAGGTAATGTTTTTGGTTGGGTTCGTAATGAATTTGATGGAAGTGTTGAGATATTAATGAATGGCGATAATGATAGCGTTAATATGATGATACAAGCTTGTTATGATGGCCCTCTCTTTGCAAGGGTTGATAGGATATTGTTTTTATCTAAAGCGAAAGATAGTTTTTTGCCCTCGATTATCGATGGTAAATTTATAATAATTTGATGTTTTATAAAACATAAATATAGGGTTGGGATAATTGTTTTAGAAAGATTATTGCATATTTTATTTTTGTTGAAATAAAAAGGAGATAAGATATGCGTGTAAATAAAACAATTGAAAATGCAAAGCAATGCATTTGTGATAAATGTCCGTCATATACATTAGCGTGTAGAAATAAAAACAATTTTTTATATGATGATAATATTGCTGATTTAAGTCATTTTGAAATGATGTTTTGCGCGTTTGAAAAAAGTAATTGTATTCATGAGAATCGAGGGTGTATTTGTTCTAAATGTGCTGTTCATAAGAAGTATCAATTAAATAATGAGGATTATTGTTTAAATACTGGTGGTGTTTTATAATTTCGCGAGGTGAAATATGCGTAATGATTTGACACATCTTAATAAAGAAACTCAGTTTTTAAGATTATATAAAACAATTCAAGAGCGTGAACGGTTTATGAATAATGGTGCAAAAATTATTCAATATGGGGCGATTATTCGTTATTTTGTGAAGTTTTTGCAAGGAAGAGAAGAGTATTCTCAAAATGTTAGGATTGTTTTGTTTTGGGTGTATGCAAAACTTGGCGATATTTATTATGAAGAGGCTTTACAAAATCAAGATAATAGTAAATACTTTCTTGCAATAGAATATTATAACCAATCTTTGGTGTATGCTCATAATATTGAAGAAAAAAATCGCATATTATTTATGCTTAAAGAAATATATTATTATTTGGGTGATGAAGAGGCTCTAGTTAAGATAGAAGAAACATGGGCTGAAAATCATAAAAAAGAAGACAAATATTCGGCTTATATGCTTTTGGCTAAAAGTGCTGAAACGCCTCGCGTAAAGATTTTGTTTTTAGAAAAAGCCTTGATAGAGGTTACAAGTCAAGATGAGAGCTTTTATACTAAATATCAAGACACGCTTAATATTTGTAGTCAATTAATGGTGTTGTATGATTTGCTTGGTGATAAAGAGCAGGCAAAACGCATAAAGGGATTGCGAGATAAAACGTTGAAACTATTAAACTAGGAGACTTAAATGGCACTTTATACTACAGATTTATTGATTTTGGGTTCTGGACCAGCTGGATATACTGCTGGTATATATGCGGCAAGAGCTGGTATTAAAGTAACGATTGTATCTGGAAACCAAGAGGGGGGACAGTTAACAATGACTGCAAGTATTGAAAATTTTCCTGGTTTTGAAGATATTAGCGGTTATGAATTAATGGATAAAATGAAACAACAAGCTATAAAACTTGGTGTTGAGTTTGTTAATGACTATATTGTTGAGGTTGATTTTTCTAATCGTCCTTTTGTGTGTAGTTCAGAGAATGGTCACTCTTATAAAGCAAGAGCTATAATTGTTGCAACAGGCTCTTCTGCTAGATGGTTAAATATTGAATCTGAGAAGAAATATTTAGGTTATGGTGTGTCAGCTTGTGCAACTTGTGATGGTTTCTTTTATAGAGGAAGAACGGTTGCTGTGATTGGCGGTGGTAATTCTGCAGTGGCTGAAGCTTTGTATTTATCTACTCTTGCAGATAAGGTTATTATGGTACACAGAAGAAATCAACTTCGTGCTGATAAAATTTTACAAGACAGAGTTCTCAATAATAAAAAGATTGTTGTTGAGTGGAATAGTGTTGTTGAAGAAATTTTGGGGCAAGATGATCCTAAAAAGGTTACAGGCCTTAAGATTAAAAATGTTGAAACAGATGAAATAAAAGAATATACTCTTGATGGTGTTTTTGTTGCAATAGGTCATACCCCTAATACTGATGTATTTAAGGGTAATCTTATTTTAGATAGTAAGGGATATATTGTAACACGAAGTGGAAGCTCAGAAACAGATATTGAAGGTGTTTTTGCTGCAGGCGATGTGAAAGATCCTAAATATAAACAAGCTGTTATTTCTGCCGGTAGTGGGGCAATGGCAGCTATGGACGCTATTGAGTTTTTGGATAGAGATTAGTTGTTTATGCTAATACTATATAGGCAATATTGTTGATTTAGACGATGTTTTAGATTGAATTTAAGATTGCTGTTATAATATACATCTTCTCCGCATGCTTTATAAAGTAAGGTGTGCGGATTTTTTTGTGCAATGCGTTCAATGTCTTTTGCTTTTATTGGGATATATAAATAGTATAAAAACTCTTCTAACCCCTTTAAGGTTTTTAGAGATTTTCCTGTTTGGTTTAATAGTGTTATATTTGATTTTAGATATGGTTCGAAAATGTTGCTTTGTATATCTTCAAAAGCAAAAATTTCTTGTGGTTGCGTTGGATATAGTTTGTTTATTTCTAAGGCGCTTATTTTTAAGTCTGTTAAATATGATATGTCGTGTTTTTTATAGTGCATATTTGTATTAAAGATAAGAGCAAAGCTTAAAATTGCTAAAGGTATGAAATGTAAATGCTTTAGCTTTTGCGCTATTAAATATGCATAAATTAAATTTATGTAATAAAAGTAGTAATGCTGACTTCCTCCACGGTGAATAAAATTTATTAATATAGTTAGCTGAGTAGAGGTAAAAAGTAGAAAAAAGAAAGATTGATATTTCTTTTGTTTTATAAAAATACAGAAACTTGCAATATATAAAATAATTAGCATGTAAACATTTATAGGACTATAGGCGATATTTAAACCATCTTTTAGGGTTTTAAATTTTGGAGTTACTATAGGAATTTGAGTATTATATCCATAGAATTGTAAGAAGAGGAGAAACAACTCAACAACACCACAAAAAATTATTAAATATGTGGTTGTTGTGTTTTGTGTGCTTTTTATTTTTACAAAATTTTCGTATAAAAATAGTGCCCACAATGACGAGGCTATAAAGAAGCCCATTGCACTTGAGTTGGCTAATAGAATTATTAAAAATAGATATGTGAAAGGCTTAGAGAATCTTTGTTCCCGTATTTTTAAGATAATAAATGAGAGCATAATGGTAAGGGAATAACAACGAGCAAAGCTGTTGTAAAATTTAAGGAAGGGAGTAGATAGTGTTATAAAATATTTTATATATGTTGGAATTGATTTGTTACTGTATAAAATGTAAAGAGCTATGATAATAAAAATTAAGTTTATAGCATAAAGAGGGATGGGATAAAATGTGTGTAGTTTGGTTATGGGCATTAATATAAAAAACCACAAAAATGGATGTCCCTCAGTTTTGCTAATAGAGAATATTTCTATTGGTGATAAATAACGAGCAATCATGTAAGCTCTTGCTTCATCTAAGTTTGGAGGAATCTGCCAATTTAATGCTACTGCAAAAGATATAGTAAGAGCAAGTCCGATAATATATAAATGATTTTTTAATATGTATTTCATTTGTTATACGTTGAATAAGAAGTTAAGTAAATCTCCGTCTTTTACAATATATTCTTTACCTTCTGAGCGCATTTTTCCGGCTTCTTTGCACCCTTGCTCTCCGCCAAATTTAATATAATCATCATAAGCGATGGTTTCAGCTCTGATGAATCCTCTTTCAAAATCTGAGTGAATAATCCCGGCGCACTGTGGTGCTTTAGATCCTTTTATAAATGTCCATGCGCGAACTTCTTTTGGTCCCGCTGTGAAATATGTTTCAAGACCAAGAAGAGAGTATCCAGCTTTTATGATTTTGGTTAATCCTGTTTCCTCTAATCCTAATGCAGATAAAAATTCTTGCTTTTCATCATCACTATCTAATTGTGCAACTTCTGATTCAATGGCAGCGGAAATGATAACTGCTTTTGCATTTTCTTTAGAGGCTTTTTCAAAAACTTTTTGAGAAAACTCATTACCTGTTGAGGCACTATTTTCATCAACATTACAAACATATAATACAGGTTTTGATGTTAATAATTGGAGCATTTGATATTGTTTATAAGCGTCTTTATCAGCTTGATCTGGAGCAGCAGTTCTTGCGGGTTTGCCTTCTCTTAAAGCGTTAATGATTGGTTCCATAACTCTTGCTCTAACTCCTGCTTCTTTATCACCACCTGTTTGAGCTTTCTTTTTGGTTTGTTCAAAGCGTTTTTCTAATGATTCTAAATCTGCAATCATTAGCTCTGTTTCTACAATTTCTGCATCGCGAATTGGGTCGACAGAACCTTCTACGTGTGTGATGTTGCCATCTTCAAAACAACGCAAAACATGAATAATAGCATCTGTTTCACGGATGTTTGCTAAAAATTGGTTTCCAAGTCCTTCGCCTTTTGATGCCCCTTTTACAAGGCCTGCGATATCTACAAATTCTAATTGGGTTGGTATAATGTTTTTGGGATTAACTATTTTAGCTAATTCTTGTAAGCGACTATCAGGCACAGCAACGCGTCCTGTGTTTGGCTCAATTGTACAAAAAGGAAAGTTTGCTGCCTGTGCTGCGATTGTTTGTGTTAAAGCATTAAATAATGTTGACTTACCAACGTTTGGAAGACCAACAATACCACAATTAAAACCCATTTTTAGCTCCTAGATAATTTTTTATTAATGTTTAGTGTTGGTTATAGCTGAATAGTATTACTTTTGCAACAAAAAATATTTTTTTAGATAAAGAAAAACTCCCCAGTTCGGAGAGTTTTTTTGTTACTTTCTGTCATTTGCCATTTTAGCCATCATAAAAGCATCAAATTCCTTTTTTTGCTTTTCAAAATAATCATTTTGCTCTGCGGTTAATTCTCTAAGGTGGTCACACCTTTCTTTAGAGTATCTGTGTTTGATTATTTCTTCTTGAGTGAAGGCTTTATTCTCTTTAATCCTTTTATAGATTTCATAGTAGTGGTCAAAATCTATGGAACTTGGATTGTTGTCGCCTAGGCGTTGGAATTGGTAATATTTTCCTCGTTCATCAATCCCTTTGTCTCTGTATCTATTTAGTATTTTAACCACCTCTTTAAATCTTGGAACATTTTCTATATGCTCAATAGGTATGTGCATTTTTTTACGCCAGTTTGGATATGCTAGATCCATATTAATTTCGTTTAGTGTTTCTTTTTCTGAAATGGCTAGTTCAGCAACTCCAGGGATGTTTCCCATTTCTTTTGTTTCAAAAATATCGGAAAAGGGAACAAGCATGATAACAGAATTACTTTGTCCTAAATAATCCATTACTGCTTCAGTATATTTTTCAGGAATTTTAGCAGCGTCTTGTCTTGGGTGCATGCATGCACTTCCTCCAACGCGCCTCCAACATCCTTTTTCTTCTAATGCATAGTTAAGAGCTTCGCGCTGAGTTGCGTATTGTTCAAATTTTTTATCAGCTTGGTCGTTGGTTATTACACCTAATTTATGTTTTTGGTAAACATCTTGAACATTCCATTGGCAAGCAAGAGGAGGTGTATCATGTGTTGATGTTGCACAAACAGAAAGACAAGGATATTCTTCGGGGTGCTTCATAGCATTACTTCCGTGACCGGATTGGTAGCCCCATTCTCTTTCAAATGGTAATACTCGATATGAAAGTATTCCGAAATCTTCGAGTTTTTCACGAAAACCGTTAGGTAGAACACCTAAGTCTTCGCCAATAACCATTGTTTTGTTTTTATGGCTTTCAAGAGCAACTATCGCCATTAGTTCATCTGGATTATATGATACAAATGCTCCATCAGCAGGTGTACAGTTTTTGGGTATCATAAATAGTCTTTGTAATTGCAAAACATGGTCTATTCTGGTGCACCCCGCATATTTCATGCTGGCACTTATTATTTTACGATATGGTTCATATCCTTTTTCTCTCAGTTTTAGAGGATTGAATCCTAGTAGTTGCCAGTTCTGTCCATTCTGGCTTAATACATCAACAGGAGCTCCTGCTGTTGCATTAATATATAAATCTTTATAACACCAAGATTCGAATCCACTATTAGTACACCCTACAGCCATGTCGGTATATAGTCCAATTTTCATACCAGAGCTTAAGCATGCTCTTTTTACTTGCTCCAATTGTAGTGTGCATTGCCATTGATTGTATTTATAGTAACCGATTAAATCTTTGTGTTCTTCTTGGAATTTTTTTACAGCAGGGCTTTCTGGGTGGCGATATTCTTCAGGCCATTGCTCCCATCTTGTTGGAGCTGGTTTTTGTTGTGATAAATGTTTGCAAATTGCACGAAAAGTTGCATACATGGTAAGGTCTTCACCATGTATGCGACAGAATCTGTCAAAATCAAGCCTGTCTTGATAAGAACAGCTTGTGCTAAATTTGTTGTAGCATTTTTTTAAGATGTCATCGACAAGTTCTTGTGTTACAGCGTAATCAACGTAGCCTTTGCGTTTATTTTTATTGATTCTTTTTTGAAATTCTTGGCTGTAATAATAATCTCTAATTTCTGGGGATTCTTTAAACTCTTTTAAAGCTGTTACATCAAGATAGATGTAGTTGTAAAATGTTCTGCAATCTGGACTATATGGACTTGCATTTTCTGGGTAATCGTCACACATTGCGTGAAGAGGGTTAACACCAATTATGCCAGCACCATTACGACCCAATATGTTTCCCAATTGAGCTAAATCACTAAAATTTCCGATGCCAAGATTGTTTTCTGAAACTTGTTCATAAAGTTGTACGGGAACACCCCAAGTCTTGTTTCCTTGATATATACCAATTCCATCATAACATTTTTCAGGGGCAGATATTATGCGAGATTCTTGCTCTATTGTTTGGTTGTTTATAGGGTCTTTATATGAAAATAAAACTTGGTGGTAGCCCATGTTTAATTCAAAAGGAAATGAAAATTTGTATTTTCTATAATTTATATCTCCAATTGTGTGTTCGTCGGGTTCCCCGTTGTCTTTATAAACCAAAGGTAAATCTTTGATGTTTGTTCTTCCCATATAATGACTTTTGTTTTCTGTGTTTAAAGTCCAGCGTAGTTCTGTTATGTGTTCTGGTAAAGAAATTATAAGTTCTTTGGTTTTATTTTCTCGAATAACAGATACTTGGTGAACAATTCTTGAGAACTCAGCATCTTTGTGTTTGATTATAATGCTATTAAGTAGTTTAGTGTTGCTAAAGACACTATCTGCATCGTCTATATCAAACTCTTTAGGTAAAACATCCATAGCTTGAAGAATGCTTACTATATTTTTCAATTTGGCATCACAATCGACACCGTATATTGAAGCAAGCATACGGATTTTATTATTTAGTATCATTTAAAAAATTCCTTATTCATTATATGCTAATATTGTATAGTGTTTTATAGGAGAAGTCAAAGTTTATTTAATATTTATATAATGTTTTTAAATTAAATAGTTTGTAGTAAAAACACAAAAAAAGAGCCTTAAGTTTTAGGCTCTTTTTTGTGTGCTTGATTGTGGTTATACAAAACCAAACAAATGACAGTAAACAACCATATGGTGTTTCTTCATGAGTTCCTTTGCAGGATTGCTCCAAGTGTGTCCCTGAATTGAAAACTCAAACAAGAGATTGCAATATTTGTTTTCTATAAGCGCCTTCTCTATCTCAAAAGGGAGATTTCCTCCATTTTGTCTGACGAGTGTTTGGGCATAGAAGGCTGCAACTTTGTTGTATCTACTGATAAAACCAAGTGCAACAGAGTACTTGTGAATAACCGGAATAATCTCCAAGAACTTTTCACTTTTTTCAGGACGCTGAAGGTCGATGTCTTCTAGAGCAATTCTAACCTGTTTTTCCTCGTTTGAAATCGATGGAGTTGTTGCAGTTTTGTGAACAACTTGAGGTGTGATTTCTTTTGGTTGAGCAACTTGAGAGGTAATCTCTTGGGGTTGAGGTGTCTCAACGATAGGTTGCTCATTTGTGGTTACTTGTGTTTTGGAACCACAAAACCATTCTTTGAGTTTTGATAATAATTTCATAGCATACAATGTTAAAGGTTTATAATAATTTTTTTTAATCGTCTATTTAGTGTTGTGCATCCCTATAATGTTTGAATAGTAGTCTATGCCTTTGCTTATTAGTTCGTTAATTGTTGAGGCTATAAAATCTATTTGAGGGGTTAAAACCTCTATTTCTGATTTGTTAAAACGGGATAACACAAAGTTTATTGTGTCTGTGTTGTGCTCTTTTGGGGAGCCAACGCCTATGCGTATTCTGTTATATTCTGCTCCGATTTGCGAATCGATATTTTTTAATCCGTTATGACCACCAGCGCTACCACCTCTTTTTGCTTTTAGTTTACCGAGGGCTAAGTCTTTATCATCGTGTATTACAACAATATTTTCTGCTGGAATTTTATAAAAATTGGCAACTTTATGAACGGAATTACCTGATAAATTCATATATGTTTGTGGTTTAAGGAGGATTGTTTTATTGTTGTTAATTAATCCTTCAGAAACAAGCCCTTCAAATTTAGATTTAAAAGGGGTAAAGTTATAGCGGCTGTGAATCTCATCAGCCGCCATAAACCCAATATTGTGGCGTGTTTTAGAATATTCTTCTCCAGGATTTCCAAGACCAACCACTAAAAACATATCTTTTTCCTATTTACGTAAGAAGTCAACATGAATAGGCATATCTGATACTGGATGGAATTGAACATCTTTACAGATAACCTTTTCTGTTTTGCCGTTAACGTTAATAGCTATTACAGATTTGTAGAAGTCTCTTAAGTTGAGTGCTTTTTCAAGCTCAACTGGGTGTAAGCTGATGTTAACAGCTTCTTGTTTGTTACCATAAACAACAGCAGGAACGCGACCTTCTCTACGACATGCACGAGCTGCCCCCTTACCTGCTTTTTCACGTAAATTTGCATTAAATGTAATATCTGACATTTTTTTATCCTTATTTATATGTTAAAAAAAACCAACAACCTCCAGGGGTGTTGTTTGGTCTTTAGTGTTTATACATTAATTTGTTTTTAAAATCAAGAGTTTTTTTGTACAAAAAAGCCCCGCTAGAACGAGGCTTTTTGTACAAGGTAAAGAGCTATTTTGTTTCTGGAATAACTTCACCTTCTAATGTGTATCTTTCAATTTTTGCAGAATTGCGTAAATTGTCAAAGATTTCAGCAACAACTTTTTGTGTTACCATGTTTTTTAATTGTGGTTCGATGTCTTTAAGTTCTAATGGTTTAGAAGCTCTTGCGTCGTCAACTAAGATAACGTGGTAACCAAACTCTGTTTTTACAGGTGTTTTTGAATACTCACCTTTATTCATTGCGAATGCTGCTTTAGAAAATTCTGGAACCATCATTTCTGCTGTGAAGTAGCCTAAGTCTGCAACTTGGTCTTTTGAGTATTCTTTAGCTAATTTTAAGAAATCTTCCCCCTTTTGGAGCTTGTTGATAACTTCTTTAGCTGTTGCTTCAGAATCTACTAAAATATGTTTTGCTTTAACTTCTTTTTGGCTTTCAAATTTAGATGTATATTCGTCATATAATTTTTTGATTTCAGCATCTGTTACTTTTTCAGCAACTTGTTTTTCAAGATATAGTTTGCGAGCAAGGTCTTCTTTTGCTGTGATTAATTGACGCTCAAATTCTGGTGTTTGTTCAATTTTTGCTTCTTTAGCAGCTTGGTAAACTAATTTAGAATTAACAAAAACATCTAAAGTTTTTGCATAAAACTCTTCAAAAGGAACTTTGTCTTTAATTTGTGGGTGATCTGCATAACTTTGTTTTAAGTCGTTAATGTAAATAGTTTCACCGTTAATTTTTGCTGCAATACCTTTGTTGGCGCCTGCATTTGCATTGTATACTTTAAAAGATACAAAAGAGGCTACAGCAACAACCACAACAGCAACAGCTGTGATTACAAAACCAACTAGTCTTTTTTTCATAAATACCTCCAAAATAAAAAATTTTAGCTTTCTCATATAGTCATATATACTTATTTATAAAATATTCCAAGTATTTTTTTATTGAGTTTATAACTTTTGTTGATAGTATTGACTTTATTTCATATAAACACTAAATGTAGCTATAATGATAAATATTTAAGGTAAAGAGATGTTAACAAGTATTGCACGTAAAATTTTTGGGTCAGCAAATGATCGTTTTGTAAAAAAACAACATAAAATAGTTGAAAAAATTAATGCTCTTGAAGAGGTTTTTGCTAAGCTGTCTGATGAAGAATTAAAAAATAAAACACTGGAGTTTCGTTCTAGATTAAAAGAGGGGGAAACATTAGATGATATTTTGCCGGAAGCTTTTGCAACAGTTAGAGAGGCGGCAAAAAGAACATTAGGCCAAAGACATTATGATGTTCAACTTATTGGTGGTATTGTTTTGCACAATGGTATGATTTCGGAAATGAAAACAGGTGAAGGTAAAACTTTGGTTGCAACCCTTCCTGCATATTTAAATGCTATTGAGCAAAAGGGTGTGCATATTGTTACTGTAAACGATTATCTTGCAAAGCGTGATGCTGAATGGATGGGGCAAGTATATCGCTTTTTAGGTTTAACGGTTGATTATGTTGTTCATGAAAAAGATGATGAAGCGCGTAAGGTTGCTTATGGCGCTGATATTACTTATGGAACAAATAATGAGCTTGGTTTTGACTATTTGCGTGATAATATGAAATTTTCTTTAGAAGAGCGCGTTCAAAGAGATTTTAATTTTGCTATCGTTGATGAGGTTGACTCTATTTTAATTGATGAGGCCAGAACCCCACTTATTATATCTGGTGCAGCAGAAGATTCTTCTGAGAAATATGTGCTTGTTAATAGAATTATTAAAGATATTGTTACATCTGATTTTGAAAAAGATGAAAAAAGCAAAAATGTTACTCTTACAGAATCCGGAATGGAGCATGTGGAGAAATTATTAAAAGATGCAGGTTTGATTGTTGAGGGTGGTTTATATGATATTAAGAATGTATCTTTAGTAAACCATGTTAATCAAGCTTTGCGTGCTAATATTATGTTCGATAGAGATGTTGACTATTTGGTTCGCGATGGTAAGGTTCTGATTATTGATGAGTTTACTGGCCGTATTATGGAGGGGAGAAGATATAGTGATGGTTTGCATCAAGCTTTAGAGGCTAAAGAGGGGGTTGAAATTCAATCAGAAAACCAAACACTTGCTTCTATTACTTTCCAAAATTATTTCCGCTTATATCCAAAGCTTGCTGGTATGACAGGTACTGCTATGACAGAGGAAGCAGAGTTTTCTGATATTTATAATTTATCTAGTGTGGAAATTCCAACGAATCGACCTGTATTGCGTGTTGATGAACATGATTGTATTTATAGAACTGAAAAAGAGAAGTATAAAGCAATTTTGGATACTATTAAGGAGTGTTATGCAAAAGGTCAGCCAGTTTTGGTTGGTACAACATCTGTTGAAAAGTCAGAAATTATTGCACATTTACTTAGCACTCAAACAGACATTAAGTTTGAAGTTTTGAATGCAAAACACCACGAAAGAGAAGCTGTTATTGTTGCAGAAGCTGGTAGATATGGTGCTGTTACTATTGCAACTAATATGGCTGGTCGTGGTACGGATATTCAACTTGGTGGTAACCCTGCTTTGAGATTGAGAAAACGTCTTACTGGAAATGAAACAGAAGAAGAAATTAAGAAAATAAAAGATGAAGTTGAAGCCGAAGTTTTAGAAAACAAGAAAAAAGTTTTAGAAGCTGGTGGTTTATATATCTTAGGAACAGAGCGCCACGAAAGCAGACGAATCGATAATCAGCTTAGAGGTCGTTCTGGTCGTCAAGGTGACCCTGGTTGTTCTAAATTCTTCTTGTCTTTGGAAGATGATTTGATGAGAATCTTTGGTTCTGAACGTATGTCTGAGATGTTAAAACGTTTAGGTTTACCAGAAGGTGAGGCTTTGGTGCATCCATTTATTAGTAAAGCTTTAGAAAAAGCTCAGCAAAAAGTTGAAGAGAGAAACTTTGATATAAGAAAAAGCTTATTAAAGTATGATAATGTGATGAATGATCAACGTAAGGTTATTTATGAACAACGTAAAGAGCTTATGTCTATTAGTGATGTTTCTGATACTGTTGTTGATATGCGTCATGATTATTTACGTGCTATTGTTAATAATAATATTGTTATGGGTAGTGCACCTGAAGAGTGGAATCTAAATGGGCTTAAGCAAGATGTTTTTGCTATAACTGGTATGAGTCTTCCTGTTGATGAGTGGGCAAAAAGACCTGCTATTGATAGTGAAGATATGCTTGAGCTTGTTATTAATGAGGTTGATAATAATATTAAGCAAAAAAATGAGGGTGTGCCTAGTGATATTATTTGTATGGTTGAAAAGAGTATTGTTTTACAAACTCTTGACCAATTATGGAAAGAACATATTGCTACACTTGATATGATGAGACACACTATTGTGCTTAGAGCATACGGGCAGAAAGATCCTCTAAATGAATATAAGAAGGAAGCATTTAATATGTTTTCTGATATGCTTGATTTGTTGAAAGAAAAAATTACGACAGTTATTTGTAGAGCTGTTATTCAGCAAAGTAGTGAAAAGGATATAAAAGAACAAGAACAACAAAGGCAAAACCAAAAAATGAATGCGGTTCATGAGTCTTTGGATGGTTCTGTTGCGCCTGAAAATAAAACAATAAATAATGAAGACAATGTGGTAAAACCTGAATGGAAAAATATTTCAAGAAATAGCCCTTGCCCATGTGGTAGCGGTAAAAAGTTTAAACATTGTCATGGAAAAGTTGCATAAGGATAAAAAATGGCAAAAGCTTTATTAGAAATAAAAAATCTGCACGCATGTGTTGGTGATAAGGAAATAATAAAAGGACTTGATTTGGTTATTAATGAGGGTGAAGTTCATGCCATTATGGGGCCAAATGGTGCTGGTAAATCTTCTTTATCTTATGTGCTTAGTGGTAAAGATGGATATGAAGTTACTGATGGAGAAATTATATTTAAAGGAAAGAATCTTTTGGAGTTGAGTATAGAAGAAAGAGCTCGGGAAGGTTTGTTTTTATCTATGCAATATCCAACAGAAATTCCTGGCGTAGGCGTTTCTAATTTTTTGAAACATTCTCTTAATGCTATTAGAAAATATAAAGGGGAAGATGAGCTCGATACTATTTCGTTTATGAAATTATTGAGAAAAGAGGCTGATGCTCTTGGTGTTAGTCAAGATATGCTAAAAAGGTTTGTTAATGTTGGTTTTTCGGGTGGCGAGAAAAAGCGTTTTGAGACGCTTCAAATGGCGCTATTAAAACCTCATTTTGCAATTTTAGATGAGATAGATTCTGGTTTAGATATTGATGCGCTAAAAGTTGTATCCGAAGGTGTTAATACACTTAGAGGTGATGAAAATGCATTTTTAGTTATAACACACTATCAACGTTTGTTGTCTTATATTGTTCCTGATATTATTCATATTTTTGCAGATGGTAAAATTATTAAATCAGGTGATAAGACTCTTGCTTTAGAATTAGAGAAAAATGGTTATGCCTCTTTTTTGAAAGAATAAAAGATGAGTTACTTTTCTTTGATAAAAAATGTTGAACTTTTTTTAGACGATAAACCAAGTGTTTTTGCTTTAAGAGACAAGGCAAAAAAGGCTCTTTTACAAAGAGGATTTCCAAACAAAAAAACTGAAGAATTTAAATATAGTGATGTTAAAGAAATTGTGAATGGTGATTTTGAAATTTCTTTGGCAAAAGATGTTTGCGATGGTAATTGTTGTTGTGGTAAAAAAAGTGATGACTTTTTTATTGAGGTAGATTTTTGTAGAGGTAATTTGCATGTTGAGGAGTATAATCTACCTAAAGGTGTGAGAATTGTTCCTTTGCCTGTTGCTTTGTATGAAGATGAATACAAAAAATATATATTTAATTCGTTTGATATTGAAAAATATCCGTTTGCAGCGCTTAATGGGATATATTTAGAACAAGGTATTTGTATTGAAGTTGATGATAATGTAAATAGTGAAAAAGCTATAAAAATTTCTTATAGAAATTGCCACTCTCAAAATATGATGTGTAATATTCATAATCTTATCATGCTTGGTAAAAATGCTAAATTAGAAATTGTTGAAGAATGTTTATCTTCTAATGATAATAGATATTTTGTTAATATAGTTAATGAAATATATTTAAAAGAAAGCAGTATCTTAAAGCACTATAAGGTGCAAAAAGAAAGCTTAAAAGCTTATAATATATCACTTAATGCTGTTAAAGCTCATAAAGATGCAAATTATGTGCAATTTTATTTATCTAATGGTGCAAAAATTAGCCGTAATGAAACCTTGGCTAATTTGGAAAATTCTGGTGCTAAAATCGATGTATATTCTGCTTATATTGCTCGAAAAGACTGTTTAACAGATATTACAACCAATGTTAATCATAAGGTTTTAGAAACTTTTTCTAATCAATATGTGAAAGCTGTTTTGGAAGATGAATCTAAAGCAACTTTTCAAGGTAAGGTTAGAATCGAAAGAGATGCTATTAAAGTTGTCGGTAATCAATTACACAAGGCCCTTTATTTAGGGGATAATGCAGAGTTAAATTGTAAGCCAGAGCTTGAAATTTATGCCGATGATGTTAAGTGCTCTCATGGGGCTAGTTCTGGTGAGATTGATAAAGAGCAATTATTTTATTTGATGTCTAGAGGAATAGAAAAAGAATGCGCAACTAAAATATTAATAGATGCGCATTTGGAAGAAATTTTATCTTATATTGATAATGATAAAATAAGAGAATTGTTTACGTTTTAATCCTCTTTGAATATTTCTTTTTCAATATAGCAAAGGTGTAAAATCCAAAATGCAAAGATTGAATATGTTATGAAATATAGCATAAAATCACTGAAGGCAAAAAAGATTATGCCAGCATCAGGGGTTAAGGATAAAACATAAGAAAATTGAGCTTTTGCTAGCCAACCGAAAAATAGTGCATAACATGTTGGCCATAACATGAATTTAACAAGATTATCAAAAATAGGCCAAAATGTTTGATTGAGTACAAGCCATTTTTTTCCGGTTATGTATCGTAACATAATTACATTATTAATTAGATATATGAAGCACAATACAATAATTCCTGAAAAAAATAAAAAATATATTAATTCTGCATAAAAGTTTGGTGTTGGGACTCGAGTGCTTAGTATATGCGCACAATAAACGATTAATATCCATGTTAGGAAATTTAATGTTATTGTTATGATTGTTTTTGTATCTTCAGGGTGGTAATATTTTTTTATTACTTCTTTTAGGTCTTTTGTGTTTTGAGTAATCATTAATATACGGTTTGAGTATAAACTGATACCCAGTAAAAGAATAACTCCAAAAGCAATTACGGTGTATATTGAATTTGAGCAGAATATCTGTGATTTATCGCCAAATTTACAGCCTGAACTACTGCCCATAGCAAGAGATAGCAGTGCTGTTATAAATGCAAACACACCTGTTAAGGTTAGGAAATTATTTAAATTGTTTTTTATAACAATAAATGGATATAAAAAGCCTTTCCAAAACGGTATTTTTATTGTGTTGTCGGTATCTTTTTCCATAATATACTCCTTTAAAACTCTTTTACTGATGATATTCCGGGGATGCTTTTGAGTTTTGATAGCATCATGCTATCGGCGAATGCAAAACCACCTTCAATTTCTATTCTGACTTCCCAATCGTCTAATTCTGGCTCAATATAAACTTTGTTTGTTCCACGCATATCTGTATATAATATTTTCTTTAATTCTTTTATAGCAGAAATGTTTGATACGGAAATTATAAGTCCTTTAGCTTGTTCGGCAATAGCTTCATCTATTGTTTTTACACTGTTTATCATAACTCTTGGATTTTCTTCTTCGCTTTGTTTATTAATTGTTACTTTTACAAGCAAAGGACATCCTGAATTAATGATATCTTCGTATTTTGCAAGAGCATCAGAAAAGAGCATTCCTTCAAAGTTGTCTGTTGTGTCAGATAGGCCTAGAAATGCATATTTATTTCCGTTTTTGCTTATTCTTTTTTGGAACGTTTCAACACAGCCAGCAATATTTGCTTTAATACTATCGCCAACTTTGATATTTGACATAACTTCAAAGCATGTTTTTACACCTAATCTTTTCATACTGTCGTGGTATACATCAAGAGGATGGGCTGATAAATAAAAGCCTATAGCACCTGCTTCTATGCGTAGTTTTTCTAAATCTGGCCAATCTGGTGCATCAAATAGTTTTACCTTTGATGAATATTCTTCTGCTCCAAAGAGCGATGATTGAGCACTTGTCTTTAACTCTGTTGCTGATGAGATATTTTTTAAGATTGTATCTATGTTAGCAAAGAGTTTACCTCTTTTAGGCTCTAAGCAATCAAGTGCACCAGCTTTTATTAATTGTTCTAGTTGTTTGCGATTTAGCTGTTTTGCATCTACTCTATTTATAAAGTCTGAAAGGTCTTTAAATTTTCCACCTTTATTGCGCGCTTCAATAATGGCATTCATATTGGCTTCACCTACGCCTTTTATAGCTCCAAGAGCATATCTTAATTTGCCATTTTGAACACTGAATTTTGCAAGTGATTCGTTTATATCTGGTTTTAACACATCAATACCTAAAGCTTTGCATTCTGCTTTAAATGTTGCGAGTTTATCAGTGTTGGTTATATCTAAATCCATAACGGCGCACATAAATTCAACAGGATAATGTGCTTTTAGGTATGCTGTTTGGTATGATACTAGTGAATATGCGGCGGCGTGTGATTTGTTAAAACCATAGGATGCAAATTTTTCCATTTGGTCAAATATGCTTTTTGCAACATCTTCATCAATACCATTTTTGATTGCACCTTCGGTAAACATTATGCGTTGCTTTGGAATTTCATCACGCATTTTTTTACCCATTACTTTACGCAATTTATCTGCACCACCCATTGTGTAGCCGCCTAGCTCTCGAGCAATCATCATAACTTGCTCTTGATATACCATGATGCCGTATGTTTCTTTTAGTATTGGTTCTAGTGCTGGGTGTAGATATTGAATTTCTTCTTCGCCGTGTTTTCTTTTAATAAAGGTTGGAATATTATCCATTGGTCCTGGACGATAGAGTGAAACAATAGCGATTAAATCTTCAAAACGGTCTGGTTTTATTTGTTTGTGTACGTCTTTCATGCCGGCAGACTCGAATTGGAATACAGCTGTTGTTTTTCCATCTTGGAGCATTTTGTAGGTGGCTTCATCGTTAAGTGGAATTGTTTCCATATCGAGGTCTATGCCTTGAGATATTTTTATCCAGTCAATAGCGCGCTGAATTACGGTTAGGGTTTTTAAGCCTAAAAAGTCAAACTTGATTAAACCTGTTTCTTCAACAAATTTCATATCATACATTGTTACAGGCATATCAGCGCGAGGGTCTTTATACAAAGGCACTAATTGTTCTAGAGGTCTATCACCAATAACAACACCAGCAGCATGCATACCTGAGTTACGATATAAGCCCTCAAGTTTGATTGCTATTTCAAAAAGCTTGTTTACTTGTGGGTCGTTTTGGCGCATCTCTTCAAGCTCAGGAACTTGCTCTAGTGCTTCAGGTAGTGTTGGGTTTTTACCTTGAACGCCGGCAGGTATCATCTTTGATATTTTATCTGCTTGAGAATAGGGCATTTGGAGAACACGAGCTACGTCTCTGATTACGGCCTTTGATTGTAATTTACCATAAGTTATGATTTGGGCAACATGGTCAAAACCATATTTTTCTTGTACATATTCTATAGTTTTATAGCGATTTTCTTGGCAGAAATCCACGTCAAAGTCAGGCATGTTTACACGTTCTGGATTTAAGAAACGCTCAAAAAGTAAGTCTAACTTGATAGGATCTAATTCTGTAATTTTTAGCGCCCATGCAACAATTGAGCCTGCACCAGAACCGCGTCCTGGTCCAACAGATACACCATGAGCTTTTGACCATTTAATAAAGTCTGATACTATTAGAAAATAGCCAGGGAATCCCATTTTTTTGATAACGCTAAGCTCGTATTCTAAACGTTTATAATACTTTTCATCAATTGCTAAACGTTCTTCTTGAGTTAAGCCATCGTGATATACTGCTTTTTGCATTCTATCATTCAGGCCACTAAAGGCCTCTTCTGTAATGAACTCATCTTGTGTTTTACCATTGGGACATTCAAATATTGGCAAAAGAGGATCTACTTTTTTAGATAAGTAGTTGCAAAGTTTTGCTATGCGAACAGTGTTATTTAGAGCTTCTGGTAGGTCTTTAAAAAGTTCTACCATTTCTTCTTCTGTTCGAAGTCGGTTATTGATAGAAAAGCGACGCCTATTTTCGTTTGAGACATATTCTCCGGCAGAAATACAAACGAGAGCATCGTGCGCTTCAAACATTTCTTCGTTTAAGAAAAATACTTCGTTGGTTGCAACAAGTGGAATATTATATTCATAAGCAAAATTTATAAAGTCTTCTTCTGTTTTTTGTTCTTCTTGAGTACCTATTCTTGATATTTCCATATATAAGCGATCGTTGAAAATATCTTTTAGGTTTATTAAAGTATCAATGGCTTCTTTTTTTCTGTTTTCAAGCAGCAGGCGACCTATTGGACCACTTGTTCCACCAGTAAGAGCTATTAATCCTTCGTTATAATTTCTTAAATTATCTATTGTTAATTGAGGTGACCAACCATGAGCAGTGTTGTCTAGATAAAAATGTTTCATTAGCTTCATAATGTTTTCGTAACCTGTTTTATTCATTACGAGTAAAACAATTTTATCAGGTTCTAGCTCTTTACCCTTTGAGATGAGGAGGTTGTCTGAATCTTCATTTCTTAATAAAAATTGGCAACCCATTATAGGTTTTATACCTTCATCTGATGCATATTTGGAAAAAGCTTTACCACCAAACATGTTGGCGCTATCTGTTACAGCAATAGCTGGAACCCCCATGTCATGTAATTTATGCATGAGTTTTGGGAGCATAATAGCACCTTCAGCAAGTGAGTATGCTGTGTGGACTCTTAAATGCACAAATTTGGGGTCTTTCATTTTGTTTTTTGTTCCTTATATTTTTGATAAAAGGAGTTTAGCACAGCTTTATAATTTCTCAACTATTTTTTAGTGCTTTGATGGATATTTTTTTATTAAAAAAAGCCCCGTTTTTACGGGGCTTTCTTGGAATTATTTTGCTTCTAGATTTTTTAGGAATTTGTTTAATAACATAACTCCGAATCCACTAGCACCACATGGGTACATTGGTTTTGATTTTTCTACCTTATCAACACCTGCGATATCTAAGTGTGCCCACGGTGTTTTATTTGGTAAGAATTTTTCTAAGAAGCATGCTGCAGTGATAGAACCTGCTGAGCGTCCGGCAGAGATGTTTTTAATATCTGCTATGTCTGATTTGATTTTTTTGCGATAGTTGTCGGTTAGTGGAAAGCGCCATAGTTCTTCACCTGTTTGTTCGCCAGCAATGCTTAATAGCTCTGATAGGCAATCATCATTAGAGAATAAACCAGCCATTTCATCGCCTAGTGCTACGATGATAGCACCAGTTAGGGTTGCAATATCAATGATGCGCTCTGGTTTGTATTCTCTTTCAACATAAGTTAGGCAGTCTCCTAAAACTAAACGACCTTCTGCATCGGTATTTAATATTTCAACAGTTTGACCAGAGAGTGATTTTACTATATCGCCTGGGCGAGTTGCTGTTCCTGATGGCATATTTTCAACCAAACCCACGATACCGACAACATTTAATTTAGCTTTTTGTCCGGCAAGGGCTTTTAGTGAAGATACAACAACAGCAGAGCCTGCCATGTCTTGTTTCATATCGCCCATTCCTTGAGATGGTTTTATTGAAATGCCACCTGAGTCAAATGTTACACCTTTACCAACTAGGGCAACGTCATAGCCTTTTTTCTTAGGGTTACCTTTGTGCTCTAAAATGCAAACATATGGGTCGTTTGATGAGCCTTGAGATACTGAAAGCAACATATTAAAACCTTTTTTCTTTAAGGTTTCTTTGTTTAATATTGTTACTTTTAAGCCAAGTGTTTCTAATCTTTTAATGTCGCCAGCATAAATTTCTGGAGTTAATTCGTTTGCTGGTTCGTTGGTTAAATCACGAGCATAACGAACAGCATTTGTTAGAACTTTTGTTTGTTCGTAGTCTTTTTTATTTAATTTTTCTTTGGCTACAAAATTGATTGTTTCTAATTTTGGAAAATCAGAATCTTTTTTGGTTGTGAAATATTTATCAAATGAATATGAAGCTAAATCCATACCAAGACCTAAATTGTTTACTATATCGGTTGATTTGTAGTCTGTTTTTGGTAGGTGTCGTGCATATACTGTGATAGATGAAAAGTCTTTTATTCTTTGATATGCTTTGGCTCCAATGTTTTGTATATCAACATTTGAGCATGTGTTTTCTAATCTTAATAAAACAACAACTTCTTTTACTAAATCAAGAGTAATGATTGGAGATTTTTTCTCTGTTTCTCTTTCTGTTAGGGCTTTTAATTTATTAAAAGTGCTTCTATCAATGATTGAACCTGTTATACCATAATTTAATTGTTCTTCAAAAGTTGCGATAAGAACTTTAACGGTAGAATTTTTGGGGTCTTGATTAAATACGATTTCTGTCATTTGTCTCTCCTATTTTTTGTAATAATGAGATTATTTTGAGGGTATTATAGTGAAAAAAAGGTTAAATTTATGGGGTTGATTTTGGTTTTTATCGTGGTATTGTAGGATAAATGTTTAAATTGAAAGGTTTAGTATGAGCGGTATTTATAAAGCTTCGGAAGATAATATAATAAAAGGAGCGCTTGTTATCAAGAAAGGGGGGCTTGTTTCTTTTCCAACAGAGACAGTTTATGGATTGGGGGCTAGTATTTTTAACCCCAAGGCTGTTGCTGGTATTTTTGAAGTAAAAGGCAGACCTAGTTTTAATCCGCTTATATCTCATATTGCAAAAGCAGATGATATGAGAGAGTTTGTTAAGGTTGATGAAAGAGCGTTAGAGCTTGCTAAGGTTTTTTGGCCGGGACCTTTAACATTTGTTTTGCCGAGAATTGATGATAATCCAAGTTTGGACTTGGTTTGCGCAGGGCTTAAGACGATGACTGTTAGATGTCCTAATCATAGTGTTGCGCTAAAATTGATTGAAAAAGCAGGTGTTCCGATTGCGGCGCCTTCGGCTAATCGTTCACAAACCATTTCGCCAACAACAGCAGAGGCTGTATATGAAAGCTTGGGCGATAGTGTTGATATGATTTTAGATGGTGGACAATGTGAAGTTGGTGTCGAATCGACTATTTTAGATTTAACGACTCCAAAAGCTGTGTTGCTTAGAGCAGGAGGGGTTACTAAAGAGCAATTAGAAGAAGTTTTAGGTGAAGAGGTTTTATTATCTGATGGGAATCCGGATAAACCAACATCTCCAGGGCAGATGTTAAAACACTATGCGCCATCTAAAAAGTTTAGAATAAACGCAATAGAACCAATGGAAAATGAGCTTTATATTGGTTTTGGTAGTGAGTTTGATTTTGGTGAATTAAACTTAAGCAAATCAGGAGATTTAAGAGAAGCTGCATCTAATTTGTTTTCTTTTATGAGAATGGCTGATAAGAACTCTAATTATGATAGAATCGCTATGGCGCCTATTCCCAATGAGGGGGTGGGGTTGGCTATTAATGATAGGATTAAACGCGCCTCAAGATAAAGGGTAAAATTTTGTGAACTATTCACTAGATGGAAGCCTGTCTGCAGTCGGGTCATTTACGTATTTTGTAAACTCCCCTCCCTTGCAGGACATCTAGTGATATTTCGCAAAATTTTACTCCTTTATATCTTATTTTGTGAACTATACTCTAGATGGAAGCCTGTCTGCGGTCGGGTCATTTACGTATTTTATGAACTATACTCTAGATGGAATTTTGTTTAAAAATAATATCTTAAACCTGTTGAAAATTCTAGTATATCTTTTATTATTTTATCATCTGTGAATTTTATGTAGCGCACCATTCCTCGTAGGCTTAGATGTTCGTTGAAGTTATATTGTCCACCAAAACCTATGCGATGTCCGATGCTTTTATTTGAAGCAAAATACTCTGTATCTTCTCCTTCAGGTCTCATTTTATGTAATTTTAGTTTTGCATCTATATCATAAAAACCAATACCAAGAGCTATAAGTATTTCTAAACTTTGGTTATATAGTGGGGCGCTGTATATAAAATCTAATCCATATGAACTAAATGATAATTGTGATGATGATATAGATTTAGATGTTGTGTCAGTAATGGGGGTAGAGATTATAAAATCGCCTTTTTCTTTACGATTAAATGTATCCTGATAAAAAGCTTCAAGACTAATATTTTTAGACATTTTTAATCCCATATTTGCAGATAGATTAAAAATATTTTTAGGTAATTGAGTTGAGAAGCTTATGTTTGTAATACCTCCAACTGTGAAATTATTTGGGATAATTATTCTGTTTAATTTATTGTATCCTATATCGGTGCCGATGTATGGTTTGACTTGGGAGATTTTTGAGATAAGTCGGTCTAATTTTGAGGGGTAACCTCTGAATTTTGTTTCATGAGAGTGAGGAATGCGGACATATTGTTCGCCTTTTATAGTGATATAAGTAGGAGGGGTATGTCCCGTATACTCATATTTTTGGGCATACGCAGGTTGGAGCGCTAGTGTGAAAAATAAACTGCATATATAGATATATTTTCTCATTTCAAACCTTTCTTTTAGATATAAAAAGAAAAGTCACCTAAAATAAAAGGTGACTGGAAGTTGAAACCTGTCGATAAACAGTGCAGTATATTTGCATATAGCGTATTTTACTGCCTTCCAGTCACGTATGACTAAAGGCCAGTAAAAGTTCTTGCTCATATCATATAAACATTATCGAGAGGGTTTCAAACCTCAGAACCCAACTTGGCATTCCACATTTAGGCTATAATGAAAGGATTTAAAAAAATATTAAAAAAAGAGAGGCGAACCTCTCTTTTTGTTATTTGGTGCTTAATTCATAAGCTTTTTTGTCTTGTTTGAACCTATATACACTATATGGAATTGATAGAGTGTATAAAACAATTAGAATGCCAAGTGTTAACCATGTTTGTGTAAATAAAAATGTTGCAACAAGAGCAATAACAAAGGTTAATGGCATCATATATGTTGTTTTTATTTTGCTCTTTTTGAGAGATATGGTTGGGATTCTACTTGTTTCTAAATAAGCAACAAAAAGCATCCAAACACCACAAAATAAATGAGTGCGAAGTAATGGCTCTAGTTCTTTAAAGTCAAAAGACATTATGATTGGCATAGCTGCCATTGCGGCTGCTGCAGGGGCTGGAACGCCTGTGAAATAATTTGACCAGTATGGGGGAATCGTGTCGTCTTCTAACATTGTGTTGAAACGAGCTAGGCGCATTGCCATACCCATTGAATATAATAAACAAAAATACCAACCAAATTTTGGTAAATCAAATAAGCACCATTGGAACATTAATATTGCAGGTGCGATACCAAAACTAACAAAATCACAGAGAGAATCGAGCTCTGCGCCAAATTTGGTTGATGCTTTTAGATATCTGGCAAGTCTTCCATCTAGACCATCTAAAAAGCCTGCGAGTATGATGAAAACAACAGCTTTACCCCAGTCTTCTTGTACAGAATAGCGAATTGATGTTAAACCAGAGCAAAGAGCTAGCATTGTTACGATGTTTGGAACAAGTTTGCGAAATGGGATTTCGGTTAACTTGTTTTTAGGAAGCACGAGCTTCTTGTTTAGAGGTTTCATTTTATATACTACCTTTCAAAATATATATACCGAAACGCTGTTTCTGCCGTATATATAGTAAAAAATTAGACGCTGGTGTATGCGCTACACCTTGTTTCGGAAAAAAATTTTAATTAAAAATAAAAAAAATACAAGAAATATGTTGCAATTATAATTTTTTGTATGTATAAGAGTTTTTGTTATGGATTTGCGCTTGTGGCGGAACAGGTAGACGCTGCAGACTTAAAATCTGTTGGGAGCAATCCCGTGCCGGTTCGATTCCGGCCTAGCGCACCATTTCTTTAAGACACCCGAGAGGGTGTTTTTTTGTTATATGGGGTGTTTAGTAGTTTTCTATAATTATAGCATTTTCATCACTTGATGGGGGTTCAAAATATTTTTTTATATCATCAAAATGCAATAAATTGTGTTCAGCGATTTTTCCTTTTCTTGATGAAATTCGTTGCTTTAATATCTCGTCTGGAGCATAAATATAGTATATTATAGGGGTTGCGCCGTATTTTGTGGCTTTTTCTTTGGCGCTAATTCTTGATGCTTTATCCCAAAAGCCAACATCAAAAATAATATCTTTATTTTGTTTGATATAAGAGGCTGTTTCTTGCCATAAAAAATCCATAGTTTCAGCAAAACAAGCTTCCCAATTGTTTTCGTATTCTTCTTTTGAATATCTTTTCATAACAACTTCATCTGGATTTAGATGAATTGCATTTTTTTCTTTTGCTAATTTTTTTGAATATGTTGTTTTTCCAGCTCCTAGAAAACCACATATTAGGTATATTGTTGGAGTTTTTTTCATAAAACACCTCTTATTTGATTGTTTGATAAGAAAAATGTTAGATTAATTTGCTTGCAAAGGCAAGTGAAATTTGGCTCTTTAAAAGAGCTATTTAATTGATTTTTAGTTTTTTTTGTGTTACAATAGATATAGTTTGAGTTGTTAGGGAATATAAAATGGTTAAAGAATGGGAATCTCTTGCGTTGGCTGCTGTTTTAGCTGCATCTTCTATGGATGCTGAAGCGACGGGTAATGAAGTAAATATTCAACACCCCCAAGAGGATAAGATAGAAAATGTTGAGCAAGTGTTAAGAGAAGATTCTAATCTGGCTTGGGATGAAGTTGTTGCTCAGGAAAATGAACAAAATAGCGATACTTCTAATTTATCGATGGAAGAGTTGCCTGAGGTTTTAAAAGAAGACGCTCAAGCGTTTAATGATACAATGGACCAATTAGACTATATTTATGAAAGGCAGAATGTTGCTACTAATATGGTTATGTTTTGTTTATTGAATCAACAATCTAATCCTGTTTTGATTTCTCAAAAATATGGTGCGAGCAGTGAAGAATATGAACAAATGCGTGCTAATGGAAACAATTATATTTATGGTGATTTTTTAGAATATTTAGCAGTTGAGTGTGATAAAGAGCTTGCGCAAATGTTGGGTGTTCCTGAGGATAAAATAACCCCAGCCAATATGGTTATGGCTTTAGCAAATATGCCAGAAATACCATATGAAGAGCAAGAGGCGTTATATAATAGAGCAAAAGAAGATGGAAGAGAAGAAGCCTATCATAACCAAGGTTATGCTGAAAGGTATTTACGATATGCAGATAGAGATTTTGGGAATATCTATGAGGGGAATCAGGCGAGCTTTCATTTGAGTATGAGTGAGGCAAGAGCTATGGGTGAAATAATAAAAGAAAGATATGGTGAGAATGCTGAAGCTCTAATTGTTAAAGCTTTTTGCCAGGATGGTGAGCTTGCTAAGAAGTTGGGTTATGGAGATGAAAAACCTTCTGCACAGGAGCTAATTTATTATTTAGCAAATGCTGAGGAGCTTCCTTTGGATGTGGTGAATGGTCTTGTGACGCAAGAAGACAGAGATAATGCTGATAAAATTTTTGGTGTTATTGTTGAAAATGGTTTACAAAATAGTTGTTTTGAATTTGATGGCGATTTAGAGGACGGAAGAAAAAATTATTTTTCACTTGTTGCAGGTAAAGCACTGGAAATTAGCCAAAATACATCTAGCACTCAATCTTTAGAGAGGCAAACACAAGAAGAAGTATCAAATACTGCGGTGAGTAATACAAACCAAAATGCAGATATGATGCGATTAACAATGATGTCACGCACAAGATAAAAAAGATTCTTTTGTGGCTCTTTTTTGTATGATTGTTGCTTGTAAAATAGTTTGACAAGGTGGTCTTTTTGAGTTAAAAGTGTGGTGTTATTTATTTAGGAGAAAAAATATGAAAAAAATGCTTCTTTTAGCTCTATTAACATTAGGTGCTTGTGCTGATTTATCTCAATATACAACAGTTGATGCTAATGCTTCTGCAAAAACAAAAATGCGTGCATGTTTGGTTAATGAGGCGAATGCGAGACTTCAAGATGGTACTTTGTTTACAAAGTCTATTAGTGTAACATCTGATGAACTGGTTAATGTTTGTTTGAAAAAACTAGCTTTAGAGTCAGCAGGAATTACAGAAGAATCTCAATCGACTGCTTTAACAGTTATTCAAAATTTGAAAAATTTAAGTTCATCTAAATAAGTTTGGAGAGCCTCTTAAAAAGGGGCTTTTTTGTTTTGATTTATAAAAAGTTTTTGATTTTTGTGTGGTGTTTCTTTTTGTTTGGGTGCAGTGGCGTTGTTGTGCCAGATGATTTTTTGTATAAAGAGATAAAAACATCTATATTTAAGATTGCAAGTTGGCAGAAAATTACTAATCCAAATGGAAGATTTAAAGTTTATATAGAGGGAGATGGTGCTTCTTTTGATGCATATGGAATGCCAACAGATAATCCAACACCAAAGGGGAGTTTGGTTAGAGAACTTGCATTTGGAGATAAAAACCCTAATGTTATTTATTTAGCAAGACCTTGTCAGTTTGTTTTAGATGATATGTGTTCTGAAAAACACTGGACTGATGCTAGGTTTTCTTTAGAGGTGATAATTGCAATGCATGAGGCTATTTCTGAGGTTGCAAAAGGGAGTGAAGTTGTTTTAGTTGGATTTTCTGGGGGAGCGCAGGTTGCGGGGTTAGTTAGCGTTGCTAGAGTTGGTTTGAATGTTAAAAAGATTATAACTATTGGTGGTAATTTAGATCATTTAGCGTGGACAGAACTTCTTAAATTGCCACCTTTATCGCAGTCGATGAATTTGAAAAGCTATAAAAAAGAATATTTAAAAATAGAGCAAAAACATTTTGTTGGAATAAGAGATTCTGTTGTGCCAATGGGGCTTGTTTATGATTTTGTTGGAAACAACAAAGGGATAGTAGAAGAGGTTGATGCTAGTCATAATGATGGTTGGGATGTGATATATAATAATATTTGGGTGGAGTGATTTCTTAATTTTATCATGTGTTTTTATTAATTTTTTTAGGAGTAAATACATGATATATGGATATGTAAGAGTTTCAACTGATAAGCAAACAACAGAAAATCAACATTTTGAAATTAAAAAATTTGCAGATGATAATGACGTTTTAGTTGATAAATGGATTATGGAGACAATTAGTGCTTCAAAAGAGCTTGAAAAACGAAAATTGGGTGTTTTATTAAAAAAATTAAAGGATGGAGATATTTTAATTGCATCTGAATTATCAAGACTTGGTAGAAATTTATTACAAATTATGAGCATTTTACATTGTTGTATGTTGCAAGGTGTTAAAGTTTGGACAATAAAAGATAATTATAGGCTTGGAAGTGATATTCAATCTAAAGTATTAGCATTTGCTTTTGGTTTATCAGCAGAGATAGAGCGAAATTTAATATCTCAGAGAACAAAAGAGGCTTTGATGAGATTAAAAGCAGATGGTAAAACTCTTGGAAGGCCTGTTGGGTGCAAGAGTAAATGCTTGAAACTTGATAAAAAAGCGAAAGAGATAGAGCGATTGTATAATATGCATACATCTTGTTATAAGATGGCTAAAATATTAAAAGTTAATCGCCAGACACTTAGTAATTATATTAAATGTAGATTTTAGAGATAGGTTAATTCTCTTCTTCTTTGTTTGTTGGGTGGCCTTTTAAGTTTTTTAGGAACTGTGTTTCTATCTTTAGATATTGATCTAATAATCCTTTAGAACGTGATATGAAAAAGATTGTAAGAACTAATAAAATAAGTGTTATTTTATTATTTTCACTTAGAAACTTATGGACAACTGTTACAATAAAGAATGAACAAACTAGAATTCTAAAGCTTGTGAGCATTATTAATGGTAAACGGTTAGCTCGTTTTGCCATCCATAGGCGATAATAAATTTTAGCTATATGGTTTTGTTCGGAAAAGAAATTGCGAAGACGTACACTTTTTTCATCATGTGATGTACAGATGTTTTCTTGTTGTTTTGGAGCTTGAGAGGTGTCGATACAATGTATAGCTTGCTCAGCTTCTTCGGTTTGTTTTTTAGAGAATAACCAAGATAGATTTTCTTTTATAAACTTGGTTGTAATTACATTCCAGCCAAGCAGTGCCTTTAGGAATGGTGCCATTAATAAAAATGTTAGAGATGTTAAAATAATGTTGGCAGGTATGCGATATGGGATAATTTCTCTTAGGTATGGTCTAAAGATGGTGGCTAAAATTATTATGCTATATAAGATGAATGTAAATAAACAAAGTCTTGTAATATAGTTTTTAAATAATGCACTCCACAAACGCTCTTCGCTATGTGTTGCTGGTGTGGAAGATGTGTATTTATTGATATAATTTAACCACTTTTCAGGAAGTAGTTTGTTGAGTTTTTTGTAAGATGGTTCTGCTGATTTAATTATTAAAGGAGTTAAGAATGTGGTTATTACAGAAACAGCAACAATGATTGGATAGACTTTGTTGCTTAAAACTCCTAAACTCATACCAAGTGATGCAATAATGAAGGCAAACTCACCAACTTGGGCAAGTGAGAAAGCTCCATAAACAGATGTTTTTAGTGGTTGACCTGAGGCAACAAAACCAAAGCATGAAAAAATAACCTTTCCGATAATTACGATTAATGTGATTACAAATATAGGAAGAGCGTATTCTATAAACATTGTTGGGTCAACCATCATGCCAACTGATACGAAAAAAACAGCGCCAAAGAAATCTTTTAATGGTTGGAGGTTTTTTTCTATTTTTTCAATTAAAATTGTTTCTGAGAGAATTGAACCCATTATAAATGCGCCAAGAGCAGATGAAAAACCTGATGATGTTGCAAGCCATACCATGCTAAAACACATGCTTATTGTTATTAATAATAACATTTCGTCGCTTAAGAGCTTTTGTACTTTGTTAAGAAGTGTTGGAACTAGGTATATTCCCATAATAAAGCAAAGAATAAGGAAGAATACGAGTTTTGATGTGCTTATGGCTAGTTCTAGTCCGTTTATTGTTTTTCCCATGGCGATTGTTGGAAGAAGTACGAGCATTAAGATTCCAACTAGGTCTTCTACAATTAAAACACCGAATACTAGGTCTGTAAATTTTTGTTTTTTAATGTTTAAATCGCTAAAGGCTTTGATGATAATGGTGGTTGAGGACATAGATATCATTGAGCCTAAAAAGAAGCTATCCATTGTTGACCAGCCAAGTATTAAGCCTGTGTTATATCCTAAAAATAGCATAAATAAAATATTGGCTGATGCTGTTATCATAGCTGATTTTCCAACATTAACCATTTTTTTGAAACTAAACTCTAGTCCTAAACCAAAAAGTAAGAAAATTACACCTATATCTGCCCACAAGTTTAAGTCTTCTTTGTCGGTAACTGTTGGTAATAGGTTAAAGTGAGGACCAGCAAATAGACCTGCTAATATATAACCAAGAATGATTGGTTGTTTTAACTTTTTACATAAAAGGGTTGTTAAACCAGCATAAATTGAAATTAAAGTTAAATCGATTATTAGCGGGTGTATTTCGTGCATATTTTTCCTCTTGAACTTTTGTTATTAAGTTCAGTTTTAGTCTTTATTGGTTTAATTTCTGTTAATTTGCAGAAAAAATAGTTAATTTGGTTTATTTTTCAAGAGCGAAAATGTTGCTTTGAAGGTGGCGAATGGTTGATTTTTTGTTATTATCCCAGTGGATTTTTATTTTTGAATCAGGTAAAATTTGGAATTTTCCACAGAAGAAGTCAGGGTTGTTGTATCCGCAAATTCTATCTTGACCTTGTTTTACAAATAAATCTTCCCAAGATGGTGTTGTTATTTTTATAAACTCACTATTTGCAGGTGGATTAAAAAAGTCTGACGCTAGCGCGAATGGGAATTCTTTTATGCGAAGACTATGATATTTTTGATGATAGCGAAAATATACTGTAAATAAGCGCTCTGATAAATATGCCATAGCAAGTTTTTGCTCTGTATCTCTTGTTTTTAGCTCATCTTTTATTTCGTTGTATAGTGGAAGGATGATACTAAATAGCCAAGATGCATAGTTGTTTAAGATTTCTCTTCTTGTTATAAACATATTGGTAGGATAAAAACCTTCTTGGCTATTAAGGGTTTCTATAGCAAAGTCATACATGTGGGGGTATTTTTGGTGTATGATGTTTAGAGCTTTATCTAAATCTGAAATGACGTGTTCTTCTTTGTATTGTTCATAAGCGTTTAGTTTTATTGGTTCAGAAACTAGAACATCGTGAGTGATAAACCAAGGAAGAATATATTTTTTTTCTAATTCTAAACTGTGTAAGAACTCTTTTGCAAAACCTTTTAGGTGATTTATTCCAAGATGTCTAAAGCGCATAGATGGAAAATCTAGCATTGGGTAATTAGCGTTGTTATTTATGCTTAAATAACGGCGATATTGGAACATTCCAACAAAGGGAGTTGATGTGTTTTTGTATATCCAATAAAGGGCAGTAATTTCTGCAAAATAGCGATTTAGCTCTGAGATGTTTTGGCCTGTGTCATCTCCTATCATATTGTTTTTTAGCCATTCGATTTCTTCTGGTTTAAATGTGCCAGCCCTTGAGGGGGAATTAGATATTGCTCTTCCACCTTGGATTGGTTCAAAAATTTCTGTTTTTATGAGGGGGGCTGGCTTGTAATATACAACGAAAACTTTTAAGTAGTCTGTTTTGTAGATGAAAAGTAAATAAATAGCAGACAATAAAATAAAAACAGCAAATATAACATAAATGTGAGTGCTATATTTGCTGTTTTTCATATCTTTTTTTACCTAATTTTTAGCGCAATAACGACCTTATATATAAAAATCGCTATTAACGAAATTTATGCAATAATGTTTGGATTAACAAGAGTTTCAAGACTTTGAATCTTGTTTTTTAAGCTTGTTTTTTGGCTATTTAGTTGTTGAGCCTGATAGAAGTCTATCATCTGTTTATTTTTAACAAGCTTTGTAATATCTGATTTAACTCTTCTTTCTTCTAATTTAAGCTCGCAAAGCTGAATTTGTAGCTTACCGATAGAATTTGAATTAGCCATAGTTCCTCAACTCCATTAAAAAAGTTTATGTCGCATTTATGCGATTCTTGTTATTTGGGCAAATTATACAATATTTTTGGATAAAAATCAAGATGTTTTGTATGAGGAAAATAAAAAAAATAGTGAAAAAAAGTATTTTTAAACTAGTTTATAATAAAATTATGCAGTAACAATGCAATATTGAGAATTTTGAACTTCATTTTAATAAGGAAAAATTATGACTGAAATTAAAAAAATTGGTATTTTAACAAGCGGTGGTGACTGTGCGGGTCTTAATGCAGTGGTTTTGTCTGTTGTTAATTCTGCAGCAAAGTATGGTTGGGAAGTATATGGTATTCATAATGGTACAGATGGTTTAACGGAAACTCCTTTATCATATGAGTTGCTTACAACTACTAATTTTTCTGACACACCTTGGCCAAGACTTGCAGGTTCTTATTTAGGTTCTTTAAATAAAGGTGTTAAATTAGAATCTCAAGATGAAATATCAAAACGTTTCGGTAATGGAGTTCGTGAATTAGGTTTAGATGCTGTTGTTGTGGTTGGTGGTGATGGAAGTATGAACATTGTTAGTAATTATTGCAGAAAAGCTGGTGTTAAGATGGTTGGTATTCCTAAAACAATTGATAATGATACTCCATTAACACAATATTCTGTTGGTTTTAATTCTGCTTGCCAAGTTTGTGTTGAAGCTGTTGATGCTTTATGGAAAACAGCTCGTTCTCACCAAAGAGCTTTAATTTTGGAAGTTATGGGACGTGATGCTGGACACTTAGCGATGCATTCTGCTGTGGCTGGTTTTGCAGATGTTTGTTTAGTTCCTGAAATTCCTTATACTGTTGATGGAATTATTAATAAGTTAAAAGCTGTTAAGGCTAGTGGTAGAAAGCATGCTGTTATTGTTGTATCTGAAGGTGTTCATACTGAAAGCGGTGAAATGGTTTCTGGCACAAAGAACCTTATTGGTGAAAAAATTAATGGTGGTATTGGTGAATATTTGAGTTCTGCTATTAATGCGAAATATTCAGAATTCCAAACTCGTGTAACAAAACTTGGTCATGTTCAAAGAGCTGGTGATCCAACAGCTTTTGATAGAGCGCTTGCTTGTGCATTTGGTGCTAAGGCTGTTGAACTTCTTAAAGAAGGTAAAACAGATGTTATGGTTGCATTAAATGGCGATAAGTTGGAAACATATCCTTTGGTTGAAGTTGTGGCAGAAGGCACAACAATGCTTAATAAAGATAGCGTTTATGTTAGAGCGGCTATTGATATGGGTATGTATGTTGGTGAAGTAAAATAAACGAGCTTTATTTATGAATAAGAAAGAGGGCTTTAAAAGCCCTCTTTTTTATGAGTATTTTTGGTAAAGATTATAATATCTTTTCAAAGTTTACCCTAGGGTCAACAAGTGAGTATGTTAAGTCACTTATTAGTTTTAAGACTAAACCAAGTAGGGCAAATATATAAAGTGTTCCAAAAATTACAGGGTAATCTCTGGTTATAATTGCTTCATAGCCTAGTAAACCCATTCCATTTAGGCTAAAAATAATTTCTATTAAGAGTGATCCTGTGAAAAGAATTTTTATTAATAGCGCAGGGAGTCCGGCGATAATTATCATCATAGCATTACGAAAAACGTGTTTGTAGAGTATCTTGTTTTCGGGTATGCCTTTGGCTCTTGCTGTTAGAACATATTGTTTGCTTAATTCATCAATAAATGAGTTTTTGGTTAGCATGGTTAGTGATGCAACACCTCCGATTACGATACAAATTGTGGGGAGGGTTATGTGCCAAAAATAATCAAGTATTTTATGTGTTAGGCTAAAGTTTTCCCAACCATCTGAAGTTATACCCTTTAGTGGGAAGATGTTAAAATATGTGCCTCCTGCGAATAGAACTATGAGTAATACGGCAAATAAAAAAACGGGAATGGCTGAGCCTATGAATATGATAAACGAACTAATTATATCAAACTTTTCACCATCTTCTTTGGCTTTTTTTATGCCAAGTGGGATTGCAATTAGGTATATTAATATGGTTGACCATAAACCAAGTGAAATTGAGATTGGTAGGCGCTCTTTTATTAGTTCGATTACGGTTTTGTCTTTATAATAGCTCTTACCAAAGTCAAATGAAATGTAATCTTTTATCATTTTTATAAAGCGAATATGAACTGGTTTATCAAAGCCAAATTGTTTTTCTAATTCTTTTACTAAATCAGATGGGACACCTTTTGAGCCTTGATATTTTTGTTCATTAATGTTTGGTATACCGGAATTTATGTTGCCTGTTGCAGAGGTGTTTATACCTTTGTATTGGGCGAGCATGTATTCAACAGGACCTCCAGGGGCTAGTTGTATGATGGCAAAGTTTATAAGCAATATTCCAAAAAGTGTGATTGGAATTAGAAGCAGTCTT
This sequence comes from Alphaproteobacteria bacterium, assembly GCA_045632645.1. Lineage (GTDB taxonomy): Bacteria > Pseudomonadota > Alphaproteobacteria > RF32 > CAG-239 > CAG-267. Next base: position 9,351 of record JAZQXC010000014.1, on the reverse strand, counting down.
TTTATGATGTAGTTCTTCATTGTGTTAATTCCTTTGTCCACCATGTGTTAATATCTATACCTGTATGGGTGTTTGATGGAAAATCAAACTTGTCCCAGTAGGCTATTCGGTCTTTTGCAGAATACCAGTTAAAAATAACATAATGGTTAAATAATAAAACTCGGTCTAGGGCTTTTATGTATGCTATATATAAATCATTGTCTTCTGTTTCTATAATTTTTTGAACGATCGAATCTATTATTGGATTTTTTATCCCTATAATATTGCTTGAGCCTATTGTGTCTGCGGCCTTAGTTGACCATAGGTCTTTTTGCTCAGAGCCAGGCATTGAAATACCAGAATAACCACCAATGATTATATCAAAATCAAAGTTGTCTAATTTGTTTTTGTAGGTGTTTATTTCTAAGATGCGAGTGGTTGCCTTTATGCCGATTTTTCTTAAATTTTCAATAAATGGCAATAAAACGCGGGTGAAAGCATGACCGTTTGATGAGTTTATAACGATTTCAAATTCAAGTGGTTCGCCTGTTTTTTTGTTACACATTTTTTCGTTTATAAAATCATATCCGGCTTGGTTTAGAAGCTCTACGGCATATTTTAGGTTTTCTCTATCGGATAATGTGTCGTCTCTAAAAATTGTTTCAACTGGAGTTGTAAATATTTCTTGTGGCAAGCTTTCTTTGTATTGCTCTAAAATGCTTAACTCTAAATCTTTTGGTGTGTCTGTTGCGCTAAATTTTGTATTGGTAAAAAAGCTATTTAGTCTTTGGTATTGATTGTAAAATAAGTTTTTATTTGCCCATGGGAAGTTAAACGAAAGCTCAATTGCCTTTCTAACTAGTGGTGATGAAAATTTTTCTTTACGGATGTTAAAGGCAAAAAATTGTGATGTGGCTGGTCTGTTGTGCGATAATGCCTGTTTTTTTATTTTGCCACTTGTTATTAATTCATTATCATATCCTGTTGCCCATGATTTGGCTATATACTCGTATCTTACATCTATGTTGCCAGCGAATAGAGCTTGAAGCGATACGGTTGTGTCTTGGTAGTAATCATATTTTATTTCTCTGAAATTGAAAAAGCCTTTTCTGGTTGGAAGGTCTTTTGCCCAATAGTTTGGATTTCTTTCTAAGATTATATATTTGCCAGCATCAAATGCTTTTATTTTATATGGACCATTTCCTAAAGGAGGTGTTAGGGTTGGTTTATCAAACTCTTTGTCTTTGAAGTCTTTTGCTGAAAAGATTTTTATTGATGAAATAATTAGAGGTAATTCTCTATTTTTAGTGTTTTCTTTAAAATGGAATCGAACGTGATGTGTTGAGACTTTTTCTACTCTTTCTACATCTTGAAAATAAATTTTATAAAATGGAGAGCCTTTGTTTATGATTGAGTTAAAACTGAAAACAACATCATCTGCAGTTATGGGGCTATTGTCATGAAAGCGAGCTTTAGGATCTATAAAAAAGCCAATATATTTTTTATTTTTAGGTAGTTCAAAATATTTGGCAATTAGAGGATATACTGTTCCTATATCATCAGATGGAGAAACGCCTAAGCTGTCTAGTGTTAGGGATATTGTTTCTGAGGGTGCAGTGCCTTTGAATATGTAGGGATTAAAATTATCAAAAGTTCCATAAGAAGGGATATTTATCCTGCCACCTTTTGGGGCATTGGGGTTTACATAATCAAAGTGTTTGAACTTTTTAGGGTATTTGGGTGTGTCTGCAATAGTTAAGACATCAGAAACCACTATGTCTGATGCTATAACTGATGTTGCAAAGATGATGTGTAAAAAAGCTAATAAAACGAGCTTAATTCTTTTTTTCATCCAACCAATCTCCAAGAGGACTTATTGATGTATCATAATTGTTATCAGGAGAGGCGTTTATTTCCTTTTCTAGCTCATCTATGGAAATGATATTAGATTTTTTTTCTGGTTTTAAGTTTCTTAATGCAGATTGTGTGCTAGCAAAAGTTGTTATATTAGTTTTGGGAGCTGGTTTTGTTAATTCCTCTCTTATTGCTTTTAATCCTTCTTCTACCATATTTTGATTTGAGGGCTGTTGCTTTGTTTGTTTTGCGCTTGTTTCAGCAGTTAGAAATGAAGGAATTTTTGTTGTTTCTTGTCTTTCTATGGTTTTAGTTGTTTGTTTTATCTCTGTTGTTGGGGTGGTGTTTTTTTGTTCTTCTTTTGATAATGATATAGCAATTGGTGTTAAGATACTAAACACTTTTCCTAAAGCACCATTTTCAACAGTGTTTGATAATATTTTATATGTGTCATGTTTTTCTAATAAAGATGTGAGGTTTTTATATTTAGAATAAAACTCTAACACACTACCTTTTAGCATAGGGTCTTTATTTGCTTTTTCTTGTAAGTGTTCTAAAAAACCTGATTGGAAGTTATTTGTTTCGATGAATGTTTTTGCAATTAACCACCTTTTACCGTCTGATGCTCTTTGCCATAAATATTCCATTTGAGAAGTTGAGATGGAATTACTTCTTTTAATTATTTCAGCTAAGGTTTCGTTTATGTCTGCGATAAGATTGTCTGATTGTTCAAGAATGAAATTATCTCTTAATTCTTTAGTGTAATTGTTTATTGTTGTGTTAATTGCATCAATGGAATCACTATTTTTCTTAATTTGTTCTAAAAAGAAAATAGATTTGCGATTGTTAAGTGATGATTGGGTTGTGTTTTTTATGATTCCATAAATTACCCATATTGCAACGAGCGGTAAAAACATTATATGTATAAACTGATAAACCTCAGTTGGAGCAAAAGTGTTAAAAGGTAGATTTTTTATGCAGAAAAATATCCAAGCAGTGCTTGTTGTAATTAAGGTTAAAAAAGAAATACTTAACACAGCTATACTCCTATAAAATGTTTTCATTTATTTTAGCTTCTGAGGTATATTTTGCAAATAAAAAAACAAGAAAGAGCATAGTTTTATACAGCTTTTTGTTTGTTTAAATGTATAGATGTAAAAAATATGATGAAATTTTTTTATTTTATGATATAAGAAGTGCAATATTTAATTTTTAAAAGGTATAAAAGATGGGTGACTCTACAGCAGTTGTGCTTGATTTTGAAAAAGATATTCTAGAAATAGAAGAAAAAATTGAGCATTTGAAACTTTTGGCTAAAGATGAGGATATGGATATTGCGCGTGAGATGCGTCATTTAGAGAGAAAACTTACTCAGCATATTAATCGTACATATATGAATTTGTCTGCATGGCAGAAGGCTCAAATTGCAAGACACGCTTTAAGGCCACATTGTTTGGATTATATAAAAGCATTAGTTGAGGATTTTACACCACTTGCTGGTGATAGGCGTTTTGCAGATGACGAGGCAATGGTTTGTGGTCTTGGTAAAATTAATGGAATAGCCGTTGTTGTTATGGGGCAAGAAAAAGGTAATGACCTTGAGAGCCGTATAAAATATAATTTTGGTATGGCTAAACCTGAAGGATATCGCAAAGCGCAAAGAATGATGGATTTGGCTAATAAATTTAATTTGCCAATAGTTAGTTTTGTTGATACAGCAGGCGCTTATCCTGGTGTTGATGCTGAGGCTAGGGGGCAAGCTGAAGCAATTGCCGCATCTATTGAAAAATGTTTACAAGTAAAAGTGCCAATAGTTTCTTTGATTATTGGTGAAGGTGGTTCAGGGGGGGCGATTGCTATTGCTACTGCAAATAGAGTTTTGATGCTTGAACATTCTATTTATTCTGTGATTTCTCCTGAGGGCTGTGCGTCTATTTTGTGGCGCTCACCTGATAAAACAAAAGATGCAACAGAGGCTCTTCGTTTAACAGCACAAGATTTGAAAGCTCTTGGTATTATTGATGAAGTAATTAAAGAACCATTAGGAGGAGCTCATCGTAATAGAGAGCAGACTTTCGGGGCTGTTAGAGAGGTTATTGTTAGACATCTAAAAGAACTTCAAGGTGCTGATGCTGATGAGATTAAAAAACAAAGAACAGAGAAGTTCTTAAAAATGGGAAGAAACATAACCGTGGAATTTTAGATATAAAGGGCAGGTAATCTGCCCTTTTGTTTAGCTTAAAAATGATGATTTTTTGATTATCTATTTGGTGTATGTATTTTATACATAAATCAAATAGATTTTTTTTATACATAAAGTTAAATATGGAGGTAAATATGAAAGATTCTATATCTAAGTTTTCTAGTGAAAGAATGAAAAGTAGTTCTGTTTCTAAAAAAGATTCATCTTTAGGCGGTTGTTGCTGTGGCTCAGATGTGTCTGATGAAAAAAGTGAAAAAGAAGTAAATAAAAAATAAATTTAGGAGAAAATATGATGAGAAATGCGGTTACTAAAACCAATCAAACAAGCCATGATTTATCCGTTTCTCATAATCCAACAGATTTCAGAAGTTTAATGAATTATTTTTGGAATTTAATGGATAACTCTGGTTCTGATTTAGCTGATTTGTCACCTAAAATTCAAGTTGTTGAAGATAAAGATGCTGTAAATGTTACAGCAGAGATTCCTGGAATTAGTGAAAAAGATATTGATTTGAAGGTTTCTTCTGATGGATATTTAAGCATTTCTGGTGAAAAAAAGAATGAAATCAAAACAGAGTCCAAAGATAATTATTTTTCTGAAATTTCGTATGGTATGTTTAAGCGTACAATACAGCTTCCTTGGGATTTGGATTATGATGCCGTAAGTGCTAAATATAATAATGGTGTGTTAAATGTATCTATTCCAAAATCTCAAGTTGAAAAGCAAAAATTTAAGAAGGTTAGTATTAATAAATCTCAATCTTAAATTGTTTCTGGATAAAAAAACTGGCTATTTTGTAATAGCCGGTTTTTTTATTTATATTTTGTTGCAACAACTTTTTGATAAACTCCACCAAAATAAGTTTGTTTAGACCATTTATATAGATGCGCTTCTGGGGTTAGGTCTTTTATAGAGTTTTTCCATAAAGTTTCTGCAAAAGGTTGGTATAGACGATTTATTGCTCGTATAAAATATTTTAATGGATTGTATGATGATGGTAAATGGTAATCTATGAATATTGCTTTTCCACCAGGTTTTAGCGCTTTTAGTGTGTTTTGTAAAAGCTTTGAGCGTGTTTTGGGTGGTAATTCGTGCAATAAAAAGTGATAAATGATTGTATCATATTCTCCTTTTATTGTTTTTGTTGCATCTGCATTTATATATTTGATATGTTGTTCAAGATTTTTTTCTTGGCTTTTTTCTAACACTTTAGGAAGTATATCTATAATTGTGTAAGTGCCTAAAATTCCTAAAGCTTGGTATGTCTTTTCTATTTGCGAGCCTAGAGTTGCTCCTATTTGTAAGATATTTGAATGAGGAGTGATTTCCTTTTTTAACTCTTCTGATAAGATGTTATGATATCCTAATGTTAGGAGATTTAATAATATTGAATTATCAAAAAAATTATAAACGAATGGTTTTAGATATAACCATGAATATATGTTTGTAATATATGAAGGGATGTGTGTAGTTGTTGTTTTAGTCATTTGTTTCCTTATTGATTTAATATGTTTTCTGAAATATAGCCTCTTTTTGCTGCTTCTATTACTGCAGAGGTTCTGTTTTTTACGTTAAGTAGTTTTAGTATAAATGTAATATGGACCTTAACAGTTCCTTCGGTTAAGTTTAGTTTATAAGCAATTTGTTTGTTTGATAAACCTTCTGCAATGCACTTTACAATATCTATTTGGCGCTCTGTTAGGTTTTTAGAGGTCTTATCTGTTTCGGTTTGAGTTATTTTTTCTAGATCTTTTAGTGGTTTAATGTATTCTTTTTGTTGCTCTTGTGATACTTGTTCATCTTTTTGAGAGTATAATAGTTCGTGTGGAATATACATCCCCCCTGCTAAAACTAAATTAATGGCGCTTGCAATAAGGTTGTTTGAAGATGTTTTGGGTATATATCCAGAAACACCAATATCTAGTGTTTGCTGTAATAATTCTTTGTTAAATACTGCAGATATTATAACAATAGGTGCGTCTGGTATTGTGTTATGTATTGTTTGTATGGCTGTTAGCCAATTTGCACCAGGCATTGCTAAGTCTGTAATAATTAAATCAAAATCAGTTTTAGTTTTTAATATACTAAATATGTCTGTATAGCTTTGTGCGGTGGTAATTTCTGCATTTTGAATGTTTTGACTTAGGATGAACTCTAAGCCTTTTAAAAATAGTTCGTGGTCATCTGCAATAAGTATTTTCATTTATTTTCTCCAATCGCCAAGTATCATTTGCCAGCAAGATAATGCTGATGTTGCAGCAGTTTCTGCCCTTAATATTCTAGGACCAAGAGTTGCACCTTTGGCAAAAGATAAATTGCGTAATATTATTAATTCTTCTGTTGAAAAACCACCTTCTGGACCAATAAGAATGGCTGATTTTGTTGTTTTAGAGTTGGTTAGTTCTTCTATAAAAGTTTTGCTTTCTAATGTTTCATCCATAAAAAATAATGTGCGAGAAGAATCCCAGTTTTGTAGAATTGTTTGAAGTGGGGCGGGGGATTCTATAATTGGTAAATCTGTTCTTCGGCATTGTTCAGACGCTTCAATCGCTTGTGCAATGTAGCGCTCTGTTTTAATATTGTTGGTTATAGTGTAGCGAGTAAGTGTTGGAATAATTTTCTTAACACCTAGCTCTGTTGCTTTTTCGATAACAAAGTCTGTTTTATCCTTTTTTAGAGGAGCAAACAATAACCAAATATCTGGGCAATCATAAAATTCGTTTGTTTTTTCTTTTACAATAATTTCTGTATTTTTTTTATTTATGGTACTTATTTGGCATAAAAATTCACCATTTTTATTATCAAAACACAATAGGTTGTCGCCAATAGAATATTTTACTACATTTTTTAAATAATGAGTTTGTTGCTCATTTAAAAATATAGTTTTGTTAATTTGTAACTCTTCTTCTGTGTATAAACGAAAGTTTTTTGCCATTTTCTTATTCTTTGTGTAAATTGTTTCTATATTCGAGATATTAATGAAAATATGTTAAAGAATAAATAAAATTTGTTAATTTATGGACAGGGGGATTTGATGATTATAACAATAGATGGTCCTGCAGCAGCTGGTAAGGGTACTCTTTCACAAAAATTAGCTGATAAATATTGCTTGGCTTATTTTGATACAGGTATGGTTTATAGGGCTGTTGGGCTTAGAATGTTGCTTGATAATAAGGATTTGTCAGATGTTAAGGCGGCAGAGTTAGAGGCTGAAAATTTGACATTTTCATCAATGATGGAGCTTTCAAAGCATGCTGATTTTAGATCATCTAAGGGTGGACAGGCTGCTTCTATTGTTTCTAGTTATACGGGTGTTCGTTCGAAACTTTTGGATATGCAACGAAATTTTGCAAAGAATCCAACTTATGCTGACGGAACTCCGGCAAAAGGTGTGATTTATGATGGGAGGGATACGGGTACAGTTATTTGTCCTAATGCGGATATTAAGTTTTTTATAACAGCATCTCCTGAAGTTAGAGCAAAACGTCGCTATGATGAGTTTATTGCAAAAGGAATGGAAGCTAATTTAGAAGATGTTTTAAAAGATGTAAAAGCTCGTGATGAGCGTGATGCGACTCGAAAAGATGCGCCAATGAAACCAGCTGATGATGCTATAATTTTGGATACTTCTATGCTTGGAATTGAAGAGGTGTATAGCAAAGCTGTGGAGTTAATTGAGGCGAAAGAGTAGTATAATATTGATATAAAATAGAGAGAGGTGGAAGGTTTTCCGCCTTTTTTGTTGCAAAAAATAAAATAAGTGATATAGTAATGTTACAAAAATATATATATGACTATTATGAGAAAAATCAATGTTTACGTATTACGCCATGGACAGACAGATATGAATGTCGCTCAAAAATGGCAAGGCAGTGGTTCAGACTGCTTGTTAAATGAAACAGGAAAAGCACAAGCTTCTAATTTAGGTGAAAAACTTAAGCATAAATATGTTCGTAGGTTTTATTGTTCTCCGCTGCTGAGAGCTGTTCAAACTGCTAATATTGTTGCAAGTAAAAATTTTACTGTTGCTCCAATAACAATCTTAAAAGATTTAAGAGAGTGTGATTTTGGTAGTTTTGAAGGAAAATCTTTTGATGAAGTTGAGAAAGAGTATGGCGATGAAGTTCGCGATTTCTTCTGTCCTACAAAAGAAACTTGGAGTAAAAAATTTCCTAATGGTGAAAGTAAAAAGGAAGTTTTTGAAAGAGTGATGAAAGCTTTGAACTATATTGTTAGTTGCCATAAGTTTGATTTAGAGGATGTTGGTGTAGTTTGTCATGCAGGTGTTATAAGCTCCCTTGCTTGTGGTTTAGAATTGACTGATGTTTGCTATGATAACTGCAGTATTTTGCATTTAGAATTTGATTATGACACTTGTAAATTTCTGCACGTAAAGGATTGAAAATTAAACCGCTCCTTTGGGGCGGTTTAATTTATATAAAAAATTTGTATTAATTATTTTGAAAATGATACAATATAAAGCAAAACCCCTCACAATTTTATTATTGTGAGGGGTTTTAATTAAGTCAAAATGTTATACTTAATAGTTCAAGTAGGTAACATTTTTGCCAAATTTAACAGTGCGTGATGTTATTAATCCTATTGCACATAACACAAAGCCCAATATGCCCCATATAGCTAAAAGGGAACACCAAGCAACAAAAGACGGATGTGTTAAACTTGCGTATTTCATCATTGTCATTGTTGTTCCGATGAAAATGATAGGAAATGGCCAAAGATACCACAACATCAACCAACGAATTATATTCTGCTGCATCCTATAACGTTTAATCACTTTTCTTGATGTGGCATAAAGGTATGCATTTTGCCTTTCGTAAAGATCAATTACAGGTAGTCCTGCTGCACCTGGAGTTTTGTTATGTTTCATTTTAAAAAGATCCACGGCTTTTGGTATTTCCTCCTGTAAATCCTTTCTATTTGTTAACAATTTCCATAAGTGATAAGTGATCACAAAGTAAAATGCTGAACAAAGAGCAATTATAAATAGCGAATTAATATCAATACTATTTACAATTTGATGAAATAAATTTTCCATAATGTTAATTTTTTTAATAGTTATTTACGCTTACAGTATTTAAGACTATCTGTGTATATGGGTTTTATTTTTTCCATGGAATACCAATTCCGATAATACACAATAACAAAATTCCAAATACAACAACGACTCCTGTATGATTGGTATGATAAAACTCTTCTATCTGCTTAACTGACTGCTCACCAGTAACAGCTTGCAGACCTTTCATACTATGAGAAGTAAACACTGTAACCAACATTCCTTCAACTGGATTTATAT
>JAZQXC010000013.1:0-31652 GCA_045632645.1 Alphaproteobacteria bacterium | reverse complement strand
GCAGTATCAGGTCTAGATGAATAGCTACCTGCTTCTATATGGCAACGATCTGTTCTATAACAGGTATCTCCTGATGCATGTGAACTTACCCAATAGAAGAATGAGCTATTGCGATTTGCATTTATATCTACTGCATACGCTCCGTCATTACAACCAAAACCACGATAACATGTCTTACCTGTTGCAATTGATGAAATTGTATTAAAGAATAATGTATTTGGTCTAGATGTATAGCTACCAACATCTATATTACATTTTGTTCCTCTATAACATATATCACCAGATGATATTGAACTAATATTTACAAAGAATTGTCTATTTGGCTCTGAAGTATAGCTGCCAACACCTGTGTTACATCCTTTACCACGATAACAGGTGCTACCAGATGATTTTGACATTGTCGTAATAAAGAATATTGTATTTGGCATAGAGCTATAGCTACCAATACTTATAGCACATTTTTCACCTCTAAAGCATTCCATTCCATCTGATGAAATAGAACCAATTGTTATAAAGTACTCAGTATTTGGCTTAACTGAATAGCTTCCTGCTCTTACGTTACAAGCTGTTCCACGGTAACATGTACTTCCAGATGCATTCTTGTTTGCAACATAAAAGAATGATGTATTTGGCGTTGATGTATAGCTACCTGCCATAATTGCGCACTCTTCTGCTCTAAAGCACTCTTTTAAGTTTGATGAAATAGAACTAATTGTTATAAAGTATGATACATCTGGTGTTGAGTTATAGCTACCTGCCTTAGCGTTACATGCTGTTCCACGATAGCATGTGCTACCTGATGCCTTTTTGTTCGCAACATAAAAGAATGATGTATTTGGCGTTGATGTATATGCTCCCTCTATAATTGCGCACTCTTCTGCTCTAAAGCACTCTTTTAAGTTTGATGAAATAGAACTAATTACTCTAAAGTATGATGCATCTAGTGTTGAAGTGTAGCTACCTGCTATAGTATTACATGCAGTTCCGCGATAACATGTACTACCAGATTGCTCCATTTCTGAATATGTAAAGAATGATGTATTTGGCATAGATGTATATGCACCTGCTATAATTGCGCATTCCTGTCCGCGGAAACACTCTATGCCCGAACCTTTTGATGATATGTATATAAAGAATTGTGTATTTGCTTTTCCTGTATAAGCTCCTATCTCAGCATTACACATTACACATCTATATGATGTAGAACCAGACCCATACGATGAAACTGTAATAAAGAACGATGTGTTTGGACTTGATGTATATGCGCCTTTTATGTTAGCTTTTTCAGCTCGATATACAGTAGAACCTGATGCACTTGATTTAATTGTGTTAAAGAATTGTGTATTTGGTGTTACTGTATATGCACCTGCATCTATATTTACAATTTCGCCACGATAAGAAATCATACCCGAAGAAGATGATGAAATTGTTATAAAGAATGATGTATTTGGTGATGATGTATATGCACCTGCTTTTCTATGCACCTCTTTACTACGATAAGCTGTCGAACCTGATGCATATGATGTTTGAATAATAAAGAATGATGTATTTGGCATAGATGTATATGCACCAACCTCATTATGCGCTCTTTCTGCACGATATGATGTTGAACCAGATGCTAATGACTTAATAGTATAGAAGAACAATGTATTTGGCGTTGATGAATATGCACCTCCTTTTCTATGAACTTCTTTACTACGATAAGCTGTCGATCCTGATGCATATGAGGTTTGAATAATAAAGAATGATGTATTTGGTGATGATGTATATGCACCCCTCTCAATGTGAGCTCTTTGAGCACGATAAGCTGTTGAACCGGAAGCATATGACTTATCAACAAAGAAGAATGATGTATTTGGCGTAGATGAATAGCTACCTGCAATATCTCTTACCTTTTCAGCACGATATGATATCAAACCTGATGCATGTGATGAAATTGTTATAAAGAATGATGTATTTGGTACTGATGTATAAGCGCCCGCAGGAATATGGATACCATTACCACGATATGCTGTTGAACCTGACGCTAAAGACTTAATTACAAAGAAGAATGATGTATTTGGTGTTGATGTATACACAATCTCTTTTGCTTTTTCTGCTCTATATGAAATAGAACCTGATGCTATTGATTTTATAACATCAAAGAACATTGTATTTGGCGATGAACTATATGCACCTGCCTCTAAGTGAGAGTTTTGACCACGATATGCAATAGAACCTGATGCTGATGATTTAATTACAAAGAAGAATGATGTATTTGGTGTTGAGCTATAACTACCTGCATTTTCTCTAAAATCTTTCGCACGATAAGATGTTGAACCTGATGCATATGATGAAATTGTTATAAAGAATGATGTATTTGGTACTGATGTATATGCACCTGCCTCTAAGTGAGAGTTTTGACCACGATATGCTGTTGAGCCTGACGCCAAAGACTTAATTACAAAGAAGAATGATGTATTTGGTGTAGATGTATAACTCTGCGCGCTTTCTTTTATAGCTCTATATGATGTAGAGCCTGATGAAAGTGATATTACAGTTGTAAAGAATGACGTATTTGGTACTGATGAATATGCGCCGGCTCTGATGTGTGACTTCTCACCCCTGTAAGATGTTGAACCAGATGCATATGATGAAATAGTTATAAAGAATGATGTATTTGGTTCTGATGTATATGCACCTGCAATCTCATGAGAATTTTGACCACGATATGCAATAGAACCTGATGCAGAAGACCCAATTACAAAGAAGAATGATGTATTTGGTGTAGATGTATAACTACCTGCAATATCTCTTACCTTTTCAGCACGATAAGATGTTGAACCTGATGCATATGACGAAATTGTTATAAAGAATGATGTATTTGGTTCTGATGTATATGCACCTGCAATCTCATGAGAATTTTGACCACGATATGCAATAGAACCTGATGCTGATGATTTAATTACAAAGAAGAATGATGTATTTGGTGTTGAGCTATAACTACCTGCATTTTCTCTAAAATCTTTCGCACGATATGAAGTTGAACCTGATGCATATGATGAAATTGTAATAAAGAATGATGTATTTGGTACTGATGTATAAGCGCCCGCAATCTCATGAGAATTTTGACCACGATATGCAATAGAACCTGATGCTGATGATTTAATTACAAAGAAGAACGATGTATTTGGTGTTGAGCTATAGCTACCTGCATTTTCTCTAAAATCTTTCGCACGATAAGATGTTGAACCTGATGCATATGATGAAATTGTTATAAAGAATGATGTATTTGGTACTGATGTATAAGCGCCCGCAATCTCATGAGAATTTTGACCGCGATATGCTGTTGAACCTGACGCTAAAGACTTAATTACAAAGAAGAATGATGTATTTGGTGTTGATGTATAACTCTGCGCACTTTCTTTTATAGCTCTATATGATGTAGATCCTGATGAAAGTGATATTACAGTTGTAAAGAATGACGTATTTGGTACTGATGAATATGCGCCGGCTCTGATGTGTGACTTCTCACCCCTGTAAGATGTTGAACCAGATGCATATGATGATACAGTTATAAAGAACGATGTATTTGGTGATGATGTATATGCACCTGCAGGAATATTACAGCCACCTGTACGATAACATTTTGAATCTAGCAATGCATTTGTTGATGATAAAATACTGAAGAATGATGTGTTTGGCATGGAAGTATAACTACCAGCATCAAGCACACATCCTGATGAACGATAACATGTTGAACCTGAAGCTAAAGAATATGTATACACAAAGAAACTTGTATTTTTTTCTTTTTCATCAACAGATGTCATAGCACAACTTGTACCACGATAACACTTGCTACCTGAAGCTAATGAATATACAACATCAAAATATGCCTCTAGTGGTGTTGATGTGTATGCACCAACTTCTGGATCGGCAACTCTATCTGCTCTGTATGAAATATAACTTGTAGCAAGAGAGTATATTGTATGGAAGAATGATGTATTTGGTATAAACGAATATGCACCTGCCTCAATCCTTATACCTTCGCCACGATATGCTGTAGAACCTGATGCTAGTGAGTGTGAAGTATAGAAGAATGATGTGTTTGGAACAGATGTATATGCACCTTCTAGAATTTGAGCACTTTCACCTCGATATGATATAGAACCAGATGCACTCGATGTAATTGTTACAAAGAACAATGTATTTGGTGTTGATGAATACGAACCACTTTCAATATGTATATTCTGACCACGATATGAAGTTGAACCTGATCCTGTTGATTTAATTACATAGAAGAACGATGTATTTGGTTCTGATGAATAAGCACCAGCAATCTCATGAACATTTTGGGCGCGATATGCTGTTGAACCAGAACCTAATGATTTAATTACGAAGAAGAATGATGTATTTGGCTCAGATGAATAAGCGCCTGCAGGAATATGTGCTTTTTCAACACGATATGATACAGAACCAGATGCAAGAGATGATATTCCAACGAAGAATGATGTGTTTGGACCATTTTGATATGCACTAATGCTCAATCCATCTGCACGATATGAAATAGAGCCAGAGGCATGTGAACTTATAACATTGAAGAATACAAGATTTGGCATAGAGCTATATGCACCTGCGCTTTCTCTTACTTTTTCACCACGATATGATGTAGAGCCAGACGCAAGTGATGAAATTGTAATAAAGAATGATGTGTTTGGCGTTGATGAATATGAACCCGAAGCAAGGTGTGTTTCTTGACCACGATATGCAATAGAACCAGACGCAAGTGATTTAATTGTTATAAAGAATGATGTATTTGGAGTTGAAGAGTAGCTACCTGCGCTTTCTCTTACTTTTTCACCACGATATACTGTTGAACCTGATGCATATGATGAAATTGTTATAAAGAATGATGTATTTGGTTCGGATGAATAACCACCAGCTGCAAAGTGGCAAACTTCACCACGGTAACAAGTTGAATCCAATACTGCATTGGTTGAGCTAATCACGCTAAAGAATGATGTATTTGGTGTAGATGTATAACTACCAACCACTATATTACAAGCAGATGAACGATAACAAATACTACCAGATGATGTAGAATTAATAAATTCAAAGAAGCTTGTATTCTTCAAAACATCACTAATTGCTGTTGTTGCACAATCATTTGCTCTATAACACTTAGATCCTGATGATACAGAGCTGTCTAAAATAAAGAATACAGTATTTGGAGCTGATGAATAGCTACCTACTTCAAAGTTACAATTTTCACCTCTATAACACAACACACCTGTTGATGCAGATGAAATTACACTAAAGAATGATGTATTTGGTTCGGATGAATAGCTACCACTCTCAACATGACAAGCTGTACCTCTATAACAAGTACTACCTGAAGCAAGTGATTGTATAATATTGAAGAATGAAGTGTTCGGAATTGATGAATAGCTACCTGCACCATAGTTACAATCTTCACTTCTATAACAAGTACTACCAGAAGCTGATGATGAAATTATTTGGAAGAAAGCTGTATTAGGTGATATACTATAAGCCCCTTGGAAACCTTCTTGACACTGAATACCTCTATAGCAAGTGCTACCTGATGCAAAAGAGGTATGAATAATAAAGAATGATGTATTTGGTGATGATGTATAGCTACCTGCTTCGATATAGCATTCTTGACCACGATAACATATACTACCTGATGATAATGAATTAATGTTTATAAAGAATGATGTATTTGGTGCGGATGTATAGCTACCACCTTCTACATAACATTCTTGACCACGATAACAAACACTACTAGATGCAAGTGAATTAATAGTAATAAAGAATGATGTATTTGGTGATGATGTATAGCTACCTGCTTCGATATAGCATTCTTGACCACGATAACAAACGCTACCAGATGCTGTCGAATTGATTGTTATAAAGAATGATGTATTTGGTACGGATGTATAGCTACCACCTTCTGTATAACATTCTTGACCACGATAACATATACTACCTGATGCAAGTGAATTAATATTCGCAAAGAATGATGTATTTGGTTCTGATGAATAGCTACCAGCTTCTATATAACATTCTTGACCACGATAACATATACTACCTGTAGCTAATGAACCAACATTAATAAAGAATGATGTATTTGGTGCGGATGTATAGCTACCTGCATCAATATGACATGATGTTCCTCTAAAACAGTGAGAGCCAGACGCTGATGAAGTTATATTATGGAAAAACGATGTGTTTGGTGTTGATGTATATGCGCCTTCATCTAACCCAAAGCAATATGCACCACGATAACAAGTACTACCAGACGCATAAGATGTATCTAATACAAAGAAATATGTATTTGGAGCAGATGAATAAGCACCACCAGCAATATGACACTCTTGACCACGATAACATATACTACCAGATGCATGTGAATTAATATTGACGAAGAATGATGTATTTGGTTCTGAAGTATACGCTCCTGCATCCACATGACATTCTTGACCGCGATAACAAGTATAACCAGTTGCTGTTGAACTGATTGTTATAAAGAATGATGTATTTGGTGCAGACGAATATGAACCCATTGTCAAATCACAAGTAGAAACCTTATAACAACGTGTTCCATCATTACATAAAGGACGCCATGAACTAAACCATATCAACCAATCGTTTTCAATATTTTCATGATCCCTTAAATCCTCAAAACCCTCGGTACAACCGGTTTTACGATAACAATTTGAATTATCATTACATTGATTTATTTCATAAACACAAGCTGGATATACTTCATTTTCCTCTAAGCCGTTATAAAATGCATTATTCAAATATTCATTATTTACAGAACTCTCATAACTTTCAACAACGTGTGTATTAATAAATGATGCATAAAAACGATTTTCTTCAGTACAAGAAATTTTCTTCCAACAATCGTGCCCACCATCGTTTTTATGACACTGACCTTTGATATATGTACAACCACTATTTGGATCCACAATACATCCATTATTAATTGTACAATTTGATTGATTTATAGCATATAAATCTGATTCATTATTTTTTATATACACACCATATGATGTATTTATATTTACATCTTTATAAAAGTTTAAGTGCTCACCTATCTCAAGAAGATGAGGATACTCTGGATGATAATTTACATCCTTTTCAACAATTTCTTCCCATCGAATATAATGATCAATACCATTAGCATCTACCCTACCATCACCATATAGTGCACCAGTATTCGCATGAGTATTGTACCAACGACGCTCATTATTACAACCTTCCCACAAATAGCAATAGTTTCTAATTCCACTACAACCAAATCCTACATTATACACATCATCTGTGAGCTCTGGTGTTATTAAACTCCCTTCTGAACCTGCATACTGACACATATAGCGATTAACAAGATTATACTTCAGGGGATCATTTTCATATCTATTACCCTCACTGTCAATCCATATACCAAGGTTGCCATCATGCATTTCTGTACTAAACTTATCTACTGCATGTCCTGCAGTTTGAGCCGGGTCAATACCTGTATCATGACCAATAAAGTTTACATTAACACAATCACCATCAGCACTTCTAACCAAGCAATCAGAGTCATTCCTATAATACTCATTAGCATTATTACAATCATATACTTGTCTACAACCAAATGCCCCACACTGAGTATCCAACCTATACTTACAGCGCTCATTTCTATCCACATCATCTGCATAAAAAACAAAGTGCCTTGCTTTACTACATTCTCCAAGATAGCACCCGTCTTCTTTTATTTGACCCCCGCCAAAACCACATCTTGCCGCATACTCAATAATTTGCTTAGAAACAGCATCCTCCAACCCAAGCGAAATAGCTTCCTCAGGTTTCAAGAAACCATACGTACACCCACAATTTTGCCAATAAACTTTATTATCCGCGGCTCCACGACAGTAAAGTCCATAACCAACCTCACCATCTTCCAACAAACACTCTTTATAACCTTGATCAGCTAGTGCGCCACAACAATCTTCTTCATGATATAACGCTTGAGGCTCATCATTACACGCACCATATTGACAATTTGCCCCCTCATACACGCCATAACAATACGTAGCACCAGCTCTAGGGTTGCTACAAGGTATGTATTCACTACTACAAGTTCCACTACCTGCCCCATAAAAAGCATTAGTTTCACAACCAGGATCTCCAAGGCGACAAACTTTCGCCTCTACCACTCCAGACAACACAATACTAAGCACTGCAGTTGCTATGTATATCAGTCTTTTAGCCATCACATACCTTACACTAAACATAAAATAATATCTTTGATAAGATACCACAATTTTCGAAAAATGTCAACTATTTTATATAATGTGATTGTAAAAAAAACGTTAAAAAAAATAGATATCCCTCATATTATTTTGTTTTTAAACGTAAATTTTCTAACAATCCTTCCACACCATTTGTGGATTTCGCAATAAACGATGTGTACTCATTTCGCGCAGTTTGTGCCAGACTTACATTTTCTATAATTATATCAATAATTTTCATATTGCCATTTTTATCAGCCACACGCCATTTAACACTTATAGGCTTACCCTCCACCATAGGCACTTCTGTATCTACAAAAACCTGATTAGGATTATTTGACGAGGTTGTCCCCTTAAACACAAATGACTTCCCCTTAAATTCATCAAACCTTTTTGACCACGTCTTTACATTAAACTCCTTATACAAAGCAATAAACTCCCTTTGTTCAGCAGAGGTTGCAACTCGCCAATAACGACCCAACACATACTTACCAATAAACTCCAAATCCAAATTTTCAGTGAACAGTGTTTTAAAAATACGATTTTTCTCCTCAATTGGAGCATCAGAGTTAACAATCTTCTCTATCCCCTCTTTGGTTAAATTCTCAACCATCGCAACAGCATTATCCTTATCAATTGATGCCAATGAAATCTGCGTAAAACCAAAGAAAAACACTAAAAAATATATTACCTTTTTCATTTTAGTCCCCAATTCTAATTTATTCATAATCCATATCATCCATATCGAAATCATAACCAGCAACAGCCTCATCTTCTATCCCGCACCTTCTTAACTTAGATCTATTTTGCATATATGATGACTTAACCGCCTCATAATAATCAATAGATCCTTCTTCTAAACTCTCAAGAAAAGCTAAGTTTTCAGCCATTAAATTTAAATATTTCAAACCAGATGCAGCATAATAGATGCTTTTTGCTTCACTTTCATCTGATTCATGAGTTACCCAATATAATGGCGAAGAATAAGCATCAACCACAAAACCTGTTGCAGCACGAGGTGTACTCGGCCCCATTATCGGAAGCACTACAAAAGGACCATCAGGCACGCACCACGTTGATAAAGTTTCATCAAACCCTGTCTTTTTACGTTCCATACCCATAGAACTTGCAACATCAAACAAACCAACAACTCCAAGGGTTGTATTTATAACAAAGCGACCAACATTGTTTCCCGATGACGCAAATTCCCCTTGTAAGACATGATTCACTGCAGATATTGGCTCACCAACATTATCAAAGAAATTAGAGACCCTTGTTCTTATATATTTATTAGTAATAGCGCGGTACCCTTTTGCAACAGGGCGAACAACATATTTATCAACCTTATTATTAAATTCAAACATCGCTCTATTATATTGTTCAAGAGAACCTACATCGCCTCCACCTACACCATTAGACGCGCACCCTGAAAGACCTAAAAACAACACAAATATTGCAAAAATTCTATTAATCAACTATCCCTCTCTTATTAATATTTTTTATTAAATATAACGGCTTTAACAGATAAATCAACAACTAAATTATATTTTAAGAATGTATTTTAACTTATTTTTTTCATTTAACCTTACAAATGTTACAATTTAGAAATTTTTTGTGTTTTGCAAATCCAAAAAAATCAAGCTAGCATTCACACCATGTCGTAATTTTTTTATGAGGTATAAGACACATGACAAATACATATTCAGGTAAAATCAATCTTTTTGACTGCGCTACTGCTCAAACTGTTATTGGACAAGATAAATTTTTAAATGCATTTAAAACAATCTTAGACCATGGCGCTTATTGTCAAGGACCTGAAACAAGAGAATTAGAAGAAAAATTAGCTCAATACTCTGGAGTTAAATATTGCGCAACATGTGCTTCTGGTACAGATGCTCTTGTTTTAGCTTTAATGGCGTGGGGGGTAAAACCTGGCGATGCAGTCTTTGTTTCTTCATTTACATTTGTTGCATCAGCTGAATGTGTTGCTATTCTTGGCGCAACTCCTGTTTTTGTTGATTCAGACCCACACACATACAATATGGATCCTGAGGACCTACAAAGAGCTATTAACGAAGTAAAAAAAGAAGGAAAATTAAACTTAAAAGCAGTTATTCCTGTTGATATATTTGGTTCTCCTTGTGATTTTGACAAGATTATCAAAATTGCACATGATAATGGCATGAAAGTTCTTGAAGACGCAGCTCAATCATATGGCTCTGTTTACAATGGTAAAAGAGCAGGTAGCGTTGCTGACATGGTTGCAACATCATTCTATCCTACAAAACCTTTAGGTTGCTATGGTGATGGCGGTGCTATATTTACAAATTCTGAAGAAGAATTTGAATTATTAAAATCTTGCCGTGTTCATGGTATGAGCTCAACAGATAGATATGATAACGTTCGTTTAGGTTTAACAGGTCGTTTGGATACATTCCAAGGTGCTGTTGTATTACAAAAATTGACAGTTTTTGATGATGAACTTGTAAAAAGAGCTGAAATTGCTAAGAGATATGATGACAATCTTGATGCATATTATGGCAAACAAAAAATCTTGGATAATGCAAAATCTGCTTATGGTTTATATACTGTTGACTGCGAACACAGAGACGAATTAATGAATTTCTTAAAAGAATGCAATATTCCTTGCGGCGCATATTATCCTCGTCCTGTTCACACACAAACTGCATATTCTCAATGGAATACTAGAGAACTTCCTGTTTGCGAAAAATTATCTAAAACAGTAATTAGTATTCCAATGCATCCATATTTGGAAATTGATGCTCAAAATTACGTTATTTCTAAATTAAACGAATTTGCAAGCATGAAATCTAAAAAAGTTGCATAATTTAGAGGTTTTTAAACCCCAAGCAGGCACCTTTGGGTGCCTGTTTTTTTGTAAAAAAAATTATGAATTATTGATTTTTTAATAAAAGCTACCTATATTTGTTATAGAACATTAAAAAAAGGGGAATTTAATATGATAGAAAGTAGAGATTTTGCTAGCTTTAGCAATGCTAATGTTATTGACCAAGGACTTAGAAATTATATGTTAAAGGTATATAATTACATGGCAGGAGGTTTAACTGCAACAGCGTTTGCTGCTTATTTAATTATATCAAATCCATCTATTTTTAGATTATTTTTCAATGAGATGGGATATACTGGATTTGGTTATTTAGCGTTATTTGCCCCACTCATTTTAATCTTTGCTTTTGGCTGGGTTTTAAATAGGGGCACACTACAACAAGTTAAAGCAATGTTTTGGGGATATTCTGTATTGATGGGGGTTTCTCTTGCTCCTATTTTCTTGGTTTATACCGGCGCTAGTATTGCTAGAATCTTCTTAATTACAGCGGCAACATTTGGGGCTTTAAGCCTTTATGGATATACAACAAAGAAAGATCTTAGTGGTTGGGGAAGCTTTTTATTTATGGGATTATTTGGAATAATTATTGCTTCTATTGTTAATATTTTCATGAAGAGTTCTGGACTTGATTATTTTCTTTCATATGCAGTAGTATTTATCTTTGCCGGGCTTATTGTATATGATACAAAATCATTAAAATCAATGTATTACGCCAACTCTATGACCATAGATGGTGAGAGCAAGGGAGCGATTGCGGGGGCGTTGTCTTTGTATTTGGATTTTATTAATATGTTTATGGCGCTATTGAGATTATTTGGCGATAGAAAATAAGTATAAAATTTAATTAAAAATTAGCCGGCACTAGTTATAGCGCCGGCTTTTTTGAAGGAGGATAATAATGGAAAATGATATATTAAATACATTTAGCAAAAGACGTTCTTTTTATAATATTAACAACAAGATAGAACACTCTAACACGGAAATAGAAGAGCTTATAAATAACTGTTTAGACCTATATCCAAGCTCTTTTAACTCTCAAGATGCAAGGCTTGTGTTGTTGATGGGGGAGCATCATAAATATTTTTGGGAAGTGGTAAAAGAAGAGCTTTTTAAGGTATCTGAAGAAGAAAAAAGGGCTCAAATTGAGCAAAAAATAGCTAGTTTTTGCTCTGGTTATGGTACTATTTTATTCTTTATTGACCCCAAAATAGCTCAAAACTTAGCTCAAAATTACCCCATATATGCCCCACAATTCCCCATATGGGCAGAACATGGAAATGCGATGTTGCAATTTATGATTTGGACGGCTTTGGCACAAAAAAATATTGGAGCATCTTTACAACATTATAACCCATTAATTGATGATGTAATTAAGCAAAAATTTGAAATTCCGTCGGACTGGAAGTTTATTGCTCAAATGCCTTTTGGTGGAATTGTAGAAATGAAAAATCCACACGAAATTAAGAAAACTTCTGATAGACTTGTTGTTAGGCCATAGGTTTGGTATTTTAAATATATTGATTTTGTTTTTTAGGCATGATATAAGTGTTTAACTAAACTTAATTTTTATGGCAGATTTTTATAAAACTAAAGAAATGTCCCAATTTTCTGATGAGGAGTGGGAGATGATTTGTATGAGATGTGGTAAATGCTGTATGAATAAATATGGTGATGAGACATCTGTTATTTTCTCCAACTTAATGTGCAGAAACTTTGATTTGAAGAGAAGTTGTTGTTCTTGCTATGAAAATAGACTATCTAGCTCTTGTGTTAAGGTTGATTTGGAGTTATTGAAAAACAACATTAATCTTTTGCCTCATACTTGTGCTTATCGCCTATTGTATGAAGGAAAAGGCTTACCTGAGTTTCATCCTTTAATAACAGAAGATGTAAATTCTGTTATTAAAGCAAGAGAAACTGTTGCTTTTCTTGATGTTTTTTCTGAAAAAGATTTAAGCGATGCACTTATGGAGCTTCACGAAAGAGAAGCTAAAGAGAACTGGGATGAAGAAAAATTTGAAAAGGAAGAGGCTAAAATATTTGATAAGTTTAAGATTAAACCTATTTATATTTACCCTCTTGTTCCTAAAAAGTAGAAAAGCCCTCGATTTGAGGGCTTTTCTTATTGAAAATTAGAGAGATGATGAAGTGGAAGAATTGATTACTTTGCATAGTTGTGTGAACGGTGACTAGATGATATGGATTGACACACGCAATGACAAAATAAAAAAGTCACTCGCAACAACGAAAAAAGGGAGGCTTACCCTCCCTTTTTTACGATTAGATATTTTAAGCAACTGCTTCTAAATCTAAAACAACTTCATCTACTGTTAGCTCTGAGCTATCTTTGAACTCTAGAGCTGTTTCTGATAAGTTTCCTACGTTTATAATATCTTCTAAACCTTCTTTTAAGGTATTTTGAAGCTCTTGTGGAGCTGATATTACAACTTTTGAAACAGGTGTTCTTTGCGATGTGTTTGCAGTTGTTTTAGCTTTTCTTATCTCTGAAGTGATTATTGATGCATTATCATATAAATTACTTGTTGGAGATGCTATGCCATCAAACTCGCTAGCTGTTGGCCATGATGTGCCATGTAGTGAGCCTTTTGTTTCTCCCCATGGGCGACATTGATATACCTCTTCTGTTATGAATGGGCAGAATGGCGCAAATGCTTTTAAGAATATATCTATGGTTTTCATTAAACTTGCCACCGCAGATGTATCTGTTTCTGAATATGCACGTTTTTTTACAATTTCTAGATAGTAGTCACAGAAATCCCAAAAACGCTTTTCAGTAACCTCGAGAGCTGATGCGTAATCATGTGTTGTAAAGCTTGATGTTGCCTGAGACATCATTGATGACATTTTGTTTAACCATGATTTATCCATTGGGTTTGTAATATGTGCTTCATAATCACTAACGCCTTTTAATGCGCTATTTTCCACCATTGAGAACACAAACTTGCTTGCGTTAAATATTTTGTTTACAAGCTTTTTACCTTGAACCATAACTTGTTCATCAAGAGCTGTATCTATACCTAATCTTGCACGAGAAGCCCAATAACGAATTGGATCTGCACCATAATTATCAATCAAGTGTTGTGGGGTTACAACGTTTCCTTTAGATTTAGACATTTTTTTGCGGTCTGGATCAAGAATAAAACCACTAATCAAAATTTCTTTCCAAGGGATTGTTTTACTATGCATCACAGCTTTTGCAATTGTATAAAAAGCCCAAGTTCTAATGATATCGTGAGCTTGTGGACGGATATCAAAAGGAAGTTCTAATGCATTATTTTTTACAGCGTCAAGAACGATTTGTGGAGTAAGAGCAGATGTTGCCCATGTATCCATAACATCTTTATCACCAATAAAACCATTTGGAGCACCACGCATATCTTCTGTGTAGCCCAAAGGTGTATCTATCATTGGATCAACAGGAAGTTGTGAGCGCTCTGCAATGATTGGTGAATTGTAATCTGGATTGCCGTTTGCATCTAACTTGTACCAAACAGGAAATGGAACACCAAAGAAACGTTGGCGTGAAATACACCAATCTTGATTTAATCCATTTACCCATTCTTCATATCGGTGTTGCATGTAGCTTGGTTTCCACTTGATTTGACGACCAGCCTCAATCATTGCTTCTTTTTTATCTAATAGCTTAACAAACCACTGTCTTGATGTTACAAACTCAATTGGTTGATTGCCTTTTTCATAGAATTTAACCATATGAGTTAATGGACGAGGTTCATTTGCTAAAATACCATTATCACGAAGCATGTTAACAAGAACTTCACGAGCTTTAGTTACTTTTAAGCCTCTTATTTGTGCATAAA
This sequence comes from Alphaproteobacteria bacterium, assembly GCA_045632645.1. Classification (GTDB taxonomy): domain Bacteria; phylum Pseudomonadota; class Alphaproteobacteria; order RF32; family CAG-239; genus CAG-267. Next base: position 16,665 of record JAZQXC010000013.1, on the reverse strand, counting down.
CTTCGTTTGCTTTTGCTGGATTATTTGATACAAACGCACCTTTGCCAAATTCTACATCCATTAAACATCCATTTAAGCCAACAATTTGTTTTAATGGTAAACCTGATTGTTTCCACCAAGCAACGTCTGCAGCATCACCAAAAGTACACACCATCATGATACCTGTCCCTTTGTCTTTTTCTGCATGTTCAGAAGGAACAATTTCAACTGGGGCTTCAAACAATGGAACTATTGCTTTTTTACCAAAGTATTTTTGATAACGTTCATCATCTGGGTGAGCAACAATTGCAATACATGCTGGCAAAAACTCTGGACGAGTTGTTGCAATGGTTACATACTCATCGGTACCTTCTACCTTAAATTTAATATCATGGAAGAAGCCTGCTACTTCTTTGTCTTCTATTTCTGCTTGAGCAACTGCTGATTGGAAAGTCACATCCCACATTGTTGGAGATTCAACAGATGAAACATAGCCTTTTTCATATAAATCAATAAATGATTCTTGAGATACACGAATTGTTTTAGGATTAATTGTTGAATATTTAATATTCCAATCATATGAATGGCCAACATTTTTGAATACGCTTTCAAAAACGCCCTCATCTGATGCAATTAAAGTTTCGCATGCTTCAATGAAATTTTTACGAGAGACTTCTTTTCTTGGAGATTTGTCATTTTCTATATGTTCAGGTTTAAAATTTGAATCATAAGGAATGTTTGGATTACAAGCAATGTTATAATAGTTTTGAACACGACGTTCTGTTGGCAAACCATTATCATCCCAACCAATTGGATATAACACTGTTTTACCAGACATGCGTTGGAATCTAGCCACAACATCTGTTTGTGTGTAGCTAAAAATATGTCCTATATGTAAAGAACCTGAAGCAGTTGGAGGAGGTGTATCGACGATAAAAGTTTCTTCTCTTGGTCTTGTATTATCATAACGATAAACATCACTATTTTCCCAGTAAGCCTTACAATTATTTTCTATCTCAGGCATATTCATTCTGTTATCTAAGGTCTTAGTTTCTTTATATGACATATATATTCTCCAAATTTGATTTTTCCTATCGGTTATATTGCAATTAGGCTCTTCTGTCAAGATGTTGTTTTTAAAATTTATTATTGTATTTTTATGGGAAAAATTATCATTAAAATTGTAATATATTTGCTTGAAAAGAAAAAAAGCACTGATAATATATTTAGAACTAATTTATTAAACGCTCAAAGAAAACGGAGGTAAATATATGAAAAACAATATGTTAACAGATGGCATTTATTATATTGGAGTTGATGATAAGGATATTGATTTGTTTGAAGGTCAATATATTGTGCCTGATGGGATTTCTTATAATTCTTATGTGATTATGGATAAAAAAATTGCAGTTATGGATACTGTTGATTTGAGCAAATGTAATGAATGGTGTGAAAATTTAGAAAAAACATTAAATGGAAAAGAGCCTGATTATTTAGTTGTTTTACATATGGAGCCTGACCATGCAGGTAGTATGGAGAAGTTTTTGAACAAATATAAAGGAGCTAAGGTTGTAGCTAATGAAAAAACTTTTGCTATGATGGGGCAATTTTTTGAAAAATTAGATTTAACAGATAGAAAAGTTATTGTAGCTGAAGGTGATGAATTATCTTTGGGTGAGCATTCTTTGACATTTGTTATGGCACCTATGGTGCACTGGCCAGAAGTTATGGTTGCATATGAGAAAAAAGATAAAATTTTATTCTCTGCTGATGGGTTTGGTAAATTTGGTGCGCTTGATGTTGATGATGAATGGGATTGTGAAGCTAGAAGATATTATATCAATATTGTTGGAAAATATGGCGCTCAAGTACAAGCTTTGCTTAAAAAAGCATCAACTCTTGATATTCAAAAAATTTTCCCTCTTCATGGGCCTATGCTCACTGAAAATTTAGGATATTATATCAATAAATATGATATTTGGAGCAGTTATAGACCGGAAGATGAAGGTATATTTATTGCTTATACATCTATTTATGGAAACACAAAAAATGCAGCATACAAGCTAAAAGAAGTGTTAGAAAGCAAAAGTAATGTAAAAGTTAGTATTGCAGATTTGGCACGTGATGATATGCATGAGTGTGTGGAAGATGCTTTTCGTTATGATAGATTGGTTTTGGCTTGTCCTACATATGATGGTGGTCTTTTCCCTTATATGGAGAAGTTTATTAATCATTTAAAATCAAAGAACTACCAAAATCGCACTGTTGCTTTTATTGAAAATGGCTCTTGGGCACCTATTGCTGCTAAAAAAATGAAAGAAGAAATTGGTAAACTAAAAAATATTAATATGATTGAAGAGGCTGTTACTATTAAATCTGCTGTAAAAGAAGCTGATTTGGCACAATTTGAAAGACTTGCTGATGCCTTGCTTAAGTAGTAAGATTTGATTTGATATAACAATAAAAGCCATCTAAAAGGTGGCTTTTATTTTTGTTATTTTCTTGACTTTTAACTTTTTTTACATATTATGTGTCTCGAAATGATATAATTCTGTATTAAAATAAAAAAAATTACTATGAGGACTAAGGATGAAATCTTTCTTGAGTTGAAAGATGTTGTGCGCGAGCAGTTAGGTATTATTAGAGTTGATGAAAAATGCAAATTTTCATTAGAGACAAATTTTGTATATGACCTAGCGGTAGATAGCTTGGATATGTGCTTTATCACTCATGGCATTGAAGGAAAATTCAATGTTGATATTGATGATAAAGAACTAGGTCCACGAAGAGAGCTAACTGTTGGATGTGTTGTTGACTTACTCTACAAGAAAATTAATAAATTAGAGTAAATCTATCATCTTCCTATTGTAAAAAAAAGGGCAATTTAAAAATTGCTCTTTTTTTTATGTAAGAATACTTTATTAGATAAAATAGTTCTTTTGCTTGTTTTTTATTTTATTTATTTCTAGACTAGTAATTAAGCGAAAAGGAGGAAATATGAAAAAAATAAAAAACTTTTTAATCCTATTAGGTATGAAATTAAAAAAAGTTCCAAACCCTATGATTAATGCCCATAAATATCGTCTACGTGGCTATTTTGTAGGGGGGGTACGCTTATATATTCAAACTGTAAAATTGATAAAACGATAAAAGCAAGCATTTCTATTGGTAAAAATTGCGTTTTAACAGGGTGTACTCTTTTGGCGCATGATGCTTCTACTCGTAGATATACGGGTGAGACATATTTTGCACCAATTACTATTGGAGATAATTGTTTTATTGGAATGCATTCTATTATAATGCCAGGGGTTAGCGTGGGCGACAACTCTATTGTTGGCGCGGGAAGTGTTGTTACACATGATGTGCCTCCTAATTCTGTTGTGGCAGGAAATCCGGCGAAAGTGATAAAAAGTGTTGACGAACTAATTCAAAAAAGGAAAAAGGAAATGTAAAATAAAAAAGCACTTTATTTTGTAAAGTGCTTTTTTGTGATATTTGGATATGATTATATACTATCTTCAATCTCTACTATATGCACCTCTTTTATATAAAACTTCAGAAAATTCAAGACCAGCTTTTTCTTGTCTTTCTTTGGTTTCATTGTGACGCACAGTCTCTTTTGCAACTTCCCACTTCGTGTTGAGGCTTTCTATACTTTCTCCGTTATGTGTTACGAAAGTATCGTTTTTACCAATTGCAACACCTATAAAACCTTGCTCACTTTCAATTTTTTGGGCTTGCTCTCTGGCCTTTTCGCTTGTACTTATTACATATACACCTTCTTTGAAATAAAAAGCTGAAACACCTGCATTATATGAAGCAAGTACATCTTTGCCTCTTGTTGCTATATCATAAGCTCCTTCTTGTAAAACAAGATCCATTGGACATTTATCACCAAGTTCATTTTCAGCAACAACTCCTTTTGCGTTTTGAGGTGTAAGCATCATATATGTACCCTCTTCTAACCCCATTGCTTCAAGCTTTTCTGATACGAATTCACAATGTGCAATATTGGTAAGCATCTCGCGAGTTTCTCTGTGTGAATCATCTTGCACTAATGCGTGATTCCATGAATCATTAAGACTACCAAGTGGAGCGCCATCTTTATAAAATACATCTGTATCTCTCATAGCTATAACACTTAAAGAGCTTTTATTTTTTTCGCGAACCTTTCCGACAGCCGCCATAGCTTCCTCTGTTACACTTAAAACATAAGCTCCTTCAGCAAAGTAGAAGGCTGAAACGCCACCATTTGTGTCTGCAATAACTTCATCGTTACCTAATGGTTGTACATCTATCATGCTAAATGGTTGCACACTGCCATCTTGCCCTTTAACACCAACCCCCTCGTCTTTTGCGGTTAAAATTGTATATTTACCCTGTTTTAACCCCATTGCTTCAAGCTTTTCTGACACACTTTCTCTAATTTGAGCATCTTTCTTAGCTTCTTTTTGTTCTCTTTCTCTTGCGCAAGCTTCTTTCATTGTTGCAACTTCTGTGGTTTGTTCGTTTGCTGAACCATCTGATGCAACCAATGTCTCCATGTTGGATAGCGGAACACCCATTCTACTCATTGCGCTTTTAGCATTTCCGTCTAAACCTTTAGATGCTCCATCTACTAGTTTTTGAATCAAATCAGCCACTTCACTACTTTGTGATACAACACACACACCATTTGCCAAAAGAATGCTTGATGTACCATTGTTATAATCATGAACAAATGGTAGATTATGTTTTTCAATTCGTTCTTTTTCTAAATCAAAGTCAAGTTTTTCAACTGCGTCTTCTTTTGCACCGAAGGGCAGAACATAATTATCCTTCTCTGTATCTAAAAGGACATATGTTTCTCTTGCTATGCCCTGTTCTGCCAAAAAAGATTCTATACTTTCTAATTTTTCTTTACTCATAGTAATTCTCTCCTCTTATTTTCCCATTGTTATCATTGTAGCACAAACAGAGATAAAGTCAACTCATAATTAAGAGCCAAAGACAAAATAAACAAAAAAACAAAAGTGCTTGATTTTTTATGATTTTTGTGATATACTTGTACGATAAATGGCGTGGAGAAAGTATCATGAATGTATTATTGGGATTATGCTTGTTTTTTGGTATTACTTTAGCTTATGACGTAAATGCTGGAATTTGTTTTATTGGTGACCATTCATGTACGCAAGGTAAAATTATTTCTTTATATACTGAACAGAAAGAATGCACTTACGTAGATAAAAATGCTTGTGAAAAATATAATAGAAACTCTTACTGCAAAATAGATAATAAAGATAAATGTTATAAACCTAGTGAGTGCAAGGTTGGTTATTATAAACATACAGATGATATATGCAGTATTGGTTCGTATTCTCACCTTATTGATATTGACAACTTTGGATGTGGTTTACCTATTACGAATGGTGGAAGAGATTGTGGAGCTGTTGGGTATGGGGCGATATATGATGAGTTTGGTTTTAGCAAACAAACGCTAGTTTTTAATGTTGATAGTGAAAAAATAGATTGTTATGCGGCTATATCTCAAGAGAATTGTCAAAAAGCTTCACCCCATGGTGTTTGCGAACAAGATAAATGTGGAAACTGGCATGTTACTAAATGCGCAGAAGGATATGGTTTTTATTGGAGAAATGAGAGCGGATGCGAACTTGGTGTTGATTTTAATGCCGAGGAAGGAGATGCTGTATGCCAGAAGTGTTTGGGATGTGAATATGCATCTTTAGAAAAGTGTGAAGAAGAAAATCCTAACTCAGTTTGTAAACCTACTGACCCTGAAAATCCTGAAAACTGCTTTAATGCAGAAGAGTGTAAAGAGGGATACTTTAAAGAAGAGCAAAATGAAGAGATTTGTAAGATTGGTATATATACAGAAATATTTGATAAAGATAAAAATGGGTGCGGTATACCAGCATACGGTGATATTTGGGCTGCATGTTTTGAACGAGGATATTACGAGCCTTTACTTGGAAAATATCCTGATGGATATGTTTATAAAGATTTGTTTATTGATGAAGATTATGCAACAGAATTTTTAATACAACTTGGTAAAGAATTTGATCCAAGAATCTTAACAAGTATAGGTGGATGCGATGTTGCAACGTCAAAAGAGGCTTGTGAAAATTTGAATGCTGTATGTGAACAAGATAAGTGTGGTTATTGGCGCGTGGAAAAGTGTAAAGAGGGATATAAAAGATATACTGGTAAACTTGATGATATAGTAGATAGCAATAAAACATATATGTGTTATAAAGATGAGCCTGAGTGTGAGTATGCATCTTTAGAAGAGTGCGAGGAAGATAAAGGTAATGAACACTCAGCTTGCGGGGTTGATGAGACTGATGGATGCGTTAAGCCGATTGGGTGTAAAAAAGGATTTGTTAGCGTTGATGATAACTCTGAAATTTGTAGAATAGGTACATATATGAAGTTATTTGATATTGATAACAATGGGTGCGGAGTACCTGGTACAGAAGGTAGTGGCGGAAGCTCTCCATATATTGAATGTCTGCTGGGAGGTGCGGATGATCGCCCTGGTTTTGAGTGCTTACGGATTGCAAGAGGTAATTATATGAGTGATGATTACTCTGAAATAGATAGCCTTGATGATTGGTTTCATATTATATCAGAATATGAAGGGTCTTTTGATACACAGCAGAACTGCGAGATAACCACAGAAAGAGGCACAAGAAAATGTAAGGCTGATGCATGCGGAAGATGGATTTGGATTGGTGCTGTTTGTAATGAAGGATATATTTATGGTGGCGCTTGTCCAGATGGATTAAAAAGGGCCGATCAAAATTATGATGGAACAGGTTGTTGGAAATGTGAGTGTATATATAAAGACAAAACCGATTGCGAAACGGATAATTCACATTCTGTTTGTGAAATGGTAGATGGATGTTGGAAAGCGACGAAATGTAATAAATGGTCTACAACATGCGAAGAGTATTGTAAAAATGGGAAATGTAGCCTTATTGACGCAGATAAAAATGGATGCGCTGAGATGCTTTATTGTTTCGGGGGATAGTAATTAATGACACTTGGAGGGGCGCTTGGAGAAGCGCCTTTTTTGTGGGTGGGTTAGTGGTGTGATGGAGTGGATTGCCACGGAGCTTTGCTCCTTGCAATGACTATAGTTGGAAGTGCTAGTGATGGCGGTAGTAAGAAAGTTGTGCTAGCTAAAGCTCTGCGCGCCCTAAAGGGCAACTCTTTTTGCCGTTGGCATCTTGAGCCGAACTCCATCTGACTTTACGGTTCTGGACGTTACTTCGTGAGTTCGCTTCTAACTACTACATACTAATAAAAAAAACTCCACAAAGGAGGCTTTTTTAATGGTGCGCGATACTTTGCAAATATCGGCCTCAAAATTATGATGAATATAGGAAGCTGGAGTATAAAATTATTGCTTTAACCTAAGTATTGTGTTATAAAATACCATCTTATATACAATAGGAGAATTTCAATGGCTTATCTATATTTAGAATATATATCTGAATTTGATGCTTATGGCATAAAGAAGAAAATTATAGCGGATTTAGCAAAAAAGAATGAAATTGCATATATTATATTACCTGAAGAACTTGAATATACACCAGATAAATCTGCTCCAACAATTGGTTTTTTATTAGGACAAGATACGGCTGAGAATGGTGACGAATATTATACAATCAGCAAAAGTTATTTACAGGCTATAATGAGCACAGGTGCTAAGATACGTTTTTTGGATTATGAAAACCCATATAAACAAATGCAAAACTGTGATGGTGCAATTTTACCAGGAGGAGCCTTTAATAATCCTGAAAGTTTTTATGTAGATGGTAAAGTTTTAGGCGATGAAATCGGAAAAAGATATTTCGCTTATCGTGCTGTTATTGATGAGGCTTATAAAAAACATAAACCTCTCTTGGGTATTTGCGCCGGTGCGCAAATGATTGGTGCTTTACTCGGCAATATGAAAATGTATCGCAGTGTTAGAGATGAAGTGTTACATCCGGCTATTCATAAACCTAAAGAAGAAACAGATGTACGTATTCACCAAATTAAACTTATTGAGGGTACACCGATTTTTGATATAATGGAAATTAAGCCGACAGAAAATCATATAACAATCAATTCTCGGCATAATCAATCTATGGTGCATGGTGTTTTGCAAGATTATATTATCGGCACACCAAAAATTAAAATGGATATTTATGCTATTTCAGACAGCGACGGAATCCCCGAAATTTGGGGAAATAATAAAGAAGGTATTCTATGTGTTCAAGGGCATCCTGAAGATTTAATAAGTGATACTAAGATGCAAAATATCTATAATTACATCGCTCGTAAATCTAAGGAATATAAAACAAAACATTGTAAAATATTCTTTCCAAAAAAAATACGTTCTATCGAGTAATCAATGAAAAATATGCAAAAAAACAAGAGATACTTTTCAAAGTATCTCTTGTTTTGTTAAGGCCATTCAACCATCGGATAATTCTGCCAACCCTTGAGGTTGTAGTGCCACCATTCATGCGTTATGGATTCAAAACCTACACTTTCCATTAAATCCTTTAACATCTGACGATTTCTAATAGCCTCTTCTGATACATCCATGTAATTATGTTTTGCTTTTTGCAAGTGTAGTTGAAATTCTTCAAAACAACCTTTAGCAACTTGCTCTTGAAAATGCTTTTCATAAGCATCAATTTCCGTCGGGTATATTAAATTTTTATCATTAATATCTGTTAAACATACATCAACAGCAGTTCCGTGACAATGGTTTGATTTTTCAGGTGTTTCGGCAAAAAAATGAGCTTGCGAACGCGGAATTATTTCTAATAATTTTTGATGCGCAAGTGGCGGACGATATGCATCACAAATCCGCATTTTTAGGTTGTTTTCTTGTAAGAAAGGTAATGTTTGCAATAGTGCTTCTTTAACATCTTTATGCATATATGCTTTATTACCATAACCGATTTCTTTATAAATGGCACATCCAATCATGTTATCGGTTCGAGCATACATCATGTCGATTATAAAATGTACATCAAGTAGTTCAACTAAAACATCATCCATTTTTTACTCGTAATTAAAACTTTATCTAGATTTTTTCTTATATCTTTATCTGTTATGTACCTTTTTTAATACATTTTGTCAAATATTATATATTCTAATAAAAAGGTTGTGTTAACTAAAGTTCTCAATACTAACGTTTTGCGCATTAGTTGGACACACGTTACTATCTGTAACTTTGATAGCCTATAAATCTTTATCTATTTTAAAATCCTAAAAATCTAACTTTATGAAAGGATTGGTGTTCATAACAAAAAACGCTCCCAAAGGAGCGATTTCAAAAACTGGTGCCGATAGTAAGAATCGGACTTACGACCCCGTCATTACCAATGACGTGCTCTACCACTGAGCTATATCGGCATTATTTGCACAAAAAAAGAGCAATCAATGACATGCTGCAACTCTTAGCACAACCGTTTCACCGACTGCATAATTAAGATTAACAATTCTTTTATTTAAAATCAATATAAAAATTTAAAAAATATTGCTTTTTTTGTTGGTGGTTGAAAACTTTTAGCTTAATGCAATAATTTATTTGAAAAAAATAAAAGTTAATGATATGTAAAAATATATTAATATTCTTTTTTTTAAGGCTGATTAATTATGGTTAATGGAAATAAGCAAAATGATAATGGCGATGCTCAAAATGAACCAATGCTAAAACGCTTTTTGTGGCTTCAGAAAAACTTTTTATATTGTTTTATGTTGGTTGCAATTATTTGGGGTGTTGGTATTTGTTATTATATCGAGAGATTTATTGGTTGGTCTAGTGTGATGGCGCTTCCACCTCATGACTTTGGTATGTTTGTTTTTTATACCATTTTACCATTAATTTTGATGTGGTTTGTTTTGGCATATATAGATAGAAGCTCGGCTATTAATGCTAGCTCTAAACTTTTGCAAGTTTATATTGATAGCCTTTTATATCCTAATGATGATGCCACCAAAAATGCTAAGGCGATTTCTAATGTTTTGAAAAACCAAATTGAAGAGTTGCAAAAAAGTGGAAAAAGTGTTGCAGAACAAACACTCGTTATTGAAAAAGAATTAAACCAAAGAGTTGAAGAGCTTGCAGGTATTTTACAAGTGCTTGATAATTATTCTGCAAAAACTATTAATGAGCTTAATGATGGGGTTAAGCTTTTGTCTGATAAATGTGGGTATATTACTGAAAAAACAGTAAACACGATATCTCATATGAAACACTGTTCTGAAGATATTTCTGCTAACTCTGAAAGTTTTGTAAGCAAGCTTAATCCTATGCTTGATGAAATTACGGCAATTTCTTCTAATATAAAAAATAATATTAGCGATAATAGAATCAGTCTTAATGAGATGAAAGGACAACTCGAGGCGTGTGCATTGATTAGCAAACAGCATATTGATGAGCTTTTATCTAAAACTTCTGAAAACACACAACGAATCAGTAAATCATTCTATAAAACTGCTGAAGAATGTGATGAACTTTATAAACGTCTTGATATGGGGATTTCTGGCGTTGAGGGTAGAGTTGATGAGCAAAAGCGCTTGATTGAAGCGCAAACTAAGGTTTTGGACCATAATTCTGAACTTTTGAGTAATAAGCTTTCTAAATATGGTCAAACAATTACTGCTGAAATTGATAAATTAGTTAAAAACTCTATTGAACTTGAAAGTATGGCGCAAAAGCAAATTCAAACTCTTAAGGCTGTTAACTCAGAAACAGGAAAAGCTATTTTGGGTATTGGTGATACTTTTGATGAAAAACGCGCAGAAATTGAACGTAAGTCTGAATATGCTATTAATAGTATGCAAAATGTTATTATGGCAATAAATAAAGAAACTGAAAAACTAATGAACTTTACAAATATTACTCAGGCTAAAAATGCTGATTTGCAAAATATTGCAGAAACTATTGTTGATAAAGTGGGTGATATTAGTAGTAAACTTGCGCTTAAGACTGATGCATTAAAAGATAAGGCTGTTGAAGTTATTGAGAAGTTTACAGAAGCTAGTGAGATTATTAGTCTTAATACAGATAAGATTAGTAATTCCTCTAGTATATTAATGAATAATAGCAAGCAGAGTTTATCTTTATGGGAAGAACAGAAAAGCTATATTGATAATGCACTTGTTAATATTGATACTATATCTGAAAAATTGGCTAGTTTGCAAAATGGGGTGAAAGATACATCTAGTGAGCTTGAAAATATTTTATCTGGGTATGAAAAACAAATTGATAAATACCAAGAACTTGAGGTTAGAACTAGAACTTTTGAACCTAGCAAACCACAAATTGATAAAAATGGACTAATCAAACTTTCAAAAGCGATTAGCAAGATTTTTGATGCACAAAATATCCATGTGGAACAATTTTTTGCTGGGTGTGATACTTTTGACTTGTGGGAGGATTTCCTTAAAGGAAAAAATGGTGCATTTGTTGATGTATTAAATAAAACATTACCTAAAAAACTTTTGATGGTTATTCGAAAGAATTTTGATGATAATACTGAATTTCATAATGTTGTAGTGAAATATTTGTTTGCTATGGAGACTTTAATTAAGGAATTAAATAATCCGACAATTATGACTAGAGATGAAATTCTTAGCTTGGCTGTAAATAACTCGCTTGATAAGGTATATTTCACCTTAATTAAAGCATTAAACAGCGCGGAATAATGTGATGAACAAAAAATTTTTAGATTTTCAAACTAATGTTTTTTTGGCACCTATGGCGGGTATTACTGACTATCCATTAAGGAAACTTGTGGCTAGCAAGGGTTGTGTTAATTTATACTCAGAAATGGTTGCTGTTAATGCTATTAATAGAAAGAATCCGAAAACATATAGAATCGCTGATGTTAGTAAAGAGCCATATCCGGTTGTTGTGCAACTTGTTGGTAATGATCCGTTGCTTTTTGCTGATGCGGCTAAATTGGTTGCAGACTTGGGGGCGTATTCTATTGATATAAATATGGGATGTCCGGTTAAGAAAATTGTTGGCAATAACTCCGGATCTTATTTAATGAAAGATATTGCGCTTGCTTCTAAAATTATAGAATCGACTGTTAATGCCACGGATTTAAGAGTGTCGGTTAAATTTAGAAAAGGCTGGGATAATAACTCTGTTAATGCTGTTGAGTTTGCTAAGATGTGTGAAGAATGTGGAGCATCTTATATTGCTGTTCATGGTAGAACTAGGGCGCAAGGATATTCTGGAGTTGCAGACTGGGGTATTATTAGAGATGTGAAAAATAGCGTTAAGATACCTGTTATTGGTAATGGAGATATTACAACTGTTTTTGATGCAAAAAGAATGATTGATGAAACAGGTGTTGATGGTGTGATGGTTGGACGCGGGGCTCTTGGCAACCCTTGGTTTTTGGGGCAAATTCATGATTATATAAATAAAGGAATCGAACCAAGAGTTATACAACCTTTGGAATTAAAAGATGCTTTATTGCAACAGCTTAATGATATGGTCGATTTTTATGGCAAAGAGATGGCTGTAGCTATTTCGCGCAAATATGTGTGTTGGTATTCTAAAAACCTTCGTGATGCCAAAAAATTCCGTGAAATTTATACAAAAATTTACGATTATGATGTAGCTATTAAAGCAATAGAAGATTATTTTTCCAAACAAGAGGAGATGTGATGAAAATAATTATTGGTGGAGCTGGACATGTGGGACGTAGTATTGTTGACTATTTGTCTCAGGCAAATAATGACATTATTGTTGTTGATACTAGCAAAGATAAATTAGAAACTATTGCTAAAGAATTTGATGTGCAAACTGTTTTAGGCTCTATATCTCACCCTGGTGTTATGGAAAAAATTGGAGCTAAAGATGCTGATATATTGATTGCAGTTACAAGTGATGATGAAGTTAATTTGGTTGCTTGCCAAGTTGCTCACTCTCTATTTCAAATTCCTAAAAAAATTGCTAGAGTAGAATCTGAATATCTTCTTAACCCTCTTTGGAACACCTTATATTGTGATAGAAATTTGCCTGTTGATTTGGTTATTTCTCCAGAGGTAGAGATTGCACAATATATCTTGAATTTGTTAAATATTCCAGGTACTACGGCAGTATTTCCTTTGGCTGATGAAAAATTATATCTTTTAGGGTTTAAGTGCACTCACGGGTGCCCTTTGATTAATACAGAAATAAATGAAATTAAGAACTATTACAATAGTCCTGTTATTCATATTATTAGAGAAGATAAAAGCTTTTTTGCTAAACCAAATGAGACTATTCATATAAACGATGAAATCTTTGTACTTATTGAAAAAGATAAAATCTTTGATACACTACATGATTTTGGTATTACAGTTAAGCCTATGGAGAATTTAGTCATTTTTGGGGGAAATGCTATTTCTTATTATATCGCAAATGAGTTAGAAAAAGATGATGCAATTGCTAATTGTAAAATTATTGAAGATGATGAAGAAATTGCGCAAGGTTTAGCTGAAAACTTGGACCGTGTTCAAGTGATTAAAGGCGAGATGATGAGTGATGTTATTCTTGATGAGGCTGAAATTAAAGATGCTGATATATCTATTGCTGTCACGAAAAATGATAAGGATAATTTGTTAGCATCATTGGTTGCGAAAAAAAGTAATGTTCCTTATACGATTTCTTTGGTTAACTCTCGTGCTTATAATAATTTGGTTGATAATGGAGCAGAAAATATTATTGTTGAGCGCTCTCTTGTTACAACATCGGCTATGCTTCAAGATTTAAGAAAAGCTAAAATAAATAACGCTTATTGCTTGCGCAGAGGAATGGGTGAAGTTTGGGAAATTCGTATTGATGAAGACAGCTTAAATACTGATAAAACGATTGAAGAGCTTAATCTTCCTGATAAATGTAAGGTTAGTGCAATTTATAGAAATGATGAAATAATTTATCCTAAGTTTGATGATAAAATTATAACGGGGGATATTTTAATTGTATTTGTATCTCCACAAGCAATGAAAAAGGCAGAAGAAATATTTAGGGTTTAGAAAATTTTATCATGATTTACATATATTTTAATTGATAAAGGCGATAAATCTTGAATACAGAAGAACGCGAAAGTATTAAGAGAGAGGATTTTCCTCTCTTTTTGTTTTAGCGATTATTATTTAGGGCTTATAATAACTGGTGTTTTAATAGATTACCATGTCGCCTATGCTCCTTGCATTGATGAGGTATGGCGGTGGATTGGAATAGCGAGAGAGGCATTATTCAGAAATGAATAAAGAGGATAGGTTGTGAGCTTTTTTAATTGGTGAGCACGAAATGGATTGACTTCATCGTATTGGCGCTCATAGGCCTTTGGCTTATCGCCATATAAAAAAAAGACTACCTTATGGTAGCCTTTTTAATTGGTGGGCGTTGAGGGATTCGAACTCCCGACCCTCTCGGTGTAAACGAGATGCTCTAACCAGCTGAGCTAAACGCCCATCTCATTAACAAGAGAGTTTATATATGATATTTTTTTATTATGCAAGCAAAAAAATCACTTTTTTTCACTTTTTTTTGTTTTTTATTTATTTTCAATATCTTGATATGCAAAAAAAAATAAAGCAGGCTCTTTAGAGAGCCTGCTTTTGTACAATAACTCTATAAGAATTAGTTTACTGCATCTTGAAGAGTTTTACCAGCTTTAAATTTAGCTTGTTTGCGAGCTTTAATTTTGATTGTTTCGCCTGTACGTGGGTTGCGACCTGTTGTAGCAGCACGTTTAGAAACAGCGAATGTACCAAAACCAACAAGACGAACTTCGTTGCCGCCTTTAAGAGCTGTTGTGATAGAAGAAATAAATGCGTCTAAAGCCTTACCTGCATCTGCTTTTGTAAGACCTGCTTCACTAGCCATGCTAGCGATGAGTTCATTTTTGTTCACTGGAGGACTCCTCTTAAAAAAATTAATACCATGCGAACTTTGTTCACAATTAAATTTGAGGAGATTTTTTGCATTATTTCAAACAAAAAACAATGTTATAAACAAGAAAAGACTAAAAAACCTAAGAAAACAGCCATTTTTTGCATTTTTTTATTTTATAACAAAAAATATATACTAAAAATATGATATTTTTAGCATGCTACATGCTTTGCTAGTCCACCTAGTGAAGTCTCTTTATAGTCGCTATTTAGCTGCAAACCTGTTTCATACATAGTTTTTATTATGCTATCAAGACTAACCATATATTGACCTGTTCCTCTGAAAGCTAGCCTGCTTGCATTAACTGCTTTTATTGCTGCCATCGCATTTCTTTCAATACATGGTATTTGTACTAATCCCTTTATTGGATCGCAGGTTAATCCTAAGTTATGTTCCATTCCAATTTCGGCGGCGTTTTCTATTTGATTTATATTTCCACCCATAACTGCGGCTAAACCACCGGCTGCCATCGAGCATGCAACTCCAACCTCACCTTGACAACCTACTTCTGCGCCAGAAATTGAGGCGTTACTTCTGTATAAACAACATATTGCGGCTGCGGTTGTTATAAAAGTTATATCAGCATCTAATGCATGATGAGCTTTATTATGGGCAAAGCGTTGATAATAACGTATTACAGCTGGAATTATACCTGCTGAACCCATTGTTGGAGCGGTAACAATCTTCCCTCCGGCAGCATTCTCCTCTGCAACAGCAAAAGCCCATAAATTCACCCAATCCAAAATATGCAAAGCATCATCATAATTGTTTTCAAAACGTAGTTGTAGGCTTTTATGCATGCTAGCGGCTCTTCTTCTTAATTTTATTCCTCCAGGCAAAATTCCCTCAGTTGATATTCCTTTATCGATATTGTCTTGCATGATTTTAATTATCTTTTTTATGTATGAAAGAGTTTTATCTTTTGAATGCAATGCAAACTCATTTGCTAACACAACATCTTTTATTGTCATATTATTGTTTTGGCAGATATGTTTTAACTCTGCAAAAGTTGAAAATTGATATGGAACTTTTAAGGGAGCTCTTTCTATTTTTCGACCTATTTCATCAGAACGAACTACAGTGCCCCCTCCGATTGAAAAATATGTTTCTTCTTTTATTATGTTGCCTATTTCATCTTTTGCAACTAATTTCATCCCATTGGCGTGTTCTTTTAAGAAAATTTTCTTTTCTAATATGATGTTTTGTTTCATATCAAATGAAATTAGTTTCTTTTTGCCAATCACTAATTGTCCTGTTGTTTTTAATGCTTCTATATAATTTTTACTCAGATCAAGTTGCTCAGCTTCGTAACCTAAAAGCCCATAAACAACTGCATTTAATGTACCATGTCCAACACCTGTTAATGCTAATGAGCCATATAAATAAACATTAACTTCTGTTACATCGAATATTTTTTTATCTAGACCTTTAACAAATCTACTAGCGGCCTTCATTGGACCAACGGTATGAGAACTTGATGGACCAATTCCAATTGAAAAAATTTCTGAAAGACTATAATACATCTAATACTTATCCCACATATACTCACTTATCACAGGCGATGAATATACACCTAAAACCTAAAAAGTAAACCTAAAAAATGCATATATATTGCAAAAAAAATGCCTATTAAGAAACTTAAAGGCATTTAAGGAGGAGGAGAAAGGGATTTTCGTAACAGTAATTAGAAGAACTGGCAGCTACCTACTCTCCCGCGCCTT
>JAZQXC010000012.1:0-85107 GCA_045632645.1 Alphaproteobacteria bacterium | reverse complement strand
TTTCGAAATCATCCTTTTTTACTTTTTTAGCATAGGGTTTATATTTTCTTGATTCTGTTGAAAAAACAGAGTGTTCACTATAAGAGCCATGTCCAATACATCCATATTTAAAAGTTCTTGCTTGTTCATGTCTTAGTTCATTAATTATTTTCTTTTGCTGTTTATTATATTCTTTTATGATTTCTTTACCACCAGAATTAATAAATTCAGCATATTGTAATAACATTTTTCCAATTTCAATCTTTTCATAGCCTTTGCTAAAAAATGTAACAGGTTCTGAAGTTTTTGGAGTAAATGGATACATATTTTCTTTAATTGTTTCTTTAAACCTATCAAAAACCTCTTTGCTTGAGTAATCTTCAAGACTTGTAGATAAATTTAAGTCGCTTACAGTATCCTTAAATACATCAAAGCTATCATTTAATGATTTTCTCATCTTTGGGGCTGAAATCATTTTTATTATTTTATCATCACCACTTTGTTCAAGCTCATTAATAGCTCCATCAAAAGAAGAGGACTTAGCAAATGCTTCAAACAACCTAAATTCACTAAGTTCAGATAATTTTTTCATCTCCATAATATTCTCCCATCTTTATAATAACATAACGAAATCATATCATAAAAAACACCCAAAAACAAGCTTAAAAAGAAGAAAAAATACGAAATTTATAGTTTTTCTTGATTTTTTAGAAAAAGCGTATAGATTAAAACAAATTCTAATAAACGAAACTATATAAAAAAAAGAGAACTATGGAAAAGATAGAACAAAAAATTGGTTACAACTTTAAAAATAAGGTTTTGTTGCAACAAGCTCTTACTCATACAAGTGTAACTTCTAATATACATCGCAATTATGAGCGTTTAGAGTTTTTAGGTGATAGAATATTAGGCTTAACAATTGCTAATATGCTTTATGAAATGTTTCCTGATGAACCAGAGGGAAACCTAGCGCAACGCTATGCCATACTTGTTAGTAAAGAAACAGTATCAGATGTTGTTATAAAACTAAACATTCCACCTTATATTGCTGTTCAGATGAATGAAATTCGCGAAAGTGAAAACGTTTTATGCGATATAGGCGAGGCTTTAATTGCCGCTATATATTTAGATAGCAAGAGTTTATCTACTGCTCAAAAGTTTATTAAAGATAACTTCCAAAGCTATATTGACACCAAATCAGAGCCACATAAAGATTATAAAACAACACTTCAAGAAAAGGCATATCAATTAGGATATAATACTCCTAAATATACTCTTATCGAGAAAAAGGGAAGCGAACACGAGCCAATATTTTTAGTTGAAGCTGATATTGGTAAAGATAAAAAATCAACAGGCGTTG
The DNA here is from genome assembly GCA_045632645.1 of Alphaproteobacteria bacterium. GTDB lineage: Bacteria > Pseudomonadota > Alphaproteobacteria > RF32 > CAG-239 > CAG-267. Next base: position 83,768 of record JAZQXC010000012.1, on the reverse strand, counting down.
GTAAAAATAAAAAACAAGCAGAGCAGATGGCTGCAGAGCGCATGCTTAAAATATTAGGAGATAATAATGGATAAAGAGACAAGATGTGGTTTTGTTGCTCTTTTAGGGGCTCCTAATGCAGGTAAATCAACAATAACGAATAATTTTGTTGGCTCCAAGGTGAGTATTGTTTCACCCAAAGCCCAAACAACAAGAACAACTGTAAAAGGAATAGGGGTATACAATAATACTCAAATAATCTTTCTTGATACTCCTGGTATATTTATTCCTAAACGCCGTTTAGATAGGGCCATGGTTGCATCAGCTTGGGGAGGCGTTGGAGATGCAGATATTGTCGCACTAGTTGTAGATGCCAAACGTGGCTTTGATGATGAAACAAAGGCCATTGTAGAAAAATTAAAACAAAACCAAACAAAAGCTCTTTTGGTTCTAAATAAAACAGATTTAGTAAATAATGAGGATTTACTAAAGTTATGTAAAGACCTAAATGATGCATATATGTTTGAAGAAACTTTTATGATTTCAGCCTTAAACAATAAAGGTTGTGATGATTTCTATACATATCTTGCTAATAATTTACCAAAGAGTCCTTGGTATTATCCTGAAGAACAAATGTCTGATTTGCCTTTAAAACTCTTAGCCGCAGAGATTGTTCGAGAAAAACTATTTTTATATCTTCGTCAAGAACTTCCTTATGCAATAACCGTAGAGCCAGAGTTATGGGAAAGAAGAGATGATAACTCTGTTAGGGCAGAAATGACCATTTATGTTGAAAGAGATAGTCAAAAGCAAATAGTCTTAGGCCACGGAGGTTCAATGATAAAAAAAATAGGGCAGTCTGCCAGAAGAGAATTAGAAGATTTACTAGAAGATAGGATACATTTGTTTTTATTTGTAAAAGTTCGCTCAAACTGGGGAGATGACCCCGCAAGATATAGTGATTGGAATCTAGATTTTAATAGCTAAAATTCCAAATAAAAATATTTGACTAAAAGACAAAAATATGATATTCTAAAATGGCTAAAATATGAATTATGCCGCCTATGGCGTATAGATATGTATTTATTAACTTCGCATAAGAGAACTATTTTATACGAAAATAAATTAGAAAAACTAGGGTACATTAAGGCTTATTTTATAGGTTGATGTGTGTTTTAGAATTTCACTTTGTCGATTAGATTTAGAAGGTGCCCAAACTTGCACTGAAGCTTTTACGTAAAGATATGATCTAAAAAATAAAGTTAAAATAATTTATTTTGATAAAATAAAGGCTTATGCTTCTTAATACTTGAGAACTATGGCAAACAATTTTCAGTCAAAGTTTGAAAGCTTCAGAAAATGGGCGAACATCACTGTTCTTCCAGTTTCTGTAATCGGAGTAGTTTGTGGAGTGATATTTCAAATGCCACTCATAACTCTCAGCTTCGCAGGCCTCTTTGTGTTGACACTAAGCTTGTCATTCATGTGGTTTGTTCCAACAGGTTATGTTGGTTATAAGACCGTATTTTCTCGTCTTGTCGAGAAAACATATCACGCAGGTCTTAATTGGATAATTCCAATTATTACTGATAAGTATCTTATGGATACAACAGTTATAACCAAGAGCTTGAGCGATATCAAGAAGGTTAAAACCAGAAATAATATCACTTTGGAATACACTCTCACCTATAAGCTTAATGAGAGATATGTCTTTCAAGTATTCAAGCAGATGAGGGGGAGTTACTGGGAAACACACCTCTCTAAGTGGATTGATGCTAAGTTTGATACAATAGTATCATGGCTTACATACCATGAGTTTCAGCTCCGAAAGGATGATATTGAGGCAATGGCTTCAAAGTTAATCCAAGAGGAGGTTGATATCAAGTGTACAGAAATGTCACGAGGTATGACAAGAGGCAGAAATACCATCCGTTATAATGTTGCTACCACAATGGAGGATATTCCTGCAGCAGATGACCCAAGCAAAATGGTAACTATTGAGGCAAGGGTGCTAACGGAAATAGTTGAAATAGTTGACGGTGTTAATTTCTTTGAGTTTGTTGACTTGAAGATTAACAGAGTTAAGTTTGAGGCTGATTATGAGCAGGCAATTGCTAAGGTTGCTGTTGCTAAGGCAAAGACTGTTGAAACCGAAGAGCTTCGTAAGCAGGTCGAGATTCAGGCAGAGGCTAAGAAGCAGGCAATGATTACAGAGGCTGAAGGTAAGGCTGTGGCTATGCGCTTGCAGGGTGAATCTGAAAATGAGGTTCGCCGAGTACTCGGAGAGATTCTCAAAGATCATCCAGAACTTCTCCAGGAGGAGCTTGCTAAGAATTTCCCAAGAGTTTATGGTGGTTCAACCATGATTAACTTAGGGGAGATGATTGAGAAGAAGTAACCTCTAAACTAAGACCCTTAGTACATTATGTACTGAGGGTCTTTTTATTTGCCAATCCTAATAATACCTTTGCCAAACTTATCTTCCAACACGTCTAAAGCTTCCCCAAGCCTGTCATCACTGTCTTTTTTCTCATTAAATAAATCATTTTGCACAGCATTACTATAAACCAAATTAAGAAGACTAACCCCAACACTACGCCAAATAACCAAAGGACTATAAAGGTGGTCCAACGCTTTTAATGCAATAGGGATAACATCGGTTTCTTGGTTTGTTGGAATATTAAGTTTTATTTTTTCTGTTATTACTCTAAAAGCTTTATCTCTAAGCATTACTTCAATGACTAGAGCTTTAGCCTTTTCCAAACGAGCCTTTTTGCAGGATTTATGAATATGATTAATTAAATCTTTTCTTAAAATATCTATATCAGATGTAAATTCCTTTAGTGCTGAAGTTTGTTGAATAGATATTGGGTTAATATGTTCTTTTTCTAACTTAAATAAAGAAATACCAGATAATTCATTTTTTAAATCCATTCCATGCTTATGAAATTCTGCCTTAATCCAATAATCAGGTCTAGATATGAAATCAAGAGCACTAAAAATACATTCAGCCCTCATTTTTTCACCTAATTTTTTTCCAACTCCAGATACATCAGAAATTAAAGTCTGGCTTAAAATCTTTTTTCGTTTAGCATTTCCAATAACAAATATTCCACCACAATGTTTTGCTTTATCACTAGCAAGCTTGGCCAAAGTTTTAGTTGATGATATACCAATAGAAACAGGGATTTTAAGTTCTTTTAATATCTCAGCTCTAATCATTTTGGCAATTTCTATATAGTTTTTCTTATATAACCTTTTAAGCCCAGTAAGCTCAACAAAAGCTTCATCAACTGAGCAAATTTCAACATCATTAGTAAAAGTTTTTAATTTATTCATCACTTTATCTGATACTTTTTGATAAAGTTCATGATTTGCCCTAATGTAGAGAACTTGATGATGGCTATGCTTAGCCTTAAAGTATGGTTCCCCCATTTTTAGCCCCAGTGATTTAGCCTCTAAAGAACGTGATATAACGCAACCATCGTTATTTGAAAGAACTGCAACAGGAATGTTATTAAGCTTTGGATTAAAAGCTCGTTCAGCAGAAACAAAAAAGCAATCACAATCCACAAGGGCATAATAGCGTTTCATACACACATCTCAAAAAATAAACATTTAAAAACTAGTAGTTATTTAACAACATTAAATTAAAAAGTCAACAAATGTTTCTAAATTGTTCTATTGTTTTTTCTCTTAAAAAATAAAAGTTTTACTTGCGAAAATAGAAGTTTGATATACTCTAAAATAAAAAAAAGGAGAAAATAAATGCAACAAGTAGCAGAGTTTTTCAAAGTAAGCTTTAAAGAGTTTGAAACAGCATGGAAAAAAATGTATCCAAATGCACAACTATCTCTAATTGAAGAAATATACTCTAAAATAAAGCTTCCATCAAGAGCAACTAAAGGCTCAGCAGGGTATGACTTTTATTTACCAACAGATATTAATCTTGCCACAAATCAGACCATAACATTTCCAACAGGTATAAGAGTAAAAATAGAAGAGGGCTGGTTTTTAGGTGTATTCCCAAAATCAGGATTAGGATTTAAATATCGTCTTCAGCTAGATAATACAGTTGGTATAATAGATAGTGATTACTACTATTCTGATAATGAAGGGCATATTTTTGTAAAATTAACTAATGATTCTAAACATCCCAAATTATTAGAGCTAAAACAAGGACAATCAGTATGCCAAGGTATATTTATCCCATTTGGTATAACATATAATGATAATGCAGATGGCATACGAAATGGTGGATTTGGCTCAACATCAAAATAAAAAAAAGCTCAAACTTTAGTAGTTTGAGCTTAATTGTTTAATTCTTTCTAGAATTAAGAGATAGTGTTAAAGTTTTACCATCTTTACTCTTTTGATGCTTCTTAAGATTAGAAGGTAATTCTAGCTTTATTGTCTTGCCTTTTTCCGAAGACAAAGGCTCACTATCTTCTTGATTTAATAAATGATGCCAGGATAGTTTTTTATCTGTTTTTTCAAAATATAATCCTAGCGCTTCATTATATAAAATCTCAAAGTTTATATTTCCAGCCCTTGTAACGTCTCCAACGTTAATAGGGAGCATGTTGATGTCTTTATTGCCATATTTTTGCAGTTTATCATAGTCGTCCCATTGCACAGGATACCAATAGACGACATCTTCACAAGCAACAGCCCAAGCTGAACAAATAAAATTATGTCCGCTTATAGAAAACAACTCAACCGGAAATATATCTGGAGCAACAGCATCAGGATCTTTAATTTTCATAAAATTCCTAACATCAGCCTCACTCCACACCCCATAAACTTTTTTAAGAACAACTTCGCCAGTTGTCGTTCCTATAACGCAATAGAACTGACCATTCCAAATGTAGTAATACTCTTTATCTAGTAGTTCGATAGATTTAATAGCACAATTCTTTATATGAGACATATCAGTATTAAAGATTGTAGCTAGGCGCAAAACTTCTTTAAAATCTTCTCTAATTGCCGCCCAACATAGTAAATTACTACACTTAAGTGACGTAATTTTAACCAAAACTGGCGCAACAAAGATGTTATCAATACCAATGGTTTCCTCAAAGAAGTGTTTTGCTTTAATACTATTAGAAAGATTGCTAATCTCCTCTGGAACGTCTAAATATTGTTCTTTGTTAAGAACTTCACCTAGTAATTTTTCCATAATCCTATTTTTTACATAAACATATACAATTTATAGACACTATATAGACAAAAACAATTAAGTCAATCAATTTTTTTATCAAATATAATGTTTGTAAATTGTGGAGAAATAAGAAAAATAACTATTATGCAATATTATCTATGATAATGTAAGGATATTAAAAAAAAGGATGTAATAAAGCCAATGTTTGAAAAAAATAAAAATTTTATTATAATAATAAGTACATTAGTGCTTCTTTGGTTTATTGGTTTTATCATTTTTACACAAACTGTTTTTTCATACAAAAATATAAATATTTTAGCTAATTTCAAGCAAGATACCACAGGTATAGCAGTACTAACTGGTGGGCGTAATCGCATCTCTAGAGCAGTGGAATTGCTAAATCAAAACAAAGGCAAAAGATTACTTATTTCTGGCGTGAAAAAGGGGATAACTCTTGATGCTATAACTTCAAGAGAAGACGTTAAATTAAATAGCAAATTACCAATAGACTTAGGTTATTATGCAACAGACACAGTTGGTAACTCTAAAGAAGTAAATATCTGGGCTCAAAAATATAATATAGATAACATAATTTTAGTAACATCATTTTATCACATTCCAAGAACTAAGCTAGAAATGGATAATGTGATAAAAAATAAAAAGATAGAATTTATAGCAATTCCTTCAGACTTTGTGTCTGAAAAGTGGTGGCAAAGCATTAAAAGCTTTAAGTTTTTAGCTATGGAATACACCAAATATTTAATTGTATTTGTTCAATATAAAGTGTTAGGATTATAAGCAATGAATAAGTTAAAATTATTTTTACGTTCAACAATTGGAAATATCTATTTTTACCCAGCATTAATGATAGGTTTATCCTTAATTGTTATAATAGGTATATTTTCACGAAAAAAATCAATTTATTTTTGGGATAATTATATTCATCGTGCAGTATTTAAAATATCTCTAAAGCTTTACGGAATTGAAGTTGAAGTAAGAGGAAAAGAATATATTAACCCAAAACAAATATATGCCTCCAAACATGAATCTGCAATGGAGACATATCTATATACTGCAATTGTTAAAAACTCAGCCTTTGTTATGAAAAAAGAATTAACATATATTCCTATTTTTGGATGGGCTCAAGCTGTTTATGGAATGATACCAATAGATAGAAAGTCCGGTGGCAAGGCTATGAGAGATATGCTAAAAGAAGCTAAAAAACGTGTTGAAGACGGGCGCTCAATAGTTATATTCCCAGAAGGTACTCGTTGTAAGCATCTAGAAGTAAAAGGTTATAAACCAGGTATTGTATTCTTATCAGAAGGGCTTGATTTACCAATAGTTCCAGTAGCTCTTAATACAGGAACATGTTGGCCAAAATCTTCATATATAAAATATCCAGGAAAAGTTATTTTTGAATTTATGGAACCAATGAGAGTGTCTGACTACAAAAGCAAAAAAGAATTCATGGATGCATTACAAGATAAAATAGAAACTGCATGTCAAAAAATGGTTTAAGAAAAAGGGAGGCAATGCGCCTCCTTTTTTATTTGCAATATTGATTTTTTTGCTTAAAAGAAGTTTATCCAATAAGCTTTTTCCACCAAGTTTTCTTTTCTTCTTTTGGTTTAATAGCAACTTCTTCTTCAACTTTTACCGTTTCAACAACATTGTTTTCAAACTCTTCAACATTGTTACCACGTTCTCTTCTATTATTTCTGTCACGACGATTTTTCATCTTAGATTTGCGTCTATTATCAAATCTTCGACGTTGACGACGATTATTTTCTCTATAATTATCTTCAGTTTCTATAACTTCATCTTCAATTTCTTCGTCTTCATCATCAGTTTCACACATAGAAGCATGATCATAAGCAGAAGTTGCTGCAACTTGAGTTTTAACCTCTTTAACCACTTTTGTACGATCAATCTTATAATCAGATATATTTTTAATAGAAGAATCAGCAGATATTATAATTTCAATATCGTATTTTTCTTCTAAATCTGCTAAAATCCTACGTTTGTGATTTAAGATATAAATAGCAGTATCAGAAGGTAGTCTAGCCTCTAAATGGTTATACGCTTTTTTAATACCTTCTTCTTCTAATGCTCTAAGTATTAAGTTTGCACCAGATTCTGTGGTTCTTTGAACACCTTGACCTTTACAATAAGGGCAGGTTACATAGTTACTTTCAACAAAAGAAGAGTGCATTCTTTGGCGAGAAATCTCTAATAAACCAAAAATACTCATTTTAGCAATTTGAACGCGAGAACGATCAGATTTTAATGCTTCTTTCATACGTTTTTCAACAGCATGATTATTAGCAGGTTCGTCCATGTCAATAAAATCAACAACAATAAGACCAGCAAGGTTACGAAGCTTTAATTGTCTAGCAATTTCATCAGCAGCCTCAAGGTTAGTTTTTAAAGCTGTTTCTTCAATATCCATTTCAGCAGTTGCACGGCCAGAGTTAACGTCAATTGCAACCAAAGCCTCAGTTGGGTTAATAACCAAATAACCACCACTAGCAAGTTGAACAATAGGATTATGAAGTTTATCTAATTCTCTTTCGATTTGGTAGTGTTGAAACACTGGAATTTCATTTGGTTTACGACATTTTATCTTTTTGCTTAAATTAGGAGATAAAATTTTTGCAAAGTCTTTGGCAACTTTATATGCATTATCCCCATCAATGATAACTTCACCAATATCTTTTGTGCACATGTCACGAAGAGCACGTTTAATCAAATCACCTTCTTCATAGATAATAGAAGGAACATGAGAGCTCAAAGCGCTATGACGGATATGGTTCCATGTACGAATTAAGTAATTATAATCTCTTATAATATCTTCACGTTTTTTATCTTCGCCAGCTGTTCTAATAATCATAGACATATCATCATTTAATGGTAATTCTTTCATCAAATCTTTCAAACGCTTACGATCTTGAGCGCTTGTAATTTTTCTAGAAACACCACCAGATTTAATTCTGTTAGGCATTAAAACGCAATAACGACCAGCTAAAGACAAATATGTCGTACAAGCTGCACCTTTATTACCTCTTTCTTCTTTAACAACTTGAACAAGAACAGTTTGACCTTCTTTTATAACATCTTGAATAGAAGAACGATGATAAAGCTTTCTTGCATAAATAAGCTTTCTTTGAATTTCTAAATAACGTTCTGTATCGCCATCTTCAACTTCTTCATCATCGCAATCGTTGTCATTATCATAAGATTTTCGCTTATTTTCAAAAGAAGCATCATCATCGTCAAAATCATCATCTTCTTCTAAGATATTTTCAGCCAAGCAATCATCCTTAATAGCGCTAGCCTCTAAAGCAACCTTATATTTACCTTTAGAACCAGATCTACAACCTAAAAATCTAGTTCCACGACGACGAGGTTTACGTTGTTGGTTTTCTTCTTCCATATCAGATGTTGTTTCGTCTTCTGAATCAACCACAACCTCAGTATCATCAGAATTTTCAACACACTCAGTTAAATTCTCTTCCTGAGCTTCAACAATAGAAGCTTCATTTTCTTTAGCTAAAGAGCATGTGCATTCGCCATTTTCAGCACAATGGCAAAATCCGTCTTCTTTACGACATTCACAATTGCTAGAACAGCCACAATCAGAAACAACTTCATTTTCTTTAACTAAAGAAGTCTCATTATCCTCTTTTTTACAAGAAGAGATATTTTGATAATCTATTTGACAGCTACACCATGCATCACAACAACAATCGCAAATAACTTTACGTTCTGCTTTGCAATCACAATGTTTTGCATCATTATTTGCTTTCTCAGCTGCAATACGAGCTTCATATTCAGCACGTTTTTGCTCACGTTCTAAACGACGACGCTCACGTTCAGCTTGACGCTCTAATTGATATTGGCGTTTACGCTCAATAATTTCATCAACTTCTTTTTCAACCTCTTGTTTAATTTCATTTGAAATATTATAGTAGTCAGGATGAATTTCACCAAAAGCTAAAAAACCATGACGATTCCCGCCATAATCAATAAAAGCAGCTTGTAGTGAAGGTTCAATACGAACCACTTTTGCAGTAAAAATATTACCTTTTATTTGTTTTTTAGAGCATGTTTCAAACTCTACATCTTCAATTTTATTACCATCGACAATCACAACACGTGTTTCTTCCGGTTGAGTGTCATCAATCAACATTCTTTTCATAACGTTCTATTTCCTATCTAATAATTATCGCCTAAGTTTGGTTTAAAGACGATATATAATTCACTTTAGTTTATAAAATAAATGCTTAAAAAATAGTTTGTTTTTGATTAATTAGTTGTTTTTTAAGCTCGACATAATGTCATAATACTTTGATATTTTTTATTATTTTGTTGCAGTATAGTTCAAAGTGTAAACTCTATGCTATCAATCATTTAAAACACCGTTGCTATTTCTGCACTATTTATCAAAATATACAACAAAAAGGAATATAAAATATATTTTTTTATATAGCAAGTTTTTTTTGAACTAAAAACACATTATTTATGCAGTTTTTATCTTAGAAAATAACACAATTACTGCCACAACCTCTAATCGACCTAAAACCATCGCAAATGATAGTATAGATTTTGCAAAATCACTAAATTCAAAAAAATTACCACTAGGACCAGTTGCACTTGTTAGACCAATGCCACTATTAGTAACACAAGCAGTAACACTACCAAGAGCTGTTGCAAAATCAATACCAGTTAAGCAAAGAATAAGAGTTAAAAATACAATTGCAAAAATAAAACCAAATACAAGCACAAAAACTGAGGAGACGATATTGTCATCTATCAATTTATCTCCAATTTTCATAACAGTAACTTGGTTAGGAGATAGTGATTTTATCGAATTTTTCTTGAAAAACGAAACAATGACCTGCCATCTAAATATTTTAATAGAACCAGTTGTTGAACCGGTGCATCCGCCATGCATATAAAAAATTAAAAACACAATAAAAGACCAGTTTCCCCAACTAATAAAGTCAGAAGAAGTAAGACCAGTTGTTGTTATTGCCGATATTGTATTAAAAGATACATATCTCAAAGACTTAAAGAAGTTTATATTTGCATCACACGCATAAAAACAACTAAGAAGAGCTATATAAATAGCAATAAGCTTGAGAAAAGTATTAACTTGCTCATTAGATATAATAGATGAAAAAGTCTTTCTTTTGAAAATTAAAATAAAATATGTAATAGGTAAAGCACCAATAATCATAAAAATACCAATAATCAGCTCAATTATTGGGTTGTCAAAAAATTGAACAGATGTATTTTTAGGTGAAAGACCACCAGTTCCAAGCGTTGACATTGCAAAAGATACAGCATCAAATTTACTCATTCCAGCTAAATTTAACAATACAGCACAAAGCAAACTAAAAAACACATAAGTAATAATAATATCTTTGGCAATATCCCTAACTTTAGGTAAAAACTTTTCTTCAGTATCAGAATTTTCTTTACTAAATAAATGCATACCACCAATACCTAAAAATGGCATTAAAGCAACAGCAAAGATAACAATTCCAATCCCCCCCATACCATTTAACATAGCTCTCCATAGCAAAATAGAGCAAGGCTCAGCTTCAACATTGTTTAAAATTGTAGCACCAGTTGCAGTTATTCCAGATGTTGCTTCAAACAATGCATCAATATAATTAGTAATAGAGCCATTGTTATACAGTGGAAGAGAACAAACAAAAGGGAGTAAAAACCAACATACAATAGTAATAAGATAACCTTGTAATATCGATATTTTTTCAAATTTACCAAAGTTAGCAAAAAATAAGAGGCCACCAATAAACATTGAAGTTATACCACTTTGAATAAAAATATAGTCAGGAGTTCCCATATAATAAAAATGGCAAAAAGCTGGTATAAACATTGTAATACCAAGTACAAACACAATAAAACCATTAATCATCAAAACAGGTTGCCACATACTAAAACTCCTTTTATATTAATAAAGAGAATATATAAAAGCTAAAATTATTCAATAAATAGAGGATATTATCCACTAAATAAAGACTAAATTGTTACAAACCACCATATAAATAAGGAACTTAAGCCAAAAATTAAAATAATAACACTAAGTATCGTTTTTAGCTTATAATTTAATTTATTAAAGGCAAGGCCAAGTATCATCGCCATAATAAGAACAAGTATTGCAACATATCTAAAGTCTTGATTACACATATATGGATGCTTTAGACTAAAAGCGATTTGCCCGGCGATAACACTTAAAAATAATATAAAAGTAAACAAAGTTAATATATTTTTACGCTCAATAATAAATATCCATCCACCCAAAACAATTACGCTAAAAATAATAACCTTATACAAATTCATAACAAGAAATATAAGCCACATATTGTACTTTATTTTTATAGTAAAGTCCCATTGGCCAAACAAGGCAGTCTTAGTCATTGTTTCAAAAAGATTTATTCCAAAATCATTGTAAAAGATTTGCGTGTATGTAAATATTTTAAGTGGATTAAACCTTTCAAACATAGAATATTTAACAAGACTTAAATGCTCTTGAGGAGGGACAAAAGAAAAGTCAACTCCTAAAACAAAACGCTGATATAAAGGCCAAATAGAAATACCAATTAAAATCAATAAAGATGCAATAAAAATATATCTAAATGTATTTTTATCCCTTTTTTGATACAATTTTACTAAAAATATAAAACCAGTTCCACCTAAGACTAAAATACCAGAAAGCTTGGTTAAACAAGCAAGAGTTGCATAAATAGCTATGTAATACAAATATTTAGATGTATCCGTTTTAAAATACAAAATAGAGTTTAAGATTACTAATGCTTGTAAAGGGAGCAATAATGCATCATTGTTAATATATCCTCCTAATGCATTGAATATTGGGAAGAATGCTATAAAAGAAACTAGTGCAACATAAGATATACCATTAACATTAAGTGTCCTTAATATTTTAGCTGAAACAACATAAAATAAAAACATATAGCTAAGAAAAATAACTTGCATAGCTTCATCGCTTGCCTCATTAGACAATGTAGTAATAATTCCAAATTTACGCACCAATCCTGCAATAAAAAAATGTAAAATAGGGTGGTAGGATGAATAGCTGGGGCGAGTATGTAGTGGATTTTCGTTCCAAAACATAAAATTATTTTCAATTATATATTCAATATAGTTATAGCATGACAAAAAATCATATTGGACAGCTTGAAGATTTGTGCATGTTATAAATGAAAGATTGAAAAATAAAGCAAATGCAATAACAAACTTACCGAGTTCAATATCATTTTTTCTATCTATAAAATACAAAACAGAAAACATAAACATCAAAAGTAAATATAATAAATATATATTTTCCTTTAATAATAATGAACAAACAAAAGCAATTAATCCAATTAATAGAGGTGCTAATATGTTTTTTTTCTCAATATTAAAAATATTAAATCCTAAAATAGATAAAATAAATAATAAAAAGTTAGCCTTTTGTACATCAAATCCTAAAGAAATACCTAAAAGCGTAGAAAAATAAAATAATAAAATTATAAAAAAGGAGCTTATAATTGGAAAACGACAAAACATACTACCCTCAAAAAAACGTTTAAATACAAATAACAATACTTAAAAGCTCAAGTCAAGCATTAAACAAAACAACCCCCATTAATAAAATCAAAAAAATCTTGTAATAACTTTACAAATATGCTAGAATAATCAAAAGGGAGAAAAATATGATAGTATCATCAAAAGAAAACCAACAAAGAGAACAAGAAGCCCAAATACGCCATGTGGAAAGTATTGTAGCCCGTCCATTAAACAGAATCAGAGTACAGTTTTCTGAGGCGTTTTTATCACCAAGAGCTAAAGAGAATTTTAGTATAGAAAAGCTAGAAGATTTATTTAATGAGCTTGAGGAGTTGTTTGATACAAATGAGAAAAAAGAAATATTTGCCACTCATAGAGAAAATTTTGAACATTTTATAAAAACTGGTGATATCAAAAAACCCCTAACTTTAGATAGCGAAGAGTCAATGCTATTTTGGGGGATGGTTCTTGGTTACTATGCAACCCATAGGGAAATTGGCAACACTTGGGATGCTAAACATAGAACAGGAAAGATATCTCAAACAACAATATGGAAAAGAATAGAAAAATCATCATATATGCAAAAAGAATTAAAAAAGCATGCATATATTATAAGCGTGGCAGAAGCAAATAAAAAGACTAAAATTGTATATTCAGAGCATGGATATCCTAATATAAGCTATTGTTTTATTCCAAGCGAAAACATAATTGTAGATGATATGCTATGGACACTTGTTTGTGGAACAGATGCCTCAGCAACAGCCATAAACCACGAAATAGCTCACTCTAAAGGGACACAAACATTACAAACTCCAAAAATGGAGGTTATAGATAAAAGAGTAAAAGAATTACAAGAACAAATGAGGGATTTAGCCAAAAAAAATGCAAAGGATGAATGGTTAAAAGTAGCCAAAGAGGCAGCAAGATTACAAGCAGAATATCAATACAGATTTAGGTTTTTAGATGAATTAGAAAATATGTATGCTAACCGTCGCGCCGTAAATGTTGGTGGTGATTATGATAAAGCACACCTAAATGAGTTAGAAACAATAATAAATGTCGGAGAAAAGTTTTTATCTCCCAGAAAAATATCAGATTTTAAACAAGAGATATCACAAAGTGCCCAAGCTCGTATCGCTCATGTTAAAGCAATTGCAAGAAACAGCTTTTTTGCTAATAATGAATTGGTTATAAATCATTCATATCAAGATTGGCATAGAATAAATCTATTTCCAGAGCTTTTAGATGGTGTTGATAGTGATGGCGTCAAAATGACCGCTGATGAAAGTTTTGATGAAATAAGACGTATTTGCAATGAATTTGAGGCAAGTCAACCATCAAATTCTTTAAGAACTATTAATGAAGGGTTGTATGAAAAACGAATGACACGTTTAAGCCAAAAAAGAGCTAAAATGGCTGATGAGTTCTTTGATAAATTTGTCGCTCACCATATGGAAGAAATTTATAAAGAGGCTGAAAAGTCTGCTGAAAGAATGTTAGATCAAGCGGAACAACAAAGACAAAATGGAAGTAGTACACCTCAATCAGGAGGGGATCAAGGCGAAAGAGGTAGCTCAAATCAAAGTAGTGGATCAAATCAAGATCAAAGTCCTCAAGAAGGCAAAGAAGGAGATTCTCATAATCCAGACAACCAAGAAGAGCAAAGCCAAGATCAAGAAGGAGATGGTGGACAAAATCAAGGAAATAATAGTAACAACAACGATACCACTCAAGAAGAACAAGAAAATGGAGAAGGTAGTAGCAAAGGTGAGAAGCAAGAACAAGAGCAAGAAAATAAATCAGGTACAGGCAATGGTAATGAACAAGAACTAGAAACAGAAGATGGTTATCCTTCTGCTTCAACCTTTGATACAACTCCAAACGAGAAATCAAAAGAGTTTACCGAAGAAGAAATAAAAGAAATGATTGAAAAAGCTGAAGAAATAGGAAAGCTAGGCGAAGAGGCTAAAAGAGAAATGACTAAGGAAGAGCTTGGCAATAGAGGTGAAAATAGTGATTCTCAAGACACAAATGATAGTGAACCTTCATCTGAAGGTGTGGATGATTTTAGTGATTTTATGCCTAAAAGAACAGAACCAATACTTATAGATATAACTCAAATGCAAAATCCAAATAGAGAAAGTAGCGAATATGTAAGAAAGTTGCTTGAGGGCTCATATGATGATTATCAAAAATATGTAGCTCAGTATAAAGAGCCAATTGCTAGTGCTAAGCGAATTATTACAGAAATTATAAAACAAAAAAAACGTGATAGCATAAGAAGAGGGCATGCTCACAGTAAAACATTAAAAACAGTATTACCAATTCAGGGCGCAACAACTCTTGATAAAGAAAGACACAAAAGGTTATTGGAGAAAATTCAAAAACGTGATCCTAAAATTACTAAAAAAGATTTACAGCGTTTTGATACAGAAATATCTGTTTCAGAAGATGAGGTAATAAAGGAAACCATAATAGAAGAAAGTAATTTTTGTATTTTAATTGATGGCTCTGGCTCAATGTGTGGTGGTCCATTTGATAATGCTCTTGCAACAGCTTGTATTTTATATGAGGCAGTAAAAAGCATCAAAGAGGTAAACGTATATATTTATATGATGGGTGATCCAACACCATATACAATTGCAAAACCAGGGATGTCAACAAAAGAAATTGCAGAAAACATATCAGCAGCTAAAAGATCAGATGGAACAGGATGTAACGACCATTTATCTCCAGCCATAAAGAGATGTTTAGAAGATGTTGCTGAAAATCTTGGTAAAAAACCTAACAAAACAAGTGGTTTTACACACATATTTAGTATAACAGATGGAGGTAATAACGACTATCGCAATAAAGATGTTAATGGTTATATCAGAAATATTTTAGAAAATAATCCAGACATTACCTTTGATAGTTTCTTTATAGATCACGGTTGGAATAACTACACAAGACCACTTATTGATGAAATGAAAAGCAAAGGTTCAACCCAAATAGACTATGTTAATAATGTATTTGGAGGAACAACTGCAGAAGGAATAAAAGAAACAGTAAGTAAAAAAATAATAGAAATGCTACAAAAGAGGTTGAAATTTAGCGAAGTTAAAGAAAAAACAACTAATAGAGTTAAGAAAAAATTAATTGAAGATGTATTAGAAATGTAAAGTTAATAATGGTGTATTTGACAAAGGGATAAAAAAATAGTATAATAATAAAAAAAAAGAGGAGATTAAAATGAGAGAAATAAAATACCATCAATTAGGAACAGAAGAGTATCCAATTCCAATATTTACTAGGCAAGGAATAAAATGGATAGCCTCAGAAGAAGAGTCTGTCTTCCTTCCAACAATGCGCGAAGATACTACCGAGCAGTTTTATGGAAGATTTTTAAGAAGAGTTATCTCAGACCCATCTATGATGGAGCCTATGACTGAGATGATATATCGTTTTGATACATCAAGAAGCGGAAACGATAAAAGCTATGGTTATACAATAGAGGGTAGCCCTGGTTCTGGTAAAACCTTTATGGCAAAAGCTTTTGGTGAGCTAATGCATCCATTAGGAGCATTTGTCGTAAACTGTGAAAGTTTAGATAACCCAGATGAATTATATCGTACAACAACTTTTAACGTAGGGCAAAAAGATAAAACAAGACAAATAGACTCGCACTTGAAAATAATTAATAAAGAAGGAAAAGAGCTACTTCCCGAAACGATTGAATACTTACAAAAAATGCTAGAAGACGCTGTTAGTATAGAAGAAAGAGAAGGACAAAAAATAGTCGCTATTGACTGGGTAGGAGCTCTTGCAAAAGTTAAAAATAGCTCATATATTGAAGGTGTTTGTGATAAAGTAATGTCTATGGAAGGAATAGAATATAAAGAAAACCAAAATAATGTAGGTTTTGCAACATCAAATGGTCCTTTATTACAAGCATTATCAGATCAAGAAGATCCAAACTATGGTCGTATTGTTATCCTCGATGAAAGTAATCGTATTCCTCAAGTTGATGCATGGCTTCAAATTAAATCGTTTTTATCAGAGCAAGGTACTCCAAAAATAACCTTAAAAGGTGAAGATGATATTCCTTTCACATTAAAACGTAAAGAACTTCCACCTGTATTTTTCTGTTTTTCAACATGTAACGAAGCAACAGATGATATGGGTACAAGTGCAAAAGAACTCACAAAACCTATGATTTCTCGTGAAGGTGCAAATATTGATATTTGTAAAATTCCAAATCCATCAAAGGCTGACTTCTTTTCTCGTACACTAAAACATTTAACAGGCGTTCCTGCATATTATGTTTATATAACAGATCCAGAATATTATGATAACCACCCACAAGAGTTATCAGAAATTTTACTAGATATGAGAACTATAGGGTTAAGCGCCGAAGAGAAAAAACAAATTCCTGAAGAAGAACTATTCAATATTAAACATATTGATAGAACTCTTAGAGTAGCTGAACATATAGCAAACTTTGTATATGAGGCAAGGGAATTTGCAAAAGAGGCTTCTCAAAACGAAGCATTGCCCCAAAAATATAGAGATTATTTAACAAACAGAGCTCTTTTAGACCTTCGTTATGTATTTAAGCTTATTCAACGCTCAGAAAGTGATAGAAAAATTGAAGCAACAGAGACAGAACACAAATCTCCTTTTAAGGGGAGAAGAAAGTCAGCATCTTCTAAAACAGATGAAGAGCGTCAAATAACAACACAAGAAAAGTTAAATAAAAGAATAAAAGCTCGTCAAAAAAATAGAATGTATACACGAGGTTCATCTCTTGATTATACAGTTGTTGAAAGAGTAATAGACTTAATTAAACCAACAACAATCAACGATTATCTAGATGATGTTGCAACATATAAAGAAGACGCAGAGGCCGTTCAAACATTAGCTGAGGGCATACAAGATATTGCAAAAAGAAATAAATTTGCATCAGCAGGATATGTTGGTGAAGATAGTGTTGAAAAACTTTATAATGCAAGAGAAGATGATTTTCCATCACATAACTTTGCAAATATAAAAGAAGTTATCACATCTTCAATCCAAAAAATATATAATAAACAAGGTTTAACTTCTGAAGATATTATTGATGATGATATACTAGAGGAGGCGATAGCATTGCTTAGCACAAATATCAATAATGAGGAGATAAGCAATAACATAGCAATTCCAAACCATGATATGAAAGCCTGTCCTGATGAGCCTATTTTAATAGTTCACACTACTTCACTAGATGGTAATACAGAGAATGTTAACCCTAATTCATTAATTACAAGTGAACAATTTATCGATAGCTTAATAATTAAACAGCTTCGTGAGTATAATATGAAAAAACTCGAAGCAGAACATGTTGAAATAACAGAAGATGCAAGCGGCGCTCCTGAGAGATCTAAAAAAATTGCTAATGGATGTGACTCAGAATTCTTTACAACATGTGTTATGGTAAATAATAGCCAAGGACAAGAAAATGGTGATTTAGGTAAGGCTTATATTATATATAACAAAAAAAACGGCGAAACAGTTATTCTTGCAGATTTTGAACCAAGTGGTGACGATAGAGCAAAACTAAAAGATGCTAGCATTGTATTTGTTAATTATAATAAAGCAGAAACAAATGACTATGAAGCAATCGCAAACTTTCTAAAAAGACAAATTTATAATAGCGATGTAGATATAAGTGAATTATTAAATAGTGTAATGCTAAGGGTAAATCAGAGTCTTGCAAATATTAGTTATGATGAAAATTCTGTTGCAACATTCTTATCAATTTTCACAAGCGATTCATCTACTAGCTTTGGTGGAGAAACAAATGGTAATGTAGTTCTTTTATCAAACGAAAAATACAAAACAGAGCAAAAGCTTGAACCATCTATGCTTATGAGAAGAAATATAGGAGGTATGGGTAATGACTAAAGGGTTTAATAAAGACCAAATCGAAACCATTATATTAAAAACCATAATGGCAAGAGATTATACAATTATTGGTGGTAACAAAGTTTATAACCTTAACAAAGAAGGTGAAGAAATTGTTGTTCAAAACCTAAAAGGAAATAAAGAGGTTGGAACATTAAGCGAACTAGAAGAAGCGATGAATAATCCAAATGTAAAAAACGTTTATATTCCAAAGTTTGCCGCAATCACTTCAAAAGGGCTAACAACAGTCTTAAATAGAACCTCGATTAGCAAAGATATATATTGTGCCTTTGAAGTACAAGAATAAAAAAAGTCGGGTATTACCCGACTTTTTTTAACTTAGCCTTCCGTTGCTAGATTTCATTTCTTGACTTGCACATGTTCTTTTAACAGTCTCAACTGTATTAAGAACAAAAGACATATACCTAATAAATAATTTTCGGTAGATGCCATAATCTGTTGAATCATTGCTAAATCCATGAGATGAATAAGCATAAAGTGCAATAGCTCCCGATAACTCCATTTGATCTACAAACTTAGAGTTAGATACATACGAAGTAATATTAAAGCTATTAACAGCCAAAAGTTCTGTTAGATACATGTCATCAGAAACAATATTAACAAAACAAGCAAAAATATCGCCTTCAGTATCTGATGAAAAATCAAATACAAAGAAATTGTTAGCAATGAGATGCTTTATAACTCCATAAGTTAAGCATTCCAAAGAGCGCTCTGAAAGAAAAGGCCAGGCAAAAACAACTGGGCTTTCCTCCTCATCTTTAAAGGCAATAGCTGACACAATATCAATAAAGTCAGCAGAAACAATGTCGTTTTGTGCCTCCAAAAACTTAAGAGCAATTTTTTCAGAAACAAACCTAACATTTGACTCGATAAAGTAATGAGCATTGTCATCACTTGAATAGCTATCATACACTCTCAAAGTGCATGTACAATCATCATCACTTAACAGTTTTTCTAGCAAACCATGATCTCTTTTCCAGCAAAAAATAATATCCTTTGCTTCTTTCGACGCGAGCCTCTTAGAATCATCTAAAAGTACCCCCTTAATTTCATCATAATTCATATCATCATAATTTTAGTGTTTATAGTCTTTTATTCCTAAAAAAATAAAAAGTCAACTATAAATGGACAAATAATAAGACAAAAAGCTTGCAATTTATTTTTTTTTTGTTAAATTAAAAGTGCTAAATTTATTATTTTAATCAAAAAATTATATTGTAATATTTTTATAAATAATCTTGCAAAAAAAATATCATATATATGAAAAAGATAGTTAAATGGTTTATGCTTGTACTAGGTATAGGCATATTCATGAGTGTGTTATCAAGTTGTGCAAAAGAAACAACAAATTTTACCGCATTTGAAGGTGCTGTAAAAGATTATCGTCAAGAGTGGAGCTCAACCATCAAAGGTGATACAGTCATTTTTGAAAATGCGCAGATACTAAGAGTTAACTATGGTAATAGAGGTCTGGTTTTACGCCCAAATGCAAATGTTAGGGTTTATCCTAAAAAAGACACCATTATGTTTGATGATGCATCTTCTCTAACACCTGTTTTAGAAGATAGCCAAACATCAAAAGACACCCGAGGTATGAACCCAATAGTTACCACATTTACTAAAGAGTTTACCTTTAGCGACACGCAAACTGTATGTGCAGATATAATGTTTGAAACATTCATATTAGAAAATGAAACATCATCATTTGCAATGCCAACAATGAGCATAACCTCTATAGATTTTGTATCATCAAGCATTAAAGAAGATACATTTATTGAGGGCTTGTATTTTGTTGAGCTAAACTTTAAGTTTAATTGGGAAGTTACCAACTTAAACCAAAAGGGCAGTGAAAATCTAACTATTGAATATACAAAACACTCATCAGCTCAAGACAGGAATGACACTCTTATCGAAACAACTTTCAAGCAAGGATGTGATTGGATAACATCTAATAGCATTGTTTTATATATAGAAAAAATAGATGTATGGAAAAACAAAGGAGAGCGCAAAGAAAGATATATAACTGATCCTTTGGAGATAAGCTTTACATCATCATCTAATAAAACAATTAGCGTAGATAATTTCAATTTCACCCTCAAAAAAGAGAAAGCCCCTCTTGTAACAAGAGATTTATGTAAAGAAAATTGGTGTATATCAGAGAATATTATATCTGAAAAGCACATCTACACTAATGGTACAGATAGCTTTTTTGATGAATTTACCTATTCGAATTACATAATTAGTTGTTATATATGGGGTAAAACCTTTGAGTTTGATTTGGATACTCATTTTACATCTTATAATGAATTAACTATAGAAAACGATACAACAGCAATAAATAAAACTATTGCAACTTTTTCTATCGCCTCTCAAACATTCGATAAAGATGTAATAACAACACTAGAGTTAAGACAAGAAGAGCCAACTCCAACTCCTCCATCACCAACATATCCAACCCATGGTAGGATAATATCACACCATGTGAGCGCAATCTTTGACGTTCAAAATAATACAACAAAAAAATGTATTGTAATACGTTATGAGAAAGGATACGACTGGGGGGTATGTGATTATGAAGAAGATTTTCCAACAATCTTCACATATACACAAAGTGGTTATTCCGGATTTAACTCTGTCGCCATAAAATCAGGTGAAAACAATTACAGATTAGCAAGAGCTGTTGATACATCAAGTGTTATATATTGGTACGCCGAGAATAACACATTGCTTTCAGCAATAGATGCAATCACCTGTAAAGTTATTGGTTGGAAAAATATTGTTAACGGAAAATATTGTTCGAAAATGGATAGCTATATAGAAGAATATACCGATGACAACTATACTCTAACATTAACATCAAAAAATGGTCAAACAAGAACATTTCATTCATCCAAAGCAGACTATATATAAAAAAAGAACTCCACCTCAAATGGTGGAGTTTTTTTTGTTTAATTTCATTGACATTAAAGACAAGAATTGTTATTTTACAATCCTAATATTATTAAAGGGAGTATAAAATGACCTCATTTACGGACAATCTTAAAGTAAAAGTACAATATTTTCTACCAAAAACGTTTTTATCACGCACTGTAGGCGCTTTAGCCTCACAACCTTTAGGCAAGTTTACAACCTTTCTAATTGATATGTTTATAAAGCATTATCAAATAGATATGAAAGAAGCTAAAATACAAGATACTACAAAATTCAAAACTTTTAATGAGTTTTTCACACGTGAACTAAAAAAAGGAGCAAGAACAATCATATCTGAACCTAAATCATTAGCGATGCCTGTGGATGGAGCTGTTAGCCAATTAGGAGATATTTATAAAGATGCAATGCTCCAAGCCAAAGGGCATTATTATAGCTTAGAAAAACTATTAGGCGGAAATCCAAACGATACAAAATCATTTGAAAATGGAACATTTATAACAATTTATCTTTCTCCTAAAGATTATCATAGAGTGCACATGCCATATACTGGTAAATTAGAAAAAATGGTATTTGTTCCTGGTGATTTATTCTCTGTAAACCCTTTAACTGCTAACAATGTAGATAATCTTTTTGCAAGAAACGAAAGAGTAATTTGCTTTTTTAATAACGATACAATAGGGCGTTTTGCTGTTGTATTAGTAGGCGCAACAATCGTTGCAAGTATTGCAACAGTATTTGCAGGAACAGTTGCTCCAAAATGTGGAAAAGAAATAACAATATACGACTATACAAAAGACAATATAGTTATTGAAAAAGGTCAAGAATTAGGCAAGTTTATGCTAGGAAGTACTGTAATTTGTGTGTTTGAAAATAAAAAAGTAAAACTAGCAAAAGGCTTAAAGCCCGAAACTATTGTTAAAATGGGAACACAAATGGGTGAAAGCTCAAAATAAATAATTAAATTAATAAAAAAGCGCCTTTGTCTTAAGGCGCTTTAATTTTATCATCTAAAACAAATATTTTATCTTTTTTTAGTAAATAGTCTTAAAAAATCAAACGACATAGGGTTTAAGCCAAAGCATATATTAACCTCTTTAATCCCAACCTCTTTACATATACCAATTCTGTGATGTCCTTGATAAATTTGATCTTTAACACCAAGTTTTCTATTAATCAAAACAATCATTGGATATTTTTCATCATATCCATTCTCTTTTAATGATTTATACAAATCATTATATCTCTTATTTGCCTGCTCACGACTCATTCTCCATCGTTTGCTAGTCCAATCATAAGCATTTTCTCTAGTTCTATCACATCTTGTTAAGTTAGCATCTATAAGCTCATCAAACAAAACTCTAAAACTCATATCATTCATAACCCAAGATTTACGCTTAAATTTCTTAACAAAATTAATTAAAAAGCCAATAAAAAGAGGATAAGAATAATAAAAAACTCTTGTTTTAACAAAATCATTTTTATCCTTTTGCAAAAGATAATCCCTATTAAAACAAAGCTTACATGTATCTTTATTAACTAAAATACCAGCTTCTAAATCTTTACTATTACCAATATTTACCTCGGCATCATCAAGCGCCAAAAGGTCGCTTACTCTAATATAATATAAATCAGATGAATAACAAAGTTTTTTCATATCTAAACCTTATAAATACTAAATCCATAAAAGATGATACAAAACATATCTTGATACTTCAATATCTAACTAAATATATCAACATAAATCACTTAAAAAAACTTTTGATTAAATTGATAATATCCTTGTCAATAAAATAAAAATCATATTAAATACAAACTATAATAACATAAATAAGGGTAATAAAATGGAAAATGTTTCTAAAAATTTAGCAGAAACAACAATAAAAATGCTTGGTGACCGTTGGAAAATGCAAATTATAGAATGCTTGATGGATGGTACCAAACGTTTTGGTGAGCTCAAAAAGGAGCTAGGCGATATAACTCAAAAAGTTTTAACATCAAATCTTAGAATGTTAGAAGAAAATGGTATTCTAATTCGCCATGTTTATGCAGAGATTCCTCCACGTGTTGACTATACCTTAACAGCTATTGGGTATAACTTAAAACCAGTTATAGAATCAATGGTTGCTTGGGCAGAAGAATATCGTAACACCCTTATAGAAGAGTTTAAAGATATTGATTTAAAAGCAAAAATCAATAAGTTAAATCCTATATACTAACTTTAAGATAAATATAACAAAATAACTATAAGATTAATAAGCTATAATGTATAAATTACAGCTTATTAAAATTTTATATTACTAATCTCATTACCCATATCATAAGTTATAATATTAGTAAGATTTCCTTTTTTATCAAAGTATTTAGCTTTACCATGTAATCTACCATTTAAGCATTTTGCTAAAACTTTAGGCTTTCCATCTTTATAAAAGCTTTGTGTGTCACCATTGCATTTACCTTTAACAAATTCAGAATAACTAGTTAGATTATTAGCTTTTGTATAAAATCTTGCTGGTCCATTTTGCACCCCTTTGCTAAATGTAATAGAATATTTAACAGCTCCTGTGTCAAAATATTCCTCAATAACACCATTCTTTTTACCTTTTTTATAGCTTTCTTTTCTTAATATATTGCCATTTTTATAATAAAAAATCCGACCTCCAACAAGTTTACCTTTATCGTAATAACTAACTTCTTGTTCTTTTCCATTATCAAAATACAAAACAACTTTACCATGTGGAAGTCCGTCTATATATTGAGCGTTAAGCACAATCTTTCCTTTGTTATTATAAACAAGGTATATACCATTTATTAAACCATTAACATAATGTCTTTCTTCTTTTAGTCTCATTGTTTTAGAATATAAATGATAAACCCCCGTGATTGGTTTGTCATGAGCATCATATCTAACTCCATCTTTTTCATAAGATGTTTTATCTGTATAAAGCGTAGTTAGTTGCCCAACATGACAAGCACTAAGAAAAACAAAAAAAGCCAATAAAACGAAGATTCTTTTCATAAAACAACTCCTATCTAATAATAAATAAAGGGTAGCTTAATCTAAAATAAAGTAAATATAATTTTAAAAAATTATAACACTTTAATTAAAAGCTTGAAACAAGAAAAACTATTCTTATTTAAAACCATAACAAAGGAGGAAATATGCAAGAGGCATTATACACATTTACAAATGGATTATATATAATCGGTGCATGCAATAAACCACATTATGCAGGATCACTAGTTGATGCTTTGACACAAATTTCAGCAAATCCTCCACTTGTTATGCTATCAATGATGAATCATTCTCATACAAAATCATGTATTGATAAAACAAAAGAATTTTCAATAAGTGTGTTATCAAAAGAAACAGAGCCATTCATTATTGCAAACTTTGGTTTTCAAAGTGGTCAAAATATAAAAAAATGGGAGCAAATAGAATATAAAGAAATAAAAGGCTTGCCGTATATCGATAATGCAATAGCAAAACTAAGAGCTAAAGTTGAAAATAAAATAGTTTATCCTCATAACACACTTTTTATTGCAGAAATAATCGAAAGCTACGATATAAAAGAAGGCTCTCCTTTAACATATAAACATTATAGAGAAGTCTTAAAACCATTGTGTTATCAAGCATTTAATGAAAATACAATATGTAAATTAAAAACAGCACCACGTGAAAAAGGCTCAAAAACTTTAGATATAAATAAAAAATGGACCTGCACAATATGTCATTATGAATATGACGGTAATATTGCTTTTGAAGATTTAAGTGATGATTGGCGCTGTCCTCTGTGTGGGGTAGGTAAAGAGATGTTTGAGTTAATTTAAACATAACAAAACAATAAAAAATAATTGACAAAAAATGAATTTAGTTCCACCATATAACAAGTATAAAGTAATGAGGTGGAATATGAGTTCACAAAAAGTTTGTTTAGTAACAGGAGCCGCAGGTAAAATAGGGCAACAAGTTTTATTAAAACTCGTTGCAAATGGCAAAAAAGTTTTAGCACTAGGCGAGGTTGATGATATTTTTTCACCAGATGTCTTAAAAACACATAATATTAAAGTTAATACAGCTCTTCCTGTGACTAATAAATCGTTTTCAAAACACGATATTCAGTTTTGTTTTGGCGATTTAAGTGATATATCATTTCTTGCTTCCATTTTCTCATCAGCCGATAGTAATAATATAGAAATAGAACATGTAATACATCTATCAGCAAATAAAGAAATTCAAAAGACATCACCTCATGCCTACCACCCTGATTTAGGTGACACTGTTAATTTATTAGAAGTAACAAGAGCATACTGGCAAGCTCATCCCAAAGTATTTAAAAGCTTCTTCTTTGCATCAGATAACTCTAACAAAGTAAATGATAAAATAATAAAAATGATGAATAAAATCTCTGATAAAGAGGGGTTTCCTGTAAATATATATAATTCCCCAATAGGCAGTAATTATAAAGGGAAAACAGAGGTTTCTAGTTTATATAGATTAGTTACACCACTTAAGATATTGCCTAAGCTAAAAAAAGATGATGAGAAAACGTTATCGCTTAATAGTAAAGAGTATCTAATATCTCTTTTGGGAGCAATTACAAGCTCAATAAAAGAAGATTAATTATTAGTGCTAAATAATATTAACAAAACTAAAAAACTTAAAAAAATAAAAGTGTTGTAGTTAAGATTAATACGCTTATATTTTATTAAGTCAGCTAAAAGAGGAGAGATAAGAAGTAACGCCACCACATAACACGGGTTGTAGGCCTCTCTTAATGCAATAGATTTTGCAGCAATTAAAATCATACTAAAAATAACAACCCAAATTTGAGATATAAAAGGTATATTTTTTGTTTTATTTTGAGATTTTAAATAAAATAAATCAATTAAATACATTATATAGTTATATACACCACTAACAAAACAAGATACCACAAGATAATAAATGATTCCATCATATATATTAGTATTAAAAAGGGCAATATATCTAGTCGTAATACTCATAAAAGCAAGAGCAAAAACAGAAGAATAAAGATAACTTTCTGCTTTCTTTACTATATGTACTTTCATCATTTGCCAATAAGAAATAGTAATTCCTGCCACAATAAGACACAAGGATAAAATTCTATGCTCTTCATTTAGTAGTTCTTCTAAATCATTAAATCTAATACTCCACCATAAAATAAGGGTTATTATAACAGAAAGCGACATAAATCCAGATGTTGTATGTCCACCATAAATAGATGAAGCAAAAAAGATATGACTATCATAAAAACCAATTAAAACACCTTGGAAAACAAGAATTAAAAACATATTAAGACTTAAATTCATATTTGTAGTAAATATAAGAGGAAATAACAAAAAAGAAATACCAAATCCACGAACGATTCCTAAAACGTATCCATTAAAATGGTGTTTTTCATTATAATTAACATATATTGCATTAAAAATAGCATAAATAAAACTAAATAAAATCCAATCCATTATACAATACCTTCTTTAAGCTGTTGTAATATCTAATATATTTTCAGTTTTTTTAAAGATGCAAAAAAACAAAAAAAGTTTATTATTATACTAAAAATTAACCAAAGTATGTATCTAATAGGGCATTAAGGTAACAGTATTAGGAAAAACATCACAATGGAAACATTTAATAATTTTTTTGAAAAAATAAAAAAGTCAGGTTTGTTTATTGTATTAGGTGTATTTTCTTTTTATTTTACAATCAACGCTATCAAAGGCGATAGAGGTATATTTAAATATATGTACCTAAAAAATAAAGTAGAGCAAGCAGAACAAGAAAGAGCAAGATATCAATCAATCAAAAAAGATTTAGAGTACAAAGTATCCATGTTATCAGAAGAGTCTCTTGATTTAGATTATTTAGAAGAAAGAGCAAGAATTGTATTAAATATGGTAGGTAATAACGAATATATCATTTTAGATAAAGATATTGATAAGCGCTAAATTTTAATTGTAATTTATAATTTTTCTGTTATTAAACTAAAGATGCATTTTATTATAGAATGTAATCTTTGTTTATTTTATAGGAACTATAATTGATAAAGAGATATAAAAAACGCCTCAAAAGGCGCCCAATAACCAATTATCAGCCAACAGAAAGTACTAAGCTATTTTCTGAAAAGGAATTTATTATCCGTTCAAATGGCCGTATGAAAATATTTAAGCTCTCATCAAAATTACAATGGGGAGTTTTTATTTCAATGATAATTGTTGGTTTGTGGACTGGGTATTCTTATCAAATGTATAGCGTATCAGACAAAATTATCACATATCAAGAACAAAAATTAGATGAAACAAGAGATGCTTATGTTGACTTAATGAGTGACTTTGTTACTGTTCATAAAAACATAACAGGCTTGGTAGAAAACATTGGAAAAGCTAGCGATAACGCAGATAGTATTGATGAATATATCAAAAAAGCACAAGTTATAGAAGAAAAGATAAAGAAAATATCAGCCAGAGAAGACTGGATAGACGAAAAAGAAGTTGATGAAAAACACGCACTACGTAATGCATTATTACACAAAGATTTAGCTATAGAAGAAAAGAAATTACTAGAAGAAAAAATAAAACATCTAGAAGAAATAATAACCTCGCTTCAATCATTTGAGCTAGATATTCTAAAAAGAATGGAAACATTATCTGGCAAAGAGATAGATAAAATAAAATCTTCAATAACCACCGTAAATAATGAATTAAAAAAGCGTGGTAAATATTTTAATCCACTTGCAAACTCAAAAAAAGACAACAAAGGTGGAGTATATGTTCCAGATAGTCTAGCTATTAATAACAATGAAGATTTTGCAAGCCAAATATCTAAAACATTTAAAACAGTAGATGATAACGTATATTATAATGAAGTGATGAAAAAAGTCCCACTTGGAAAACCAGTATGGTCATATTGGGTATCATCTCATTTTGGTAAACGTACCGACCCATTCAATTCCAAAAGTGCAAAGCACAAAGGTATAGACCTTGCGTCAAACAAAGGAAATAAAGTAAGAACAATGGCAGAAGGTATTGTCACTAAATCAGGCTGGGCAACTGGATACGGAAAGGTTGTCGAAATAGATCATGGTAATGGTTTTAAAACAAAATATGCGCATCTAAACGCAATATATGTAAATAAAGGCAAAAAAGTTGAAGCAAACCAAGCAATAGGTGAGGTTGGTTCAACCGGACGTTCAACAGGCCCTCATTTGCACTATGAAGTATTATATGAGGGAGTACCAATGGATCCAATGGTCTTTATGAAAGCAAAATAAAGGAGAATTAAAGATGAGAAAATTAAGACGAGTATTATTCTTAAAGCTTGCAAGGCTTATGCGTGGTGAAAAGAATATTGTTCCATGTATCATTAGCGCAGGAACCAAGGTTGTTGGTAATATAACAGATGGAGATATAATCCATGTAGACGGTAAGCTTGAAGGCGATATTAGTTGCAAAGAGTTAATTATCGGCCCAACCGGAACGGTACTCGGTAAAATTAATGCTAAAACTCTAGAACTATTTGGCGAGCTTAATGGTTCATTAGTTGTAGAAAATTTATCAATAGCATCAAGCGCTAAATTTATTGGTGATTCTGTATATAAAACAATCGCTATTGAACCAGGCGCAGTGCTAATCGGAAATTGTAATCAAAAAGAAAATAATCAATAATATATAATATTTTAATTGCTTATTTTATTTGAGGAGTGGAGATGATATGAAAAATACAATTGTTGCACTTGTATATGACTTTGATGAAACCCTATCTACAACATATATGCAAGACTATGTTTTAATACCAGAATTAGGTATGAGTCCCAAAAACTTTTGGAAAAAAGCCAACCAATGGTCTATTGATAATTGTGCAGACCAAATAACTGGCAGCATGTATTACTTTATGAAAACAGCTAAAGAAAAGGGTATTAAGCTAACAAGAGAAAACTTTAGATATTGTGGAACACTTGTAAAATATTACAAAGGTGTGGAAGAGTGGTTTGAACGTATCAATGAATATGGTAAAAAACTAGGTCTTCAAATAGAGCACTATATTATATCATCAGGATATGAAGAAATATTGCAAGGTGCATCAATTTGCAAATATTGTAAAGACGTATTTGGTTGTAGTTATGCATTTGGCGAAGATGGAACACCTGTTTGGCCTGCAAGAGTTGTAAACTACTCAACTAAAGTGCAATATTTATCTAAAATAAACAAAGGTTTAGGGAAGCTAGATGATAAGCTAGTAAATGAATATATGGAAGATGAAAAACGTCGCATACCATTTCCTAGAATTATCTACTTTGGTGACGGGATGACAGATATTCCATCAATGAAGCTTGTTAAAACAAGAGGTGGTAACGCTATTGCTGTATATAAACCAAAGAGTCCACAAAAAGAAAAAGCAATCAAATTATTAAAAGATAAGCGTGTAAATTTTGCCTTGCCTGCTGATTATTCTGAAGGAACAGCAATTGATACTGTTGTAAAAACAATTTTAGAAAAAATTTCAACAGAGCGCAATCTTGAAATATTAAAGAAAAATGAAGAAAAGAAAAAGCTTAATGGATAAAATTAAACCTTTATCAGATGAATATTTTATGGATTTAGCCATAAAAGAGGCAATCAAAGCCTATAAACGGGACGAAGTGCCAATAGGTGCTGTTTTAGTGTTAGATAATAAAATAATAGCCAAAGCTTATAACAGAGCAGAACATGGTAAAAACGCATTGGAACACGCTGAAATAAAGGTTATGAATAAAGCATCTACCATCTTAAAGCAAAAAAGACTATGGGATTGTACATTGTATGTAACAATAGAGCCATGCACAATGTGTGCAACAGCAATATCTATGATGAGAATAAAAAAGCTAGTGTATGGAGCTCCAAATCCTAAAGGAGGAGGGGTAGAAAGTGGTGTAAAATTCTTTAATCAACCAAGCTGTTTTCATAAACCCGAAGTAATATCCGGTATAAAATGTGAGGAAACCTCCAAGCTATTAAAAGATTTTTTTAAAAATAAAAGATAATATCACCCAAAATAATTAATATGATAAAATTATATCGAAAAATACAATTTTAAAACTTAAATTAGTGTGGAAGTAATATTAGAAAACTAGAATAGAAGCCTGAAAGAGATTGCAATTTATTGCATGCAAATCTAGAAAGTACATAAAAAAAGCTGAAAAACGTGCAAAATCTCATTAAAAGAAAAAAATGAAATGAAAAAAAGATATTGAGCAATATGCTAAAAAAAATTTAAGCACCATGACCTATTTTTAATTACATCTTGTAACACCAAGTGAGTTAGTTTTACATCTTGTAGTATTTCCATTGTTGTCTTGAAAAATAGTCCACCCAAGAGAGTTTGTTCTTGATTTCCATGTATTTCCATTATTATCTTGATAAGTCGTAACACCAAGAGAGTTTGTCCTTGCACTAGTTACATTTCCTTCATTGTCACTATATGTGGTAACACCAAGTGAGTTTGTGCGCTTATTAACTGTTCTTCCATAATTATCAGTATAAATAGAATTTCCGTTAAAAGTATTTCTACCAACAATATGTCTATTGTTATCACCATTACATCTTGTTATTCCAATAGAGTTTGTTTTGCAACTCATATCAGCAAAAGAAATAGCAGGAACTAAAAGAAATAAAAAGAAAATAACCTTTTTCATTATCAATCTTTCATTGTTAAGTTACTAAAATTAAACCAAGTCAAAATTAAAAAAATATTAATTAGGATAAAATATTTTTCATCATTGCATAAAAGAATAAGTACTTTAAATTAAATAAAGCCATAAGGAAATATACAATGAAAAATGATGCTTTATTATATAAGATTAGATTATTCCTAATTTTAGGATTAGCCATATTTGTGCAATTATTCAACTTCAGTCAAAAAGAAGTTTACCATATAGATGAATTATTTTCATACGGATTAGCAAATGGTGAAAATGGAGTATATCTTTTTAAAGATGCATCAGAAATAGATAATAAACTACTCAAAAAAGATTTTTTCATTAATTATTTAACCCAAACTCAAAATTCAACTTATGCAAAAATGTGGGATAACCTAAAATATGACAACCACATGCCGCTATATTTTGTGTTATTACACACCATAAGTAATTTTTTTTCCACAGGGTTTACACCATATCCAGGGATAATATTAAATGTAATTATTTTACTAACTCTTCTAATTAGTTTATATAAACTAGCAATATTTGTATTTAACGATAAAGAAATAGCTCTAGTCACAATCTCGTTATTTATGCTAACTGAAAGTATAATGTTTTTATCTATTTTTATAAGAATGTATTTATTGCAAATACTTTCTTCAACCATGCTATTTTATATGGTTTTAAGGTTTATGTTAAATGATAAAGAAAATACTTTGAAAATGTTATTAATAATATGCATTTTATCAAGTTTAACAATTCTAACTCACTATTATAGCATTATATATTGCTTTATATTAACACTAACAGGAAGCATTATCTTGTTAAAACAAAAAAGATATAAAAAAATATTCAAATATGCATTAGCAATGTTAATATCTGTTGTGATTTCATATTTTATATATCCAGAAATGTTAACAGTTGGAACAAAAGGCGAAAGAGGAGGGCAATTAGTATTATTATTAAGTCAATACATAAAAGAACCATTAAAAATTCTTTCCAATCAACTACCATTATTTATTAATACCTTTTTCATAAATAACTATATTGCTATTATGTTGTTATCTATATCATTGATATTAGTTTTTTTATCTAAGACAGTGTTAGATGAAAATAAAAGAGAAATCTTAATAATGTCATATCTCACATTTATAGGATATGGTTTTATATCATCACTAATTATGCCCAATATGACGACCTATCAAATTCGATATTTTGCTCCAATTTTATCAATAGGAACAATTTTAATTATCTATTTTGGTTTTGTATTTATAAAGCTAATAAAAGCCAAACCATTCAAGCTACACATTTTTTTATGGTTAATAGTTGGAATAAACGGATATTATATTATAAATTACCCTAATAGAGCATTTTATCTAAGAGGAAATGATAAATATAAAAGAACAGAAAATATTGTTAAGGATGCTGAAATATGGTGGGCTTTAGGTGGAGGAAACCAATATTCGTGGATAATTCATAATTATTTAGATAAATTAGCCTTAGCAGATAAAGTATGGACACTTGTAGATTTTGATAATGAAGAATTTTTAAACTTAGCTCAAAAGGGTAAGGAAAATAAAAAATATGCTTATTTATTTATGCCTAAAACACAAGAACAAATACCAGAAGGTGCTGAAGAGTGGATAAAAAAGGCAACGAACCGCCAAGGATATTATATGTATACAATAAAGAGTGATAAAACTGCTGCAATGACATTTGAAGCATCGATATATTTAGTATGTCCATATTAGACAATAAAAAAAGCACCTTTATGGTGCTTTGTTGGTTGCGAGGGAAGGATTTGAACCAACGACCTTCAGGTTATGAGCCTGACGAGCTACCGGGCTGCTCTACCTCGCGATACATAAGTGTTGCCTTACAACGTAAAACAGATATAATATTAAAAAAAATAATTGTCAATAATATTTTTTAATATTTTGCTTTTTTTTTTAAATTATGCTAGAAAAAATAGAGAATTAAACAACATTAGCAGGCAAAATATGGTAGATATCAACTTAAATAAAGAAAGAAAACTTGGTATAATTTGTGGTGGAGGGGAACTTCCTGATAAAATAATCAAATGGTGCCAAAAAAATGAGCGTCCATACTTTGCTTTAGCTATTAAAGATAATGCAAACGAAGAATATTTTACCTCAGATGTTAATCATCAATGGATAAGAATAGGGCAAGCCGGTACAGGTTTTAATATGTTAAAACAAGAAGGTGTTAAAGAAATCGTCTTAATTGGTACCATAAAGCGCCCAACACTATCAGATTTAGTTCCAGATTTAAGAACAACAGCATTTTTCGCCAAATTAGGCGCCAAAGCTCTAGGAGATGATGGTATTTTAAGAGCACTAGTTAAAGAGATAGAAAAAGAACAAATGAAAGTTGTTGGGATACAAGAGGTTGTTCCCAATTTATTAGCGCCAGAGGGAGTTTTAACTAAGCAAAAACCAAGCCAAGATGATGAAAACGATATAAAAAGAGGGATAGAGGTTGGTTTAACCTTAGGTAAACTAGATGTTGGTCAATCAGTTGTCATACAACAGGGATTAGTCTTAGGTGTTGAAGGAATAGAAGGTACAGATAAACTTATAATAAGATGTGCAGACTATAAAAGAAAAGGAAAGGCCCCAATTTTAGTAAAATTAAGAAAGCCAGAGCAAGATATGCGTGTTGATTTGCCAACAATTGGTGTAAGAACAATTGAAAATGCTCATAAAGCAGGTTTTAATGGAATTGCAGTACACACCGGAAACACACTCATTGTAAATCAAGAAGAAGTTATAAAACTTGCTAATAAATACAAGATGTTTATAAAAGGTATAACCCCAACGGAGTATGATATATGTTAATATATTTAATAGCAGGAGAACCATCTGGAGATATGTTGGGCGCAAGATTAATGCGCGCCTTAAAGGAAAAAGATAAAACAATAGAGTTTTGTGGCGTTGGGGGCGATAATATGCAAAAAGAGGGGCTAAAATCTCTTTTTGATATTACAGATTTAGCTATAATGGGACTAGTTGAGGTAATACCTAGCATTCCCAAAGTGTTAAGACATATCAAAAACACAGTAAAAGATATAACATCTAAAAAACCTGATATTGTTATAACGATAGATAGTTGGAGCTTTTCTGCAAGAATACACAAGGCTTTACGCAAACAAAATATAAAAACATTCCAAATGCACTATGTAGCTCCACAAGTATGGGCATGGAAAAAGCGTCGTGCTAAAACAATGTATAAATATATAGATCATCTATTAACATTGTTTCCTCATGAACCAAAGTATTTTACACCATATAAGCTAAAGGCAGATTTTATTGGTCATCCAGCCATTGAGAGCTCAATGCTTACAACAAAAACTGACGATTTTAAAGAAAAATATAATATCAATGAAAATAAAGAAATAGCATTAATTCTTCCAGGCTCTCGCCATAATGAAGTTGCAAACTTGCTTCCAACCTTTTTAGAAACAGCAAAAGAGTTAAAGAAAGAAAACAATAATTTACTATTTGTTTTACCCACAGTTTCAACAGTTGAAAAACGAGTAAAAGAAATGGTTAAAGAGTTTGAAAGCGATATATTAGTTATAAACACTCAAAAAGAACGCTATCAAGCTGCACGCTTAGCCAAATTTGCTATCGCAGCATCAGGAACCGTAGCATTAGAGCTTGCGATAATAAATGTACCACATATTGTATGTTATAAAGTACCCAAATTAACAGCTTGGATTGCAAAACACTTTACAAATATTAAATATATAAACCTAACCAACATCTTGCTAGATAAACAGATTATCCCTGAGCTCATCCAAGAAGAATGTAATAAAAACAAGATATTAAAACTCTCCCATGAACTAATGGATGAAAAATCAGAACTCCACATTAAAGAAAAAAAAGGCTTTGAAGAGCTAAAAATAAAATTAGGGGTAGGAAAGTTAAATCCAAGTCAAAAAGCAGCAGAAATTATTTTAGAAAATATAAAAGAAAGAAAATAACCTATGTGGTGGATAAAAAGGGAGCTACTACGCCTTAAATTATACATAGCTGAATGTTACCAAAATGAAGCAGAAAGTTTAATCACTTGGTACGCTATCAGTTTTGCATTTGGTGCAGCTTTTTACTTTGTAATACCATACGAAGTAGAATCATGGCTAGTAGTAATATATCTAGAGGCAATACTATTTCTTTTATACATATACAAAAATAAAGAAGCACCATTTAAGATATTAACGTATGCTTTGTTATTTATGCTAGGGTTATGTGTAGCTAAATCAGACGCATTATATCGCAACAAAAAAATAGAGCACAACTTAAGCCAAATTACGTATTTAAACGGCGAAGTTAAAGTATTAGATTATAATCGAAACAACCGTCAAAGAATATTATTAACTAATGTAAATAATTATGAAAAAGAACTTAAAGGTGATTTTAAAATAAGCTTAAACCAAAAACTCGATTGGTTAAAAGAAGGAAAATGTGTAGAACTTGTTGCTAAACTCCCAACATCACTAACGCCAAATCCTATCGGAAATTATAATAATGATAGAACAAACTTTTATAAAGGAATATCTGGTGTCGGATACTCAATAGGTCCAGTTTATGAAAAAGATTGTCAAAAAGAAAAAAACAAATTAAGCGAGCTTATATTTAAAACAAGAGAATTTATAAAAAACAAAGTCTTACAAAATACAACTAAAGATGAAGGTGCAATTATTAATGCAATCACTATTGGTGATAGAGCAACAATAAGTGAGAATTTATATGAAAATTATCGAATGTCAGGATTAGCTCATTTTTTATCAATATCTGGTATGCATATGAGTATAATTGCGCTATTAGTCTTTTTTGTTGTACGATTATTATTACTACCATTTACAAAAGGTCAATATGATTTAAGAAAACCAGCAGCAGTTGTTTCATTAATCATAACATTTTTATATTTCTTAATTTCAGGACAAAGCATCTCATGCATAAGAGCTTTTATAATGACAACCTTTATATTGCTTGCAATTCTATTTAATCGAAGAGCAATAACATTAAGATTATGGGCTTTTGCGCTTCTAATAGTTGTTATTATAACTCCAGCTGCTGTTATATCTCCTGGTTTTCTAATGTCATTCTCCGCAACCCTCGGCTTAATATCGTATTATGAAAAAAACACAAACAAAGTAAATACTTGGTTTAATAGAAAAACAATCTTTGGTAAAATTATGGTATATGTTGTAGGAGTACTTATAACAGATATAATAGCAAGCCTAATGACGCTACCTTATAGTCTATATTTTTTCAACCAAATAGCAATCTATACAACGCTAGGCAATATGCTAGCAGGTCCGGTAATTGCATTTTGGATAATGCCTGCAATATTATTATTCTTAATAACATCACCATTTAGTATCAGTAAATATAGCTTAATATTATTAGAAAAAGGGGTTTGGGTAGTTAACCAAATAGCTGATTTTGTTACTAATTTACCGGGAGCTGATTTAGGATATTCCATAGGTTCAAGCTCTGAGTGGGGAGTATTATTTTTAACATTAGGGTTATTATGGTTATGCATATGGCAGGCCAAATGGCGCATATGGGGTTTTAGTTTTATTGCAATAGGAATACTATGCATCATAACCTACCCAAGGCCAGATTTTATATTTGATAAAGACGGTACAACATACGCATATAGAACAAGTGCTAATAAATTAGAAATGTCACCATGGCATAAAAACAACTTCCTTGAAAGAATGTGGACTAAAGATAATATTAAAGGAAAAAAAGAGTATCCCAATAATGAAGACATAAAATGTACTAAAGAGCGCTGTATATATAAAGAACAAATAGAATTTGGGCCCCAATTTATCAAATTAAATGGTAAAAATATTCCATTAAAAGATGGAGGTTATATTAACCTTAAAAAAGGAGTATATTATCACAACAGAGAAACAAAACGTTTGTGGAATTAATTATAACCCCTTTTGTTTCTTTATATCTTTTATCACTTCATCAAACATTTCAGCAACAATCTCAGCTGTAAAGTTTTCTAAAGTGATTTCTTTAGCTCTTCGAGCCTTATTTAATCGTTCAGCTTCATTTTTAGGATCAAGATAATATTCAACAAGTTTAACTAATTCCTCTTTTGTTTTATACATAGGAACACTATCCCCATAAACATCTTCAATTTCTTTTACATAATCCGAAATAATTAAACTACCACAAGCAGTAACATCAAAAATACGATTTATAATAAATCCAAACTTTTTCATACTATCTCTAGCATCATTTAATACAATCTTAGCTGAACTATAGTATTGACGTAAAATTTGATTATCAATATATGGTGATTTAGCCATGTTATCTGGCCAACCGTTACCATATATAGTTATAGGTAACCCTGCATTAAAAACACTCTGAGCAGCAGTTCTATAAGGAAGATAATTGCCAACAAATAAAACTTCTGATTTTTTATCTTCTTTATAATCATAATAAAACTTATTAGTATTGGTAAATTGTGGAATATAATATGCATTAATTCCTCTATTTTTTAGTTCATTATAAACGAGTTTTGATGCAACAGCTACTGCATCAACACGATTAAATTCTTCTTTTATACTATCAATAAATCCCCCAATTGAAGGAAGATTACTTTCATCAACAAATGAAGGGAATAATAAAAAATAAATAGAAGAAGAATAATTCTTAATTTGATTTTTTTTCAAAGGTATACCACCTCGAACAAAAATAAATACATCTCCAATATTATCAATAAGAGATGTTGGAAAAATGGTAAGCGATTGGTCATATTTAAAAGAAAAGGCATTTTCTAAATCTTTAGAAATCCAATAATCACCATTATTATAAATACCTGCATACGTTGGAGACATAATAAGCATAGCATTTTTAATATAAGGAACAAATTGCTTTTCTTCTAAAATAGATTTGATATGCTCATAAAAGACATCTGTTGAATACACCTTATCAAGCAAATATTTAGCCTTTTTCGCATTATCCAAGCGACAAGATAGACAATTTAAAAACTTTTCAATATCACTCTCATAAGTATAATAACTAAGGGTATCCATAAACATTAAAGAAAAGTAAGCAACATCACTCAACGAGTTATCGTCAATATAATAAGAATTGGGAGATAAAATAGGGATTTGATAATTAATAACATCTAACAAAAATGGTGAAACATCAAAACTACTATTAGATATACGGGAATAATTAATAACTACACCACTAATATTATCAAAGTTATCAGATAATAATTTAGCAGTTTCTCTGTTTAGATTTGAATAGATTTTGTATTTTACATTATGCTTATTAAAATAATCCAAAATTTTAGGCGGGTAGCCAATAACAATAAAATAGCAAGTTTCATTATTAGGATTTAAGGCACATATTGGTTGTTTAACATTTTTATTTGTGGAGTCAATAAATTGAGGCTGATAATGAGCCTTAATATCTTTTATTTTTAAATAAGCAATCAAATCTTTTGTGCTTGCAAATACATGATCAAACTTCTTTACTTTATCTACATTAAAATTATTATTACTACCAAGCCATAAAATATTAAGGTGTTCATGATTTTTAATATCAGGAATATCGGTATTAATAAAATTAGCAATATAAAAATCTATATTCTTTTGTAATTTAGAGTTTGTTTTTGCATATTTTTTTATTTTAAGAAGAAGGCTATCCATTTGCTTTTGCATAAACGAACTATCAGAATAGATAAGACTAACTTTAATACTATTAGAATGAGATTTAAGAACAAAAAATCCTCCTAAAATAGCACATAGCACAAAAGTAAATAAGGAATATATTTTAGTCCTAGATTTCATTTTTTTTAATTTCCTTTATTATAGCATCAAATTTCTCTCCTGCTATATCTGCTGTAAAGTTTTTTAGAGTTATATCTTTAGCTCTTTGAGCCTTATTTAGTCGTTCAGCTTCATTTTTAGGGTCAAGGTAATACTTAACAAGTTCAATTAATTCTTCTTTTGTTTTATACATAGGAACGCTATCACCATAAACCTCTTCAATCTCTTTTACATAGTCAGAGATAACCAGTGTTCCACAAGCTGACGCATCAAAGATTCTATTACTAATAAAACCAAACTCTTTCATTCCATCTCTTGTATCATTTAATACAATTTTTGCAGAACTATAATATTTTCTAAGTATTCTATTATCCAAATATTCTCCTTTAGAAATACCTTGAGGATAATTAGGTCCATAAATAGTAATTGGAAGATTGGCTTCAAGCAAAATATGTGGTGCTTTTCTATAAAAAGCATTAACCCCAACAAAAAAAACTTCGCTTTTTAAGTTTTCATCATAATCATAAAAAAACTTATCTGTATTTGTAAATTGCGAAACATAATAAGACTTTATACCTCTTTTATTCAGTTCATCATTAAAACTTTTTGATGCCACTACAATTGCATCAATATCTTTTTTTAAATCAGATATTTCTTTAGCATAATCATCAATATCCTTAACAAACTCTCTTTTTCCATCATTTCCAAACATTGGGTATGCGATATATAATATATTTGTTCTACCAACAATATCTCTTTTACCTTTGGGTAAAAAACCACTAACAACAATATTAATATCTGTTTTATATTTATAAAATGAGTTAAAATATGTTATACTTGGTATATATCCTTTATTAACAAAATAATTTTCTAAATCTTTAATTAGCCAAAAATCTCCACTTCCAATATGTCCAACAGCAACACCTAAATCAAAATTTATGCTCTTTTCATCAATATTAAAAGGATATTCAGAGTTTGTCCTTAAAATATACTCAATTCTATCAACTATACTTCGCAAGGAATATTCTTTATTAACTAATTTATATAAAAAATCACTTCTATTAGTAATGAAATTATGCTTAGAAAGCATTTCATCTAATAAAATTTCTAAATCATCTTTTTCCATATAAAAACTAATATAATCATTAAACATATTAATATTTTCAACAATATGTGGCCATCCCCAATAGGTAGCAATAGGAACTTTATGATATGCCAACTTAAAAAATATTGGATGCAAATCCAAAGACTGCGCATTAAGTGCAGTATCTTCAACAAAGACCGCACGAAGCTTATCAATATCATTTATAATTT
The DNA here is from genome assembly GCA_045632645.1 of Alphaproteobacteria bacterium. Taxonomy (GTDB): domain Bacteria; phylum Pseudomonadota; class Alphaproteobacteria; order RF32; family CAG-239; genus CAG-267. The sequence goes on along the minus strand of JAZQXC010000012.1, from coordinate 43,321 downwards.
TATCATTTTTGTTATAAATCTTAAAATTTAATCCTCTCTCTAAAAGCACTTCTTTTACATATAAAGGATTGCCAATTATACCAAAAAATGATTCATCATTATTTTTATTCACCTTTATCTCATCATCAAAGCTTCCCAAAGGAACATAAAAGGTGTTAATATTATTATTTTTAAGGAAGTCATTGAGAAGAGGGGTAGAGGCAAATACATAATCATATTTATCTAGATTATCCAATCTAAAATTAGAAATACTACCAAGCCAAACAATTGAAATACCATCATCATTATAAGGTGCTTCAATATTAGGCATATTAGTAAAATTAGCAGGATAAATACTAATTTTTTTAAAAGAAAAAATATTCCTCTTATTTAATTCACTAATAACATTTTCAAAAAGTCTAGAATTACGTTTTTCATATTTATCAATGAGAAAAATATTATCTTTAAAATAAAAGAAACCCAAGAAAAAACAAATAGATATTATAACAAATATAACTATATATTTTAAAAAACTTATTTTCATTTTGCATCCATAGATTCTTTAGGTATAATATTTTCAATAATTAAATTTATTTGCTTTTTTAAATCATCTTCTGATATTTTTTGGCCTGATAAAGTTTTTAAAAAATTTCTAACTTCATCATTTGCTTGTTTAATTTGCTCCTCAGATAAATTATTCTCTTTAGCATCTTTATAAACTAAATTAAAGATATCTTCAAATGCTATTTTTTGCATATTTTGTTGTTTCCATAAATCAATATTCATATAAGAATAAGTCGAAAATATAATAAAACATGAAATAGCAATACTAAAAAATTTACGAACTATTTTATCATAATTTCCATCATATTCCTTTGCTTCATCAACATAATTACCAAATATAACATCGCCAATATACGAACTTTTAAGCATAAGCTTAATCATAACAATAAACCAAAGGAAAATTAAAATAAGTGAATAAAATCCAATAAAAAAACAACTAACAAAGGAGATAAAACCACATAAAAAATAAAGAATTGCACTTTTACTTAAATCATGAAAACGTCTAACACAAATAGCTAAAGAGGGCAATAGTGTGGCTAAATAAAAATAAAAAATCACCATTTTATTTCCACTATAGCAACCCAAAAGGTATAAAGGGAAAAATAATATTCCAGATATAGCCATAAACCCCCAAAACTCAAGAGGCGTTGCTCTACCATGAAAATGAATAAAATTTTCACTAATACCTCTAAGATAGTAATCAAAAACATTAACCCATGCTTTTTTTGTATATTCAGAAGCAATTGATTTAGGTTTTACATTTGTTTCTTCACTCTTATTTAATTCTTCTTTAGGCTTGTTAGATAAAATATCTTTATCTTTAATTAACATAAATCCACTCCTCAAATAATATATTATGAATTAGAAGTAATATTGTTTAATTTTTTAGCTTTATCAATAGTATAATTATAGAAGAAATCATACATTTTAAAATATAAAATAGATATAAACACCCAAATAAGAGCTCTAACAAAAGATGCAACCCAAATATTGGCATGTAACATCATAAACATTGTTAATACAAGCAAAATAACAGCAATAAGCGAAACTAATGCAATTCTCAAAATATTTCCTCTTGTCTTAGCATAAGTCATAAGAAGAGATCTATTCTTTCCAGTGATTTCTGACACAAAAGCAAAAGAGGGGATCAAAAAGAATATTATAAACAACATATAAATACAAATATATTTAGCAATAAGCCAAGAGCTTCCTTTCAAGAAAACATTAATAAATTCTCCTAAATTGAAAGATATTTTAATAAAATGAAGAGCTATATTAATAAATAAAGTTGTAATTAAAAGCGCTATAAGAAATAAAACAACAGCTGTAATAAATCTTAATGTAGAGGCAATAAATATCTGCTTATCCCATAATATTTGCTGTTTAAAATAACATCCGGCAGCAAAATAAAAAAATAAAAATGTAAAAATTGGCGACACAACAAACAAAAAAGGTGTGCCAATAAATTTAGGTAATAAACTACCTAAAAAATAAAAAAATGTCAGAAAGAAAAACGCAAACAAATGGCTTACAACATATCGATAAGCATTTCTATACACTTTTCTAACTGACAATTTTTCTATCATTATAATCCTATTTACTATTCTTATTCATATATTCAGTTAACCAATGGATATTGTATTGTCCATCAATAAACTCGTTTTGAGAAATAATTTCCTCATGTAGAGGGATAGTAGTTTTAACCCCCATAATGATAAACTCTTCCAAAGCTCTTCTTAAGCGCATTAATGCAGCATTTCTTGTTTTTGCATGCACAATAAGCTTTGCAATCATACTATCATAATAAGGTGGAATGCTATAACCTGAATAAATTTCAGAATCAACTCTAATTCCCAAACCACCAGGAGCATGCCATTCAGCAATTTTCCCAGGGCATGGGGCGAATGTTGAAGGATCTTCAGCATTAATACGACACTCAATAGCATGACCTCTAAATTGAATATCATCTTGAGTATATCCAAGCTGCGCACCACTTGCAACGCGAATTTGCTCACGAACCAAGTCAATACCAGAAATAGCTTCTGTAATAGGGTGTTCAACTTGTAAACGAGTATTCATCTCTAAGAAATAGAACTTACCATCTTCATACATAAACTCTAAAGTTCCTGCATTTTGGTAACCAATTTTCTTAATCGCATTACAAACAATATCACCAATTTCTTTACGTTGTTCTTGGTTTAAAGCAGGAGAAGGGCACTCTTCAATAACTTTTTGATGATTTCTTTGAATAGAACAATCACGTTCTCCCAAATGAACAACATTTCCATATTTATCAGCTAAAATTTGCATTTCAATATGGCGAGGGCGTTGTAAATATTTTTCCATATAAACAACATCAGAAGGAAAAGCTGCCTTAGCTTCTGCTTTAGCCATAGTAAATGCTTCAGCAATTTCATCATCAGAGAAAGCAACTTTCATACCTTTACCGCCACCACCATCTTTCGCTTTAATAATAACAGGGTAGCCAATTTTATTTGCCCATTCTTTTGCATCTTCAACACTTTCTAAAGCACTAGAGCCAGGAGTAATTGGAAGACCAGCTTCAATAGCTGCCTTACGAGCAGTAATTTTGTCGCCTAATAAACGCATTTGTTCAGCAGTTGGTCCAATAAATGTTATACCGTGCTTTTCAACCATTTCAGCAAAGTCAGCATTTTCAGACAAAAAACCAAATCCAGGGTGAATAGCATCAGCGCCAGTAATTAATGCAGCAGAAATAATAGCTGGCTTATTAAGATAAGAATCACTTGATCTTGCAGGTCCAATACAAACAGCTTCATCAGCTAAACGTACATGCATAGCATTAGCATCTGCTTCTGAGTGAACAGCAACTGTTCTAATACCCATTTCTCTACAAGCTCTATGAATTCTTAAGGCAACTTCACCACGGTTGGCAATTAAAACTTTTTCAAACATAGATTTTATTCCTATTTATTATACTCTAAATTGCTTACTCAATAATAACTAAAGGCTCGCCATATTCAACAGGATCTCCTGCTTCAACTAAAATTTTTACAACTCTACCACCTTTATGAGCTTTAACAGGGTTAAATGTCTTCATAGCTTCAACTAAGCAAACAGTATCACCTTCTGCAACATTATCGCCAACTTTTACATAGTTTGGAGATTTAGGATCAGCAGACAAGTATACAACACCAACCATTGGTGATTTAACAGCATTAGGGCTATTTGTATAGTCTACATCAGAACTAGCAGGTTCTGCACTTTGAGTTGGTATGCTAGCTGTTTGTACTTGAACAGGCGCAGAAGCAACTTGTTGAACAGGTGCATATGCTGCTTGAGTTTGAATCCCACCAACGTTTCTAACTAGAGAAATTCTACAGCTTTCATCTTCATATTCTAGTTCTGTTAAATTTGTTTTATCTAAGATTTCAGCCAATCTGCTTATAATTTTTGTATCCAATGGATTAGACATAGTTATCCTCTCATTAAAATTAAATTCATCATAACTTCTAACGTAATTGTCAAAAATTTACAAGCTTTTTCTTCCATCTCTCCCCAATAATACACAAAAATAAGCAATAAAACATCATTTATTGCTTATTTATATAATAAAAATAAAGGCTTAAATTCTAATAGTTAATATTCTACCCCAAGTTCAAAGCCAGTATCATCATTATCAAGCATAGGAGTTCCATCATCTCCAATAACCCTTTGATTATTGTTAAATTCAAAATCTGGCTTTAATGCTTCTAATATAACCACTTTATCATCTAAAGTTGCAGGTTTACCTGTTTTAGGGTTAATTCTAACAAATTTTATCCCCTTTGGCACTCTAAATTCTAAATTAGGTTTGTTTTTTAATGCTTCTTTCATGAAGTCATAAAATATAGGAAGAGCTGCTTTTGCACCTGTTTCAACTTTACCTAAAGTCCTAGGTTCATCAAAACCAACATAAATACCAACCACCATATCAGGAGAAAAACCAATAAACCATGCATCTTTATTTTCATTTGTTGTACCAGTTTTACCAGCAAGATTTCTTTTTAATTGCGCAAGTCTTGCACCTGTACCACGCTGCACAACACCCTGCATAATTGACACCATTTGATAAGAGGTAAGTTCATCTAAAACTCGCTCTCTATTATCAATTATTGATGGTCCCTCTGTTTTTTCATCAAAATGAGCAACAACGCATCCAAAACACTCGCTATCATTGTTTTTATATAAGCTTTTACCATATCTATCTTGAATTTGCTCAATTAAATATGGGGTTACTTTCATGCCGCCATTAACAAATACACTATAAGCTGTAACCATATCAATAAGCCTTGTATCCGCTGCCCCCAAAGACATTGATAAAAGCTCAGGTAATTTCTCCATAACACCAAGTCTTTTAGCCATTAAAGACACTTTATCCATTCCAATATCTTGAGCAAGTCTAACTGTCATCAAGTTTTTAGATTTTTCAATACCCTGTCTTAAAGTGGTAAGTCCAGAAAATTCTTTTGAATAATTTGAAGGTTTCCACAATGGAAGCCCAACACCTTGATCCAAAACAAATGGTGCATCTAAAATCAAATCAGTTGGCGAATAGCCAATTTCTAATGCCGCAGCATAAACAAATGGCTTAAATGTAGAACCAGTTTGGCGATAAGCTTGAGTTGCTCTATTAAACTGTGATTTATCAAAAGAGTATCCTCCAACCATAGCCAAAATCTTACCGTTGTGAGGGCTCATAACAATCATAGCTCCTTCAACATTAGGAACTTGTCTTAACTCAAAAACACCATCTTTAACCATTTCAGTATAAATAACATCGCCTTTAGCTAAGATATCACTCATCTTTTTAGGGGCATCACTAATTCTTTGATCATCTAAAGTTTTTCTTGCCCATAAAGCAGATTTAAGATTTATTTTACCTTGAACTCCATCAATATTTTCAACAAATGCTTCGTTATTTTTAACATTTAGCACTACTGACTTCTTCCATTCTTTTGGGGCTCCTTTAGGAAGTTCAACTTTTTTTAATTCTTCACTATAATTGCCTTCTAACGAAATTTTTAAGCCCAAATTTCTATATCCATGGCGTCTATCATAATCAATTAAACCTTTTCTAAAAGTTTTAGTCGCTAATTGTTGAAGTTCTGGATCAACAGTTGTTCTAACCATTAAACCACCTTCAAAAACAGCATCTTCACCTAAACTTTTTTGTATTAGCCTTCTAACTTCTTCACTAAAATATTCACTATCTTTCAAATATCCAAAATGCTTATTAGTAACAACAAGAGGCTTAGAGGAAGCATCTTTAGCCTCATCATCAGAAATATATCCATCTTCCCTCATACGTTCAATAACCCAATTACGTCTAGCGATAGCTGCATCATAACGTTTTTTGGGGTGATAGTTGTTAGGACCTTTAGGAAGAGCAGCCAAATATGCTATTTCTTCTAAATTAAGCTCAGTAAGGGATTTATCAAAGTAATTTAATGCAGCCGCAGCAACACCATAAGCGCGGTTACCAAGATAAATTTCATTCAAATAAAGTTCTAACACGTGTTCTTTAGAATAAGCTTTACTCATTCTATATGCTAAAATAGCTTCTTTTATCTTTCTAGTTAAAGAGCGCTCAGAACTAAGCAAAAAGTTTTTAGCCACTTGTTGAGTAATAGTAGATGCACCGACAAAACGCTTTCCTTGCGCATAGTTCTTAACATTAGTTATAACAGCTCTTGTAATACCAATTAAATCGATACCAGGGTGAGAATAAAAATGCTTATCTTCTGCTGAAATAAAAGCTTGTTTAACACGTTCAGGTATTTTAGATTCTGGTACAAATATACGCTTCTCAACTGCATATTCCATCATAACCTGCCCATCACCAGCATAAAGTCTAGTTGTTACAGGTGGTTCATATGTTGATAGCTTTTTATAATCGGGAATATCAAAACCATTAATTTTAAACCAAATAATAACGCAAGCAATAAGCGCTATTAAAGCAATCATCCCCAAACTTATTATATTTAGCAAAAGTTTATGCATAAAAAATCCCTTAAAACAAAGTCCAACAAACTTAATTTAATATATTTTATATACCAATAATAGCAACCTCATTTTTGTATTATACCCAAAAATAATATAGCAAAAACAAAGAGCTCTCACTAAAGGAAAGCTCTAAAAAAAGTTAAAAGAAATAAAAATTATTTAACAAAAGCATTTTTTAAATTATCTAAACTATCTTTTGCTTCTTTTACTTTCTTTTCTCGATGTTGTTTTTTTTCTTCAGCTTTTTCCCTCATTGCTTTCTTTTTAGCTTCGGCTTCTGATATTTTTGCCTCTAACTTTGCTTTAGCTTCAGCCTTTGATGCTTCAATATTTTGTGCAGTTGAATTAACATCATTAACGGCTTTGTTCAAATCAAATGCATGAGCATTAACACCAAACAAACCTAAAAATAAAACTAAAAATATTTTTTTCATATTTCCCTCCTAAAATTAAGTACAAAGCCATTCTATTGAGATAAAAGATTAATTCAAGTACTTTTTCAGCTTTTACCAAAAACACACTTAACTAATATTTAACTTTGGTTATGTAAAATAATAAAAAAGAAGAGGAGGGGACTATGGCTAAAAAAGCAATTAATACAAAAACAACGAAAAAAAACACAAAAACACCTAAAAAACTAAATGAAACATTCTTTTATGATAGAAAAAAGCTTATACTTCTTACTATATTTAATATATTGCTGGTAAGTTTTATCTGGAAAATGACTGAATGCCTTATTATAAAAGGATTAGCCTCATCAAACCTAATGATAATCTTGCTTATAGTAGTAATGAGTTTAGCTTTATTAGCTCTAGGAGGGAGTTTATTTGTGAGCATACACCCACAAAGATTGGCTTTCCTAAATGAACAAGGTATAACCATCGACCACAATGAAGAATTAAAATGGGATGAAATATCTGTTGCAAAAGAGGTAAACGCTCTTTTATGGCATAATGCTATTGCTCTATATACAAAAGATAATGTAAAACACAACCTAACCTTTATGCAATATATGTGTAGACACAACGCTTTTACACCTTTTTCTATTCCTCTATATGCAATGACAAAAAATGATGCTAAAAAAATTAAAAAGTTAATAAAACAAAAATGCAAATATGAAAAATAAAATAGGGGGGCTAATCTCCCCCTTTTTTTACTTAATATCCTCAATTACTTTATCTAAAACTCCTTTTGTTTTACAAATAAGAAGCCCATAGTTTGTAATGCAAATATTCTTACTAGCACATAAATTAATACGAGTTAAAATCTCATCTTTAGAAAGCATACAACCACTACAATGCACAACAAGAGCATAGTCATTTAAATAATTTGGAAATTCATCACCAGAAACAAAATCAAAAACAAGCTCTTTATTCGTATACTTTTTAATCATTAAAGGTATTTCATTTCTTCCAATACCTTTGCAAGTTGGTCTATCAAAACAACCTTCTGCAATAAGTATTTTATCGCCATCATTAAGAGTATCTAGTTTGTTTATTCCTTTTAGCATCACATCAAAATCTCCCTTAAGTTTTGCAAACAAACAAGAAAAGGTGGTTACTTTTATATCATTTCCAACCTTTAAAATTACGTCATCAATTAATGTAGATTGAGTGATTACAAGGTTTGGTTTGACCTTAAACATTGACAAAACATCAGTTAGATTATCAATTCTTGCAGTTACAACGAAAGAACCTTTGTTTAATACTTCTTTTATAACCATAGCTTGAGGTATAGCAAAGCTATCTTCAATAGAGGATACAAGTACAACAAGGTCATTTTTATTTATATTAGAAAAAACAAAAGATTTTTCATCAAAGTTATGCTTTATACAACATTTTTCCATAATATACCTCCATTTTAATCAAAAAATTGTACCGTTTTTCTAAAATTAATATCTTTAAGATTATTGGGTAATAAAAGTCCATTTGAGTGTCTTTTATTAAATAAAACAAATAGTGGAACATTTTGCTTGTTAAATCTATCAAACCAATATTTTCCTTCTTTATAAGACAATGTTGCATCAATCTCTGCAACTGCAATACCTCTTTTAATTAGCTCTTTAAGTATAAATCTATTATAAACAGACAATAATGACCAATCAGCAGTAACAGCAACGATTGTTGAGCCTCCTCTTTGATTTCTATCCAAAATAACTTCATTAATCTCTTCCAAAGATGGATTATCAATATGCTTTTTCGGAAGATTAGAGACAACAACACAAGAAAATAAATAGATAAAAGAAATCACCACCAATGTTTTTAATTGGAACAAGATTATTCTTTTTTCATTGTTTTTACTGATAATTTTTCCTTTGTAAGACATTGATAATTTTGTAGGATAATTATACCACAAATAAATCAAACAACATCCCCCTAAAACAATTACACAAAAGCCTATTATGCCTTGAGTGCAATAAGCTATAAATAAAATAGCTAATGTATATACAAAGCCATATAAAACGTTAAAGTTCTTAAAATCTATATTATATTTGACTTTCTTTTTATGCAAAATAAAACCAACAAGGGGAAGGGATATTATACCTAAAAATATCGCAAAAAGAACTTTAATTTTAAAACTTAAGTCTCCTTCTCCTAAAATAGCTTCTCCTAAATTTTCCCCAATAAAAGGAAAGGATATAGCTAAAATAATTGTAAATATTCCACTAAACACTCCATACTTAAATATCTTTTTAAGTGGTCTAAATAAAACAAAATCCATATATCCAAGCAAAGAAAACAAAAACGATATTGCAATAAATAAGGCCAGATTTAAAATCCATGGATTTGAAAAAACATCACCAACAGCTTTGCCATTAAGTAATAAAAAGTATGAAGACAACCCCAATAAAACAGATAAAGAATATCTTAAATATATCTTAATTCTATCTTTTTTTAAATTAATAAGATTAAGTAATTTTAGATATAAATAAAACACCCCAGGCATCAAATTTACAAATATTCCTATCAAATAAAAATACCACCACGAGTGTTTTTTATAAGTAATATTTGGCAAAATTTCACCGTTTTGAACATTTGCAACTTTTCTAATTGTTTTTCTATCATCAAATGATGCGCTAACTGCAACATTTTCAAGATTATCGTCATTTGCATTACCAACATCAAAAGTTGCAACAACTCTATCATTTTCAATCCTATATTTAGGATTTAAGAAGTGAGTTCCTTTCTTATCTTCAACCATAACGGCAATATTGCTCATTTTTTTTGTGGTATCAAAAAATACAGCAAGCTGTTTATTAGATTTATCGTAAATAACATCAGATATTTTTGCAAATTTAAGTTCTTCTTTTGGAAGTTTAGCATGAGATTGTGTAACATAGTTATAATACATAGAAGGAGATTCATCTACTGATTTTTTTAATTTAATCCTATGTTCTGTTGTAAGTATTTCACAATTTTCATCTTTATCACATAATTCAAAACTAAACTCACCATTAATAACAAGGCTTTTCTTAATATCACTTCTCTCAACAGTAAACGGAAAAGTAACAGTATCAACAAAAACTCTTCTTGCTACATTATCACGCTCAACACCTATAGCTAAAGGCATAAAAAATTGAAATTTAGCAATATTTAGAGCATCATCTTTATCTTCTTTTAATATAAACTTAGGTAAAGACCAATCATTAAGATAGTCACCTTTAATATAAAACCCTTGGGGTACTTGAACTTCAATAACTCCATTGATATTTTTTTGCTCTCCCATTAGCATACTATCAAGGAGAATTCTAGCTTTAAGGTCATGTTTACTTAAAACTGTTTTTTCTGCCGAACCATCATTATGATGAGGCATTTTTTTAAGTGCGTTAACAATACCTTTCATATCAAATTTTAACATTGAAATTATTAAATCATCAGGATCTGAGGTAGGTATATAATTTTTATCACGCATTCTAACCGGCTCACCAGATTCACCCAAATCATACCCGATATATTTATAAAAATTATTTGAAACCTTATATTCACCTGGAGCAGAAGTATTAACAAATTCAGCATCTTCAGAAAGAAATTCTCCATCTTTTGCAATAATTGGTGCATCTTTAGGGAATATTTTTTTACCTAAATTATCTTTTTCAAGTTTAGCAATAATTTTCTTATACACTCTTTTTACAATAACCAAAGATTTTAAAAACTTTCCAAAACTTCTCAAAGTTTCAGTTTTAACCTCTGGATATACAAGCTCTAAAAAAGGAGTAACATCTTCTTTTAATTTATCACCACTATAAATTTTATCAATCATATAAGGTAAAATAATAACTGTTGTAAATTTATTATTTCCTTTAAATACAGGCTTTGGTTTTTCTGTATCAATTCTTTTATCACCAGAATCAATAACTTTATATTCATCAACAACATACTCTTTAATAACATTAATACTATTATCAATATTATCTTGAGCTTTTACACTCAAAGAGTTGAAAATTATAAAAAACAAACCTATATAAAAAATAAACTTATTCATCATATTTTACAGTTGATTTAAAAACAATATTAATATATGAGGGAATAATATTATTACAATTACCAAAAGTAAATAAACTTTTAAACGAAAGACACAGCTTACATGAAAAAAGATACAACAAATAATTTTATTGAAAATGAAAACAATGAGTTTTTAGTAGATACAAAAAACAAAAGCCTAGTAGGTAAGTGTTTAGTTTATATTGGTAATGATGAAAATGAATTATATGATAAATCTGTTATATATATTACTGAAAGTTCAAGCAAGTCTACAAAAGGCATAATGATAAATAAGCTCTTATTTGGTTCTGCAAGCATTGAGTGTAAACGTAGCAAAAACCAAGATGAGCACGAATTTAAAAATGTGTATGAAGACCTATACCAAGGTGGACCAGAAAACCCAGCACATGGATTCGTTTTATTTCCTAAAGATGACTACCTTTCAAGCGATCCCCTAGCAACAGTTAACGGAGAAATTGCTATCTCAACATCTTTTGGTATTTTACAAGAAATTCTTGATGGTTCTGGTCCCGATAAAAAAATTATTGCAATGGGACATTGTAAGTGGGAAGCTGGACAGCTTGAATGGGAAATATTTAACAATAAATGGCTCATTATAAATTCAGATTTAAACCTAATGTTCGACACAAATTACAACGAGCGCTGGCAAAGAGCTAAAGATAAAAGTCAAATAGACATGAAATCATACATTCGCCATAGTGGTACTGCATAAAGTTAGATTTTCTTTAATTTAACTGCAATTCCTGCATATTCCTTGATAAAGTTATATTCAGCCTCAGAAATTTCTGATGACAATATTTCTTCTTTTTCTTTTAATAAAATTTCAATTTGAGCTCTTATAACCATTGCATAATCGCTATATTTTGCATCATTTTCTAAAAAAGCAATACTTTCATCAATTCTGTTTATATGGTCATAAATTTCCAGCATTTCAAACATTTTCTTAACTCTTATAAGAAAAGCCTGAGGCTCCCAGTTCATTAGATAAAGTTCTCTTGTTAATAAAGGTGAACAAGGATTTGGAAAAGAAGCATTTACAAATCTAATCAAGTCATCTTTAAATGGGGTATCTTCTAATATTTCTTGTATCGTAAGTAACATATGCATATATTCAACTTTTGTAAATTTAGTTGAAATAGAAGATATTGTAAAGTGAGGTTTGTCAAAATCTTTTAATTCTTTTCTTATTACAATATTAGAAATAAGCAAATAAAGAATGATTGATGCTATAATAGAATACAAAAGAGGGCGCACAAACTTGCGCTTAAAAAGCTTTAGACGCATAACCATTTTAATCTTTGTAATCATCTAAAAATCCTCCACTACATTATCATTATAGCAGAATTTTAGAGACAATGCAACAAAATAATAAATGAATATTATTAAAACTAAAGGCAACTGCTCTTAATATTTTCATATATCTACAATAGTCCTTAATTTTAAAATTAATATCAACCGGCATCTTTAATAATTCATCTACATTCAAACAACAATCTATTTCTTTATTATTAAAATGACGGCAAAAAGCGACACGTGTTGCAATAATATTACTCACATCATAACCAATCAAACTAAGTAACTCTTTTTCATCATCAATTTTTAGAGTTTTTCTTAAATCATACCATACACCCAGCCCATGCTCTGCTAACCTTTTCCAGGGAAATAATGCACCAGGGTCAGGTTTTCTTAAAACAGCAATATCACTATGTCCTAAGATATTATAAGAGGGGATATTATAATCTTTTACAAGTTTATTAAGCAACCTAACAAGAGAGGCTATTTGTTTTTTAGTAAAATCACTCCTTTTTTGCCCCAAGGTAGGAGCCTCAAGCTCAATACCTATCGAACAATCATTCAAAGATAAATTCTGACTATTCTGCCATTTACTAACTCCTGCATGAAAAGCCACTTTTGAAGGTGAAACTGTTTCATATATTTCACCTTTTCTCCCCACAATATAATGAGAACTTAATTTAAGCTCATTAAATACTTTTATCATCTTAGTAGGGGTAAAAGCAGTTGAGTGAAGAACAATATATTTAATATCATCTTCACGCTCTCTAAAATAAACACTATGCTTATAATTTATATCTAAATTTTCCATATCAACCTCTCTATATAATAATTTAAATAAGTTTTGTTTAAAAAAAACTTTACAAATAAAGAGTTTTCATTCAAATTAAATGAAATTTTTAATGGAGAATATAACATGAGAGCAGAGTTTTATAACTTGATAAGCGAAATAAACGAAAGCAAAGAAATCTTAAGGAGGTTTCTTTGACTATGATAACGCTAAACTTCGTCAAGAAGAGCTGACACACCTTACATCAGATCCTGCTTTATGGGATAATCAAGAACAAGCTCTCAAGCTAACTGCAGAAAAAAATACACTTGATGAAAATATATCATTTTATGAAAATCTTGTCGATTCTCTAAATAATACAATTGAATTAATAGAATTAGCAGAAATAGAAGAAGATGAAGATATGCTAAAAGACATTTTTAGCCATCTAGAAGAATTAAAAGCATCTGCAAAACAAAAAGAACTCTTATCATTATTATCAGGAGAATTAGATAAAAATGATGCCTATCTCGAGGTACATTCCGGCTCTGGCGGTACAGAAGCACAAGATTGGGCTGAAATGTTACTTAGAATGTATACACGCTGGGCAGAAAAAAATAAATATAAAGTTTCATATATAGAAGAAACAGAAGGCGATGTTGCAGGCTTAAAATCTGCCACAATTAAAATATCAGGAATAAACGCATACGGATGGTTAAAAGGGGAAACAGGAGTGCATAGACTTGTTAGAATATCTCCATTTGATAGCAACGCAAGGCGCCATACAAGCTTTGCATCTGTAACGGTTTACCCAAGTGTTGATGATAAAATAAATATAGAATTAAATCCAGCAGACATAAAGATGGATACATATCGTTCCTCAGGAGCTGGAGGCCAACACGTCAATAAAACAGAGTCAGCTGTAAGACTAACCCATATTCCATCAGGTGTTGTTGTTTCATGCCAAACAGAACGTTCACAATTTGCAAACAGAGAACACGCTCTTAATATGTTAAAAGCAAAACTATATGAAATAGAGCAGCGTAAAAAAGAAGCAATTGCTGAGAAAAAATGGGAAGAACAAGGAGATAATGGTTGGGGATACCAAATCAGAAGTTATGTTCTTCAACCATACAAAATGATTAAAGACTTAAGAACAGAGGTTGAAACATCTGATGATAAATCAGTATTAGATGGTGATATAGATATCTTCCTTCAAGCTTATCTTGCATCACAAAATACTAAATAGATTTTTCAAGATTTGCAATTCTCTTTTCTAACTCAAGAATATGTTTCTCATATGGATCTTCCATTTTGTTTGTAACACCATACGGTATAAACTCTTTATTTTTAAGGTTATTAACCTTGTGAGCCGCCACTCCAACAACAGTTGAGTTAGCGCTAACATCTTTTAAAACAGTAGCATTTGCGCCAATCTTAGCATTTTTACCAATAGTAATAGGCCCAAGAATTAAAGAACCGGCCCCAATAACAACATTATCTGAAATAATCGGGTGTCGCCTTGCATTTTGAGATGCATCATAAGAACGAGTCCCCCCTAAAGTTACACCATGATACATTGTAACATTATCTCCAATAACTGAAGTTTCCCCAATAACTACCCCCATACCATGGTCTATAAAGAAGTTTTTACCAATTTTAGCCCCAGGATGAATTTCAATACCAGTAAAAAATCTACCAATAAGCGAAACAAGTTTAGCTAAAATTCTTAATTTTTTATCCCAAAGTTTCGAAGATAGCCTATAAAACAAAACACCATGATAACCAGGACTACACAAAAAAGCCTCCAATCTACTTGATGTAGCTGGATCTTTTGCGATAATCGTATCTAGTTCAGATAAAAATTGCTTGAAATTTGATTTCATTTTTGCTAAACTCCTAAAGAATGTTAAATCCAAATTAAGAATTATCAATTAAAATAAACACAAAATAAATGTAATCAAGGTTAAAAAGAGTTATACAATGGTAGAAGTAATAATTAACGGACATGCCGGAAGGCTAGAGGGGCGCTTTCATAAAGCCAAAAGAGATGACGCTCCAGTTGCACTAATTTTACACCCACACCCTCAATATGGTGGAACAATGAACAACAAAGTTGCTTATGCGTTGTTTACTTGTTTTAAAGATTTGGGATTTTCTGTACTTCGCTTTAACTTCAGAGGAGTAGGGCGCTCACAAGGAGAGTTTGAAGATGGTCCAGGCGAATTGTCAGATGCGACAATGGCTCTTGACTGGTTACAAGCAAATCATCCTAACGCTCGTCAATGCTGGATAGCAGGCTATTCATTTGGTGCTTGGGTAGGGTTACAATTACTTATGCGCCGTCCAGATATTAATAATTTTATTGCAGTAGCTCCTCCCGCAAATGAAAAAGATTTCAGTTTCTTAGCACCTTGTCCAACATCTGGTCTTATGATTCAAGGTGGTAAAGATGACATTGTCAATGCTAAACTTGTTGAACAACTTGCATCAAGATTAAATACACAACGTCACATTGATGTTGATTTTGCTCTTATTGAAGATGGTGATCATATGTTAAATGGACACTTAGTAGATTTATATAAGATTGTTGGCAACTATGTGATCGGAGCATTGTCTAAAAAAGCTCCCGCCAAAAAACGCAGAGGTCGTCGTAAAAAATCAGAGATACAAGAAGCTTTAATGCTAGAAGGTCAAGATACTCAAGATGATATGCTCGACGATGAAGAGTACGATGATGATTATGATAATGAAGATTTTGACAATGATCTCTTAGATGATGAGGACGATGAATAAAAAAATCCCCGCACTTAGCGGGGTATTTTTTATCCTCTAAGCTTATTAATAATTTTAACCACAAAATCCTCCAAATAAGCTTTATAAACAATATAAATGCTTAAAAATAGTATGGAGTAACCAATCACTATAAGAATAATAGGTAGCATCGTTAAAAAAATAAAAACCCCACCTAAAAGCAAAAGACCTAGGACTAAACATCCAATCATATTTTGTTTATGCATTTGCTTAATTTGTTTATTAAAATCCTTATCATCAGGATCAGGATAAATATATTCAATTTCCATTTAAAACTCCTTAAATTAATCTAATACATTATTTAGGAATTTAATCACAAAAAATCAATAAGATTGCTTCAAAAAAATTATCAATAAAACAATGTGTTACCTAAAAAACAAAAAAAAGATAAAAAAAACTCTTTACAAATAAAAAAAGAGTGTCTATAAATACCTCCAGTCAAGCACTCGTAGCTCAACTGGATAGAGCATCTGACTACGGATCAGAAGGTTGTGAGTTCGAACCCCGCCGAGTGCGCCATTTTTTTAAGCTCCAGTAAATGGAGTTTTTTTTTATGACTAAATTGCAACATAATTAGGTTTGAATTCACAACAGTGAGTTCGTTGCAAGCAAAAGGCGGGCAGAAAAACATCGATAAGTCAATGGATTTTAAAACAAACACAAAAAAACTCCCATAAAAGGGAGCTTTTTAAGTGGTGGCCAGAGAGGGGATCGAACCCCCGACACGAGGATTTTCAGTCCTCTGCTCTACCAACTGAGCTATCTGGCCAATCACGAATATGATTTATATATAATATTTTTTATAATAGCAAGTACTTTTTTTATTTTTTTCCACATTTTTTAATAATAAAATATAACCATTTGATTTATAGTCACAAAAAAGCGCACAAATATAAAAAATGTGCGCCTTTACCTTGTTTAATATTAAATTGCCTTTAAGATAAATTCGCTAAGCTTCTCATTAAATAATTGTGGATTAGAAACAGCTTCACCTTCAGCTATTTTAGCTTGTTCTAAAATAAGCATAGATGCATCCTTTACTCTTTCAATATTACACTCGTCTTTAATTAATAATGATAATTTAATAATTAAAGGATGGTATGGGTTTAATTGTAAGATTCTAGTACTATCAAAAGCTGTTTTTTGTTGGTGATTACGCATTAAGCGTTCCATATGGATACTCATCTGTCCTTCACTAACAGCAAGGCTCGCAGGGCTATTTGATAGCTTTTCTGTAATTTCTATCTTACCAACTTCGCCAACAAACCATTCATTCATTTTTTGAATTAAAAGATTTAAGTTATCATCATTTGCCTTTTCATCGTTACGTTTAATCTCCAAATCCAATTTAGCTTGATTAATATGCTTTAACTCATAACCTTTGTAGTTAAGTAACGTTTGTGTCCAAAATTCATCAATAGGATCTGTTAATAATAAAACTTCAACATCATTAAGCTTAAAAATTTCTAAAGATGGATTGCAACTTAATGTCTTAGCATCATCTCCTGTAATATAATAGATTTCTTTTTGTTTATCACTTAAACGCTCAATATATTGATCTAAAGATATAAGTTTATCTACTGATTTTGTTGTATAAAAACGAGACAAACTTGCAACTTCTTCTCTATTTGCAAAATCCTCATAAATACCTTCCTTAAACGCAATACCAAAAGCATTCCAGAATTTATTATAGCTTTCTTCATCTTTGGCTTTATTTTTAAGTTCTTTAAAAATTCTAGATACGATACCTTGTCTAATCTTAGAAATTAAGGCACTTTGTTGAAGCATTTCTCTTGAAATGTTAAGAGGTAAATCTTGGCTATCAATAACACCTTTAACAAAACGAAGATATAATGGCATCAAACCTTCTACCTTATCAGAAATAAATACCTTATTAACATATAATTTAAGTCCACTCATTCTATCAGGTTGAAACAAATCGTAAGGCGCCTTTGTTGGAACAAATAACAAACCACTATACTCAATACTACCCTCAGCTTTAAAATGAAGCGTCATCCATGGATCATCAAAGTTTTTAGTAACATGTTGATAAAAATCAATATACTGCTTTTCAGTTATATCTGCTTTATTTCTGGTCCAAAGAGCTGTTGCTGTATTAACAGTTTCTTCACCAGCTTCTCCTAAATTTAACACAATAGGGTAGTCAATATGTTCAGAATAGGTATGAATAATATTTCTTAAATAAATAGTATCAATAAAATCTTTAGCATCATCTTTTAAGAATAATTTAATATCAGTACCATTTTGCTCTTTTTGTGTTTTTTCAATAGTATATCCATCAATTCCATTAGATACCCAAACAAAAGCCTCATTTTCACCTGCTTTTTTAGTTGTAATTTCAACCTTATTAGCAACCATAAATGCAGAATAAAAACCAACACCAAATTTACCAATCAAATCAACAACTGACGTATTATCTTTTGTATTTTTCAAAAAATCAGCTGTTCCTGATTTTGCAATAGTACCAATATGATTTATTAAATCATCTTTATTCATACCAATACCATTATCAGAAATAGATAAAGTAACCTCATCTTTATTAGGAGTGATAGTAATTTTATAGCTTCCATCAGTTTTTATATCAGGATTCGTAAGTTTTAAATATTTAAGTTTATCCAAAGCATCAGATGCGTTAGAAATAAGCTCTCTTAAAAAGATATATTTTTCTGAATATAAAGAGTTAATAACAATATCAAGAAGCTTATTTACTTCTGTTTTAAATTCTATTCTATCAGCCATTTTTAAATCACTCCTTAAAATAATACTATAGCCTTTGTTATAAAATATAGGTAACGTTTTTTTTAATCGCAAGAGATTAAAATAAAAAAAAAGATGGATTTCTCCACCTTTTTTAATATTTAAATTAATAATCCCAGCTATAATTAGATTCTTTTTTTAATACATCATTACTTCTATCTACCTTTAAGAATGAATATATATTAATAAACCGTTTTGTTTTTGCTATTTTTATAGCAGTTTCGCCGCGCTTATTTCTAAAGGCAACATTTGCTCCTCTTTTTATCAATAACTCAACAGTTGAAAGTTTTTCAGCAGAAACAGCTGCCATTAATGAAGTATTTCCATCCAAATCAGGCATATCAACAAACGCACCATTATCAAGTAAAATAGTAACTATTTCATTATTTCCAGTACCAGAAGCTCTGTGCAAAGCAGTAATCCCCTTATAGTTTCTTTTATGAACATCTGCCCCCATATCAATTAAAAATTTAACAAATTTAACTTTACCAAAAGAAGATGCTTTTATTAAAGGATTATTACCATCTTTATCTTTTTCATTAATATCAACACCAGCAGCCATCATCTCTAAAAATAAACTAGTATCTTCATTTTTTATAGCATCAGAAATTTCTTCATCACTATAAGGATGGGCATTAACCTCACAACTAAACATTACACTAACAAAGAGAAAAAAAGATAATATTTTATATTTCATATTTACACCTCTAAAGAATAATAACCCCTTCATCTAATCATACTATAATAAAATTATTGAATTTTAGTAAATGTTTATAATAAAATATTTGACAAAATCATCTTTTTTATACATAATAAAAAAATAAAAAAGGAATAAATATGCCAAATGAAAACAATGCAATAGCCATATACTCATCTTCAATAAATACTAAACAAAAACAATTATTGTTAGATGCTTATAGAGATTACACATCATTTGCTCGTAGTTTTGAGCAAATGATACAAATGCATTCAACAATTTACTTAGCAAATTACCAACTAGAGGCAATAAGAAGCGAAGATGATGACTTGCTTCCTTGGGAGCTAGAAATTTTAAGTAATACTAAAGAACAAGCATTTGCTAATTTTGTTAATAAAGAAAATGCATCATCTCCAAAAGAGGATGACTACTCATATGTTAGCTTAACCAAAACCAACCCTTATATACAAGACAAATATCCATCAATTATTTCAGTTCCCAATACACATGGTATGCATTGTCATGTAAATTCATTACCACACTCTATTGAGCGCTATGTTGTTGCATATCCTATAAATACATTACTAAAAGACACAACATTTATAATAGATGGAGTTAGATCTATTAAATATATCGGCAAAAAAGGTGATATGCTAGTATCTGATGCACTTGAAGATAAAAATTTTTGCCGAAGCATGTATTGTATGCTAAATATTTTAGCAGAACTACCATATACATCAAAAATAGAACAAAATAAAGAATTCGAGCGAGCAAATAAAGAGGGATTATTACGAGAATTAATGTCTCCATATGAAAATATTTTATTATCGACATTATCAACCCTAACAGATGAAACACACAATATTGTAAGAGAAATATTACAAAAAAAACATCCTGACAATTATCTAAATAAAGCTGAAGATTTAGGGTTTATAAAATCATCACTTGAATTTCAAGACTTATTAAATATTCGTCATTTACTACATCATCAATTTGAAACCTTAGATGGATATGGTCGTTTTATAAATGGTGAAAATAATCAAAATAAATCTATAAGAACGCGTTATATGGAATCATATCAACGTTTGTGCGAAGGAACATTCTATGAAAGAGTTGCAAGATATATAAAAACAGCTAATGGCTTCAAACCACTTGTTGAAACTCTAGTTCCCAATATATTTATAAGAGCCAAAGAAGAAAGCAACAATAAATTCATTCAAAGAGTAAAAGAATATGCCTCAACCCACAAAAACCAAACAATTTATATAGATACAACATATCCTTTTAAAGAAAAAAAGAAAGAAGCACTAATAAAAGCCTTAAAAAAATTAGTGCCAAATGTAGAAATAATAGATAATATAGAAGAAGGAAATATTGATGCATTTTCAGTAAGAATTGATAATTATCTAGATCGCTGTAAATATCTAGAACTATTCCAAGTTATAGAACACAGAATAGGGGAGTATTGCTTATTTGAGGGGGATAAATGTCCACCACACCAAGGATGGGCAAGACTAGCTAATAAACGTATATTAACTCCACAAGAAGCAGAAAAATGGAATCAATATAAAACATTGCGAAATGACCTAAGTCACAAATATTTAAGCGATGATTTACTTGAAAAACTAAGAGAAACATTACCACTGCTTGTTGAAGAAACAATAAATCTATCCAGTAGACTTGATGAATTAAAACCAGAAGTAACGGTTGGTGAAAATAACATATTTACGATAACTCACAAAGATGGTCGGATTATAGAAGTTGATTTCGAAAACAAAGAAATTCTTAGTATAAAAGATAATAATGGAAATAAATTAAAAACTAAGCGCGTATCTATTCCAAGAGGAAGATTTACTGAAGAATACCCAAATGGCACTAAAATCAGCCTAAAAGGTGCTGAAATTCAAGCAATAACCTTACCCAAGGGAAGCACAATAGATGTACAAAAAGGTCGATTATATATCTCTGATGATACAAAATTTTTCATAGATAATGATAAATGTTATCTAGTTACGCCAAATGCTAAATTAATATTAGATACAGATTTTAAGCTAATATCATATATTGAAAAACAAAGAAGAATAAATGTCGGTAATAACGAGATAATAAAACCATCTCCAAATCACACTATTATAATTGATGAAAAAGGTTATTTTAAATCAATTGAATATGGAAATGGCAAAAAATATGCACATGTTACATTAAAAAAACAAAAAAATGGTTTTTTAGCTTCATTTTCTGATGGAACAAAATGGAGCAAAACAGATACAGATAGTATAATTACTCATAACAACATAGAACTAACTTATGAAAATAGAAAAAAATTTATAGAAAGTTACGATGATGGTAAGGGGCCACATATAAGAAGTATTAACCTCCCATATAATAGATAAAATAGAAATCCTTAAAACTATTGACATCTGTGACATAGTTAGTTATAAAAATAAATAGAATGCTAATACTAGACATTCAGCCGGCAAATGCCGGTTTTTTTTTATTTTAAAGTCATAGATTTTCTATGGCTTTTTTTGTTTTAATAATTTTATAAAAGGAGAAAAGTATGACAATACAACAACAAAAATCAAGAATTGATTATATTGCAGATGGAATGGTAAAAAACTTTATTGTTCCATTTTATTTTTTAGATAAACAAGTTGCTGTTTATCTAAGCAATCAAATAAAACCTTTAATTGAAGGCAAAGATTATATTGTAAAGAATAATCAAAATTCATCAGGAGGAGAAATAGAACTACAAACAGCTCCTAAAGATGGAATTAAAGTAACAATAATCAGAAATGTACCTCTAAATCAATTAGTAACATTTATTGAAGGAGAAAGTTTCCCTGCAAAAGACTATGAAACATCTTTAGATAAAATTGTTATGTCTCTACAAATGATAGAAGAAGTACTAAATAGAACTCTAAAACTAGATGTTACATCATCATACACTATTGATGAGTTAAAAACATTAATTGAAGACATAAACAAAGATTTTGATATAATAAAAAAAGTTCCAACTCTTGCAAGTGCCATAAATACACTATATGAGGAACTTTTAACAACATCAACTAATGTTGTTTCAAAAGAAAATAATGGTTTAATAACATCATCTGGTGTTGCAACTCATTTAAGTGACAATTATTACACAAAAGATATAATTGATAATGCAATAACAAAAAAATATGGTCCAATATCAATAGATACATCAACCATTATAAAATCAGATACATATAGTGAATACCCATATCATATTGATATTACTTTAACAGATGCAAAATCAAGCCATACACCAACAATTATATTAAACCTAAACGATGCAATATCTGATAATTTCGCCCCTCTTGCTGAAAGTTTTGAAGGCTTTGTAAGAGTTTACTTAAAAAATAAACCAACAAACCCATCACTTGAAATACCGATTATTTTACTACAATAAAGGAGGAGGTATGGAAAAAATAAAAGATATAATATCAAATTATAGTTTATGGGGATTGTTTATCGGCTTTATAACCATCATTATAAAGCCTTTTATTTCCATAAAACAAAGTATAAGAGACATGTTAATTACATTTATTGTAAGTATGTTAGCAGGTCTTTTAACCGAATATGTAGATATACCTCAACCTGTTAAATATGGTATATCAGGTGTTTGTGGTCTTTTTGCTGTAAGGATATACATGATATTAGATTCTATTCTAAAAACAGCACAATCTGATCCACTAAATTTTATATCAAGTATAAAAAACAAGGAGCCTCAATAACGAGGCTCTATTTTTTAAGGAATAAACACATGAAGATATATATAGTATTTTTAATCATACTAGCATTCTTAATTGCAATAATCAATCAACAACAAAAGACAATTAATAACATCAAACAACAAATATTACTAAATCAACAAAACGAACGTATTTTAATAAACCATATAAAGGATATATACAATGAAAAGCTTACACTTAAAGAGCAAACACAAAAACTCAAAAATGCCTCTACAAAAGATTCTTTTGATTGGAATGCAGATATTAGTAACACTTACGTTATTAAGCAGTTGCAAAAGAATTGAATATGTTTATATGGAAATGCCTAAAGAACCAATTGTTTGTATAGATAAAATAAAAACACCATTAGATATGGCAAATTGTTTAAGTGAATATAAACTAAAATATTAAAAATCCCTCAACTTGTAGTATTTTACTACAAATCGAGGGACTTTTTTTTATTTTAAAACCACAAAAAAAAGCTTGCATTTCTGCAAGCTATCAACTGGTAGCGAAGGAGGGATTCGAACCCCCGACACAAGGATTATGATTCCTCTGCTCTAACCAACTGAGCTACTCCGCCATCACAACGAAAACATATTTACATTCAATTTTTTATAATGTCAATAATAAAAATAAAAAAAATAAACATTACTGTTAATAAAATTTATATCAATAAAAATATTAGTAGAAAATTAAATAAATAACTCTAAATTACCAATAGATTAGGGGAATAAAAATGATACAAGACATGACAAGGGGAAACCCATTAAAACTTATTATATTATTTTCACTACCAATACTAATAGGTAATCTTTTTCAGCAATTATATCAATTAGCAGATATTTTTATAGTAGGGCGCCTTCTTGGAGAAAACGCTCTTGCTGCTGTTGGCGCATCAGCACCAATCTTTTTTACATTTTTAATTATTACTATTAGTTTTACAAGTGGACTAACAGCAATAACTGCGCAACGTTTTGGTGCAAAAGATTATGATGGCGTTAGACTATCTGTAACTCATTCTATAAGAGCAAGCATTATACTAGGAGTAATAATAACTATTATACTACTATCAACTCTAACACCAATGCTAAAAATCCTAAATATTCCCCAAACAATATATGATGATGCATATAAATTTATATTAATATTAGGTTTAGCTTTAACCTTAATTGTTTTATCAAACTTATTATATGGTTTTATAAGAGCCTTAGGTGATAGTAGAAGCCCCCTTTATTTCTTAATATTTACAACAATAATAAACATCATTTTTAATTTTGTATTTATAAAATATTTTAATCTTGGTGTAGCTGGTTCAGCTCTTGGCACTGTTATAGCAATAGCAATATCTGTTATTTGTTGTTTAATCTACATAAGAAAAAACTATCCAATTCTTCATATAACCAAACAAGATTGGATATATAACAAAGACTTCATGTACGAACACCTAAAAATTGCAATTCCAATGTCAATACAATTTACGATTCTATCATTAAGTATGATGATTATCCAAGCAATATGTAACTCATTTGGTGAGAAGATAATTGTTGGCTTCACAATAGCACTAAGAATAGAGCAACTTGCAGTTCAACCATTACTTGCCATTGGTATTACTGTTGCAACATATGTTGCTCAAAATTATGGAGCAGGGAAGATTGGTCGCATAAGAGATGGGGTAAAAAAAGCAGTAATAATATCGTTTACAATAAACATCATATTAAGCTTATTTATCTACATTTTTGGCAAAACATTAATAAGCTCATTCCTAGAAAGTAAAGATGAATTTATTATAAATGTAGGAGCCTCATATTTAAATATAAGTATAATGTTCTATTTCTTCTTAGGAAGCATATTTATATTTAGAAACACTCTACAAAGCATGGGGAAAGTAAAATACCCAATAATCTCAGTAATAGCAGATTTAATTATTCGTTCATTTGCCGCAATAATACTATCTAAAAGCCTAGATTACCAAGGCATTTACTATGCAGGCCCCTTAGCTTGGATTGCTGGTGCAATAATTGTATTTATTGGATATTATGTTAATGTTTATAATAAAAATGAAAAAGAAATAAAAAAAGAATATCGAAAGATTTACCAAAAATTAAACAAAACATATTGACAAAAAATAGATATAGTATATACAAATATCAAACCAAAATTATTATATAATGAAAGTAAATAAATTATTTTTCTATTTTAGAAAGTTGTACTTGCGTTACAGCTCTGGATATCCTAAACAATTCACAGAAACCGAAATTCTAAACGAAGGAAAGAGGATATGGGAAAAGTATCACCAAAACAACCCAACATCACAAACTCTAGATTGTCTATGGAATTTCCAATCTTTTGTACTCAAATTAAGCTTTGGAAAACAATACGCAATCCAAATTTATTTAAAAGAGTATTACGAGGAAGTTAAAAAGAATTTTCCGGAGCACTCAAGCGCAATTGAAGATCAAAACTATGAAGCGTATAAAGAAACAATACGTCTCTATAGAAATGCTATTAACTAAAAAAAGCTCACTTTTACGTGAGCTCTTTTTTATTTTAAAAATCAAGAATTACCGCCTTTGATCCTCAATAGCATAAAGATAAGATTTTCTCATCATTTTTGGCTTTTCTGGCCTTTTTGAATTATATTCTTTAGCAATACCATCATTATAACGCATCACCCATTTTTTTAAAGGTGCCTCCGCCTCCTTCCAACGTCCAAAACCTCGTTTTTCATGGAAACCAATAGATGTTATCCCTTTATCATTAGTGTTAATTTCTCCAGTGCATAATGCAAAATTAATGTTATCATATCCAAAAGTTTGTAAATAGTATGCATCAATAATATCCATAATAGCCATACCAATACCCTTTCCTTGTAACATAGGGTCTAAAACCACTGTATCATGATACAACAATTTTTGTTCATCTAATGTACCATACAAATCACGAGTTTCTTTATCATTAATAAATGCATATGTCGAAAAAGCAATTGGACGTCCAGTACTAATTTCTTCAACTACCCAAATATCATGAGTTTTTACATATTCACCAAAATCATTATAAATAGGAAAATTGTTATGGTATCTTCCAAAATAGTCATAAAGAGCTTTAAATTCTTCGCCATCAAATACTTGCTCAAAAAACAAATTATGAGCATTAGGAACAATCTCATGATAGTTACAACCTTTAGGCGTAATTGCGCTACTTTTAACTATACGATACCCTTTACTTAACAACTCATCAACCATCAAATCAATTTCTTCAAATGACTTGCAACGTTCTA
The DNA here is from genome assembly GCA_045632645.1 of Alphaproteobacteria bacterium. GTDB lineage: Bacteria > Pseudomonadota > Alphaproteobacteria > RF32 > CAG-239 > CAG-267. The sequence continues at coordinate 16,863 of JAZQXC010000012.1, read as the reverse complement.
TCTTGGCATCATCTAGCATGACACCATCCCAAACTTTCATTAACCTTTCTTCATCATCAAGAGCTCTCTTTCGCCGATAATATTTAACAGCCTCATCAAAGCTACCATATTTTTTCAAAATCCTATCAGCCCAAGAGTGACTATCATTTTTTGTTTCTAATTGCATAAAACCTAAAAATGATAACATACGACTAGGCCAAGAATGATTATCTTCAATATTTTTTCTTTTTACTGCATCTCCCATCAACAACTCCTGTGTTATACTAAGCAAATAGTAACACAAATCTCAACATCTGTCAAAGAGATTCATCTATAATAATTTAGATATTGTCCTTAAATTTTTGTGCTTCGCTTCTTGCAAGCTCATCACATCTTTCATTTTCAGCATGACCAGCATGACCTTTAACCCAAACAAAACGAATTTCATGCTTTGATTTCAATTCATCAAGTTTCTGCCATAATTCAACATTCTTTACAGGACTTTTTTTGTTAGATGTTTTCCATCCACTTTTCTTCCATTGAAAAATCCACTTTTCAATACCATCCATAACATAACGGCTATCAGTATAAAGAGTAATATTACAACTTTCTTTTAAGGCTTCCAAAGCTTTAATAACAGCTGTTAATTCCATACGATTATTAGTAGTTTCTCTCTCACCACCAGATAACTCTTTTTCAACATTGTTATACCTTAAAATAGCCGCCCATCCACCAGCACCAGGATTACCCAAACAAGCCCCATCAGTAAAAATTTCAATTCTTTTCATCTTAATCTTCTCTTTTTAGATAACATGAGAAAAACTCATTTGTCAAAACAGCCAAATCTGCATTTTTGCGTAATGCTTGTGCCACAAAAGAGCGTAAATCATTTTTAGAAACATAAATTCTAAAACTTTTAGGAACAGAGCCATCAGCACCGATAACACCTTCCATCAAAAAGTCTTCAGAAATATCATTATATAACCTTATTTCAGCTTTTGCACAACTAAATAAAGCCCGAGGAGGAACACGCATCTCTATTGGAGTAATAAGATTAATAGAGTTGTGCTCTGAGGCTAAATTCTCTAGCTGTGAATCATAATAAAAGTTAACCTTATTTTTATCTCCTCCAACAGATAGCGTATTACAAGATAAATAAACTTCTTTAGCCACAGCATTAGAATTATTTTCAGCAAGTAAAGAAAATCTAACCTTAACTACACTTTCTTTTTTTGTATTCTTTTTGTTTGGTCTAAAAATATCATCTTCATTTTCTTTAGCAACATCAATCATTTTATTATTGATAACCATATCAATATTAGGCTGAGGACGTTTCCCAAACATACCAGCAATAACAGCATACGGAGCAGGGACATTATTCGAGCCCGAGCGAATATAAATCTGGCTACCACTTGTTGTCATAAGAGGAGCAATATCAGATTTAGGAATATATGTCGCCAAAATTCCATCACCATTTTTATCACAACAAATTATATGGTTCCTAACTTTATTATGTGATGGAATTGTACAACCAGAAATAGCTCCCTCAAGCCAGCTTAAAAAACGATGTACATTCTTAACCTTAACTTTTGCTTGAGCTACATCTCCGAGTTCAACATCTCTAGCACATTCAACTCCCCATACCAGAACTCCTCCTTCAGAATTACCAAAAGCAGAAATTGCCTTTGCCAAATTACGTCTATCATTTTGATGAAGCGCACGCATAGATTTTCCATCAGAAACAGCTTGCTTAAAATCCATAAACAACTCTTCAGTTTGTCTGTTTAATATAAACTCATCAATAGCATCTTCGCCAAAATATATAAGCTTTTCAAAAATATCTTCTGCGCGTGACATAGACCAAATCCTCACAAAACATTACTATATCGCAAAGAATAACGAAAATAGGTTAATTTTTTATTGATTTTAAACAAGACCATGCTAAATTAACGTTGATAACATATTATTAACAAAAAAATAAATAATTATGGGTAAGAAAACTGTTTCGTATACTGTTGGTACAGATTTATCATCTGAAATCAAAGTTGAGCATGACCTTAAAGAGGTTACTCTTAAGAAAAAAACAAGGTATCCAAGTGTTGCGCACGTACAACCAAGAGCAAGAAGGCGCCCGCAACCCAAAGTAACTAACAGAGAAAGCAAAAAGTCGGAATAAAATTCCGACTTTTTTCATTAAATCAAATTAACCTCAGGGTTAATTTCTAAAAACTGCTCCTTGGTTAAAACCAAAGAAACATAAACATTGTCAGCAACAAAAGAGCAATCAGACAAATATGAAGTTCCATCTTTTATCAATACAGGAAAATATCGATATGACGGCCAGCCATCATCTTCATAAGTTCTGGTCCAGCAGTTATCAAACTTTCTATGTGTTGTGGCCATAATTAGCTTACACATATCTTCTGAAGGTAAAAAAGATTGATATGAAGGATAATTCTCCTTTTGCCAATTACTTTGAAGTTTAACACTTGCTTTTAAATTAGTAGCATGCCCAATAGGCTCAAAAAATGTTATCTCCACATTTTTCTCAAAACGCTTTGGACCTAGCTCATAAAGGCTATCCACACATTTGTCTTTGAAAAAATATGCAATTGCAACAGCTTCTCTTTTGCATTTTTCAATTTGTAAATCTTTGTTTAAATAAAACACATTTTCCATAATAGTATATATAAGTTTTACATCATAATTAATTTTGTTTCAACAAACTACCACTAAAAGCTTTAAAGTCAACCAAAATAAAAAAAAAGCCCAATAAAAGGGCTTAAAAAACAAACTGGCGGAGAAAGAGGGATTTGAACCCCCGGTACGCTTACACGCACAATTGATTTCGAGTCAACCGCATTCAACCACTCTGCCATTTCTCCACAAAAAGATTTATAATAAACAAACAATAAAAAGGCAAGTCGTTTTTCAGCTAAAATAACAAAAAAAGTCCCACTATTAGAAAAATAGAGAGACTTTCATTTTGCTTAATCATCATAATCTTGCTCGACCAATGCATTTCTAATTGCAAGACTAAAAATTGCGCAAACAAAAAACACAAAAGCAAGCAAAATACAACAAAAAGATGTTAACTCCCGCCATTCTGGTGGAATATTAAAAGGTAATTCTGTGCCAAATATATAAAAAATGACACACAAAATTGTAGATACCAAAAAAATAATAAGAGCCTTAGTTTTCTTTTCCATAGTAGTAATAATGTATAATAATTGTTTTTAACTATGAAAAAGACTATATTAAATAAATTTTAAAGTCAACTACATATCAAAAGAAGAAAGAGAAAGACCTTGGTTTATAACTTGATTACTATTTGGCATATAACCATTTGCAATTTGCTTTAATTCATTAAATGTTTGAGGTTCAGACAATAACCTATCAACACTTAACACACCTTCATTATGTTCTTTATATTCCTCAAGTTTACCTCTAAACCACATAGCAAGCTCACCAATTTTAATTTCTCTCCCCTTTACCAAAATATTACCATAATCAACAATACTATTTTGCTCAACATTATGTGCTTTTTTATAGAGATAATCATTAATGGTAATACTCATAAGAGTTGGCCCAATTTCATCTATATAGTCATCATAAATTTCAAATCTCCTATCATTGCCTGTACCAGAAGATAGTTGATTATCTAAAGGAATTTCAGCAGAAGAGGGCTTTCTTTGCATAACGTGCAATAACTCATGAATAACTATCTCACCAACAGGCGCATAACACCCTCTACCTAAATCACCATTTTGATCAACATCTAACTTTATTCTTAAATCTTTTCCTCTTTTATAGTAAAAAGCAACGCTATTACAATAAGTAGATTCATTAATATCAGATAAGCGGTACAATCCATCATCTTCAATATTTTGTTCACTCATCCATCTATCAAGCACATTAAGGCTTTCATTATTATAAAGAGTACTATCTTTTATAGCTAACATTTTATCCTTATTACTACTTAAATATAAAGATCTAGAAAATGAAACTAAATCTTCATTAGACGAAGCCATTCGATAAAACGTCTCAAAATCTTCGTAATTACAACCAAATATTTCCGTTTTTTCATTAATAACACCAACTTTTTGCTTAATTACAGCATCATAATCATCTTTATATTTAATAGCTTTTTCAAAAAACATAAAACTTTTCAAATTTCTATAATCAGATAAATCAACTTCTGTTTCTGTACCTTCAACAACAGATATTTGGCTTAACATCTTATTTGCCATAATTCTATACATTGATTTTTGTTCACTTGTTAATCTATAACTATTTTGAACATCTTCCATACACAACCTAGCACCATGTCTAACAATTTCCCAAAAATTATCAACATTTTCTGGCATATGGTTATAATTTAAATCGCGAAGTAAAGGAAGATTTTCACCACTTAAAATTTCACCAACTAATTCATCAGATAAAGGAACTTTATCTCTTAAATTATTAAGTTTATGATAATCAACAACTTTTTCATATAAAAGATCAAATTCTTGACTTCCTTCGCTTATAGCTGTTTCAATATTGTGTTGTATTGCATTATAATTGGCACCACTAACTGAATTAACACAGCAAGAAGAAAGAACCATCGCAGAAGCCATTACAAAAGGAAAACTTCTCCTAAGTAAACTCTTATAAACCTCAATAGGGCGCGCTTTTTCCTCAGTTGAAAAAACTTTAACCTTTCCCTCTCCCCTTAAAAAACGATCATAAATACCACTTGTAGACATATAAAACTCCTAATCCACAAACATCACATTAGCTAATTTAGAATTCAGCGCATAAAATTGATTTGTACGTTCTACAACAAATAGATATCTATTCTTTTTAAGAAATAACATTACTTCAGGATGAACATAACCAACTTTAATTTTTTGATTTTCATTAACTAAAAGAGCTTCGCTTCGAGCTTGGTTAATTTCTAAAAACAAACTATCACCAAAAGAGATTCTATCATTAATCTCTAATAAAAGCTCTCCATTATCATTAAGTAAAAAGGCTCCCATAAAGAACTCCTATGTACAATATAGAACTAACATAGGTAGATTATACTCTAAAAAGTATAATAATACAACACTTTTTTCACTCCTTAAAAAATTAGAATAAAAATATATAAAATAAAAAGTTAAAACGATAAATAAAACCAAAATATTAAATATAAAATTTAAAACATTAAAGCAAGGTATTTTTTATCACCTTCAGGGAATAGGTGCATTAAATACCTTGCTCCTTATAATTGCGCAATTTCAGATCTGAAAACTTTATAATAATAACAACAAACAATGTTGGCAATTTGTGATAAAACTCATAAAGGGTTAAAGCTTTTGGCCTCAAAGCTCACCGCTTATAATAAAAATCTTCTCACCTTATTTATGCTAACTCATAGACACAAAGCATAAATATCCATATATATTAAAAAAAAGGCAATAATCTAGTGACATATATATATAATAAACTTAACAAACCATCTAAAAAGTAGAATCCAAATTCGATACATACAATATTTTTTTTATGTTTTTCACAAGATTATTTTAATTTAATCAAATATCCTTTAACTGGAACGTCTTTTTCAAGCCTCAAATTTAAGTCAAAGAATTTCATCTCATTAAAGCCAAGTTCTTCTTTTAAAAGGTTAATATATGACAAAGAGTGTTTATAACGACCATTGTGAGATAAAATATAATTTCCTTTTCTAAAATCTTCCATACTTTCAATTGAAAACCATATTTCTTTACCTTTAAGCTTTTTTAACACTTCATTTAATTCACCTAAATAGCAAAACACATCAAATGCAACAACCATATCATATGAGCTTAAGTCATTGTTTGATAAAAAGTTTGATATATCATCAACAAAAAGCTTTTTATATATATTCTTACTTTCTGCAATTTTTATCATATTATGCGATATATCAACACCAAAAAATTCTGTATCACTACTACCTAGTTCACATCCTGCAATACCTGTACCACAACCAAGCTCTAATATTCTACCTTTAAGTTTTGGGTTTAACTCTTTAAATTTACTAATAATTTTAGAATTTAATTTACCAACAGCATCATCATAAGTGTCAGCAAAAGCATCAAATAATTTTAAGGCATAAGAACTATCATTATCCTCATCACTTACCCCAGAAATCCCCGCTAAGATTCGTTTAGAAAAAACGTTACTTTCATCTAATTTTTGCCAATTATTTGCTATTTGTAATGCAAGTTCAGCATTTTTTTCAAATAATTCACTAAGAGTCTCAGTTATTCCAACCTGATAAAGAGTATTTTCTTTATCTTTCAAATAAGCATTAAACATCAACCCTAAAGCTTCTTCATACTCATTTAATTCTCGTAAAATAAGTGCAATATTATAACACACTGCATCATCATCAGAATTCAATTTTACAACTTCATGATAAGCTTTTAGAGCCTCTGTATATCTCTTTTCTTTATACAATAGGCTACCATAGTTAAGATAAGCACCGTAAATATCTCTCCTTATTTCAAAGCTTTTAAGATAAAACTCTTCGCTTTTCGAAAAATTTCCTTTTGCTAAATATATATCAGCAACACCAAGAATAGCTCTTATATTTTTTTCATTTAAATTCAATACTTTATAATAAAATTGCAAAGCTTCATCAAACTTATCTTGCTTAAGTAAAACATCTGCAAGCTCTAAAAGAGCATCAACTCTATCTGGCGCTATATTAGAAGCAATGCGTAAGTATTTTTCTTTATCATTAATGTCTTTTGTTATCATACCATAAAGAAAATTAGCATTAAAATCATATATATCCTCATCTGCAAGCCTCAATAGTGCATCGACATCATTAGAATAGTAGCATAAATTAGCTCTAGCTTCTTTATAGTTTTCATCTATATCCAAAGCTTTACATAAGCTCTTTATCCCCAAAGTCAACTCATTTAATTCAATTTGCTGTATCCCAAGGTAATTCCAAAACTCTTTAACTTCAGGCATCAATTCAGTTGCTTTTTTAAAATTATCAAGAGCCTCAGACTTATTACCTAAAGATTTATAACATAAAGCTAAATTAAAATGATACATTCCAAAAGGTTTCGATGAATATTTAATAGCCGATAAAAAACAATCTCTAGCCTTAATAATATCTCCTTTAGACTGTGAAACTAATCCCAAAAGATTCCACAAGTCAGAATTGTAAGGACTAATCTCAAGAAGCTTAAGATATATATCAAGAGCTTGATTTAAAGCCCCTTGGTTTTGCAAATTGATTGCTTTTTTCAACATTAAATCATAAGACATTTCAAAACCTTAAACTGATAAATTAAACTAAAAAATCATCCAGCATATCATATATTGCTCTAATATCGTCATCGCTACTTAATCGATGATTAGAAGATTTCATTAATACCACCCTCACATCATCGCTCTCAATTTTTTTAGCAATTTGTGGAGCCATCTCCCAATATAAAGCAGCATCATTCATTCCTTGTAACAATCTAACTTTACCCCTATATGGAATTGTTTCTTTATCAAGTAATAAATTAGGATGTGCAGATTCTATCATTTCTTTTGTTATAGTATAGCTAAAATCATTAGTAGGAAATACAATTTTGCCATACTTTTCTAAATTCTCTTTATGCGTCTCATTAAAATATGCTTCAAAAAATAGCTTAAGAAAATCAGGCGCTGCAGCCATACCAATCATACCAATAACTCTATTTGGAAACTTAACAGCACTAAGAAGAGAAAGCCATCCACCAAGAGAAGCCCCCATAACAACCACATCACCTTCAACAATATCAGATATAATTTCAAACATTTGTTCTTTGTAAGTATCAATAGTTGTTTCTAAAAAGCGATCTACATCACTTCCATGGCCAGCAATTTCAAATCTAACAAATCCACATCCATGCTCAACACACCATTTTTTTACCATTTCAGGTTTTCTACCCCATGGATCAGAACAAAAACCATGTGCATAAACTATCGTAAATCTTTGTCTTTTATTAGTATCAGGCTTAATATGTTCCAAAAGTGTAGTGTGTCCATTCTTAAATTTATATTTATGCATATTGACCTCTAAATCTGTTAACTATTTTAAGGATATTACCAAAGATGAGTAAAGATAAAGTAAATAAACCAGTTGTTTTACAAGTTTTACCCGAATTAGGACAAGGAGGTGTAGAATTAGGCACAATCCAAATAGCAGAAGCTCTATCAAATAATGGTATAAAAAATTTTGTAGCATCATGTGGTGGAAGAATGGAATATAACTTAGATCGCTTAAAGGTTAAGCACTACAAATTACCACTAAAGAGCAAAAATCCTATAAAAATTATAAGAAATGCATATAAATTGGCTGAAATAATTAAAAAAGAGGGAATAAATATTGTTCATGCTCGCTCTCGTGCACCAGCATGGAGTGCATACATAGCTGCTAAAAAAGCTGGCGTTCATTATGTAACTACTTTTCATGGCACATATGGTTTAGGACCACTTGGCATAAAAAAGATATATAACAAAGTAATGACACTTGGCGAAAAAGTAATTGTTATTTCAACACATATTAAACGCCACGTTATGGAACACTATCATGTTGATGAAAGCAAAATGGCATTCATACATCGCTGTGTAGATGTTGAAAAGTTTGACCCAACAGCTGTAACAGCTGAGCGCCTAAAAACTATGATAGAAGAACATGAGCTTCCAACAGATAAAAAGATTATTTTGTTGATTGGTCGTCTAACTAGATGGAAAGGACAAGAACTCCTAATTGATGCACTTGCAAAAATCAAACAAAGAGATGATTTTCATTGTATCTTTACAGGCGATGACCAAGGTAGAACAGAATATACAGCAGGTTTAGTACAAAAAATCAAAGACTACGATATGACCGGTCGTTTTACATTCATTCGCCATACAGACGATGTTCCCGCCTTAATGAAGGCTTGCGACATTGTGGTATCTGCCTCAATTGAGCCTGAAGCATTTGGAAGAATTGCAGCAGAGGGCGAGGCAATGGGCAAAATTGTTATAGCATCAAACATCGGTGGTTCACTTGATAACTTAAAAAATGAGCAAACAGGTTACCACTTTATATCAGGCGATGCTGACGATTTAAGCCAAAAAATCGAAAAAGCTCTTAATTTGAGCGAAAAAGAAGCTGAAAAAATTAAAATTTCAGCACAAAATTATGTAAAAGAAAACTTTACAAAACAAATAATGTGTGATAAAACTCTCAAAGTTTATCACGATTTGATAAATAACTAACTGTAATTAACTTAATTTATAAGGGGTAAAAAATGATAAAAATTGAACTGCCTGATGGTAGTATTAAAGAGGTTTTGCCTGGAATTTCAGGTTATGATCTCGCAGATCAAATTAGTCATAATCTTGCCAAAGAGGCATTAGCTGTTGAGATAGACGGCACATTAAAAGATATAACCACCCCTATAACTACCAATTCAAAAGTTAGAATTATAACTTCTAAAGATAAAGAAGGTTTAGAGATACTACGTCACTCTTGTTCACATGTTATGTCTGAAGCTGTAAAAGAATTATGGCCAGACGTAGAAGTAACAATTGGACCTTTTATTGAAGATGGTTTTTATTATGATTTCTCAAGAAAAGAGCCATTCACAACAGAAGATTTTGCTAAAATAGAAGCAAAAATGGTAGAGATTGTTAATCGTAATGAAAAAATACAAAGAGAAGTAGTATCAAGACAAGAAGCTGTTGAGTTATTTAAAAACAGAGGCGAACACTATAAAGTAGAAATTATAGAAGATTTACCACTTGATGCGGAAATTTCATTATATCGTCAAGGAGATTATGTAGATTTATGCCGTGGCCCACACGTTCCATCTACATCTAAAATTGGCACAGCTTTCAAATTAATGAAGGTTGCCGGAGCATATTGGCGTGGTGATTCTAATAATGAAATGTTGCAACGTATTTATGCAACAGCTTGGTCTAATAAAAAAGACTTACAAGAATATCTAACCAGAATAGAAGAAGCAGCCAAACGTGACCATCGTAAACTAGGAAAAGAAATGGGATTATTCCATTTTGAACCTGAATATGCACCTGGCGCAGTATTTTGGCATGATAAAGGTTACAAAATATATCGTAAATTAATTGAATATATGCGTAATCGCCAAAATCACAATGGTTATGAAGAAATTTCAACTCCGCGCATTATGGATAGATGCTTATGGGAAACATCTGGTCACTGGGAAAAATATGGTGCCCACAACTATTCAGGCCAAACAGAAGATGGCAAAATGTTCTGCATCAAACCAATGAACTGCCCTGGTGGATTACTTGTATATAAACAAGGCGTAAAGAGCTATCGTGATTTACCATTAAGAATTGCTGAATTTGGTAAAGTAAATCGTTATGAAGCTTCAGGCGCTTTAATGGGATTAATGAGAGTAAGAGAGTTCACTCAAGATGATGCACACATCTTCTGTACTCCAGAACAAATGGAAGAAGAATGCATCTCTACAATGAAATTAATCTTTGATATATATAAAGACTTTGGCTTTGATAATATCAAGATATATCTATCAACTAGACCTGAAAAGCGTATTGGTTCAGATGAAATATGGGATATTTCTGAAAAATCATTAGCAAACGCTCTTGATAGACACAATTACAAATATGAAATAAATGAAGGTGAGGGCGCATTCTATGGTCCAAAACTAGAATTTATTTTACGTGATGCAATTGGACGTGAATGGCAATGTGGTACAATTCAAGTGGATATGAACTTGCCAGAACGTTTTGATATATCATACATTGGTGAAGATGGTGCAAAACATAGACCAGTGATGTTACACCGCGCACTCTTTGGCTCTATTGAAAGATTTTTAGGTATTTTAATTGAGCATCATGCCGGCCGTTTACCATTATGGTTATCACCTGAACAAGTTGTTGTTGCTCCTGTTACATCAGTATTCGATGACTACGCAAAAGAAGTTGTAAAACAACTACAACAAAAAGGTCTCAATGCTAAAGCAGACTTGCGTAACGAAAAAATCAACTACAAAGTACGCGAACACTCATTAGCCAAAATACCTGTAATTATGGTTGTTGGTGCTAAAGAACAAGAAAACAAAACGGTAACAATTCGCCGTTTAGGTTCAGAAAATCAAGCCGTTAAACCTTTAGATGAGGCAATTAAAGAGCTTAAAGAAGAAGCAAAAATGCCACATTTATTTGAGTAATAGCAAAACACTTAAAAAACGGGGCTAAATTTAAGCCCCGTTTTTTTATCTAAAACACCATTAATCAAAGTTTACTATAATCAATCTTAAATAAACTTCCATTAGTATTGGGGACTAAAACTAGCCATTGAGGATAATTCTTACACCCTAAAATTTTACCATAGAGCTTATCACAATTCTCTAAAGGGTTAGCATAAAAACCATCTTGTGTATCAATTAGATAAATAGAACCAACTTCATGCTTTCTAATTAATTCCTTTACTCTATTTTCATCAGAAGAAAATAAAATCTCATGATTATCTAAAATCCCTTCCACATTACCATGATATGGACTTGCAACAACAGGTCTATTACCATACCAAACAATATGAGGTGCAAAAAATGTATCACTCACCACGCTACCTTTGCTAAATTTATCTAATTCACTAAAATAAATACTAGGCGATGGCTTATCCATAACCCTACCTGTTACAATAAGATTAACAATAAAGCTAATATATTCTAACAACACAAAAAATATAACAAAGATAGTCGTTTTCTTATTAAATTGCGCTCTGTTTTGAATATAAAGAGCAATAATAATGGCCGAGTATAATGCACAATAAGGAACAAACCTTATTCCAAATAACGCCAAAAAACCATATAAAGAAAGACTAATTAATAAATAAATTAATCGTTCATCTTTAAGATTTTTTCTCAAAAGTAACAAACCAAGCAAAATACCAAAAAAAGGATATGCACCAGTATATAAATCCATTCCTCTCATTTCAGTAATTCTAGCTAAAAACACTTCATTTAATTTTTCATCAACAGGTGAAGAAAGCCAGCCCAAAAGATAAAAACATAAAACTAAAATTAAAAACAAAGCAAATAACATAAATGTTTGATATATTTTATTCTTAACATTTCGAGCCCCAAAGAGAATTAACCATATTGAAAATAAAGCTACAGCATAAAAAATAGATATTCTACCTGTATCAATAAAAAACATCCCCTGATAGCTTGGATTAATTATAATACAAACACAAACCCCAAAAGCATACCAAAAACAAAGTTTTATTAAGTTTTTATAATCATATCCTAAAAAGAGATAAGAAACTAATAAAAATAAAAATACTCCAACAAATAAAAACACCCCTTCAACGGCAAGCCATAAAGAAAAGGCCAACGTAAAAGCTATAATTTTAAGTATTTTATCACTCTTATCTCCAATAAACCTACCAACAAGATAAATAATAAAAGCGCTTAAAAAGACAAAAATAGCATGATGATCTGGTCTATAAAAAATAATACTTCTCATAAAAGAAGCCTGAATAACAAGTAAAACAAAAACTAACAACCTATATTTAAGACTTAACACATTTTTTAATGCTTTGACTAAAAAGATAATAGTTAAAAAACAAAACAAAGGACAAATTAATATCCCTGCATAAAACACTGCTGTCTTAATAGTATAAAATGGTAAAAAAAACAAACTTAAAATACCCCAAATCAAATATATAGGCTTTGTCCAATGGCTAATTTCACCAAATGGATAATTAGACCACCACATTTTTCGCTCAAAGAAACTAGGGTTTTCAAACCAATCAATCATTCTTAAAGCATGGAAAAAGCAATCACTATCTAAATATTCACCATTCCAATTTGTAAATTGAAAATAATATAAAACCAATGCCAAACCAATATAAATAAGACTTTCTTTTTCAATAAAAGATATTTTCATCATAACACCTAATACAATTAAATATACCATATAAGTATAAGATATAACCACAAACATCTATTTAAAAAAAACTATTATAAACAAAAAAATTAACTCAACATTAAAAAAATAAACCCTATAATAGCATATATTATAAACAGAGGAACTAGGTATGTTATTAAAAAAATCCATTTTATCATTATTAATTTGTTTAACAGCAACAAGCGTAATAGCTGAAACAAGTTCTAATTTGCCACCAATGTTATTAAAAAATGCAACATGTCGTTTTAGAAAAAAAGATAACTTAAACTATTGCTTAAACAAAGATAATAAAAAAATCACAGCCGAGCTTAGAAAATATGAAGACGGCATCATCACTCGTTCAATTCCTGTAATAAATGGCGTAATAGATGGAACAGTTCGCTCTTTTGCAATAAATGGCGATAAAATTTATGAAAAAAACTATAAAAAAGGCATTTTACATGGAACATCAACAACATATCACGACAATAATGTAATAAAATCAACAATACCTTATGTCAAAGGCTTAAAAGAGGGAATTGCTAAACATTATTATAATGACGGCACATTACATGTTCAATCTACATACGTAGAAGATAAGCTTGATGGGCAAATGAATACTTACACAAAAACAGGGGAGCCACTTTTCCAATTTATCACAGCTCAAAACTCTTTTATTGAAGGAAAGTGTAAATATTTAGACGAAAAAGACACTGTAAAAACTCAAAAAATACCTGAAATTTTTATAGATGCAGTTAATAATAATTGCATAACATTAGGCACAGAGCTTTCGAAAAAATGCTGTTCATTAGATAAATCAGATATTCTTACAAACTGTAACAAAACCTGGCTAAAAAATAACATAAACGAGTTAAGGAACTATATAAAAAGCTGTCAATAAAAGGAGTTAGTGATGAATAACTTAAAAAAAATAAGAAAAGAAAAAAACATAACCATCACCGAACTATCTCAAAAAATAGGTATGTCGCAAGCAAACCTAACTAAAATAGAAAACAATCAAATAGAGATGAAAAAAGAGGTAGCTCAAAAAATAGCAAGCGCCTTAAATATCTCAATATCTTCACTAATTTCAACAACAGACACAAGTACAATTGAGCTAATAAATCCTGAGCAATATTTACTTCCAGAGTTTTCAAGATGGAATGTATCTCCCAATATTGACACCACTAATTCAAAAGGCTACATAATGCCTGACGATACAATGTCACCAACCATTAGCAAAAATTCTATTTGTATAGTAAATACAAGCAACACAAATTTACAAAATGGCTTATTTTTAATCAAAAACAACGAAACAATAGTATTAAGAAGATTGCAACAATTACCCCCAAATAATATCTTAATTTTAACTGATAACAAGTCATACCAACATCAAGAGATAAGTTTAGCAGACTTAAGCATAATTGGTAAAATAACTCATGTTATATCAACAGTTTACATAGAATGATTAAAAATTAGTAAATTTTTTGTTAATAAAACATAAAATAAATAGAAAACACAAAAACTAAGCTTATATAATACTCTCGTTACGTAACGGAGTATTTATAGATGTCAAAACTTAATAAATTTGCACTATTTTTTGCGATAATATCGCTTACACTATCTATCACATTGCCTAAAGCATATTCAGAGGTTAATATAAAGGACCTCCCAAAAGCTACACCTGAAACGATATATAAATATAAAATATCGCCACTTCGCATATATCAATATGCAAAACAAAATCAGGTAAGAACAATATGGTACTTACGTAATTATCTTGATATGGTAGACAATCAAGATATGACAGCTATCTGTTACGCACAAATCGCCAAAGATATAAAGGCATATAATTTACTAAAAAAAGCAGGCGCATCGACATCTGTTGCCTGTCATGACAATTACTATCGCACCTCAGCCAAAAGCGAAGTAAAAGAATATGTTGACTACTCTGGCGCGTTGTTAAAAGGTACACTAATAGGTGGAGCAATAGCTGGCGTTGCCGCACTTGCCGGTGGTGGTGGCGGAGGTGGTAGCAAAGCCACCTGTCCTGAAGGATATTCAACGGAATATCAATCAGTTGCAAACTGTGGAACAACAGGAGCTGAGGGCTGGATATATATGTCAGATGGTAGTATTGGCGAACAACTTTGTGGTAAATGCGAAGCCAAACCATGTAATATTAAATTTGAATCAGCAACAGATGATGTATCAGGTTGCGAAGATAGAAGTTCCTCATATCTTAAAGCTAATGACATAAAAACTTTATACAGTGGTGATACACCTCGTTACGAATGTATTTATATTGCAGATACTAATATAGGTGGTTACGATAATGAAGAAGACTGTATGGATGCAAATGAAAACGCATACAAATGTAAACCAGTAGAAAACATAGACGAAGAAGTTTATATCAAAGATGAAAACACTTCAAACGAATGTCCTCAGGGATATTCAACAGATAAACAATCAAAAGAGGAATGTGACCCAAATAATACTGGTGGTTATGATTACGAAAAACACTCACAAAAATCAGGAGAACTTCTCTGTACAAAATGTGAAGAAAAGCCAGGCGCTCCAACAGTAGGAGGCGATATTATCAAAGTTGCTTATAACTCTGATATAAACCAAGAATGTCTTAATAATAGAGAAAAACATCAATATAACGGTCAAGAATTTGATTTATTAACCACAGATACAACAAAAATTGAAGATCTTGGCATATATGGAGAATATAAATACATAAAATGTGCATATAAATGTAATGAAACAATTGGTTTTGCAACTCCTGATAAAACAGACACTGGTTGGGAGTGGGGTTCTGCTTTGGGCTGTGAATTTAAAGCATCACCACTAGATTGTAACAGATTTAATGACTATCAAGATATCAGTACTATAACACTTAAAAATAAAACTATTGCCTATGCAAATAATATTGTTTCCATAACATTGCCTGAATCTTTAAGTGTATCAACTAAAACCGCAGATAGACCATATTATCATGGTGATAAAGGGTGTATAGAATACACATTCTCTTGTGATAAAACTAACGGATATTATGAGTTAGAAGATGAGTGCCAAAAAAATGAAGATGGAGGAATAGGCTACACCTGTGTAGATACAGAAAGTACAGGCTGTTATGAAAGAGTAAAAGAAAATGGTTGTCCAGAAGACTCATCAACAGATATAAAATCAAAAAATGATTGTGTTGAAAAACATGATGGTGGAAATTCAGATAGCTGGGAAATTGAGACTAAAGGCTACAATGGAAATAAGGCTTGTAACATTTGTGTAGCAATAAACGCATGTGAAGCCGGCACCTCATCAGAATATAGTGATAGTGATAATTGTAATAAAGAAGATTACAAAGTTGCATATTCTACACCTATCGATGACACATTCAATGGTGCAGCCCAATGCTACAGATGTGATTACAAATGCGATAATAATAACAACGCCTACGATGATGCATCAAGTTGTAATCTAAACGGAGGTTATGAAGGTTGCGATGAAACATCAAAACAAAACGGCTGTTATATCAGAGGCGAAGCCAAAACATGTAGTTCCTATAATACTTCTGAAACAGTCACAACCCAAAACACAACAATTTATGCTTTAAATTGTAGCACTGTTCCCAATATGACCTATACACCTAAAACTTCAAGCAACTATGCAGGCGATACTGCTTGTAAAGAATGTACATATACTTGTGCAGAAAATTGGTATGAAAGCAATGATAATTGTCAAAAAAATAAAGAGGGTGAAGTTGGTTACACATGTACTCAAGATAATGCTTCAGGCTGTTGGGGAAACAAAACAGCAAATTCCTGTCCAACAATAGAGAATGGCTATGAAGGTGAAATAAAACAAGAATATAAAACAGACTGTAACCTCAATGCAAATATAAAACTTACTATAGAAGGAGATGACCCAACAAGCTAC
>JAZQXC010000011.1:0-213374 GCA_045632645.1 Alphaproteobacteria bacterium | reverse complement strand
AACATATATGAGATATGTGTTTAAAAATAATTAACGAGAGGATAACGGCATCATCCTCTCGTCAATTAAAAGCTTTAAATTAAAGCACTTAAGCTGCTTTTATGATGTCAAACTTAACTTTATCACCGCCAAGTTCTTCAACACTTGCTTCGGTAATATCTGTCTTTTCAACAACTTCTAAAGCCAATACTTGTTCTTTGATATATTCTGCATATTCACTAATTGCGGTTTTTACCATAGTATTTTCAGAGCTATAAGCTAATTTAATTCTATCAGTAATATCAAAATCTTTAGTTTTACGAAGCGCTTGAATCATTCTAACAAAGTCACGAGCAATACCTTCTTTTTCAAGGTTTTCATCAATCTCTGTGTCAAGAATAACAACAGCTGTGTTATCAGGAAGTGATGAACCACTCATGCCATCGTTAATTACTAAACGAAGCTCGTATTCTTCAGCCATCAATGTTTGGCCAGCAATGGATAATGTGCCGTCTTCATTTTGAGCCCATTCATTTGTTTTAGACTTAGCCATAATGTCTTTCATAAATGCGCCAAGTCTTTTACCAATCAAAGGAGTCTTCAAATATAAGAAACGACTAGCAACATCACTAATTTCAGACTTGAGAATAACTTCTTTGACGTTAACTTCGTCTTTTAAGCTCTCAGCAAAGTCTTTTAAGCTTTCTGCATTGTCACCTGCTACAATCATAGATTTAAGAGGTAATCTGTTTCTAAGCTTGTGCTCTTCTCTGATAGATTTTGCAACAGAAGAAATAGCTCTAGTCATATCCATTTGCTTGATAAGTTCTTCATTGTCAGCAATAGAACTCAAATTTGGAGTGTCTGCTAAATGAACAGATTCTTTTTGAACAAGTCCTCTATATACAAATTCACTTATAAATGGCATCAATGGAGCTGCAATTTTTGCAACATTAACTAACACAGTATATAATGTGTTAAATGCACTTAAATCATCGCCACTCCAAAAACGAGCACGAGAACGACGGATATACCAGTTGTTAAGTATTTCTAAGAAATCTTCAACCTCTGTACAAGCGCGAGCAATTTCATAAGTTTCCATATTAGATTTTACATTATTAACCATAGATTTTAATTTAGCTAAAATATAATTATCTAATACATCATCAGATTTTGAAATTTCATTTGCTTTAATGCCTTCTGCATTAGCATACAAAGTAAAGAAGTAATATGCATTCCAGAAAGGAATAAGCGCTTTACGAGTTGCTTTTGCAATTTCTTTACCTTCTTTATCTACTGCAAGGTTTCCGCCTTTTAATACAGGAGAAGATATTAAGAACCAACGAAGTGCATCAGAACCAATGGTGTTCAAAATCTCGTTAGGATCTGGATAGTTCTTTAAGCGTTTAGATAACTTCTGTCCACCTTCTGCCATTAATAAACCTGTACAAATGCAGTTCTTAAATGCAGGCTTGTTATGAAGAGCAGTTGATAAAACTGTCAAAGTATAAAACCATCCACGAGTTTGGTCCATAGCTTCTACAATGAAGTCTGCAGGGAAGTGGCTTTCAAACCAATCTTTATTTTCAAAAGGATAATGTACTTGAGCATAAGGCATAGAACCACTTTCAAACCAGCAATCAAAAACGTCTGATACTCTTCTCATCATAGTCTTGCCTGTTGGGTCATCTGGGTTAGGATAAACCACATTATCAATATATGGCTTATGAAGATCAGTTACTTCAATGCCTGTTTTTTCTTTAATTTCTTCTAATGAACCAAATACATCGATTCTTGGATATTCAGGGTTTTCAGATTTCCAAACAGGAATAGGTGTTCCCCAAAAACGATTACGAGAAATAGACCAATCACGAGCACCTTCTAGCCATTTACCAAAACGACCATCTTTAATGTGAGAAGGTATCCAAGTGATTTGTTGGTTATTTTTAACCATATCGTCTCTAAAGTCAGTAACTTTAACAAACCAGGAGCTCATAGCCTTATACATAAGCGGTGTATCAGTTCTCCAACAGAAAGGATATGAGTGGGTATATTGTTCTTTTTTAACAAGTAAACCATTTTCTTTAAGTCTTTGCATAATAGGTTCATTTGTTTCAAACACTTGCATTCCAACATAGTCTTTAACTTCTGAAGTGAATTTACCAGCTTCGTCAACAGGACAGATAACAGGGAAATTCTCATCATAAGCTCTGCATACATCAAAGTCATCTTGACCAAAGCCTGGTGCAATATGAACAATACCAGTACCATCTTCTGTTGAAACAAACTCGCCACCCAAAATCTTAAATGCGCCTTTAGATTTTAAGTCTTCAAAATAGTTAAACATAGGCTCATAGCTCATACCAAGCAGATCAGAACCCTTTAGTTTTTTAACCATTGTAGCATTTTCTAATTGTTTTTTGTAGCTACCAAGACGAGCTTCTGCAATAATGTAGTCTTGACCATTTTCATTCATAACAACATAGTCAATGTCAGGACCAACAGCGAGCATCAAGTTTGAAGGAAGTGTCCATGGAGTTGTTGTCCAAACAAGGATTTTTTGACCATTTTCAAGTTTAAACATAACAGTAATTGCATTATCTGTTTTGTCTTGATATCCTTGGTTTACTTCAAAGTTTGATAAAGGTGTCTCAGCTGCCCAAGAATATGGTAGCACTCTATAATCTTCATAAACTAAACCTTTGTCATACAAATCTTTAAAGTTCTTTATAACGCTTTCCATAAATGATAAGTTCATTGTTTTATAGTCGTTATTAAAATCAACCCAACGACCGATGCGTTTAAACATATCAACCCAAATATTAGAATACTTCAAAACGTCTGTTCTGCAGAAATTGTTGAATTTTTCAACACCAAACTCCTCAATTTGCTTACGACCAGAAACTCCAAGTTGTTTTTCAGCAGACATCTCAGCTGGCAAACCATGGCAGTCCCAACCCAAGCGGCGTTCTACCTTTTTACCATTCATAGTTTGAAAGCGTGCAACAGTATCTTTTACATAAGACACCATAATGTGACCATAGTGAGGTGTGCCATTAGCAAAGGGAGGGCCGTCATAAAAAACAAACTCTTCTGCTTTGTCACGATTTTTAACAGATTTTTCAAAAGTATTATCTTCATTCCAAAAATTTATGATATCTTCTTCCATTTTTGGAAAATTTATTTTTGCATTTAATTCTGGGTAATATTTTTTCTTCTCAGTCATATCATTTCTTCCTAAAACAAACAAACTTTGATTACTTTATTTGAAAAAACTTACAAAATCAAGTTTATTTTAAAAAAAGCGCTTAATTCTTAACTTATTTTTTAAACATTTTGCGTTATGATAATATAAAATGAGTGTATCTATCTATATTAAAAGGATTTGCTTGTGTTTAAGAACTTGAAAATAAAAAGAAAAATAATTATTTGGAGTGCTAGTGTTTTTTGTGGTATAGCATGCTTTGTGGACACAGCTAGTGCTTCTATTAGTGTTTCTCGTGCCTTTTATGAACTTGCGCGTCAAAATAATACACAAAAAATTGAAAGTTTGTTATATAGAGGGTACTCATTGGAGAGTGTCGATGAAAATGGATATAGTCCTGTGTGTATTGCTGTTTCAAGGCAGGATAGAGTATCGTATAATGTGTTAACATCTTATGGGGCAAATAAAAAGCCATCGTGTTTGAAGTTGGTGCCAGAGAGCTCATATCGACGTTTTTTCGGTTCAAATCCTGTACAAAAAGAAATTATAAAAGATGAATCGGATACGCCATATTGGATGGGTGTCGCTTTACTTGGTGGTGGTGCAACTGCTTTGGCATTCGCTCTTAAAGGGGGATCGGGTGGTGGCTCAGGTGGAGGTTCTTCAGAAGAGTATGAAGAAATAGATGGTTGTGAACCAGGGTGGCAAAATAAAGATAAGTGTACATTGTGTAAAAATAATTATACATTATCAAAAGATGGTAAGAAGTGTATTTTATCAATAAAATGCCCAAGCAATAGTGAGTACAATTCCTCTACAGAAAAATGCGAATGTGAAAAAGGCTATGGGAACTTTGGTAACGAGGAAAAGTGTTACAAAAAAATGGAGGGGTGTTTAAGTCAGAGAGAAGATAAGTGTGAGAAATGCGATGAAAACTACATACATTATAATGACATGTGTTACAAACGTGTTGAAAATTGTAAAACCTATGAAGAAGGTAAGTGTAGTGATTGTAATGAAGGGTACATCTTAGATGGTAATAAGTGTATAGTAGATTGTCCTGAAAATTCAACATATAACATATCAAAAAAAGCCTGTGTTTGTGATTCTGGTTACGGAAAATATGGGCAAACTGGTGATGATAAATGTTATAAAAGTGTAGAAAATTGTGCGAATGGCGAGCAAAAAAATGAAATATGTAATAAATGTAAATCAGGTTATATTTTAAGCGATAATCAATGTTATAAAAAAATAGATAATTGTGAAATTCAAAATGCTGATAAATGTATACAATGTGAAAGTGGATATGATGTTCATGGTGGAGATGGAACAATATGTTATAAAAATCTAGAGAATTGCGTAAATCAAAACCAAGATAAATGTATAGTATGCGAAAGTGGGTATGGGGTGCATGGCGATCCAAATGGCAAATGTTATAAAGATGTAGAAAAATGCATTAAGTATGTGAGCAATAACTATACGCAATGTCAGGATTGTGAATTAGGATATATTGCATCAAATGGTACTTGTTGGGAAGATATAAATTGTGATAAAACCAAAGGATTGACACAAAAAAATAACGAATGTGTATGTGATGAGAGAAGAGGTTATACTGGAACTCCAGATAATTGTACTCGGGCAGAAGGTGAATATGTTGAAGGAGAGGGTCACTACGATGTATGGAGTGACTTAAATATGTTATATTGTAATTCACATGGTATATATAACACAGCAAGTGCTTCATGTTCATGTAATGAAGGTTATACAGGTGTTTCATGTTCTGATTGTGATGAAGGATTTATAAATTTTGATGGATTATGTTATAAAGAAATACAATGTGATAAAGAGGATCACAGGATACAATATTATACTTCATGCGTATGTGATACTGGCTATATTGAAATAGATGATAAATGTATAGAAGAAAAGCAATGTGGAAAAGGTATGCAACAAGGAGAAACAGGTGAATGCGAGTGTAAGCCAAACTTTGTGCAACAAGATGATGGTACATGCAAATGTCCAACAGAGGAGGTTGATGGAGTTGAATATGAATATGATGCGACATTGGATATATGTGCTCCTAAGCCTAAATCATGTGATAAAGAGAATGAAAATGGTGATAAATGGGCAGGAGAAAATTGTGATGAATGTCCAATTAATTATCAAATAACAATGAATGAAGAAACAGGAATAAAAGAGTGTAGAAAATGTGCTGAAAATTATCAAAAAGATAAAAATGGTGAATGTACACAATGTGCTGAAGGTTATATGAAAGATGCCTTTACAGATATGTGTGTATATAAAGAGTGCGAGGATGGTAAAGATGGATATATTATAATAGATGGTACTTGCGTGTGTGACGAAAGCAAAGGATATTATTTAGGACCTTCTGGAAAATGCCAACCTAAAGAAGATAATCTTGTTGGAAAATCAAGTGATATAAATAATGGTATAATAGAGCTAGAAAATGAAGAGTTTCGAGATGTTTATGGTATGAAACCTGTTAAAGGTACTGATGAAAACGGTAATGAAATACCATTTGAGCAGGTATATAATTCTAAAAATTACAATGGAGCAGAAATAAATATAAAAAACAAAAACTCAGGATCTAATAAAGTTTATGGAATTTATGCTAACTCACATATTTATAATGCCGCTGCAGTAGGAGATAAAAAAACAACAGCTAAAGGAGAAATAAATATTGAAGACACAGTATCTCAAGCAGAAATCTATGGTATCAATAGTCTAGGCGAGCATAATGCATATAATGCATATGCATACAATATAGGTATTTATGATGTAGATAATAAAACATCAAACACAAATACCGCAACAGGTGATATAACTATTAATAAAATAGATAATGGAGGTATAATTAGAGGTGGAAAAATTACCGGCATAAAAGGAGAGGGAAATATATATAACGCTTATGCGGCAACTGGTGGTGAATTAGGGCATGCTATAGCTACAGGAGAAATAAATATCGAAAATGAGCTTAATGGTACTGTAATTGGTATTGAAGGAACATCTAAAACAGGTAGAATAAATAATGCTTACGCATTTTTGGGTGGACCAATGTCAAATACTAAAGCTGATGGAAAAATAACCATTTCAGGTAAGAGTGATATATATGGAATTAAAGGAAATGGTATAATAATAAATAGTGAAACACAGTTTAATACAAAATATTCTATAATACCAGAGTTTAGCTCTTATGGAGAAATTAATGTAACAGGATATTCAAATGCAAGAGGTGAAGGAGCATATGGCATTTTTATTGGTGACATAGAAGGTGGAAGTGAAACAAAAAATGAAATATATAATGCCATGGGGTATAATGCAACAGCTGTAATAAATGTTGAAAACAAATCAGGAGGTAGCGCATACGGTATTTATTCTGGCGTTGGAACCTATGATGTTATAGAAGATGGGGTAAAAAAAGTATTGTATAATAATACCTACAATGCTTTTCGCTCATCAAAAGTATATGGTGGAGAAGAATCTTCTGCTGATGGCAAAATTAATGTAAAACTTTCAGGAGGTGGCGATTCCGCATCGCCTAAAGCTGTTGGTATATATGCAAAAGGTGATGTGTTTAACTCTTATGTTAATTCTGGTTCTGATGTAATGCTAAAAGCAGAAGGAACTATTACAATAGAAGATTATAGTGAAGCTACTGCAGATTCAGAACTTAAAGGAATTGAAAGTAATGGTGGAACAATAGCTAATGCCTATGCAACAGGTGATATTAAAAATGAAAGCAGTGTGTCAAAAGGAACAATAAATATTACTAAAGAAGGTTCAGCAAGAGGAAGTATAATTATAGGAATTGATGCATCAGCTTCAAATGAATCAGGAGCTACCATTTATAATGCTGCTCTTATAGGGGCAAAATCAACTGTTGATGGGACAATAAATATAACATCAACTACTGATTTTGGTAAAATATATGGTATATATGCAGGTGTTGGTAAAAACGGTGTAGGTAAAGATGTTTATAATTCATATTATGATGGTACAGAAGCAAATAATAACAAAGTGCATGGTAAAATAAATATTACAACAAATACAGCTCAAAATGATGCCGACATATATGGAATATATGTAGAACAAGGTTCTGGATATAATTCTTATAGCACTATAGAAAATGAAAATGTTATAGGTGAAATTAATATAAAATCCCAAGGAAGCAATAGCAAAAGTGCAAATGTTATTGGAATGTACTCTAGTGGTTCAAACTCTAAGCTTTATAATAATTATAATTCAAAAATAAATATAGAAATATATACAAACATAGTTGCACGTGCGAACGCTTATGGTATGAGTACCAATGGAGGTGATGCTTATAATAATGGTAAAATATCAGTAATAACAAGCTCTAACAATGGAGGGGCTAGTCTTTACGGAATGCATACAATTGAGGGATCTATAACAAATGATGAAAAAGGAGACATAGATGTTAAAGGTAATGGTAATAATTATGGTATGTATGCAAAAACATCTGAAGGTAATGATATACAGCTAATAAATAAAGGTAAAATAACAGTTAAAGGAAGTAATAATTATGGTATTTATGCGAAGAATGATAATAATGAAGAAAAGGGTTCAATCAAAGTAGTAAATGAGGGAACGATTGAACTTGCCAAAGGAACAGGTATATATGCTTCAGGTAAAAATGTAACTGTATATAATACCGGAACAATAACTGGAGCTTCTGTTGATATATTTAAAGAAAATGGTGCAGATATAAAAGAAAATGGTGCAGATATAGTTTTAGAAAATGGTGCCCAATTAGTTAATAAAGCAAATATAGAAAGTCAAAGTAGTATAGATCTTAATTCTTATGGTGGAGAAGTATTAATTGCCAAAGGTGGTAGTTTTAAATCTAACGAAGATATAAGTGGTAATTTATCTGTATCATCATCCAGTGTTATGGATAATTTTGATGAGAACATAACCATAAATGATGCTATTGTTGCAAAAGATGTTTCAAATCTTGAGTTATTGTCTAAATCATATATGTATAATGCATCATTAAGAGAAACATCTGATGGAAAACATGATATAGATGTATCATTAAAAGATTTCAAAGAGATAACATCAGAAGATAAAGCAAAATATTATACTTTGAATTATAACAAAGATAATGGTGAGTTATTTAATGTTCTTAAAAAGCAAGAAACAGCCCAAGCATATTCTAAGGCAGAAAGGGAAGTGTTTGGCGAATATGTGATACCAAATATCACAGAAGAAGAGCTAAGAGTATCAAGAAGTCTTGATAATGTACTTATCTCAGATTTATTTAAAAATAATAATGAAGATATAAGAGTTATGGCAGGCGCAGATGCTGTATTTATAGGTAGAGACGATACTGCAGAGCTAACAGGGTATGAGCTAGATTCACAAAGTATGTATACCTTGTATGATAAGAAAATTAATAATAAATATCGTTTAGGTTTGGGGTTGAGTTTTACTCATACAAATACAGACTATAATAATGATTCAAGTCGTAAAAACTTTATGGTGCAAGGATATGTGCCTGTAACATATAGTTTATCAGATAATATAAAATTAGTATCTCTTGCAAAATTAGGTTATCAAGATGGAAAATACACAAGATACGGTGCTAATGATGATATCTATGAAGCAGATACCTCAGCAATAACCTATGGTTTGGCAAATGAAATACGTTATGCTATAAACCTCGGTAATATAACATTATCCCCATTTGCAGGGTTAAATGCAACCGGATGGTATAATCGTGGAATTAAAGAAAGAGGGGATAGTCTGGCATTAGATATAGCTTCATCTCATGTGTTCTCGCTTGAAAGCGCATTAGGTTTGTATGCAGATATGGTAACAGAGCTTGATGAGAAGTCAAAACTAACAACAACTTTAGGATTGGCTTATTATCATGAATTTGCAAATCCATATAATGCGATGAATGCAAAAATCATAAATACATTAGGTTCATACAAGCTAAGAAATCATAGTGCAGATTCGCGAGATAGAGGCATTTTATCCGCAAAAATTAACTATGATTATAAAGATTTTAGCATTTATGGTGAAATATTACAATATCTAGAAGAGGAGTATCCGCTCAAGCTAGATCTAGGTTTGCGCTATAAATTTTAGTAAAAACAAGAGGTTTTATTAAAAATGTTAGAAAAAAGTGTAAAAAAAGCTTTATTTTTAAAAAAAATGTGTTATAAAACAATCATAACCTTTCATAAAAACTTGAAAGTGGGGTCAAAAGCCCCGCTTTTTTGTTACCAAAATCGAGGAGTAAATTAATGCAAAAGCATTACTTATCAGATATCATAGAGCCAATCGTAGAAGGCTTAGGTTTCGAAACTGTTAGAATTTTAACAACAGGAGAGTCAAACCCTGTAATCCAAATTATGATTGAGCATAAAGATTATACAAAAGAAATCACCGTTGATGACTGTGCGACAGTTAGTCGTGCAATATCTACTGTTTTTGATGAAAAAGATCCAGTTGAAGGAAAATATGTTCTAGAGGTTAGTTCACCAGGTATTGATAGACCTCTTACAAAAATAGATCATTTTAACCGTTATAAAGGGTATCTTATTAAATTAGAAACAATAGAAACTGTTGAAAAACGTAAACGTTTCAAAGGTGTTATAGAAGATGTTTCATCTAATAATGAGGTTTTACTCAAAATGGATGAGGTAGTTTATAGTATTGCCTTTGATAATATATCAAAAGCAAAAATTATTTTAACAGATGAGCTATGGGCTGAGTATCTAAAAGCTCATAAGAACAATAAAGATTAACTTTAACTTAAAAGAGGAAGTAATGGAAAATATAGTTAATATGCCAAGACCCGAAATTTTGATGGTGGCTGATGCTGTTGCCAGAGAAAAAAATATTGATAGAGAAGATGTTTTTGAGGCAATGGAACAAGCTATACAAAAAGCAGGTCGCTCAAAATATGGTTTTGAACATGATATTCGTGTTAATATTAACCGCAAAACAGGTGCAATTACTCTTGCTCGTTATCGTGCTGTTGTTGATGTTATTGAAAACGAAACAACAGAATTAACACTAAAAGAGGCGCAAAGAATAAATCCAGATATAAAAGTTGGTGAGTTTATTGTAGACCAATTACCTCCAATCGATTTTGGTCGTATTGCAGCTCAAACAGCAAAGCAAGTTATTACACAAAAAGTACGCGATGCTGAGCGTAACAAACAATATGAAGAATACAAAGAAAGAATTGGCACAATCATCAATGGTACAGTAAAAAGAATAGAGTTTGGTAATGTTATTGTTGATATTGGTAAAACTGAAGCTATTCTTCGTCGTGATGAAATTATTCCAAGAGAAAATTTCAAAAATGGTGATAGAGTTAGAGCATATGTTCTAGATGTTAGACGTGAAACAAGAGGACCACAAATTTTCTTATCTCGTACATGTCCTGAATTTATGGCTAAATTATTTACTTCAGAAGTGCCAGAAATTTATGATGGTATTGTCGAAATTATGAGCGTATCTCGTGACCCAGGTTCAAAAGCAAAAATCGCTGTAAGAGCAAGAGATGCATCAATTGACCCAGTTGGTGCGTGCGTTGGTTTACGTGGTATTCGTGTACAAGCTGTTGTAACTGAATTACAAGGTGAGAAGATTGATATCGTTCCTTATTCATCAGATAGAGCTCAATATATTGTTAGCGCATTAGCTCCAGCAGAAGTTAGCAAGGTTGTAATTGATGAAGAAAGCAATCGTATTGAAGTTGTTGTAACAGAAGATCAATATTCACTTGCAATTGGGCGTAGAGGTCAAAATGTTAAATTAGCATCTCAACTTGTAAATGCAGATATTGATATCTTAACAGAAGCTCAAGAGAGTGAACGCAGAGCAACTGAAAATAGAATTCGTTCAGAACGTTTTGTATCAGCTCTTGACGTTGATGAAATGATTGCACACGTTCTTATTTCAGAAGGTTTCTCAACAGTTGATGAAGTTGCAATGGTTGCAGTTGAAGATTTATCTTCAATTGATGGTTTTGATGAGGATTTAGCTCAAGAATTACAAAATCGTGCAAAATCATTTGTTGAAAAACGTAACAAAGAATTTATTGAAAAAACAAAGAGTTTAGGCGTTGATGATAGCTTAAAGACAATATCAGGACTTGATCAAGAAATGATATTAAATTTAGCTGAAAAAGGCGTTAAAAACTTAGATGATTTAGCTGATTTAGCTTCTGATGAACTTATCGAAATCTTAGGCGAAGGAGTTGTTACAGAAGCTGAAGCAAATCGCATCATTATGGCTGCTCGTGAACATTGGTTTGCAGACGAAAATAACTAATAGGAACGAGAAATGACACAAAAACCGGTTGTTCGTAAATGTATCGTTGATGGAGTTGTAAAACCAACAGAAGAACTGTTGCGCTTTGTTATGATAGACAATATGCTATTGCCTGATTTTAACAAAAAACTTCCAGCAAAAGGAATATATGTTACAAACAGCCGGTTTTATTTGCAAAAAGCTATAGAGAAAAAGATATTCAATAAAGTAACACGTCATAACTTAAAAGTTAATGATGATTTTATAGACATAGTAGATAATCTTATCAAAACAAAAGCCTTAAATAGTATTAGTATGGCAAAAAAGGCAGGCGCATTAGTTGCTGGTTTTGAAAAAGTAAAAGAGGAAATCAAAAAAAATAACGTAGAATTTATAATAGATGCATCGAATGCTGGTAAAGATGGTAAAGAAAAAATAGCATTTCTTGCTAAAACTATTGAAATATTTAATTTATTTAGTATAGATGAATTAGATATGATATTAAACAAAGAAAATACAGTGCATATTGCAATTTTAAAAAGTGATATGTCCCGTATGGTTTATAATAATCTAAAAAAGTATCAAAACTTTTTATCGTTAAACGGAGATGAAAATCAATGACAGAAGATAATGGCAACAAACTAACATTATCAGGAAAATCTACCCTAACATTAAAAAAGACTAATTTGGGGCCTAAGCCAGATGGTAAAAAAATGGTTCAGGTTGAAGTTAGAAAGAAAAGATTCATGCCTCAAACACAAGAGGCTACAAAGCCTGTAGAAATTGATCAAGCTACTGCACAAAAATTAGAGTTGATTGCAAAAGCAAAAGAACATGATGCAAAAAGAAAACAAGAAGAAGAAGAAAAAGAAATATTGCGTCAAAAACAAAAACAAGAAAAAGAAGCAGAACTCTTAAAGAGAAAAGAAGAAGAGCGCAAAAGGGAAGAAGAAGCTAAAAAAGAGCAAGCTCTTAAAGAGGCTGAAAGTAAAAAGGTTGCAGTTGTTGAGCCTGTTGTAGAAAATGATAATAGAAATCATGCTTCTAAACATAAAGATAAAAAAGATGACTTTGATGATGAAGATGAATACTATTCTAAAAAAGGCAAAAAGACATCTTCTTCTGAAAATCAAAAACCATTAACAAAAGAAGAAACATTTGAGCAAGAGCGTAAAAAAATTCAAAAACGCAGTTTTGAAACACCTAAGCGCAATGCTAAAATTAATGTAAATTCATATATGTTTAATGACGATGATGACGATGATGATTATGGATATGGTGCTCCACGTCGCAGATTTAAGAAAAAGGCTCCAAAGCCACAAGTTCAACAAACAGCACCTCAAGAAAAAATTATAAAAGAAGTAATTATTCCTGAAATTATTACAGTTCAAGAGCTTGCAAACCGTATGGCAGAAAAAAGCTCTGAAGTAATAAAAAAATTGATGTTGTTAGGTGTAATGGCGACAATTAACCAAGCAATAGATGCAGATACAGCACAAATCATTGTTGAAGAAATGGGGCACAAATATAAACGTGTTGCAGAAAGTGATGTAGAAGAAGGCCTTACAGGTCCAGAAGATACAAGTGATGATTTATTACCAAGAGCTCCAGTTGTTACCGTAATGGGACACGTTGACCATGGTAAAACATCTCTTCTTGATGCTCTTCGTGAAACTAATGTGGTTGCTCGTGAAGCTGGTGGTATTACACAACATATCGGTGCATATCAAATCACATTACAAGATGGTCAAAAAATTACATTTATTGATACACCAGGTCACGAAGCGTTCTCTGAAATGCGCGCTCGTGGAGCAAAAGTAACAGATATTGTGGTATTAGTAGTTGCCGCTAATGATGGTATTAAGCCACAAACAGTAGAAGCTATTCGTCACGCTCAAGCAGCAAATGTACCAATAGTTGTTGCTATTAATAAGATTGATCTACCTGCAGCTGATGTCATGAAGGTAAAAACAGAGTTATTACAACATGGTATTGCTGTCGAAGAAATGGGTGGTGAATGCTTATGTGCAGAAGTTTCTGCTAAAAAACGTATCAATATTGATAAATTAGTTGAAGCAATTTTATTACAAGCAGAGATTTTAGACCTAAAAGCAAATCCAAACAGAGCAGCTGAAGGTGTTGTTATTGAAGCTAAAATGGAAAAAGGTAGAGGTAACGTTGCGACAGTTCTTGTTCAAAAAGGTACATTAAGAGTTGGTGAGATTACAATTGCTGGTAAGGAATGGGGACACGTTAGAGCTATGTTTAATGAACATGGTAAGAAGGTGTTTGAAGCAGGTCCAGCAACTCCTGTTGAGGTTCTTGGTTTACAAGGTACACCATCTGCTGGTGATGACTTTATCATTGTAAAAGATGAAAACCAGGCAAGAGAAGTAACCAACTATCGTATCAGAAAAGAGCGTGAGGCCAAGCTTGTTAAAAGTGCTAAATCAGCTATGGAACAAATGCTTGATAAGATTAAATCAGGTGAATCTAAACACTTATCTGTTATCATTAAAGCAGACGTTCAAGGTTCTATTGAAGCAATTGAAGGTACAATCACAAAATTATCAAATCAAGAAGTTTCTGTACAGATATTACACTCAGCAGTAGGTCCAATTTCTGAATCCGATGTAACATTAGCTAAAGCATCAAATGCATTCATTATTGGTTTTAACGTTCGTGCAATTCCTCAAGCAAGGGATATGGCTCGTCGTGATGGTATCGATATTCGTTATTACTCAATTATTTATGATGTAGCAGACGATGTTAAGAAAGGTCTTGAAGGTTTACTATCTCCAGAATTACGCGAAAAATTCCTTGGTTATGCTGAAATACGTAATGTATTCAACATTACAGGAGTTGGTAAAGTTGGTGGATGTATGGTTACAGAAGGTATGGTTAAACGTGGCGCCAAAGTTCGCTTATTAAGAGATAACGTTGTTATACATGATGGAAACCTATCTCAACTTAAACGTTTCAAAGAAGACGTTAAAGAAGTTAAAGAGGGTTATGAATGCGGTATGAGTTTCGAAAATTATAACGATATTCAAGTTGGTGATTATATTGAATGTTATGAGATAGAAACAATTGCTGCTAAATTATAGGAGACGCTCCATGAGTAATATGAATTCTAAAGAACCATCACAGCGTCAATTAAGAATAGCAAGAGAGATAAAG
This sequence comes from Alphaproteobacteria bacterium, assembly GCA_045632645.1. Lineage (GTDB taxonomy): Bacteria > Pseudomonadota > Alphaproteobacteria > RF32 > CAG-239 > CAG-267. The sequence goes on along the minus strand of JAZQXC010000011.1, from coordinate 198,697 downwards.
AAAATCATTGCTAGCACAATTGAGCGAGGTGAAGTTCGCAATCCCCTTATTTTAGATAGTTTTATCACAATCACAGATGTTGATATCTCTCCAGATTTGAAGTATTGCACGGTCTATTTCATGACATTAAATGGGCAAAATTTAGGTCAAATAGAAGATGACTTAAATGCAGAAACATGGGGAATGAAAAAAGCCATAGCCTCTAAATTGAAGCTACGCTATACTCCAGATATTAACTTCCGTATGGATGAAAGCTTCGCAGAAGTTGATCGTATAGAAAAACTATTACGCGATCCAAAGGTTGCAAAAGACCTTGAACGTAAAGATGACTAACCTTTATTAGGAGACTGATATGTTTAAAAACTTTATTTCTGAATTTAAAAAATTTGCAATGCGTGGTAATGTAATCGATATGGCTGTCGGTATCATTATCGGTGCTGCATTTGGTAAAATTGTAGATTCTTTAGTGAAAGACGTTTTAATGCCACCAATAGGATTATTGTTAGGTAAAGTTGATTTTTCAGATTTGAAAATTGTTTTAACAGAAGGCGAAAATCCTGTATCAATTAATTATGGTTTGTTTATCAATGCATTAATTAGCTTTATCATCGTGGCTTTAGCTGTATTTATTTTAATTAAAGCTATAAATAAATTACAAGAAAAAGCTTGTAAAGAAGAGCCAGTAGCTCCAGCTGAGCCAACAACAAAAACTTGTCCTTATTGTTGTTCAGAAATCGCTATTAAAGCAAAACGCTGTCCTCATTGCACATCTGAGTTACAATAGGTGATAGTTATATATATAAAAGGGGCTTAGAGATAAGCCCTTTTTTGTGCTTAAAAAAACATTGACCGAATCCTAAAAATATCATATAATTATGTAGTAATATATTATTTAAGGAACTTGGAGGATAGTATGAGTAATCAAGAGAATACAGAATTAAGCGAGGACACACCAATTGTTGTTTTGCCTGAAGATGTTAATAAGAGAGAAGAACATTTTAATAAAAAGGTAGATATTGCTCATAAATTAAGACAATTGGGAGCAGCTGTTGCTATGACTGCATCTACAATAGGAGGTGCAAACGCACAAGAAAATAATAGTGCAGAGGGATTACCAAGTGAAACTAATACACAAGAATATGTTGTTGAGAGTTCACCAAATGAAGAGATACCTGAAATAACAATTGATTTGCCAGAGATTAAAGATTATAGTTATTATAGATATATGAATAACAATGCTAGTACAGAAGAAAGTGGTGAGTATGCTCAACAAACCCACACAACAATGGAATTAAATAGAAAATTACAAAATGGTGAAATGGGGTATATGGAAGCAAAGGCAGCTGCAGAACATATATATGCATATCCAGAAGGAGTGCGTAATATTTATTTCTCCGGCAAAGTAGCAAGATTGGATGATGCTACAAATTGTATGACAAATATTGCAGGATATCCAAAATTGACAGAAGGTGAAGATTTTGTATTTCATGGACAAGTTTATCCTCCAGTGGTAATACCTCTAACAGAGGAATATAAAGAAAGATTAGAGATGGTTGAAAATGATGCTGTTAAACAGTGTATTAATTCAATAGAATCTGAAGTTACAAGAGGGGTGTTGATGTGTATTTCGAATGATCCTACATTAACAGATGAAGCAAAAGATAGTTTAATGCGTAAAGAAATAGAAGATCGCTTTGCAATTATTGATTCAGGTCGTTATGATACAGCAGAAGAAGAGAAGTGGATTAACCGCAACCGAACAAGCTGGAAAGAAAGTACACTTCGTGATTTATCTAGAATAAATCCATCTTTAGCAGAAGAGCTACGTACACAGTATTCAATGCCTGTAAAAACAATAAAAAATCAAGCTGTATTTCAAAGAAATGATTTTGGAAGGTAAGCTGTAGCAATATAAAATTAATAAAGTAATACAATATTAATGATAGATATCTTGTTAAAAAAGATATTTAAATAAATTGAATCACGCTAATCCTTAAATAGCCACTCTTAAGCTACAGAATAAAAAATAATGTAAAAAGATTAAGGACGCATAATTGGGGCAATATAGAGAAATTATGCCTCTTCTAACTTCTCATCTGCTTTTGCATATTCATATATAAATAGCACAATTCCAGATATAATAAGTGGGATGAGGTAGTATATTATGCGATATGCTATCAATGCTCCAAATAATATAGCTTGATTATCTTGTCCAGGTAGAATGTTTGAAAATACTAATTCAAATACCCCAAGTCCACCAGGTACTTGGCTATATACTCCCAAAACTTGGGCAATAATAAATGCTCCCATAAAAGTCATAAAATCAATTTCAACAAAGCAAATCAACACAGAATACAATACTAAAGACGCCATAACAATATCAATACTGCCAATAATCATTTGCTCTAGTGCGAGTTTCCAGTTAGGCATTCTAAACTTTATCCCTTTAATAATTAGTCCTTTTTTATAAAAAATACTTGCCCAAAAATATATAGCAAGCCCTACAACAGATAAAATCATTGTTATAAAAGTAGAGACTTTTGTAGAATCATTGCCGCCAAAAGCATGATCAGGTGTCATAAAATAGCCAATAATTATTAAAAAGAAACAAGCAACTAAATATGTAAAACCAGAAAATGTAACCATTTTTACAATATTAGAAGGATTAATTCCCCATCTTGAGTAAAACCTGTATCTAACAGCTCCACCAGAAACAATAGCATGTCCCGCATTATTGCTAACAGAAAAACCAATAAACCCAGTCAAAATCCATTTCCACGCTTTTAGTTTTTTATGTATATATTTAAGCGCGAGATAATCATACGTTGAAAGAGATACATATCCAATAAATGAAGCAATCAATGCATAAATAAGATTGATATTAGGAATATTAAAAACAGCCTCTTTAAGCTCATCAAGAGTATATTTTGATAATTGGCGATATATCATATATGCAGCCAAAACAAAAAAGAATAACCCAAGCCAAGATATAATTTTATTTAATATTTCAGATTTTTTCACTTTTATCTCCCATAAATATTAATCTATTCAACAACAATTCCACTAGCTTTTTCAATATTTGTATCTATATATGCTTTTAAACTGCTTCCGAAAGTTTTTCTAACAAAAATAGTTTGGTTAGTTGGTTTTTCTTCATAGTTTTCAGCTGTAGCTTGTACTGTTAGCAACTCATCAATTTTTAACCTGTTCTCTATTTGGTCACGCTTTTGAGCTGCTTTTTCGCTTCCTTTAACAGAGGCTACGTTATATAAAATATATGCTTTTTCAATATCTTGTTTATAAAGTTTACCCTCCACAAGAATATCCGCTAAAAGAATCATGGCGTCCATATTTCCTTGCTCTGATGCAAGTTCAAGATATTTAATCGCATTATTGTAATTTTTAGTTGTACCATGACCCAATAAATAAAGTCTAGACAATATATATTGCGCTTCGTCATATCCTTCTTCAGATGCTTGTTTAATTAATTGAAAAGCTTTTTTATGATTTTCTTGAACTAAAAATCCTTTATAATAAGAATACCCTAATAAGAATTTGGCATTAGAATTAGATGTTTGTGCTTGTTTTAATAACGAAAAGATTCTTTGCCAAATTTCGCTATCCTTATTGTTTTTATCTGTTCCAAGATAAATTATAGCAAGATTTATAGCGGCATCATTACTGCCATATTTAGCAGCATCTTCAAAATATTTTATTGCTTTTGTGTAATTTACATCAACTCCAATACCATTAAAATAAAGGCTTCCCATATTATTAAGAGCAACAGGATTTTTGTTTTGTGCAGCAAGTTCATAATAATGAATGGCTTGTTTATAATCAATATTTGCGCCATCTTTTCCGTACAAGAACATATACCCGAGGTCCAACTGTGCTTGCACATCACCGTTTCCTGCTTTCTTTTTTAATTCATCAATATTAACAACAACTTCTTTTTGGGGAACAGCAGTATCAGGCATACTAAATAAGTTAAAAGCTTTATCTAAAGAAAAAAAACTTTCATCTTTTTTATTTTCAGTTTTATTTATAGCTTGTTGTTTTTGGGGGGCAATATTATCCTCTGCTTCATCAATACCCAAGTCTATTTGTGCATTTGCAACTAAAACAAATCCAAATAAAAAACTGCAAATAAAAAAAATAAAACGCTTCATCTGATAATACTCCTTAAGAGTTTAAACTAATTAATAGATATTAAAAAAAATATTGCTTTCATAAAAAATACATTATAAAAAACAAAAAGTAAATTAAAACACAAAAATATCCTATAAGAAAATGGTACAAATAGCTCCTATATATACATTAAGAAACATAAGTTTAACATTTGGTGTAAGACCTCTTTTTACTTCTGTTAGTATCAATATAAACAGAGGTGATAAAATATGCTTAGTTGGTCGTAATGGAAGTGGAAAATCAACATTATTGAAGATTATTTCAGGAAATATGCATCCAGATGGTGGGGAAATATTTATTCAACCAGGTGTAAGAGTTTCATATATGGAACAAATTGCAAATTTTATTGAGTGTGAAACAATTAAAGATGTTATTTTATCAGGAATAGTAGATGAAAATCCACAAAATAAAGAATATCTAGCAGATATTCTTATGGAAAGTCTTAATATTAATGGATCTATTACAGTAAACACCGCATCAGGTGGAGAAATAAAAAAGGCAGCTTTAGCCAGAGCCCTCATATCAGAACCAGATATTTTATTGCTTGATGAGCCAACAAACCATTTAGATATAGTAACTATTGAAAAATTGGAAGAAATAGTAAAAAATTTTTCAGGAGCTGTTGTTGTTATTAGTCATGATCGTTCATTTTTAAACAAAGTATCAAATAAAACATTGTGGTTAGATAGAGGTATTGTTCATACTAATAATAAGGGTTTTAGCCATTATGATGAGTGGCAAGAAAGCATTATAAATGAAGAGATAATAAGAGAGAGAAACCTAAATAAGAAGATAGAAGAAGAAACAGAGTGGTTGCATAAAGGTGTAACAGCGCGTCGTAGGCGTAACCAAGGAAGATTAAGACGATTATATCAATTAAGGCAAGAGCGCAAAGATATAATAAAAAGGATAGGATCTGTTGATTTAGAAATAAAAGAAGCATCAATTCGTTCAAAACTAGTTTTAGAAGCAAAACATATTTCAAAACAATATGATAATAGAGATATTGTAAAAGATTTTTCTATAAGGATGATAGAGAAAAATAGGATAGGCGTTGTTGGTCCAAATGGTGCAGGAAAAACAACGTTAATTAAAATGCTAACAAAGAATTTAGCTCCAGACACAGGGTTTGTGCGTTTAGCCAAAAATCTTGAAATGGTGTATTTTGATCAAAATAGAGAGCAACTTGATCCAGAAAAAACACTATGGCGTACATTATGTGGTGAAGGAGACCATATATATGTAAGAGGGCATTATAGGCATGTTGTTGCATATCTAAAAGATTTTTTATTTACTCCAGATCAAGCAAAAAGCCCTGTTTCATGTCTTTCTGGTGGAGAAAAAAATCGTTTAATGTTAGCGTTATCTTTGGCAAAAGAATCAAATTTTTTAGTTTTAGATGAGCCAACTAATGATTTAGATATGGACACGCTTGATTTACTACAAGAAGTTTTAGATGAGTATCAAGGAACAATTTTACTAATAAGTCATGATAGAGATTTTTTAAATAAAACAACAACTTCAATGCTTTATATGAAAGGTGACGGCACCATAATTGAGCATATTGGAGATTATGATGAACTGCATCAAAAATATATACAAAAAGCATCTAAACCAATTTTAGAAGAAAAAGTAAAAAAGCAACCTCAAAAAGAAATAGTAACAAATAAGCCAAATAATCGCTTAAGTTATAAAGACCAAAGGTTGTATGAAATTTTACCCCAAGAAATTGAAGAAATAGAGAAAAGTATAGCTCAAATTGAAAAAGAGCTATCAGATGCTGAACTATTTTATAAAGATGAAAAAAGATTTTACTCGCTAACATCTAAGCTAGAAGAATTACAAGCTCAAAAAGACGAGAAAGAAACTAAATGGCTAGAAATTGAACTATTAAAAAGTTCAATGTAATTATTTGTTTACCATAAAAAACAATAAACAAAGTAATAATACACCAGCAAAGATTCCTGCAAAAACATCATCTAACATAACACCATACGCATTTTTAATCTTAGTATCAGCATATTTTACTGGTCCCATTTTTATAATATCAAAAAAACGGAAAAATAAAAAACCAGCTATATAATAAATGATAGAGTTACTACCAAGTAATACATCAGGAGATAAAAAAGCAATAAAAGAAAAAGTTATAAGCTGACCAGCTGTTTCATCAATAACAACTTTAGATGGATCACTATCTTCAGATTGTTGTATAATAACTTTTGTAGCATTAGCGCCAATAAAAAAGATTGCCAAAATACTTATAATTAAGGTCCAAAATCCGCCAAAATAAAGTATGATAAAGGCCAAAGGAAGTGTACCCAAAGAACCAACTGTTCCTGGTGCATACTTAGATAATCCAAGTCCAAAATATGTAGCTATTATATTTGCAATCTTTATATTCATAACCAATCTCCCAATATTTTAATAAGAAAATACATAAAATAAAAGATTTTTACAAATACAAAAAAAATTATCCACGAATAATTAATAAATTTATGATAAATGATAATAAATAAATTAGGAGTTTTATATGTCAAAAAAGTTATTTTTTTTAAGTTTGTCTATTTTAATATCTGCCATAATTGGTGTGCTTTTAATGATTTTAAAGTCTGAAAATGTAAGCAAAGTTGAGGGGGAAAGTGCGTCAAAACAAGGATTAAGTCAAAGATATATTGAAATAGAAAAAAACAAATGCTCTAGCGATAAAAAAGAAATAAACATTGCTTTGATTACGGATTCTAGATATACACAACCAACAGGAACAGTTATGTATTCTGCAATAAAGAATAAATGCCCAAATTCTATATATAATTTCTATATTATAACCGAAAACACAACTTCTTTTGACAATGAATACTTAAAGAGGATGGAGAACTTAGCGCCAAATAGTGTTAATGTTACTTTAATTCCAAGAACTGCGCCAGATTTGCCATATGAAAACATGGAAAGATTTTTACAGTATAAAGTAGGTATGCATAAAATTTATTTGCCAGAAATCCTAAAAGATATAGAAAAAGTAATTTATATGGATGGTGATGTTATTGTATTAAAAGACCTAAGTAATTTATTTGATATCGATATAAGCGACCAATACGCTGCTGTTACCAAAGATGGCATTTACTATCGTTTTCCAAAAGAAATGGAAGAAATGGGTTTAGATAAACGAGGTTTTTATTTTAATAGTGGTGTAATGCTATATAACTTAAAAAAACAACGCCAAGATAATATCGTAGAAAAATTAGTAGAATACGTTAAAACTCATAATGATTTCTATGGAGATCAAGATGTGCTCAATACTGTATTTGGTGATAAATTAAAATTAATGTCATATAAAAATAATTGCATTAGTACTTTTTTTGAAGAAGATGATTTAGGATTTTTGAGCTCTTATTTTGGAGAAAATTTACCCAAAGATACATTTTATATATATCAAGGAGCGACAATTATTCATTATGCAGGTGATAAGCCTTGGTACGATAAATACTCTCCGTTATATTTAAAGGAATTATGGTTTAGATACTACAATCAAGCAAAGGATATATAATGAAAAAAAAGATAGCATATCTAATATCTGGATTATTTTTATTAAGCGTAGTTGTGTTGCTTTATATCAATACAGCAATTATAAACGTTGTATATTATTCTGATACTAAATATATGCCATACATGATGACATCAATATACTCAATTAAAAAAAATAAATATTTTTATACCAGATATAATATATATGTAATTGCAGATGGTTTTAATTATATAGATAAGCAAAAATTAAAAAAATTAGAAGATTATAGCTTAAAAATTCATATTATTACAGCAAATGAGTTAGCGCTAGATTATAGTCACTTAGGGCGTTTTCAATCATTTAAACCAGCAATGCAAAAAGTATTTATTTCTAAATATGTTAAAGATGTAAACAAAGCCATTTATATAGATTCTGATACAATAGTTCAAAAGGATTTAATCGGATTATATAATAAAGATGTAAAAGATGTCTATATAGCAGCCTCAAGAGATGGCTTGATGTTTATGTATCCTGAGCACATAGAAGAAGTAGGGCTAAAATGGCGTGATTTTTATTTTAATAGTGGTGTAATGTTGCTTAATTTACAAAAAATGCGCCAAGATAAGTTTATTGAAAAAAGTTTAATGTATTTTAATAACAATTATGAGGTTTTCGCAGATCAAGATATCTTAAATGTTGTATCAAAAGAGAAAGTCAAAGAAATATCATATATATATAATTGCAACAGCACATTCTTTGAAGAAAATGATGCAGAGTTCTTAAGCAAATTTTTTAACGAAGAAGTACCAGCTAATTCTCAAGAAGTATATAAAAATGCTGTAATACTCCATTTTGCGGGGCATAAGCCATGGACAGAATGGTTTAATCACCCATATTTGAAACCTCTATGGTGGGGGTATGCAAAAGAACTAAGTGCAAAATATAATATAGTTTATTAAATGTGCTTGCATAAATATATTTTTACCATTAATATTCTTTCCATTATAAGAAGGATAAAAAAATGGTAAAAGTTGTTTCGTTTGGTTGCAGAATAAATAGTTATGAAAGTGAAGTATTCAAAGAAAAATTAAAAGCATATGATAATCTTATCATTGTTAATACTTGTGCTGTAACAAAAGAAGCAGAGCGCCAATGCAGCCAAACAATTCGTAAACTAAGAAAAGAAAATAAAGATGCTAAAATCGTTGTAACAGGTTGCGCAGCTCAAGTTAGCACCAAAAGATTTAGCGAAATGCCAGAGGTTGATTTAGTTCTCGGAAATAAAGAGAAAACAGAAATAGAAAAATATCTTATATCTAAAGAAAAAACTGTAGTTGGTGATATTTTCTCATTTTCAGGCTATGATGCGTATATGATAACAGGCTTTGAGGGAAGGGAACGCGCCTTTGTAGAAATTCAACAAGGGTGTAATCATCGTTGCACATATTGTATAATTCCATATGCAAGGGGAAAAAATCGTTCTGTAAAAAAAGAAAAAATTATAGAACAAATTGGTGTTTTGTTAAAAGAAGGTTTTAAGGAAATATGTCTAACAGGGGTTGATGCTTGTTCTTATGAACCATCTTTTAGCAAATTAGTAAAAGAAATATTAGAAACATTTCCAGAGCTTCCATCACTACAGTTTGGTTCATTAGACCCGGCAGCCATTGATGATGAGTTTATAAAGCTTGTTAAAAATTATAAAAACATACATCCACATTTTCATTTTTCAATCCAATCAGGGGATAATTTAATCTTAAAAAGAATGGGTAGAAGACACTCAAGAGAAGATGTTATAATTTTAACACAAAAAATAAGAAATATAAGAAAAGATGCTACATTTGGAGCAGATTTTATTTGTGGTTTTCCAACTGAAACAGATGAAAATTTTGAAAACACACTTAAATTAGTAGAAGAAGCATCAATTGATAAATTGCACGTTTTCCCATACTCTGAGCGCCCAGGAACACCAGCAGCGCTAATGCCTCAAGTTCCAGTTATAATTCGTAAACAAAGGGCTGAAAATTTAAGAAATTTAAGAAAGGAATAAAATGAGTAGTTTTTTTCAAAAACTAGGTTTTGGCTTAAAAAAAACATCAGAAAATCTAAGTAAAGGTATAAAAGAAATCTTTACTAAAGAAAGTTTAAGCAAAGATTTTATTACAGATTTAGAGGAAGTATTATATTTAGCAGATGTTGGAGTTAAAGCATCAACAGAAATAATAGATAAGTTTTCTCAAAAAAAATTCGATAAAGGGAGCGATATTGAAAAAATAAAAAATGCATTAGCCGAAGATATAACAGAAATACTAAAGCCATCAGAACAAGAGCTCGTTATAGATAATAAAAATGGTCCATTTGTTATATTAATGGTTGGTGTAAATGGTGCCGGAAAAACAACATCTATTGGCAAATTAGGTAAAAAGTTCATTGATAAAGGCTATCAAGTTTCATACATAGCAGGTGATACATTTAGAGCTGCCGCAACAGAACAGCTAACCGAATGGGGTAAGAAAAATAATGTTAGGGTATATTCAGGTCCCCAAGGGTGTGATAGTGCAAGTCTCTGTTTTGATGGCTTAAAAGAGGCTATTTCTCAAAAAGATGATATAGTTTTTATTGATACAGCAGGAAGACTACAAAACAAAAAAGGCTTAATGGAAGAATTACAAAAAGTAATAAGAGTTATAAAAAAAGTTATTCCAGATGCGCCTCACAAAACCATAATTACAATAGATGCAACAACAGGGCAAAATGGGCTAGATCAAGTAAAAACATTCAAAGAGTTAGTTGACGTTAACGGAATAATTATAACAAAGCTAGATGGCACCTCAAAAGGTGGAATATTAGTTGCTATTGCATCTGAAACCTCAATTCCAATATATTATATAGGAATAGGAGAAAAAATAGAAGATATGGATACCTTTAATGCCAAAGACTTTACATCAGGATTGCTAGGGTTATGATGAATTTTGATTTTAATGATGAAAATATAATAAAAACAGATAAAAAAGAGGCCAAAACCGTAACTGAGGTTTCTAATGAAATCAAACGTTTTGTAGAGGGGAATTTTAGCCAAATTTTAGTTAAAGGTGAAATATTTGGTTCTAAACGTGCAGATTCCGGGCATTGGTATTTATCATTAAAAGATGAAAATGCAGTGTTATCAGCAGTATGCTGGCGTGGTGTTGCATCAAACCTAAAAGTAAAAATAGAAGACGGGCTAGAAGTTATTGCCAAAGGTAAAATAACCACTTTTGCTGGTAAATCGTCATATCAATTAGTAATAGAAAGCTTAGAATTAGAGGGCGAGGGCGCATTACTTAAGTTATTAGAGGAAAGGAAGCAACAATTCATAAAAGAAGGCTTATTTGATGCAAGTCACAAAAAGCCAATACCCTTTTTGCCCAATACAATAGGTGTGGTATCAAGTGCATCAGGGGCTGTTATTAGAGACATTATACATCGTATAAGAGACAGATTTCCAAGTCATATTTTATTGTGGCCAACCCCTGTTCAAGGAGAAGGCGCAGCAGAAAAAATAGCCGAGGCCGTAAGAGGATTTAATTTGCTTGATAATGATGGTTCAATTAAACGTCCTGATGTTATCATTGTAGCAAGAGGTGGTGGTAGTTTAGAAGACTTATGGCCGTTTAATGAAGAGGTTGTAATTCGTGCTGTATATGATTCTAAAATACCTATAATTTCTGCTGTTGGGCATGAAACAGACACAATGTTAATAGACTATGTAGCAGATAAACGTGCGCCAACGCCCACAGGTGCCGCAGAATTTGCCGTACCAGTAAGAGATGAACTTTTAACAACAATAAACATCATCGATAATCGTATGCGCAGTTCAATAAGAAGATGTTTAGATGAATACAAAAATAAAATAGAAGGCCTAAGTCGAGGTATTCCAAACCTAGAACAACTACTAAATGAAAGTGCGCAAAAGCTAGATGATAGAATAGAGCGCTTAAATTTAGCTATGAAAAACTTTATCAAACAAAAACAACACACATTAAGCCTATCAGAAATAAAGCCTATCTATATAAATATCATAATAGAACGCTATAAAGAGCGCTTAGAGTCATTATATCACAGACTAGAAGGTGTATCTGTTGAATCCGTATTAAAAAGAGGTTTTGCATGGGTTAAGGGAGCAAATAATAACACAATTTATAATACAGAAGATGCTAAAAAAGAAACAAATCTTATAATACAATTTAAAGATGGTTCAATAAATGCAAGCCCATTAACGTCTCCAAATAAAGACGCCAACAATATAAAACCTAAAAAACAAAAAAAGATAGAACAAACACAAGAAACTTTATTTGATTTTTAATAACTAATGTATATACTCTATATCCATAAAGGGAGGCTTTATGTTTAATATACAAATATTTTGGTTATCATTAATACAAGGTTTTACAGAGTTTTTACCTGTAAGTTCGTCTGGGCATTTAGTTTTATTTGCCAAATATGCAGGTTTTCAAGACCAAGGGCAAGCAATAGATATAGCTCTTCATATTGGCTCAATAATTGCTGTTGTATTATATTTTTGGTCAACCATAAAAGATATGATAATCTCTTTATTTAAGAATAAATTTAAGCCAAACTTTGAAAATACTAATATTAAACTCGCATATTTAATAATAATAGCAACAATTCCAGCAATTTTAATTGGCGGAATAATGTCATTTTTTGGTACAGAATGGACAAGGTCAACAAAGCTAGTTGCGTGGTTGCTTATTATATATTCAATTTTACTATGGTACGCTGATACATTTTTTAAAACCACAAAAGACCTAAAGGATATCACCATAAAAGATGCAATTTTAATTGGTATCGCTCAAACCATGGCTTTTTTACCAGGGACAAGCCGTTCTGGTGTTACCATAACAATGGGGCGTCTTTTAGGATATAATAGAAAGGATATTGCAAAATTTTCTATGTTGCTCTCTATTCCATCAATTTTAGCAGCAGGTATTGTAAGTGCATATATGTTATACAAAGAAGGTAATATTGCGCAAATTATTTTAGGTTATAATGCGGTTGTTTGGTCATTTTTCTTTTCGTTAATTGCGATAATGTTTATGATGAAGTGGCTTCAAACCAAAACATTCTTACCATTTGTTATATATCGAATAATAGTTGGTATTATCTTGTTGTTAGATGCATATAATATTATGTAAAAAGCTTGACGACAATCTAATAAGATATTAAAAGAAGTATTATGCTCTGGTGGTGGAATTGGTAGACACGCAAGTTTCAGGTACTTGTGGGATTTATCCCATGAAGGTTCAAGTCCTTTCCAGAGCACCAAGTTTCTATATCCTCGCATTTGCGAGGATTTTTTGTTGCAAAATAGAGAAAATATGATAAGTAATGAACTACAAAATTAATTAGTATGTATAATTTAAAATTTTATAATTATGAAAACAAAAGAACAAAAACTAGCTCAAGTCGATGAATTAATTAAGTGTCTGGATATTCCTCACGAGGAAGTTATCAAGCATTGGCAAACAGCCTCCATGACAAATGCGCCAGCAAACGAGGTTTTTACCAAAACAGATTACCCAAACATTAAACCGGGAATGTTTTGGTATGAGGACGATACCTTTTCATTTGACAGGATAACAAACAAGAAAATCAAGGCAGTAGTCGAGCTTGTGGAAAATGGCGTTATATACGGAGATTTGACAGCATCAGAGTTATTTGATGCTAGGGAATCGTCAATGCCATGGATGTTTGTGAATGAATACATCGAGAATTATAATTATCCGTGTCAAAAAAATGAAAAGATTATTTGGTATAATATGCGTCAATTAATTGATATCGGTATAAACTATTATCGAGTGAAAAATGCTTTTATCAAATTGGGTAAGAGCTGGTGGAGAAAAAGCTGGTATTGGACTTCTACAGAGCTTCCTGGCGCACAAGCATGGGTGGCGGCCTTCCCTCCGCTTGTAGTACCGATAGAATGCAACAAGTTTAGTTACCAGACTGTTCGTCCGGTTCTGGCCCTAACAGTTGAGTAGTATAAAAAAACAGTTCAGATATTGTGTCTGAGCTGTTTTTTTATTGAAATACCGTCAAAATATCTGCAAAATTTACGGAGAATATAATGATTATTCTCCGCAAGTCACTATATTTTAATTATTGCCATTCATTTTTTTTCTTGTTTCATCAACAATAGAGTTCAACAATTCGTCAACTTTGGTGCACCAAGTTTCTATATCCTCGCATTTGCGAGGATTTTTTTGTTGCAAAATAGAGAAAATATGATAAGCAATGAACTACAAAATTAATTATGATGTATAAATTTAAATAATATAATTATGAAAACAAAAGAACAAAAACTGGCTCTAGTAGATGAGTTAGTTGTAAATCTTGGATTAACCCGAGATGAAGTAATTGACTATTTTATCGGATTAAAAATTAAACCCGGAATGTTTTGGTATGATGATGATACCTTTTCGTTTGAAAGGACAGCAAGCAAGAAAATCAAAGCGGTCGTTGAGCTGGTTGAGGATGGCGTTATTTATGGAGACTTAACGGCTTCGGAGCTGTTTGATATTCCTGAAAAAGATACGCATTGGGATTGTGTTGAAAGATTTTTAAAGGAATTATCCTATCCGTGCGGAAAAAAGGAAAAGATTATTTGGTATAGTATTGATCAGTTTCAACGAGTTTATGATAATTATGATGCAGTGAAAAATGCATTTGATAAATTGCACAAACCATATAGAACGAAATGGTATTGGTCATCTACTCTTAATAGCAAATTGGGTGTAATCTTCTATATCAGAGATGGTTGTCAGAGTAGCTCACATACAGCAAGTCTGTTTTACGTTCGTCCGGTTCTAGCACTAAAAGTTGAGTAATAAAAAAACAGTTCAGATATTGTGTCTGAGCTGTTTTTTTATTGAAATACCGTCAAAATATCTGCAAAATTTACGGAGAATATAATGATTATTCTCCGCAAGTTAATATTTTTCGTTTATTGCGGTGGTATTTATAACAATAGAGTTCAACAACTCGTCCGTTTGGGAGCACCAAGTTTCTATATCCTCGCATTTGCGAGGATTTTTTTTATTGCAAAATAGAGAAAATATGATAAGTAATAAACTACAAAATTAATTAGTATGTATAATTTAAAATTTTATAATTATGAAAACAAAAGAACAAAAACTGGCTCTAGTAGATGAGTTAGTTGTAAATCTTGGATTAACCCGAGATGAAGTTGTTGATTTTTTTACTAAATTGCCACCGGTTAAAGAGTCCAAAAAATCTCGACCTAAAATCGACATTACACAAGTTAAAGTTGGCATGATTTGGTATGAAGATGATACCTTTTCGTTTGAAAGGACAGCAAGCAAGAAAATCAAAGCGGTCGTTGAGCTGGTTGAGGATGGCGTTATTTATGGAGACTTAACGGCATCAGAGTTGTTTGGTATTCCTGAAAGACCTATGAGTTGGTTTAGTGCCAAACAGTTTTTTGATAAATTTTCTTATCCTTGTAAGGATAATGAAAAGATTGTTTGGCATAATATTGATCAACTTCAAAGTGTTTATAAAAATTACAATGCAGTGAAAGAGGCATTTAGTAAGTTAAATAAAATGTATAGAAAATCAGTGTATTGGTCCTCTACCGAATATAAGTCTTCTGTTAAAGATTCTAATACATTTGCGTTAGATATTGATTTTAATACCGGAAGTAGGTTGGTCGACCACCAGTATAACTGCTTTTACGTTCGTCCGGTTTTAGCCCTAAAAGTTGAGTAATAAAAAAACAGTTCAGATATTGTGTCTGAGCTGTTTTTTTTATTGAAATACCGTCAAAATATCTGCAAAATTTGCGGAGAATATAATGATTATTCTCCGCAAGTTAATATTTTTCGTTTATTGCGGTGGTATTTGTAACAATAGAGTTCAACAATTCGTCAACTTTGGTGCACCAATTTCTTATCCCCAAATTTATCGAAGATTTTTTTGTTGACAAAAAATAAAAAAATAATAAAATTAAATCACAAAATATATTACTATGCATAAAAAAAATACAATTATGGAGACAAAGGAAAAAATTTTAGAAAATGTAAAGCGCTATTTCGTAAGTTGCGAAATAAGTATTGACGGTGTTGACCAAGACTCAAATCTGTATAACGATTTATGTCTTAGAAAGGCAGAGTTTGAGGACTTTGTTCTGTTTCTTGAGCAGAGATATTCAATTATCATTCCTGTTAAAACCATCAGGAAATGGGAAACGCTTGGCGATGTAATCAATACAGTTCGTAGCCTAAGTTTATAGCAAAAAAACTACCCAAAAGCTCTGAGTGTAAAATCAGAGCTTTTTTGTTGCAAAAAATTAAAAACAAGATAATAGAAGTAAGGAAAACTTATTACTAATATATTATTTACTAAAAAAAATATTACTATGAATGAATTAAATCAAAAAGCTATCGCGAAAGAAAGCATTAAAGCCGAAATTATGGAAATAGTTGAGCGCTATGGATTAACCAAACAAGATGCTATTGACCTTTTAAAAGAAGAAGAAGGTAACGATAAAAAAGATAAGATTTTTCAGCATATAAAAAGCTATTTACTTGGAGAAGGATATGCTTCATATAGAATCATGTTAAACACGCATTTTTGTGATTTGGAAATAAATGAAGCATCTAAGCAATTGGCAATTGCAGAACTTACGTTACATCTTGAGAAGATATACTCAATTAGTCTTCCCAATAACACCATTGATAAGTGGGTTACAATAGAAGATGCTGTCAATGCAACCTATCAATTAATCCAATAACAAAAAACAGCCTTAAGTTTATTCTTAAGGCTGTTTTTTTAATAAGAATTTAGTTTTTTATCTCAAGATGAATGAAATTATCCATTCCGTTCCATTTTCCTCTTTTTAACACCTTAATTTTAGTGTTTGAATTAATATTACGGATTTCAGGATATTCATAAGGAGATATTGCAAAGATACCATTTTCTGTTTTAACAATGTAGTGTGTTGTACGATTAATAGTTTCTTTATCCCAAGAGATTACTTTTACAAAACTCTCCTGTTCAAACAGATAGTCACTTTTTTCTGCTACTGATTTTATGTTAAGAGTCAAGCATAAAATTAAAGAAATAATCATAGAAAGCCATGGTCCATTTTCCTTAGTGTATCTTTCCTTACCACATATATCAATCTCATATCCATGATCTTTATTAATAAGCTTAATCTTGTTTGATAACCATGGTATAAGTTTAACATACAAAATCAAAGTAGCAAACAACGAAATTAAAGCGCCTACATCATAAATTGGGTTAGGGTATCCATTATCAACTGCTTCAAATGCAAATAATTTGCAAGTCGCAACAATAAGAGAAAAGTTAACAAAAGCCCAAAATAGGCGCACTAATTTATCGCTAATTTCAACGTTAGAAAAAGGTAAACGTAAATAAAGAACTAACGAAGACGCAACACTAAACCACAATATTAATTGGTTACAATACATAAAATAACCAACTAAAACAGCAACAACAAGAGATACTAAAAATAGTAAAATCTTTTTGTTTGAGCTCAAAAATTTCCCAATTTTCAAACTCCAATTTTTTAATTTATTTTCCTTCATACGATATAATATAAATAATGTTATGATATAATAATTATTAAATTTCAGTCATTTTATAAAATAATAAAAAAAAATCAATATATAATTTGATCAATAAATAAGTACAGTTTAGTTATTTTTTAACATATAAAGTGCTAATCAATTATCAAAGCTAAAAGAGGAGGATTAATGCTCATAAATATAAACAAATCTAAAATATATATATTATTAATTTTTCTTTTTTCTATCTTATTTTGTATAAAATCAATAAGAGCATCTGAAAAAAATAATGATAATTTCTTATCAGAAGATTGGTGGAAAACAGCCACCAAAGAAGATGTTATTAAAGAAATAAATAATGGCGCCAATGTTAATGCTGAAAACAAATTAAAAACAACACCTTTAATGATTGCATCATCTAATACTAAATATCCTGAAAATATAATATTGCTTCTTTATTATGGAGCTAAAATAAATCAAAAAAACTCTCTAGGAAATACCGCCTTAATCTTTGCAAGTGGGTTAAATGAAAATGTTAAAATCACTAAAGTTTTAATAAAATATGGCGCCAATGTAAACGAAAAGAATAATTTTGGTTGGACGCCATTAATTGTTGCAAGTAAAGATAATAAAAATTCCGAAATTATAAAAACACTCATAAAAAATAAAGCTAACATCGATTATGCTGATAAAAATGGTATGACAGCTTTAATGTTAGCATGTATAAATAATTCATCAAAAGACGTAGTAATTGAATTGTTAAAAAATGGCGCCAATATTAACAAAAGAGATAAAAATAAAAAAACACCATTAATTCACGCAAGCGCATCAAGTAAAAATCCTGAAATTGTTGAATTATTAATAGAAAGAGGGGCAAGTGCTTTAACTGCAGATAATAAGGATAAAACAGCTTTTGATTATGCAAAACTAAACCCTTATATAAATAAAACAAAAGTATTTGAAACACTAAATTTCATTATAAATGAGCAATAAAAAAAAAGCCGAGAATATATCTCGGCTTTTTTTATTTTTGGCTAAACACCACAAAGTCGGTAATGCTTGCAACTTTTGAGTGATGCTTTTTTGCATATAAAATAAGCAAGTCATCAACAACGTGGAAGTTTCGCCTAGAGTTTGCAGTAATATAATAATAACTACTGCCTAACTCCTCAGGGAAGATAACCTTCTGGAGGCGAAGAGAATTAATAAATTCTTTCTTAGCTTCAGATGACAATTTTCCATTACAATAGAGCTTATCCTTTCCGTAATACTCCTCAAATAAAGGATAGTAATACAAAGCATTAAGCGCTATGAGGTTAGCAAGGTTTCTTGCGCTTTCTCCCTCAATGCCATCTAAAGTAACAAGAGCCAAGGAGCGATTAAGATAAGAGCCTGCAATACCTATTACAGTGTTATCATCCTCATTAAAGTGATAAACATTGCCAACCGTAATGTTTTCACCAAAACGACAGATGTGGGCATTCAAAAGCTCGTTGATATCATCTTCAACGGGCATTCCATCAACAATAGAAACAGCAAGCTCTGTTGCAAACTCGCTAAGCGCCTTATGAGTTTGAGTTGTTTTTGTCTCTGTTAAAAGAGGAACAACAACACCTTTTTGATCCTTTACATAAGCACCAAAGACTGGAAATTTTGTTGGGTTATTTCTCTTTTTTTCAGCCCAATTGTCCATAACTCCATACAAGGTTTTATAAAACCTATTGTCTTCTCCGCCAGATAGCAAGAGAGCCTCCTTAATTATTTCCATAGGAAGGCCTAAACTTCTTTTTAATTTTTTAATATCCATAATTATATATATTAGTTATTTTAATAATACAAAATCATATTTAATATATAAACCTATTTCTTTTTGTCAAGTTGCATAATTTATCTGTAATTTTATAAAACTATTGCAAGAAACTTATTTTTGTATTACAATATACTGTAATTTGCGAGGAATCGTAATAGCTAAAAGCAAAAATAACAAAGGATAAAATAAAAATGCGCATATATACTGATGCAAGTTCAAGAGGACAAATTTCTGGCTTAGGGATTGTTGTTACAGATTCAAGGGATAGGGAATTATATAAAAAGGGTGTTGTTATTGAAGAGCCAGATAATAACACTGCAGAACTTTGCGCTATTTTATATGCATTAAAAGAAGTTCAATATCTAGATGTTAAGCATGTTACTATTTTTACAGACTCATGGTATGCAATTGGTGCAATACGAGATAATGCCAAAAGAAGAAAAGATAAATACCTAGTAAAAGAAATTCGTGGCTATATGAATGAGATAAATAGTAGCTTAATGTGGGTAAAAGGACATTACAGAAGTGGCACTGTTTTATCATACTATAACAAAAGGGCTGATAAAATGTCTAAGGTTGTTCGCCGTAAGTATGAGAAAATGTTAAAAGCTGAGAAAAAGCAAAAAACACAATCTATACGTCAAACAAGAGCCAATATACGTCCTGGTGATACATTTTCTCCCAATTAGGTAAAGTTGTGTTTTTGTGTTAAAAAGTTGCCCAAATAATAAAAAAAGTCGCTAGAAAGTAGCGACTTTTTTATGGCTGCTTGACCTGGATTCGAACCAAGATTAACGGAGTCAGAGTCCGCTGTCCTACCATTAGACGATCAAGCAAATATCTTGCAAGACGAATTTTTAATATGATTTGCACTAAGTGTCAACAGTTTTTCTCATAAAAAGTTATAAAAAATAATTGCAAAAAGCAAAAACATAAATTACCTTAAATCCATAAACTATAAAGAGAGGGAAAAATGGCTGTTAGTGTTAGTTCTTCAATGTTAAAAATATTAAAAGGCTTTTTGTTGGGTAAAAAAAGCGATGATATATCACCCAGCGAGGCAGAGAAAATCCAAAAAGCTTCATATGCATTAAATAATGCAGACATAAAAAAACAATATACACCAGCATATATGTCAATACTCCCCGGTCTTGATAGTGAGAAAAAACAAGTTTTTGAGGCAACTGTTTACTATTTAACCAAGATAGCTATCAAAAAAGAAAGATATAGAGATGATATCCTAAATCACCTCTATGAAAAAACACTTAAAAAAGGTATAAACCCTGATTTTAGGGAGTATATTAAACTAAATATTAAGAAAATTTCTTCAGAAAACAACTAATAATTGCTATTTATCCTTGACTATAAAATAAATAGTATTATAACATTATGCTGTTGAACTAATATTCAACGGAGATAGTGAAACTTTATTTATAATAAGGAGATAAAATGACAACAGGAACTGTTAAATGGTTTAATTCTCGTAAAGGTTATGGTTTTATTCAACCTGAAAGTGGTGGTAAAGATGTGTTTGTTCATATCACAAAGCTTGAAGAAAAAGGTTTGAGAAAATTATATGAAGGCCAGCGCGTTAGTTATGAAATTTATGATGATAGAGGTAGAACCGCAGCAGGTGCTATTGAAATACTTTAATAGCAAGAAAGGACTATCGGATTATGGACTATAGAACTATTTAATACCGTCTTCTTAAAATAAAAAGAAGACGGTTTTTTTTATATATAAATATCTTTTTTTTTCTATTTACTTATACTAAAAATATTGTTATTAAAATAAGGAAAATATTATACGCGTCGCAATTTTTTTACGGAAAAGTCTATGTTTGGAAAAGTAAAATCAAAGTTATTAAGTATGAATTTTATTGTTAATTATAGAAAAATAATACCATATGTTAAGCCATATTGGGGTAGAGCTTTAACAGCTGTTCTTATAACAATTCCAATTGGTTCAATGGATGCTGTAATCGCGTGGGCATTAAAACCATATATGGATGTGGTTATGGTTGAAAAAGGAGCAACAGGTTTTTCTACAATACTTATTCCAATTTTGATAATAGTATTTAGCTCTATTCAAAGTATTTTAACATACACAGCAACATATCTAAATACCTGGGTTGGTCAAAAAGTTGCAATGGATGTGAAGAAAAAATTATTTGCAAAGCTAATGCGTTATAATACATCATTTTTTGATAAAAACACATCTGGTGATGTTATATTCCGTTTTAATAACGACGTCGATTCTGCTTGTAGTGGATTATTAAACAATATGAAATTATTTACAACACGTCTATTTTCATCACTTTCTTTAATTTGTGTACTTTTTTATAACTCATGGCAATTAGCAATAGTTGCAACAATTGTTTTGTTAGGTGCGCTATTCCCTTTAACACGTGTTCGCAAACGTATCAAAGGTTTAATGGATAAAACAGTATTCTCTGGCTCTAGAGTTATGACACACTTTAATGAAACATATAGTGGTAATAGAATAATTTCATCATATAATTTGTATGAATATCAAAATTCACGTTTTTGTAGCACGCTAGATGATGTGTTTAAAATTGGTATGAAGATGATACAACGAACAGGTATCATTTCTCCACTTATGCACTTTATCGTATCATTGGGTATTGCTCTTGTTATTTGGCTTGGCTCATACCTTATTGTAACAGCCCAAATCACATCAGGAAACTTTGTTTCATTTATTGCAGCTCTAATTATGCTATATAACCCTATAAAAAGTATTGGTAATAACTTTAATAGTGTGCAAATGGCATTTCTTGCGATGGAGCGTGTATTTGGAGCATTAGAAAGAGTTCCTGAAATTACTAACTGTGAAAAACCAGAGTTGCTTGCAACACCTAAAAAATGTATTGAATATAATGATGTTTGCTTCTCATATGTAAAAGAAAAGCCAGTATTAAAAAATATCAATTTAAAAATCAATATTGGAGAAACAATAGCTTTTGTTGGTAACTCTGGCGGAGGTAAAACAACATTAGTAAATCTCTTGCCCCGTTTTTATGATGTAACCAAAGGAAGCATAAAAATTGATGGTACAGATATTAAAAAGCTAGATATTGATTCTTTAAGAGATAATATTGCGATTGTTTTCCAAGATAACTTCTTGTTTGGTGGAACTATTAAAGAAAATATTATCTTAGGTAAAGAAGATGCCACTGAAGAAGAAATAAATAATGCTGTAAAAAGTGCTTGTTTAGAAGAATTTATTGCAACTCTAGATAAAGGTTTAGATACAGAGATTGGTGAAAGAGGTGTTCTTTTATCTGGTGGTCAAAAGCAACGTATTGCAATCGCTAGAGCATTTATCAAAAATGCACCAATTGTTATTTTAGACGAGGCAACATCTGCACTAGATAATAAATCAGAAGCAATTGTGCAACAAGCAATAGATAATTTAATGGCAGATAGAACAGTATTTATTATTGCTCACCGTTTATCAACAGTTCGTAATGCAGATAAAATTGTTGTTGTAAATTATGGTAAAATTGTTGAAACAGGTAGTCATGATGAGTTGATTAACAAAGAAGGTGGTATATATGCATCATTGTATCACACTCAGCTACATTAAAAGATAAGGAGTTAAAAGTAATGCCTTTTTTAACAGTTTATACAAATGTGGAACTTGATAATAAAGCAGAACTTGCTGAAAAATCAGCAGAGCTTATTGCAGATGTTTTACATAAACCAATAAATTATGTTGTAACCAATATAATAATTAATAGTGCTATGAGCTTTGGTGGCAAGAGTACACAAAAAGGCGCTCTTGTTGAGTTATTATCAATCGGCTTTAGCAATAAAGATTTGTTAGTATCTAGGCTAACAGATTTTTTGGCAGAAGAACTAAATATAACAAGCAAAAGCAATATAAATATATCACTAATAGATGCAGATAGCTCTAAAGTTGCTTCAAATGGTCGAACATTTGGCTAAAAAAAACTCCCAGAGATGGGAGTTTTTTTTATTCTGCATAAGGATTATCTGATTTTCTAACATTTATTCTAATAGGTATTCCTCTTAAATTAAATGTTTCTCTTAGTTGATTTGTTAAATACTTCAAATAAGACTGAGGAAGCCCTTCAGGATTACTAGAAAATATATAAAATGAAGGTGGTCTAGTCTTAGCTTGAGTAATGTATTTTAATTTAATACGTCTTTTATTTTTACCAAGAGGAGCAGGATTTTGGTCTTGCACATCCCTAAACCATTTATTCAAAGGCGCAGTTGGAATACGAACATTCCATCTTTCATAAACCTTAATAACAGCGCTTAATAGCTTATCAAGTCCTTTCTTTTTTAATGCAGAAATAGTAACCGTTGGCACGCCTTCTGCCTGAGATAAAGATGTATCAAGCTTATCATTAAGCTTTTGAAGAGCTTCTTGTTTATTTGCAATATCCCATTTATTTACAGCTATAACTAAAGCTCTGCCTTCATCTAATACTTTGCGAGCAATAGTTAAATCTTGCTTATCCAAAATTCCATCAGCATCTAAAACCAAAATTACAACTTGTGCCATATTTGTTGCATATAACGTGCTTTCAACAGACATTTTTTCAATCGCACCTGTAACTTTAGCTTGTTTACGAAGACCTGCTGTATCAACTAAGTTTATTTTCCATCCTTTCCACTCCAGGCGAGATGTAATTGCATCACGTGTAAGGCCAGCTTCTGGTCCTGTTAACATTCTTTCATCATTAAGAAGGGCGTTAACAAGAGTTGATTTGCCAACATTTGGTCTTCCAACAATTGCAATCTGAATAGGCTTTTTCTTTAATGCATCAAGGTTTTCTTCTTCATCAATTGGTGCATCAATCAAGTCATCTTCTTTGTTGTTGTTTGCTTTTAATGTTTGTTCGATATCTTTTAGGTTAAGGTACAATTCATCAAAACCAATACTATGTTCTGCAGAAAAAATAATAGGATCACCAAGACCAAGTTTGAATGCTTCATAAATTCCTTGTTCTTGTGTTCTTCCTTCGCATTTGTTTGCAAGTAATATAACAGGTTTTTTGCTCTTTCTAACCAAATCTGCAAAATGCTCATCATAAGCTTGCATGCCAGCTCTAGCATCAAATAAAAATAACACAACGTCAGATTCATCTATGGCTCGTTTTGTTTGTTGCCACATACGTTGTTCCATTTTTCCTTCTGTTGCTTCTTCATAGCCTGCTGTATCAATAATAGTCAAAGGTAAATCTCTTAATTTTGCCTCACCCTCTTTACGGTCACGAGTAACCCCTGGTAAATCATGCACTAATGCTAATTTTTTACCAACTAAGCGATTAAATAATGTAGATTTACCAACATTAGGTCTTCCAACAATCGCAACTTTTAAAGACATCTTTATTCCTCTAGATTGAAAATTACAACTTTACATAAAATATACCTATAGCATATCGCTAAAAATTTTGCAAGTCATAAAATATCAAGGAATTCTTGTCAGATTATTTTACAAAAGTCTTGTATTGTTCTTCAAAAAAGTGTGGCCATACTTTGTAAAATTCGTTTAACATCTTGCACATAATCAAACGAACAGAAGGATGAGCAGCCATATGACATCTTAAAGAGCATATATGCTTCCACTCAGTAACATTAGCTGTCATAATCATATCAGCTTTAGTAGAGTGTGGTAATAACATTCTAAGTTGGTCACCTTTGGCACCAAGTTCAGCCATTTTCATATACCCTTTTTCAATCAATGTAACTGTTTCAAACCATTCTTTATACATTTCTGAATCTTTTTCAATATTACATGGTTCAATCATTGTTAATTCACTACCAAATTTTCCTTTAGAGTAGTTGCAATATCTTGTAGATTCAATAGAAAATGATGCAAGTCTATGTCGTGTAACGTCCTTATATGCACCAATATCACAGGTAGAATGAGTTGTAATATAGTTATGATGTTCAGAAAATCTAGATTTTTGAATCCCCTCAATCTTTACGCCTTCAAAAGAATTTTTAGCCTCAGAATTAATATAGAAAAGTGGGTTTCCAATAGCTAATAAGAAATCATGAATATCATAAATTCTAGCAGCATCTCTTAATGCTCTTATATTACCTGAAACAACAATTACCTCTCTACCATTATCAGGGTCAATTTCTTTTGAAATATTAAGCCCTCTAATATCTTTCATTTCAAATATTTTATCATTTTTTGTAATTGAAGGCATACTAAAAATAACATTTGCATGCTCAATAACAGATTCATGACCACTTTTTAATATACCAGTAATAAAAGGTTTTGCTGTTTCATTTGTTATTAAGTTTTCAGACTTATAGCAAGTTCTGCCACAACGTTCAATGTGTACGCAAATATCTTCTAGTTTATCAAGATTATATATCTCTGTTTGTGCTTCAACTATTTTAACCATTGTCCCTCGCTATTATTATTCAAACACTATAACTTCTGCATCATCAGATACAGCTATTACTTTTTGTTGTACTGCAATCACGCCATTGCTAATATCAATATCCAAATCTGTCTTAGCAACAACATTACCATTTCTAGCATTTATTCTAAAAATTTTTCCATTTGAAAATGCTAATAAAATACTATCATTAATCATTATCGGCTGTGAGGCATAAACCTCAGCATTTTGGTCTTCAAGTAATAAATGATCGCGCATGTCAAGTGACCATGTAATATCGCCATCATTTTTATTTATAGCATATAACATATTTCTATTGGAAATAATAAATATATACTCCCCAACAGATAGCATGTTTTGCATAGATCCAATTTCTTTTTCCCAAAGAGTATCACCAGTTCTAATATCTAATGCTACCATTATGTTACTATTGCTAACAGCGTATATCGCTCCATTTTCTACAATAGGATATGCTCCTATAGTATTAATTTCTGTTGTTGAACGAACTTGTTTGTTCGATACAAGCATGTGAGACCACAAAGGTGTACCAATACTAGCATTAAGAACAACTATTTCACCATTTGAAAAACCAGCAACAACAATATTTTCCTCTGCATTATATGCAGGGCTAGCGCCTCCTGTTATAACAGTATCTTCTGATGCAACTCCAAAACGCCACAATTCAGTACCGGTCATTTTATCTAAAGCATAAAGTTTGTTGTCAACTGTTTGTACCAATAACATACTTGGTGTAACAGTTGGGGCGATACGAATAGGCGATTCCAAAACTTTTCTCCATTTTGGCGTTCCTGTAACAGCATCCATAGCATACACGCTACCAAAACCAGTTGTTGCATATAATAAATTATTGTCAACAGCAAGCCCTGAGGCTCTGCTTTTAGTGTCTTTAAAACTCTTAGATTTTAAGGATAATTGATTCTCCCATAACAGAGTGCCATTATCTAAATTGAAAGCACTAACTCTCCCTCTTGTGTCCATAACAAATATTCTATTATTTTGAACAACAGGAGCCGGTAATAGAATATCACGTTTAGTAATACCTTTACCAAAGTTTTCACTCCACACCTCTTTAAGGTCAACGCTAGCTTTTAGGTTTCCTATAACATGCCAAGGATTAATTCCTCCTTGCGACCATGAGCTATTTATATAAGGAGCAGGTAATGTTGTAATATTAGAAAAAGAGGTATCTAATTGTTTAAAACCTTCATCCAAAATAGAAACCCTAACCCCTTGTGGTAGTTTCTTATCTTGTGCGCAAGATGCCATAAACACAACCAAACCACATACGCAAAGTCCTTTACTTAACCAATGCATATCAAACTCCTTTAATAATATATTTAATCTTATTGAGCCTCATTAATAGATGCTAACATATCATTTACTCTTGCTTTAAATTCATCTGAAATTTCATTTGTTAATAAATCATTGTAGATTTTTTTAGCAAGGGTGTAATCTTTATTATAAATAGCAGACATTGCAAGTAACTCTTTTGCCATAGGAGACCATGCTGTTCCTTTGTTTGCAATAGGTTCTAATAAAGATTTTATTTCATCTAAACTAGCCGAGTCGATTTTATATGTGGCTAATTTAATAGTAGCAATTTCTCTTACTTTATCTGAGACAGAAGCATCTGATTGTATTTTTTCTAAAACCTTCAACCCTTTATCAATTTGGTTGTTGTCAAGCAAAAGATTTGCTATTTGTAATTGGGCTATATCTTTATATACCCCATTTTCTGTATGAACAATATTTTCTAGCTCAACAACGCTCTCTTCGTAATTTGATGTATTACTAATGGCTTTAGTATATTGAATATTCTTTTGTTCAGATTTGCTAACTCTCCAAGCTTCAACTTTTTCATACCCGATAGTAATTGTAAGAGCTAGTACAATAATAGTAAGAATTAAACCACCATATTTATTTATTAATTGTTTGAACTTTTCATTTCTTAATTCTTCATCAACTTCATCAAACAATGCTTTGTCATCATCTAAGTTGAAGTATTGACGTCCACTGTTGCCAGACTTAGTATTTTTATTATTCTCTTTTCTAACATCTTTAGCCATAATACAATCCTTCCGTAAATAAAATTTTCTATAGCATATAAGATACGTATTTTTTACGCAATTAAATCAATCTAATTACCAACAATTTTTCTGACAATAAAATCTTTCAACCATAACAAATCATTTACAGGTAATTTATCCTTTATTAAATGGATTTCTTTATCAGTGATAATAGCTATTCCATATTTTCCTGTAATAAAATTATATGTTAGCTCAATATTTTTTATGTCATCAATATTAATATTTTCATCTCTTAAAAGTCTTTTGCCAAAGTAATATCTTAAAGATATATTTTTACAGGAAATATCATAATGATTGTGAAAAAATAAATTGCCATTAATTGTTTTCACTAATGTTGATAGCTTGTTTTCTGTAATATTGAAAGATTTTGGAGCAGGTAGTTTACCGCTAGCAATAAATGGTAGCTTATCTTCATTAGATAACTCTCTTAAATTTTTATCAAGGTCATTACATTCGCGTTTAACGATACCTCTTTCACTAGTGTTAATAGTTGGTAAACCCAAAGCTTTTGCGTAACTGTGCCAAATTTTGATTAAATCATCTTTGCTTGTTGATATATAAAGAGGGATAATTTTATTATTATCGTTATGGTATAAATCAATGATATATCTGTGTTTTTTGAATATGCTATTTTGCGCCAAAAGTATACGTAGTCTAACCCCACTATATTCCTTAAGTGGCGCGCTAACAAAATAAGCGCTTCCGAATGATGGTTTATATTTTATATCAAATTTATCGCCATCAAAATGAAATTTTTTATATTTCATTAATGATGAAAATGAGGAGATTATAATTAAAAGAGCTAAAGCAATTATAATAATAGCAAATATCTCTACGCTGATAAAAGATTCCTCGTTTTGTTTTTGAGTGCTGAGGAAACTTAACAATTCAAAGCAACCAAGGGTAAATAAGCCAAGACCCAAAATAATCCTTAATATAGCCTTCAACATTGATTGTCGATCAGTTTTAGAGCAAGGACACTTTGAAAAATCAAATAAAAAATTTGAACTTAAATGATCTGGAATATGTACTAACATTAAAATCTCCACATAAAAACACCCAATATATATAATCATTATAAACAATTAAAAAAAAAATTCATCTACTTTTTTTTACTTTTGTATAATTATTTAAAAGTTATTCTTGTTTTTATAAGTTTTATCTGCTAAAACAACACAAAAGAAAGGATTGCTATGATAGATTCATGTTGTGGTTTTTGTGGTGGTTGTCCATTAAGATATTTAAATCAAGACGATTACTATACAAAAAAAGTAGAAGAGTTTAAAAAAATAATCTCAGAAATAAAAACTGCAAGTCCCATTTTTGATGAGCCAATATTTATAGAAGATGGTCTTCGTCGTAGAGCAGAATTAGCGTTTGTATATAATAAAAAAGAGCTAAAATTGGGGTTTAACGAAAAGGAAAGTCATAATATTGTCAACCTAACAAGTTGTTATATGCTTGATGCTGAACTAAGTGAAGTTCTGCCTAGTCTCAATAACTTTATAAAAGAGTTTATATCTATTCCTATTACAATAAGTAATAAAAAGAAAAAAAGCCAAACAATATATATTAAAGAAGGTTCGGTAAGGTTATTAAAAGCAGATAATGGTATAGATGTTATGTTGATACTACCATATGAGCCAAACGTTAATCATCGAATGTTAGTTGCAGAATTTATAAATAATAATGAAAAAATTATCCGAATATCATGGCAAATAAATAGTTCATATAAAGAAGAGGTTGTTGCAAAAAATAAGCCTAAGTTATACATTTCAGGTTACGAGGTGGATATACCAAATGGAGCCTTCTTGCAGGCTTCTAAAAAAGCAGAAAATAAAATGATAGATAAAGTACTTGAGTATTTAGGTACATCATCTGGTAATATTGCTGATTTATTTTGTGGTTTAGGCACATTTACCTATCCTCTATCCAAAATAAAGGGGGCAAATATTTTATCCGTAGATTCGTCAGATGCATCTCTTAAAGGATTAGAAAAAGCAATAGCATTAAATCAAATACATAATGTAAAAGTAATAAATAAAAACTTATTTAAATATCCATTAGATAAAGACGATCTAAAATCAATATCTACAATAGTAATAGATCCTCCAAGAGCAGGAGCTCATGCTCAATGTCGAGAAATTTGTAATATAGAAGATGAAAATAAACCATCTAAAATAATTTTTATATCTTGTAACCCTAAAACATTTGTTTACGATGCAAGCACTTTAATATCTTCAAACTATGTTTTAGAAAAAATAACATTAGTAGATCAATTCGTATATTCAGATCATATGGAGTTGATTGCTTTATTTAATCTTAACCCCAAATCAAATAAGGAGTAAACAATGGTAGAAATATCTCGTCTAAAAGATATGGCAAACGCAATTAGGTTTTTATCAGCAGATGCTATTAATAAATCTAATTCAGGACACCCAGGAATGCCTTTAGGTATGGCAGATGTTGCAACAGTATTATTTGGGGAATTTATAAAATTAAATCCAAACGCACCAAAATGGTTTGATAGAGATAGATTTGTATTATCTGCTGGCCACGGCTCAATGCTTATGTATTCATTGTTATATTTTATAGGATATAAAGATATAACACTAGATGATATAAAGAACTTTCGTCAATTTGGTGCCAAAACTGCAGGTCATCCAGAATATGGTCACCTAGATGGTATAGATATGACAACAGGTCCACTTGGACAAGGAATATCATCAGCTGTAGGTATGGCGCTTGCAGAAAGAATGATTAATGCAAAATACGGGGATAATTTATGTAATCACTATACATACGTTATTGCAGGTGATGGTTGCTTAATGGAAGGTATATCTGAAGAAGCAGCCTCTCTTGCTGGTCATTTAGGACTAAATAAATTAATAGTTTTATGGGATAATAACAATATCACTATTGATGGAAAAGTTGAGTTAACAAGTTCAACAGACCAATTAAAGCGCTTTGAGGCAATGGGGTGGAATACTCTAAGCATAGATGGTCATAATTTTGAAGAAATAAGATTAGCCATCAAAACAGCGCAAAACTCATCAAAGCCAACATTAATATCATGTAAAACAACGATTGGTTTTGGTGCTCCAACAAAATGTGGTACATCAAAATGTCATGGTTCTCCACTTGGAGAGGAAGAAACAGGAGCTATGCGTAAAGCCCTAAATTGGGATTATGCACCATTTGAAATTCCACTTGAAATTCTAAATGATTGGCGCCAAACACAAAATCGTAACCTTATTCAATATAATACATGGGTGCAAAATGCTTCAAGCGAGCCTGAGTTTAGAGATTTTATTGCCAATAAACTACCTCAAAAATGGGATGAAGCACTAAATGAATTAAAAGAAAAATCTATATTAGAACAAACCAAGGTTGCAACAAGAAAAGCATCAGAAATGTGCTTAAAATCTATTGTTCCAAATATTCCTGAAATAGTAGGTGGTTCTGCTGACTTAGCTGCATCTAACCTTACTTTTGTAGAAGGCTTAAAAACTATTACAAAAGATGACTATAATGGAAATAATATTATGTATGGAATTCGTGAGCATGCAATGGGCGCCATAATGAATGGTATGTCATTACATGGTGGTGCAATTCCGTTTGGAGGAACATTCTTTGTGTTCTCTGATTATTTGCGTCCATCAATGCGTTTAGCATCAATCATGGGTGTTAGAGTTATATATGTATTAACACATGATTCTATTGGAGTAGGGGAGGACGGACCAACTCATCAGCCAATAGAACATCTTGCATCATATAGAGCAATGCCTAATATTTTAACATTCAGACCTTGCGATGTGGTTGAAACAGCAGAATGTTGGCAAACAGCATTAACAGAAGAAAAAAGACCAAGTATTCTAGCATTATCAAGGCAAAATCTACCAATGATGAGAATATCATCAAATGAAAATCTAACTCAAAAAGGAGCATATGTTATTTCTCCATCAAAAGGTAAAAGAATGGCGACTATCATTGCAACGGGTTCAGAGGTTTCAATCGCCAAAGAGGCACAAAATTTATTGCAAGAAAAGGGGGTAGATGTAGCAGTAGTTTCTATGCCATGTATGGAGTTGTTTGAAGAGCAAAGCTTAAATTATCAGCTAGAAGTTTTAGGAACAGCTCCAGTTATAAGTGTTGAAGCAGGTTCAACATTTGGATGGAATAGATATGCTCAAAAAACAATAGGTATAGATACTTTTGGAGCATCAGCCCCTGCCTCAAAACTCTATGAGTATTTTGGTTTAACAGCTGAAAATATTGCGAAAGAAATAGAGGAAATGCTAATTGATAAATAAGAAAATAAAACATCTTATATTTTTTCTAATTATATTTGGAATAAGCATTGGTTACTATATGAGCTCATTTTGCAGCAAATGTATAGTAATCAATGCAAATAGAGATATTTTTTATAAAAATTTATCAATAGAACTAAAAGAAGAACTGAAAAAGCAAGGTTATAAGTTTGATTGTCCAGCTATTTTTCCTAAAACAATAATAGATTTCTTATATACTAATATAAATACATATCATCAAAAAGAATACCCTAAAAGAAAAATAGATACTAATATTGTTTTAGTAGGTGATTGCTTTGAAGCTTTTGATATAGAACTATTAAAAAAATATGATTATTTATTAGTTGTTTCAGAAAATAGATTTGGATATATAGCCATGTTTAACTTTAAAGCTGTCCATTTTCCTATAAGCAGAGATCAGTATATAACCAAGTGTAATAATCTAGATGTAGATGTAGATATTTTAGATGTGTCAAAACAATTAGATGATATCATTCAAAGGACAAAAGGAATATGAAAAAGATATTGATATGTTTATTCATATTTTCATTAAGTATAGCTACAGGTGTAATAATATATAAAAATACCTCAAAAAAGTTTTACTCAGTGTCGTCAAAACAGGAGCTTACATTTTCAAAGCCTATACAACAAAAAAAGGTAAGAATTAAGAGTTGTGTAGAAGAAGAAACTAATATTGGCGAGGTTTTTTTAGGAAAGTTTTTACAAAGTGCATTAGAGTTAAACTATGATGATGTATCAATTGATTACAGATTAAAAATGTACCCTGAAAATGAAAATAGCCAAATTAATATATACCTAAGAGGATATTTTAAGTTTAAACCTCCATTTCCAGATAATAATCACCTAAATATCGCATACATAATATATCCAATTTTTTATACAAAATATGCTTCTAATATGATAAAAAATAGAGATAAGATAATACTAAATAATCTAAAATATGGAAATATAGCCATTGATGAATTGCAGTTTTATGATAAGCTAGCCGTTGCATCAAAGTCATATGCTGAAAAACTAAGAAAAAAAGGATTTAAGGTATATTATGTACCTCAATTTACTAATACGGATGTTTTTTATAGAAATCCACAAGATGATCTAAAAAGTGAGGTTTTATTTGTTGGAACAAAGCGCCAGTACGGCTCAGCAGATATAGCTCTTAAATATAATCTTCCAATAACAGTATATGGTCCAGGCTGGGGCGAATTATCTACAAAAGAATACATAGATAATAAAGAGCTCCATAAATATTATAGTTCAGCTAAAATTGTACTAAATGACCACCGAGAAGATATGAAAGCAAATGGATTCATAAATAATAGAGTATTTGATGTAACAGCAACAGGAAGCTTGCTAATTTCAGACTACATGCCTGAAATAGAAGAAATATATAAAGATTCAATACCTATGTACAAAACAGAAGAAGAGCTTGTTGAATTGATAAATTATTATTTAACTAATGAAAAAGAGCGAGTAGAAAAAGCCCAAAAAGCAAAAGAAATAACATTAAAATATTTTACACAAAAAAATATAGGTAAGTTATTTAATGAAATTATCGAGGGAAAGTAAGCCAAATATTATCTAAATTTTGAGAGCTTTTCGCGTTTATTAATATACTATTTGCACAATGCATTATCACGATATTTTATTTTAGCATTTGATTTACAAGCTTCTATATCTGTATAGTGTGCTAAAGCATCAATAGCAAAACTAAACATTGTTCCCGTTCCAACAGCAAGAGATAAAATTCCTGATGTTATCTCATTTTGAATCATATGGTATGGTTCATTTAGCATTTTGCGTTTTATAGCTCCATATATACCAACACCAACGCCAACAATTGGGATTTTTTTCAAAAGCGAAGTTGTAAGGTTATATTTTCTAATTCTTTTCTTTTCTTCTTTAATACAAAAATCTCTAAACTTTAATCTATCACAAAATTTCATATCAATGGTGACAAAAACATTATCACCAGTATTAGATAGAGTTATTTTATTTTGTAAATCAGGGGGTAAACTTTTATGAAATTTTGTTATTTTATTCAAATTATCTTTTGAATAAATGGCTGTTATCTTTCCTTTATTTGAAGATGCAGATAGAGGAGCATTAACTTTTAAAGTCTGAGTTAAATAGTTGTTATATATTATAAAACCTCGTTCAGAGCGCTGATTAGATTGTTTGCGATATTCTCTTTCAGTAAGAAATCCCATAAAAAAGGCAAAATGCTCAAGAGGCTGTCTAGAATACCCTCGATGATTAGAGTGAAGATTATCAAGTGTTGAAACATAATAAACAATCTCACCCGTTAAATAAAATTTATTGTTATAACTAAAAAGTTTATGCAATTTAGGGTTTATTCCTTTGGGTAAAACACCTCCTTTGGCAAGAGCAATTTGAAGAGGTGTTAGTTGCTGATATTGAGCATGTGATGCTTCATGAGTAGCAGTTGAGATAAAATCATCAGAGTTTTGGTCTAATAAGATAACGGAATTGTTCTGTAAATGATATGTGCCCCCTGTATTGCTAGTTCCAGGGATAACAGAAATTTTAACATCAGACTTCATCATCTCTGATAAATCACCATAAAATTTTTCATATTCAGTATTTTTTAATAAAATATCATCAATACATTCTGTAAATCTTTTTTTTTCTTTATCGTTTATTAATACATTAGCTAAATCAAAATCTTCATAAGATAATTTAAGTCCAACATCTTTTGCGATATTATTAATATGCTCTATATCAAGAGGGTTTAGCTTAAAGTTTTTATAAAGCTTGATAAATTCATACCCACACATGCAATTAGCAAAAAATCTAGATGCGTCCATTGGCAAACAAACGCTTTCACTACTTTTAGAGCCAGTTTCAATAAAGTTTTTCTTCAGCTCAGGAAGTCTTTCTGTAATATTACTTTTTTCGAATAGATCGTCAATTTTTTCATATAGCTCAATCCAGTCATCATAAGAAAAAGATTGTATTTCGCTATCTTCTAAGCGATGTACAAACTTTTTAAATTCTTGAATGCTATCAAATTGAGGAATATCCAATTTATTCTCCTTTATACTTACTATCAAAGAGAATAACATAAAAAATAAATTAAGTAAATATTACTTTTCAACTCTTTTATTTTTCCTCTTTTTTTCTTCATCATTGTAGTTAAAATCAAAGTAATATTCATCAAAATCATTTATTTCACTTTTTCTTTTATTCTCGCGTCTGATTTTTTTAAGCGCTCTATTTCTATTAAGATCGTTTGCTCTACCTCTAAATCCAGTTGTTCCTTTAGACATAAAGGTTGTATCAACATATACCTTTTTCCCTTTATACACAAAGTAATTCCACGCATGCCCAGAGTTTCGTTTAACTTTTGATGAAAGTCTAACATTAGACGGATAAGAGTATCCAGTAATAGTATAAGCTCTAATACCAGCTTTTTTGCACATGGCTTCAAAAAGTTCTGCAAAGTCGCCACAAATTCCAACCCTAGATTGTAATAACTCTCTTGGTTTTTGCCCTTTGTATTTAGTAATAAGTTTAGTTGCCCCACCATTATTATACAAATATTCATCATAATTAATACGACTAGCAATCCAAAAGGCAATAGCTTTTGCCTTATCATAATCATCATCAAGAGGTTTTACTAACAATGAAACCAAAGAAGATAGATTGTTTTCATATTTTCTTGGTATTTTATTCACATATCTTGCGATTCTCTCTGAGCTATAATGAATGGCGTTTGCATCTGTAGAAAACGTAGCAAAAAAGAAGCATAGCAAAGAAAAAAGTATAGTTCTCATCATAAATCTCACAAAAAAAATCATACAAAATAATAATATTTAAAAATTTAAAAAACAATTAAATTGGTAAAATATAGTAAAAACAATATGTTAATAAGCGGTAATATAATACCATTATATAACATATTGAAAATGCATTAAATTTTTTAGTTGACATTTATTTTTTTGTAAGTATATTCGAGAGCGAATTTAACTTAAATTTTTGAAAAGAGACCAATAATATGAATACATACGCTACAAAGCCGTCTGATATTACAAGAAAATGGTACGTTGTTGATGCAACAGACGTTGTTTTAGGTCGTCTTGCTGCTCAAGTATCAATCTTGCTTCGCGGTAAACATAAAGCTTATTATACTCCAAACTTAGATTGCGGAGATTATGTTGTTGTTATCAATGCTGACAAAGTAAAATTGACAGGCAAAAAGTTAACAGACAAAAAGTACTACAAACACACAGGATATGTTGGTGGTATTAAAGAAACAACTGCTGGTAAAATCTTGGATGGACGTTTTCCTGAAAGAGTTATCGTTAAAGCTGTTGAACGCATGATTACTCGTAACCCAATGGGTCGTCAACAAATGACAAAATTAAAAGTATATGCTGGTGAAAATCACCCACATGCTGCACAAAATCCTGAAGTTTTAGATATTGCATCTAAAAATCCAAAAAACAAAAGGAGTGAAATGTAATGGCTACTAAAAAAATCGAGTCTTTAACAGAAATTAAAGAAGCTGTTGCTGCAACTTCTGCTGTTGCTGAAACAAAACGTAAGCCAAGTCGTGATAAACAAGGCCGTTCTTATGCAACAGGTAAAAGAAAGAACGCAGTTGCGAGAGTATGGGTTATGCCTGGTAAAGGTAATGTAACAATCAATGGTAAACCAATTGATGCATATTTTGCACGTCCAGTGTTAAAAATGATTATCAATCAACCATTTGAGATTACAAATCGCGTAAATGAATTTGACGTAGTATGTACAGTACAAGGCGGTGGTTTGTCTGGTCAAGCTGGCGCTATCAAACACGGTATTTCTAAAGCTCTTAATGAATACGAGCCAGAATTACGTACAGTTTTGAAACAAGCTGGTTTCTTAACTCGTGATGATCGTGTTGTTGAACGTAAAAAATATGGTCGTGCAAAAGCTCGTCGTTCATACCAATTCTCAAAACGTTAATTTACGTTTAGGTACACTAAAAAGGCTACAAGAAATTGTAGCCTTTTTTTATTTTGCTTTTCTATAATATGACAATTTAAGGATTATACATTTTATCCTTTGATATAAAAGACCAATAGCCACAGAAATAATAAGCCATATTATCATTACAATTGGAACACCTGATACTGTTGACATCAATAGAGTTCCACCACATAAAAGTGATATTAACAATACCACAATAGGAAGCCATATAGCAGACCACTCAAAATACTTATTATTTAACTGTGAAAAACAGTCTCTAATCAGATGACCAGCTATAAAAGCCAAAAGAGAAGACAACATAAAAAGAAATAAGCCACCAATACCTTGTGAACCTAATTCCTCAAAAAAAAGCATAACATACTTTTCCATAAGACATAAAAATTAAAGTTATACAATTATATTATTTTGTTCACACAGTAGAGTATTTTTTAGAAAAAGCAATAGTTTTCTAAAATTAGACATAAAAAATATTTGATTTTTATAATAAAATAAATTATCATCTGCCCACTATTAAAAATTATGATGTAAAACTATTAAAATATTATGAATTATGGAAAAAGATTTTTTTGAAATCAGTTCTGCAACAGTAAAGGCGAAAGTCCTTAATATACGTTGCAACGGAAGTCATCCGTTTTTGCTTTGTCTTGTAAAAGAGTTTTCTTATAAACACTTTTCTAATGGAAAAAAAGGAAAAGTTATATTTGATGATTATTCCTGCAAAATGGGATTTTATATAGAAAGTGAGCGTTATGGAGATTTTCCTGATTGTGAAGCAGAGTATAAGGCTAAAACTCTTGTAAACGGAGATATTGTAGAATTTACAATTCACAGACGTGACCCTTATCATTGTATTTTTACCTCATTTACGATTGTTGAAACTTCACAAATATGTCTTGCGGGTTTTTCGGATTTGCAGCAACTTGCAAATAAGTTAGGCAAAGATGATGAGTAAATAACCATTAAAATTTTATGCTATGAAAGATTTAACTGTAACAAAAGCAACAATTAAAGCCAAAGTGCTTGAAACAGCAAGCATTGGCAATGGTGTAGTTGCATTGCACGTCCTCATTAAAGAAATTGAGTATGACGCCGTTAATGACATTACAGGCAAAAGCGGAAAGATTATTCTTGACGATTTTTCCGAGCGAGGTGTGTTTTATGTCCATGATTGGCAGATGAACGACACTTTTGTTTATAAGGCATCCCTTTTTGTTCGTGATGATATAATTGTCTTTTCAATTGTAAATAACGGACACGGTAGATATTTCTTTACATCATTAGGGTTTGATTACGATTTTTGTAACGATGGCCATGGATTGTCCTCTCTTATAGAAAAATATAATAAAGCCTAACACAATCCCCTCACAACATAAAAATTGTGAGGGGATTATGTTTTATGGTTGTTATTTTTTTCTTTTTACAAGGTTAGGTATACATATAATAAACCAAGTAAATGCCAAAATAATCAATCCCAAAAACTGAAAAATAGCTTCATATTCGCCAGTCAAACCAGAAGCAATATAAGCATATATAACACCACTAACGATGAATCCGGGGGTTGCTCTTGCTATTAATTTGGGGTTTATAGCTAAAAGTATCATCTGTGCAATAAATACGATTACTACAAAACAGATGATGCCAAGCCAATAAAACTTACCAACAAGTGACAAAGCCCACGAAACAAATAAAACAAAAGCAGGGGTAAATAGAGCTAATAAAAAAAATTTCAAATTTTTCATAATTTCTAATAATTAAGTTGTTAATAATTATAATATTTTCGCCAATATTATATGTTTGTTTAAGAAAAATACAAGCGCAAAATACTTGATTTTAAAATAAATTAGGTTAGTATTTGGTCTAATACTAATATAATTATGTAAACTGCTTAAAATTTAAGAATTATGTCAATGAAATTTTTAATCGGAGAAATTGCTTCTCAACCAGCTGTTGTAACACGTAATGTAGGGAATAGTACATCTATCATGGTGTTTGTTTTGATAAAGGTAGGTGGAACGTATGAAAAATTCTGCTACGAAGATAGTGTTCCAGGTAAAACATTTTCTAATATTCTCGTTTCATCTGTCGGAGATAGAGTGCGAGTTGGAATTCTGTCAACCTATTATTTCAGTACAAAAAAAATAGAACAATTTTACAACGTTACACGCCGTTTGGGAGATGATTTTTAACCTAAAAAAACGATGAGCATCCAAACCTCTCACAATTATATTGTTGTGAGGTTTTTTTGTCTTAAAAAATATTTGATTTTTATACTAAAATAGATTACCATCAGCCCACTATTTGAAATTATGATGTTTAACTATTAAAATATTATGAATTATGAATGATTATCTTTTTTTTGTGCTTGTTTTCATTCTATATGGTTCAGCAGCACTTTTGGCATTAAGTGGTCTTAAAAAGAAGAAAAAGAAGAAAAACAAAAAAAGTAAATAACCTTTAAAAACTTTATGTTATGAAAAATCTATTATCTGTAGGCTTTTATGTAACGTGTCCAAACTGTGGTTCTAAAGATTTTGTTTGTTTAGGCGGTCGCTTTTTTCGATGTACAAGATGTGGATGTGAATGGAACGATGATGCAATAAATCTCTAAGCAAAAAATCCAATAAAAAACTACCCCCTCACAATTTTTATTGTTGTGAGGGGTTTACTTTATATAAAACACTACGCTTTTAATACTTGATATAATAAACCTCTACTAATTCCATATTCTTTTACTAATGCTGTGGCATTAGTTTTTCTATATTCTATAAGGAGATTTTGATAAAGAAATTATAGCTTTCGATGTGAAAATATTTGATTTTTACAAAAAAATAGATTATCATCTACCCACTATTAAAAATTACTATGTTTAATTTAAAATGTATGTATTATGAAAACCAAATCTTTTCAATGTTTTAATGAAGTGATTGTGGAGCCAAACGGATATTCAGGACCTGGGCTTGTTTTAGAAGAGATGAAGTCTTTAAGTGAAACTATTGGACTACCTGTGCGTGCCAAGTTTGAATACAGAGAACTTCTGATTACTTCAAAAACAGATATTGACCACACATTGTATTGTTTTCATCACAAGATTGATACAGATAGTGTCAAATACTGTAAAAGTAAATAACCATTAAAAACTTTAAGTTGTGGAGCAATTTATTCAAGTTTTAATAGATGCATCCTCTTCATTCAGTTGGTGGCATTGGTTATTAGTATTAGGTGTTGCTGTTCTATCAGGTGGTTTTGGTATTGGAATTGTTTTTGCAATAAAAGAATTTAAGATATGGGTACCTTTTTCTTTAATTTTTCTTGTTTTTGCAATAATAATGTTGGGTCTTGCCTATTTATGTGCTATCCCTTTTCTAAATTATCCAGCAACAGAAGTGCAAATAACTATAATCTCTTGGTCTATTCTATGGTTTTTAATAGGTTTAAATATGCCTATTATCAATAAAGATTCAAATGATTAGTAGTTAAAAACTTTTTACCCCTCTCAATTTTATTATTGTGAGGGGTTTACTTTATATAAAACACTACGCTTTTAATACTTGATTTTAAAATAAAATAATGATAAAAGAAGAGGCAGTTTAGAAATTATTTTGTACAACAATTATATGTTAAATTATTTATGAAAAGTTTAATAAAAAAGCTTATCTTATGGATAGATATCAACCCTCAAAAAGCTCTTCTTATTTTTTGTACAGCTTTTATTCCTTTTGCTATTTTAGCAATGGTATTTGATTGGGGATTTGTATGGCAACTTCTTATATTCATTCCAGCTGGAGTAGCCACATTTATTTGGGTGCTAATAATTATAGTGCTACTATTTTCGTGTTTAGAAACACTATGGTGTTCAATTGTTGAATGGGCAAAAAAGTAAAATAAACTTAAATTTTTATAACATGGGACTTGAAATAATAAAAGGCAGTATTGCCGCCAAGCCAGTTGTCGTTAGTTTGGAAACAAGAGGCGCTGTATTGGTGCTGCTAAAAACAGAGGACAAACTTAAGAAGTATTGTTACATTTTTGATAAGGTTTATACCCAAAGAGACCTTGAGCTAGCAAAGATGCTATGCTATTCAAGAATGTCTGATATTGTTTTATCAGATGTTGGAGATGAGGTCGAAATGTTTATCTATAGTGATGAAAAAGGAAATCCAATACCATGTATTGCAGATTTTAAGAATCTTACTCACAAAGATAAGCTGCAAACGAAGTAACTTAAAAACACAATCGAAAGATTGTGTTTTTTTTTATATATAAATAGTTTCTAAATTGACGTTTTAATTTGTTTTTTGTCTTGACAAAATAAAAAAAGTTTTCATATAATAACAAAGTTAAATTATTTTGTAAAACTATGTTAGAGAAGAAGTATGGTTAAGTTAAGTGATAATAATGCCTATAAAAGAGGGCAAGAACTTTTAGATTCAGGCATGTGTATGGAAGCAATTGCTCAGTTTGACGAGTTTTTAGCTACCCAACCTGATTCATGGAAAGCAATCAATTCAAAAGGTTTCGCTTTTCAAAAGATGAACAAATATACCGAAGCTGTTGAATGTTTCGATAAAGCTTTGGCTATTAATCCCAAGTCTGTTGAGGTTTTAAATAACAAAGGTGTTACATTGAGTATGCGCGGCCTTTATAAAGAGGCTATTAATTGTTTTGAAATGGCATATTCTAATGATCCAACATCTCTTGAGGCATTAAATGGAAAAGCTATCGCTTTACAACACATGTTCTTATTCAAAGAAGCTCTAGATGTTTTACAACAAGCATATCAAGTAGATTCAAAGCACCCACAAACACTATTAAGTATTGCTGTAACTTTACAAAAATTAAAGCAATATGAACGTGCTATTGGCTATTTCAAAAAAGTATTATCTTCTGATAAATCTAACGTTAAAGCATGGAATGGTATTGGCGTTACATATCAGTTAATGGGCGATAATGAATCAGCATTAAAATGTTTTACAAAGATATTAAATATTGATAGTACAGAAATTCAAGCATGGATAAGTATTGGTTTTGTGTATCAAAAAATGTTTAAGTTTAAAGATGCTCTAAAATGCTACAATAAAGCAAAAAATTTGGTAAATGGTCGTTATCATCATAAACTTTATGATGGTCTAGCATCTTGTTTAACCAAATTATCAGAATTTGATCAAGCAATTGAGATATATAAACACATCTTCCAACGTGAAGAAGGTAAAAAGAAATGGGATGCTCAACGCTCTATCAAGTTTGTAAATAAATTAAAACGTAAAAAAGCAATAGGTATTCTTCCAGATGTTGTTCCTCAAGATGCCAAACCAGATGAAGACGGTGAAGAATAAACATTAATACAGTTGTGAGTATCGTAAAAATAAGGGTGTACATAGTACATCCTTATTTGTTATAGTACAAAAAAATAAAGGGGGAATAATGCAAGAATATAATAAAAAATCACTTAGTTTATTAATTGCAAAATATGGATTTATATTGCAAATAATCTTTGCAGTATTTTTATCATTTTGGATATTGTTTAACCATCAACCCAAAACCGGAGACGATGTTGAGCACTTGCATTCTGCATGGCTTGTGTTTAATGGTAAAGTTCCATATAACGACTTTTTTCAACATCATAATCCACTATTGTGGTATATATATGCGCCCTTACTCGGTTTTATGGCTTATGATATTGCCGTATTTGATGTGGTTAGAATTATCTCAACATTAATCCTCTTTCTAAATTTATATATCATCTGGCTAATTGTTAAACGCTTTATGTCAAATAGCTATATGGCATCTCTAATTAGTATTGCTTCCATATTTCCATCATATGTAATTTATAGTGGGCAAGACTTTAGGCCTGATAATTATATGGTTTTTTGCCTTATTTTAGGCTTGTTTTATTTATTATCATATTTAGACCAACATAAAGTAAAAAGTTTAGTAATATCATTTTCATTATTTGCATTGTCATTTTTCTTTATGCAAAAAATTATCTTTACTCTAGCAGTTGTTGGTTTAATTGTTGTTTATCTTCTTATAAAAAAACAAATAAATATCAATGACTTTTTAAAAGCGCTTATTTTACCACTTGTTATGGTAGTCATTTTTTTGAGCTGGTTATATTACCATAATATGTTTGAGCGCTATTGGTTATCAAACTTTACATTTAACTTATATATACCAGATGTATATGGTGGACTTGTTGAAAAAACAAAGCCAGAATTTTACGTTGTTGGTTTAATTGCTCTCTTAAGTAGTGTTTATTTTTTGATAAAAGGAAGCATGAGCCAAAGAATAATAAGTATATTATGGCTAATGGAAGCTTTGCAACGTATGTTTTATTTTTCTTTAGATCGTCACTATTATTACCAATTACAATTATTTAATGGTCTAATGGCTGGGCCAATACTGTGGCTAATTGTAAGAAGATATAATTTTGTATCTTTACTTGTTTTGGGGGTATCATATTTAGGGTGTTATATTTTCGGTCAATATTGTGTAAATAACAAATTATTGCCCCAGTATCATCGCTATGTTACCCCAAAATATGTAATTGAACAAACAAATCGTTGTGATGCTGTAATGAATGGTTATGGTATAACATATAGTATATTTGCAAAAGATTTAACTTATTATTGGAACCTAAATGGTCAACTAGATGTTATTGGTGATAAAATAGGTCTAGCACCTTTGCATGATATCAATCGCGTAATAGAGGAAAACTTACCTCGAATTATTTATACCGGTCCATACTGGAATGAAAAGTTACGTAAACAAAATATAAATGTTTGGGTACATTTAGTATCAGACGATATAAAGCATAAATATTATAGGCAATCTTTGTTCGTTGATATGTTTATATTAAAAGATGAATACCAAAATCGACGTCGCTGTCGATATGACGTAAACACAAAACAATGGGATTATTATTACACAAGGTCGAAATAAATGAATAGTACTGTTCAAAAAATAATTTATACTATTTTAGGTTTATACATTACATTTTGCATAGGTTTGTTATGTTGGGTTGTAGCATATAGTGGCTCAGGAGATGGCGATACATTAGAGCATGTACACTCTTCATGGCTTGTATATACTGGTAAAATGCCTTATAAAGATTTTTTTCAACATCATAATCCGCTCTTGTGGTACATAGGGGCACCAGTTGTTGGAGCTTTTGAATATAGCTTAAGAGCAGTAGATGCTGCAAATATGTTAGCAGTTATAAGTACAGTTCTTACAATGTTATATATATATAAGATACATAAGAATTTTTTAAGTTGTGGTATCGGTGGTTTAGTTGCAATAGCATTTTTTGCTCTTCCACACGATAGCTTATATAATAAAGACTTTAAGCCAGATAATTTTATGGTTTTATGTTTAGTTGCTGGTATATATTATCTATTATGCTATATTAAAAAACGTGGTTTATTAAATTTAAGTCTTTCATTTTTATTTTT
The DNA here is from genome assembly GCA_045632645.1 of Alphaproteobacteria bacterium. Lineage (GTDB taxonomy): Bacteria > Pseudomonadota > Alphaproteobacteria > RF32 > CAG-239 > CAG-267. The sequence goes on along the minus strand of JAZQXC010000011.1, from coordinate 154,298 downwards.
ATTTACATCTTTTATGTTCACTCAAAAAGCAGTGTTAGTTTTGCTATGTATTGGAGGCTTTATTTTATATCTAATTTGGCAAAAAAAAGTAGATTTAAAAGATTGTATGCTTTGTGCAGTATTGCCTATAACAATATATATAGTATTCTTAGCAAACTTATATAGCCAAGATGTTTTAACACTTTATTTTAAGGCGAATTTTGAATTAAATACATATATTCCAGATGTGTTTTTTACAAGGCGCCATATTTATCCATGTTTTGAAATGATGGTTCCTATACTTATATCAATATATGGAGTATATAAATATTTGTATTCAAGCAATGTATATGTAAAACTAGTTGGCGCGGTATTTATTTTTGAATACCTAATACGAATGTATTATTTTACACCATTTGTATATTACTTTGCCTTTTTACATGCCATTTCCTCAATATATGCAGGATATGTTGTAATGGAAATTACCAAAAAATATAAGCTATTTATCTTTGCAATATTAGCATATTTTATTGCAGTTGGTGGTTATTATGCAAACTTTTATCGCTATCGTATAACTGTTGGAGATGAGTATAAATATGGTGCTTCCGGTTATGTGTTAAGCCTAACTAATCCTTGTGATTATATCTTAAATGGATACAGAATAGGGTATAATTTATTTGGAAAAGATGTAGATTTTATATGGAATTTGCTAGGGCAAATAGATGTTATCGCATCAACAATAGGAATAAGACCAACTGCAGATTTAGAAAGCTTAATTCGTAAATATCGTCCCAAAATTATATATGGAAAAAATTATTATGATACTTATCGTGAGTACAGAGGATATATAGGAGTATATCCAATACATTGGATAAGTAAACACCTCTTAGATGAAATGTATACTCCACTAAACAGAGATGACCTTTATATCTTAAAACCAGAATATCAAAGTTATGATTGTAGGTATAATCCAAGAACCAAAACATACGAATATAACGATAAGTTTTAGTAAAAATTTTACAATTATATATTATCCTAACCTTATAAACTAAAGAAGGGAGGGTAATATGCGTATTATAATAAAAAAAGATTATGATGATGTAACTGATTGGGCTGCAACATATATTGCATATAAAATAAATAGAGCAAGACCAACACCTTCAAAACCTTTTGTTTTAGGTTTACCAATGGGGGATACTCCCAAAGGTATGTATAAGAAATTAGTAGAACTAAATCACTTAGGAAAACTATCCTTTGCCAATGTTATAATATTTTGTATGAATGAATTTGTAGGGTTAGGAAAAAAAGACCCTCAAAGCTGTCATAGTTATATGAATGAATATTTACTAAAACACGTAGATAGTAAAAGCGCAAATATTTATATATTAGATGGAAAAACTAAAAACTACGAAAAAGAATGTGCTAATTTTGAATTAGCAATCAAGCAAAAAGGTGGTATTGATTTGTTTGTAGGTGGCGTTGGTGCAGATGGCCATATCGCATTTAATGAACCATTTTCATCATTAACCTCACACACTCGCGTAAAAACTCTTACAACCGAAACAATGAAAATAAAATCAAAATTATTTGATAATGATATTTCAAAAGTACCTCATACTGTTTTAACAGTTGGAACCGGAACAATCATGGAAGCAAAAGAGGTTTTGTTACTTGCAACCGGAAAAGAAAAGGCAGAAGCAACCAAGGCTGCCATAGAAGGGGGCGTTAATCACAAATGGGCAGTTAGTGCTCTACAAATGCATCGACAAGGTATATATTTATGTGATGAAGAGGCATCTTCAAAACTGGATAAAACAACTATTGCCTATGTAAAAGATATTGAAAGAAATGCGTACTAAAATATTAAAAATACTGCAATCTAAAAAAGAAGAGGAATATAAAAACTTTTCCTTAAAATTGTTACCTAAAGAAACAAAATTATTAGGTGTACGTATTCCTTTTTTAAAGAAGCTTTCCAAAACAATAATAAAAGATAATCAAATCCAAGAGTATCTAAATATTTCGCTTGATGAGCTTGTTTATCAAGAAGAAAAAATGCTGTATTCATTATTAATTGCAAATTCAAGACTAGATGATAATCAAAGATTATTAAAAATAAAACAATACGTACCATATATAAAAAATTGGTCAGAATGTGATACTTTTTGCTCAAGCCTAAAGTGTATAAAAGAGGACAAAGAGTTTTATTATAAATCATTTAAAGAATACCAGAAAAGCAAATCAGAATATGAGATAAGATTCTTTTATGTAATTGCTCTGAATTATTTTATAGATGAAGAGTTTTTGCCACGCATATTAAAACATATTAAAAATCAAAACTATTATGGATTTTACGATAAAATGGCTGTTGCTTGGTTTTTATCAGTAGCTTATACAAAGTATCCAAGTAAAATTGAGGAGTACTTAAAAACAACAAAACTAGAAAAATTTATTTTTCAAAAAACAATCAGCAAAATATGTGATTCATTAAAAGTAACCAAAGAGGCTAAAGCAAAAACAAGAGCGATAGCCTCAAGATAACCCTAAATTAGTCCTTATAAATAGGGAAAAGAGAGGTAAGTTTAAGAACTTCATTTTTTGATTTTTCTAAAACACTACTCACATCTTCGCCATTAAAAGCCTCAATAACATCAGCAATAATATTACCGATAATTTCAAACTCAGCCTCTTTAAATCCACGAGTTGTTCCGGCCGGTGTTCCTAGTCTAACTCCAGATGTTTTAGAAGGAGGAAGAGGGTCAAAGGGAATGGAATTTTTATTAACTGTAATATGTATTTTATCAAGCACTTCAGATAGTTCTTTTCCGTTAATATTTTTAGATGATAAATCAACCAAAACAAGATGCGTATCTGTGCCATTCGTAACAAGGTTAATTCCACGTTTTTTAAGCACTTCTCCTAAAGCTTTTGCATTTTTAATAACCTGAGTTGAATATTTTTTAAACTCATCACTTAAAGCTTCTTTAAAGCAAACAGCTTTACCAGCAATAACATGCTCTAAAGGTCCACCTTGCATTCCAGGAAAAATTGCTGAATTAATTTTTTTTGCAATGTCAGGATTGTTTGTGAGAATAGCACCTCCACGAGGTCCTCTTAATGTTTTGTGAGTAGTTGTTGTAACAACATCAGCAAAATTAAGTGGGTTTGGATATAGATTGCTAGCAACAAGACCAGCAAAGTGCGCCATATCTACCATTAAATAAGCTCCACACTCGTCAGCAATCGCTCTAAATTTTTGAAAATCAATCACTCTAGGATAAGCTGAACATCCAGCAATAATCAACTTTGGTTTATTACTTAAAGCAAGTTTCTTTACTTCATCATAATCAATAAGACCAGTCTCTTTTTCAACTCCATATTGAATAGCATTAAACCACTTACCAGAAACAGAAACTTTTGCCCCATGGGTTAAGTGCCCGCCAGCATCTAAGCTCATACCCAAAATTGTATCACCAGGTTCAAGAAGAGCACCAAATACAGCCATATTTGCTTGGCTACCAGAATGAGGTTGTACATTAGAATATTTTGCCCCAAATAATTCATTTAATCTGCTTATTGCTAGCTCTTCAATAACGTCTATATGTTCGCACCCACCATAATAACGTTTTCCAGGGTATCCTTCTGCATATTTATTGGTCAAAATAGAACCTTGTGCCTCAAGAACAGCTTTAGATACAATATTTTCAGATGCAATCAATTCAATATTATTTTGTTGGCGATTATATTCTTGGTTTATTGCATTATATATTTCAATATCAGATTCTCTTAAACTAGTCATACTGTCCTCTTTTTTTACATATCAAGCATATCGAGTCTGCGTTGATGTCTTCCGCCTTCAAACTCAGTATTTAAGAAAATTTCGATTCTATTTATAACGTCATCGTAGCTCATAGTTCTTCCTCCAAACACAATAACATTTGCGTTGTTATGCATTTTAGCCATTTTTGCAACTTCATCAGAATATAAAAGAGCAGCTCTAATACCTTTATGACGATTTGCCCTAATTGAAATCCCAACACCTGTACCACAAACCAAAATACCTAAATCAGATTCTTTTTGTAATACATTTTCAGCTAATTTATCTGCATAAAAAGGGTAATCAACAGAACTAGTATCATTTGTTCCTAAATCAACAATATCAATATTCTTATTTTTAAAATAATTACCGATGAAATCTTTTAATTCCACTCCACCATGGTCTGAAGCAATTGCGATTTTCATATCTTTTCTCCTAAACAATTTATTCAAAATATAAGAAATACAAACATTTTAAGCAAACATATTGAAAATATATACACAAAAATAAAAATTAAAATATCATAAAATCAATAGCATATTGTGATTGATGTAATGTTTTATACACAGGATAAAAATTTTTTTACATTTTTAAAAAAAATATGTTGACGTTCTAATTTTTTCATGTATAAATACAAATCACCACGTCGTTGGTACTTAAGGATGGCCGGTTGGCAGAATGGCTCATGCAGAGGACTGCAAATCCTTCTATATCGGTTCGATTCCGGTACCGGCCTCCAAGTATTCCGACTTAGCTCAGCGGTAGAGCAATCGGCTGTTAACCGATCGGTCATCTGTTCGAATCAGATAGTCGGAGCCACTAAAAAGCGTCCTTAAAATTAAGGACGTTTTTTTATTTTAAAAACAAAAAAACCTCACAATTAAGTGAGGTTAAAATTCGCTATTATGGCTTTTGCTTGCGGATGTTCTTCTCGTAATACTCCAATGCATCCAAAACACTAAGTTTCTTGTCAAACACATGGATGTCAGAGATTTCAGTGTGCTTGGGTTTCATTGCCTTCTTGATGCTCAATGGATAGATGCTGTATCCATCTGAGAACTTCTCAAACTTGCAAACAAGGAATGGTACATTATCCTCATATACATCCAGTGGTAACCATAGCTCATCAGACTTCTCCATCTTAAACGTATGCTTATTAAAGCATAAAATCTTATCGGAGCCCTGAACATTAGCATAGAAAAGCTCGCCTACTTTAAGAGTATAGCAAGTGCCAAGGAATGCATTATCATCTGTATCATAGAGCTTATAAATCTCTAAATCAGAAGAAGATGCATGACAAGGTTTCATTTCATGTGTCGCAACAGCAAGTGTCATTCCCTCAAGCAAATCATTTGGCATGAAGTACAACTCAGGAAGCTCTACAAGCTCAACCAAATACTTTTTCATAATTACATTAATTTTTTAATGCGTTAATAATAATACATAGAAAAAAATCAGCTTTTAAGCTTTAATTTTCCTTTTGTCATTAAAGGTTATAAGATTCTTAAAGAAAGATGATACAAAGCCCAAAAATGCTCCAATTTGCCACATTGAAACATCATAAACTCCCATCTTATCAAGAACATTGAGTATTGCATCCCCAAAAACAAGACCAATACTCCAACCTAAAAGTGCTCCAAAGCATACCTGTGTATAAGCAAGAAGCAATGGAAGGATGACAAACATCCAAACAGCTTTAACTAAATTACTCATAAAAATTATTTATATTTAATGTGTTATAATAATATTTAATTAGAGAACAAACATATCATATTTATTTTTTTTAGGCAAGATTTAAATTTAATAAAAATCTTGACAAAAGCTATTGACAAAACACAAAGCATCAGTTATACTCGCCAATACAAACCAAAATAATTATGAATATGAATAAAATTGCAAGAACATCAGATGTTCGAGAGTTCTTTGTAGAGGACCTCAAGACAACAAGAAGATTTTCAATTTCAGCCGAGGCTGGATGGAAGTTTAAATCACTCAAACAGAAAGTGGGTGAGTTCGAGTTCCCAGCATGTGACGGAACGATGAATACCATCGGTACAGAGCTTGTACTTAAGACGGAGATCGATGCTATCAGAGTTCTAATCCCAACAAAGGGTAGGTGGATGCTGACATACAAAGATACCTTCGAGTTCACTCCTGACACAGGCGATACTGCGGAGTTCAAGGTTATCGTAAACCGAGCAGCTCCCCGAGTAAAACGCCCGATGCGAGAGCGCTTCAAGAACTAAAAAACATCACCGGATAAGCCCCTCTTTGGGGCTTTTTTTATTGTCATTTCGAGACACGTCAGTGTCGTGCAATCTATATTAAAAAACTTTCAGTGAAAACAAATGGTTCAAATTAAATGTTCGTTTAAACTGAGCATATATTTATAATTCTAAATATCAACTATATTTCTGTTTTATATGAAATTAGTGGATAACTATTTTTTGCTTTTTATGGAGGATTTTAAACGAACATTTAATTTAGCATCTGGAACTTTTTGGATATGGAACAAAATAAAAATCCTAAGATTTCGGTTTTAATGCCGGTTTATAAAACTAATGAAAAGTACTTGCGCGAAGCAATAGAAAGCGTTTTATCGCAAACTTTTGATGATTTTGAATTTTTAATTTTAGATGATTGCCCTGATGATACAAGGGAAGAAATTGTAAAATCATATAAAGATTCGCGCATAAAATATAGCAAGAATGAAAAAAATCTTGGCATAACCCCAACAAGAAACAAATTGATAGAGGCATCAAAAGGTGAATATCTAGCTATTATGGATCATGACGACGTCTCAAACAAAGAGCGTTTTGCCAAACAAGTTGCATATTTAGATTCTAACTTAGATGTTGGTGTTGTTGGTTCCAACATTCATATGATATGTTCAAACAGAGACATGGCTTATCCCACCAAAGACCAAGACATCAAAACAACACTTATGATGAAATGTGCTATTGTACACCCAAGCTCAATGATAAGAAAGTCTGTTTTAGATAACAATAATATCCGATATAGCGAATACTATTCCCCAGCAGAAGATTATAAACTCTGGTGTGATTTAATAGATATAACAAATTTTTATAACATACCTGAAGTATTGTTTAATTATCGCGACCATAAATCAAACACCTCTAATAAACAAAATAGCAAAATGGAAGAGGCTACATTTAATATACGGGCAGAAAATGAGTTTAAGTATCCAGTATTATGGAAGAAGTACGTATTAACAAAAGCAAGGTTTATCAAAAACATAAGGTTATTTAATTTTATTCCATTTATAAAAATCGAACAAAAAGGCAGAAGGTCTAAATATTATTTATTTGATCTAATTCCAATATTTTCAATCAAAAACAGCGTGAAGATGTAATAAGGATTCTAAACATGAAGATACTATATAAGGTAAAATATTCCACAGGAAAAAGGGATATATTTTTTCTAGGCAAAAAAATATATAGTTACTCATCACATAATAATCGTAAATATTCAATAGCTAAGCTTACTTTAGAGGAAATATTAAATAAAATATCTTTTTTTAAAGACAAAGAGATGCAAATAATAGAAAAAGTTAAAAATAAAGAAAAAATAAATGTGACTTTTCTTGTTGGATTGACTTCAATGTTTTGTAGCAAACCACTTATGAAAAAAATTATAAATAATAATAAATTCAAAGTTACAATCTTGGTCGTTCCTGATTTACGTTTTGGGGTGAAGAAAGCTAAGGAAAATATGTTAAAAACATATAATGAGTTAAAGGAATATAAAGAATACATAGTACTTTCAGATATAGATGAGAGTAAAGATGAAATAGAATTAAGTGCAATAGCAGATATTTGTTTTTTACCTGTGCCGTATGATTTTTCTCATTATAAATATAATTTATTGAACATTTTAAATGCTGGTATTTTACCTGCAATGGTTAATTATGGTTTTTTTAGGGCTAAATATGATAGAGAAAAACTAATATCAGCTCCAGTTTATTCATTGTATTGGAAAGTGTTTGTTGAAACATCATATAATCTAGAAGAGTTTATAAATTATTCAATGATTAAGGGCAAAAATACAGTACTAACAGGATATGTTAAAATGGATGATTATAAATCTGAGGATAATATTAATAAAGATAAACGAAAAACAATAATGATAGCTCCTCATCATTCTGTTCCGGGTGGTTATAATGATATTTTAGCGTTATCCAATTTTGAAAAATATTCAGATTTATTTTTAAAACTTCCCGATATGTATCCAAATGTTGATTTTATTTTTAGACCACATCCTGCATTGTTCTCTACCTTGTCGAAAGAAAATTTCTGGGGAGAGGATAAAGTAAATAATTACATTAATCAAATAAAAAGTAAAAAGAATGTTATTTATAGTACTGGTGGGGATTATTTTAATGAGTTTAAAAAGTCTGATGCTCTAATACAAGATTGTGGATCATATTTAGTAGAATATTTTTATACATTAAAACCACAATGTTACCTTTTAAAATGTCCTGAAGATATAGATGATAAATTTGTAGAATTAGGTAAGAAGTGTTTGCATAATTCTTACATAGCATACAATGAAGTGGAAATAAAAAAATTTATAGATAATATTATAATCAATGGCAATGATTATAAAAAACAAGAAAGAATAAGATTTTCTCAAAATGAAGTTATGATTAATTATCCAAATGCTTCTTCTAAGGTAATAGAACATTTTGAAGCAATATTTAGTTTATAGATGCGAGGGCAAAATGAAAAGAGTTATAACATATGGAACATTTGATGTTTTGCATTATGGGCATATTAATCTTTTAAAGCGTGCTAAAGCTTTAGGTGATTATTTAATTGTCGTTTTATCTTCAGATGAATTTAATAAAATTAAAAATAAACAATCTTATTACACTTATGAGCAAAGAAAAATAATTTTAGAAGCTTGTAGATATGTTGATTTAGTTGTACCAGAGTACAAGTGGGAACAAAAAGTAGATGATGTAATTAAATATCAAGCTGATATATTTGTTATGGGCGATGACTGGAAGGGAAAGTTTGATTTTCTAAAAGAATATTGTGAAGTTATTTATCTGCCAAGAACTCCTGATGTTTGCTCAACTAAAACAAAAGAATATCTAAAAGTTACAAAATAACTAAACTTATCACTAATTAACATCGCCAAGGACGATTGTTTCTTTGATATTTTTTATATCATTCAAATAAGGAATAATCGCCTTGGGGTAAAAGTCAGATTGAGAAAGCTCATCTAAGTCAATCCATTCAATCCTCTGGCCATTTCCATCGGGAACAGTGCCAACGCATAGTGTTGAAAAATCTTCTACCTCACATTCAAACATCAATTCCGCTTGATGAAAATAATCTAAATCAATATTTTGAATATGATTTTTCGCAATATAATCCCTTGCCATAACCAAGCGCAAAGGTTTAACATCGATATTTAATTCTTCTTTGCATTCTCTAATGAGGCACTCTTGCATTGTTTCGCCCCATTCTTGACCACCACCAGGAAGTTTGGAAAATCTTCCTCTACCATAATCAACACTCTCAACCAAGAGCTTATTATCTTTAATTATGATAGCCTTAATTGAATATCTAAAGATTTTATCCATATTAGCCTCCCTCTTAGATTTTGGTCGGAACGAGAGGATTGATTTTCGTTTCACTCAATCGTACTATCGCTCATCTGCTTTCAGCTGACCGGCGTTCTTCTGCCCGCCTTTCGCTTGTAGTCAAACCTCCTTCCTCGGAGCTTCAAACCTCATACCACAAAAAAATCATACCATAAGGGTAGGATTTTTTTATGGTCGGAACGAGAGGATTCGAACCTCCGACTTCTGCGTCCCGAACGCAGCGTTCTACCAGGCTGAACTACGTTCCGATTATCTCTAATAACTACACCTTATAAAATATTATACAAGCTTTTTTTAATATGTAGATTAAAAAAATTGACGACTTTTAATTTTACACCTATATATAATAAAAAAAGGAGTAAAAATGTTTTATGTAGGGTGCCATTTATCATCATCAGGTGGTTTCTTAAAAATGGGAGAAACTGCGCTTAAGCTTAATGCTAATACATTTCAATTTTTTATGCGAAACCCAAGAGGAGGTGCTGCAAAAGATATTGACCCTAAAGATGTAAATGCATTTATAGAACTAGCTAAAAAGAATAATTTTGGTAAAATATTGGCGCATGCTCCTTATACATTAAATCCATGCTCTAAAGATGAAAAAACAAGAGAATTTGCAAGGCTTGTATTTGCAGATGACCTAAAGAGAATGGAAAATATAAAAGGAAATCTTTATAATTTTCACCCAGGCTCACATGTAGGACAGGGGACAGATGTTGCCATCAATCAAATAGCAGAAGTATTAAATGAGGTTATGGTTGAAGCCAAAAATACAACCGTTTTATTGGAAACAATGTCTGGAAAGGGAAGTGAAGTCGGCTCAACATTTGAAGAGTTAGCTGAAATAATCTCTAAAACTCATAAAAATAGTCCAACAGAACTAGGTGTATGTTTAGATACTTGTCATGTTTATTCTGCTGGGTATGATATAATCAATAAGCTTGATGAGGTTATTGACCATTTTGATAAAACAATAGGGTTAAATCGTTTGCACGCTATTCATCTAAATGATAGTATGACAGAGTTTAACTCTCATAAAGACAGACATGAAACATTAGGTAATGGTTCATTAGGGTTAGAGGGAATAATCCGTTTTATAAATCATCCAGCGCTAAAGGGGATACCAATAAATCTTGAAACACCTAATGAGTTAGATGGTTATGCAAAAGAAATTGCAATTTTAAGAGAACAATATAAAGCTTAAACCAAAGGAGGAACAATGAAAAAAATTCTTTATATGTTTGCGATGGCAATTACATTAATTGGTTGCACAAAGGTTGGTAAGATAAACCTAAGAGGACAAACATTTCATGTTGATGGTAAGTCAATTACTCTTAGCTTTGATATAAAAGAACGAAATTTTTATGGCAAAGCTGTTAATAATTATTTTGGCACCTATGATATTGATGGTGATAAAATTACATTCAAGCTAGGAGGAACAACCATGATGATGGGGCCAGAAAATAAAATGAGAGATGAGCAAAACTTCTTAAATTCATTAGCCAAAGTAACATCGTATTCTTTTAGAGGAACAACTTTAACTCTAAGAGGTGATGATGACACAATACTCAAATTTGAAATTGTGAGATAAGAAAATAGATAAATAAAAAATCCACTAACTTTCGCTAGTGGATTTCTTTTTGTTCTAAAAGCTTATTACAAAGCTGTAATGTCAACTCTAACACCAACACCCATTGTAGAACTTATAGAAATTTTCTTCAAATAAGTACCTTTCAATGTTTGTGGTTTTGCTTTCAAGATTGTATCAATGAAAGTTTTAGCGTTATCATAAATTTTTTCTTCATCAAAAGAAGCTTTAGCAATACCAGCATGAACAATACCATTCTTTTCAACACGGAATTGAACTTCACCAGCTTTTGCTTTTTTAACAGCGTTAGCTACATCCATAGTAACTGTGCCAAGTTTTGGGTTTGGCATCAAACCTTTAGGACCTAAAACGCGAGCAACACGACCAGCTAAACCCATCATATCAGGAGTAGCAATACAACGATCAAACTCGATTTTACCAGCAAGGATTGAATCAACCAAGTTTTCAGCACCAACAATATCAGCACCTGCAGCTTTAGCTTCATCAGCTTTTTCACCTTGAGCCATAACAGCAACGCGAACTGTTTTACCATTACCATGAGGAAGACCACATACACCACGAACCATTTGGTCAGCATACTTAGGGTCAACCCCTAAGTTAATAGCCAAATCAATTGTTTCATCAAATTTAGCGCCAGCATTAGCTTTAACTAAAGCAATAGCTTCTTTTAAAGAGTAGCTTTTATTTTTATCTACATTCTTATAAGCATTTACTAATCTTTTTCCAGACATCGCCTTACTCCGTTACTTTGATACCCATAGAAACAGCTTGACCTTTAACCATATTCATAGCTGCTTCAACTGTTGAACAATTCAAATCTGGTAATTTAGCTTCAGCGATTTCTCTAACTTGAGCAAGAGTAATAGTACCAGCAACTTCTTTACCTGGAGTTTTAGCAGCAGACTTAACGCCAGCAGCTTTTTTAATATAATAAGCAACAGGAGGAAGTTTAGTTACAAATGTAAAGCTCTTATCTTCAAAAGCTGTGATTACAACAGGAACAGGAATACCTGGTTCCATAGATTGTGTAGCAGCGTTAAATGCTTTACAGAATTCCATAATATTCAAGCCTTTTTGACCCAAAGCAGGACCAACTGGAGGAGATGGGTTTGCTTTACCTGCAGGGATTTGAAGCTTGATTAAACCTAAAATTTTCTTTTTAGACTTAGCCATTTGAAAACCTCAATTCTAAAATTAATTGTTATCACAAGGTCCGTGGTCAGAATTATGGCTAATTCCCCCACGGGATTTATTTTGCAATTTCAAAAAGTTATCGATTTAAAGCGATTCCTCTCTTTAAATTGCTCAAATTTCATACCATAATTTTTTTAAAAGTAAAGCATTTTCTTCATGAAAAACACTAATAAAATAAAAAAAAGAATCATTAATCAGATATTTACAAATAAGTGATTTAATGATATAATCAAAAAAAAGCTAAGGAGAAAAATGATGAGAGAGTATAAATTAAATAAGAGCCTTTTCTATAAAGATATAGCAAGGGAAGAGGTTGGTTTTTATGTTGAAGGTAATAAAGAGAAAAAAATTACACTAGGGTTTGATCAAGACAGGTACGGACGAAGTAGAGATTATGCAAATTGTATTAACGACATTGCTCCAATAAATGAGGCGGCAAGAGAGGCTTATGAAAGTTTTGATGCTACACTATATTCAACAAGTGACCAAGCGAATCAAAAAATAGAAGAATATATTGCATCAACTTCATATGGTATTGATGAAGAAAAGTTGTCAAAAGAACTTGAAGCATTTGTAGAAAATAGAGAAAAAATAAACGATGCATGGTATTTCCAATATTGTTTAAGTGATGTTAGAAAGATATCTGCAATAGATTTAGAAGGTTTAACCCCAGAAGCAAAAGATAATTGCTTAGGCTATATAAAAGATGCTATTGATGAATGTATTGAGCCATCCGGTAAAAAAGTAAAAAGCATAAATGCTAGACGTAGCTTTATGGAAAGAGTAACAGGTAAAAATATGGTTCATGAGATGCCTTTTTCTAATGTGGCTCATGGTGTTAGACGTCTATCAGAAACTAAATATATAGATGAAATTAAAGAATTATATGAAGAAGGTTTTCCAGATATTGCAAAAGTAGATGAAAAAAGAAATGCATGCTCAGAAGAAATAAAAGAACTAAGTTATGTTTTTCCATTTAAAAGAGAGGATGAATTAAGAACCTCTATGTTAAAGCTATACGGAAAAGAACATATAAGAGGTGCGATGCGACTAAAATATTATGAAGAAACTAAAGATTTAACAATATTTATGTCTGAAAAAGAAATAGAGAAATTCAAAGCAATGAGTTTTTCAGAGCTAAAAGAAGCTTATGGAACAGAGCTTGTTACAACTCATATGGGAGCTGTTCTTGCAACCTTAAAGCTTCATCAAGAAAAAGAAGAAGGTAAAGATCTAAAAGCTAGTTTAGCATCTTTTGATGAATTAATTACAAAAGCTAAAAAAGAAGAAGCAAACTTTGATATAAATATACGCCGTTATATTTTTGATGAAATACAGAAAGATTATCAAAAGTTTTCAACCTATGATATGGAGTATCGTAAAATTGTAAAAAATCTAGCTCCAACTGATATTGAAAGAGGCGTTGTGAAATATTTTGCAACAAATATAAAAGGTAAAGAAGGTGATGAGGCGCATTCAACTCTAATTAAAAGATTGCATAAAAGAGTCGAAATGCATGAAAGATTTATTCATGATAGTGAGATAATTATCACAGGTAAAATCGCTAAAAGTGATTTAGAAGAAACTAAAGCTCGCATCACAGGCAAAAAGAAAGAAGAAACAGTTTCTCAAGCTATAAGACGTGTTAAAGAAAAGCACAAACAAGATCGAGCAACAGGTGAAAATATATCTGGAGTAGTCATTGCAGATGATTTTGCCGAAAGATTGCAAGAGGGCTTTGAAGTATCTCATGATAGAAAAAAAAGACAGGCTGTTGCTACAAATTTAAGAAAAAAACGTACAACAACCAGATAGTAAATATTAAAACAAAAAACGGCACTCTCTAAAGTGCCGTTTTTTTATTATGTTATTTATTGACAAGTTGGGTAATTTATAGTATATTTCTCAACAGCTAGTGTTTAACATTAGTTAGCACTTTGAGAAGAGTGCGGAGCTGTCGTAAGCTCTTTATAACCATCGGTGTTGGATAGCATCGTCAGTTGTTATTTATAAATAACAGCATATATCCCCGACTACAAAATGGCCGGGGAGCTTTTAGCGTATGTCCAAAGGTTTTCCTTAAAGGCTAAAAGAGTCATTTATGGTTATATGATTTACGAACTCTCCGACCACCTCTCAAAGGTGGTTGTTTTTTATAAGGAGATGTTGGATATGATTTTAACAGTAGAAGAAAAAAGAGAAAAAATACAAGAAAGATATTCTAAAAATAAATTTATTGCAAGCTTATTGCCTTCTGTAATCAAAACAATGGAAGAAGATCCATATTGTAGAAGAATATTAGAAGGTGCAAACTATCAAAAATTTCTATATACACAAAGAAAGCCTGAAAAATTTGATATAAGTGGTTTTTATTTAGAAGAAATATATACAGGACCACATCATGGACCACAGGGTCACTGCACCAAAGAACTTTATGAAAAAGATGATGATCCATCAAATCCTATAAATGGAACAAGAGATGTGGCATATATTGCTGATAATGCTTATATCGTTTTGCCTATTGGCAAAATGGTAGATGAAAAAGAAGGACAACGTTTTAGAAATGATGAAGAAATGATGGAATTAGATGAAAAAACTAGAAAATTAGTTGAGTTATTTCTTGTAAATATATGTTCACATGAGTGTTCTCATGGAAATCAAAGTAACAGACGTGATTGGAATGCTCAAAGAAGTAGAGCCGAAGAGTATCAAAATTATGATGAAGTTATGCCTAATGCGTATGCAGGAGCGCTAGCAATAGAACGAGTTGCTCAAAAGGAAGAAAACAAAGGTGTTTTTGACCTTGAAAAAGTAGAAAACGAAAGAAAAGAAAAACTTGGTTGGTTGTTGGGGTATTTTAAGGTAAAAACATACGACGAATTAAGTGATGATGTAAAAAAACGTATTGAAGCAAAAACAGAAGAACTTGAAAAACTGGTTGAAAGTGGAGGAGCTATCAGCCAAGGAACAGGGGTTACTGGAGAACAAGCAAAATTAGGATATTTCAGTGAGAGTATTGATGAAGCAGGAGTTATGGCAGATAGCTTTATAGCCTTACTTTCTGTTCTATCTAAAAAAGAAAATGCTCCATATGCCAAAGATGCCATAGCTCAAATATTAGAAGTATCGTATGATTCTAGAATGACTGAAAATGGTAGAAATATGCTACATTCTATTTGGCAAGAAGATTTACCTAAAATGTTTGAACTAAATGAAAGCAAAACAGAATACACTGATGAAGCAATAAAAAGACAACAAAAATTAGGTCGAGAAATTTTTAAAGATATCTTACCCACAATGTTTGCTGACTATATGCGCAACAAGTTTATGAAAAGAGAAGATTTACTTCCTAAACTAGAAGAAGTTATAAATACCCCAAAAGCTCATGAAATGATTGTTTCAGCTTATGAGCCAAGATGTTTGGGAACACCAGAAGAGTTTCTTGAAGGAGCTTTTCCTAAATGTTTGCTAACAGATGAAAGTAAAAATAAATTGAGGGAAAGTTTAAATGAGGTAGAAAAGCAATATAAAATGAGGCAATCGCTTCATAGAACAAGAAGCAAGTTTGCAAAAGAAGAAGAGAACGCAACAACATCTTCACCTTCTTCTTATCAGATGCAATCTGCAAAAAGCTCAGATATGGAAATATAATAATTTTTATTTTTCAAAACTAAAAACGGCACTCCTTAAAGTGCCGTTTTTTTATTGTAGCAAAATCAAGAAAAATTATCTTAAAACTGCTCCTGTTTTTTTGCTCACCTCAGCAATAACCTTATTCATCAACGCTTCTAACTCAGCATCAGTATAAGTTTTATCCTTTGGTTGGAATGTAACAGTAATTGCAATAGATTTTTTATCCTGATCTAAGTTTTCGCCTTCATACACGTCAAAAACTCTAACATCTGTAATATTTTCTCTGTCAGCTGTTTTGGCCGCACTAACAATGTTAATCGCCTTAACATCTTTAGCGCAAACAAAAGCCAAGTCTTTCTCTACTGCTTGTAGTTGAGATAACTCTAGTTTTTTCTTTATTTTAGATTTGTTATCACGAGGAGTTGGAATGTTTTCAACAAACACTTCAAACGCAACAACATTTGTTTTGATGTCTAATGCTTTTAATACTAGAGGATGTAATTCTCCAAAGTATGCCAAAACATTTTTACCCAAACGAAGAACACCACTTCTTCCTGGGTGATAATATTCTGGTGCATCGGTTGTAATTTGAGCCGTTTCATAAGGACCCTTTGCACTTGCAATAACAGCTAGAGCATCAGCCTTTGCATCAAATACATCATATAATCTAGTAGAAGATGTCCACTCTTTTTTATCAGTTTTTCCAACTCTAATACCACCAGCAACAACTCTTTGCTCACCAGGGTTTCTACCATAAAACTCTGGCACAACTTCAAACAAAGCCAAATTAGAATATCCCCTTGCTATGTTGTTTTTTGCACCTAGCAAAAGGTTAGGAAGTACTGACGGTCTCATTTCATCAAATTCATTGATAATTGGGTTTTGTATCAAAACACCATCGTTTCCTCTACGGAAATATTTAGCAATATTGCTATCAGTAAAGCTAAATGTAACTGTTTCATACATGCCTCTTAAAGCAAGCTCATGCTTAATCATCATGATATTATTTTGAAGTGGAGTTAAAACAGGTTTAGGAAATCCCTCATTTTTCATAGAAATCATAGGGATATTGTCAAAACCAATCATTCTAACAACTTCTTCAATTAAATCTTGCTCATATTCAATATCACCACGCCAAGAAGGAGAAATAGCTTTAATCTTATTGCCTTCCATAGAAACACTAAAACCAAGGTTAGATAAAATTTCAATGCACTTTTCTTTTTCTACATCCATACCAATGAAAGATTTAAGTCTCTCAGGTCTTAAATAAACTGGTTTTGCATCGAACTTTTCTGTCCCAGCAACTTCCATAACAGATGCTTCACCACCACAAATATCCAAAATCATTTGTGTAGCATAATGATTCCCACTAATGTTAGACATAGGGTCAACCCAACGTTCATAACGATGTCTTGAATCAGAATCAAGTTGGAATTTGCGTCCAGTTCTAGCAATACATGTTGGCTCAAATAAAGCACACTCTAAAAATACATTTGTTGTATCTTCATAGCTACCTTTATTTAGACCGCCCATAATACCGCCCAAGCATTGAACTCCTTCGTCATCACAAATTCCAAGAGACTTATCATCAAGCACAAAACTCTTTTCATTTAAGGCAACAAATTCTTCGCCATCATTTGCCATACGAACCTTAATATTGCCTTTTAATTTATCTGCATCAAAAACATGCAAAGGTCTAGCTAAGTCATAGTTAATGTAGTTTGTTATATCAACAAGAGGAGAAATAGGGCGAAGACCAATAGCTGTAAGTCTATCCTTCATCCATTTTGGAGTTTCAGCCTTATTATTAACACCTCTAATATAGCGCCCCGTATATGTTGGGCATGCATCTAAACAGTCAATGCTAACCTTAATTGGACTTTCAAAGTTTCCTTTAATTTCTTTAATTTCTAAAGGTTTTAATGTTCCAAGACCACTAGCAGCTAAATCTCTTGCAATACCTCTAACCCCCAAGCATTCTGCTCTGTTTGGAGTGATAGATACTTCAATAACAGGGTCAATATTTAAGACAGAAGCAGCATCTTTTCCAATTTCAGTTCCTTCATCAAGTTCAATGATACCACTATGGTCATCGCCGACCATAAGTTCTTTTTCAGAACACATCATCCCCATACTTTCAACACCTCTAATTTTTGCAACTTTTAGGCGTTCTCCATAACATGGGATAAGACTTCCTGTTGGCGCGTAAATACCAACTAATCCTTTATGAACATTTGGTGCACCACATACAACTTGTAACACATCGCTTCCTGTGTTTACTCTCAAGATATGTAAGTGGTCAGAATCAGGGTGGTCCTCAACTTCATCAATGCGAGCAGTGATAAAGCCTTTTAAGCTAGATGCAGGATCAACAACTTCCTCAACCTCTAGGCCAATACGAGTTAAATTTTCAACAATTTCATCAATACTAGCATTAGTTTCTAAATGCTCTTTTAACCAAGATAATGTAAATTTCATCGTGTTAATCCTCCATTTCCACTTAATCCTAAAGTCATAGCTGAAAAATCAAGTGGAGCAAATCCATAGTTTTTAATCCATCTAACATCGCTTTCAAAGAAGGTTCTCAAATCAGGAATACCATATTTAAGCATAGCAAGTCTGTCCATACCAACACCAAATGCAAAACCTTGATATTCTTCAGGATCAATTCCACAAGCTTTTAGCACATTAGGATGCACCATCCCGCAACCCAAAATTTCAAGCCAATCAGTTCCTGCGCCGATTTTTAATTCTGTTTTAGTTTTTAAGCAACCAATATCAACTTCAGCAGAAGGTTCAGTAAATGGAAAATAAGATGGACGGAAACGAATAGGTAAATCATCAACCTCAAAAAATTCTTTCATAAAGTCATATAGACAACCTTTCAAATCAGCCATAGTTGTTTTTTTATCAATAACCAACCCCTCAACTTGGTGGAACATAGGTGTATGTGTTGCATCATAGTCAGAACGATATGTTCTACCAGGTGCAATAATTCTAATAGGAGGTTGTTTCTTTTCCATAGTGCGAATTTGCACGCTAGATGTTTGAGTCCTAACGATATATGCACTATCCATATCAAACTCTTTTGAAACATCATTATTAATATAGAATGTATCTTGCATCTGACGAGCAGGGTGATTAGGCGGTGTATTTAAGGCATTAAAGTTATGAAATTGGTCTTCAATTTCAGGACCATCAGCAACCTCAAATCCCATTTCAGAAAAGATAGCAACAACTTCTTCATAAACTTTAGAAATAGGGTGTATTCTACCTTGTGTTTCAGGACGGCATGGTAGAGTTACATCGATAACTTCTTTTTTTAGTTTTTCATCAAGTTGTTTAGCTTCTAAGATTTGTCTTTGGTTTACAATCATATTGTCTAAATCAGCTTTTATCACATTGATTTTTTTACCAAATTCAATTCTTTCTTCCATAGGCATAGAGCCAAGAGTTTTTAATAATTCAGTAATACGTCCTTTTTTACCTAAAGCATTAACCCTAACATCATCGAGTGCTTTAAGGTCAGGAGCATTTTTGATTTGCTCTTCTATTTCATTTTTAATAACTTCAATATCACTCATTTTTCCACCTTAAAATTTTTCTTCTATAATTTCTCATCCACCAATAATTTTTGTGTTTAAACACAAAAGAGCCATCTTGGCTGACCAAGACGACTCTAAATATTTTTTTTGATATAAACCTAACTGATTTTTAATTATTTAGCAAGAGCCGCTTTGGCAGTTTCTACTAACTTAGCAAAAGCTTGGGGCTCTCTGTAAGCGATATCAGCAAGGACTTTACGATCAAGCTCAATACCTGCTTTGATGAGCCCGCTGATAAATCGAGAATAAGTCATATCATTCAAACGAGTTGCTGCATTGATACGTTGGATCCATAAAGAGCGGAAGTTTCTCTTCTTAACTCTTCTGTCACGATACGCATATTGCAAACCTTTTTCAACTTTTTCAACTGCTACTCTGAAAACGTTTTTATTGCGTCCTCTGTAGCCTTTCGCCATATCCAAAACTTTTTTATGGCGAGCGTGTGCTGTTACACCTCTTTTAACACGAGACATTTACATATCCTCCTAAAACTACAAGTATGGTAAAAATTTCTTAACAATCTGTGCATCAGCTTCTGAAACCAAAGTTGTGCCACGAGCTTGTCTTTTCATTTTTTGAGTTTTGCAGAAGAGGCAGTGTCTCTTGTTAGCAAAATTTCTTTTTAATTTTCCAGTTCCAGTAACGCTAAAGCGTTTTTTTGCAGAACTTTTTGTTTTTAATTTAGGCATTTCAATCCCTTTCAAAAGTTAAGTTGGATTAATAGACCATTAAGGCATGCCATTAGCCCTAATCATCATCGAACATTGTTTATACACTATATTTTTAAAAAGTAAAGCACTTTTTTAATTTAAAATTAATAATTACAAATTTTGCCACAAATAATGTAACGTCAGATAAATAAAATTATGGACATGCAAAAAAAATATTTATAATATACCAAAATAAATATTACGTACTAATATAATATCGTTTGGAGGTTTGATGATTTATAATACAGGAATAGAAGCTATAATCAGTGGTTTGCTTGCTGTTTTAATAGCGCAATTAATAAAGATATTTACTTTTTATTTTAAAACCAAAGAGCTAAATTTTGAATATTTATCTACAACAGGTGGTATGCCTAGCTCTCATAGTGCCGGTGTTTGTGCATTAAGTACCTCAGTTGGTTTAATTGATGGTTTTGATTCGCTATTGTTTGCCGTAAGTGGTGGGTATGCGCTAGTTGTTATGCATGATGCTGCAGGTGTTAGAAAAAAAGCCCAAGATATGGCAAAACTATTAAATAAAATTGTTAGAGATTTTTATACAACAGACCTAAAAACAAAATCTGCACAATTAAAAGAGCTATTAGGTCACACACCAAAAGAAGTTTTTGTGGGTTTAGTATTAGGAATAGTGGTTGCCATACTTGTTCATTCAGCATTTGCTCCAAAATAAACTCTAACATCCTAAAAAATAAAACCCCGATATTAAATCGGGGTTTTTGCTATTCTATTCAACTTCAACAAGTTTTATATGCAAGTCGTCAATCTGTTTTTGATTAACAGTATTCGGAGCTTGCATCAACAAGTCTTGAGCTTTACCATTAAGTGGGAACGCAATCACATCCCTAATGATAGGCTCATCAAGAATTAACATAACAGTTCTGTCAACTCCAGGAGCACAACCAGCGTGAGGAGGTGCGCCATATTTAAATGCATTAATCATGCCGCCAAATTTGTTATCAACAACACTATTGTCATATCCTGCGATTTCAAATGCTTTATACATAATTTCAGGCTTGTGGTTACGAACAGCACCAGATACAAGCTCAACACCATTACATACCATATCATATTGATATGCTAAGATGTCTAATGGATTCTTATTTAATAATGCATCCATTCCACCTTGTGGCATAGAGAAAGGATTGTGAGAAAACTCAACTGCACCTGTTTCTTCATTTTCTTCATAGAATGGGAAATCAACAATCCAACACATTCTAAATACATTTTTCTCAACCAAATCTAATTCTTCGCCAAGTTTTAATCTAACTTTACCTGCAAATTTATTGATGAGTTTTTTGTTGCCACCCATAAATACAATGGCATCACCATCTTTTAAGCCAAAGGTATTTTTTAACTCATTCATTTTTTCTTCATTAAAGAACTTTGCAACACCCTTTGCACCACTAGATGATAATGCAACATAAGCCATACCACCAAAACCTTCTTCTTTAGCAAAACCATCAAGCTTATCAAAGAAAGAGCGAGGTTTTTCACCCGCATTAGGAATAACAATAGCTCTAATTTGCTCGCCATTTTGAGCTTTAGTATCATACACACCAAAACCGGAATTATTAAAGAAACCAGTTGCATCTTGAATTATAAGAGGGTTTCTTAAATCTGGTTTATCTGAGCCATACTTTAACATTGCCTCATTAAATGGAATTCTAATAAATGGAGCTTGATCAACCTCTTTTCCGAAAGAAAATTCATTAAAGATTGTACCCATTGTTTTTTCCATAACTTCAAAAACATCTTCTTGAGTTGCAAAAGACATTTCCATATCAAGTTGATAAAATTCGCCAGGGCTTCTATCTGCACGAGGATCTTCATCTCTAAAGCAAGGAGCAATTTGGAAATATTTATCAAATCCAGATACCATAAGAAGTTGCTTAAATTGTTGTGGAGATTGAGGAAGAGCATAAAACTTACCAGGATTTAAGCGAGAAGGAACCAAAAAGTCACGTGCTCCTTCAGGAGATGATGCAGTTAAAATCGGGGTTTGATACTCTAAAAATCCTTGCTCAGTCATCAATTCACGCATTCTGCTTATAACTTTAGAACGTAAAATAATGTTATTGTGAATTTTCTCACGTCTTAAGTCTAAAAATCTATATTTTAAACGCATATCTTCAGGAGCATTATCATCACCAAAAACTTGGATTGGTAAAACATCAGCTTCAGAATGAACTTCTATTGCATCAACCTTAACTTCAATATCACCAGTTGGCATATTTTTATTTACGCTCTCACGCATAACTGCTAAACCATCAACAGTGATAACACTCTCAACACGAATATTTTCTAATCTAGCAAATAAGTCACTTGAGCTATCAACCACACATTGAGTGATGCCATAATGGTCTCTTAAATCAACAAAACATAAATTACCTAAATTTCTTTTACGGTGAATCCAACCTGAAAGTTTCACCCTTTGTCCAGCGTTTTGAGCTCTTAACTCGCCACACGTATGTGTTCTGTATTCAATCATAAATACCCCTGAATAATCAATTAACAAACTAACAAGCATTTTTATCCTAAAACAAATGAAATGCAAGTAAAAATTAAAAAAATCTTAAATATTGCATATATAAAATAATAAAAAATATAAGGAATACAAGATGAAACTAATAGATACTACAAAAGAACTAAAATCAATTTGCGCAAAATTAAAAAAGCAAAAAGTAATAGCCATAGATTGTGAATTTATAAGAGAAAAAACATATTATCCGATTCCTTGTTTATTACAAATTGGCTATAATGAAGGAGCATATATTGTTGATATGCAAGCAAAAGAAATGGATTTAAGTCCATTAATCGCATTAATGAAAAATAAAAAGGTCTTAAAAGTTTTTCATTCAGGACGTCAAGATATTGAGATTATCTATAATATATCAGGATTTGTTCCAACCCCTGTGTTTGATACACAAATAGCCGCCGGCGCTTTAGGTTTTGGCGAGTCCATAAGTTACGAAAATCTTGTTAAACTTTGTTGTAATAAAGAATTAGATAAATCTTGCAGATTAACTAATTGGCAAATACGTCCATTAACAGAAGAACAGTTAGAATATGCCGCAGGAGATGTTACACATTTAATAGAATGTTATAATAAAATAATTACATTTCTTGAAGAGAATAATCGTCTAGAATGGATAAAAGAAGAGCTAGAAGATTTTGCTGATATATCACATTATGAAACAGATAATAACAAAGCATGGCAAAGAATTCGCCGCAATAATCATTCTACGCCATTCTTAAATGCTCTAAAGGTATTGGCAGCATGGCGTGAAGAGAGAGCCAAAAGACAAAACATAACTCGTCAAAATGTATTAAAAGACGATATGCTAATTAATATTGCAACAATCTTTCCCAAAACATTAGAAGATTTTAAAAATGTACGAGGTATGCGTCCAGATATTCTAAAGAGTATTTTAGTAACAGAAATGCTAACTGCATTACAAAAACTAGATAAAGAAGGACTTGATAAAACCTTAGCTAAACAAGATAAAGAAAAGGATGTATCCTTAGCACCATCTCAGCAATCTTTATACGAGATATTAAAATTGCTCTTAAAAATAAAAAGCAACGAGCACAAAGTTATACCCCACCTTATAAGTACTGAAAAAAATTTAAGAGAATATATAAAAAATCCTAAAGCAAATAATAAAATAACAAGTGGATGGCGCTATGAGGTATTTGGCAAATTTGTAGAAGATTTTAGTTTAGGAAAACTATGTTTAACATATAATCCTCAAACACACGATATTGAAATAAAAGAACTTTAATCTAAAAAGGAGAACGAGTAATGAAAAAACTTTATTTAGCCTTAGCAATGTTGCTTATTTCATTTAATGCAAATGCATTTATCATTTCTCCCCATGTTGGTATCGATTATGCGCATTCAAAATTACATGGGTTTGATAATATAAATGAGCTAAATGGAGCAACATTTAGTGTAGGAGCCAAAGCATTAGGATTTTTATCCGTTGAAGGATATTATCAAAAACATTTTTCAACAAAAGCATCGGCTTCTAGTAAAACAAAACCATCAGCATATGGTGTAGATTTAGTTTTTGATACTCTAAATTTAGGAGTTGTAGAGCTTTTAACAACAGTAGGTTATGGTAAATATTCTCTCGATGGCGGAATATTAGATAAAGACTTAAATAAATTTGAGGGTTCATCATATAGACTAGGTTTTGGTGGACAAATTAATCCAACAGATAAAATTGGTATAAGAGCAATGTATCGCTATGTATTCCCAGAAGAGAAACTCTTTAAAAAGAATGTTCAAGAACTAAGTATCGGAATAAGATATTATTTCTTTTAAAAAATAGGCGCCGTTAAGGCGCTTTTTTTTATGAGCAATTTGTGAAAACTTTAGAAACATTATTATCTTTTAATATTATCCTAACCATGCAAGATGTTGAGGCATTATTTGGTAGAGGGTTGTCATATGAAATTAATTCACCACCTCCAACTGGTCTATAATTTGTATAATAAATCCACATAATTTGGTCATCGCCAAGTTTTTTTATTGCATTTGGAGCGCCATTTTCATTAAACAAAGATTCTATATCTTGACCTCTATATGCGTTTATTCCTTGTATTTGATATGCATAATTTTTATCATCATGCGCACATCCCATCATTCCTAAAACTATACCAACAATCATCGCCCACTTATAAATCATAATCCCTCCTATAATGATATATGGATATAATCACTATTTTTATATAATAAAGAGGTCTGCGTCGCTTTTTTTTTTATAATAGGCGTTCTAATTGATTAACTAAATCTTTTCTAATATCTTTTTTTATAAAAAAGAAATCATCATAAATATCTGCGACATTTTTTTCTAATACAAAATCATTAACAACATAAAACTTGATTTTATTGATTACATCAATTTCATTAAAAAATATATTAGGAAAAGTATTTTGTTTTTGCTTTAATAACTCTAAATCAAAAAACTGATTCATTTCAAGTAAAGGATCACCTCTATCTAATCCATAAAGAATAACAGGTTTATTTTGAAACATAAAATCAAACGCAACAGAAGAAAAATCTGTTAAAAGCATAGATGATTTCTTTATATATTTGGAAATCTCTGTTGGCTTAACAACCTCAATCTGTGGGTGATCTATACTAAAATTGATATTTGACACTTCTTTCAAAGCATGATGAGGTGCAAAATAAATTTTCACATTATTCTTTACTAAAAAATCAATTAAATCAGTATGGTTAAATAACGAAACTAATTTTTTAAAATATAATGTTCTGGCAAATATACTAGGATGTGTAGTTCTCCATGTAAGCATAATAAAAATACTTTTTTCATCTGTTTTATTTTTATCATTTAATAAATCCCATCTAGGTAATCCTGATTTGATAAATTGCTCATCATTCCAACCATATTTTTTTAAGATTTTAGCTTCATTTTGTGATGAAATAAGAATTTTATCAAATAAATGTTTATTAAAATATCCTCCAGATAAGATGCTTTCCTTAAAAAATATTTGGCCATGCTGAATGAAAATATATTGAGTATCAGGAAGATTATTAAATTTATAATCTAAATCGGTTCCTATTTCAAAAGACGTAATTATCGCTTTTGCTTTAGGTAAAATATCCGATAGCTGTAAAATAAATTCTTCTGACTTGTGTCTAACATTATAGTCAATTCCGATAATATTATCTAAATTATTTTCAGATTTTAATTTTTTATATAGATGATTATCTTTTAACACAACATAATAAGCTTTTAATCCATTTTTTTTCATGTGATTAAATAATGAATAGGCATCTAGACTTTCAACTTCAGCATCATATAAACAATCAAATAAAATATAAGTATCTTTTATATTATTATTTTTTGATACATAATCATCAAGCATTAGTACTAATTTAATTAAACACATACCAATAAAAGCAAAAGATATTAATAATTTAAATTTTTGAAAAAAATGAATCATTATAAAAACTCTCAAGAATAAACGTCATAATTATAAATATAATCTAATAAGAGTTAAGATAAATTTTATAGTTTTTAATATTTTTTTTAATTTAGTGGATATAGATAACCAATTATTGAAAAAATAATTATTTATAATATCATAACATTATGAAAAATGATAACTTTTTAACAAAAATTATATATCTATTTGGTGCAATAGAAATATTTCTAATGTGCTATTCATTTATGTATAGTTATGGATCAATGGATCATGCTGAACATTTGCATGCATCATGGTTAGTGTGGCAAGGAAAAATTCCATATAGAGATTTTTTTGAACATCACAATCCATTATTTTGGTATATTTTATCTCCAATAGTAGCGCTTTTTTATCATGATGCATTAATTCTATATGTATCAAAAGTTATATCATTTTTATCTTATGTTGCACTATTTTTAGTTTTATATAAAATAGCTAAACGCTTTATGGGATATACTATAAAACCATTTTTGTTATCATTAATAATATATTTTTCACTACCAGATAGTTATTACACTCTATTTGAGTTACATCCAGATGAAACAATGCTCGCATTTTATTTCATGGGTATATATTATTTATATTCTTATCTAGAAGGAAAAAAACAAAAAGAATTAAATATATCTTTTTTAATGTTTACAATTTCTTTGTTGATATTGCAGAAAATATTAATACCACTATTTTTTGTTGGTATTTTTATATTATATTTAATTTATAATAAACAAATAGAAATAAAACCACTAATAAAAGCCTCTCTGCTTCCTATTTTTATTATATTGATTTTTATGTTATGGCTATATTTTAATGGTTGTTTAAAGATATACTATTTATTTAATTATGAATTAAATGTAATTATGCATAAATTTTATGCATTAGGCAAAGTATATGGCGATTATTGGCAAACGCTATATCTTCCTTTTATATCTCTATTTGCAATAAAAGATTTTATAAAAGATAGAAATATATATAAACTTTTCTTTGTTTTTGTTTTTGTTATGGAGTGTGTTAGTAAATATATATTTGGAGCTATTCATAAACATTATTTCGTATTTAGCAATATAGTAGCTTCGATTATAATAGGGGAGTTTATATATAGAAATATAAAACAAAAACAAATAAAATTAATATTTTTAATAATGATAATATCAAGTTTCTATTTATTTTATAAAGCGCCATTAAATAAATTTTATCCTCAATATTATAAAATGCAAAAATATATATTTTCATTTATGCAAAATGATGATTACCTTATTAGCACCGTTAATTACATAAATATATATGAAAATGATGTATCGTACTATTGGTTTGCAGGTGGTAATGTGGCACCTGTTGCATACTATTTGTATCAATATAAAGAACCATTTGCGCTAAATGAGTACATTTTAAAATATAAACCTAAATTTATATATAACAACCGATATGGTAATCAAATTATCCATGCCAATTTTATAAATGGTGTAAGTTATGGTGAATATATATCAAATTTACATAAAATATATAGCGAAATGCCTGTTAAACTAGAAACAAAAGAAAATTTTGTAAAAAGGTGGAGTTTAAAAGAGTTTTCAATATATAATGATAAGATAATAGAGCAGAATTATTACACTCATCCATATTTTCCTATTTTTATAAGAAAAGATATCATTGATACGAATTACAGATTAAAATAAATTAAAATCGCTAATATATATCCATATTATATGCAGTGCATCTATACATATTATGTAAAACAAAAAATTATTTTCTCATTAGTTGCCCCAATTGTGGATCAAAAGATTATGTCTGTCTAGGGGGCATTTTTATCGATGTTAGAATTGTGGATGTCAATTGAATGAGGAAGAAATAAACCTTTAAGAAAAAGAGCTCCATATTGGAGCTCTTCTTTCATTTTAAACCAGTTAAATAATTACAATGCCTTTTTAACTTCATTAAATGCATCTTGCAATTTACTAGCATCTGGTCCGCCAGCTTGTGCCATATCAGGACGGCCGCCGCCACCTTGACCACCAACGGTATTTGATGCAATTTTAACCAAATCAACTGCATTATATTTATCTGTTAGATCTTTTGTAACACCAACAACAATAGAAGCTTTATCATCTTTATTGGTCGCAAGAACAATAACTCCACTACCAATTTTTTGGCTCATTTCATCAATAAATGCTTTTAATTCTTTTGGATGAACATCAGATATAATTTTGCCAATAAATTTAACACCATTAACCATTTCAGATTCATCTTTAGAGTTTGCACCACCAGAAGCTAAAGCCTTCTTAAGATTAAATACTTCCGCATCAAGTTTCTTTTTCTCATTAAGAAGGTTGTTGATGCGAGCTTCAAGGTCATTTATGTTAGTTTTTAATAAGTCACAAACAGAGTGTAATCTGTTTTCAACATCTTCAACATAAGTTTCAGCGCCACATCCAGTAACACACTCAATACGACGAACACCCGCACCAACAGCAGATTCACCTATGATGTTGAAATAACCAATATCGCCAGTATTTGAAACATGTGTGCCACCACAAAGTTCACGAGAGTAAACAATGCCATCTTTTTCCATAGAAACAACACGAACTTCTTCGCCATATTTCTCACCAAATAGAGCCATAGCACCACTTGCAACAGCTTCTTCCTGGCTCATCAAAACTGTATTAACATGGAAGTTTTCTCTAATAGCCTCATTTACCAATTTTTCAGCAAGTTTAAGTTCATCCTGAGAGATTTGTTTGTGGTGTGAAATATCAAAACGCATTCTATCACCAGCAACTAAAGAACCTTTTTGTGCCACATGTTCACCCAAAATTTCTCTTAAAACCTTATGAACAATGTGAGTAACAGAGTGGTTGGCACAAATAGAGCGACGATTTTTCTCATCAACTTCAAAGCTTGCAAAATCTTCAACCTTAATTTCGCCTTTAAGCATCTTACAACAATGAATATGAAGATTATCTAGTTTGCACTTAGTATCATTAACTTCAATTTCAAAGCCATTTCCTTTAATAACACCAATATCACCAACTTGACCACCTTTTTCAGCATAAAATGGTGATTGGTTAGCAACTAAATAAAACTCACCTTCATTAACGCTTTTAACCTCTGCACCATTTTGTACAAGAGATTTAATAATGCCATCAGCCTTAAGAGTTTTATATCCTAAAAATTCAGTTCCACCAATTTTTTCTTTAACTTCAAACCAAATTTTTTCAGTACCAGCATCACCACTTCCTGCCCAATTTTTACGCGCTTCCTCTTTTTGTTTTTCCATAGCATTATCAAAACCATTGGTATCAACACTAATACCTCTTGGTTTTAGAGCATCTTGAGTTAAATCAAGAGGGAAACCATATGTGTCATAGAGCTTAAATGCTGTTTCACCATTAAGAGTATCACCCACACTTAATCCTTCTACTTCATCTTCTAATAACTTCATACCTTTATCTAATGTTTTGCCAAAACGTTTTTCTTCAGTATGAATTGTTTCAGTAATTAATTTCTCAAAGCGATAAAGTTCAGGATATGCATCACCCATTTCTTTTTGTAGTGCTGGCAATAATTTATACATCATAGGTTCTTTAGCACCCAATAAATAAGCGTGACGCATAGCTCTTCTCATAATACGACGAAGCACATATCCTCTACCTTCATTTGATGGTAATACACCGTCAGCAATCAAAAAGCTCATAGCTCTCAAGTGGTCAGCAACAACGTTATGAGAAGCTTTGAGTTCTCCATTAGGATCTGTTCCTGTAATACTAGAAATAGCATTTATAATATTTTTAAATGTATCAATATCAAAGTTAGAATGAACACCTTGTAATATTGCAGCCATTCTCTCAAGTCCCATACCAGTATCAATAGATGGTTTTTTAATATTAATACGACTACCATCAGGTAAATCTTCATATTGGTCAAATACTAAGTTCCAAATTTCAATAAATCTATCACCATCTTCTTCAGGAGTACCTGGAAGACCGCCCCATACTTCAGGACCATGGTCATAGAAAATTTCAGAACAAGGACCACAAGGTCCAGTATCGCCCATTTGCCAGAAGTTATCTTTTGTAGCAATACGGATAATTCTATCTTCAGGCAAGCCAGAAACTTTTTTCCAAATATCATGAGCTTCATCATCAGTATGATAAATTGTAACAGCAAGTTTTTCTTTTGGAATCATAAACTCTTTTGTTAATAGTTCCCAAGCATAATAAATAGCTTCTTCTTTGAAATAATCACCAAAAGAAAAGTTTCCAAGCATTTCAAAAAATGTGTGGTGACGAACGTCATATCCAACGCTGTCTAAGTCATTATGCTTACCACCCGCTCTGACGCTTTTTTGAGAAGTCGCCGCTCGTGTATAGTCTCTTGTTTCATTTCCACTCAAAATATTTTTAAATTGTACCATACCTGAGTTAGTAAACATCAAGGTAGGATCATTATCAGGAACAAGAGAAGAAGCTGGTACAATTTTATGTCCATTTCTTTCAAAATAATTTAAGAATGTTTTTCTTACTTCGTTTACACTAGCCATTTTTACTTCCCAAAATAAAATTAAATTAAACTTTTAACCATGAGAATTTACAGTAGTTTTTTTTGTATGTCTAGTTTAAATTTAAACGAAAATAAGATTCGTTGTCATTTTAGTTAGAAAAAGAGATATAAATATTCAAAAATGTAGCAAATAATACCCAAACCACATACGGAATATTTAAAACAAACGCCACTTTATTTATCTGATAAAAGCTCTGCATCATTAATAAAACAACACCAAATAACAATATAAGAACAATAGATGAAGCTATCAGTTGTTCCATATAAAAGAAGCTAAAACACCATAAAACTTGTAAAAACAATTGCGAAATAAATAGCGAATTTGCATCATTAAACTGTTCTATTGATTTTTTTGATAGAAGAATAATGTAAAAACTTAAAAATAATAAAAAGTAAAGCACTCTCCACACATATATAAAATAATTATTTTTAGGAGTCGCATCAGAAATGTTTAAAGTATCATAAAAGTTTTCAAGTCCAATATCTGTAAAATATTTGGAAAATATTGCCGTAAATAATACTAACATAAAACTATAAATTGCTTGGGTAATTTTTAACGCCATATCCTCTCTCCTTTAATTATTTTTCTCTTATATAAGCAAATTTTTGCAAAAAACATCAAAAGATAAAAAAAAGTATAAAATAAATTGCATTTTAAATAAATAGGTGTATAAACAAAAGTAGAACAAATATAAAACAGGAGCAAAAAATTGGCAAATACAGATGAAAATGGCATAAAGATATATGATGCTAAAGATTTTGAAGGAATGCGTAAAGCTGGTAAACTTGCCGCAGAGTGTCTAGACTATATTACAGATTTTGTTGATGTTGGAGTAACAACAGAATATTTAGATGATTTGTGTCATAAGTTTATAAAATCACATAATGCAATACCTGCATGCCTTGGTTATCATGGGTATCCAAAAACAATATGTACATCAATAAATCATGTTATTTGCCATGGTATTCCTGATGACAGAAAGTTAGAAGAGGGCGATATACTAAATATTGATGTTACAGTAATTGTTGACGGATGGTATGGCGATACATCAAGAATGTATTATGTTGGTAAACCAAAACTGAAAGCAACACGCCTTTGCGATGTAACATACGAATGTTTAATGCGTGGTATTGATGTAGTAAAACCTGGTGCTAGATTCGGTGATATTGGCGCTGTAATTGAAGAATATGCTCATAAATATGGATATTCAGTTGTTGAGATGTTTTGTGGGCATGGTTTAGGTAAAGTTTTTCATGATGAGCCAAATGTTCTACATTTTGGTAAAAAAGGAACTGGTCCTCTAATCAAAGAAGGCATGTTTTTTACAATTGAACCAATGATAAATATAGGTAAAAAATATGGCACGATTCTTTCAAATGGGTGGACTGCAGTTACAAAAGATAGAACCTTATCAGCACAATTTGAGCACTCGTTAGGTGTAACAAAAGATGGATGCGAAGTTTTCACATATTCATTAAAAGGATTAGATAAACCACCATATAAATAATAAGGAGCTAAAAATGGATAATAACAATAATAAAGAACAAAAAGATGAAACTCCAGATTATATCGGTCATCGTCAACGCTTAAAAGCTAGATTCTTATCTGATAAAGGTAAATCTATGCCAGATTATGAGTTGCTAGAGTTAGTATTGATGTATGCACTTCCTAGAAAAGATGTGAAGCCTCTTGCAAAAACTTTAATCAAAGAATACAGAACACTTGCTAATGTTTTAACTGCTCCAACAAATGAGTTGCTCAATTTTCCAGGTGTCGGAAATAGTGCTACAACGCTATTTAATTTAATACATGCTTGTGTAAATAAAATATGTTGGGAAAATCTTGAAAAAACAAATACCCCATCATTGAGCGAATTAAAAGATATAATAGAATATTGTCGCACTCAAATAGGATACAATAAACAAGAAAATTTATTAGTAATATACTTAGGCAATAAAGGTAAATATATAAAACATAATATTGAGCAAGTAGGTACAACATCAGCTGTAATGATTAGTCCTCAGGATATTGCTCGTAATGCTCTAATCAATCATGCGTCATCTGTTATTGTTTCGCACAACCATCCGAGTGGAGACTGCACTCCTTCAAAAGCAGATATAACAATGACTATGGCGTTAAGAAATGGTCTTGAAAGTGTTGGAATTAACCTAACAGATCACATTATAATATCTAGCTCAGAATATTATAGTTTTAGAGAGAAATCGTATATCATGAAAGTTATCAACAAATACGAATAGATAAAAATATATCTTTTCAATCATTTAAAAATATTCAAAAAAATAAAGCGATAATAAGTAATTTTTTTACTTGTATATCGTTTAAATTTGTGCTTTTTTTGTTAACGAAGATTTAAGAATTATTGTTATAGATTTATGGCATATTAAATGGTTTTTTAGTCAACCTCAGGCTAAAAGTTAGTTGTTATATCGGGGTAGATTCTAAAGATTTACATCAGGATATAAAGAGGCGCAGATTTATCTGTGTATTAGAGAAAATATAAAGCAACAGGGAAGCTTTTTAAAGTACTCAAAACAGGCAGGGAAAAACAAACCGTTTCTCTGCCTGCTTTTTTTAATATCTAGTAAAAGTAAAATTCTTTGCGAAAACAAATTTATCAATACCATTGATTTTGGTGATTGCAGGGTTTTTTAAAATTTCTTTTAGCTCTACAGAATAGAATGTACTTCTCTCATCAGCACCATCAACAAAGGCTACAATATTTCCAGAAGCATTTGTCACAAATCGTGTAGAAGCTATTTTCCAAATATTTGTAATTTCAGTAGCAATTTCATTAACCTTACCATGCAATCCAAGGTCAATTAAAGCCTTTCCACAAGGGGTTCTATCAAGTATTTTTGCAGAGCTGTTATTCTTCAAATATTCAAGAGCAAGCTCTTTGTTTTTTTCATTAGGCATATAGCTAACACTATACACTACAGCGCAATCTTTTAGGGTTGATACATCAAATGTATTTGCAACATTTTTTGCATCATTAATTAGTTTTTGCATCTTTTTTTTCCGGTATTAAATCAAACACAGTTATTTCAGACGGAGCTAACACTCTAATTGGCGGTCCCCAATATCTAGTTCCTCTAGAAACATACATCTTAACACCATCAACATCATAAAAACCAGCCAAGCGTCCATCATTTGCTTGTTTAACAAAATAGTGGAATGGGAATATCTGCCCACCATGTGTATGACCAGAAAGAACTAAATCAACATTGTCTTTTGTAATCCCTTCTGCAATTTTTGGAGTATGAGAAAGCATAACTACATAGTTGTTATTATTTGCTCCGTGAAGCGCATTATAAACATTAATCTTGATCTTATCAGAAGTAGAAGCGTTTATATCAGGAATGCCAGCAATATAAAGCCCACTATTTCCAGCTTTTAGACCGTAGTTACCAAGTACATTAAATCCTAATTGACCAAATTTTATAATCCAATCAAGAGCGCTAGAATAGTGTTCATGATTGCCCAAAGCATAATAAACACCATCTTTAGCCTTTAGTTTTTTTAGCTCTTCAAGATGAAAAGTTAGTTTATTTGGTTTATTATCAACAATGTCGCCAACAAGCACAACAGCATCAGGGTTTAGCTCATTAACTTTATTAACAATATTTGTAATATATTCCAATTTAACATCTGTATCAATATGCAAATCAGAAAGCATAACAACTCTAGTCTTGTTACTTATTTTAGGAGTTATAATATCATGCTTTAGTATTTGTGGCATTTTGGTAGCTTCATATACCCCATATATACAAACAAGAAGAGTAAAAATAGCAGTATAAAAATTTACTTTTCCCAAATGAGGTGGATTCTTAATTTGCTCAGCAGGTGTTTTGCGTAAGATGTCAATTAACACCCAAATTGTATCGCGAATAAACGAAACAATAAACAAAAAGAAAACAAAGCCAAAAATAAAGTACAATCCTTTTGTTAAATCAACAAACAAGCCTGAATTGTAGCCACGTTTAATAGCAAAAGCAATAAATGGCGCAAACCAACCAAAGGTAATAAAAAATAAAAACAATAATCTTGCATATAAAGGATAATTGCCATACCCAACATATGTTTTATATGTTATTGCAATCGCTGCAATAGCAACAATAAAAAAGGCCAAAAATATAGACATAATCCCTCCCTATAAGTACTTATGCTTCTTTTGTTTTACGAACAGTTGTTTTTCTACGGCAAACGCGTTTAGGTTTTGTTGTTTCTTCTACGCGACTTTCATCTTCACTAATTTCTACAACTTCAAAAGATTTTTGTTGAGGCTCTATGCTAGGCAATGTTTCTACATATCCATTATCAGATGCAACAACCTCAACAACTTCTGTTTTTACTTCAGTTTCTTCATTGTTATTTTCAGCTTCAGCAACTTGTGCCTCAGTATCATTATTTTTATTGTAATTATTTTCTACTCTATTTTGACGGCGCTCATTAATATCAGTAACAATCTTACGATAATGCTCAGCGTATTGGCGATAAATTTCCATATTAACATAGTCGCCACTACTTTGCGCTTCCTTTGCTAAGTCATTATATTTACGGATTAAATCTAATGCTGTGCCACTTATTTTACCAGCAATACTAACACTATCAAATTTATAATTTAAAGTATAACCATTATTGTTATTACCATTACGATATCTATTATTTTGTTTTTTCATATATTCCTACACTTCACAGCAAGAACAAGCTTGCTAAACAATTAATTAAAAAAAGGAAACAAAGAAGCACCCAATCAAAAACTGTGCTCCATAACAAGCAAATGATACTCCATAAATTTTTTTTTGCAACTTATTTTTTCAAAATAATACACCTGTTTGTATCAGATAAATCCTTAGCAATCTCAACAAGATTAAAACCTTTTAATGTGAAAATTTGAGCAACATCTTCGGCTTGATTGTAGCCTACTTCTAATAAAATATATCCACCATTTTTTAAAATTAAAGAAGCCTTACTTGCAATCTGCTTATAGCAAAATAACCCATTATCTTCAGCAACAAGCGCAATTTTAGGGTCATAGTCTTTAACTTCTGTATCAAGGTTTTCAAAATCTTTAAATGTAATATAAGGAGGGTTTGATACAATAATATCAAACATTCCCATATTTTCATTAATATTTTCAAAACTATCGTTAATGAAAGAAATTCTGCGGGTTACATTAAGATTTTCTGCATTTTTCAAAGCAACATTTAGAGCTTCTTTTGATATATCAACTCCAACTCCTGTTAAATACTCCAAATCTTTTAATATAGATAAAATTATACATCCAGATCCTGTCCCTAAATCAATAATTTTATTAAAACTATTTTCTTTAATTATACTTATTGCTTTTTCAACCAAAATTTCAGTATCAGGTCTTGGAGATAGCACATCAGAATTAACATAAAAGCTGTATTTATAAAATTCTTTAACTCCAATAATTTTATCAAGAGGCTCGTGTCTTAATCTTCTCTCTAAAAAGGACAATACTTTAATTTCTTCTTCTTTTGTAATATTTGGATAATTTGGTGCAGAAAATCTTAAAATTATATCAGCCTCAAGTCTTGGAGAGCAAATATTTGCCTCAATAAGAGATTTTATAATCTTGTCACGTAAATTCATCTTATGCAGCCAATTGTTTTTTTACTTCAACAGTTAACTTTTCAAAAGCTTTTTTTTCAATCTGACGAACACGCTCTCTGCTAATATTTAGTTTTTCACCAATATCATCAAGTGTAAAAGGATCATCTCTTAGCATACGATTTTTAATAACATATTGCTCTCTATCACTTAGTGTTAATAGACACTGAGATAATATTTTTGCTCTATATCTATTTTCTTCTTGCATAGCATATTTTGCTTCAATATTTTCGCGCTTATCAACAATCATATCAAGCTTTTCAACGCTATCTTCATCAGAGCCAACATTAACATTAAGAGAACAATCGCCGCCAATTCGTCTGTTCATCTCTGTTACATCTTTTTCATCCACCATAAGCTCATAAGCAATTTGTTTTACAACCTTAGGCTCTAGTTCTTTGTTTTCATATAGACCTAAGCGGGCTTTTATTCTATTTAAATTATAAAACAATTTTTTTTGCGCTGCAACTGTACCTATCTTAACCAAAGACCAGGATTTCAAAATATAATCATTTATTTGAGCTTTAATCCACCAAATAGCATATGTGGCAAGTCTAACTTTTTTATTCATATCAAACTTTTTAACTGCCTGCATTAAACCAAGATTTGCCTCAGATATAACATCAGACATAGGAAGTCCATATCTCTTATATGTTAAAGCAATTTTTGCAGCTAAGCGTAAATGTGAAGTAATAAGCTTTTGAGCAGAAATAAGGTCTCCTTTAGTTTGAAAATCTATAATAAGTTTTTGCTCTTCTTCTTCTGTTAGTACTGGAAATTTCTTTATTTGTTCCAAATAAGCATATAAGCCGTTTTCCTCAATTACCATAGGTAACTGAGGTTTTTGATTAACAACGATTAATTCCTTATTTGTACTCATAACATACTTTCTTCTATATTATTTATAAACAAAAGAAATATCATCAGATATTGCTTGTTTAGGGATAAGGTTTAATAAAACAACTTTATATCCTTCCTCAACAGGGTATAATAAAATAAAGAAGTCATCAATATTTGCATTATCATTATTTTTACACAGGCGCATATTTTCTTTTAATACACCTTCGTTCATAAAAAGCTTTGTAACAACTCCAGAAACAAGCATCGTCTCAGAAGTATTATAGTTGGCTATATTTTCTTGTTTAAATGATGATAAGCTATTTAATATAAAAAATTTTCTCCTACGTGTAAGAGTGTTATAAGATTTATTTTTCTCAAAAAAATCTGTAACAAAATTTTTTACTTCATTAATTAAACGCTTATCATCACAATTTGGCATATTAATCAAATCTTTTTGTATCTTATGTACTATAACGTTTGCTTCATTAACATCGTTATTGTCATTAACACTAGCATTATCAGCCCATACAG
The DNA here is from genome assembly GCA_045632645.1 of Alphaproteobacteria bacterium. GTDB lineage: Bacteria > Pseudomonadota > Alphaproteobacteria > RF32 > CAG-239 > CAG-267. The sequence continues at coordinate 116,526 of JAZQXC010000011.1, read as the reverse complement.
GGAATGCCAATATTAAACTAAAAATAAGAACAAATAGATTTTTCATAAGTTTTCTCCTAAAAGTTAAGTGACTTAGGTGTTCTTGGGAAAGGAACAACGTCTCTAATATTTGCAATACCAGTAAGCAACATCATCATTCTTTCAAAACCTAAACCAAAACCAGCATGAGGAACAGAACCATATTTACGAGAATCAAGATACCATGAATAATCCTCTAATCTCATACCTAAATCAAGAATACGTTGTTGTAAAAGTTCATAACGTTCTTCACGTTGAGAGCCACCAATAAGTTCACCAATCCTTGGTACAAGAACATCCATCGCTGCAACTGTTTTATTATCATCATTCATTCTCATATAAAATGCTTTAATCTCTTTTGGATAATCTCTAACAATCACAGGACGCTTAAAGTGTTCTTCAGCTAAAAAGCGCTCATGTTCTGTTTGTAAATCAATTCCATACTGAGGCTCATATTCAAACTTTTTGCCAGAGTTTTTCATTATTTCAATAGCTTCAGTATAAGTAATTCTAGCAAATTTATTGTTTTTAATATTGTTTAATGTATCCATTAATGTAGGGTCAACAAACTTAGCAAATAGTTCTATATCATCTTTGCAATTTTCCATAACATCTGTAATGCAATAACGAACCATGTCCTCAGCTAAATCCATGTCGTCAAATATATCAGCAAAAGCCATTTCAGGCTCAATCATCCAAAATTCAGCAGCATGTCTTGCTGTATTAGAGTTCTCAGCTCTAAATGTTGGACCAAATGTATAAATATCGCCCAAGGCACAAGCATACATCTCACCATTTAATTGACCAGAAACAGTAAGATGCGCAGGTTTTCCAAAGAAGTCTTGAGAATAATCAATTTCACCATTAGGGAGCTTTGGTGGATTCTTTAAGTTTAAAGTTGTAACTTGGAACATTTCACCAGCACCCTCACAGTCAGAACCTGTAATAATTGGTGTGTGAACATAATTAAATCCTCTTTGTTGGAAAAACTTATGAATGGCATAAGATAAAGCATTTCTAACTCTAAATGCAGCAGCATATTTGTTTGCTCTTGGACGCAAATGCGCAATAGTTCTTAAATATTCATCAGTATGTTTTTTCTTTTGAATAGGAAAATCATCAGGAGCAACGCTGTATATTTCAATTTCTTCAGCAACAACTTCATACTTTTGGTTTCCACCCTGAGATGGCACAAGGCTACCTTTAACAGCCAAAGAAGATCCAGTGCTCAATGCTTTAACTTCATTATAATTAGGGAGATTATTTTGTGCAATGATTTGCAAATTTTTTAAGCAACTACCATCATTAAGCTCAATAAAAGAAAAATCTTTTGCATCACGTCTCGTTCTAACCCATCCTTTAGCCAAAACCAAAGAAATAGGAGCTTCAGAGTTTAACAAATCAACAATTTTTGTTCTTTTTAACATCTTAAACAATTCCCCATTAATTAAAAATTATATTTTAAAGCACATAAACATTAAACTAATTTGTTTTAAAAGTAAATATATTAAATAAAATAAATTAAATAATTTTTTTAAGAAATTTTTATTGCAAAAACAGCATTTTTTAGTTAAAAAGAGAACGGCTAAAAAATAAAATCGGAGCGTATGTTATGATTAAAGCAATTTTAGATATCCTTGTTGCATCATTATATGAAATGTTTATGTTGTTTCCATACTTATATCTAACATATTTGTTAATGGAATATCTAGAGCATAAAATGTCCAGAAAAGAGCTTATATTTGTTAGAAAAACAAAACAATATGGTCCGATAATTGGAGGTATTTTAGGAGTTATTCCTCAATGTGGATTTTCTGTTTCATTTGCAAACTTATATGCAACAGGGCTTATAAGTTTAGGAACTATGCTTGCTGTTTTTTTATCCACCTCAGACGAAATGTTGCCAATATTAGTCTCCAAAGGTGCATCTAGCTCAATAATTGCAATGGTTTTAATAACAAAACTTATATATGCCATAATAGTTGGTCTTTTAATTGATAGGTTTTTACCCCAAAGTTTTATAAAAATTAAAAACGAGCCTAATATTAGCGCTTTTTGTAAAGAGCAAAAATGTAAATGTGATGATAAAAAGGAAAATATTTATAAATCTGCTTTCAAGCATACAGAAAAAATAAGCATTTTCATCTTTATATTTGCATTTATTATTCGTCTAGCCTTTTTATTTGGAGATTATGAGGCAAATGAAGACATAATGCTTAATTATCCAATTTTAGGTAAGTTTTTTGCTTCATTATTTGGGTTAATTCCTAGTTGTTATCCATCGGTTTTATTAACTCAACTATACCTTGATGGGGTTATTTCTGTTGCAACAATGATAACGGGAACTCTAAGTAACTCAGGGCTAGGTTTGCTTGTTTTATATAGAGTAAATTCTAACAAAGATGAAACAGCAAGAATTATTATCCTAATTTACGCAATAAGCGTTGTGTTAGGGATAATTACCGAAGCTATTATGTGATTTAATCTACAAATAACCATAAAAGCTATTTTTCAATATCTGGTGCATTAAGTTGCATGGCCATTTTTATGCTTTAATATTATCAAATAAAAAAGCGAACTAAAGTTCGCTTTTAAGGGTTATAAAGATTTATGAATTATCTCTCAAGTCCTCTAGCTTCAAGCTCTTTGCGACGACGTAGTTCTTCTTCTTGGGTGTTTTCTCTTTTTTTATCAGCCAATTTATCAGATAAACCTTTACCCTCTAGAGCTCTTAAGTCAGATTCTGTTAAAGCAAGTTTAGCAAAAGCTTCAACGTCTTCAGGTTTAAATACATCGTTGCCGTTAACATCTTTAACCTCTGGTAATGCTTCAGCAACAGCTTTAACTCTATCATCGCTAGCTTCTGGATTTTGAACACCATCTTTTTGAGCAACATTTTCAACACCAGTTTGAGCTTCGTCTTGAACTCTAGATTCTTCATTTGTTGCGTCAACACCGCGATTATATTTATCAATAGCTTCAACCACATCAGTAACATCAGTACGTTGTCTGCCATCTTCACTAACTAATACCCAGCTTGGTCCCTCTTGTCTAACTTCCATACCACTAGGTAATTTAACTTTTGAAAGGGTTTCTCTTTTTCTTTCTTCAGTTTTTGCTGGAGCATCTTCTCTCTCATCTTTATCTTTTTCGTCGCCTTCTCTTTCCTCGCCTTCTCTTTCCTCGGCTTCATTTTCATTGTCATTTTCTTTGTCTTTTTTGCGACCTTTTTCTTTTGGATCTTTTTCCTCTCCTTCACTTTCAGGAGTAACAAGATCCGGATTCTCCATTTCTTTCTTAATTTCTTTTAGACCATCTGTAAGAGACTCCAAACCTCCTTCTTTAACAATTTCATAGGCCATAATTGATGCGACATTTGTGGATTCATTTTCAGGTGCTAGAGATGCAAATTGCTCTAATCTGCCAAGAATGGAATTTCCTTCGTTTCCCTCACTGTTTTCAACATGTGCCACAACTCTAGAGAGAGCCTCACGTAAGATGGCTTCTTTACGTAAGATGGCTTCTTTTTCTGCTTCTGTGTGTTCTGTTGTCATTTCTGTGTTTTCCATGACTCTTCTCCTGAAAAAAATCTTACTATATATAAATTATAACACAGATTTTATGCGTCTGCAACTATTTTTGTCTCAAAAATAGCAAAATTGTGTTAAATTATTGTTACAACAATCTAGAATGATGGATTACACTATGTCAGGATTTTTGAAAGCAAAATGCTTGAATAACAAATAATTAGTTATAAGCAGAAAAGATATAGCAAATCCTTGTGACAAATATGGAGAAATTTTGAATTTTTCAATCATTATCATTAAAATAAACACATTTACAATATAACTACCACTCCAAATTATAAGCGATTTTAAGTACTGATGTAAATGGTTGCCAATAGCCGTAAAGACAAAATATTTATATATTAAAAAGGCAAAAAATGAAGAAAATAACCATGTGATTGCAAGTATAATTTGGTAATGTGCCGTAGAATATATAAAGCCAAGCCCAGCAAAGATTAAGAATCTTAAACTCATAACAAAACATGCTGAAATAAGAAATCTTAGTTTTTCATTCATTAAAAACCATTGCTTAAACACAATACTATCCTCCATATTTTAATAGATAATACCCAAATACTTTCTTTCAATGTTTATATATATTTTTCCAATTCATACAAAGTTAATCTAATTAGGCTTTTTAACCTATACAGACTATAGAAGAAAAAACAAATACAAAAAACTATTTGATTTAACACAAATAGAACGAGGAACTTATGGTCGTATGGTTCAAGGTTGGTTTGCAAGATATTTGGATAAGATTGGTATAACTGTTAAAGATAAGGTATTTCATTCATTTAGGCACACTTTTGAAACCAATGCTGTTGAAAATAGAGTGCCTATGGAATATCAAAATGAATATGTGGTTGGACAGACCATGGTATTGGACAACGAATATTATAACAAAAAACAACGATATATGTCAGATTTAAAATAATCACAATCATATACGTTACCTGTTCCTATAAATTGATAATTATTCTTTGTATCAATGCTAAAAATCTTACTATGGCAACCAATACTACCACAATTTACAGAAGAATTAAGAATGAATACATATGTATTATTCAAATTTTGTGCAATCAATAATTTTTGACTGAACTCTTTACCTAAGATACTTGCTTCATCTTTAAAATATTCATCAACAATTTTATCATAAATACTTTTATTCAATCCAAGTTTTTCTATATTTTCTTCCGTTGCAACAGCAAACAAAAGCATCTCATCATTATCAATATTATCTTTACCTAATACAGAGTTTGGATAAATATTAATAACTAAAATCAAAACAACAAATAAAAAAAACTTTTTCATTATACTCTCCTGTCTCTATTATATTCCATAATAGAAATGATTATAAATTTAATCCTTTTCCAATATATTATCTACTAAATCTAGAATTATTTTCTTTTTTATTTCTAATATTCTATCATATACTTTCATTTGTTCAATTGTTCCGCATTTTCCATAACAATAATCAGGATTGCTTGTTAAAAAATAACTTTCTTTAATCTCATCAGATAATTTCATATAATTTTTTAATATTTCATCTTTCGAATTAGCATAAAATATATCAACACATCTAAAGTAAATATCATCTAAACATTTTTCTTGTTCTAATGCTTCTTTTTTGATACCTGCTATCCCACTACCATAAAAATCCTCAATACAATTTTTAATATCTGACTTAATTTTAACAATTTCATCATCTATTGCTAAAAGGTCTTCATTATAATACTTAATAAAAAAAGTACCTTGAATAATATTATCCTTTGTAAGATTTAATAAATTTTCATATTGACCTCTATCGTTCTTTATAAAAAGTTGGTCAATGGGGTATTTACTATTATTGATAATGACTTCTCCACTATCACAAAAGTTTTCCCCTTTAGTAATTTCTTTTACTAAAATAACTTTTGCATTACTTGCTTTTTTATATGGAGAACTCCATATGATTTCTGTTCCTTTTAAGAGTGAAATATCATCAATATGCTGAGCATTTGCACTCAAACTCAATAATAAAATAAATACCCCATAAAACCAACTTTTCATTATATTTTACAGCCTTTCTATTCTTGGAAACCAACCTTTATACTTTTTAGCATTAGGACTTTTTTTCAAATGATTTGTATAATTTAATTTCAATAATTTGCTAAATTCATCAGACATCTCATCTTTGTTTATTTTATTTAACATTGGAATCATTTGCTTTGTCAATAATTTTTTACAAGGATAACCAAAATCATTTAAAGATTTATGCAATAAATTTAGTGCTGTATTGGGTTGAAGCATAACGAACATATGTAATAATATTTTTGAATTACCAAAATCATCAACAGCATCTAAATTATAATGATCATAAAAATCTAAGCCATTTAACTTAACTGGCTTTTGAAGAGTTTCATCTAAGCCATAGGCATCAATGTTAAATTTGTAATCAATCATTTTGATTTTATAGATGTATATAGGGTGTCCATTATGTTTAATTTTTGGGCGAGTGTTCTCAGTCCAAAGCCTAACTAAATTCTCTAAAGTAAATGGAATGTGATTATGTGTGCAAATTCCACTATCTTTTATCACAATAGTTTCAATATCAGCCCTTCTTAATATTCTCTCTTTCTTTGATATCACTAAATCCAAATTATTTAATACATTTCTTATACTCATATTTTTATTTATCTAAAAAATATGATTTTGATTAAAAAGTGTGATTTAATATTCATTAAAGTTACAATATTTAATTAACTTACCTTTGCTATTTTGACGTTTTCTTATATATGTTTCAAATAAGCAATGATTTATTTCTTTATATGAATTTGATGTATAAATTTTTGAATAATTTTCTGATATAAAATTTTTACTAATATCAGATGTAGACATAGTTAATAAAACAGGTATGCAACCATAAGAAATTGCAGTATTCATATCAGCTAACGCATCTCCTATAAAGGCAATATTTCTTTTATTTACATTTGTTTGTTCCAATCTACTTAAAGCATAATCAATGATTTTGCTTGATGGTTTGGGTATTCCTACTTCATCAGCACTTATTATTAAATCTACATAAGAAACGATACTTTGAAATTTTTCATTATTAGTTAATGCATCAGTAAATTTTTTATCTCTATTTGTAATGATTACGGCTTTAGCTTTAAGTATATCTATAATTCTTAGAGTTTCATAAACATTATCAAATATAGATATATTGTTAATGTTTGAAATTAAGTAATTTATATATGTATCGTATGCTCTATTGGCATCTTTACCAAAAAAATTTGGAAAATTATCCTTCATTGATTTTGTTGGCTCTTTTTTAACTCTTGTTGTATTCCAAGGTTCTTTATTAAATTTTTCTAGAGTGTAATTAATAGCTTCATGGTCTAATTTTTTGGAATCTAAAATAGTTCCACATAAATCAAAAAAAACAACTTGAGGCATTTCCTTAAAAGGATTATTTATCATTATATCCATTATTTATCCATCTCTATGTAGTCAATTATATCATTAAATCCTTCAAAAACAAGTAGAGGTAATGCAGAATTTATTTTATCCTTAATATACCCATCTTCCATAAATTTACCTTTACCGAGTAGAATTGGTTGGACTTCTGCATTGTATGCACATTCTGTGTCTTGTTTAGTATCTCCTATTAGCCAAACATTATATCTATTTACTTCATATGCTACATTGTCTAATGCAACAAAAACGGGAGCTGGATTGGGCTTATTTAGAGGAGCATCACCATTTCCTAAAATTTTCTTAAATGATATATTGGGGAAACAGAATTCAACTTCCTTTAATAACAAAGATTTTTCTTTATTTGAAATTATGTACAAATCTATTTTCTTTTGATTACATAATTTAAGAAACTCATTAGCTTTTTCCATAGGATATACTTTATTGTAGGCATATTCTATATAATATTTTAAATATTCGTTATAAGCTCTATTGGCGTCTTCACCAAAGAAATTAGGAAAATTTTCTTTTAATGATTTTTTTGTATCTCTGTACTTAACTTTTGTAATATCCCAAGGTTCTTTATTGTATTTCTTTAAGATATATTCCATAGCCTCTACAACTGAGCTTCGTGTATGCGCTAATGTATCATCCCAATCTAATAAAACAGCTTTTGGCATTTATCTGTTCCTTTCATTTGTAATTAAAGGTGTTTGTATTTCTAGTTTTTGTAATTATTGCTCAATAAAATTAGCTCCTTCTTTAATTTTATTAATATTATTATTAGAAATAAATGTTGGTATAGGAGTTATTCTATTCTGTTTAATATCGCAAATTAATTGGACTGATGAATTAGGTATTTCACCTATCTGCTCTTTTTCATCAGTTGTTAATGCTCTATTTAATGGAATTTGTATATTTTTATTTGGTTGTGTATATGACTGTATTATATTAAATATAGCAGCAGCAGGTAATTTAGATGAACCACTATTTATATGAGGTGTATGAACATCTTTTTGTAAATCTGATATTTCTTTTCCTCTTATGATTGTTTTATCAATACTCTTGCTAATTAATTGTTCAATATTTTCAATAGGAAGATTTATTTGAAATGTATTTTCATCTAAAAATAAATGCTTATTATGATATCCTAATATATGAGCATGAATATCATTAATTTGCAATAAAATATTCTCTTTTTGTGCTTCTTTTATAAATATGCTCTTAAACCTTATAGTATCTATGTAACACCCTAAACCATATATTTGTTGTTTGTTTAAAATTTTCCTTGCCTTAGCAGATAAAACATCTGATTGATTTGTAACAATTATAATATCAGATAATGGAGATAATTTTTTTATATCTTCACAAATATTAGAGATAAGTGATAAATTTTTTATTGATTGAACATCTCTTCCAGATATATCAAGACTGGCAAGCTGTTTTTTTTCATCTTGAGTTGCAAATAGTCCTGCAGTTATGATTATTAAATCAGAGTTTTGAATACTTTGAATATCAGATGTCGGTAAAAAATTAATGTTTTTTGCAAATATTTTATCTCTTATTAATAGCCCTTCTTCTAAGTCTAGCAAAAATCCTGTTATTTTTTTTGCATTATTAGGAGAGTATAAAATAACATTTACGTGTTCTAAAAAATTATTCTGTTCAGCAAGTAATCTTGTTGTTTCAATTCCTACTTTTCCAGATGCTCCTATAATTGAAATTTTCATATAAAGATCCTTTTAGCATATTGTATATATTTTTGGGGAAAAATCAAGTAATTTAAATATTTATAATGTCATATAATGGCACTTAGCTCCTAAATCCTCTCCAAAAGCATATCTATTGCTGATTTTCCTTGGATGTTTCGTAAGGTTGTTAAGTCGCAACCATTGTCTATCAAGGCTTGCAAGATGTAAAATATAATCTATTTTAAAATAATGCACTATCGACGTTCAGGTTAAAACTGGCTTGAAAAAAGGGTAAAAAAAATACCACTATGATAGTGGTTTAAATAAAAAATGGTGCCGACACACGGACTCGAACCGCGGACCCACTGATTACAAATCAGTAGCTCTACCAACTGAGCTATGTCGGCAACAAGAGAACTTATACATAATGATTTTTTGAATGTCAATACTAAATTTTATTTTTTTTCACAAAATGTGCAAAATTTATTTTTTTCATTATTTCATAAGTGATAAATTCACATAAAAACTCTTTATAACTCTTAAATTTGTGTGTTAATCAATTAATTTAATAATAAAATAAAAACACAAAAGGAGAAAGCCATGACAAACGAAGAAATTTTATCAAAAATTAGAAATATACCAGATTTTCCTAAAAAAGGTATTCTATTTAAAGATATTACAACAGCATTAAAAGATAAAGACACTTTCAAAGCAATCATAGATAACCTATATGATTTAGTAAAAGAGATTGATATAGATTACATTGTTGCCATAGAGAGTAGGGGATATTTACTGGGCGCACCTCTTGCTTATAAATTAAATAAGGGGCTTGTTATTGTTCGTAAACCAGGTAAATTACCTGCCAAAGTTGAGCGCATAGAATATGGCTTAGAATATGGCTCAGACGCCCTTGAAATACATAAAGATGCAATTAAAGAGGGGCAAAAAGTTTTAATTGTAGATGATTTGCTTGCAACAGGTGGAACTGTAAATGCTACAATAAAACTAGTTGAAAGATTGGGCGCTAAAGTTTCTGCTTCATTATTCTTAATAGAGTTGCAAGACTTGTCATTAAAGGCAAATATAAACAGCCAAGTAATTAGCTTGATTAAGTGTTAAAACAAAGAGTTATGATTTCTAATTTTAGCTAAAATGAGCCTTTAAAAAAATATATTGACTTTCATAAAAACATATAATACCTTAGCCAAAGTTTTGAGTTAAAACAACAAATGGAAAGTTTTTATGACTACATTAATGAGTATATATTTAATAAAGCTCGCTTTAAGAAAGAAAGGCCTAAAGGCTGTTCTTCCATTATTGGCTCTCCCTATAATAGCCATAGCAATCGCTATTAATTGCTTCTAATTTTTTAGCTTTAATTATAAATACCAATAAAACACTCTATAAAGGCGACAGCCCTTTTGTTTGTGTTTTTTTTGAAAATAAAATACTAGACTCTTATTTAAAAATAGTGTAATATAACAATCGGAAAATATTAAATACACTATAATTATGAGGACAAAAGCTTTATTTGTAGCGATTTTCGCTATGTCGCTTTTTGCAGTTCAAGGTTACGCGCAAGGAGCAAGAGGACATGCTGGTCACGGTCATGGTAGCAGAACTAGAACCGAAAGGAGTGATCCTCCAGGTCATGGACATTCTCATAGAGGATATTCTAATAGAGGTTCCTCAAGAAGTGGAAGTTATGCCCCACCAAGACAGCATCATTCTCATAACCATTCATATGGTTCGCACCATGTAACGCCACCAAGACATAATAATTGGAGGCCCATGTACAACCATCATCACAGTTATCATCATCACCATCATAACTGTATATTTGATAGCTGGAGTTGGTACACATGGCAAGGCTACACCAACCGCTTCATACGTCACAGTCTCTATCATAATAGATACTTTGATAGTATGCTAGGTTACTATCTTTGGGATAGCTTTGATTCACCAACACGTATAGATATTGGTACGATGAGTTTTACCCGTTATCAGGGAAAGCTCAAGGTTACAACAAGAGGCAACATCTCTTATTTAGACCTATACCGATATCAGAAAGTTACTTATCAAATAGATAATACATTTGTGGAAGTAACAACGAATGGCGGATATGCAACACTCTACTTTTATGACGAATATGGCAACACAGCCACATATCGTCTCTAAAGGTTAATTAAGAGGACTATAAAAGTCCTCTTTTTTTTATATATGTTAACCAAATATTTTAAAATTTATGCAATAAACAAATGAAATTGGAGTTTTTTTATGTTAGAAGTTAAGATTTATTGTATAAAAAGTCATAAAGATTATCAAACAACATATGAAGTTATCGAAAATGTGCTTATAGAAAATAACATAAAGCATAATATAATTCGTATTACAAAGTCAGATTTAATACAGCATAGAAATATATCTCAAATGCCCTACATTGTAATCAATAATATTGTCGCTCATAAAGGAAGTTGTCCATCGCCACATGATATAAAAATATTTTTAATAAGAACAAAGCTTATATAAATAATTGAGAGTAAAAATTAGTTGCAATAATGAAAAAGTCTTTATATTGTTAAAAAGTCAAAGAAAGTAAAAACTTTGAATTTTTATATTTCTTTGGTGAATGGCGTAATTTATATTCACTAAGGGTAATTAGATGAAGATACTTGTTGGTTTAAGTGGCGGGGTAGATTCCTCTGTTGTTGCATGTGTTCTAAAAGAGCAAGGACACGAAGTTATCGGTGCGACAATGTCAATATGGGATAAAGAAAAGTTCTTAAATATTACAGCATCAAAAGAAGGATGCTTTTCACCACATGAAGAAGTTGATATTAAATCAGCACAAGATTTGTGTGAAAAATTAGGTATAAAACACTATGTGGTTGATTGTACAAAACAATATCAAAAAATAGTTCTAGAAAATTTCAAACAAGAATATCTATCAGGTCGCACCCCAAATCCCTGCGTGATATGTAATTCAAAAATAAAGTTCGATGCTCTCCCAATGGGGGCAAAAGATATGGGAATAGAGTTTGATAAATTTGCAACAGGTCACTATGCTCAAATTTCTTACAATGATAAGACTAAAAGGTATCAGCTAAAGCGAGGAAAAGATGAAAAGAAAGATCAATCATATTTTATCTATCGCCTAAACCAAGAACAATTATCAAAAATAATAATGCCACTTGGTGAGCTAACCAAAGAAGAAGTAAGAAATATGGCAAAAAAATATAATCTAGAAGTAAGCGATAAAAAAGATAGCCAAGATTTTTTCAATGGTGACATTAACGATATTTTGCAAACAAAGCCTAAAAAGGGTAATTTTGTAGATAAAAATGGTAAAATACTAGGCTCACATAATGGTATATGGAATTTTACCGTAGGCCAACGAAGAGGATTAGGTATAAGCGCTGATAGGCCACTTTATGTAATAGGATTAAATAAAGACAAAAACGAAGTAATACTTGGTTATGTAGAAGATGGTTTTACGACTTCAATAAAAGCAACAGATATTTCTTGGTTATCAAGTAACCCGATCAAAGAAGAGAGACAAATCAAAGTAAAAGTAAGGTCATCACAACATCCATTTGATGCCAAATACATTCCAATAGATGAGAAAACAGCAACAATAATATTTAATGAAAATCAAAATGCTATCGCATCTGGGCAATCTGTTGTTTTTTATGATGATAACGACTATGTTTTAGGCGGTGGTTTTATTGAAATAAATAAAGGATAATCTAATGAATAAATTTATAAGATATGTATTTTTTGTAATTATATTACTATTTCACACTCCAGCATATTCATTAGAAATCATATCTCATATCCCTAATAACCCTAATAGTGCATTTATAATGATACATGGGTGGCGTCAAGATGGTAAAAGTATGACATGGTTAACAAAAACTCTAAGCAAAGAATTCCCCAATATGGCTATTTACTATCCAACAGCCCCAGATAATGCTCCAAATAGTGGATACGAGTGGTTTATTATTCCAACACTAGGTGAAAATATGGCAACAATGGATATGTATGAAAAAATGATGTCATCAGCCCTTAATAATGTTGATAAACTACATGAGCTTATAGACGATATTCATAATTCTATGGGTATAGATTATGAAAACATACATATAGGAGGTTTCTCTCAAGGAGGCTTCATGTCTATACTTGTTAGCCTAACTAATGATGAGCAAATTGGTAAAGTAATATCATTTTCAGGAGTTCCCATTCTATTTACAAAAGATTTTACCCCAAATGATATCGTATCAGCTCCCAATATACTAATTATACAAGGAACTGGCGACCATGTTATACCCCAATATAGCTATAACTTAACAGATAAAACATTAAGAAGCATAGATATAATACCAACTCTAAAAATCATAAAAAATATGCCTCATACCATTAATAATAAAGCCTTGTCACATAGTATAGAGTTCTTAAAAAAATAAATTAAATAAAATACTTGAAAAATAATATTTTGCTATTATATTTGCTCCGAAAATCTATATTTATGTATTAAAATAGTTATTATGGACAATTACAAAATCAAAGAGGTAAAATTTTTTAAAAAAAAGTATTATTTTGTAGACGAAGAGGGGTTTATTATTTATATCCTCAAAAAAGAAAATGCATGTGGCGATATTGCAAAAGTGCCAAAGAATGCTCTAGCTAGCCAATATCCGACGTTACTTATCCATCGAGATGAAGACGGTCTTGCCAAAAGAGTTATATTTAATCACATAAGAGTGTTTGAACAAAAACTGCAATAAGCAACAAGTAAGCTATTGTTTAAGAGTATTTTGCAAAATTTTACTTTTTAAAATTAAGAGCGATTATCGCTCTTTTTTTTATATATATACTAAATATATGCTAGAAAATAAAAAAATAAAAATTATATGATAGGCTCTAATTAATTATATTAAGGAGAAAGTTATGGAAATTAGAACATATGAGCCGTCAGATAATAAAAATTTCATGGAGTTTTATGAAAAACTATATGATGAAAACGAAATGTTATTAGCCACCAAAGAGGAAATTGCAAAAAAACTATCCAAAGAGGAAAAAGAACTTGAAAATAAGCATAAATATAAGCAGATGTTTATAGCAATAGAAGGAGATGATATAGTAGGTTTTCTCGCTATTAAAAAAAGACATTTTGAAAAATTAAGACACACAGCAAAATTTATATTAGGATATTTAGAAGACTATAAAGAAGATGGTGTTGGTTCAAAATTAGTAGAATATGCAGAAAACTGGGCAGAAGAAAACAATATCAAGCGCCTAGAAATACATGTTATAGATGATGATAAAAATCTAGAAGATCTGCTTGATAATTTAGATTTTTCAAAAGAAAGTACACGCAAAAGCACCATTAAAATAAAAGATGATTATCATGATGAAATTGTGATGGTAAAAAAGGTAGGAAAAAAATAACAAAAAAAACAGCCATAGTAAATCTATGGCTGTTTTTTATACAAAGATAAAGCCAAATTATCTTTCATTATCAATTCTCAATGGATAAGGTACATATTCTTCAGAACTAGATGTTTCATTTTGAGGAGCATTTTCACGTTCTGACAGGTTATAATCAAAACGCATATTTTGGCTAAAAGATAAAGGGGTATAATACATCTCTCCTTCCTGCATTTGTAAATCTGCTTTTATTTTATCACGTTCGTCAGAATTGCGTTGTTCTACGCTATCATGTTTACATGGTTTAGGAGCACTAGTTTTTTCATTATTATCTTTGACATCTAGCCAATTTTGAACATTTTCCATTGCTCTATCTGCCACTTCAAGTTCAAGCCAACCTGCGCCTTCTATCCCATATGGAACAGCAGTAGAATAAATTAAACCTGTAGAAAATTGAAAATGATCTTTGGTCATTTTATAATAATCATAATATCCATCTTTTTTTAATTGTTTTTCAAAATTACTAGTAATATATGCTTCAAAATCCTTATAAAAACCATTATTTATTCTAGCATATCGCTCTGGATCGTATATATTAGGCAAGCCCAACTCTACCCTAGCTTGATTTGCTTGTTCGCTATCTAATCCTTGGCTTCTAATTCTGCGTTCATTTGCAAAAACAAGAGGAGCAACAGGTTTAACCGCACAATTATAATTTGTTAAATTATATCTATAAGAGTTATCTTTCTTTTGCAAATTATCCAAATTGCAATCCTTACTTGTTGTAAGTGTGTCAATATTTTCACTGCATGTTAAATCAATATCTTTTTGATATAGTTCAATAATTTCATTTGGAGTATATCCTGCGTCTTCTAGCCTGAAAATACTGTTTTGTATCTCAGGGGCTAAAATATTAATATCCGCATTAACATATAAAGACGAAGCCTCAACATCCTCTTTTGATAAACCCAAAGCTTGGTAGTCAATTTCATATACGATAGCATCTTCAGGTCTATATCCAGATACATCAAATACATCACTTCCATTTGCAGCAATAACACTAGAAGTATCACCTAAACCAGAATGCGATGGTGAATTATATTGAAGCTCTGGGTTAATTACGATTTTCCCATTTTCTGTAATAACTTCAGATTTACAATGCGAATAAAAGTGCTTATTATTATCGTCATATATTCTTTCAGATCCGTTTTGTAAAAAGCTTTTTGCAAGGGGAGTATAATAAGTTAATACCATACAGTCATCGGATACACTTTCGTTATCAATAACCCTACACCCTTTACTTTGCGCCCAATAGTTAAGCATGCTAGGAGACTGAACAAAAGGCATTTTATCAGATGGTAAAAGTTGCTCTTTTGTTAATTGTCCGTTATATTCAGGCATAATTATGTTCGTTGCACCAACAGTAATTTCTTTTACAATAGGTAAATCAGTTTCTATACTAGGAAGAAAATCTTTCATCCCTTTACACATCATAAGGTTTGAATATTCTCTGTATGCTAAAGGAACATTTATATCTTGAGCAATTTTAGATTGCTGACTATGAATATCACCTTGCCAATCTTCTAAAACGTCGTAAGCCCATTCTCTGGCAGGTCTTGTAATAACATCTGCCTGATGCTCCACATAAGCAGCAGCCTTATCCGCATCTTTCTTTGCAGATCTATAAATGCGCCTAAACCAACCAGGGAAACCTTCCATAATAACCTCCCAACACAATCAATATGATTAAATATTACCACAAAAATAGCTCAAAGTCAAACAAAAGTGATGAATTTTGTTAGAGAGAAAATGAATCTGTTGCTCTAAATTTGGCATTCATACTTTTACTTGCCCAATTACTTTTGCAAACATTTTCCATTCTATTAAGAGTATCAATAGATACGCCTAACACATCAGCCACATCTTCCATACTTTGTTTTGTAGCATTTGCAATCGCACTAAATGAAATCAAATGATTTGTATCTTTTTGAAGTTCAGATGCTAAAGATACCATTTTTTCTTTATCATAATCTAAAAGCTCAGAGCTCAAAGCCCACAAAGTCAAATATTCATGAGGGTATCTATAATCTTTTCTTGCATCTCTTCCATCTTCAAGAGTGTGTTGTGCATTTTCTCTATTACCATATCCTTTTAATGCTTCAAATAAAGCTATTTTTTTATATTCAGAAACTTCTCCTGCTTCTTGTTCGTTTGATTTGGCTATAATAGTATCAATTAACCCACTATCATCTTTATACACATGACAATAAGGATTAATTGCAAAACAATCGCCAATGCCATCCCAAATATTAATCATAAAATTATCATCTTTAACATGTGGCATAGGTATTAATTCTAAACGATCAGGAGAAATAGTAATATCATCAATTCCAATATCATAAAGTTCTTCGCTCATCTCTCTTAGAACATTATTTTTTCTGATTACATTAATATCAAAAATAAGGCTAGGTATATTATCAACTAAAATAATATCATCTTTTTTCCCAATCAAAGCTCTTCTTTCACTAGAACTAAGGCTATAAAACTCTTCACTACTTGTTCTTTCAGCAAGTCCACCTAAAGCTCCAAGTCCATCAAAGTTGCCTTTTCTATTTTTTCTTTGAATAAGACCAACGCTAATATCACTTAGCATTTCTTTAACATTATCCCCATCTATAATATCACCCTCATAAATAGTAACATTCGCTCCACTACTTAATACAATATTCCTAAATTCATCATTTTGAAGTAGTTTTTCGCGCATCCCCCCTTTAGGTGTAGATGCAATAATTTCTAAAGCCTCACTTTTATTCATAACCTATCCTTAGCTATATAAATATAAAGTAATTTTAATCTAAAAGTGTTAAAACGTCAATAATATAAAAGTTATTAAATAATTATATTGACAAACTTTTGTCCACATGATACGATGTACGCTGAAAACTAATTATTAACCAAAAAAATAAAATTTATGGAAAAAAAAACTATTATTAAGGGTGTAATTCTTGTAATTGCAGTAATCTTCAGTGTTATGCTTGCATTTGGTAGCATTTATTCTGTTGCTCCAGGTCATCGAGGTGTTAGGGTTACCTTGAATAAAGTTGAAAATATTTCACTTCCCAATGGTATCGGTCTTAAGTGGCCTATAGTCTCAGACGTTATTGAGATGAATGTACAAACTCGAGAGATGACGCAGACTACATCTTCTTATACAGAGGATGTTCAGTCTGCAGAAATGAATTATACATTCATTTATGAGTGTAATCCTGAGAATGTCCATGTTCTCTATGAGGAGGTCGGCTTAAACTATCATGCAACAAAGATTATCCCAGTTCTAAATGGCGTGCTAAAGGATGTTGTCGGTAAGTGGAAAGCGCAAGATTTGGTTGCTAATCGTGATCAAGCAAGAGTTGAAGTTATAGCGCTTTTAGAGGAGCGCATTGATTCTAACTTCTTCCAAAACATATCCTTCGAGTTTAACGACATTGATTACTCAGATAACTTTGAGAAGTCTATCGAGGATAAGGTTATTGCAGATCAGCGTGCGCAAGAGGCTGTTAACAACACTAAGCGAATTACTGAAGAGGCTAATCAGAAGCTAATTTCAGCAAGAGCAGATGCTGAGGCTATGGAGATTAAATCTCAAGCTTTGGCTAAGAACAAGGGACTTGTTGAGTATGAGTGGGTACAAAAATGGAATGGTCAAATGCCTCAATTTGTATTGGGCAATGGAACAACACCACTGATAACTCTTCCAACAAGTAATCGTTAACAACTAAAATAGGGCTCTATAATGAGCCCTTTCTTAATTTTAAAACCTTTATAAAAAAAATATATATAACCAATTAGCAACAGATGCATGAAAAATAACCACACCTTCAGAAAATATATTAAAATAGCAACCCCAAAAGCCAAGCAACAAGCTTGTTTGCCCAAATTCTAGTTCAATGTTTATAGATTGATTTTTTTTACTAGTCTTTCTTCTTTTCTTCTGCGCCAAAAGCCGCGATACATAAACAAAGAAGTATCATACAAGACTTAAATATCCCAAAAGACATGTCATATTCCTTTCTAAATAACTTACCATACCGCCTGTCCGATAAGCTTGGGTAAAGCTATTAAAAAGAAATCTATGTATAAATATGTATGGCAATGTATCACTTTGGCGGACATTCCGAGCGTTTGCCCCACTCACAAGGCCTTTATAATATAAAAAATATTTTTTGTCAACTATTTTGTTTAATTTTTGCTTAACTAAAAAAATAAAGGGTTTAAGACCACTCTCAAACCCTCTAATCATAACATATTAGATAGTGTTACATTTTGCCAATATTACGAACTACAGCCACATAATCATTTGGCCATTTACATCCAGGAACAGCAACTCTAATCTGAGACCAACGTGGCGTAACATTAACATAAAAATGTTCAATGTCAGTATCAACCAAGTCTAGTACTTTATTGCCACAAGATTGAAAATATCCAGTAGGTTTGATTGTTTCAACTATTTCAACTAATTCAGGTAGCCTTGGACACTTTAAGATATAATCTCCACCTCTACCTTCATCAACTTTTTCGTATCCACTTAAATCAATATTATAAACTTTCATTCTTTTAATTTTATATGGGTTATCTGTATTAAAAGATGTGATTCTACTGGATAATTCATCTTTAGAACAATCAAGAGCTTCTTTCCAAGAATTAAGTCCCAACATTTTAGCAATAATATGTTGAGCTTTCATTAAAGAAAAATCATCATAATCGATATTAAAATCTTCAACAATTGCATTTATATCAAAGAATCTTGAAGCAAGTACATATTCATCACCATCTTGCATATACTCAAGTTGGAAGTCACGATATAAATTTTTGGCTTGAATTTTTAAGTAATTAATTTCTTTCATAAACATAATATAATCCTTTTCTAATCTAGAGAAGTGATTTGTCTTATATCTGCACTCGTAATCTTTTTGCGACAAATACCCCCTCAAAAGGTTATATTAGTCATATGTTGGTTGATAAAAATCTTTACACGAGCGAGCGGGCTTACCAACAAGCACACATTATTTATAATAGAAAATAGTTTTTTTGTCAAGAATATTTTTATTGCAAACATTATATGAGTGTAAAATAAAAATGTAGCACCAGTGTCGCACTAATAAAAACTAAAGGGTTTGAGAAATATCTCAAACCCTTTGCGGTGTTGGTGAGCCCGACGGGATTCGAACCCATGACCCTTTGATTAAAAGTTTAAAATCTATACTATTGCATTATGTTATAAAATGTTATAGAAGTGTATGATTTTGCTTGATTTTTAAGTTAAACGATGTTATAAAATTTTACAAGAAATTATAGCAAATTATACTCAATCTGCTTACTATTTGCTTACTAGTTGTTCGCATAAAAAGGAATAAAAATATGAAGTTAACTAAAACAAACATCGATAAACTTGCTTACCAGAACAAGGATGAATTCTACTGGGATGATGAGCTTGTAGGGTTTGGTGTAAAAGTGACTAAACAGGCTAAAACCTATATAGTACAAGCCCGTGTTAATGGTAAAAGTATTCGTAAAAAAGTAGCCCCAGTTGGCACTTTGACTCCCGATGAAGCTCGTAAGCAAGCCAAAACAATGTTGGGAGATATGGCTAAGGGTATAAATATTGTAGAGGTTGCTAAAAAAGAACGTATAAAAGGAGTTACCTTAAAAGAGGCTTATGACGAATATGTAAGTACTAAAAAATTAACTCAAAGTACCATAACAGGTTATAATACAGCCATGAATACAGTATTTAAAGATTGGCACAACAAACCTCTAAACCAAATAACAGGGGATATGGTTGTTAAAGTCTTTAAGAAGAAGAGTGTAGAAAACCCTTATGGAGCAAATTTATATTTTAGATGTCTAAGAGCTGTTTTTAATTTTGCTATAGAAAACTATAGTATTGGAGACATTCCTTTGTTGCCCTATAACCCTTGCAATAAAATAAATAGGTTAAAAATATGGAATAAAACATCAAGAAGGACACGCCATATAGCTCAAGATCAATTAAAAGACTTTTTCAACAGCCTAGCTATTAAAGAAGATGATAGACCTCAAAAACAATTAGCTAAAAAACAATGTATGGTAATTTTATTTACTGGATGCAGAGACCAAGAGATTGCGAGTCTCCAATGTAAAAATATAGATTTTAAAGCAAGAACAATTACTATAGAGACAACAAAAAATCACCGTAAACACATTTTGCCTTATGGTAAATGGTTGGGAGATTATTTAAAAGAATTGTGTGATGGTTTAGCTCCAGATGATTATATTTTTCCTTCAGACAATAAAGTTGGGCACTTGAAAGACCACAGAAAGTCGATAAGAGAAATAGCAAAAGATAGTGGAATAGAGTTTAGTTTGCATGATTTACGACGTACATTTGCAAGCATAGCAAACAATTACATCACAGGAATGACACAATATACGCTAAAAAAATTATTAAATCATGCCGAAGATGATGTAACCGCCGGATATATTCAGTTTGACCCAGAAATTTTGCGAAAGCCAATGCAAGAGATTGAAGATTTTATTCTAGCCAAAGCAGGCATTAATAACGAAGAAACAAAAGATAATGTAGAAAATAGCCAAGGAGACTAAGTATGACAGAAGAAATTATCATATACCAAGACGAAAAAGGGAATACCAATATTGATGTTAGGCTAGAAAATGAAACAATATGGCTAACACAAAAACAAATGGCAGAGTTATTTGAAAGAGATGTACGTACAATCAATGAGCACATTATAAATGTTTATGATGAAGGTGAATTAGATGAAACTTCAACCATCCGGAAATTCCGGATAGTTCAAACAGAAGGAAAACGTAGCGTTAATCGTGAATTAGATCACTATAATTTAGATATGATTATAGCTGTAGGTTATAGAGTTAAATCTAAAATTGCTACACGTTTTCGTATATGGGCTACAAATATCTTAAAACAATATCTCATTGAAGGTTATGCTATTAACCAAAATCTTATACAAGCAAAAAATAAACAATTAGATAAATTGCAAAAAGCTATATCTGTTTTAAGTCGTAGTATAGAAAACCAAGCTCAAAGCCTAGGAGATGCACAAAAACTAACTAATATCATTAAGGATTTCTCAGATGGTCTTGAACTACTTGATGATTTTGACAACAAAACCTTAGACACTAAAGGCAAAACCACAAAAGAAGCCGTAGTTATAGAAAAAGAAGAGTTTTTAGAAATTATTGATAAGATGAAGCCAGAATTTGGCTCAGATGTATTTGCTAATCCTAAAGATGATAGTTTTGAAAGTTCTGTTCGTCAGATATACCAAACTTTTGATGGAAAAGAGTGCTACCCTAGTATAGAAGAAAAAGCTGCAACACTTTTATATCTAGTTGTAAAAAATCATAGCTTTACAGATGGTAATAAACGAATAGGTGCAAGTTGCTTCTTATACTTTTTAGAGAAAAATAATGCACTTTATAAAAATGGTGTTGCAGTTATAGATAATTCAACTCTTGCAACTCTAACTCTCCTAATAGCGGAAAGTAAAGCTTCTGAAATGGAAACAATGAAACAAGTTGTATTGAGTGTACTAAACAGGGGGTAGGATATGAAAGATGAAGAGTTAGAAAAGAGTACAATATATGCAAATTTTACTAAAACAGATAAAAAAGTAAAAGAAAGTATTTTGCTAGACTTTGTTGCATCATATTTTTCGCAAAGTTTAGAGAGTGTATTATATAGGAGAAGAAATTGTAGTACAATATGGGGATATATTTTATGTATATATAGAGAAGTCTGTAAAATTTTAAAAAAAAGCAAAATAAAGCAAACAAAAGAAAATTTATTATATTTTTTGAGTGGAACATTAAAGTTAGAAGGTTGTAATCAGTCAAAAATAATGGAAATAAATGAGAAGATTAAGCGTTTAATTGCTTCAAAAAATACTACATCCTATAATAAAGAAATAGAACATGAACTATATTGGTTGCTTTTTATGGATAAAAATGCGGAGATAAAAAAACTAAGAAACAAATTAGCTAAAGCAGAAAAAGCAAAACATAATGAAGCTAATATGTTTAAAGATGATGTGTTGCAATTATTTAGTAAAAAAAGACAGCAGAAACCTAATTTAACATTTAAATACTTCTTTGAAGAGAATAAAGAGTATCTAGCACAATATTGCGAAGAAAATTATCCTAAATTAGCAAAAGAATTAAACGAAAAAGGTGGAGGTTTGGACGAAAGTGTTAAATTTAGTACTCGTATATACAATATCTTAGCAAGAAAATCTAAACAATAACTATAGTTCCATATGGAGCGACATTCCATTTACTTATAACTCCTTTTATAATGCTCATGTTCTGCTAATAAGCCAAGACGACTTATTGGTTGAAGAACTGAGATTTTATTATGAAAGGAAAAATATGAAAAATTTCATAAATCTACAACAAGAATTTATTGAAGCACCTTTAGGGGCTTTATTAAATTCAAAAATAGTAGCGGCGTTTATTAACCGCTCTGTTTCATGGTTAAATTGCAAAGCAGTATCAGGCGGTGGCATACCTTATACAAAAATAGGTAACCGTCGCTTGTACCTCAAACAAGATGTTTTAAATTGGCTAGAACAAAACAGCCAAAAGGTAAATTCAACTTCAGAGTATATAAGTAAGGAGAAAAATTATGAATAATACTCCAAAAAATGCCTCCTCGTTGTTGCAGAACGAGGAGGGCAAATATCAAATTACTGACAATAATGAAAATAATACAAATTTTGCAGAAAATCAAGAAAATAATATGGATTGTAGGATTTACAGCCTCAAAACATTTATGGAGCTTGACCTGCCAAAGTCTAATATTATTTTGGATCCAATTATCACAGAAAGATCATTAGCTATGTTATATGCATATAGAGGCGTAGGTAAAAGCTTTTTTGCTATGTCTCTTGCATTAGCAGTTGCTACAGGTGATAAGTTTTTAAGATGGAAAGCGCCAAATCCTCAAAAAGTATTATATGTAGATGGTGAAATGCCTGCAAATATGTTGCAAGAAAGATTTCGTAAGATATCTAATTTAAATGAAGCAGATGATTATACCGAAAATTTAGAAATATTTGCTACAGACTTACAGCCTTTTAGTACTATAAACATTAGTAATACTGAAATGCAAAAGGAAATAACTGCAATTATTGAGAAAAAAGGTATAAAGCTTTTAATCTTAGATAATTTATCAACTTTAACGACCTTAGATGAGTTGGATGCAGCTTCTTGGAATGTAATTCAAGAATGGTTAATAACCTTACGAAAGAAAGGAGTAGCCGTTATTATTATACATCATGCAGGAAAAACTGGAACTCAACGAGGTATTTCCAAAAGAGAAGATATTTTAGATTTAGTTATAAACCTAAGAAATAAAGCATCTTCTAATAATGAAGAAGAGATTTCTCTTAATGGTAAATGCCAAGTGGTATTTGAGAAGAATAGAAACTTGAGTAAAAAACAAATATCTAATTTTGGGATTGAGTTAATTGATGTTTTTGATGATAAAATTGCATGGATTGATGTTTACTCAACAGTACAGCAATTAAAAGATGAAGGTTTGTCATGTAGAGATATAGCAAAAGTTACAGGCATATCTAAATCAAGAGTAGCAGAAATCTGCAAACAGACTAACTAATATCTATGACCCTTTTGTCCGGTAGCTTTATATAAATAAGCTACCGGACAATGGTTTTGTTTGTCTTGCATTTCTTATAGCTTTGTTATATGTATTCAAGCATAATAACTATTTAAAACAGAGTAAAACCATGGACGAAAACCTCAAAAAATGCAAAAAACTTTTAAGATTGCTTATTTCTCGCACTAAAAACTTAAATTTTGAACAGCATAACGAAATGCAAGCTCTAACCATTTCTTTCTATAAGAAAATGCTTTCATCTGCACATGCAATATTAAAATTAGAGCGAGATAATTACAATGCTTGTATTTTGGCATCACATATGATGGAAGGGCTTATTTTGCTTGTTTGGTGTTTAGATAACCCCAAAGAAAGAATAAGACAATATGTTGAATATGGCGCTATAGAATATATTGAAGGCTTACAAGTATATCCTGAAGAAAGAGATAATTTATTACAACTTATTAAAACCAAAAATATACAACGATTTCTAAAAAAAGATGTACAAAAACTCCCAATAACAGATGAAGTTTTGCTAAATAAGGGCAATTACTATAATACATGGTATAAGCCAGAAGCTAATACAATAAACGATATAGTAGAAAAACTAGTTAAGTCTAGAGGTAGTACAGGTATCGCTAATATAAAAAACATGTATGACAAACTCTGTGCTTATAAACACTATTCTCCATATATAATGTTGCCACGATTCGGTACAAAGATGAAGATTCCAAATTTTGATGAGAAATTTGCAATACTTTCTGCATTACAATGCCTTTATAGCACTTTTTTATATGTTAATATGCTTCAACCTCACCAAGAAAATATTGATGATATAACAGAGAAATACAAACACATAGAAGGTGTTTCTTGGGTGAAATTTTAATTATTTTACTCATATTAAAATATAAATGCTTATTTTTAGTGATAAACACTTGCAATCACTAAATAGCTCCGTTAAACTTTTCTCAATTTAATTAATATGAGAGAGAGTTAGGATGATAACAGGAACTATAAAAAACAAAATTGATAAAATTTGGTTAGATATATGGGCAGGGGGTATAACAAATCCTATAACAGTTATCGAGCAACTAACATATCTTATGTTTATTAAAGGGCTTGATGATAAAGAGCTTGAAGCAGAGCAAATGGAAGTATTGACTGGTGCTAATATGGAGAAAATTTTTCCATCAGATGCTAAAGGTCAAGCAATGCGGTGGCATAATTTTAAAAACAAAGAAGCCGGTATAATTTTTGATATAATAAAAGACGACGTTTTTCCTTTTATAAAGAATATAGGTAAATCTGAAGGAACAGCTTTTTCTCGTTATATGAGTGATGCTATATTTATGTTTCCAACTCCTCAAATATTAGAAAAGGTGATAACAGGGCTAGATGATTTATATGAGCACGATCTAACAGGGCTTGATATTCAAGGAGATTTGTATGAGTATATGCTAGATAAACTAGCAACCGCAGGTAAGAATGGACAATTTAGAACTCCTGCGCAGATTCGTAAGATGATGGTAGATTTATTAAGACCAACATCAAAAGATAAAATTTGTGATCCAGCTTGTGGTACAGCAGGTTTTTTAATTTCTGCATCAGAGTTTGTTCGCAAAAACTATGAAGATAAAATGGATTCTGCAGATTGGCAATGGTTTGCAAAGCAAATGTTTAATGGCTATGATATGGATAGGACAATGCTCCGTATTTCAGCCATGAATCTGATGTTGCACTCTATAACTTGCCCAACCATAGAATACAAAGATAGCGTATCTAAAAATAATGAAATAGAAGAGGAATATGATATAATTCTAGCAAACCCACCTTTCTCAGGTACAATAGATAAAGAAAGCATAAGCGATAGCTTAAAAACAATATGTGACACAACCAAAACAGAGCTTTTATTTGTTTCATTATTTTTAAGAATGTTAAAAAAAGGTGGTCGTTGTGCATGCATTGTGCCAGATGGTGTATTATTTGGAACAACCAAAGCTCATAAATCATTGCGAAAAGCATTAGTTGAAGATCATCAATTACAAGCAGTTATCTCCATGCCTTCAGGTGTGTTTAAGCCTTATGCCGGAGTATCAACAGCAGTTTTAGTGTTTACCAAGACAACAGATGGTGGAACAGATAAAGTTTGGTTCTATGATATGAAAGCCGATGGTTTTAGTCTTGATGATAAGCGTAACCCTATAGCAGATAACGATATCCCTGATATTGTAGAGCGTTTTCATAATTTAGATAAAGAAGAGGTGAGGGCTAAAACAGAACAAAGCTTTTTTGTTGATAAGGCTGATATTGTTGCTAACGACTATGATTTATCTATCAATCGCTACAAAGAAGTGGTTTATGAAAAGGTTGTTTACGAAAAGCCAATAGTGATTTTAGAACGAATTGAAACACTTGCCACAGAAATTGCCACCCAAACAGCAAAAATAAAAGAAATGATAGAAAAATAAAGATGGAGAACTAAAAATGCTAAATTTTCTTCAACAAAATGCAGAGTGGATGAGTGCAATAGCTTTGGTCTTTTTTGCATATATACAATGCAAAATTACTCATAATCAAGTAATTCAAGAATTAAAGCTAAAAAGATTAGAAATAGCTCAGCAATTAGATAAAATTGGGGCGAATTTTTTAGGTAATAGTGAAACTGCTATGGAGCTATTTAAATTTTTAGGTGAAAATCAAAGTAGTTTTAAGTTTTTGTTGCGCAAAGAATATTATAAACATGTTGAGGAATTATGTGGTTTTGTTTGGCGAGTGAGGAATACTTACAATATAACTCAAGAGCAACAACTAGAAAATATTAAACTATGCAACAAATATTTAAATGATTTAACTGACGCTCTGTGTAATGCCGATTATGGTATGGTAAAATATAAAGAACCCAAAATAAAAAGGGCATAAAAAAATGAGATTTTCAGAACGCATAGGCATAAAAAAAATATCGGATATAATCCAAAGAGAAGATATGTCTCAAGAACTTCGTAACTCTTTATGGAATATTATATATTGGATACAAGAAAAAGATTATGGTCGTAATTTTGTAAATAGCCTACAGGTATCATTGTATATCAATCTTTTTAAAAAACCCCTAGATGAGCGTAGTAAATATGGTTATGATGAGATTAAGCGACATATAATGTATGCTGAATGGTATGAAGTTTATGATTTAATAGAATATATGGCAAATTTTCTTAAGGATTGTAATACATACCAGACAGGTATGACGCAAGAAGAGTTTATTCAATTTTGCAATGTTGTTTTGGAAAGAGAAAACTCAGCATATCGTATAGTAGAAGGAAGAATTGTTGAAATAATTGATAAAGAAGAAATTGCTGAAATAGAAGAAGCCATAGATAAAGCCTCTTATCCAGCAATTAAGGTGCATTTTAATTCTGCCTTAGAAAAGTTAGCAGATAAAAAGAAGCCTGATTATCGTAATTCAATCAAAGAAAGTATATCAGCAGTTGAGGTAATAGCAAGAGAAATTACAGGTGAAAGTACATTAGATGGTGCTTTTAAGAAGTTGAGCAATAGTAAAGTAAGAATTCCAAAAGTTTTGCAGAATGGTATGGAAAAAACATATTATTTTACTAATGGGCCTGATGGTATTCGCCATGCTTTGATGGATGAAGAAAAAATAGGTTTTGCCGAGGCAAAATATATGTTAGTTAGTTGTTCAGCTTTTGTAAATTACTTAACAGCAAAGATGATTAAAGGAAAATAAGAGCATGACGAAGTGGCAGAAGGTTAAATTAGGGGATTATATTACGCAAGTAAGAGGTGTTTCATATACTCCATCTGACGTGACTGATAATGAATGTAAGGGATATTTGCCTATTTTAAGAGCTAATAATATTTATGAAAACTCACTTGTAATGTCTGATTTAGTTTATGTAAAGCACAATAAAATTGCTGATATTCAGTGTTTAAAAAGAGGAGATATACTTGTTTGTGCATCAAGTGGCAGTAAATCATTAGTGGGAAAAGCGGCTCAAGCGAAAGAAAGCTATCGATGTTCATTTGGAGCATTTTGTAAAGTTGTAAGACCAGGGGAAAAAATTAGTGCAGCATATTTAGGAGCTTACTTTTGTAGCCCTACTTATAGAAGAATTATATCGCATCTTTCTGCCGGAGCTAATATTAATAATATAAAATCGGAGCATATTGATAATTTACAAATTCCATTGCCACCTATAGAGGAGCAGGAAAGGATTGCGAAGGAACTTGATGCGGTGGCTGATTTGTTGGAAAAGCAGAAACAGCTTCTCTCCGAACAAGATATGCTAATTAAATCCATTTTTTATGATATGTTCGGCGACCCTATCTCTAATGACAAAGGGTGGAAAATTGAAAAATTAAAGGACTTAGGTTATCTAGCTAGAGGAAAATCAAAGCATAGACCCAGAAACGCACCAGAGCTTTTAGGTGGTAAATACCCTTTGATACAAACTGGTGATATTGCACAGGCAGATTTATATATTGATAAATATATTCAAACATATTCAGAATTGGGCTTGGCTCAAAGTAAAATGTGGGATAAAGGTACGTTATGCATTACAATTGCTGCAAATATTGCAAAGACCGCAATTCTTAAATTTGATGCATGCTTTCCGGATAGTGTTGTTGGTTTTGTAAATAACGCTAAAAGTCATGTTATGTTTATTCAAATATGGATGAGTTTTTTGCAAAAAATATTAGAAGATAATGCTCCGCAAGCGGCTCAAAAAAATATAAATTTAGAGATTCTTGAAAATTTGGAGGTTATAGCACCACCTTTGCAATTACAGCAGGAATTTGCTGATATTGTTGAGAGTATAGAGCAACAAAAGCAAAAAATAAAATCAGCCATCACCGAAACAGAAACCCTCTTTAACGCCCTAATGGCAAAATACTTTGACGAGGATTAGTACAAATGGTGGACGTTGAAGGGCTAGCGATATCTGCATTGGATGATAAATTAGGGTATATTGAAAGGGTTAAAACATATACAAATAAAAGAGATACCCAGCCTATTTGGGATGGTAGTATATATGTTTACAGAGACAAAAGCCAAAAAAAAGATGCTCTGATCAAAGCCGTACCTATTCAGGTTAAAGGCGATACGACGCAATCAATTAAGAAAAATACCATTTATTACTCTGTTGATGTAGCAGACCTAAAAGGATTTATGACAACGGATGGTGCTATTTATTTTGTAATAGGTATTGATAAACAGAAGCATAAAAAAAAGATATATTATACTTGTTTAACGCCATTTAAGATACATGAGTTATTAAAAAATGTTTCTGATACACAACAAACGCGAAATGTTCAACTGAAAGTCTTGCCACAATCAGATGGAGATATACTTGATCTTTTATTGAATTTTATTCGAGATAGCAATAAACAAAGTAATGTAAAAGAAATAGGGGTAATGTCTCTTACTGATTTACAATCAAAAAAAGAAGTGCACCATATAGAATTTGGCTTTACTAGTACCAAAAATAATCTTGATATATCAGATATGTTAGGTCAAGAATTTTGTATATATGCTGTAAATGCATTAGGCGTTTCTTATCCATTAACAGAAAAGGTATTTACAGAAATAAAAAATAAAATACCTAAAGTAATAACGTGTGATAATAAAATATACTATGATAGCATATCCATTAGTCATACAAAAGAGGGGGTGAATATACTATTAGGTAAAGGTTTAAGCATATCATATAACAAACCAAAAGACAGCAAATTACAACAAATGAATATAGAAATTAACCCTCAAGGAACAATAAAGGAAAGATTACACGATATAGATTTTTTTATAACTTTAGCAGAAAGAAAAGATATATATGCAGATAACAAGCTGCTAATAAAGTTGCCAGATGATTTTGTTTTAGATACAGATATTAGTGATGCTAAAATACATAAAGAATACCTTGAAAAAATTGTAAAGGCTATGGAAAATGCAGGAATTCCTGACTATGCACTTAGCTTTGATGAATTAGCAAATAATAACTATGAGTTAGCAAATATTTTAATAAAAGCATTCATAAAAAAAGAGTATGTAACCTTAAATCACACAGCTAAAAGTGATGTTTCATTTGGAACTCTTAAAATTGGTAATATTAATTTAATAATTTTAGCCAAAAAGGTTGAAGGAAATAATTTCAAAATTGAAAATTTCTTTACAGCAGAGCTATCAATGACTATTAACACATGGGAAGGTGATGTTTATCCTTCTAGTAGATGTGTATTTCTTACTCAAGAACATTTTTTAAAAGGGTGTAATGTTAATTGTGAAAATTTGTATAAAGATATAATAAGCATTCCTGTAAACTCATATCATCTGAATAGAACAACACTACTTTTGCTAGAAATTTTAAAGGCGTATGATATTAATAAAAATATAGAATTACTAAATCTAGCGGAAAAATTAGCTCAATGGGTGGCAGATAATCAACCAGAAGATAAGGATAACTCATCAATATTTAATTTAATTCAAATAAGAAAAAGAAAAGGGGTAATTGATGAGCACGATAAGTTTTTAATTTTAGAAATTTTATCATCTGGGTGTAAAGAACAATATAAGGCAGCAGGATATATATTATTGGATATGCCAGAGAAAGCAAAAGAAGTAATTGAGCAGATGGACGAGGAAGAAAGAAATACTTTTCAAAATTTTCCAATATATAATTTATTAGACAAGAAAAGTTTTAGCAGTAAAGATAGTTTACATCAAAATTACAAAAAAGATATTGAAGAATTAGAAAAAAACAGCTAAAATACATCTATTGTTTTAATGTTAAGGACTTATAAATGGCTAATTTTTCGTTTTTAACGGATAAAAAAGAGTATTTAATGTTTGCTCCAGCATGTCTAGAAGCAGAAAAAGTCCTTCACTCTTCTCCATCAATGTGTGCCATTGGTTGCCGTAAAGCCTTAGAGTTAGCTATTAAATGGGTTTATGCTGCAGATAAAGATATGGTTCTTCCATATAAAGATAATATTCAGTCTTTAATTCATGAGCATACTTTTCGTTTTGCTGTAACTCCTCGCACATGGAGTAAATTACCTTATGTTGTAAAATTAGGTAATCTTGCAGTTCATACAAACCAAAATATTACAGAAACAGAAGCAACTCAATCTCTTATGGGATTGTTTGAGTTTATTGGGTGGCTAGACTATACTTATGGCAAAAGTTATCAAGCGCGTGATTTTGATGTATCTTTAATACCAACACAAAAAGTTACCGTAGATACTAAAAAAATTAAAGAACAAGAAAGTTTATTAGCAGAAAAGCAAGCTGAAATAGAAAAATATCAAAAAGAACTAGCTTTACAAAAAGAAGAATTATCAGCCCTAAAACAGAAAAACCAAGAAGAAAGAACTTTTAATCCGTTAGAAATATCAGAATGGGAGACAAGAAAACGCTATATTGATGTTGACCTAAAGCTTTTAGGTTGGGATAAAAAATATATAGCCGAGGAATTTCCTGTAGATGATATGATGGGAGAAGAGGGGCAATCTGGTTTTATTGACTACGTTCTATTCGGTAAAGATGGCTTACCTCTTGCACTGATTGAAGCAAAACGAACATCAAAAGATCCCAATATAGGCAAGCAACAAGCAAAACTCTATGCTGATTGTTTAGAGCGTAAGTTTAAACGTCGCCCAATGATGTTCACTACTAATGGTTTTGAAACTTATTTTTGGGATGATACAACATCTCCACAAAGACCAGTTTTTTCTATATTTAGCCAATCAGATTTAGTCAAACTCATATCTAGACGGCAAGAGTACGGCAATCTAAATGAAATAGCAATAAGAGATGATATCACCAATCGTTATTATCAAAAAGAAGCAATTAGAGCAGTATGTGACCATGTTTCAAAAGGTTTTAGAAAAGCTCTAATGGTTATGGCAACAGGAACAGGAAAGACTAGAACCGCGATAAGTCTTGTAGATGTGTTAACCAGAGGTAATTATGCTACAAATGTATTATTTTTAGCAGATAGAACAGCTTTAGTCAGTCAAGCAAAAGAAGCATTTAAAGATTTTCTACCTAATATGTCGCTTTGTAACTTATTGTCTAACAAAGATAACAAAAATGCACGTATAGTTTTTTCTACATACCCTACAATGCTGAATGCAATAGATACAGCCAAAACAAAAGATGGCGATGTTTTGTTTACACCTGCCCATTTTGACTTAATTATTGTAGATGAAGCTCATCGCAGTATTTTTAAAAAATATCGCACAATATTTGATTATTTTGATGCATATGTTGTAGGTTTAACTGCAACTCCTAAGACAGAAGTAGATAGAAATACATACGATTTCTTTGAAATGGAGCAAAATGTTCCAACTTATGCCTATGACTATGAAACAGCTGTTTATCAAGATGAAGTTTTAGTGCCATATTACAATATAGAAGTAAAAACAAAATTTTTAGAGCAGGGTATTGTTTATGATGAACTTTCAGATAGCGATAAAGAACGCTATGAAGAAGATTTTGGAGATGAAGAGGGTAGAATACCTGAAGAAATTCCATCAGCTGCACTAAATAAGTTTATTTTTAACAAGAATACAGTTGATAGAGTTTTACAAGACTTGATGTCTAATGGAGTTAAAGTAAAAGGTGGGCAAGTTTTAGGTAAAACAATTATTTTTGCCCAAACAAAGAAGCATGCTCAGTTTATTATTGAACGTTTTGACGCTTTATATCCTGAACTTAAAGGTAGTTTTGCTAAAAGGGTTATTTGTGATGATAGCTATTCACAAACAATTATAAAAGAATTTAAGAACCCTAACAGCAACATGAATATAGCTATTTCAGTAGATATGATGGATACAGGTATAGATGTGCCAGAAGTTGTTAATTTAGTGTTTTTCAAAAAGGTTAAATCAAAAGCAAAATTTTGGCAGATGATTGGTAGAGGTACTAGATTATGCGAAAATTTAAATTGTGTTGATGCGCAAAATGGTAGTTATCAAAACAAAAAATACTTTTATATATTTGATTATCTTGGTAATTTTGAGTTTTTTAGAACCTACAAAAATGGTATAGAGGGAAATGAGGTTCAATCTTTATCAGAAGCTATATTTAGTAAAAAAATAAAACTTATATACCAAATGCAATGTGCAGAGTTTATTGATGATGTTTATCAATCGTGGAGAAATGAATTAATAGATGAAGTTTATCAATCTATCTCTATTTTAGAGAAAGATAGAGTAGATGTAAGAAGAGAGCGGAAATATATAGAACAATTTAAGAATAAAGAAAGCTTTACTTCTATAACAGAAGATAATAGTGAAGATTTGATCAAACATATAGCGCCATTGATTATATTGGTGGAAAAAGATGAGCACGCCCAACAGTTTGATAACTTTATGTATGGTTTGATGATAGCAAGATTAGAAAACGCAAAAAGTCAAAATACATATGTAAATAAACTAGTAAAGACTGCGGTGGAATTAACTAAGAAAACAACAATACCTCATATTAAAGCGAAAATAGAGTTTATAAAAGAGGTTGCCAATACAGATTTTATAAAACAAGCAAATATTATTGAGTTAGAACATATACGAGTAGAGTTGCGAGAATTAATAAAATTTTTAACAGGCAAACAGCAAAAAATAGTAATTACAGATTTAGCAGATACAGAGCTAACGCGTTTATGCGGTGAAGCTTTACCTGTAGATGATACTTTACAAAATTATAGAGATAAAGTAAATCGCTATATTTTAGATCATACCGATTACATAGCAATCTATAAGTTACGTCATAATAAGCCATTAACAAAAGAAGAATTTGCAACTTTAGAAAGTATTTTAACAAAAGAACTAGGCTCTAAAGAAGATTATCAAAGAGAGTTTAAAGATACACCACTTGGTGTATTGGTCAGAAAAGTTGCAAAAATGGATAAAATGGCAACAATGCAAGCATTTTCTCAATTTATCAATGATCAGTCGCTAAACCAACAACAAATTGTGTTTATACATAAAATTATAGATAACATTGTAATAAACGGCTATATGGAAGCAAGTGCTCTTGTAAAAGCACCATTTGATCGCCCACAAACATTTATAAAAATGTTTGATAAAGATATGCAGATAGCATTAGTTAATGCAATAAAAGATTTAAATAATAATGCGGTGGCTATGGTTGGATAGATTAACCAATTTGTAACTAAAAAAATATTGACAAGTTCAATAAATGTTCTTAATCTTTTTATCAGCTAATGTTTTATTAGTTAGTGCCTTTTAAAAGAGGTGCGGAGCTGTCGCAAGCTTCAATAATATGGTTCGGTGTTGGATAACATCGTTAATTGCTATGCAAAAAGCAATAACTATCCCCGATTTCGGTCGGGGAGCTTTTAGCGTATGTTCAAGGGTATATTTATCTCTGAAAAAATACCTCAAAGGCTAAAAGAGTCATCTAACCATATATGATTTGCGAACTCTCCGACCACCTTATTCTAAAAGGTGGTTTGTTTTTTGACCTATACAGGGAGATTGGATTATGAATAAATTTGTTTTTTTATCATTATTGGTTATTTTGCTTTCTGGCAGTATAAGTACATCCTCTTATGCAAAAGATAAAAATATAAATATTAAAGAAAAAAATAAACTCGTAGTAACAGAAGTTTTAGATGGTGATACTTTAAAAGGTGTAATAGGTGGTGAAAAATATGCAACAATACGTCTTGCAGATATTGATTGTCCAGAGTTTAGCAAAAAGTCAAATGGTAAGTTGTCAAAGCAAGCAAAAGAATGGAATATGGAGCAAGATGAGGTTGTAAAATTAGGTAAAAAATCTAAAGAGAAGTTAGCAAGTCTTTTAAAGTTATATGAAGAAAATATTTCGTTTGTAGAAACACCGGAAAAAGTTTGCAAAACAGGTAATGGAGATAGGCTTGTTGGTATTCTCTATGCAAAAGATATAAATGTTAACGAATTTATGCTCAAAGAGGCTAAATGCAGACCTTTTTCATGTAGTGATAAAGAAAAAGGAAAATAAAATGATAAGTACTTTTAAAAAAGCGGTACAAGTTTATGTCAAAAATCATAGTGATGATATTATAACACAATCAGCTGTTGCTAAAAAATCTTTAGTTTCAGGAGCAACTACATTACAAAGATCTGAAGATTATGATTATAAAAATGATTATAGCTTATCTGGTTTTGATTATATTTTATGTGCAGTGGTGGGTGTTGTAGGAATTTGGATGATATTCTATTGGGCTTATTCAATCATATTAACATCTATTAAAAATATATCAAAGATAGTGGAGCGATTGTTAAAAAAAAAGGAGATAAAAATGAAAAAAATAATATATATGTTTTTATTGGTCATAATAGGCTTAACTATTGGAACTTTAGCAAGACACGCTATAGAAAAGTATTCAAATAAAACAATAGAAGTAACAGAAAGAGGTACTATAGTGATGAAAAGTTATAATAAAATCTCTATTGGTAGTTTTAATATTATTTTTAATGAAACTACAACAATTATAAGATTAGCTGGTGTCGATTGTGAAGGATGGAGCGCAAGAAAAAAAGTTTGCCAAGGAAAGGCTGATAATGGTATGACGCATAAAAAAATTAATGAAATGTATCGTTACGCAAAAAATGAGTTAAGAAAGATTTTGGAGCAAAATAGTAATAATATTACATTTATTCCTGATGGAAAAAGTATAAATGCAAGAAATATTGAAGGAGTTCTTATGGCTGGAGATGTAAATGTAAATAACTATATGTTGGAAAAAATTGGTTGCTCGAAAGAAAAAATAGAAATGGATATACCAAGAGATATGGATATAGACACATATTTTGCCAGAGACAGAGAAATAACATTCTGCATTGCTGAAAGCTATAAGGACCAATGATATGTATGTAAATGAAGAAATATCCAAGCTTTTTAGACAGCAAAGTGTAAATGAAACATATACACTAAAAGACAATCGTCAAGATAATGAAGATTATCATGAGTATGATGATTACGAGTCAGACTTTTATTCAGATGATGTTGTTTTAGAGGATGTGGTTTTTGCTTCAGAAGATAAAGAAATAGAAATAACTGATGATGATATGGCTGAATATATCAATAAAAAATATAAAGTAGAAGATGAAATAGATGCTTCTATGAACTTAAGCGAGAAAGAGTGGAATGAGTTCATTTTATTTGGTGACGAGGCGAAGAATAAAAAACAAACTACTGAGGTAACCGCAATACCATCTTCTAAAAATTTTGTTGATGATTACCCTAAAAATTATAATGAAAATTATATTGAGTTTGGTGATTTAGGTATAGGTGATGCTAGTATAAAAAATAATGACGAAGAATGGCTACAAATAGCAGGAAAACTAGATATAAAATAAAAGTGTAAATAACTTAATAAAAAGGAATAGCAAGATGATAAATGTATTATCTCCTGAGGGTAGAATAAATAGATTAAGTTTTTTTTACTATCAATTGACTATAATTATTGGAAGTAGTCTGTGTTTATTTATTTTCTCACCTCTTGTGCCTGTATTAGGTGGTTTAATATATGCTGTCGCCATAATCGTTCTTTGGGTGATTTTAATGCTAATTATAAAGCGACTACACGACATCGGTTATAGTGGATGGATTATTGTTGTCTATGCCATCGTTATACCTATTATATTTAATTTATTTGGACCATATGTAGCTTTGGGATTAAAAAATATTGCAGTATTATATTTATTGCTCAAAAAAGGGGAAGAGGGATGGAATATCTATGGGGATGATCCATTAGAAAATGTATCAGTCAAAAGTAGCAAAATAACAAATAAAAGAATTATGCCCAAACTATCAACTTACGAAGAAATAGAGGTAAGAGAAAAATACGATGTTTTACAAAATGAAGATAATGATATTCTTATTATAATGGAAGCTGTAGATATAGAACCTAATGAGCCTTATTTTGTTTGTAAGGGGAATAGAAAAGCAACATTATATTATGCCGAAGATAAAATAATTATATTAAATAATTTAAGCAAAAGGTCTGAAACTGAGTTATTAGGTACAAAAAAAGTGCTTATTGTAGAGGTTGATGATGAAGAAATAGTACGAGAATATTATGTGCCTGTAAAGAAAGCAAAAGGAACTACAATAAAATGTAATAGTTTACAAAATATAACAATAAATAGTGTTTATACAAATGCTTTTGGAAATGTATTTTTGCCGGAAGGAAGAGTTAACCGCCTACATTTTTTAGTGTATAATGTAGTGCTAGCAATGTTTATGATTATATTTGTGGACACTCCGCTAGCGCTATTACCAATTTGGTTGCACATAACATCAATTATAAAAAGATTGCATGACATAAATAAAAGTGGCTGGTTAATTATAGGGGGAATAGGGGCTGTATTTTTGCCATTGTTAAAACCTAGTGGGGGACAGCCACTATTAACTCATTTGATGGAATATAATGTTGATGCAACTGGCTACCTTTTATTGAGTTTATACATCATAAGTATTTTTGTACTAGGCTGTTTAGAAGGCACGAATGGTAAAAATGAATATGGAGAGGATCCACTAGAGGAAATGAAATAATTAAAGTATACTCTGTCCAGTTATTTATATATATAATAACTGGACAAGTGTTTTTTTCATAATGGTATCATTTTTTTATAACATCTACTATTTCTTTTGCAGAGTTTGTTAGCATTTGTTTTTCAAACCCTTCTTTAACAGAATTAACACCTATATAGAAACAATATAAAGAGCTAATAGCAATTGCAATGCAAATAATATTAAAAAAAGTTCCCCATAAACTATTAATTTTAATTTTTCTACTAAATGTATTTATATCTTTTTCGATATTTGTTTGTTCACTATCTAATTTATCATTTGTTCCTATTAAGGTTTTAATATCTGATATTTGCCTTTTTCTTATGTTTAGAAGTATTAGTATATTAGCATTAGCTACTTTGTGTTGATAAATTGTTTGAGTGAAATATGCAAATAAAATGCAGGTTAAAGAAGATATGGTTCCATAGCAAAAAATTGTTATAGCTTCTAATAGTTGAATGTAGGGATAAGCCTGTTTTAATGACTCCATTGTAAACAATGTTAATACAGATATAGCAGCAGTTCCATTCAATACAAATAAACCTTTTATTCCCATTTTAGCATAATCAATAATATATTGCATCATATGAAAGTCAGCATCAAAAATTTGTTCTCTACAAGAAGATGCTTCTTCTGAAAATATTTTTCTTAGTTCAAGTTCTTTGTTTTCCATTATATTCGCCTTAATTGTATAAGTTTTTATAGTTATATACTTAGGTTTTATTTTTTATAAAAGCAAGTATTATCCAAAGGTCGGGCGTCACCAAAACGCCCGACCAAATGATTCTTTTATAAAATATATTTTAGCTTAAATCCTTCATATATTTATCATAGTTTGAAAGAGCATCTTCTGTTTGCTCAATAATTTCTCTAACCTTGGTTTCATTAAACCCAAAAGCTTCTGCAGTTTTAATTAAATCAATATTTGTTATATCAATTCCTTTGCCGTTAACCATTGAAGTTTGTTCACCATTAATACCATTACTCGGAGTTAAGTCATATGCAGGGGTTAACTTCCATTGATTTTGAGCATCTAACATAAATGAAAAGTTTTTAGAATGGTCATCTTTATTTTTTGCCTTTACATTAAAAATCATCAAGCGAACCATCTTTTCAACTTCTCTAACATCTTTAGTTAAGACAGATGTTAACTTTAGCAATGATGAATAGTCAATGCTAGCAAATCTGTGGCTAGCATGTAATAAACCACAAGCTGTATGAATATGTACTTTTTTATCGTTTATTCTATCAAACCTTTTCACACCAAAGTGTCCACTACAATCTTTTGATGGGAATAAATATGTTTCAGGCATTTCTATTCCAGCATCTTTTGCCATTAATGAATATACATATTCTTGAGCACCAATATTTTTATTATCTAAAGATGATTGAAACTTAATAATCCAAGGAGCATAACCATCTTTTGCTATATTACCATGAATAAGTTTTTGCTTGTCATCAGAAACTAATGCAACAATTTTAGGTCTAGCACCACCAGATGAGCCATTTAATGTTAGTAGTTTTTCTAACACCTCAGAACTTTTACCTTCTAAAATGTTATTTGCTTCCATACATAATGAATCAAGCTCTATATCTCCATTAAATTCATTTTCTGTTTCTGTGATTGGCTCATATTCTAAAGCACCCATAGCATTGGTACCTATCATTGATAAACGTTGCAAAGGTGTAATAGAAAATAAACTTAATCCTTTTTTCTGTAAGGCTCTATCTAAAAGCAAACACCCCCATCCATCAGGTAAGCTATCGTTAAATAAACCAAATAAACCATCAAAAGTTCTTTTGCTATCTTCAAAAATTTGAGATTTTAATGGAAGCATAAATGGTGATAAGTTAATGTCTTTTTGAATAAAGTCAGGGGAATATTCGAAAAGCACACGACCTTGGTTGTCATCTAAAATACCAACAAACTCTCTTTTGCCAAAGGCGTTTAAAAATACATTTAATCTCATTTTATTGCTCCACGTTGACGAACTTTTGTTTCTTTTACGTCAAAAAGACTTGTTGTTGCGGTGTTATTTTGAAAAAGTTGTTCAAAATCGCCCAAACAACCTAAAGCATTTGCAATATCAATAAGTGATTTAATTGATATTTCTCCAGATTTTTCAAACCTCTTTAATGTTCCAAGACTAACACCAGAACGTAGAGACAAGCCTTCTTGTGTTAGATTTTGAGATAATCGTAACTCTTTTGCTCGTTTTGCAATATCAGCCATTATCTCTTGAGGTGATTTTAGAGTAAAGTTCAATATATTATCTCCTAAGCCATTTTTTTTGATATAGTAGATATTATATTATCTATTAGCTAAAAAGTCAAGAGGTATATAATAGGTCGCATTTAATCTCATATTGTACTATTTTGCTAATATATAACCCCCGTTTTTGGAAATAGGGGGGAGGTAGTTTAATTTATAAAAATATACATATTTTAGTTTTTTTTAGCAAAATTAAGCCTCTTTAATGTGAAATATAAAAATATGCTTCTTAGTAATTAATACAGCTCTACTGAAAAATATAAAATCAAATCAGTTGGTTGCGCGCTTAAAGCACAGGAGTTTATTATAAAATTAAAACATCAAATTTTTTTATCTGTAAAAGTTGATAAGAAAAATAAAACGCTCATAAGCTCCAAAAAATGTAAAAAAAATACACAATAAGATCAAAATGTTGTATTTTTTTAACATTATTAAGAGGTAAAAACATGAATAAGAGCCTAAAAATAGAAATAGACATTAATGATTACATAAACTTACTTGATGAACGTAGAAACTTTGTATCAGAGCATTATGGTTGGCAAATTCCAGATTGTTTGTGGGAATATTTTTGCGAAATAGTAGAAGAGTGTGGTATTTATGGTAATACCAATCCATCATATGTGGTAGATAATGTAATATTAAATGGAGACTTTGGTTCATTTGATGAGTACAAGCAAGAATATGAGACTGATGATGATTTCATTTCAAGAGTTGAAGCTGAAGCCTTTTATATCAACAAAGACGAGCGAATAGTCTGCTTTAGCTTGTAGAATAAATTATATGCAGTATTTAAGTACTAATAAGAGATTCTATAAAACAAAGGAAGTGATATGAGAAGTAGTAGAAAAATAAAAAATATATGGGTGGTATCTAAGCAATACGAAAGGAGATCTGAAGAGGAAATATTGTTAATTACAAGTGCGCAAAAATCAGAGGAGAAAATTATGGAGTTATTAAAATATTTATACTTAATGGAGATAGAGGGCGATGATAATAATAGATTCGTTAAAATGTATAACAGAAATAAAAGTGTAAAAGCGTATAAGTCATACAAAAAAGGATATGGTAATATACTTCATGTTCCAAGCAGTTATATTTATAAGTCAAAATTTTTTGCCAATATAAGAACTATTGATATAGAAACAGGTGAAATTAGTAAAGATTATGATTTTGAAAGAATAAATGATTTATAATTTCTTATAGATTCTTTTCTTGTTTACTGCTTACTATTTGCTTACTAGTAAAAACTAAAGGGTTTGAGAAATCTCTCAAACCCTTTGCGGTGTTGGTGAGCCCGACGGGATTCGAACCCATGACCCTTTGATTAAAAGTCAAATGCTCTACCGACTGAGCTACGGGCCCTCAACTCAACTGAAAAGGACTTATAAAGTATATTTTTTAGATAGTCAATAAAAAAATGTAAAAAAAATTAAAAATAGCTATTTATTTGTTAACTATTATGTGATAAAGGTAATAACAACAACGTAATAACAATGTTTTAGGTGAGGGAAAAATGTCCACAAATGAATTAGAGCAAGAAAGTAGATATGACATTTTGCAAAATAAAAAGGGAGAAATTCTCATAATAATCAACTCAAGGTCAGGAGGACCTGAAAATCCTCGTTTTATCTACGATGGTGGCGCAACTGCTTTGTTGTATAGAACAAAAGATATGGCCGTGGTGTTTAGGGGAGTCGCAGAAGGTGCGCGTAAACCTTTAAAGATGGTGACATCAATGCTTATTGTTGAAGTCGAAGGTGATGAGGTAATAAGAGAATATGATGTTCCAGTTCGTATAGTTAAAGATGTTGAGAGTTTGATAAAATAAAATATATAGAATAGCTCCAACCATTGAAATATAAGGTGTTGTAATGATATTAAACACAATAGCGGGTTTGGGTCTTATAAGTGTTTTAGGATTCTTACGTGTTAGAATGCGATTCGATAGGCTTATCGCATGGTTTATGCTTATTTGTTCTGTGATTCTTTTTATGAATTATGGATATATGGTTCTAGATGGTATAACCGGAGGTTTTTCTGTTGTCTGGCATGAGGCTAAAATCGGTAATATAACCATAGACTTTTATCCCAAAGCTATAAGCAATCAGCTTATCGTGCCTGTATTTTTTATATCAATACTAGCAATTTTTTATAATAATGTTTTTAGATATGAAGAAAAAAGAAGTATATTTAATTCTTTGGTAATACTAAACTTTATGGCGTTAAGTCTGCTAGTTTGTGCTGATAACTATGTGCAACTAATAACATCAATATTTATTTCTGATATTATCGGTTATGTAGTTTTAAGAGATGTCGATTCGTCAAGACGTTATGTGATATACAATTTTCTATCAGATATGTGCTTGTTTATGGTATTTTCAATGGTTAGTGGAAGACTTCATAGTTTAGATATTAGTCAGTTAATTACTTATAAAGAAATAGGAGAACATAAAGATTTTGTTGGTCTCATCACAGCAACAGCATTATTTATTAAAATGGGAACATTTTTATTTCATACCTATTTATTAGATACTAGTAATGCTAGATTCCAAAGAATGAGCACTATATACACAATGTTTAGCCCTCTGTCTGGTGTATTACTGCTATTAAAGTTGCACAATTTGCTTATAGTATCAGACTTGTTTATTCCAATATATAAAATTATTAGCTCAATAACATTTATAACCGGAATATTATTCTTTGTAATTAAAAATAATATCCGCAAAAAAATGATATATTTCAATATGGCAAATTTAGGTGGTTTAATGCTAATGCTATATCAAAACACCTTTGAGTGGAATGTGTTGTTTTCATATTATTACATCTTTATGTTTTTATATAATGCAATGTTCTTTAAAATTTATCTATATCAAAATAGGGAAAATAATATAAGTGAAATGATTAATGCCAAAGAGCAAAATAAAGAGCCAATGTTTGCAACGCTTGTATTGATTACATTATTGACTAACTTATTTATAACTTTAAGTCTTAAAATATCAACGCATTTATTATCTAATACGCCAATTTATATCGCTAGTTTAATATCTCTTTGTATTGCAATAGTGCTAAATCATATATATAAATCACCACTAAATAGACGCCTAGATTCTCTAAATGAAAATCCATTAAGAATATTAGCATTTATAATCAATTTTATTTTAATATCGATTGCAACATATCACTTTAAGGCATACAATTACCTTAATTTTGCAATAATGATAGGGTTTATTGTTTCAATAGGCTTGCCAGTTTTTTCTAAATTTAGAAAATTGTATAACATAAACTTCTTGCAGGATAAAGAAGCAAGTTATCATATACATTATTATCTGTTAACATCTCCCATAATGTATATAAGTAGAATGATGTGGTTGCTAATAGATACAGTTTTTTACGAAAGAGTAATAAAAAATACTACAGGCTATATAAACAGAAGC
This sequence comes from Alphaproteobacteria bacterium, assembly GCA_045632645.1. Lineage (GTDB taxonomy): Bacteria > Pseudomonadota > Alphaproteobacteria > RF32 > CAG-239 > CAG-267. The sequence continues at coordinate 73,377 of JAZQXC010000011.1, read as the reverse complement.
GCAATATCACTCTTTTTTATGTTTAACAAAAAAAGTTATACAACAGCTATACTATATATGCTTATAGGTGTTATAATTTTTATCATTTCATTTTATAAAGTAAAATTGCCATGAGTTTACATTTATTATTGCTAATAATCTTAATTCCGTTATTTGGTGCTTTCTTTACATTAAGCATTCAAAATGATAAAAATTACTCATCAAAAAACGTATATAGTGTTTCCATATGGTCATTATGCATAAATATATGTGTAATACTGTATGTGTTTTCTCTATTAGACATAAATAAGCAAGGGATACAAATAATAGAAAAATACACATGGCTTAATAATCCAGAAATAGATATTCTCTTAGGTGTAGATATCTTGTCGATGCTTTTGTTATTAAGTACTAACATATCATTCTTAATTGCCGAGCTTTTTATGGATAAAAAGTCAGAGTTTTCTAAAACATTAATATCATCAGAGCTACTATTTATAAGTTTCTTAAATGGATATTTTATAGCCTCAGATGTTATATCATTTTATGTATTTTTTGCATCTGTAAGTACTCCGTTAATTATTTTAATAAGTAGCTATTCTAGTATGAGTAAAAAGAATATTTTTGTTCAGTTTAGTATATATAATTTAATCGGAGCAATTTTATTACTAATCGCAACAGTATTAATTTGCGAGTTAAAAAAGAGCAATATTCCTCTTAATACAGTAGGAAATATAAATATTGGGGGAATTAAAGAATATATAGTTTGGTTTAGTATATTTTTGGCATTTATATCTCGTTTACCTATCTGGCCATTTCATTATTGGATATCATCTATAAGTGCTGGAATAAAAAATCCTTTAGTGTTTATAATTAGTAATACAATTCCTTTAATGGGCTTATATGGTTTTATGCGTTATTGGCCCAATACACTACCTGAAACAATAGCTAAATATTCTACCATTTTTGAAACAATATGTATAATAACAATGCTCTTTATAGCTCTAATAAGCTTGAGTAATAAAGATATGAGATATAAATTATACGCATATTCAACAATATATTATTTATTGTATTTAATCGGTATTTTTATGCCAACAAATACCCTAAAACAAAATATAGGTTATTCATTGTTTTCATACATAATTATTATAACGGTTTTATCTTTTTTAATAAGCCATATAGAAACTCAAAAGAAAAAGCTAGATATATATAGCTCAGCAGGTGTTCTTTGCTACATGCCTAAAACTTCAAAATGTATATCATTATTCATCTTAGCAGGTATAGGTTTACCTATAACACCACTATTTTGGAATAATTTTATTATAATCTCAGAAATTTTTAATCATAATTTGATATTAGGAATTTTTGTAATGTTATCCTTAATTGTTGTAGGTATAGCACTCCTTGAGGAGTTATATAAGCAAAAAGATAAAACTTACGCAACATCTAGCTGTGTATTAGAAATGGATATTCCAAATTTTCATTTTATAATATACATAATATGCTCAATCATTTTATTTTTATCATTCTTAAAACCACTATGGTTTGTGTTCTAAGGGAGAAATTATGCTACACGAATACATATACACACTTTCTGAGGCATCACTAATATTTGGAGTGATAAATTTACTCATTCTCTATATTTTAGGTTATGATACAAATAAAATTTATGCCAAAACCGCAAGAATATGGTTAATAGTATCTATGTTTTTTAGCATATTGTTTTATAACAAAACATTTGCTCCTCAATATTTTGAAAATAACTCCTACACATTATTATTTAAGCTAGTCATAGGATTTTTCACATATATAATATTCATCGTAACTTCATCATGGTTTATGCTAGAAAATAAGACCGGATGCAAATATTTAATATTAATCCTAACATCTGTTTTAATTTCAAATCTGTTACTTACATCAATAAATATAACAATTACATTAATGGGAATTGCATTACTGATATACATAAACTATCGCTTGCAAAGTCTAAATTATGATAAAATATCACAAGATGCATCTAAACGCTATTTAGTAATATCTCTAATTGTGATATTATTTTCAATTAGCGGATATATCTATCTTTATATAACAACCGGACACATAACCGAATATTCATTATTAAAAGAGCTATTTACCTCATCTAGTAATAATATAAAAATGTACCTTGCTATAATTTTTATGATAATTCCTATATTATATATGCTAGATATTGCACCATTCCATTTAATGGTAGAAGAAAAAGTTGCCAAATCAATCCTTCCTGTAAGTCATTATTTTTCTATAATTATACCACTAATACAATGGGGAGTTTTGATAAAACTAAAGGAATACTTGCTATTTCCATATAATGAATATTTATCGACTGCATTTTTAATAATTGCAATTTTTTCTATAATACTAGGTGCAATAGGTGCAAACTCGAGAATTAATCTATATCGCATATATGCTTATGGAAGAATGTATCACTTTGGTGTGATAATGCTTTTATTATCATTTTTCAATAAAAATGCAGATTTTAGCTCTTTTATTTATCTTTTAACCTATCTGCTAGCCTTAAATGGTATTTATATAGTGTTTTATAACCTAAAAAGTCATGGCGAGTTTTTAAGTTCGCTACCATCATTATCTGGCTATGCTCAAACTCGTCCACACACAACAAGAGCGCTATTAATTAGTATTTTTTCGTTTCTAGGTCTTCCACCACTTGCTGGTTTTCTTGCCACATATAGTTTTATAGATGCATTTTTAGTAGAGAAAGAATACATCATTTTAAGTATAGTAATGCTATTTTTCTTTATTCTTGCAAAATCGTACTTAGAGATAATAAAAACAGCATATTTTGAGCAAAAAATTAAAAATTATGATACAGAAAATAAAACAGTTTTATTAATAACCTTGTTAAATATCATGCTCATTATAATAGCATCATTTAACATATTTGGCATAATAGAAACAATAAAGGATATGTTTAATGTCATCTATATCAAATAAAATAATACAAAATAGAACATGGTTTGATTATGATAAAATCTCATCAACAAATGATGAGCTAAAAAAACATATTAACAATAATGATAAAATCATAATAACCGCAAAAACGCAAACTAAAGGTAGGGGAAGAATGGGACGAAGATGGGTTTCAAATAATGGAAATCTATATTTTAGTTATGATATAAAAATATCTCCAAATGAGCTAAGTCATCTTGTTTGCCTAACTGGCTTAAGCCTTGCAAAAACAATAAAAGAGCATCTTCCTAGTGTTGATATAAAAATAAAATGGCCAAACGATATAATGGTAGAAAACAAAAAAATATCAGGCATAATTTTTGAAAATATAAAGGAAAATCACTGGTGCATAGGAATAGGGGTTAATATAGAAACAACACCATTATTAGATGAAACAAAGTTGTATAAAGCAACCTCCTTAAAAGAACATGGGATTACACTTGACCGTATAGATTTTTTAAGCTACTATTTATCAAACTTTGATAAAGATTATGAGCAATACCAAATAAATGGTTTTGAAAGTATAAGAAAAAATTGGCTAGAGCTAGCTCAAAACCTTAACCAAACAATAAATATTGTCATAAATAACAATATTAAAACAGGAACATTTAAAACAATAGATGAAAATGGTTTTTTAATACTAGTTACAGATAAAAAAGAAGAAAAAATAATAGTCGGCGATATATTTATATAAAAAAAGAGGAATAAAATATGAGTGATTTTAAAAAAGAAGGAATATATTTTTTACCCCTAGGTGGCGCAGATGAAATAGGTATGAATATGTTTGCCTATATCTCAAATGGCAAAATAATGGTTGTGGATGCTGGTTATGGATTTTTAAATGATGATTTTCCAGGTATGGATATGTGCTACGCATCGCCTGAGTTTTTAGAAAATTATAAAGATGATATTGTTGGTTTATTTATAACCCATGGTCACGAAGATCACATGGGAGCTATTGCTCAAGTATGGCCGTCGCTTCAATGTCCAGTATACGGAACAGACTTTGCTCTAGGGCTTATAAAAGAACGCTTAAGCGAATATAAAATGGAAGAAATAGTTCCTCTTATTTCTGTAAATAGAAAGAAAAAAATAAAACTAGAAGAGTTTGAAGTAGAATTTATATCTGTAGCTCACTCAATTCCAGAAACATCTGCATTATACATCAAAACAGCACATGGCAATATTTTGCATGCAACAGATTGGCGCTTTGATGATAACAAATTATCAATGGTAAAAACTAATAAACGAGCTTTAAGCAGAGCATCAAAGGAAGGTGTAGATATATTTGTATGTGATTCAACAAATGTATTAGTTGATACTCCACAACAAAGTGAAGAAGATATAAGAAATAATCTTTTAGAGATTATTCCAAAAGTAAAAGGTGGGTTGATTGCAACATGTTTTGCGTCTAATATCATGCGCCTAGAAAGCCTAATTTTAGCCGCAGATGCATCAGGAAGAACACCTGTACTAGTTGGAAGAAGCCTCATAACAAATGTTAAAAATGCTAAAAATTGTGGCTATTTAACAGAATATAATAATATTCATAGCATAGAACAAACAGAAGGTATAACGTCAGATAAGGCGCTATATATCTGTACTGGCTCACAAGCAAATTACAGAAGTGCTCTAACAACAATCGCAAATGATGAGAGCAAATACATAAAATTAACAAAAGATGATAGTGTAATCTTTTCATCAAAAGTTATCCCCGGAAACGAAGATAAAATCGAAAAGATGCAAGAAAAAATGCTAGAAAAAGGCGTAAATGTCATCACGGTAGAAGACTATCCAGTCCACACCACAGGCCATGCAAATAAAAAAGACCTAAAGAAGATGTATCAACTCTTAAAACCCAAAGTTGTTTTACCAGTACATGGCGATAAAAGACAAATAAGAGAGCATAAACGCTTTGCATTAAAATGTGGTGTTGATGAAGTTTTTTCAGCTCAAAACGGCGATATATGCTTATATAATAAAGGTAAAATCGAAAAAATAGAAGAAATTACAGCAGAAATAATGGGTGTTGACCGTGGTCGCAGCGTTTCGCTTGGCTCAGAGTTAATTAAAAATCGTCGCAGATTAATGTATAATTGTAGTGTATTTATTAGCTTTGTTATAAGTAAAAATTATGAGCTAAAATCATTACAAATAAGCTCAATTGATATTTTAGAAGAAAATGAGTGGTATATATTAGAACAAGAAATACTAAAAGAAGTAACCCCACTAATAGAACAAAAACTACAAGAACAACCTCATAAAACATCTCTAGAAGATTTTATACGAGGTCAGATAAGAAGACGTATATTAAACAAAACAGATATCAAACCAGTAACCTTTGTGCATGCACACTGGGAAGAATAAATTAACCAAAGGAGGCAAAAATGCAAAAAATAATTCCAAACAAGCTTAAAAAAGGCGATAAAGTTATGGTTATAGCCCCAGCAAGAGGCTTAAAAATGATTGGCAAAGATGCAAGAGAAATTGCCACCGAACGTCTAAATAGCTTGGGGTTAGAGGTAGTTTTTGCACCTAATACAAATGATACAAATTGGGATTATATGGGTTCATCATCAATAGAAAAAAGAGTTGCTGATATTCATAGTGCATTTAGTGATAAAAGCGTAAAAGCAATTTTTACCGTAATAGGAGGATTTAACTCAAACCAATTACTAGAATATGTTGATTATGATTTAATCAAAAATAATCCTAAGATTTTTTGTGGATATTCAGACATAACAGCCATCTCAAATGCAATTCATGCCCAAACCGGCCTTGTTACATATTATGGACCACATTATAGTACACTAGGGATGAAAAAAGGCTGTGATTACACATTTGAACACATGATTAAAATGTTGCAAGAAGAAGGAAAAGATGATTTAACTCCATCACCAATATGGAGTGATGATTTATGGTTCTTAGACCAAGAAAATAGAGATTTTGAAGCAAACGAAGGATATTGGGTAATAAATGAAGGTAAAGCAGAGGGCACAATCGCCGGAGGAAACTTGTGTACATATAATTTGCTACTAGGTACACCATATCGTCGTAAATTCAATGAAGATACAATTTTATTCATAGAGGATACCGAGGCAATGCCTTTACCAGATTTTGATAGAGACTTACAAGCTCTAATGCATCAAGATGATTTTCATCATGTGAAAGGACTAGTAATTGGTCGCTTCCAAAAGGGCTCAAAAATCACAAAAGAGGGTTTAGAGTTTGTAATAAGCACTAAAGAAAAACTAAAAAATATTCCGATTGTTGCAAATGTTGATTTTGGTCACACTTCCCCAATTTTAACCATTCCCCTAGGAGGCAGATCAACAATCAATAACGAAAAGATAACAATCTCTGATTAAATAACCTACGACAAATATGTCATAGTTTGTTTAAGATTAATCAGCATGGGAAAATGTACTTAAAATTCTATGCAATAAAGCTCTTCTGTAAAAAGAAGAGCTTTTTTATACTTAAATTTAATCAAATCTTATAATCATATTTTTATTTATCTAAAAAAATATGATTTTGATTAAAAAGTGGAATGAGTATTAAATGTTTAGTTTATTGATTATCTGATAATGAATGCTCTAATTATAAAGATTTTTATCTCTCATCAATATATACATCTACAATTGAAGCAGACGATGTTTGATTTTCTTTATTTTGTGTTTCTTGAATAATAGGTTTGAATATTTTCTCTTTTGTTTTATTTAATCCATCAATGCAGTTGATTGTTTTATCAAAATTTTCACGAGGACCAAACAATTTTTCATTAAATGTTGCACCTAATAAATCTTCATATTCTCTAAATTTAATACCTAACGGTTTATTGCCACAATTCTCTCTTAGATGTTCCATTTCTCCATTAACAATTATTTTAAACAAGAGCAAGGATTGTTTCTGTCTTTCTTCTTCTGTTTTAGGAGTTTCTTTTAATGTAGCTTTTAATTTTTCTAATGTGTCATCTGATACATTACCGATATTTTTCATATCTTCTATTGCATATTCTATAATACTATCTCTATTTTTTTCATCACATAATTGCATACAAACAGTCAATCCGGCTGTCATAGATGCAGCTTCTGTTAGTAACATTCTAACCCATCCTTCTTTATTTTTTTGTACATCTTCATATTTTTTTTCCATTTGCTCTGATGTTAGATGCACTGATACTTTAGATGTTTTTGAAGTACCCAATCCTGAACGAGAATTTTCCACATCATTTACTATATAACTACTTCTTCTTTGATTTCCATGTAAAAACTCATGAACAACAACATTTGAAAGATAGATGGATGCATTTTCTTCGCCCAGCTTAGCGACGACATTTCTAACAAAATCCTCATTTATGTAAATCTCTCCACGAGCATTATTAGGATTTTTATCATTTTCTATTGCAGAAATTAAACCACAATGCCCACCTTGAGTTCGTCCTCTATTACCTATATAAATTTCTTCAACAGTATAATTATCTTTTGTTGTAGGTTTTCCATATTCTGCTCCATCTAAAATAACTTTTCCTAGATCATTTTCTTGAACTAAACTCATACATTTATCAAGAACAGAATTAAGTAATTCAGCATCTTCGCCATTAAATTTTCTTGCTTCAAAAAGATTTCTTTTATCTTCAAATGATAAATCTGGATACTTGATTATACCAACAGGAATATTTTCATCAATAAACTCTGCAATTATTTTTAGTTTTTTGGGTATATAAAATGTATTAACTATATTTTCCATATGTTCATCAACTTTTTGTTCTATAATTTCTGCTGGCTGATCTGAATAAAAATATTCGTAAACTTGTTTTTGTGTTTCTCGGCTAAAATCCTTTTCATCTTCCGCAATTTTTCCACGGATATCATATCCAGCACCTTTAGCTGCAACTAACCCTACTATATCACAAAGAGCTTCTACTTCAGATGATGTTACACTTTGTTGAAGTTTATCATCTATCATTTGATGGCAAATTTCGTGTCCCAAAGCTACAGCTAAACTATCATCACTTCTTTCTGCCATTTGTTGGTTCATAACAATAAGGATATTACCATCTTTATCAGATTTTGTATGACCTCCTATAAAACCGTTATCCGGTGTTTGTAATATAAATGATGGTGTAAATTCTATATGTCCGTTATTTTCTATTATATACCTTTTTTTTAACAAAAATTCTTTTATTTCTTGGTTGGCAGGGTGTGATCCTTGGCATAAATTTCTAATTATATTTTGTAATCTTTCTACATTTCTTCCTTGATTTGTCTTATCTTTAATTTCTTGCGATTCTCGAGTAAGATATTTTCTAGTTGTCTGTAAAAACAGAGTTTCAAGATAATCTGCATCTTTTTTTAATAGCAATCCTGCAATACTTTTACGATATATATCACAACAAACATCTCTCACATCATTTTCTATATATTCAGGCATAACTAACTCCAATCTATGAACTACACCATTTTATCATAAGATATAACAAAAATCAAATTAAATCAACTCTTCTCCCAACGCATATCTATACAAAAAAAGTACCACAAATAAGTGGTACTTTTTTAATAAAACTAACGAAAAAATTAGTTAGCTTCTGCAACTTCTTCGTTGCTATAAGCCTTAGCTTGTTTTTTAGCTTCATCAGCAGATCTTGCAACATTAACCAAGATTGTTTGAGAAACTTCTGGGTGTAAACTTAATTTAACTGGGTAAACACCAAGATATTTAATAGGCTTATCCAAAGCAACAAAACGACGCTCTAAAGAAAAACCCGCTTCATTAACAGCGCTTGCAATATCACGAATAGTAACAGATCCATATAATTGACCTGTTTCAGCAGCTTGACGAACTAAAACAGCAGCGAAACCGTTTAATTCCTCAGCTTTCTTTGTAGCTTCTTCGAATAATGCTTTATTACGAGCTTCTAATTCAGCTTTTTGTTTTTCAAAATAAGCAATGTTAGCTTCTGTTGCACGCAATGCTTTATTTTTAGGCAATAAATAGTTACGAGCATAACCACTCTTAACATTAACTCTATCACCCATTTTACCTAATTTTTCAATGTGTTCTAAAAGAATTATTTCCATGAGCCTTACTCCTTAATTAGCAACATAAGGCAACAAAGCTACATAACGAGCACGCTTAACAGCGCGAGAAATTTCTCTTTGTGTCTTAGCAGAAACGTTAGTTATACGGCTAGGCATAATTTTGCCTTTTTCAGAAATAAAACGAGAAAGAAACTTTGTATCTTTGTAATCAATCGTAAAATTCGGATTGTCACTAAAACTTTTTCTCTTAAAAAATGCTTTATTTGCCATCTCTTAAACTCCTAGTTAGCTTCAACTTCAGCAGCTTCTTCTTCGTTTTTGCCACCGAATTCTTCAACTTTAACTGTCATATAGCGAATGATATCTTCATTCAAACGAGCAAGACGCTCATATTCAAAAATAGCATTTGCTGGAGCAGAAATGTTTAATACAACATAGTAACCTTTACGGTTCTTTTTGATGCGATAAGCAAGGTTTTTCAAACCCCAGTTATCAACATTAACAACCTCGCCACCTTCTTTTTTAATAGCATCAGACAAAGTAGCCACGATGTCATTAACTTGAGATTGACCAAGGTCTTGACGAGCAATTAACATACTCTCATATTTAGTCATTAAAATTCTCCTTATGGATTCTCAACAAAATTAATGTATAGCCATGAAAACAATTCTCATGGCAAGGACACCGAAACTATACTCATATTTTTTTAAATTGCAAGCATTTTATCTTAAAAAACATTAATTTATACGTTTTTTCTTCATAATTTGGAATATTTCAGTAAATTTATTTGCAACAGATAGCGAATTCCAATCATCAAGCCTTGCATATAAAGCGTTTTTCATATCCCTAATAATATTCTTATTTTTAACAATGTCGTTAATTGTTTTATGAAAGTCTTCTTCATTATAATACATGATAACCCTATCATCAAACAAATCACTAATGCCAGGGTTAAATCTAACAACAGGAACGCCCCCATTTTCCAAAACCTTAATCAAATCAGAGTTAACAATGTTATTCATAATTTCTTCCTCTGTTTGGTCAATAAGTACAATATCATATTTTGAAAAATCATCATTTTTAGGTTCTGTTTTTATTACTTTTTTTCTAACGTCAGAATAGCTCCATCCTTTTCCTATAATATCAATATCATAATCTTTAGTTAAATACATAACGAGTGAAAATGCATTATTATTATTTCCGTAATATAAAATTCTGTTATTCGTTTTTTTATCAACTTTTTTCATATCAATCGCATCTGGAATAAATGCAACACGAGCATTTATTGCCTTTAAGTGGCTAAAAGAAGACATTGATTTAACAACAATTACATCAAAATCTCTAAAGCTTTCAATGTCATCATTAAAAGCAATATAAGGGCACCATAAAATATTAATAGCATCCAAATTTTTAACCTTAGGCAGATTTGTTATATCATTTACAATATAAATATTATATTCGCTACTTTCCTTTTCCTCAAAAGACAAAATTTTAGCTTTAGCCCCAATTTTATTAAAAGACTTAGCAAGATGTTTAATTTTTTTATAAGCATCACTTTTTTCTTCAAAATTGGTGTGTATAAAAATATTATCATCAAGTACACCTTTTTTTGAATTAAAAGGAAAATATTTTATTACAAGTCCTACCAATAAAGAGGCAAAACATAAAAAAATAGCCAATGTCATATAATTTCTTTTCATCTTAATCCCCTTTTTGTAGTTTATCAAAAATATCAATTATTTTACGCGCAATCATAGTGTTAGTATGATTTTCTAAAGTAATAGCTTGCGCTATAGCCGCTTTATTTGTTCGAGCAATTGGATTATTTAAGTAATAATCAACTAAATTTTTAAATTCTTCTTTATTTTTAAACATAGGAATACTATCGCCATATATTTCTTCAATATAAGGGCTATATTCAGATATAACAAAAGCCCCCACTGCAGTTGCGTCATAAATTCTATTAATAACTAGTCCCATTGCTTCTAAATCTTCTGCATGGTCGTTCAATACAATTTTAGCAGAGCTATAATATTTATTAACTTCATTATTATCAATAAAACCACCCTTAATATACTTATTGGGAATCTTTCCTTGCCAATTCAAACCATACACACTAACATCATATCCCAGTTCAACAGCATATTTAACACTCTCTCTTTCATACCATGTCGAGCCAATAAATAATAATTCTGTTTTTTTGTTCTCATCATATTCATATTTAAATTTATTAGGATTAGTAAACTGAGTAATAAAAGACGTGTTGTAGCCATATTTTTTCAAAGTTTCATAAGTTTTTTTTGCTGGAGTTGCAACCACATCAAAATATTCTAAATAGTTATTAAGCTCAATGTTGGTATTATATTTAAAACTATCTTTAGTGTTCTTAAATTTGTTTTTTATAGGAATATATGTTGGAAAATAAAGATAAATTATCTTATTTTTATTATTATTTATAATATCATCAAAGTAATTAAATTTAAATTGAGCATATATCAAATTCCCTGCATTTTTATAAAAATTATCATGACCAAAGCTATTTTCTTCAAAAAAATATTCTTTTATATCAGCATTATTATTTTTAAATCCACTAACTAAGTCATTTATAAGCCAGTAATCGCCAATCGCCTTATTGTTTCTAGAAAAAGGTAGTTCAACAACATATTTAGTGTAATCAAGCGTTTCATCATTTTTTGATTTCTCGCTTTTTATATTATCCATAATGTTTTTAGCAATAACCTTATTTGTATAGTTTTTTAATGTAATTGCTTGAGCTCTCTTTGCTTTTTCTTTTCTTTCTTCTGGGTGCGCAAGATAATAATTTAATAAATCTTTTAGCTCTTCTTTTGTTTTAAACATAGGAATACTATCGCCATAAAGGTGTTCAATCTCTTCCATATAATCCGAAATTAAAAAACCACCACTTGCCGTAACATCAAAAACACGATTACTTATAAAACCTGTTTTTTTCATATCTGTTCTTGTGTCATTTAATACAATTTTTGCAGAAGAATAATATTTATGTAACTCCTCATTATCAATATATTCACCTTTATAAAACTCAATTGGAGCTTTATTTTGCCATCCATTACCAAAAAGAGCTACCTCAAATCCACTCTCAATCGCCCATTTAGCGCTAATACGCTCATACCCAGGTCTTCCAACAAACAAAATATCATAAGCTTTTGAGGTATCATATTCATAATAAAATTTTTTAGGGTTAGTAAATTGTGGAGTAAATATTGTTTTAATTCCAAGCTTTTCTATTTCTTTTTGATATTTATATGATGCAACAGCAATTAAATCATAATCCGAAAGTTCCGTTTGTAAAGAATACCATTCTGGTTCAACAACACCTTGTAAGTTTTTATACTTATGCATTTGAGATGTAGATAAAGGGTAATATAAATATAATATGTTTTTTTTGTTTGGTAATGGATTAAAAGGAACAAATCCATGCATATAAACGTCAATATCAGTATTGAGAGCTTCTTTAGGATAAAAGTTATTAATATAAGAAGGAATAACGTTATGTCCTAATTCTTCAAACCCAAGCTTTAAATCTTGACCAAGAATATAATCGCCCCATGCCCCCCATCTTTCATCAGCAGAGATCTTAAGTCCCAAATCTAAGGCGTGCGCCAAAGATATCTTGAAACAAAAAAGAATACATAGGGCAATTTTAAAAAGCATAAACTAACCTCTATCTTCGCTAACGTTCATCAAAGAATTTTCGGCTAATACATTATTTTTATATATTTTATATATGAAATATATGCCAATAGGTATAAAAATAAGAGCATAAATCCAAAAAATGTCAATTACTCTAATACCTTCAACAGCTCCCTCATTCTTTAATAAAAACTTAGGTGACATAAGCATTAAAGAAGTCATTAAACGTCCAATCATCATATTTACAGATGAAGACAAAGAACGTATTTTAGGATTTATAAGCCTATGAAGTCTGCTAATGTGTGAAATAGTAAACATCAATTGTAAACCAATACATACACACAAAAAGATAATAAATAACAAACAATTAAGAGGGCTAATGTGTCCCATTTTCATTAAAATAAAAGATAAAGCACAACCGATAACTTCCATTATAAAGGAAATATTACCTAATTTAAATAATGAAATCTTTTTTGCAACATTTGCAGCAAAATAACTAAATGATGAGCGAATAACATTATTTATAAAAATCACTACACCCATAACCTTGATATAGTCAAGCCAATTAAGACTAATTAAATAGTTCCAAACTGTCTCTCCAAAAACTCTCGCATCCCAACCAATACTATCAGCAAGGTCAGTTAATGATACAGAAGGATTAATTCCAGAACTTTTCATTAAAGGTTGGAAGCTCCAAAAGAAAAAGTGTGATACACCAACCATAAAGCCAGAGAACAATACTAAATAGCAATATCTGTGAGATTTAAGAATATAGCTAACAGCAACATAAAACTTCTTTAATCTTTCTTTGATTCCAATAATGTTTTCTTTAAGAGGTTTATGTGCATTAGGCAAAAATGCAAGTAATAAAATTGCTGTTGAATAGATAATAAATTCAGCAATAAGTAACGTATGTGAACCTAATTTTTCATATAAGCCAGCACCTAAAAGAGCCGCTATTCCCGTACCAATATACATAGCAGCATTAAAATTAGAATAAGCTTTAACCATCTTCTTTTCTTCATTATTTTCTTTTAATATATCATATATAAATGACGAAGAAACAGAATCAAAGCAGGCTTTAGAGCAAGCATATAAAAACTCACCAATTAAAATTATTTCAAAACCTCTAAAAAATATCCATAAAAAAAGGCGCCCTAAAAATAAAGCATATGCAGTAACTAAAATATATTTTCTAGGAAAAATATCTCCCAAATATCCAGCAGGAATTTCAAATAAAAAGGCAAAAAATACAATTAACCCCTGTATTAAATAAAAATCTCCAACAGAAAGTCCATTTTCTTGATAAAAGAACAATAAAACAGGCAATAAAAACAATTGAGATCTTAAAAAAGCAGCAATATTATACATGCTTAATGGTACAAAAGAAAGATATTTACTCATAATTACAAACCCTTAGTTTAAACACAAATAATCATAGAATAACTATTAGTATTTGTCTTGTGTTATTTTTTAGTTATTGTAGTATAAATTTAAAATATTAAAAAACTTTAAAAAAGGACCACATGGAAAAAGGACAATATACTACACAAGATAAAGAGTTTATGTGTTTAACTGATAGGTCAAAAAATGCCTCAAGACTAAAAGAACTCATATCTTTCATAAAGCTTAATAATTACCAAAGCATAGGTATAGCATCATGTTTTAGTGTGTATAAATATGCTTTAAACCTAAAAAATATACTAGAAAATGAAGGTCTTAATGTAAATATCGTTCATTGCAAAGAATCAAAACTAGAAGCTAAAGATATTTCAGACAAATTAAAAGGTCCACTTTGTGATCCAATTTCTCAAGCAGAATATCTAAACTCAAAAAACACAGAGCTAAATATTAATTTTGGATTGTGCTTAGGTCATGGCATATTATTTCAAAAATATTCAAAAGCACCAACGACCACACTGCTAGTTAAAGATGCATGTAACCAACATAATATTATGGAGAATTTTATTTGAAAAAATCCCTATTAAAATATTTTTTAATATGCGTTTTATTGTTAGGAGCAATACTATTTGCTTCATATAAAGTATTTGCTCCCAAAACACATTATTTAAGTGTTGCAGCAATTATGAAAAATGAAAAGCCATATCTAAAAGAGTGGATTGAATATCATATTTTGCAAGGAGTTGAGCATTTTTATTTGTGCGATAATGATAGCACCGATGGTTCAAAAGAATACCTAAAACCATACATTGATAAAAAGATAATCACATATATTCCAACACCTGGTATAAATCAACAACTAAAATGCTATGAAAAAATTATAAATACTTATAAAGATGATACATATTGGCTTGCAATAATTGATTTGGATGAATACTTGGTTCCAATTCAAAAAAGAAATATGAAAGCATTTTTAAAAGATTTTGAAGACGTATCAGAGGTGAGCTTACATTGGATGAATTATGGAGACAATAATCTTTTTGCTCGCAATTTTAGTTTAATAACAGAAACGTTTACCTCACATGCTAAAAACTTAAACCATACTGTAAAATCAATAGTTAAACCCAAAAAAGTTGTTAATTTCAACAACTTCGGAGCAAATCATTATGTAAAAGTAGAAGGGTTAAGTGTTAACGAATATCATAAACCTGTTAAATTTATGCTTAATTATAATATATCAGGAGATAAAGCGCGCATAAATCATTATATTATAAAATCTTTTGAAGAGTTTATTCATAAAAAGAAAAGAGGACATCCCGAGGGAACAGCAATAGATTATAAATATTACTTTTTCCATAATGATAATAGTATAAAAAATGATAAAATAATGGAAAGATTTATGTATAAACTAAAAAAGCGCATGAAAAAAAGTCCACTTTCAGATGTAGAGCCTCCACGTCAGAATTTAGAAGCTAAAAGTTTTGATGATTTTCACTTTACACCAATAGAGGCTTCTTTGATACTAAATATCGATATTAAAAATCCAATGAGTTTTAGAGAAGTTGAAGAAAAATACAAAAATAATTACCCAAAATATAAGAATTAATAAGATGATAAAAATAGAAAATATAACTTTACAAATAGCATCAAAGTTTTTGCTCGAAAGTGCATCAGCCCAGATAGATGATGGGGCAAAAGTGGGGATACTTGGGGCAAATGGTTGTGGTAAAACCACGCTGTTTAAAACCCTAAAAGGTGAACACGAAGTCAGCCTTGGAGAAGTAGTTATTCCATCAAGGCAAATAAAATCATTTGCAGAACAAGAAATTGAAAATAAAGATCTAGATAAAACAATCCTAGATTATGTTATAAGCAAAGATATTCGCTTAGTAAAGCTAAGAGAAAAAGAAAAAACAGCGTCACCATTTGAGCTTGCTGAAATTCATGAAGAACTAAAGATGATAGAGGCAGATCAAGCAGAAGCAAAGGTCGCTGAAATATTGCAAGGATTAGGGTTTAGTAATGAAGATTTATCAAGAAAAGTAAAAGAGTTTTCAGGTGGTTGGCAAATGAGATTAAATTTAGCCGGAGCACTATTTAAATATTCTGATATATTATTTCTTGATGAACCAACCAATCACTTAGATATAGAAGCAATAATTTGGCTAGAAGACTACTTAAAGCGCTATACAAAAACATTACTTATAATTAGTCATGACAGAGATTTTTTAAATAATATCTGTACATCTATTATACATTTTGAAGGCAAAAGGCTTGTTACATATAAAGGAAATTATGATGGCTTTTTAAGGCAATATAATCAAAAAATTGAACTAACCTCCAAAGCAATAGAAAAACAAAGCCAAAGAAAGGCTCATTTACAATCCTATGTTGATAGATTTCGCTATAAGGCAAGTAAAGCTAAACAAGCACAAAGTAGGCTTAAAATGCTAGAAAAAATGGAGGATATAAGTGAGGTAGCGCAAGAACACTCTGATAATTTTACATTTCCAGAAGTAAATTTACTTCCATCGCCTTTAATAAAAACCGAAGATGTTTCTGTTGGTTATGATGATAATGTGGTGCTGAAAAAACTGAATTTATATATAAATCAAGATGATAGAATAGCTCTTTTGGGTAAAAATGGTAATGGTAAATCAACTTTGGTTAAAATGCTTTCAAGCCAATTAAAACCATTTACCGGTAATATTGTTAAGTCACAAAAATTAAAAATTGGATATTTTCATCAAAAACAAACAGAGGTATTGCCACTAGAACTAACTCCAACGGAATATATTTTAAGTATACAGCCAGATTTTATGGAAAAGAATGCTCGTTCTCATCTTGCTCGTTTTGGTTTGGAAAAAGAAAAGGCGATAACCAAAATAAAAGATTTGTCAGGTGGCGAAAAAACAAGGCTATTATTTGCCAGTATGTCATTAAATGCACCAGAAATATTGATATTTGATGAGCCAACAAACCATTTAGATATGAAAGGGCGTAAAGCTCTAGCTGATGCAATTAATCAATATAATGGCGCAATAATAATCATATCACACGATTTTTATTTGCTTGAATTGGTGGCAGATACGCTATGGTTAGTAGACAACAAAACCTGCACAATATATGATGGAAGCTTAAATGACTATCGTAATTTACTGCTAAACAAAGGTGAAAAAGAAATTAAAAATATACCTCAAAATACTAATAAAGTTCAAAGCAAAAATAGCAAAGAAGACAGAAAAGAACGTATCAAATTAAGAGAAATTGAAAACAAAATAAAACAAAAAGAAATTGAGAAATCAAAAATAATGGAAGAGTTTACCAAAACAATAGATGGAAAAACTATTATATCTCTTCAAAAAGAATTAAAATCCATAGAAGATGAGATAACAGATTTAGAATTAGAATGGTTTAGGCTTCAAGATAACTAAAACAAAAAAGGTCTAGCAAATAGCTAGACCTTTTAAAAAGCTATAAAGAAAATTAAGCTGATTGACCAAGTTGAGCAGCAACTTCAGCAGCAAAGTCTTCTTCTTTCTTTTGAAGCCCTTCGCCGAGTTTGAAGCATACAAAACCTTTTAATGCAACTTCTGCATTGTTTTCTTTTGCAAACTCTTCAACAACAGTTTTAACTTTCTTATCTGGATCCATAATGAAGTTTTGTTCTTCAAGAACAACTTCTTCATAATATTTACGGATACGGCCTTCAACCATTTTCTCAACAATATTAGCTGGTTTGCCACTTGCTAAAGCTTGCTCAGAAAAGATAGCTTTTTCACGAGCAACAGCTTCTTGAGGAACTTCAGCAATATTTAAAGAAATAGGGTTAGTAGCAGCAATGTGCATAGCAATATGTTTACCAAGTTCAAGCATCTTAGAATTGTCAGCATTTCCTTCAACTGCAACCAATACACCAATCTTACCTAAGTTAGCTTTAGCTGCATTGTGCATATAAGAAGCAACAACACCGTTTTCAACAGATAAATATTGAGCTCTTCTTAAGTTCATATTTTCGCCAATTTTAGCAATCATATCAGTTAAAATAGTGCCCATATCTTTTCCACTAACAGGGCAAACAAAAGCTTTTAAAGCTTCTACATCGCCTTTAACAGCAAGAGCTGCTTTAGCAGAATTTTCAACATAATCTTGGAAAATATCATTTTTAGCAACAAAGTCTGTTTCAGAGTTTACTTCAACAACAGCGCCCTGATTACCTTCAACATAAACAGAAACTAAACCTTCAGCAGCAATACGACTAGCTTTTTTAGCTGCAGAAGCCAAGCCTTTTTTACGTAACCAGTCAATAGCGTCTTCCATGTTACCATTAGTTTCAACAAGTGCTTTTTTACAATCAAGCATGCCAGCACCTGAAGTTTCTCTTAAACTTTTTACCATACTAGCGGTAATTTCAGCCATCATCATTCCCCTTATAAAAAAAAATAAAAAACAGGCGACGACTTTAACATCGTCGCCAACAATGCTTAAATTAAGCGTTTTCTGCTTTTTCAGCGAAAGCTTCACCAGCTACAGCGTCTTCAACTTTAACGCCATGAGCAGCCATTTCAGCTTGCATACCATCTAAAACAGCAGAAGAAATTAATTCGCAATAAAGCTGAATAGCTCTGATTGCATCGTCGTTACCAGGAACTGGATAATCAACATCATAAGGGTTAGCATTTGTATCTGTAATACCGATTACTGGAATACCTAATTTTTTAGCTTCTTTAATAGCTAAAGATTCTTTTGGAGTATCGATAACGAATAACAAATCTGGTTGACCACCCATGTTTTTAATACCATCCAAAGAAAGAGCAAGTTTACCTTGTTCTTTTTTAATGTTTTGCATTTCTTTTTTGGTATATCCCTCATAAGCATTTTTTTCTTCCATTTCGTTTAATTTAACGAGACGGTTGATAGATTTGTTAACTGTTTTCCAGTTAGTGAGCATACCGCCCAACCAACGATAGTTAACATAGTATTGTCCGCATCTTTCAGCGCTTTCTTTAACGATATCTTGAGCTTGACGTTTTGTAGCAACAAAAAGAACCTTACCGCCCTTAGAAGCAACATCACGAGCAACAGCCATAGCTGTATAAAGCATTGGATATGTTTTTTGTAAATCGATGATGTGAACGTTATCTTTTTTTCCATAGATATATGGAGCCATTTGTGGATTCCAACGACGAGCGTGGTGTCCAAAGTGTACGCCAGCTTCAACAAGTTGACGTAAAGTAAAAGTAGGAAGTGTCATTTTTTTATTTTCCTTTATTTTCCGGTTAAACCTCCGCAAGCTTAAAAGTTTTGCTTAAAAGTTAATTTTCATAACATTGAGCGAAAACACCGGAGCGTAAAATTTTACTCTCATAAAACTTACCGCAACCGCTTGCGTGTGAATTAATTAAATACTTGGCACCATTACCAAGCACTGCGTTATATACCTCTATATTATTTAAATTGCAAGCTTTTTTTTACCATCTAAACAGATATTATATATAAAAAACGATGTTTTTTGTTGGATATTGCAAATATTTTACTTGTGTTACATGTTTTAATCTTATATATTTCCTCAAGAAAATATAAAAAATAGAGGAAAAAATGAGCGATTTATTTGAGGGATCAACAGTTACAGCCAAAGAAGAATATTCAGCAGCAGATATTGAAGTTTTAGAAGGTTTAGAGCCTGTTCGTCATCGTCCAGGAATGTACATTGGTGGAACAGATGAACAAGCTTTACATCATTTAGTTGCAGAAATATTAGATAACTCAATGGATGAAGCTGTTGCAGGTCATGCAAGCCGTATCGAAATTAGCGTAAATGAAGACCTATCAGTAACAATCACCGATAATGGTCGTGGCATTCCTGTTGATGATCACCCAAAATACCCAGGCAAATCTGCTCTTGAAGTTATTTTAACTACTTTACACTCAGGTGGTAAGTTTGGTGGCGGAGCATATAAAGTATCAGGTGGTTTGCACGGTGTTGGTTCATCTGTTGTGAATGCTTTATCTAAAAAGCTAATAGTAGAAGTTGCTCGTGATAAAAAACTTTATAGACAAGAATATTCTTGTGGAAGACCTCAAACAAAACTAGAATTAGTGGGAAACGCTCCAAATAGAAGAGGTACGAGTATAACATTTTTACCAGATGAAGATATATTTGGTGCTGACAATAAATTTGTTCCAACTAAAATATATCGTATGGCTCGCTCAAAAGCATTTTTATTCAAAGGTATAAAAATTTTATGGAAATGTGCCTCATCATTAATAAAAGAGGGCGATAATATTCCTGAAACAACAGAGTTTAATTTCCCTAATGGGTTGCTTGATTTCTTAAATTATCAAATAGGCACTCGTCTAACAGTTAATAGAAATCCATTTTCAGGTGAGGGAGAGCTTGCTGGAGATGAGGGGAAAGTAGAGTGGGCAATCACATGGCCAGATGATGAAAAAGGTTTTTGTAATTCTTATTGTAATACCGTAATTACCCCACTTGGAGGTACACACGAGCAAGGATTTAGATCTGCATTATTAAAAAGCTTAAAAGAATATGCAGATATGGCAAACATTAAAAAAGTTGCAAATGTTACTGGTGATGATTTCTTAAGTGATGCAGCCATTATGCTCTCTGTATTTATTAGAGATCCTCAGTTTCAAGGTCAAACAAAAGATAAATTAACATCATCAAAAGCTGTAAATTTAGTTGAAAAAGCAGTAAAAGACTCATTTGACCACTGGCTATCATCTGATAAAGAAAATGCAACAGCTTTAATTGAATATGTAATAGCAAGAGCAGAACTTCGTAAAAAAAGAAAAGAAGAAAAGGTTCAAAATCGTAAATCGCCAACTAAAAAACTACGCTTGCCTGGAAAATTAGCTGACTGTTCTAAATCAGCAGCTGAAGATACTGAAATATTCATTGTTGAGGGAGATTCAGCTGGAGGTTCTGCAAAACAAGGGCGTGACCGTATGACGCAAGCCATACTACCATTGCGTGGTAAGATATTAAACGTTGCAAGTGCAAGTATTGATAAAATTACCCAAAACCAAGAAATCAAAGATATGATAGAAGCGCTTGGTTGTGGGACAAAAGACAACTATAAAGAAGAAAATTTGCGTTATGAAAAAATTATTATCATGACCGATGCTGACGTTGATGGAGCGCACATCACCTCATTGTTGATGACATTCTTCTATCAATATATGCCAAAGTTGATTGAAAATGGTCATTTATTTATTGCAACACCACCTCTTTATAAAATAGTTTTTGGCGGCAAGAACTATTATGCTCTTGATGATGAAGAAAAAGACAAAATCTTATCAAAAGCTAAAGCAAATCAAAAGCCAGATATTAGCCGTTTTAAAGGTTTAGGTGAGATGAGTGCTGTACAATTAAAAGAAACAACAATGGATAAAAATAATCGTGTGTTGTTGCGTGTTACTATTCCAACAGCAAACACAGAAGAGGCGCGTGATGAGGCCTTTGAAACCAAGCGCCAAGTTGAGCGTTTAATGGGTAAAGACCCTGAGCAAAGGTTTAAGTTTATTATAGAACGAGCAAAATTTGCAGAAGATCTAGATATATAAAAACGAAAAGGCCGTCCTATTGGACAGCCTTTTTTTGTTAGTTTAGGTAAATCTCAATGATCACGCGTTCCTGTTACTTAGCATCAAATACCCTAAAGATATTGATGATAGCATCTTCGAGCTCCTCTTTCTGATCAGCCTCTAAGAACTGAATGAGTACCTCGATGCGTTCAGGTTTTCCCTGTTTAAGGACACCCGCAACGAATGCTCGATCCTTATCACCTGATAGCGCCTCAATGAGTTTGGCGTTTAGTTCAGGCTCACCTAACTTAATGATTTCAGCCAAGTGATGGTCATTAAGGTTTCCCTCTTTGATTAAATCACCAATGAATGACGAACCACTCATGATGACCTCCATCTTAGCTTCATCGGAGAGTTCCTCCATTACAAGAATGCTGATGAGCATTTCATCCCTTGTTCTTGCAATAGAACACTGGACCTCATTATCCAGCGAATATTGCCCCATTAGGCGAAGCAAGAGATCGTGATCACCTCGCTTAGCAATCAAGCGCTGAGCTTCAAAGCATACGCCTCCAGAAATTCGCTCTAAGAGCTTATGGATTAACCGCTTGTTTTCACTTTCGGCTATGAAGCATTGAACCTCGGTTGCAAGGTCCTCCCTCTTCAGGAGCTGTGATACGACACCAATGCTATACGATTTTGCAATCGCAAGCTGTGCCTCAGCTGTCAAGTCAGCCCTCTTCAGGAGCTTCTTAACTAGCCTAGTGTCACCCATCTGGGCAATTACAAGCTGCGCGCCTGCGCTAACATGCTCACACTGAAGGAGTTCAAGTGCAAGCATCTTAGAAGTATCTTCCTTGAAGATCTCCTGTTTTGGGGAATTGCTTCCCGCAATTTTTTTGTTTTTTTCCATGTCTTGGTTTTTATAAGAAAAGCCTAATAGTGTGCTTTCCCTTTTTAGTTACACAATCTATTACAATAATATGCCTCTAAGGCTACTTAGTAATATGTTATCAAATGTAAACTAACATTATTTATTATATTTGTCAACCTTTTTTGTCATATTTTGTCTTGATGTGTTGTTTTTTTGAGGTAACATGCTGATTTTGAATTATATTATTTGCAAAAAAACGAAAAAGGCTGTTCAAATAGAACAGCCTTTTAACGTTAGTTAGCGTAAATCAAAAAAGATTACGCTTTAGGTTAACCTGTTAATTATCACCAAATACCTTAAAGATATTGATGATAGATTCCCTAAGTTCCTTTTCATTATCAGCCTCTAAGAACTGAATGAGTACCTCGATACGCTCAGGCTTGCCCTGTTTAAGGACTGAGACAATAAATTCTCGATCCTTATCGCCTGATAGTGCCTCAATGAGTAAGGCGTTTAGCCCTGGATTACCAAGCTTCATGATTTCTGCCAAGTGATGGTCACTAAGGTTTCCCTTTTTGATTAAATCACCAATGAATGGCGAACCACTCTTAATTAGCTCTAGCTTAGCATCATCGCCAAACTCTCTCATCATAAGCATAGAAATGAGCTTCTTATTACCCGTTCTCACAATTGCTAGTTGATAGCTCTGGTTCAAATGCTCGCGCTTAAGAAGTTGCATCGTAAATTCGATAGCACCTGCCTTTATTATTGCTTCAATAGTTTCACGTCTAAAACGTTTCTTAAGAAGCATCGATACAACCATAGGATTCTCACTCAAAGCAATCTCAATAGCTACATTGCGTTGTAAAGTCACGTATTTGTTAAGTATCATCAATGTAAACATTTGACAACCACATCTAACAATATGAAGCTGAACAATATAGCTCAAATCATCTCTCTTAAGAAGCCTAAGGATAAACTGAGGCTCACCTATTTTGATAATTTGAATCTTTACAAGATCGCTCAAGTCTTCTCTCTCAAGTAGCTTAGAGATAAGCTCATTACTGCCTGTTCTTGCAATCGCCATCATCGCACGAGCTCCCAAAACTTTTCTCTCAAGAAGTTTAGAGATAAACTCATTGTCGCCAGTCTTAGCGATAATAAATTGAGCTTTGCGAGACAAGTCGTTTCTCTCAAGAAGCAAATGAACAAAATATCTTACTCCACTCTCGGCAATAGCCACTTGCGCCTCAACGCTAATCTTATTTCTTAAGAGAAGCTTAGATATAAGTACCTTGTTCTCAGACACAGCAATCATTAGCTCTGCCCATTTATCAATAGACGATCGTTCAAGAAGCTTCATGATATACTCATTTGAACAAGTATATACAATTTCACGTTGAGCTTCATCGCTTAGATAATCAGCCTTTAAAAGCTGAAGAATCTTCGAGCGAATACCCGATAATACAATAGCAACCTGTTCAGAAGAGATAGTGTTGCAAACATCAGCATTAAGCTGATTAGAAGTACTCATACCGTAGCACTTCAGCGTTGGGGAATTGTTTCCCTCAGAGGTGTTTTTACCTGCCATAGTTAGATTAAATTAATGGACTAGCAACGAATGCACATCCTTGTTATAAATAATAGATACAAAACTTAAGATGCATAAAAATACATCCAATGTAAAACCCTCTCTTAGAAAGCTATTCCCTTGAGGGAATAGCCAAGAGAGTAAATACTGTAAAAGCACATTAATTATCAAGAAAGCTTATTTTACTTTCTCAATAAATTTAAAAACAAGATCGGTGTCAATAATCTCTAAAGCCTCATTGGCTAAATCTTGACGATTTAGAAGGAGATAAATGAAATCTTTATTGTTTGTGCTTGCAATAACACATTGAGCCATAACCCCTAAATGCTTACGTTTAAGAAGTCTCAATATGAATTGAGGTTTGCCAGTTTTAGCAATAAGACACTGTGTTACATCATCCAAACGTTTTTGCGACAAAAGTTTAGATATGTACTTATGATTGCCAGAAGTAGCAATCACAAGTTGTCCCCACTTATTCAAGCTTCTTTTTTTAAGGAGCTTTATAATGAATTTGTGGTCATCAATTCGGTTAAGCATTTTTTTGGCAAAGTTGCCCAAGTGTTGCTTCTCTACAAGTTTAGAGATTAACACAGGGTCGCATGACTGAACAATCAAGTCCAAAGCATCTTTACCAACACATTCTTTCTCAAGAAGCTTTGAGATGAATGAATACTTACCGCTCTCAGCAATTATTCGCTGAGCCTTATCGCATAAATCACTTCTATCAAGAAGTCTTGTGATAAGGGTAGAACTGCCTGTTTTGGCAAAAAGGCACTGAGTAAACTCAGTGTTGGTAATAATCTCAAATTGTTTTAAGATTATTGCCTCACAAATCGTAGAAAGACTACTCAAACTTGAGTCTTCTACGTGAGAAATTCGAGATTTCTTCATATTGGATAAATTTATTGTTAAAAATTGCTATAATAATTTCCTAGCAAGTAAGGCAAATAACATTATTTTTTAGATAAGTCAATATTTTTTTGTCACATTTTTTCTTGATAATAGTGAAAAATGTGGTATTATCCCATTATATTTAAACAAAAGTAAAGGTGACAATATGGACAATAATGTTAAATTACCGCCAAAGATTGGAGAATTAATTGCAGGTGAAGTTGTTAGATTTTTTGATAATGTTACTGATGAAAATGGAAATATTGTATATAAATCACTAAAGCGTGCTCGTTTACTTAAATTAATGAAAAGGATGGTAAATGATAATCAAATTAATACCTGCACATTATCGACAGGAGAGGTTGTTCCAATAATTGTTGAAAGAAAATATAAAGGACGAGGAGTTTATTGTTATTTTAATACAGCAGATTATCCAAGGGATGAAATATTACAAGCATTTGCTAAAATAAATAATATAACTTGCACCGATCAAAAAATAGAAAATAAAAAAGAAGGAGAGCTTATCGCTCAAGATATTTTACATTTAATGGATGATGTTAAAGTTAATGGTAAAAAAGTTTCAGGTACCAAAAAAAGAGCAGAAATGATAGCATTATTTCAAAAATTATATAATGATAGAAAAAATAATGTTTGTAAGTTGGAAAATGGTGAAGAAATACCTATTATAGTAAAAAGAAAAGGAGTAAATAATAGGGTGGCTTACTGTCTTAATTCTTCAATATATAAAACAGAAGTATTAAAAGCTTTAGCTAAATATATAGATTGCGCATATCTCGAATATAAAGAAAATGAAGCAATGCCAAAACTTAAACACGAAAGAGAGTTAACAGCAAGAGCTTGTGCCAAGATTTTTCATAAAGTAAGAAAGTGTGAGGCAAAAGTACAAAAGCGTGAAAATAAAGAAAATTTAGTATTATGGTTTAAACATATTTATGAAAATCATAATCTAAATAGAGTTATATTACCAAATGGTAAGGAGGTAGAAGCTGTTGTAATGCGTTTAAGTGGTTCACAGCACTGTCTTTGCTTAAATACATCAGACGCCTCTATTAAACCTTTTGTAATTAAAAGAGTTGCAGATATATCTGAAGCTGAGGTTTGTTTTGATAACCTTGATTTATCAAAAGATGATAAAAAAGAATTATGCTCAGCTATGAAATATCTCATAAGACAAGCAGATAAAACAAAAGATAAAGCTTCATTAAGCTACTACATGGCTTATGCTGATATGGCTTTTAGAAGCGCTAATATAAAAACCAAATGCAAAACACCCAAAGAATGGGTTAAGCATAATCCAAAAGATGATAATGAGATTTAAAATACTTGTTCTCTAGTTGTTTTCAATTCAACGTCTGGAAAATCTTCTTTTGCTTTATTTAAGTGCCAAGCGTTTCTAGCTAAAAATACTGTTTCGCCATCGTGGTCTTTAGCAATATTTGCTTGATTGGTGTCAATAAACTTATTTAGCTTAGCATTATCACTAGCTTTTATCCAGCGAGCTGTATAATATTGAGTAGGCTCAAACATAACAGGTATATTGAATTCTGTTCTTATTCTATCAGCCATAACTTCAAACTGTAATACACCAACAACGCCAACAATCCATTCAGAACCAATAACAGGCTTAAATACACTAGCACCACCTTCTTCAGCAATTTGTTGAAGCGCATTTCCTAAATGTTTTGACTTAAGTGGATCAAGCGCTCTAACAGATTTTAATAATTCGGGAGCAAAACTTGGAATGCCAGTAAAGTGTAATTTTTCACCTTCTGTTAGAGTATCACCAATACGAAGCTGTCCATGGTTTGGAATACCAATAATATCACCAGCAAAAGCATCTTCAGCTAATTCTCTCTCTTGCGCCAAAAACATAACAGGTGTAGGAACTTTAATTGGTTTTCCAGTTCTTATTTGGTTTAGTGTCATACCACGTTTAAAGTGTCCAGAGCAAATTCTCATAAATGCAATTCTGTCACGATGCTTAGGGTCCATATTTGCCTGAATTTTAAATATAAAGCCAGTAACTTTGCTTTCATCAGCTAAAACTTCACGTTCTGCACTAGGTTGAGGGCGTGGAGTTGGAGCAAGTTTATGTAGTCCTTCTAAAACTTCTTTAACACCAAAGTTGTTAATAGCACTACCAAAGAATACAGGAGTTAATGCGCCAGCTAAATACAAATCTAAATCAAACTGAGGACATAACTCTCTAACCATCATTACATCTTCACGAAGTTTGTCTGCAGCATGTTTAGGGAGTAATTCATCAAGCCTTGGGTCATCAAGCCCGTTGACAGTTTCAATGATGTCATTTACTTGCCCTTTGTTGCCAGTTTTATTCATCAAAATAAGTTGGTCATTTAATAAGTCATAACAACCTAAGAAATCTTTTCCACTGCCAATAGGCCAGCTTGCAGGGCATACATCCAAGGCCAAAGTTTTTTCAATATCATCTAAAAGCAAAAATGGATCTTGCCCCTCTCGGTCCATCTTATTAATAAAAGTAAGAATAGGGATATTGCGAAGCCTACAAACCTCAAATAATTTTTTAGTTTGTGTTTCAATACCTTTTGCTGAGTCAATAACCATAACAGCAGAGTCAACGGCTGTTAATACACGATATGTGTCTTCTGAAAAGTCTTCGTGACCTGGAGTATCAAGAAGGTTGAAAGTAATATTTTTATATTCAAAAGTCATCACAGATGATGCAACAGAAATACCTCTTTCTTGCTCAACCTTCATCCAGTCTGAGTGTGCGCGTCTATTTTCACCTCTAGCTTTAACTGCACCAGCTTGTTGGATGGCACCACCAAAAAGCAACAATTTTTCAGTTAAAGTTGTTTTACCAGCGTCAGGGTGCGAAATAATCGCAAAGGTCTTTCTTTTATTTACAATATTCTCAGGCATTATTACTTCCATTATATTTCAACATTAAACTTGAGTGCATATTAAATAAAAAAAAAGAAAATTCAAGTAAAATAAAATAACACTTGACTCTTATGAATAAATACATATTATAACCTCAAGTTTTGATAACAAAATAACACTCTACGGAGTGCCGTCAGTCAGCGAGGGTTCGCACACTGGCGCAAATTTTTTTTATCAAATGGGTGTAATTTAATAAAGGAAGTTTAATGTTTGACGGTTTAACAAACAAATTAAGCGACGTATTCAGAAAGTTAGGCTCACGCGGAGTTTTAACTGAGAAAGATATTGAAGATGGTTTGCGTGAAATTCGTCTTGCTCTTTTAGAGGCAGATGTATCACTTCCTGTTGTTAAAGATTTTATGGCAAGTATTAAAGAAAAAGCCCTTGGTGAAAAAGTTATCAAATCTATTCGTCCAGACCAACAGCTAGTAAAAATAGTTTATGATGAATTATTAAATTTACTTGGCTCAGATGATGATACGTCTCTTAACTTTAAGGCTGTTCCTCCAGCTGTTATTTTAATGGTTGGTCTTCAAGGGTCAGGTAAAACAACAACGTCTGCCAAAATAGCTTTGAAATTAAAAAAGAAAAAAAGAGTTCTTTTAGCATCTTTGGATATATATCGTCCAGCAGCCCAAGAGCAATTATCTCAATTAGGTTCACAAATTGAAGTAGATGTTCTTCCAATTATAAAAGATGAAAAGCCATTAGATATAACAAAGCGTGCACTCGAAGTTGGTAAAAAAGGTTTATATGATGTTTTAATATTGGATACAGCAGGTCGCTTACAAATCGATGAAGCTTTAATGCAAGAGGTTGCATTGGTTAAAAAACTAGCTAATCCTACAGAAACATTATTAGTAGCAGATGCACTTATCGGGCAAGAAGCTTGTAATGTAGCAAAAGAATTTAATGAAAAAATTGGCATTACTGGTCTTGTTTTAACTCGTATAGATGGATCATCTCGTGCCGGTGCAGCATTATCAATGAAGATGGTGTCTGGCGCTCCATTAAAGTTCTTAGGTGTGGGCGAAAAAATAGAAGATATTGAAGAGTTTCATGCTGATCGTTTAGCCGGTCGTATACTCGATAAAGGTGATGTTGTAAGCTTGGTTGAAAAAGCAGTAGAAAATATCAATCACGAAGAAGCAGAAGCTCAAGCAAAAAAAATGTTACAAGGCAAATTTGACTTAAACGATATGTTAAATCAAATGCGCCAAATGCAAAAATTAGGCTCAATGTCTAGTATAGTGGGAATGCTCCCAGGGCTTGCAAAGTACAAAGAGCAAATAGAGGCAGTTGATGCTGATTCTATAATGAAAAAACAAGAAGCAATAATTTTATCAATGACTAAAAAAGAACGTAAAAATCCTGATATAATTAAAGCTTCGCGCAAAAAAAGAATAGCATTAGGGGCTGGTGTAGAAGTTCATGAAGTTAACAAGTTGCTTAAATCCTATGAGCAAATGTCAACTATGATGAAGAGAATGGGAAAGCTAGGCGGGATGACTGGTCTTGCTTCTCATTTTATGAAAAAAAATCCATTAGGAGGAATGTTCGGTAACAATCCTTTTAGTGGGTTTAACAACAAGTTTCCGTTTTAAGCGGAATTAATAAAATAACTATAAACTGGAAAGGAAAAAAATGTCAGTTCGTATTAGACTTTCACGTGGTGGATCAAAGAAACACCCATTCTATCGTATCGTAGCAGCAGATCAAAGAGCTCCTCGTGATGGTAGATTTATTGAGCGTTTGGGTTCATATAATCCATTATTGCCTCAAGATCATCAAGACAGACTTGTTCTTGATACAGAAAAAGTAAAAGCATGGTTAGCAAAAGGTGCTGAGCCAACAGACAGATTGCAAAAATTATTTGCAAATCTTGGTCTTTGCGAAGCTCCAAAAATTGCAAATCAACCAAAGAAATCTGCTCCTAAAGCAAAAGCTTTAGAGAGAATTAAAGAAAAAGAAGAAAAAGCTCGTGCAGCAGCAGAAGCAGCTGCAGCAGCAGAAGCTGAAGCAAATGCAGCAGCAGAAGCTGAAGCAAATGCAGCAGCTGAAGAAACTGTTGAAGCTTAATTCTTTTATTTAAGATTATAAATTAAGTTTATGTTGCGATAGGTAACTAAAATGAGTGAAAATAAAGTATGTTTAGGTAAAATAGTCGGAGTTCACGGCATAAGAGGCGAGTTTAAGGTAAAAAGTTTTACCGCTGTTGATACAGATATTGCTTCATTTGGCGCATTAGAAGACAAACACGCTAAACAAAAATTTGAGCTAAAGGTTACCGGACATTCTAAAGATTTACTTCGTGTTAAAATCAAAGGTATTGATGATAGAACTTTGGCTGAAAGCATGATTGGAACAGAATTGTTTGCTCCAAGAGATGCGCTTCCAGAGTTAAAGGACGAAGAAGTATACTATGAGGTTGATTTAGTTGGCTTAAAAGTATTTAATAATGAAAATACTGAAGTTGCAAAAGTTATAGGATTTTATAATTTTGGCGCTGGTGATATTTTAGAGCTAAAGCTTTTAAGTGGAAAAACAGAAATGATACCTTTTAATAAGACTTATGTTCCAACGATAAATCTTGAAGAAGGCTATATTATTGTTACGTCAACGGCAATGGTATTTATAGAAGACGAAGAGGATTCTAAAAAGTGCTAAAAGTCAACGTTTTAACAATTTTTCCTGAAATTTTTCCTGGCTTCTTAGGAAGTTCCTTAACAGGGAGAGCATTAGAGGAAAAAAAGTTTGAGCTTAATGCTATTAACATCAGAGATTATGCATTAGATAAGCATAAATCAGTTGATGATACACCTTGTGGTGGTGGTGCAGGGATGATTATGCGTCCAGATGTATTAGGTAGAGCAATAAATGCAAACCATACTAACGGCCGTATAATATATATGAGTCCAAAAGGTGCGCCATTAACACAAAAAAAAGTAAAAGAGCTCTCAAGAGAAAGTGAGTTGACAATTATTTGCGGACGTTTTGAAGGTATTGATGAGCGTGTAATAGAGGCTTATAATATCGAAGAAATAAGTATCGGCGATTATATATTAACCGGTGGCGAGCAAGCTGCAATGATCATGCTTGATGCAGTAGTAAGATTACTTCCCTGTGTACTAGGTAATGAGGAATCAATAGAAGATGAAAGTTTTGAAAACAATCTATTAGAATATCCTCAATATACAAGACCTATAGAATGGGAAGGAAAAAAAGTACCAGAGGTATTGTTATCAGGGCATCATAAAAAAATATCAGAGTGGCGTTTAGATAAAGCAATAGCAACAACAAAAGATAGGCGTCCTGACTTATATAAGATTTATCTTGAATCTAAAAAAAGTTAGGTGTATAACAAAACAAATTTATATATAAAAGGTAAAACGATGAACATTTTAGAAAATATTGAAAAAGAGCAAGTAGCGAAGTTAACAGAAGGTAAGAATATACCTAACTTCAAAGCTGGTGATACATTAAAAGTTCACACTAAAGTAAAAGAGGGTGATAGAGAACGTATCCAAGTATATGAAGGTGTTTGCATCGCTCGTAAGAATGATGGTTTAAATTCTTCATTCACAGTACGTAAGATTTCTTTTGGTGAAGGCGTAGAAAGAGTATTCCCATTATACTCTCCAAACGTAGCAAAAATCGAAGTTACACGTATCGGTAAAGTAAGAAGAGCTAAATTATACTTCTTGCGTGCATTGCGTGGTCGTTCAGCTCGTATTGCTGATGACTTGTCTGCACAAGCAAAAGCTAAAAATAACTAGTTATTTGCTCATAGGAAATAATAAAAGGTCGGCTGTATTTTATGCCGGCCTTTTTTATATGAAATTATCACAAGAGATAAAACTACAAATAAAAAAGCCTCCATTTCGGAGGCTTTCTTTTCTTAAAATCAAAAGCTATTAAGCTGCTTTTTCATCAAAGTTATATAATTCTTCAACAGAAACAACTTTTTCAGATGTTTCAACTTTTGAAAGAACATATTCAATAACTTTTTCTTCATAAACAGAAGTACGTAAACGTTCAACAGCTTCTTTATTTTTCAAATAGAAATCAAAGATAGCTTTTGCTTGCATTGGATAACGATGAGCTTCTGCCATAATTGCTTTATTGATATCTTCTTGGCTAACTTGAACTTTAGCTTCATTACCAACTTCAGCAAGTAACAAACCAAGTTTAACTCTACGAACAGCAATTTCTTTATATTCTTTAAGCAAATCTTCTTCTTTTTTGCTTTTCTCTTCTTCATCTAATTGATTATTTTGTTTAGCTGCTTCATATTGTTTAACAATAGCATCATATTCCATGTCAACTAATCTTTGTGGAACATCAAAACTATAAGCCTTATCTAGAGCATCCAATAAAGAACGTTTCAACTTCATTTTTGATGCATTTTCATAATCTTGAGAAATTCTAGATTTAACTGTTTCTTTTAATTTATCAAGATTTTCTTCACCCATAGATTTAGCAAATTCATCATTGATTTCAGATTTTTTGATTTCTCTAATTTCTTTGATTGTAGTAACAAACAAAGCTTCTTTGCCTGCTAAATCTTTTGCGTGGTAATTTTCAGGGAATGTTGCTTTAACATCAACAACATCGCCAACTTTTTTACCAATAAGTTGATCTTCATATCCAGGGATGAAAGAGTTAGAGCCAAGTTCTAAAGGATAAGCTTCGCCTTTACCACCTTCAAACTCTACGCCATCAACAGAACCAACAAAATCTATAACAGCAATGTCAC
This sequence comes from Alphaproteobacteria bacterium, assembly GCA_045632645.1. Taxonomy (GTDB): domain Bacteria; phylum Pseudomonadota; class Alphaproteobacteria; order RF32; family CAG-239; genus CAG-267. The sequence continues at coordinate 40,669 of JAZQXC010000011.1, read as the reverse complement.
CTTTTTGAGTTTCTCTATCTTCTTCAACTTTTTTAGAGTCGCGACGGCTTTCTGCCATATAGTTAAGAGCTTTCATAACTTCTTCATCAGCTACATCAGCTTTTAACTTTTCAATTTTAATACCTTTGAATTCTTTTAATTCGATAGTTGGCATAACTTCCATAGAAACAGTAAACTCAACATCTTTACCTTCTTCAAATTTTTTCAAATCAACATCAGGAGTAAATACTGGACGGAGATCATTCTTTTCTAACAATTCATTTACGCCATTACGAAGTAAATCATCAAGAGCCTCACTCATAGCATTAGCTTTATATTTCTTTTCAACCATGTGAAAAGGAACTTTGCCTGCTCTAAAGCCTGCCATGCTAACACTTTTTCCGATTTCTTTTAATTTATTTTCTACTTCTTTATTAAAATCAGCAACACTGATTGTAACATTATATTCACGGCTCAAGCCTTCAGATTTTGTTTCTTTGATATTCATTATTACATCACTTCCCAAAAAAAAACACCATCTTTTACAAGATGGTGCGGGCGGAGAGACTCGAACTCTCACAGCTTGCGCCACTAGATCCTAAGTCTAGCGTGTCTACCAATTTCACCACGCCCGCGGAGTTACAACAACAAATTTGATGAGAGTATATACAACATTTTTATTTAATCAAGTAAAAAGTAACAAAATTTAATAATTTTTATATCTTTTCACCTATTTTAAACTTAAATCCTCGTAATAACTCATCAATTGGCATAATTTGTTTGCCCTGTCGTTGGATTTTTAGCACTTTTATAGCACTATCGCCTGTTGCTATAACAAAATCATCATCTGATTTTAATATCGTGCCATATTCTCCTCTTAATGATGTCGATTCTGCTTCAAAAATTTTAAAGCGCTCCCCATTATACATAAAGTACATAGAAGGGTAGGGATTAAATGCCCTTATTTTTCTTAAAATAATATCTGTAGATAAAGAAAAATCAAGTAAACATTCTTTCTTATCTAATTTTTGTGCATATGTAACAAGAGATGCATCTTGTTTTATAGGCGAAATAGTATCAATATTTTCTAGCGTTTTTATAAGTAAAGAAGCCCCAACTTGTGATAACTTATCATGAAGTTCTCCACCTGTCATAAAGGGGGAGATTTCAACTTCTTCCTGACTTAAAACATCACCAGCATCAAGTTCTAACACCATTTGCATAATAGATATTCCACTATATCTATCGCCAGCTTCAATTGAACGTTGAATAGGAGCAGCTCCTCTCCATCTTGGAAGTATTGATGCATGCACATTTATACATCCTAAAGGAAACATGTCTAATATAGATTGAGGGAGCAACATTCCATAAGCTGCAACAATTGCTACATCTGCATTTAATCCTTTTAAATAAAGGTGCTCATCATCTGCTTTAAGCATCTTAGGAGTTCTAACCTCAATGCCTTTACTTTCAGCAAGTAAATGAATAGGAGTCTTATTAACCTTTTTGCCTCTACCACTTTCTGTTGGTACACGAGTATAAACAGCTACAACCTCGTGCTTTTCTATAAGTTTTTCAAGTACCGGAACCGAAAAATCCGGAGTTCCCATAAAGACGATTCGCATTATTCAGAAAACCCTGCACGTTTGTAATCAACTTCAATTTTCAAATCTTCAGCATATGATTTTAATATAGTTTGCATCATATCATTTGCCATAGCATTTTGAGCTCTCTCTGTAACTAATTTTTTGCTATCATCATCAATGGTATCATATTGGAAATTGATAGTTTCAAAAGGAACCGCGATAACAAAGTTATTGCCAGATTTTTCATAAATCTTCGCTTTGTTTTCTTCAGATATAAATAAGTCATTGATGTCATAACTATTAAGACCAGCAAAAGTTTCGTTACGGCTAATAGGTTCAGAACGGAAAACTTCTAACCCTCTAGCTTTTGCAACATCAACAATATCACCATCATCTTCAATATCAACCATGATATTTTCAGCTGTTTCTTTTGCTATAGCATTCTTTTCTTGAACATCCCATAAAGATATAATCTCATCTTTTATATCATCAATTTCGGGCATATGCGCATCAACAATGTTCTTAACTTCAATAACAACAAGTCCATTATCAAATTCTTCAGCAGAACTAATTTCATTTAAGCCATAAGAAAATACAATTTCATTGAAATCTAAGCTTGAAGTTAATTGGCTAATGGCTTCAGGTGCATTTGATATCAAAGCTTCTTCATTAATATTATTTATCTTGATTAACTCTACACCAAAATTATTAGCAACATCATTTAAAGTTTTTCCAGCACTAACAGTATCATCAATATCTGCTCTAGCCTCTCTTATTGCATCATATAAATTTTCTTCGCTAAGTATTTTCTCAATATCTGCTTTAGAATCTTCAAAATTAGCCTCTTTAGCTGGAATAATTTCTTTAACCAAAATTACTTGCCAGCTATCTGCCACCTGAACAATTTTAGGTTCATGAGCAACTAAACCAAATGCTTCATCAGCAAGACCTTCAGCAAGCTCATCATACGATACAACACCTAGTGTTGGATTTGCTTTATTTTCTGCGCTCAAATCTTCTGCAACTTTATTAAAGTCTGCATTATTTTTTATCTGTTCTAATGCCTTGTTTGCAGTTTCTTCATTTAAGAAAACCATTTGCAAAACTTCACGCTTTTCAGGTTGGTCTAAATCTTTTTTGTGTTGTTCAAAATATTCTTTAACCAAATCTTCCGTTAAGATATACTTATTAAGAATAACCTCATTTGGAATATATAAAACATCAACATCTCTTGCTTCAGCAATCATAAAACGATCACTAAAGTCAGTATAATATTGTTGGATTTCATCATCTGTTATATTTCTCTCAATATTTACATTATCAGGAGAGATTGTTAGGTATTTAAATGATTTACGCTGATTATCCATCTTATATATAGCATCAACTAAAACATTAGGCACATTAAATGGAACAACTAAATCATTAATCAACAACTTGCGAGCAAGTAAACGTTTAATCATAGAAACATATTCATCTTCACTCATACCAACAGTTGATAAATATCTTCTAAACAATTCAGGATTAAATTGTCCATTTTGTGGGTTCTGAAACTCTGGTCTATTAAACAAAATTTGTTGAACAATAACTTTGGGAAAATAAACAGAATTTTTCAACATTGTTTGATCAATAACAGCATCATCAATGATTTGCTTTAACACACTCTCAGCAACAGTGTTGCGCATATCATCTGTTAAATCAAAATTATCACCTGCAATATTTCTTATAGCATTAACTTCTTTATTAAGGCGATATGAAAAAGCACTTTGAGAAACTTTTTGCCCATTAACATTAACTACTGTTTGGTTCTGTGATGCATTACTTATGTATCCAGATACACCAAACAATGAAATAAAGCTAATGGCAACAGCCACAAAAATAGTCTTAAAAATCCAGCTCTCTTGAGCTTTTGCTAATTTACTTATCATTTCTTTAATCCCAAAAATAACCTAATTGTGCCTTATTATAAAAGTAACAAAAAAATATGCAATCCGAAATAATAGATATGTACAGCGTTTTTTTATTTTTTTTTGTAAACAACTTCTTTTTTCGCTGGAAAATAAAAAAGCATGTGTTAAAAAGAAAAAAGTTATAATTTTTTTAAAGGATAATTACAATGGTAAGAAAAACTCTTATTGCCGGCAACTGGAAAATGAATGGTCTTTTAGAAGATGGTGTTGCTTTGGCAAAAGGCGTTGCTTTAGAAGTAAAAAAAGCATCTCGTAAAGATTGTGAATTTTTGATTTGTCCACCATTTACATTATTAATGGCTGCAAAAAAAGCATCTAAAGGCTCAAAGCTTATGGTTGGTGCTCAAGATTGTCATTTCGATGCTAAAGGCGCGCATACTGGTGATGTTAGTCCACAAATGTTAAAAGACTTAGGTTGCCAATATGTTATTGTTGGTCACTCAGAAAGAAGAACAGATCATGGCGAGTCTAATGAATTAATTGCTAAAAAAGCAAAAGCAGCAATAGAAGCTGGCTTAAAAGTAATTATCTGTATTGGTGAAACAGAAAAAGAACGTGATGAAGGCAAAACAATTAATGTTTGTACAGCACAAATCATGGGGTCTGTTCCAGAAAATTCAACAGCTCAAAATACAGTGATCGCATACGAACCTGTATGGGCTATTGGTACAGGAAAAACACCAACATCTTCAGAAGTACAAGATGTACACGCAGCAATTCGCAAAGTTGTAAGCAAAAAGTTAGGTCGTGCTAATGCAAATAAAATGCGCATTTTATATGGTGGTAGTATGAAACCTTCTAACGCAAAAGAATTGCTAGCTCTACCAGATGTTGATGGTGGTTTAATTGGTGGTGCAAGTCTTAAAGTTGCTGATTTTATAGCAATTTCAGAAGCTTGCAGATAATAACAATAAAAAGGAAATAAAAAATGGGATCAGTATTGTTAGTAGTACATTTAATGGTTGCCATACTTTTGGTAACATTAATCTTAATGCAACGTAATTCAGGAAATGCTTTAAGTGGATTAGGTGGAGGTAATGGGGCGGATAGTATTTTATCAGCTCGTGGTAAAGGCAACCTCTTAACTCGCACAACAGCAATTCTTGCAACGATATTCTTTATAACATCAATTCTATTAGCATTGTATTATAAAGGTGAAACAAAAACTGTAGAATCAATTACAGATGTTGCTCCACTTGTACAAACAGAGCCAGAAGTTCCAAGTGTACCAAATGCAGCAACAGGAAATGCTGAAACACCAGCAACACCATCAAGTATGCCTAGTGCGGAATAGTTCTGATGGAAAAGAAAAATTAAAATAAGGGCACCTAAAAAATAAGGTGCCTTTTTCACTTAAAAATACTAATTTGAGGAAAGGCAAATGTTTGAATTAAATCCAAAAACAAAATTTATTTTTATAACAGGCGGTGTTGTATCATCATTAGGAAAGGGCTTAGCATCAGCATCTCTTGCATCTATTTTACAAAGTAGAGGTTTTAAGGTGCGTCTAAGAAAGTTAGATCCATATTTAAATGTTGATCCAGGAACAATGAGTCCATTCCAACATGGTGAGGTTTTTGTAACAGATGATGGAACAGAGGCTGATTTGGATTTAGGTCACTATGAACGTTTTTCTGGCGTTAGCGCTAAAAGAAGTGATAGTATTACCACAGGTAAAATCTATCAACGCGTAATAGATAAAGAGCGTCATGGTGATTACTTAGGAGCTACAATACAAGTTATTCCTCATGTAACAAATGAAATTAAAGATTTTATAGTTAGCGATTTAAGTGATGAAGATTTTGTTTTATGCGAAATAGGGGGAACTGTTGGTGATATTGAGGGACAACCATATTTAGAGGCGATTCGTCAACTAGCATACGATTTAGGCAGAAGCCGCACAATGTTTTTACATTTAACACTTTTGCCATATATTCCAACAGCCGGAGAATTAAAAACAAAACCAACACAACACTCTGTTAAACAACTACAAGAATATGGTATTCAACCAGATATGCTATTATGTCGTTCACAAATAGCAATTTCTGAAAATGAAAGAAGGAAAATAGCCTTATTCTGCAATATAAAAGAAGAAAACGTTATAGCGGCGCTTGATGTAAGTAACATTTACCAAGTTCCTTTAGCATATTCTCATGAAGGTATGGATAAAGCTGTATGCAGATATTTTGATTTACCATGTCCTGAAGCAGATTTATCTAAATGGGAAAATATTGTAGATATATTAAAATCTCCAGAAGGAGAAGTTAAAATAGCAGTAGTTGGTAAATATGTAAAATTATTAGAAGCATATAAATCATTAAATGAAGCATTAAATCATGGTGGAATAGCCAATAAACATAAAGTGAAAATCAAATGGATTGATGCAGAAGAACTAGAAAATAATACCCCAGAAGATTATCTATCAGATGTAAGTGGTATACTTGTTCCAGGTGGGTTTGGAAAAAGAGGTGTAGAGGGTAAAATTAAAGCCATAACATATGCAAGAGAGCATAAAATTCCGTTTTTAGGAATATGCTTAGGTATGCAAATGGCTGTAATTGAAACAATGCGCAATGTTTTAGGTGTAAAAAATGCTTACACAACAGAATTAGATGAAAATTGCGAAGCTGTAGTTGGTTTGATGACAGAGTGGGATAAAGATGGTGCTAAACAAATTCGCCATAAAGATGGTGACTTAGGTGGCACAATGCGTTTAGGTGCGTATGAAACAAACTTAAAAGAAGGAAGTTTGGCTCATTTAGTATATCAATCAACTAAGATATCAGAACGACATCGTCATCGTTATGAAGTCAATATTAAATATAAAGATGCTCTAAAATCTGCCGGTATGGAAATATCTGGTTTATCACCTGATGGACTTTTGCCTGAGGTCGTTGAAATTCCCAATCACCCATGGTTTGTGGCAGTTCAATATCATCCAGAACTAAAGTCAAGACCATTTGCACCACATCCATTATTTGTAGAGTTTGTTAAAGCAGCAATAAAACAATCAAGATTAGTGTAAAAAGGAGTTAATATGAATAAGGACAAAATTATAAAAAATCTTTATAAGATAATTGGGATTATAGATTCCCTTAAGGCTAAACTCATTAATTTATATATCTATATAAAAAAGGAGCCTAAAAAAGCTATAGTAATAGTGGGAAGTATTTTTTTTATAATACTATTTATATTTAGTCTTAAATTGTCTGAAGATAAAAAGGAAGAGCCTTCTTTAATAAAAGAAGAGGTTAGTGTACCTATAGAAGAACCTATTATAGAAGAGCCTATTATAGAAGAGGAAGAAGTTATAGAAAAAAAAGAACATAAAGATATAGATAAAGTTGTATTAAACTTTACAGCAATAACATCTAAGCCAATACTTTTTGATATATACTATACAAATGAAAGAAATGTATGGTTTGATGGAAATCATTATGTTACACATCAAGGAAAAAGTGGAAGAAATGATTACTCTATAATTTTACCTGAAGATACAATATATCGCATAAGATTAGACTTTGGTGAAAACCCCGGTAAAGTTATAATTAGGGATATATATTTATCAGGAACGCAGAATTTTGATTTAAATGATTTTTCTGTTTATGAATTTAATCAACTTGAAGGTGTTAAATATAATAATAGAGGTATAATATTTACATCATCTGGTAATGATCCATATATGGCATATCGCCGTAGTTTGAAAGATTAATTATCCAAAGATTAAAAGGAGTTCTACAAACAGAGCTCCTTTTTTAGGTAAACAAAAAACACCCTTTTTATCGGGTGTTTTTTTTATAGAGTAATTAAATTTTATTCATCAATTTCTAAATCTTCAAAGCGTTCTTTAACAGTAACCTTAACACTATTAATACGCATATTATCAATCTCTAGAACTTCATAAATGCAATAGTCATCTTCTACTTTGTCACCAACTTGAGGTTCACGACCTAAAAGGTTAAATACATATCCACCCATAGTGCTTTCTTCGTGTTCTTGATATGGTAGATCTAAACACTCATAAGCATCTTCAACAAGATATACACCTTCAAATACGCAAACTTTTTCATTGATGATTTTAACAGCCTCATCAACACCTTCGTCATGTTCATCACGAATATCACCAACAAGTTCTTCTAAGATATCTTCCATAGATAAAAGACCTGCTGTGCCACCATATTCGTCAACAACAATAGCAAGATGAATACGTTTTTTCATCATTTCATGCAAAATTTCAGAAATTGATTTATTTTCAGGTACAAATAAAATTTTTCTAACAATTTTATTTAAGATATCTTTATGTTCAACATTTTTGCATTCAATGAGGTCTCTAATATGAATCATACCCAAAATTTGGTCTTTATCACCATTACATAATGGAAAACGAGTATATTTATTTTGTTTAACAAGCTCAACAATTTCATTAAATGTACTATTTTGATAAATACATACCATGTCTTGTCTTGGAATCATAATCTCATGAGCTGAAATTTCAGAAAAGCAAATAGCATTTTGAATGATTTCACTTTCAGTATCATCAATTACTCCACCTTTTTGAGATGCATCAATAATCAATTTAATTTCTTCTTCAGTATGTGCTTCAGAACTTTCATCTGCAGCTTGTACTCCCATCATACGAAGTATCCATAAAGATACATGGTCAAAACACCAAATAATAGGTCTGCAAAGTTTGTTAAATCCATATAAAGGAATAGCAATTTTTAATGTATATTCTTCTGTATTTTGAATAGCCAATGTCTTTGGTACTAATTCACCTAATACAACGTGTAATAAAGTAATGAATGTAAAGGCAATACCAAAACTAAATGAATGAAGTAAAACTTTATTATCTGCAAAAAAGTCAGAAAACAAATCTTCAAGCAATCTAGAAACAGCAGGTTCACCAAGCCAACCTAAACCCAATGATGCAAGAGTAATACCAAGCTGTGTTGCACTCAAATAAGTATTAAGATGTTCAGAAATCTTCAAAGCAATCTTAGCTCTTTTACTACCATTATGTGCTAATTCTTCCAATCTTGTTTTACGAATTTTTACAATGGCAAATTCAGAAACCACAAAAAAAGCATTACAAAAAACTAATACTAAAACCAACATTAAGTTGACAACATAACTATATACAGGACTCATCTCTATTTTTTAATTTTACCTCAATACGTTAAACATAATAGCTAACTATAATTGATTTATATAAAAAGTCAATACTTCATTTATATCTAAAACTAAAATTATAAAGATGAGCCCTTAAGGTTATACATCTAGTTTTTTAGGCATTTGAGCTTGTTTAAATTGAGCTTTTCTAACCAGAGTTTTTACTTTTTCAATTACTTGTTTATCACCTTTAATGATGTCCTTTTTTTCATCAACTAGTTGTTTTAAGATATCATCTAAAATAGAGTAAGGTGGTAATGAATTTTCGTCCTTTTGATTAGTTGCAAGTTCTGCAGTTGGAGTTCTTGTTATAACCTCTATTGGTAGAACATATCCAAGGCTATTACGCCATTTTGCAAGTTCAAATATTGTTGTTTTATAGATATTACCAATAGGCATAATTCCACCACATGTATCACCATATAACGTACAATATCCAGTAAGAGCTTCAGACTTATTTCCGCAAGCTAAAACTAAGCCACCATTTTGATTTGAATAAGCCATCAAAATTTGTCCTCTAATACGAGCTTGTAAATTTTCGATAACAATGCCTTTAACATCTTCACTAAAAGCATCTTGTAAGAAATTAACCTCATAGTTTACAATCTCATCAATATCAAGCTCTTGATAATCAAGATTATTAAGTTTTGAGATTTCTCTTGCAATTTTTAAGCTTAAATCAGAGGTGAATTTTGTTTTCATCATGATGGCTTTAACATTTTTTCCATCCAAAACATCAGCCGCTAATACAGCAACAACAGCAGAATCAAGTCCACCAGATAAACCTAAGATTACTTTTTTAAAACCATTTTTATCAAGATAATCTTTTAATCCAACTTTTAAGTTATTCCAAAGTTTTTCCATTTATTCTCTCTCCTTATGAACTCTAATTAAATCTTGCTGTAAGCTAAATAAATCAGCACAAAGTCCAACACCATAGATATGAGGATTAGAAAGTCTTTTGTGTGATTTATCAAGCTTTGATAAATTTTCTTGCCCAAATTTTTGTATCAATGTTAAATCACTTTCAATATTGCCCACAAATTCTCCATTTTCCATAATTTTGTGCAATAAGCTATATGCTTTCTCTCCTTTTTTAAAGATAACACTTGTACCATTTTGGCTTCCCATGGTATAAGATGTAATATCTTTTATAAGCTTGCCATCTTTGATGTAGGTGTTATCAGCTTTGCAAATAATATCGCCTTCAAACTTATTGTTTCTAACAATTCTAATAACATCAGTCTCACCAGGAATGGTTGTTTTTCCTTCTGCAATTTTAATTTTAGGTTTTCCTTGATATTTTTTAGTTTTAAACACGCCTCCTAAAGCTGGTGTATCATACGCTGTAACCAGTTTAGTACCCGATGCTAAAATATCGTAAGGGGCTTTTTGAACCATAATTAAATTCTCGATAGAATACTCATCAAGGTCATTAGAAGCAACAAGTTTAGCATCAGAAATAAGCTCAGGATTTTCCATATTTTGACAAGCATCATTAATTATTTTTTTAGCCTCAACAGCCCAATATGCAAGATCTCCAGAATCAATTCGCATTCCCATAAGTTTAATCCCCGTTTCAACAGAGGCTCTTATCGCGTTTTTGATACCTTCTCTTGTATCATATGTGTCAACTAAAAGAGTTGTATTACCAGGAGATGTTCTTAAATAAGCCTTAAAGGCATCAAGCTCATTTTTATAACTCATAATAAATGAGTGTGCCATTGTTCCACTAACTGGAATACCATAATATCTTCCGGCAGCAACATTTGAAGTACCACTAACACCACCAATATAAGCAGCTCTTGAAGCGCTAAAACCACCAAGTTCTTGTCCTCTTCTTAAGCCAAATTCTAATACAGGTCTTTTTATTCCATCAACAGATGCAGCTTCAACAATTCGTGATGCTTTTGTTGCAATTAAGCTTTGTGAGTTAAAAATATTAAGAAGAGCAGCCTCAACAATTTCAACTTGCCAAGATGGACCACTAATTGAGTAAATAGGTTCATTTGGAAAAACAATTTCACCTTCTTTAACGGCTTTTATAGAAAGATTGAGCTTTTGATTTTTTATGAAATTTAAAAAATCTTCATTAAATTTATTACTACCATCTGCATTTTTTTGCTCTCTTAAATATTTTATATCTTCACCACTAAAGTGCCAGTTAGAAAGCCATTGAGTAAATTCTTTAAGCCCTGCAGCCATAAGATAGCTACCACCAAAAGGGCATTTTCTAAAGAATGCTTCAGAAGTTTTTATCTCATCTGCTTTACCATCAAAATACCATGCCTGCGCCATTGTTAAGTGATATAAATCTGAAAACAAAGGTGTACCAGTTGCTACAACATTTTCTCTAACATTATTCATCATATTAACTCCTATAAATTAATTTCTAACCATATTGTGTTCTATTTTTTTATCTAACAGCGATGCTCGAAAAAATTGTTTAGAAGTAATACTCTTCAGTCTCCCTTCTTGAATAAATGGTTGATATACATCATTTTGCATAATATCTGTAATTTCTTGGTTTAATCCTTTGCATAAATCTTCAATTACAATAACATTTGCACCTTTTTTTAAAAATCCATTTAAAGCTTGGACAACGCATACGTCACTTAAAACACCACAAAGATAAACATTTTTGCCACTCCAATCATCACTTAAATCTTTATATGTTCTTACGTCATTCCAAATGTTTGTAGTAGATTTATAAACAGGAGTAACATTAAGTTCTTTCTTAAATGGCGCAGCTTGTTGCCATCCCCATGTGCCATACACACAATGAATACCATAACTTTGTGCTTCAAGAGTACTAGGGTAGGTTTCATTAAAGTGTGTGTCATAACTATCAATAATTTTATCAAAACTATCCTTAAATAGACTATCTGCAAACTTTTGATGTCTATCAATTAAGTCTGTATCACTAATACTTAATAAACCATGTGGATGTACAAAGTCGTTTTGAAAATCAATTCTAACTAAAATTTTATTATTCATATCAAAATTCCCTTCAAGGCTTATCGGGTGAAAATAGCTTGTCTTCTATAAGCCCTTCAGAAGACGCAAGCCAAAATAAAATTAAATAATACCTTTTTTCTTATTAAAGTACTCTTCAATTAAATCATAATTTTCTTTAGCGACATAGTTTTTCCAACGATTATCGCCAAATTTAATCATATCTCTAACCATAGAACCCGTAACAAATGGGAAGTTAGGATCGGTTCTATCTTCAAGCTCAATATTATTAAAACACTCTCTAAACCAATGTGCATCATAAGAAGAGCCAGCATAATAAACATCTGGTTTAACAAGGTCAGGAAAGCTTTCATTGATGAAATCTAATACATATTCTCCCCATTCAGCAGGATTATTTATATCAAATAACCCAACAATCTTCAAACGCTCATATTCGGGTTTTTGGCGATATATATTTTGAATCATCTTTTTTCTAGTTGTATAGTTAAGAGGATTACGAGATGTACCTTGCTCTTGGATAGAGCCTAAGATAATAGTAACTCTTTCGCACTCTTTGAGCATGCGATCAACCAATTTTTGGTGTCCAATATGGAATGGTTGCGCCCTCATAATGCTTAATCCATGTTTGTATTTGAAATTAGACATTAAAAAAACTCCTTTAAAGTAGGAGCCATCAATAAAATTAGATAAACTAAAACAACAATCTATCAACTTCATCAAACTGGCTCGGTTTGTATATAGTTCTTTGTTCATAAGCCCTGCGAACATCAAGAACAATTATAGATTATCAGTAAAACACAAAAAGTCAAGCCTAAAAATAAAAAACTTGTATAAAACATAAAAATAATATAAACTCTATTATATAATTGAGGAGGATTTTATATAATGCTAGATATAGAACAATTATATGAGGAATATATTAACGATGTAATAAAAAGATGTATTAAAGCTATAAGGTATGAAAAAAATCTAAAAGAAGAGCTAATGCTTTTGCCAATAGATGAATTAAAAGAAATGTCAAACAAAATTATTGTAGCCAACAACAAATATCGTAAACTAAAAAAATCAACTCCCAATATATTAAATAGTGTTCGTTTATTTGAAAGAGAATTAAAGGCAAGAGCTTATCGCTCAATGTTTTGGGATACAGATGAAGTTGCAAAAATGTATCAATTATATGTCGCAAGAAATAAAGAAATAGATGAAAATCAAACAATATCGCAAGAAGAAAAAATGTACCAAAAAGAAGTTGTGCGAAGTTTTTATAACTTAAAATGTGAAGATAAATTTGATAAATTATCGCCTCAAACTAAAGAAGATTGCCTTAAAATTTTCTACATCTCAATAATTGCCCAAAAAATGGCTGAAGATATGGTAAGAAAAGAAGTAGATGAAATTATAGGAACATCAATAGACACATCATTAGATAAAGGAAATTGCACTAAAGCAATAATTGCCTCTCTATTAAAATTAGAGAAAAAATATGATATAAAAATATTAAAAAGAGCAAAACAAAAGGATATAGAAAGTATTTTGCACCCCAAACAATTAAAAGAAACACTTGCACCATACGTTAAAACACCTAAATCAGGATATATAAAAGATATAGAAGATGTAAAAAGAGGTGATATATTCCTACAAATTTGGGAAGAAGAATATCCAACACATGCAATGATGTGCTATGATATAGATGAAGACATAAATGGAGAAATGTTACCATTATTATTGGGATTTTCAATAAATACTAAAGATTTTGATGGTTTTTATCAATATGATGGTACAACACCACTAAGGGGTGTGGTAATTGATATTAAATCACTACTAAGAGATACCATTAAACGTAAAAGTAAAATAAATTCACCTATAACTAATAATGAAAGAGAATGAAAAGTACTTAAGAAAAATTTGAAAATAATCTAAATTTATGATAAAATAACTCCTAATTTAGGAGATTTTTTATGGCTAAAAATAAGCTAAATAAAGAATAGTTATTGATATAAATACACTACTAAGTGATGCTATTAATCAAAAAGAAAATCTACTATCTATATCAAGACATAGTAATTACGAAATATGATAGTAAAAAAAGGGTGGAAAATCCACCCTTTGAATATAAAAATTATTGAATAACCACAATTCGTTCAACGTCAACTTCTGGTGTACTCATTAGGTTTTTATCAATTTCACCATATATTTCAATAATATTATCAGGAGTTACAACAATTCCTTCCCATTCGTCATCATCAATTTCAATAACAATCATATCATTGCCATCATTAAATTGATATTTTTCATTACCAAGACTTTTTTCAATCTTACCTTTTAGTTTAACAGGTGCTCCATCTCCCATATTGTGAGCCTCTTTAACCGTTGAGGCTTTTATACCAGGGCCATTAAAACCACCTTTCATATTTTTTGCTAAAGAATTACCTGTAAGAGCAATTGATAGTCCAAATACTAACAAAGCTAAAATTTTATTCATGAAAATTCTCCTTAAAAAATAAATTCCCTTTAGTTAGGATGATGCATTTTGCAAGATTTATGAGATTTTTTCTCGTGTAAATGATTGTTATTTGAGGCAACTATAATATCTTCTTCAACAATTATATTGTCATCGTTTAAATCCTTATTTTTTTCTTTCTTATCGCCTTCAAAAACATTTTTAGTTTTATCCCAAGCGCTAGTACTAAATTCTTTAGTCTTGTCCCATGCTTTAGTGGTTCCATGTTTGGTAGCCTCCCAAGCATCTTCACTCATTTCTTTTGTTTTATCCCAAATATTAGACATTTCTTTCTCCTGTAATTTTTTATGTTGCTATTTAAAGATAAGAGCAAAATACAGTTTTAACACTATCTTAAAGTTATATTTGTATGTATAATAAAGAAAAAGGAGCAAATAAAATGGATACATCAAAAAAATATGCACTATCAAAAGAATTTAGTATGCCAGCCAATAGTAGATGGATAGATTTTTTTCTAACCATGTACTTTGGGCGTAATTATTGTAATTTTAAAGGTAGAGCGTCAAGAAAAGAATTTTGGTCAACAAAAATTTTTGAAATTCTTTTTTTTATTATTCCAATAAGCTTAATAATGTATATTTTTCCCAACTATGCTGATTATATAGATTTAGCATATACGCTTATAACCTTACCTCCTATATTTTCTCTATCTGTCCGTCGTTTCCACGATATAAATATGTCGCCAATGTGGGGGCTATTAATTATACCATTATTATTTCTTCCTATATTCAAAGGAGATAGAGAAGATAATCGTTATGGTAAAAATATTTACTTAGAAGATTAAAAAAAACACCTCTTTTAAGGGGTGTTTTTTTGTGTGTAATAAATTTAGAATATATAAAATAAAACATCAAAGAGAAAAAGCATCTCTTTGAGCTGATTGAACATTTTGAATTTCTTGCTGCACAGGATCGCGCGCCATAAGACTCATTCTTGTAGCATGTCGATTAACTTCAGCCTTAAATTGCTTCATATCAGTGTGCTCTGTGATTTCTAAATATCTTTGAGCAGCCATATCCATACAATCTTGATTTGATGTATCTCTACCTTGCATAGCACTAACAGTTGCAATACGGGATTTTAGTTTTACAACATGGGGCAAATCACTAACGTTTTTTACTCTATCCTGCATTTTTTCAGGACCTAAAACACTTCCTAATAAATCAAAGACAGCTTTTGTTGATGTGCATTGCTCAAGAGAATGAACAAAGCTCTTGCCGTCTATTTTCCTTCTCTCAGTCATGGTTTTCCCCTCCTATAATAATTCTTTCTATCTATACCATGATTGTAACATATTTTTGTCAGTTTGGCAAGCCTTTTTTGTAACAAAAAATTAACACATTAGTGGTCTCTGTTTAATATGAATTTTGCAAGTAGAATCAAAGGATAAGCTTTATCTTTGAAGCATTTTAACTCATTTATAGCTTCATCAATTAATTTATTTGCTAAACTTTTGGCCTTTTCAATTCCATAAATACTGACAAAATTTAATTTATTCTGCGCACTATCTTTTTTCAAGGTTTTGCCAACAAGTTTTTCATCACCCATAACATCAAGAATATCATCTGTTATCTGAAACGCTAAACCAAGGTTTTCTGCATATTTAACTAAATGATTATATTCATCATAAGTTGCTCCACCTAAAATAGCGCCAGCAATACAAGGATATGTAAGTAAACACCCTGTTTTTAATGCTTGTGTATTATAAATAACCGTTTCTTTATTTTCAAAATCATGATGCGAGTCGGTATATAAATCTAAAACCTGCCCAGCAATCATCCCATTAAAAGCACCAGCCTTTTGTGCTAGTTTTATGGTGAGTTCAACTTTTTTTGAAGCATCAATATTTGCCTTATTTAATACTTCAAAAGCATAAGTTAACAAACCATCTCCAGCAAGTATAGCTGTTGCTTCATCAAAAGCTTTGTGACACGTTGGTTTTCCACGTCTTAAATCATCATTATCCATAGCTGGCAAATCATCATGAATAAGAGAATAAGTATGAAGCATTTCAAGTGATACAGCAATGGGAAGGGCTGTATCATAATCCACATCAAACAAAGAAGCAGATTGATGAACCAAAAAAGGTCTAATTCTTTTTCCTCCATTTGCTATGCTGTAATGCATAGCTCTAAAGGCTCTGTGTTTAATTAAATCAGACTGAGGAAAATATTTTTCCAGATCATTGTTAAACTTTTTCGAGTAGTCTTTCAAAATATTTTCAATCTCAGTCATTATAGTCTCCAAAAATTCTATTCCTCAACATTATCAAGTAAAGATGTCGATAAACTACCATCTTTACTTATTTCAATTTTTTCAACTTTAAGTGCTGCAGCATTTAGCTTATCAGTACATAATTTTTTTAATTTTACCGCATTTTCATATGCTTTAACTGCATCATCAAGTTTAATTCTTCCACTTTCTAATTCTCTAACAATTCCTTCGAGTCTAGAAAGTGCTTCTTCAAAAGACAAGTCTTCAATATTTTCTATTTCATCAACCATAATTATCTCCTATAATTTAATAAGCTCAATTTGCTTATTTGGTAAATCTTTAACCCCAACGCCAAGAGCCTGGAGTTTATCTCTTATTTCATCAGACTTAGCCCAATTTTTTTCTTCACGAGCAATCCGTCTTTGTTCTAAAAGATCTGCTATCTCAGCTGTAATTTCAACAGCTGAAACTTTCTTAGCCTCAATCAATGATAAATTTAATCTTAAAACATTATCAACGTGTAAAACGTAAGCTAAACGCAATGCCTTGCTCTTTTTATTATCCTTTACAACGCTCCAAATATGAGAAATAGCAAGAGGTGTCTTAAAGTCGTCAAATAAATAATTATTAAATTCAGACTTTAATTTATCAAGCTCAATATTTTCATCATTATTTAACGATGCACTATTAGTATCAGCCTTAAATTCAGCAACAAAGTCACATAAATTTTCATAAGCTTTTTTAGCTCCGTCTAATGCCTCTTCAGAAAATATAGCAGCACTCCTATAATGAGAGGTTAGGGTAAAATATTTATAAACCATTGGCTGATACCCAAGTTCTTTTAATGTATCTATTGTTGTTTTACCACCAGTAGATTTACTCATTTTACCAGCTTTAGTATTTAAAAACTCCATATGAAGCCAATAATTAACCCATTCATGCCCCAATTTTGCCTCGCTTTGAGCAATTTCATTTTCATGATGTACAGGAATATGGTCAATACCGCCACAGTGAATATCGATTCTCTCGCCAAGATATTTAGTTGACATAGCAGAACATTCAATATGCCAACCAGGATATCCTCTTCCCCATGGGCTATCCCATTGTAAAATTTGGTTTTCGAATTTAGAAGATGTAAACCACAACACAAAGTCAGATGGATTGCGTTTATTTTCATCTTGTTCAGTTCTAGCACCATGCATCAAGTCATCGCGATTCTGCCCTGATAAACAACCATATCTAGGGAATTTAGATGTATCAAAATAAACATTGCCATTAGAAAAATAAGCAAAACCTTTGTCTTCAAGGTCTTTAACAAAATCAATCATATCTTGAATATGTTCTGTTGCTCTACAAACGATAACAGGTCTTCTTAAATTTAGCTCAGAAGTATGTCTAAAAAATGTATCTTCATAATGTTTAGCAATTTCCATAACGCTCTTTTTTTCACGCTCTGCAGCAAGCATCATTTTATCTTCGCCTTCATCACCATCGCCTGTTAAGTGGCCAACATCAGTAACATTCATTACATGTTTAACTTTATATCCATGTAGTCTTAATGTATTAGCAATTAAATCTTCAAATATATATGTGCGAAGATTACCAATATGCGCATAAGAATATACTGTTGGACCACAGCAATACATTTTAACCTCTTTATCCTCTATAGGCTTAAACTCTTCTTTGCTTCTGGTTTTAGTATTGTATAAATATACGCTCATAATTTTTTCCTTTTCAAAATTAAAAAAAGCAGCTTTAAGGCTGCTCTTTGTGTGTTTTTTATATATAGCAAAACATCTCCAGAGCACACCTTAGGAGTTTGTGCAACAACAACAGATATCTTTTGCAATATATAACATACTTTCCTCTCGTTATTCAAACTAACACATAATTTGATACCAAAACTGCAACTTGTCAAGAGTTTATATTTTTTATTTAAAAAGATATTGCAAAACTATTATTTATATATAAAATACCTCAAAAAATAAGGAATAATAATGACAAAAAATACTTTTCAAGGCGTAAGATTAGAAAATAATAAAACAAAATTCTCTGTTTATGCACCAGATGCAAAAGCGCTAGAATTGTGTTTGTTTTCAGATGATGAAACAACAGAAGAAAAAATACCAATGCATAAAGATGAAGAAGGTTATTGGTATTTAGAATTAGATGGCAATTTAGAGGGAACAAAATATGGATATAGAGCAAGTGGTCCATATAGCCCTGAAAGTTGTTTGTTTTTTAACTCAAATAAATTATTACTTGATCCTTATGTAATAGAAGTAACTAGAAGTTTACATAATATCAGCAATCATGAAAAAGAAGTTTTGTTTTGCAAAAATGATATAGACTCAAAAGATGTAGCTCCCAAAGGGGTAATAAGATTTTTAGATAAATCAGAGCTAGCAAAAAAATATCCTTATTTATATCAAAAACCCAATATACCATGGGGCAAAACACATATCTATGAACTTCATGTTGGAAATTTTTCAATCAATAATCCGTATATACCAGAGCAAAACCGCGGAAGGCTCTTGGCGTTAAAAGATTCTATAAAATACTTCAAAGAATTAAATTATAACGAGATAGAATTAATGCCAATAACACCAACCATGTCAGATTGGCAATTAGAACAACAAAAGGGACTTTCTGATCAATGGGGGTATAATCCTATAATCCATCAAGCAATAGACCCAAGATATGGAAGTATTTATGACTTTTTAGAACTTGTAAATGAGTTTCATAAAAATGGTTTAGAATTAACCTTAGATATGGTTTTTAATCATACAGGAGAATTTGGACACAATGGCTTTTTGCTTTCATATAAAGGGTTAGATGCAAGGTCTTATTATCGTTTTACATTCAACAAAGAAGTTCCATTTGTAAATACAACGGGGTGTGGAAATGGGTTTAATCCTAATACCCCTCAAGCTCAAAAGATAATAAAAGATTCTTTAATGTTCTTTGCAGATATTTGCGGAGTAGATGGCTTTAGATTCGACCTAGCTGGTGACTGCTGTCTTGATAATAACCTAAAATTTAATCCTCAAAGCAAGTTTATCGAGATTGTAAAAGAGGTGTCAAGACTAACAGGAGCTAAGATGAGTGGAGAGCCGTGGAGTGCAACAGGAGGATATTTTCTTGGTCAAATTCCTGAAATAGAAGAATGGAATGATAAACACGAAAAAGCAATTAAGCACTTTATAAGAGGGGATAAAGGCTCTATAAATCAATTAGCATATTATCTTGCCGGTGGTGAAGTTGGTAATAAGATTAATATATTTACCAAGCATGATGGTGCAACAGGGTATGACTGGGCAACATATAGCCAAAAAAATAATTTTGCAAATAACGAAAATAATGAAGATGGATCTAATGATAATTTATACTCCCCATCTCAAAATGATGAAGAACGCCTAGTTAAAACCAAATCTGCACATGCATTAAACACATTAGCAAGAGGTGTTCCTTTAAGCTTAAGTGGAGATGAGTTATGGCGCACACAAGGTGGTAATAATAACGGATATGCATTGAGTTTTCCAATGCAGTGGAAAGGGTTTTCCAAAGAACAAAAAGAAAGGTATATCTTTGAGCGTAAAGTTAATGCATTTCGCCAAAATCATCCAATATTTAGCTCAACAGAAAATGCATCAGCAGAAATTATGCCAAATGGTTGTCCAGCATGGGAGTGGGTAAATATAGATGGTTTGCCGATGACTAAAGAAGATTGGGATTATTATGAAAATAGATTTTTAGCTTATGTATTAAATGGGGAAAACAAAGAAGGCGTTAGATATGATGATGACTTCTATGTGATGACATCAGGAAATGTTGAGTTTCCACTTGATGTAAAGCTACCTAAAACTCCACACAGTCAAGCTTGGGAAATTGTGTTTGATACATCAAAGCCAACTCTATCTGTTGATGATAAAAAATATATGCCAAACGAAACATATCAAATATCTCCACATAGCGTTGTGGTTATGGTCTCTAAAAAACCAAATAAAACACCACAAAATACTATTATAATGCCAAAAGTTTGTAATTTTGATAGATAGTTAATTTATTGATTTTAAAACTTTTCTTGATTTTATGAAATAAAAGATATAAAGTCCTTTTCATTAAAATAATTTTTATGTGAATAATTAGACCTAAATAAACAATAAATATATGCAAACAAATGAGGTAAACATGAAGAAAATCGCTTCATTATCTATTGTAGAAGATGTAAAAAATCAAAAGTTTTTAATGATTGAGCACATGCGTGGTATAAATAAAGGATGTAAAAATTTTCCAGGAGGAAAAAAGGAGCCTTTTGAAACCATAGAAGAGTGCGTTATAAGAGAAACTTTGGAAGAAACTGGTTTAGAAATTCATAATCCAATCGAGGTTGGATATATAGAATTTCCAACCAAGAACTTTTATGTCTATGTTTTTAAATCTACAGATTTTTCTGGTAAAATAATTGAAAACAAAGACGAAGCAAAAGTTTTCTGGATAGATAAAAAAGACATTCCTTATGACCAAATGCGAGAAGCTGATAAAGACTTTTTACCTGAAATTTTAGATGGTAAATATGTTAAAAGACGTTATATCTATGATGAAGATTTTCATCTAAAAGATATAATAAACCTCTAAAAAAAGCCCCTATAAATTAGGGGCTTTTTTATATCAAAACTTAAGTTCTGATAATTCTAATACATTAATACCTTTTTGCTTATACAATTCTTCCGTATTTAATGATACTATTTTGTGATTATCAAGATTTAATCCATTTATAATAAAATCCATTAATTTGCTATCATTTGTTTCAATTTCAAGATAGGGATTAAGCATAGGCCAAATGTCAATTTCAATTTTAGCATCATTAAACTCAAAATGATAACGTATTTTTTCTTGATAATTTCTTCTAAAAAAGCCAAGAGCATTTAATAATTCATTTGTTTTTTCAAAAGAAGAGGTTGTTACCTCATATTCTGCCACTTTTTGAATTTTATTATCATTTTTTTCAAAAACATGTTTAACCGTTATCTCTGTTTCGCCATTGTTATCTCGTAAGCGTATCCATTTATTTGGATTAATTTTTAAGTTTTTTAATATATCTGAAAACGCATCGTTTTCTATTATTTCTATAAGAATATTTTGCTCTTTATATAAAATTTCAGCGAGTTTTTTAACATTTGCAATACTGCATAATTTTTTTATTTCATTATTTTCCAGCAAATCTTCTATTTCAATTAGTATAAGTTCAAGTTTTTTAATGTTTGTATTAAAAATAAGCTTATTATCACTCTTTAATAATTCTCTTATTTCTAAAAATCTATAATAAATAGTCCCTAAATCATATGTATAAATACGCTGTTTTGTTTTATGTAAAAAAGTTGCACCAAATTTTATTAAATCATCATAGGTTTTATTAAAATCAATATCTAAAATTTTAATTTCTCTCTCAAAAGTCATTTTCTATACTTTCAAATTAAATACCTTCTTCTTTATATGGACGATTTAAAAGACTATTCATGGCATCTTCTAAAAAAACACCTTCAAACAATAATTTGTTCATCATCTCAGATATGGGCATTTCAATTCCTAGCTCTTTAGCTCTTTTAACAACAGCTTTAGTGGTATGTAAACCCTCAACAGTTTTTGTATTATTTTTAATAACTTCAACAGCATTGCCAGACAGACCAATTTCATATCCAAAGCTAAAATTACGAGATTGGAAACAGCTTGCTGTCATAACAAGGTCTCCCATTCCACACATTCCCATCATTGTTGTAAGCTCTCCTCCAAGAACTCTAGATAGAAGTGATATTTCTCGAAAACCTCTTGTAATAAGAGCTGCTCTAGCGCCATCACCAAATTTAGCACCTTCAACAATGCCAGATGCAATAGCAATAACATTCTTTATACTACCACCAATTTGAGGAGATATAATATCCGTTGTGTGATATGGTCTAAAATAAGGAGTGCCAAGAAGCTTTGTTAGCCTTTTGGCAACATTTTCATCTTTTGATGCAATTGTAACCGAAACAAACCTTTTATTTGCAACATCAACTGCAAAACCTGGACCAGATAGAATAGCAATTGTTGCATCAGGGATTTCTTCTTTTGCAACTTCAGATAACAATTTACCACTTTCAACTTCAATACCCTTTGCACAAATAATAATAACAACACCTTTTCGTATAAAGGGTTTAATAAGCTTCATTGTTTCTCTTGTATATTGAGCAGATATGGTAAGCAATATAGTATCTGTAAACTCAAAAATATCAGCAAGATTATTTGTTGCTTTTATCGAAAGAGGAAGAACAATGTCAGGTAGATATTTTTTATTTATATGTTCATTATTAATACTATCAACAACATCTTGATTTCTGGCCCAACATAGAACATTATTTCCCGCCCTTGTTGCAGTAAGTGCAAGAGCTGTTCCCCAAATACCTGTACCAATAACACCAATATTACTCATGTTCTCCTCCTGATACTGTCTTTGATGATATAATTGTATATAGAGTTTTATTAAAAACAAGTAATAAATTAAAAATATACTTGATTTAAGAAATTTGATATATATAATTAAAAGCATGAAAAGAGATATGATTATATATTTAAATTCATCTAATTTTTTTAATGCTTGGCAATGGTGGTGCTAACGCACCTATATGTTTTTATCTAAAAAAGGGACGCCACCCTAATTGGCAAAATCAAAAATTTCTAAATACATTATAAAAGGAAAGTTTCAATGGAAAGTTTTAAAGGATTTTTCGGCTCATTTGGTGGAGCCTTTGTTTCAAAAGAATTAGAAAATGAAATGCAAAAAATAAATAAGGCATATATAGAATTACAGAATTCACCAGATTTTATTAAAGAAATTAAATATATAAGAAAAACATATCAAGGAAGGCCCACCCCAATAACTCATGCTAAAAATTTAAGCAAAAAAATTGGTGGTGCAGAAATTTATCTAAAAAGGGAAGACTTAAACCACACAGGTTCGCACAAATTAAATCACTGCATAGGCGAAGTTTTGCTTGCAAAACACATGAATAAAAAGAAAGTAATTGCAGAAACAGGGGCTGGTCAACATGGTGTTGCATTAGCTTCTGCTGCAGCATATATGGGGCTAGAATGTGAAATACATATGGGGGAAAATGATATCATTAAAGAGCGCCCAAATGTATTAAGAATGCAATTACTTGGTTGTAAGATAGTTCCTGTTACAAAAGGGCAAAAAAGCCTAAAAGAAGCCGTAGATAGCGCATTTGAAGCATACTTAAAAGATGTAAACAATAGCATATATTGTATTGGCTCAGCTGTTGGGCCACATCCTTTTCCAACAATGATTAGAGATTATCAATCTATAATTGGCATTGAGGCAAGAGAGCAAATGTTAGAACAAACAAAAGCTCTTCCTGATGCTGTTATTGCTTGTATTGGTGGTGGTAGTAATGCTATTGGTATATTTAGTGGTTTTATAAATGATAAAGATGTAAAACTATATGGTGTAGAGCCTTTAGGGAAAGGAGCAACATTAGGTTCTCATGCTTCAGCTATTGCTTATGGAAAAGAAGCAGTTATTCATGGTTTCAAATCGCTAGTATTATTAGATGAAAACAATAACCCAGCCCCCGTTTACTCGATAGCAAGTGGTTTAGATTATCCATCAGTTGGACCAGAACATGCATATCTTCATAGTATAAAAAGGGCTCAATATGTTCAAATAGATGATAAAGAATGCTTAAGTGCATTTTATGAATTACCTAAAACCGAAGGGATAATACCAGCTCTAGAGAGTTCACATGCTTTAGCTTATGCTATAAAATTAGCTAAAACAATGAAACAGGATAAAAAGATATTAGTAAACTTATCAGGAAGAGGGGATAAAGACCTCGAATTTATCGCCAAAGAATATGGTATATAAATAACTTGTTTTTTTATTTATATCATAGCATTATCTATATTATACAAAGGACGAGAAATCGTCCTTTATTATTTATAAATAAAGCAATTTAGTATTTTATGTAGGCTATTTTTTCAAATAGTTGATTGTTTTATAGACATTAAGTAAAAATATATTTGCATAATTTTTCAATAAGTTGCATTTTGTATAAATCTCAATACAAATAAATTTGACATTTTTTTTAAAAAATTATATAATTTGTTATATACATATTAGTGATGAGGGATTTTATGGCAAATTGGATAAAAAAATTAAAAGGTCTTTTCTCTGGTGATGAATATCAACCTGAACAAACGGTACAAACTGAACAGCAAAATGTAATTGAAAAGCCACAAAAGAAAGAAAAAAAACAACAACAGAAACGCAAGATATATACTTTTGATGATTTAGAATTTGATTATGATAATTACTCAGTTCATGCTGGCAGAGGTGTTCGCATAACTTCTTTTTTAAGATTTGATAACGGATATAATATGTATGTTAGTTTGGTTAACTTCGCGAATGAAGACTTTCTTTATAGTAAAGAAGATTTTTTAAAACATAATTATCTAGGGGGATATAAAATAACGATTGAGGATTCAAAACATTGTCAAAATAATACTTGTTTAAATGAAGATGGAAAGAGTATTTTGGCTTATAGTAAAAAAGATGTTACAAATGTGATGAAGCTAATTCAGCAATTAGATGAGAATGGGCAATTACCTAAAGTTGATATAAGAACAAAAATCGAGGCAAGAAAAAATCATATTAAAAAAGCAAGAGCTTTACGAAAATCACTTGAAAAACGTGAAGGTAGTGTTTCTGGAGTTATTATTGCCGATAATATTGCAGAGAAAATCATTTCTGGTGAAGAAAAAAGAAAAATAACCCCAGATGTTGCTGAAGAATATAAAAGGAAAGCTTTGAGAGGTAAATAATTTAATAAAATCAAGATTAGCGTTTTATAAAAAAAAAATCTCCGTTTATAGGAGATTTTTTTGTGTAACTACTGTTTCTTTACTTTATTTTGAATAATTATATAAAGAATTATTAATGCAAAAAATAATGAAATTGCATTAAACAGTATCATCTGTATAGAATGTAAATACACTCCGTATGATATCCAAGATACCATACCCACACAATAGATGATATAAGTACTTAATGAAAGACCTGTAACATCTTTTGTTTTAATAGTTTGCAAAGACTGTGGTAAAAAAACTACCGCAGTACATATGCCGGCTAAATAGCCCAAAAATTCTCCAATAATCTGCATAATATCCTCATATAAATCAGTACACTTCATTTATGGTTTAATTTAATTATATGTATATGTCAATAAACTTATAAGCGGACAAACTTAATAAAATTATATAGATATTTGAAACAAATAATATCTTAAAGCTCTACAATTAACGTTTTTAACAATATATAATTTAACTTGACTAATACACCTTTTAATATAAACTTTTGCTCGGTATAACTTTTGACTTAGAAGAAAAAGTATGAAAAAACGTTATTTTTAATATTTTTGGGATGTTTATTTATGACAAACAATTTATATGCTCAAGTGATTTCCAATGAAGAAATAAATAAAGTAAAACTTGAAAATGCAGAAAAAATTATTCTTCAATTGCAGACAGAATTAACGGAATATATAGCGCAAGGATCTGGCCCTTTCTTAGCAGCTGTAATTAATGAAGATGGTGAAATAATTTCAAAAACTGCTAACTCTGTTGTTTCTGAAGGTTGTAGTCATAACCATGCAGAAATGAATGCAATAAAAATGGCTCAAAAGAATTTAGGCACATATGACCTTTCAAAATATAATTTGAGTTTATATGTTACATCTGAACCTTGTATGATGTGTATTGGTGGAATTATGTGGTCTGGAATCAAAGCTGTTTATTATGGTGTACCATCAAAACGTGTAGAAGAAATTACAGGATTTGATGAAGGATTTAAACCCAATTGGTTTGAAGAATTCAAAAATCGAGGTATTACTGTTTATGGTAATATTGAGATTGAAGCAGGAGAAAAGGTTTTATACGATTATGTAAATACCGGAAAAACCGTATATCAGCCTGAAAGATAATGGTTTCAAATAAAAAAAACTCTTGCTTTATTCGCAAGAGTTTTTTTCTTAGATGTGTTGCAACCAACTAGAAATTAATATAGGTGTTTCTTCAGCCCAAAATACTTCTCTGTGGTCTTTTTTATCTAATAAATGCAATAAAGAATTATTGACTCTTTGTTCGTATAGTATTTTTGCATGATGAACAGGAACCAATGTATCTGCTGTTCCATGAATGATTATAATTGGAGTGGTCAATTTTTGAATAGTTTTTTCTGAAGGATAATCATCTTTTAATATCCAATTAGAAAACAGATATTTTTCTGCAACTAATCTAGATAACGATGCAAAAGGTGAAATTAGTACCAATCCATCAATATTTCTTTTTTCTGCTAATCCAATTGAGGCAGCACAACCAAATGAATATCCAATAACAACTATTTTAGCATAACCTCTCTTTTTTATCCAATCATATATTTCAGCACCATCTGAAAACATTTTATCTTGATTTATTTTTCCTTCTGAATTGCCATACCCCCTATATTCAGCTAAAAAAACTCCATATCCATCTTTGTTAAAACGCATTATTTGTGGTGCAAATTCGGCAATTTGCCCGCGATTACCATGAAAAAATAATATAGCCGGTAAATTTTTATCACCATCTTTCATCCAGGTCATAACTTTTGTGTTATCAGACATGGTTAACATATTTTCGCTAACATCATTTAAATTGGCTTTTTGTGGCGAAATATAGTTATTATCAGGCTTAAACAATAATTTATCTTGCATAAAAAACAACGTAGCAAGATATAAAACAAATAAGCAAACTGTGCCACCTAACAAATAAACAATTTTTTTCATATATAATCCTTTTGTTGAGAAGATAAAATAATAAATAATATAGTGTACATAAAACGCTTTTGATATATATTGGTATCAGACAATAGTGAAAGTCAATAAATAACTTAATATTTTCAATAACATCAATTTGCTTAAATCACTATATTAAAATACCATTTTCTTTTACGGAATAATTAGTCAATTCAAATGTTTATTGGGTGATTACACAAGTTGTAAATATGGGTTGCAATATATTTTTAATAATATAGCCTAAAAGACATATTATCTATTAGGGGGTAATTTTATTAAAGGACTACACTAATGTTAAATTTAAGTAAAAAAGAAAAAGCTGTATTTTTAAAAACATTTAGACAGACAATATACTTTATTTTAATGTTTTCATTTGTGTTTGTTATTCATTTTATAGCAGATATCTATAAAGAAAAAACATTTGATGAGCACAGTATTATTGAAAATATTCAATTAACATTTTTAATAACATCTGGTGCGTTGTTTTTATTGGAAGGTATATTGTATAAAAAATATCGCGTTGTGTTTTCTTACTTACATCACTTAGCTTTTTAGCCTCATTTAGAGAGCTTGATTTATACTTAGATAGGAACTTTCCAATAGTTGGTTGGAAAATTGGCTACATAATACCAATTAGCGCTATTATCTATGCTATAAAAAACAAAAGAAACTTAAGAAACACATTAATTGATTTTTATGCATCATCTTCTTTTTATATGATGTGCTGTGCTTTAATCATCATTTTACCAATAGCTCAATGTATCGGTCATGGTCCATTTGTAAGAGATGTAATGGGAAACTTTAGAGTTGTCGATATAAAAGAGCTTTTTGAAGAAAGTGGCGAAACAATGGGATATTTTTTACTTGTCCTTTCATCAATAGAGTTTTATTTAGGTCTTTTAAGAAAAGAAAAATAGATATAAAAAAAATAAATAAACAAATAAGTCCGGATGAAAATCCGGATTTTTTATTACAATAAAAGCTTTAAGCTTGACAATAAAATAAAAATAATTAGCTTAAAGTTGAGAATTATATTTTTATTTTAACCAATTATTATATGAAACAAGTATTATTTATTATCCATGGCGCTCCAGGTAGTGGCAAGGGATACACAGTCTCTCATCTAGAAAAAGAGATTGTTGCGCAATCAATAATTAAAGATTGCGAAATTGAACACATTTCAACAGGAGATTTGTTGCGTAACGAGGTGCAACTTAACACCCCGCTAGGACAAGAGATTGCCAAGATTATTTCATCAGGTATGCTTGTCTCTGATGAGATAGTTAATGCACTTGTTGTAAAAGCTCTCAACACTGAGAAAAAGGTAATTTTTCTCGATGGCTACCCAAGAACATCAGCTCAGCTCGAGGCTTTTGCCGGTATGATATCTTATGACAAGGTTGTCCCCATTTTAGTTAAGGTTGACACCCCAAGTAACATAATTATCGAGCGAGTAGCAAAGCGAAGGGTTTGCAAGGATTGTAAGTTTACACACAGCGTCCTTGATGGTTGTTGTCCAAAGTGCGGTGGTAAGTCTGTTATTCGTAACGACGATGCTGTTATTAGCACACGCCTAGAAGAATACAAGAAAAACACCGAGCCTCTCTTTGGTTGTTTGGTAACAGTTGCAAATGATAATTGGTTTATTATCGATAACTCAATCGATATATCAGAGACCATAACAACTGTTGTAAAATCAATATTTGAGAATATTATACCAATGGCAGAGTAATAACGCCATTTATGTAAAAAAAAAAAGTCCGGATAAAAATCCGGACCTTTTTTTATTTAATACACTTAAATTAGAATTTGTAATTAAGTGATAAACCAAACAATTGAACTGAGTTTGTATAATCAACAGATGCTTTGTTAACATCAGTATCTGATATATTACTTGTATGCATACGAGCATCATCAGCAGTAATATATGTATATGCAAAATCAAATGTTAGTTTATCATTGTATTGATATGTAAGACCTGTTGAATACCACATACGACTAGAGTCTGGAATACGTGGTGTTCTATCATCATAACCAACAGCAGATTGGTCATAAGCCAAACCTAAACGCCATGTCCATTGGTGGTCAATTTTATAATTTGCACCAATAGCATAGAAATTTGTATCGCGCCAATTTTCTTTAACGCTAGATACATTATTTGCTCCACCTGGTTGTAAATCAGATTGATTCATAGAATTACCTACAATTGTTAGGTTTTCAAAAGAGCTCCAAAATACACGTTGATATTCAGCCATAACTGACCACTTGTCATTCACTTGGTGGAACACACCTAATGATGCCATAGCAGGAGTTGTTAAACGAGCGCTAACATCTTGGTTTAGTAAAGAATTAATAGGTCCTAACATAGAAGCATCTGCTTCAATCTCACCTTTTAATTTATGTTTAATTTGGCTACGATAACCTAAACCAACACGTGTTTTATCATTAAATTCATATAAAGCACCTAATTGATAGCCAATATCAAAAGTATCACCTTCTAAACTTGAGTAAATTTTAGGATAGCCAGCACCTAAAGGATGTGCTGTATTTGATAATTTTGCTTTAATATATTGCATTTGCAATCCAGCACCAAGTGATAATTTATCAGTTGCTTTATATGCCGCCATTGGAGTAACTGTAACAGAAGTAACCTTAGATGTGATACCATGGTCAGAACCTGCCCAATCTCTATCATATTTAGTTACCATGCCGTAAGGAACGTTTAATGCTACACCAACAAATGTTCTATCATCAACTTGATTAGAATATGTCATATATGGAGCAACTGCAGCATGAACGATGTTGTTAATATCTGGACCACGATGGATACCTTTATCATCTTCATATCTAACATTGCCAGCCTGAGCTTTAGGAGCAATATATGTGCCACCAATAGTAAATTGAGTTCCTTTTTGTCTGGTTAAACCAGCAGCGTTAAAATAAGCATAAGTATTGTTTTCAGCACCTGCTGTAGCACCAGCAAAAGCATTACCTTGAGCTGCAGTAGATTGTTCACGTAAATGGAAACCAGCCGCATTTGCAGAGGTTGCCAACAAAACAGTACTTAATGCTGTTAAAGTCAATATTTTTTTCATTAGTAATATACTTTCTCTGTTAAACCGAAAGTAACCTATATATATCAAGACGTTATAACGCCTTTATGCATCAATATATATATTACGTTACATTCCCCTTATACAAAATAAAAAATTAAAATTCAATGAACAAACAATAAAACTATTAAAATACATATATTTACGACGAAAAAACAAATAGTTACCTTGGGGATACTATTTAGTAATCCACCACTACTTATTTTTATCTTTACATTAAATAAGTTTTTTGTATAGATAAAGTTATGTCGTAACAGAAGGAGACGGACTTTGAATAATTTTATAAAATTCTGTTTAAGAACATTTTTTACTTTATTTAAAAGCAGATGTAAAATTCGCTTTGATATGAAAAACCTTCCAAAGAAGGGTGTATATGTATCTAACCATGTATCTTATCTTGATCCATTGTTATTATATGCATTCTTACCAGGAAACCCTGTATTTGCATTAAATGGTCACTTACATCGTCGTGGCTGGATTAGAAACTTGATGAAATATGCAGATACAATGCTTTTCAATCCAATTGAGCCATCAGACCTAAAAGAATTAATTGCAAAGGTTGATAGTGGTAGATTGATTGTTATTTTTGCAGAAGGTCGCATTACTGAAAATGGTGGTTTGATGAAAATTTATGAAGCCCCAGGACTTCTTGCTGATAAATCAAAAGCACCAATTATTCCTGTATGGATTGATGGTCCTCAATATGGTTATTTCTCTAAAACAAAAGGTAAATTGCCACATAGACCACTTCCAAAAATTCGTATCACAGTTGGCAAACCAAGACCATTTAAATTAAAAGACGAATTACGTCGCCAACGTGACCATATCAGTAATGAAGTATATACAATCTTACGTGATATGCAGTTTGAAATTAATTATGATCCAAAAATCTCTTTATTTGCACAACTTATGAAAACAGCAAAAGTGCACTCTAAAGAAGGCTTTACCTTCAAACGTCCTCGCGTAATTGAAGATATTAATCGTAAACCAAACTCATATAAAGATTTGCTCGTTAAAACTTTTGTAGTTGGTAAAATGCTACAAAAAATAACATCTCATTTTGAGCATGTTGGTTTAATGTTGCCAAATACAATAGCTGCTGTATGTTCATTGTTTGGTTTATCTGCATATGAGCGTATTCCTGTTATGCTAAACTTCTCAGTTGGTCCTAAAAATATGATATCAATGTGCCAAACAGCAGAAGTTAAAAAGGTTATTACCTCTCTAACTTTTGTTAGAACAGCAAAGCTAGAACCAGTTGTTGAATTATTAAAAGCCAAAGGTATTGAAGTTCTTTATCTTGAAGTACTTGCTAAGAACGTTAGTTTGTTTGAAAAAATTGCTGCCTTTGTTCGTTATAAGGTTAAACGTGTTCCACATAAAGTTGGTGGCAACAAAAAAGCAGTTATCTTGTTTACATCTGGCTCAGAAGGTGCTCCAAAGGCCGTTGTATTAAGCCATGCAAACATTATTTCAAACATAAAACAATTAGCAACTATTGAAACACTCAATGTTAAAGACTTAGTGTTTAATGCTTTGCCTATGTTCCATAGTTTTGGTTTAACTGTTGGTACATTATTCCCATTGTTTGAGGGGAGTCGCTTATTCTTGTATCCATCACCATTGCACTATCGTATCATTGCTGAATTAATTTATGAGCTTGGTGCAACAATTATGTTTGGTACAGATACATTCTTTAGAGGATACGGCAAAATTGCACATCCATATGACTTCCATAACATTCGCTTTATGTATGGTGGTGCCGAAGCTGTTAAATTAGATACTCGTAATATGTGGATGGAACGCATGGGTATTAGAATGATGGAAGCTTATGGCTCAACAGAGTGTTCTCCTGTTGTAACCGGAAATAACAGCGTGTTTAATAGATTCGGTTCAATTGGTAAATTATTGCCAGCAATAAAATACAAAATTGAGCCAGTTCCAGGAATAGAAAAGGGTGGTGAACTCTGGGTTAAAGGTCCAAACGTAATGCTTGGTTATTATATGCCAGAAAACCCAGGTGTGTTAGTTCCACCTGAAGACGGATGGTACAAGACCGGTGACGTGGTTGAAATCGATGAAATCGGATTTGTGTATATCAAAGACCGTATTAAACGCTTTGCAAAAATTGGTGGTGAAATGGTATCTTTAACAGCTGTACTTGAGATGGTTGTTAAGGCATATGAATGGATGGGGCCAGACTTTGGATATGGTGTAGTAGCAATACCACACGAAAGCAAAGGTGAACAAATTGTTTTGGTTACCACCAACAATCAAGTTAAATCAGATGTTTTACACGAATATATTAAGAACAATGGTTTGTCTGAGTTGTTTATGCCACGTATGATTTTATATCGTGACAGTATTCCAACACTTGCAACCGGTAAAACAGATAATATTACCTTGAAAAAAGAGGTTCTTCAAGAACTTGAAAAAGCAAGCTAATATTATATATTGTTTAACTAAAAAGCCCTGATGATTCTATTCTCAGGGCTTATATTATCGAAAAAAGAGAGAAGCTAAATGGAAAAGTATGTAAAAGAATATAATCTTCGTACCTATGAATGTGATAAAAATGGATATTTGCGCGTTGTAACTTTATTTAATATTCTACAAGATATAGCTGATGACCATGCAACAGATTTAGGTTTAGGAATGGAATATTGTTTATCAAAAAATTTAGCTTGGGTAGGGGCAAATTACCACATTAAGATTAATCGTATGCCTAAAACACACGAATATATAAAAATTATAACATGGCCCTCAGAAGAAAGAAAATTAGGCGCTATTCGTGATTTTGCAGTTTATGATAAAGATGATAATCTGGTTATAACGGCATCAAGTCAGTGGATATTGATAGATTTTATTCGTAAGCGCCCAATTTCATTAAAAGATAATTTACCAAACTACACTGTAATTAATGAGCATTCACTTGTATCAAATTTTGAAAAATTAACCACTCCAGATAGAATAGATTGTGAAAAAATGTTTTCTATTCGCTATGATGATATAGATATAAATATGCACGTTAATAATTCTCTTTATCCACTCTGGGCAACAGAAACACTAGAGCAGTCATTTAGAGATGAGAATTTGCCATCTGAAATAGAAATATCATTTAAAAAAGAAGCTCATTTAGGTGAAAATATAAAAATTATTTCCAAAGTAGATGGTTTACAAACTATGCATTCTATAACTTCATTAAATGACAATAGAGAGTTAGCATTAGTTAGAATTAAATGGATAAAAAAATAGTTTTATTCGTTGTTTAAAAAGAAAACCTCAGAACATAAAAGTTCTGAGGTTTTAGTGTGTTAAGCGACTTATCTACAAGCCTTTTCCATCTTTGCAATGCGAGCGTCTTTTGTATCAAACCAAACTCCTGCGTTATACGCATGAACCCAAGCATCTTGATCTTCAAAATGCTCTCTCAAAGCTAGATACATATCGAAATCGCAAGTCAAGATAGCAAAGCCATCGCCGGAGTTGAATATTGAACAACCTCCATTATATCCACATGAACGTGGTGCTTCGGGGAAATTCATAACGTCCTGATGAGTATACATAGGTGGAACACCTCTTAATTCCTCACCTGTCTCGATAACAGTCCAACGTCCAGCAAAAGCCGCTAACTCTTCCTTGCTGATCATAGTCTCCAACCATGCCTCAGCTTTCAAAAAATTTGCATTCATAATCAATATCTATATAATTAAGTTAACAAAATCATTATATCATATTTTTAAGGGTCTGTCAACTATATACATTAAAAATTTGTCTATTTTGTGTTCTCTAAAAAACATCCGTTAAATTCAATGTTAAATCAATATGATATAAAAGATATATAAAACAAAACTCAAGGTTTATTAATAATCATACGACATTTGTTGCGATGATTTAATAAATTTAAGAATTTCAAACCAAACGTTTTCTTTATTAATTTCATTTAAAACCTCATGTCTCATTTTAGGATACAAAAGAGGGAACACATTTATGTAACCAATCTTTTTAAGCTTTTTTATAGCCTGATGAAACTTTTTTTGAGATATAATACAAGGATCATCAAGACCAGAAATAAAAATAATCGGCAACATTTTGTTAGAAACCTTCCAGCCTTTAAGACTATACGTCTTGTTCATCATCTTTAGGAGATTATTGGCCCCATTAAATGTAAAATTAAAATTATACATAGGGTTATTTCTAAAACTCTTTCTCATATTAGCATCAGAACAAGTCCAAGCTAACTCTCCTTCGTGAATAAATCTTTTATTATAACTTCGAGATGTAATCATCTGGAGATATTTAGAGCGAAGACGTCCAAGTCCCATAAGGCAAGGGATACCTGTTAGAAATCTGCCAACTAATGACCAAGGATTATAGCTAGGGCTACCACATATAATAAGACCTGATAACTTGCTATCATCTTCTTTGGCATATATTCTCGCAACAAGTGACCCCATACTGTGTCCAAGAAGATAAAAAGGAAGTTTGGGAAACTTATTAAGAGCAAAGTATGTTACCTTTCTAACATCACTAACAAGAGCTTTATAACCACTCTTATAGAAGTAACCTAGATCATTTTGGTCTTTAATGCTTTCACCATGACCTCTAAGATCTGATGCAACACAAATAATACCATTATCAGCCAAAAAATTCATAACCTGTTCAAAACGCTCTTTAGAGCCGCACATTCCATGTACAAATTGTACAATAGCCCAAGGCTTCTTTTTAGGTTTATTTACGCTAACAGATATGCATAAATCGTCATAATCTGATTGTAGTTCAAACTTTTCCATAAAAATATATTAGTAATTTGTTATTAAAACAAATGTTGACAGATAATTTTTTATTTATCAATAAAAAATCCCCCTATGTAATTTATACATAAGGGGACTTTTTTTACTTATCTAAAGTTATTATTCTGAAGCTTGTTTTTTGCTCTTCATAATAACAAAAGTTAAAATTGCAAGTAAACCAATAACAACACACCAACCAATAGAAGAAAGCTTGGTGTATTCGTTATTATAAGCCACAACAATAGGCGCCACAATAACAGCAACCATATTAACAACTTTAATCATTGGGTTTAATGCAGGACCAGCAGTATCTTTTAATGGGTCACCAACAGTATCACCAACAACACTTGCTTTGTGGCGTTCAGAACCTTTACCTGTATTTTGTGCAATATTGCTTGGCTCATCTTCAATAAGCTTCTTAGCATTATCCCAAGCACCACCAGCATTAGACATAAACACTGCAAGTAGTTGACCTGAAACGATAATACCTGCAAGGAAACCACCTAATGCTTCAACACCAAGTGAAAGACCTACAAATATAGGTGAAACAATACCAAGTAAAGCCAAAATAACAAGTTCTTTTT
Source organism: Alphaproteobacteria bacterium (assembly GCA_045632645.1). GTDB lineage: Bacteria > Pseudomonadota > Alphaproteobacteria > RF32 > CAG-239 > CAG-267. The sequence goes on along the minus strand of JAZQXC010000011.1, from coordinate 4,881 downwards.
GCGCTGCAGATGTAGAAATTGCAACAGTTGTTCCATAGTCTGGTTTAGCTTTATTTTCAAGAATACCAAGCTTAAATTGACGACGAACTTCTTTAACAATCAAACTTGCAGCACGTCTTACAGCATTGATAGCAAATGATGAGAATAACCATGGCACAGCAGCACCAATAAGCATACCAACAAATACCACAGGGTTAGAAACAACAATACCAATATCTTTAAGTAATGCTAAGCTTTGGTCTAGTCCTTCTTTAGCCCAAGCGTTGTTTAGGCTCATCTGAACATTACTTACGTCAACCATGTATGAACCAAACAAACTAACAGCAGCAATAACTGCAGAACCAATAGCCACACCTTTTGTAATAGCTTTTGTTGTATTACCAACAGCATCTAAGTCAGCCATAATTTGACGAGCTTTTTTAGTCTTAGCAGTATTATCATCATGCCAAGACATTTCGCCAATACCATTAGCATTATCAGCAATAGGACCAAAAGAGTCCATAGCAACGTTATTACCAGTAAGGGTTAGCATACCAATACCAGTCATTGCTACACCATATAAGATGTAAGTTACTTTTTCTGCTGCAGTTAAACCATCAATAGTACCGAAGATTAAAACAGAAGCAAAGATTGTTACAGCAATAACTAAAACAGACCAAACAGAACTTTCTAAACCAACTGCAAGACCACTTAAAATTGTAGTAGCAGAACCTGTATCTGTTGATTTTTTAATTTCATTAACAGGAGCACCTGTTGTACCAGTAAAGTGTTCAGTAATTCTATCAATAGCCATAGCTAAAAATACGCCAATAGTAACTGCTAAGAATGGTCTCCACCAACCACCTTCTAAGCCTTGTAAGTAGTAGTAACCAACAAGAGCAAACAAGATAATTGAAATAACAGCAGATGTTACATATCCTCTAAAGATGGCCTTCATAGCATTACCTTTTAAGCCATTGTCTCTAACAACGTATGTACCAATAATTGAGCAGAACACACCAATACCACGAACCAAAAGTGGGTAAACAATCCACTCATACATACCTGTTATGTGCCATAAAGCAAGACCAAGAATTAAACCTGATACAATTGTAACCTCATAAGATTCAAAAATATCAGCAGCCATACCAGCACAGTCACCAACATTGTCACCAACAAGGTCTGCAACAACAGCAGGGTTTCTTGGGTCATCTTCTGGAATGCCCGCTTCAACTTTACCCACAAGGTCAGCGCCAACGTCGGCAGCTTTAGTATAAATACCACCACCAACACGCATAAACAAAGCCACAAGTGTACCACCAAAACCAAATCCAAGTAATGCATCCGGAGCAGCAATACCAAAGATAATGAAAATAAGTGTACCACCCATTAAGCCAAGACCATCTGTTAGCATACCAGTACAAGTACCAGCTCTATAAGCAATTTTTAATGCTTCACCAAAAGAGCGTTTAGATGCAGCTGTAACACGTACATTGGCTGCAACAGCAATACGCATACCAATTTGTCCAACAAGTAAAGAGAATAAAGAACCTAAAATAAAACATCCAGCGCGACCAAAAGCAATAATTAATTTAATTGTTTCATCATCATAAGCTGAAAATCTAATTTTTGCCTCATTAGAAACAGGAACAATATAAACAGATAAGAACAAACAAACTGTCAAAACTGCTATCATTGGCAAAATTGATTTAAGTTGTTTTTTAAGATAAGTGTCAGCACCTTGCTTAATTGCGGTCCACACTTCTACCATTTTGCCCGAACCAGCATCATTAGCCATAACTTGTTTTTTCAAAAACCAAGTGTACCATAAGCCGATAAGAGCTACCGCCAAAACACCGAAAATTGCATATTGTTCGCTGAGTTTTAATGCGGAAATACCATATAAAATATCAAACATATAGCCTCCTTATAAAGAATTATATCTTATCAAGTAAGACGCTACACCAAATTTGATATGTCTGTCAACAATATAAACGTTTTTAGAACATGTATTTTTATCAAAGTTTTTACATCTAAATAAAATTTGACAAAGTTCAATAAATGTGTACAATGAAAAAACTTTATGTCATAAAAAAGGAGGACTAATGTCAAAAGATATTATAAAAATGTTAAAAAATATAACAAATAAAATAAAAAAAGTCATAAATAATAAACTTGAAGAGATAAAAAAAGATTATGAAAAACATCAAATTGATTTACTTTTAAGAAAGTCAGTAAAAGAGCTAAATATTCCTAAAATTATTGAAGCACTAGAAAAGGGAGCAAACCCAAATAATGTAGTACTATCACCAGAATATGATGGAGATAAGATTATTGTAACAAAGAAAGCTGATTCATTACTAGATTATGCTGAAAAGCATTTTTGTATAGAACAAAGTGAATTAGTTGTTAAACTCCTAAAATCAGCCGGCGCTAAAAGACTAGTGTATTTTACATATGAAGATTTTATGAAAATAAAAGATATAAAAAGAATTAATGATAGTTATAAATATATAAAACACTTAATTGCTAAAACTTATAAAGATAGCTATAAAAAACAAGAAATAGAAAGAAAAAAACAAGAAAAAATGATGAACGAAATAAAAAAAGAAATGAAGATTGTAGAAACTAATTTAGAAAAAGAAAAACAACTAGTTGAAGAATATTTAAAAAATAAATAAAAATATATTTGAAATAAAAAAGCCGACCATTCTAAAAGAATGGTCGGTAGTGTTAGCAATTTTATTTGCGTATTAACGCGACTTGCAACATAGCTTAGCTACGCAATAGCATAAGCCGAGTAATACAATACATCCAACTGAGATGCAACAGCCCCATCTACTGATAGATATGAGAGTATAAAATACCCTAGGCAAATCCAATAGGTCAAAGATGATTGAGCCAATCATGCCTATCGACATAAAGCCAAATGCTGATGCTCCAAATCCAGCAAAAAGCTTGCCAGGACTAGATGCTTCAGATGCAATATTATACAATAACCCCGCAATAGCACCTATGCACATTGCAAACAGACCTGTACTCACATAAGATAGCACGTAAGCTGCAGTCGTTGTCCACTCAGGAAGAAGCATTAATTTGCTTACACTCTCAAGCGCACAAGTTGATGCCATCACAAAAAAGCACACCCCCCACAAAACGAATAAGTGTTTTAAATCCTTATTTTGGTGGTTTGTGTAATTTTCGATACATCCAATTCCCAACGCAGCAAGGAGTATAGCAAAGCTAAAATTCGCTAAGTGGAAATTTTCTATTTTACTCAAACTCCATATAAATACCACTATGGTACTTATAAGAGATGAAGCCAGAGTATTAAAAAATACCTTGCTTCCAGTGGTACTTAGACTGGATGTCGCAATAGCGCTGCTTGAGAAGAGCGTTATGCCAATAGCAATAGCAAAGACCATAGTCCACACAATACTATTACACTCTGCGATTGCAAAGCCCATAATAGTGATAGGTAACATAAGGCCTGCAAGATAAATAAGAGATGCCAATTTCATATCAGCAACACTCGTTACAAATTGTCCGAAGTTTTTCATCATCTTTTTCATGTTTTTTTGTTTTTTGGGATTAGTGACTTTAAGGATCATATTTAATATCTTGTGCATATCTTTAATAACGCTAACACCTATCAATCATAAAAATACAACAAATGTATAAAACATAATCCTTAACTTATCAATTCTATAATACCACAAATTTGAGCTTTAATCAATAGAAACTATGCTGGAAAGATCAATATTTATACAATATTTGTGATATTGTTCCTAATATATTTGTGTGCTGTCAACCAAGAACACCTCATAATTCTAGCAATCTCTGCTTTTGATATGTTTTTATTGAGTAAAATTTTTATTTCATCATGCAGTTTTTGAAGCTTTTGATATGAAAATCCATAAGGTCTACCAAGTTTTTATCCTTCGCCTTTTAGTCTCTGTAGCGAATTTTTAGTACGCTCAGATATTAGCTGTCGTTCAATCTCAGCAGTTAAGCTAAACGCAAAGGCTAAAACCTTGCTTTGAATATCAGCTCCAAGTTTATAATTTTCTTTTAATGTCCAAATTTCGCAATCTTTTTCTAAGCATTGTTACAAGATATTCATCCCATAACATAAAATTAGGGCTCATCATGTGATGAACCCTAATTTTACTTTATCATAAAGTATCCCAAAATCGCTAAGATTAGTGATACTATGACTACAACGATCCCGGCCAAAAGATCTTCTTTTAGCAACGAATACCATATTCCACAAGAAAATATGGAAAACGCAGACCAATACAGCATAACTCCCAAAGGAGTTGCACCTGCAGAGAATGGTCGAGAGCTATTCTTAATAGCATAATCGGCCCATATTCCACAAGATATAAATCCACCAATAACAAGGATTACCATTACTATTAGAGGATTTGTCTTAGGCAAAGTAAACTGCCAAACAGTTAAACCAACCATAACAGCTACTGTTATGCCGACAATAATAAGCGCAAATGGAAATTTCTTTTTTTCCATATCTGCACAGCTATAAATTTTTATCATAATAAAAAAAGTATAAAGTTAATTTATTTCTATTTTACATTATTCAAATTTCCATAAAACAAAAAGATAACTCTCGCTATTTTTATTATGAAAACTATTTAATAATATAATATAACATAATATAATATGATTATTAATTGAACAAGTTAAGTATATCACGTTTTTAAAGGTAATGCAATACTAAATTTTTATTCTAGATGTCAGTTGTTTTTTTATGCTCAAAAACGGCTATAATACGCTAAATTTTGAAAATATAGAAGCAAGTTCGAAGATGCTATAAAACAAGCTATCAAAATATATTCATCTTCGAACTAGTTTAACTGCTTGTAAAATGACAAAAAAGTCGCC
>JAZQXC010000010.1:0-1666 GCA_045632645.1 Alphaproteobacteria bacterium | reverse complement strand
GCTAAATTTTGAAAATATAGAAGCAAGTTCGAAGATGCTATAAAACAAGCTATCAAAATATATTCATCTTCGAACTAGTTTAACTGCTTGTAAAATGACAAAAAAGTCGCCATCTCAAGCGACTTTTTAACTCTGGCTGGAGACTACTTGCAGTTTTCTAGATGAATAAATTGCTTTTATAAAAAAATAGTGTTATAATATGAAGTAGATATATATTTTTACAGGAAGGATTTAATGATGATTAAAAATGAAAGTTTGATAAATGGATTAAATCAAGATTATGCACATAAAGTTATTGCAACAGATGTCAAAAGAGTAATTGTTCCATTGCCAAAAGGAATAACTGGTAATGATGTGGAATATACTAGCTGGGATGGTTCTTCTGCAAGTGGAAATGGATTTCTTTTTCAAAATGCAACAGATAAGCGTGAAGAATTCATAGCGGCAGATGGAGGAATTTTTATTGGTCATGAAGGAGAATGTCCTGAAGGACCAAACGGAACAATGATTATGCGTTCAGAGGCGGTAGCTAGATATTTAAAATCTCATCCAGATGCATTATATCCTGAAAATATTGCTGAAACAGTAAAATATATGCAAACGAAAATTTTTAAACATGCATCTAATGACGTTACAAAATGGGATGAGAAAGCTGTACCTGATATTTGGTCATCAGACATAGGATGGTTAAAGAAAAATTTTAATGAAAGTGATATTTATAATTCAAATGGAGAAGTTCGTTTTGTTATTTCCGCAGCTAAAAAAACGGAAATAGAATCAGATGTTATTTATTTAGGTCCTAATACAGAAGTTGAAGGAATAGGAGAAACCGGAGATAGAGGGTCTTGGGTGGTAAGGAAGCCTGATGGGGTTATGGATCTTTGTGATGAGGAAGTTTTTAATAATACTTATAAAAACTCTGGTCCTAGAGGAGAAACTAAATTTATTGAAACTTCTAGAGGTTTTGATGTTTTATATCCTAAAGGCTCTATGAGATATATGTCGCCTGAACAATTGAGTGCTCCAACCACAACTAGCGTAAATGATAGGATTCAAAAATATAAAGAGAGAATATCTCAATTGGAAACGCCAATATACAGAGTAATCGGAAATGCTATATGTGATTATATTGCACAAAATCCTACAAATACTACAAGAATGGAATTAGAAATAAATAGCTTGATAGCTACAGACAGAAATCCTCTGTCAGTAGATAGTGATAATCCTAAATCAAAAAAATTAAGAGAACTGCTTTCTGAAAAAATAATAGGAAGTAAGGGAGATGTAATTAATCCTCAAGCACTAGTTAATTCAATTTTTTTGAAGGATTATAAAGGATATGGTATCGATTTAACAAAAACAGAAACGATCCAAAAAATTTCAAAACCAATAAATAATACACGAAATAATATTAATACTGGCGAAAGATTGTAATCATTTAATATATATAGCTCATTTATAACCTACTGTCTATAACCTCAGTAGGTTATTTTTTTATTCAACCTCTGCAAAAATTCGCAGAGGTTTTTTTTATGCTCAAAAACGGCTATAATACGCTAAATTTTGAAAATATAGAAGCAAGTTCGAAGATGCTATAAAACAAGCTATCAAAATATATTCATCTTCGAACTAGTTTAACTGCTTGTAAAATGACAAAAAAGTCGCC
>JAZQXC010000009.1:0-29537 GCA_045632645.1 Alphaproteobacteria bacterium | reverse complement strand
TTATCCATGGCTTAATGCACAAAATATTGCATATTTATTATTAGAAACGGCTAATGATAAAGGCGCATATGCAAATGAGAGCATTTATGGTCAGGGAGCTCTTGATTTAAATGCTGCAGTATCAACACCAATTGGTGATTTGAAGTTGCCGGAACGCGCAGACTTAAATAGTTTAACAAGTGTTAGCCGAAGTAAGCTTTCGTTGAGTGGTGTTTTACAAAATAAATTATTAAAATCAATGCCCAAAACAGTTATGGCGTATGATATCTTAAAACGTCCGTTTGAGTATGAGACAGAAAAATTAATTAATACAACCCATTCATCAAGTGCCAACTTAAAGAATGCATTGTCCCACCTAGCAATGGGTAAAAGAGCCTCAAAAACTATAAAAGATGAAAAGAGTGGTTTTGCATTTAGCTCAAGTAGCGCAATGGACGGCAAAGGCTATGCTCATTTGAGTAATGTTGAAGTAAAATTAGAAGATGAAAGTGGTTCAAATCGCTTTTACTATGCATCAAATTCAAAATATTTAGGAAGCGATGATGCCCTTTTGAATGATAACAATCCATATCTTGCAATGCGTGAAGCATATGGTGCAGAAAATGTGATGAATTTAAGTGAAAATTCAAAATTAAAATTGTCATTACAAAGTGGTTTGAATGGCTTGTATGAACGTGATGAAGATGTAGATGGTCATAGTTTTGATGAGCGCTCATATAGTGTTGGTGCAGAATATAGCTTTAATTTAGATGACTATTTAGAGATATCTACCCTTGGAGGTATGCTCTTTGAGGAAGATGCACTTCTAGGTTTAAATGGTGTTGGCGCATTTGGAATAAATGATAGCTCAACTTATTATATGGGATTAAAGGCAAAATTAGATTTAACCTCAAAAGTATCATTACTTGCGGCATATTATCGCGGTTATACAGGTGGTAGTGATAGCAGTATGCTCTCAATATCTGATTTGGAAACAGAAAGCTTTATGCTTGCCGGCGAATATCAATTAAACAAAGATAATAAGTTTGGATTGATGTTATCAAGTCCGATGAGTGTTGTAAAAGGTAATGCATCATTTATGTATTCAACAGGTCGTGATAACAACTCTAATACTGCGTATTTAAAAGAGTTAAAAACCTCCCTTAAACCTACAGCCAAAGAATATGATTTTGGTATGTATTATCAAGGAAATCCAAGAGAAAACTTGAGCATAAGTGGAAAGTTTGAAACACGTTTCAATGCCGATGGCGAGAAAGGAGTGGAGGATTATGTTGGGGTGGTTGGTGCTCAATATAGTTTTTAATTAGCTTTAGATATTTGCTTTTATAAAAGAGAGTGTTGTTTTGTTTTAGGCTTGTTTTTGCTTGTTTTTGCTTGTTTTAGAATTTAATTTGTGGTATTATTTTATTAAATATAAAAAAATCTAGGAGAATAAAGATGGGTAAAACATTTAGAGAGCAATTTGTAGAGGCGCTAGAGAATGGCATTACCCATAAAGCTATCTTTTTGACGCAGTTTATGAAAAATGAGATAAATGAGCTTTATGATTATCGCTCACCACTTTTTTGGGCTTCAAGATACGGTAATGAAAAAGTTATAAAAGCTCTAAGCGATATGGGTGCAGTTGAAAAAGTTGATAAAGAAGGTATGGGCGAAGAGTTAATAAAAATATTAAGGGGAGAAGGTGCAGTTAAAATTGATGAAAAAAGAGCTATTGAGCTGATAAAAGACGGAGCAAATATAGAGAAAATAGATGAAGATGGCCGTACAGCGTTGATGCACGCTTCAAGAAATGGGCATGTTGAGGTTGTTGAGGCTTTGCTATCAAGGGGCGCAAAGGTTGATGAAAAAGACGATAAGGGCTATACAGCGCTGATATGGGCTTCAAAAAAGGGCCATGTTGAGGTCGTTGAGGCTTTGCTATCAAGGGGTGCAAAGGTTGATGAAAAAAACGATAAGGGCTATACAGCGCTGATATGGGCTTCTCAGCGTGGTGATGTTGAGGTTGTTAAAACTTTGCTATCAAGGGGTGCAAAGGTTGATGAAAAAAACGATGAGGGCTATACAGCGCTAATGGAAGCTTCAGCAAATGATCATGTAGAGGTTGTTGAGGCTTTGCTATTAAGGGGTGCAAAGGTTGATGGAAAAGAATATTATAATGGCGATACAGCGTTGTTGCAGGCTTCATACGATGGATCTGTTGAGGTTGTTGAGGCTTTGCTTGATGCTGGTGCAAAGGTTGATGAAAAAAACAATAAGGGCTATACAGCGCTAATGGCGGCTTCAGCAAATGATCATGTAGAGGTTGTTGAGGCTTTGCTATCAAGGGGTGCAAAGGTTGATGAAAAAGACGATAAGGGCTGTACAGCGTTGACGGATGCTTCAGTAAATGGTTGTGTTAAGGTTGTTGAGGCTTTGCTTGATGCTGGGGCAAAGGTTGATGAAAAAGACGATAATGGCAGTACAGCGTTGATGTATGCTTTAATGTCTGGAAAAGTTGAGGTTGTTAAAGTTTTGCTTGATGCTGGGGCAAAAGTTGATGAAAAAAACAAGTGGAATAATACAGCGCTGATGTGGGCTTCAAGAAAAGGGCATGTTGAGGTTGTTGAGGCTTTGCTTGATGCTGGTGCAAAGGTTGATGAAAAAAACGATAAGGGCTGTACAGCGCTGATATTGGCTTCATACCATGGTTATGTTGAGGTTGTTGAGGCTTTGCTATCAAGGGGCGCAAAGGTTGATGAAAAAGACGATAATGGCAGTACAGCGTTGACGTATGCTTCAATGTCTGGAAAAGTTGAGGGTGTTAAAGTTTTGCTTGATGCTGGTGCAAAGGTTGATGAAAAAAATAATGATGGAAAAACAGCGATTGATTGCACATGTAATGATAAGATTCAAAAAATGCTAAGGGAAGCTATGGAAAAACAAAATGAACAAACTTTTAAAAGTAGAAGGGAAAGCTCTTTAGGAGAATAAAGATGAGTAAAACATTTATAGAGCAATTTATTGAGGCATTAGAGCATGGCATTACCCATAAAGCTATCTTTTTGGCGCAGTTTATGAAAAATGAGATAAATGAGCTTTATGATTATCGCTCGCCACTTGTTTGGGCTTCAAGATACGGTAATGAAAAGGTCGCACAAGCTTTAAGAGAGATGGGTGCAGTTGAAAAAGTTGATAAAGAAGGTATGGGCATTGAATTATTAAAAATATTGGATGCAGAAGATATAGATAAAAATGATGAAAAAAGAGCTATTGAGCTGATAAAAGACGGAGCAAATTTAGAGAAAAAAGATGAAGATGCCAACACAGCGCTGATAAAGGCTACAAGAGAAGGTCATGTAGAGATTGTTGAGGCTTTGCTTGCTGCTGGTGCAAAGGTTGATGCAAAAGACGATCTGGGCAATACAGCGCTAATGGAGGCTTCATACTATGGAAAAGTTGAGGTTGTTAAAGCTTTGCTTGATGCTGGGGCAAAGGTTGATGAAAAATACAATAAGGGCGGCACAGCGCTGATATGTGCTTCAACCCATGATAATGTTGAGGTTGTTAAAATTTTGCTTGATGCTGGTGCTGATGCTACAATAACAGATAATGATGGAAAAACAGCGATTGATTATACAGTTAATGATAAAATTAAAAAAATGCTAAATGATGCTATGAAAAAACCAAAAGAAAAACAAAATGAACAAACTTTAAGAGAGATGGAAGCTATTGAGCTGATAAAAGAAGGAGGAAATATAGAGAAAAAAGATGAAGATGGCTGTACAGTGTTGATGTGGGCTTCAAGAAATGGAAAAGTTGAGGTTGTTGAGGCTTTGCTATCAAGGGGTGCAAAAGTTGATGAAAAAGATAATGATGGAAAAACAGCGCTGATATGGGCTTCAAGAGAAGGTCATATTGAGGTTGTTAAAGCTTTGCTTGATGCTGGTGCAAAGGTTAATGAAAAAGATAATAAGGGCTATACAGCGTTGATGGCGGCTTCTGAGCGTGGTGATGTTGAGGTTGTTGAGGCTTTGCTATCAAGGGGTGCAAAGGTTGATGAAAAAGACGATAAGGGCTGTACAGCGTTGATGGCGGCTTCTGAGCGTGGTGATGTTGAGGTTGTTAAAGCTTTGCTATCAATGGGTGCAAAGGTTAATGAAAAAGACCATAGGGGCTATACAGCGCTAATGGAGGCTTCAGCAAGTGGTTATGTTGAGGTTGTTGAGGCTTTGCTTGATGCTGGGGCAAAGGTTGATGAAAAAGATAATGATGGCTATACAGCGCTGATATGGGCTTCAAGAGAAGGTCATGTTGAGGTTGTTAAAACTTTGCTATCAAGGGGTGCAAAGGTTGATGAAAAAAATAATGATGGAAAAATAGCGATTGATTATACAAGTAATGATAAAATTAAAAAATTGCTAAATGAAGCTATGAGAAAACATAAAGTGCAGAAATTTAAAAATAAAATAAGTATTTTATTTGGAAGAGAATAAAGATGGGTAAAATATTTATAGAGCAATTTATTGAGGCATTAAAAGATGGAAAAGAAGATAAAGCTATCTTTTTGGCGCAGTTTATGAAAGATGAGATAAATGAGCCTTATGATTATCGCTCACCACTTTTTTGGGCTTCAAGATACGGTAATGAAAAAGTTATAAAAGCTCTAAGCGATATGGGAGCAGTTGAAGTAGTTGATAAAGAAGGTATGAGCGATGAATTAATAAAAATATTGGGTGCAGAAGATATAGATAAAAATGATGAAAAAAGAGCTATTGAGCTGATAAAAGACGGAGCAAATTTAGAGAAAAAAGATACATTGGGTTATACAGCGCTAATACGGGCTTCTCAGCGTGGTCATGTTGAGGTTGTTAAAGCTTTGCTTGATGCTGGGGCAAAGGTTAATGAAAAAAATAATGAAGGCTACACAGCGCTGATATGGGCTTCAAAAAATGGGCATGTTGAGGTTGTTGAGGCTTTGCTTGATGCTGGGGAAAAGGTTAATGAAAAGACTCTAATTTGTCAAACAGCGCTGATATTGGCTTCTCAGCATGGTCATGTTGAGGTTGTTGAGGCTTTGCTTGATGCAGGGGCAAAGGTTGATGAAATAAATAATTATGGTTATACAGCGCTGATATTGGCTTCTGAGCGTGGTCATGTTGAGGTTGTTAAAACTTTGCTTGATGCAGGGGCAAAGGTTAATGAAAAGACTCTAATTTGTCAAACAGCGCTGATATTGGCTTCTCAGCATGGTCATGTTGAGGTTGTTGAGGTTTTGCTTGATGCTGGGGCAAAGGTTGATGAAACAAATAATCATGGAAAAACAGCGATTGATTATACAAGTAATGATGAAATTAAAAAATTGCTAAATGAAGCTATGAAGCGCAAAAAAGAGAGAGCAAAAAAAGCTACTCAAGAGACTAGTGAAAATGATGTCTGGAGTAAAATAGGGAAACTCTTTGGAAGAGAATAAAGATGGGTAAAATATTTATAGAGCAGTTTATGGAGGCGTTAAAAGATGGAAAAGAAGATAAAGCTATCTTTTTGGCGCAGTTTATGAAAAATGAGATAAATAAGTTTTATGATTATCGCTCACCACTTTTTTGGGCTTCAAGATATGGTAATGAAAAGGTCGCACAAGCTTTAAGAGAGATGGGAGCTGTTGAAGTAGTTGCTAAAGAAGGTATGGGCGATGAATTAATAAAAATATTGGATGCAGAAGATATAGATGAAATTGATGAAAAAAGAGCTATTGAGCTGATAAAAGACGGAGCAAATATAGAGAAAAAAGACAAATTTGGTTATACAGCGCTGATGTATGCTTCAGCAAATGGTCATGTAGAGATTGTTAAAGCTTTGCTTGATGCTGGGGCAAAAGTTAATGAAAAAAACGATAAGGGCTATACAGCGCTGATATGGGCTTCATACCATGGTAATGTTGAGGTTGTTAAAGCTTTGCTTGATGCTGGTGCAAAGGTTGATGAAAAAGATAATGATGGCGACACATCGCTAATATGGGCTTCAAGCCATGGTGATGTTGAGGTTGTTGAGGCTTTGCTTGATGCTGGGGCAAAGGTTGATGAAAAAGATAATGATGGCGACACAGCGCTAATATGGGCTTCAGAAAATGATCGTGTAGAGGTTGTTAAAACTTTGCTATCAAGGAGTGCAAAGGTTGATGAAAAAAACGATAAGGGCGACACAGCGCTAATGCGAGCTTCATACCATGGTAATATTGAGGTTGTTGAGGCTTTGCTTGATGCTGGGGCAAAGGTTAATGAAAAAAACGATAAGGGCGACACAGCGCTGATGCTGGCTTCAGTATGTGGAAAAGTTGAGGTTGTTAAAACTTTGCTATCAAGGGGTGCAAAGGTTAATGAAAAAAACGATAAGGGCGACACAGCGCTGATATTGGCTTCAGTATGTGATTATGTAAAGATTGCTAAGGCACTGCTTGATGCTGGTGCTGATGTTACAATAACAAATAATGATGGAAAAGCAGCGATTGATCGTACAAGTAATGATGAAATTAAGAAAATGCTAAAAGAGGCTATGGAAAAACATAAAGTGCAGAAATTTAAAAATAAAATAAGTGCTTTATTTGGGAGAGAATAAAGATGGGTAAAACATTTAGAGAGCAATTTATTGAGGCATTAAAAAAAGGTGAAACTCCTAAAGCTATTTTTTTAACCTCATTTTTGGATAAAGAATTAAATAAACCTTATAGAGGTAAATCGCTTCTTTTATGGGCAAAAGAGTTTGAAGATGAAGAGGTTATTAAACTTTTAGAACAAAAAGGGGCTGTTGAGGTAATTGTTCCAGATGATAAAGCTAAAAAATTAGGACTTCAATTGATTGAAGCATCAAAAAGTAATTATATAAAAGAATGCAAAGATTTAATAGATGAAGGAGCGTATGTGGATCAACAAAATAGTGATGGTTATACTCCTTTGATGCTTGCTTCTTTTAGAGGAGATGTGGAGCTTATTGATTTATTACTTAAAGCAGGAGCTGATATTGATGTACAAAATAAAGAACTTTGTACGGCTTTGATGATTGCCTCAAAGGAGAGAAAATTAGAGGCTATGGATAGACTAATTGATAGTGGTGCAAGTATAAATATTATAGATAAAAGAGAAAATACAGCTTTACACCATGCTTTGAATATGTGTTATGAAGCGGGGGCTATGAAATTAATTAATAAAGGCGCTTTAGTTAATGTTGAAAATATGGGTGGTATAACACCTTTGATGTACGCTTCTGATGATGCTCTTGAAAATGTTGTTAATGAATTAATTAATAGAGGTGCGATTGTTAATTATAAAGATGCTAATGGGGGAACGGCTTTATTATATGCAGCCTCAAGAGGTGATGTGAAGATAATTGATATTTTATTAGAGCATGGTGCAAATGTAAATACAGCAACTAAATTTGGTAAAACAGCTTTAATTTTTGCTTCTGACAAGGGACATTTTGAGGCGGTTGAAAGATTAATAAAAGCTGGAGCTTTAGTTAATGAAAAAGATGGTGAAGGCTGGACTGCTTTAATCCATGCAGCTCGAAATGGTAAAATATTAGTAGTAGAAAAACTACTTGAAACTAGCAAAATGATTGATGTTGATATAAAAGATGATGAGGGTTGGACAGCTTTAATGCATGCATCACATCAGAATAATTGTGGTGCGATTGATTTATTAATAAAAGCAAAAGCTGATGCTAATTTAAGAGATAATAATGGTGAAACGGCATTGATAAAAGGAGCTTATAGAGGACATATTCATGTTGTTAAAAGATTAATTGATGCTAAGGCTGACCTAAATGTGCAAGATGTAGATGGGCTAACTGCTTTAATGCATGCTGTTATTCATAAAAGAGTAGATGTTATTAAAGCTTTGATTGAAGCAGGAGCTGATGTTGATATAAAAGATAATAAAGGTAAAAAGGCAATAGCTTTTGCTATAGATGAAGAAATGCAAAAAATTGTTTTTGATGCGATTAAGCAAAAAAGAGAAAAAGATAAAGAAAATAATCCTAGTTTTTGGGATAAAATAAAAAAAGGATTCGGGGTTGGTGAATAAAAAATTGACGAAATTATAACGGCAGAAAAAATATTGATTGAATGGAGTTAAAAATATATTTGATGTTGTTTTTAGTAAGTAATAAAAAAAAGCGTCCTTTAGAGGGACGCTTTTTAGTTAAGAGTTTAACACTATTGATTGTAGTGTGAGTTGAATGTTACCTTTTCACCATTAGGTGCGATTACTGTAATGTTGTAACCGTGGATAGTGTAAGTATAGCCCTCGATAACAAGGGAGTACTTTCCACCAATGACGTTCTTCCAACCGATAGACTTACAAGTTACAGCCTTATCGATACCAGAAATCATCGTGCCATCTGCATTGTACCAAATAATGAAATCACTATTATCGGCACCTCGTGCTGGCTCCCATGGATCTGATGGGTTGTTTTTGTTGTAGCCTACTGAGTTATACTGAGCATAGCTATCAACCTTGTACATGAAATCATCAGTTCCTGGTAACATTGTTTCGTAGTCACATACTGCATATGTTACACCATCTTCCCAATTAAAGCAGAATGCTCTTCTGGTTACTTTGTGCTCTGGATCAAAAGTTGCGGTAACAGTGAAACCCTTTGGTTTTCCAAGGTGAGGATATTCAGGCTCTACCTCTGGAATTTCAACATAGATATTAGTTATACCTTGTGTTGTAAGAGTTTTATTATCAATAGTTTTCGCACTAAGATTTAGAGTGTGTGGTGTGACATTGTAGTTACCATCCTCATAGGTTTGACCAAATGAACCATTGTGGTTGAGGTTCAAGTTTACATCAAATGTCTTTGTATAGATACCGTCATTAAAGGTAATTTCGGCATCGATAACCTCTGTTGGCATTGTGCGTGAGGTTAGGCCATTTGATAGAACATAGTCGTATGCTCTTGTTCTCTTCTTTATGGTAAAGTTGCCATTTGTTGTTGGTGTTGTATTTTCACGAACTAGGCTTCTTGTTACATCAAATGCTGTGTTAGTTGCATAGATGTTACCATTGGTTAGATTTTGGAGCGATACAGTGAACTCTGCTTTGTAATTTTCAACCTTATTAGATCCACCTACGGTTGGTGTAGTTTTGGTAACAGTAACTGTTGTTGTGTTACCACTCCACGTCTGGTTTGTGCTATATGTTGGCTCAGGCTTGGTAACATAGATATCGGTGATACCTTTGGTTGTTAAAGTCTTGTTGTCAACAGTTTTGGCAGTCAAACTCAATGTGTGAGGGGTTACAAAGTAGTTACCACTCTCGTAAGCGGTACCAAATGAACCATTGTGGTTGAGGTTCAAGTTTACATCAAATGTCTTTGTATAGACACCGTCATTAAAGGTAATTTCGGCATCGATAACCTCGGTTGACATTGTGCGAGAAACTGCATTGTTTGATAAAACGTAGTTATATGCACGTGTTCTTTTCTTGATAGTGAAATAACCATCAGTTGAAGGAACAGTATTTTCTGATGTAAGGCTTGATGTTACATTAAATGAGGTATTATCTGCATAGATAATATCATTGGTTAAATCTTTTAGCGATATAGTCACGCTTGTCTCATAAGTTGTTACCTCGTCATTGGCATGTGAGTGCGGAATGGTCTTGGTAACGGTGATTGTTGTGGTGTTGTTATTCCATGTTTGTGTATGGTCATAAACAGCATCGCCAACAGTGTCTGCTACTACTAAGAGTGAGCCTTTTGAGATGAGTGTTTCTGGATTATCAGTATCCCACTTTGCAGAAATTGTGTAGTTGTAATCGTATGCATAGTATGCAATCGAATTTCTAGTAACTTCTTTCTTAGTGGTGCTAAGATTTACGCCTTTATCTTCAATTGTGTATCCTCTAAGTGGGAATGTCTTTTCAACATCTCCATCAATGAAGGTAACAACTGGGGTGTACTCATTAAATGTAAACGTACCACTTTGATTGCCATTGGTTGCAGTTGCAGTGTGCGTGTGGTTTGAGTAAACAGCTACAAACTTGGTTGTGTCTGAGAACTTCTTTTCCTCAGTTTTGGCTGTTGTAGTGTTTTTCTTGCCAAGTGCGCTTGCAGTCCAATCGAGTGATGGGGTGATTACTTCGCCGAAATCAGCACTTGTGATGGAGTGTGAACCTGTGTAGTCATATGTTGACGTGGTTGAGGTATTATTGCTCCAGTGAGTGATTTTTTCAACGATGTAGTTATCGCCGTTGCCCTTTAGTGTGTACTCAATGTTAGTGATGACAACTTCAGGGAGATCGATTGTTTGCTTTAGGATAACATCTTCTTTTAGAGCACTAAATACACTATCTTCACTATTTGGAACAACAATTGTTGGTATAACGTAGTTGTAGGTCTGATAAGTGATTAGCGTTTCAGTGTTTGAAGTCTCGGTGATAGTAAACTTATCTTCTTTGAATGTGACACTAAGCGGTTCGATGTTGTGTGTACCATACTCTGTTTCAAGTTTGATAGGGGTCTCATAACTAAATGTTGCAGTACTCTCAACTATGGTCTTGTTTTCTTTACCAGTGTTTGTTGAGGTGTGTGATCCGGTTATTGTTCTTATGGTAAAACCATCAAGATTTTTAGTTTCGGATGCAATATTTTCATCTGTTGTACCTGTTGACTTATCATTAAACTTGCTATCAGAGGTTGGCTGTTCGCGCTTTTGTGGTGCATTGAAAGAATGGGTAAGGGATACTCTGTATGTGTTCTTAAAGGTTGACTTGTTGGTTACAACAGTCTCTGTTACCTCGTAAGCTTCAACAGGATTACCAGTGTATTTACCATCATAAGTTACTGACTCAATAACGGTTGGCTCTGTGGTTATAACTTTGTTGTACCATGGAGATGCAATCATAGTATAACTCTTAGGCTCGGTTGTTGTTTCTTTGTCTTCGTATGAGACTTTGAAGTTGAGTGTTACCTTGTAGGGATCTTCTGTTTCGGTTGTTTCGCCGTTTTTCTCAATTGAGTAATCTTTGAACACAACGTCTGAAAACTCTATATGTGGAGTATAGACGGTTTTGTCATTGACGGTCTCTTTTTTGAAACGGTAGCCAAACGAAGCAGTTGCAACTTGTCCATCTGAAAACTCAAACGACATAATGATGTCTTCTCCTTTTTCATCATCAGTTTCAACAGGTGTTGATGATATTGTTTTAGAGTCGACAAGCTCTAGTGGGAGCTCTTCTTCTGTTTCTACTTCAATAGTCTCTTTTGATAGTGTGACGTTAAAGTATGCTACAGGAATGAACTCGCTAGTTCTTTTAGTTTGAGTGTTTGTACAGGTGGCTAACTGGTCAAATGTAATCACGCTATTTGCTAGCTCGTTTTCCACGGTTGCATCAACCTCTAGGGTTTTAACATCGTAGATGAACTCAGGCTCGGGAACAATCTTGGTAAAGTTTGTTCGCTCTTCTGCACATGAGCTAAGTGCTATAAGCATAACTACCAGCATGGGAACATGCTTGAACAATCTTGATAATGCGCTACAGAAAAGCACACTGTCATTAAAAAACTTTTTCATATTTTCAAAAATTTATAAGTTAATATTTAATTTATTTTTCTATCTTGATTTGGCCATTTCTGGGCAAAATAAAAGTTTTTAAGATGTGTGCCCTTAAAAAATTATATAACAGAAATATACACTTTGGGCACAATAATATTTTTTGTAGCGAAAGTGTAACAAAGTTTTTGTACAAAATCAAGCGTTTTTTGTATAAATAACTAATTTTTTTATATAATAAAGGGCAAAAAAATAAATTATAAATATTGACAAAAAAAACATGTGTGTTTATAGTTTGCGATACTTAGAAAATTATTGTAGGACTTTATAAAAATTATGTAACTATGAAAAAGATTTTTTCTTTTAAGCGCTTGATTATTCTCAAGCCAGATGTTGGATGGCGTTATTTTGCGAATAGATGGGGCGTAATTATTATTTTATGTGCGTTGCTTGTTACTATTTGTTTTTTGAGCACTCTTATTTTTAGTTTTGGGGTATCAATGACTTTTACGTTACTTTTATCTTTAGGATGTGGCATAATTTATGCATCCTGTGATGTAGACGAGAGGTTTTGGTTTGTAAAAGAAGATACAAAAACAAAGATAAGGATTAGCGTTTACAGAGCACATAGTAATAATTCTTTGTATCGAATTGATGTTAAGCGCGGTAACGAATGTACGATTATTGGGGCTGATGAGTATGAATGGCTAAAATTTAAGAATAGTCAAGGTTTCTTTATCTATAAATATGATGGTGTTTGGTATCGATTAACAACAAGATCAGAATTGCTTGGAGAACGTATTGGCAAAGTGATGTTTGTTGATAAGACATCGAATTATCGAATTTGTATTTTAGATATGCGTGATAAGGTTGATGCTTCAAGATTCATTCGTGCTGGTAAGGCATATTATGGTGAGAAGGGGCTTAATGTTCCTGAGATGGCATCTTTAGATGCTATTGATAAGGATTTTGTTTTGATAAAAGATCGTAGTATGTATAAACTAATATCTTCATGTTATCAAAAACTTGGAGGTGATGGTTCAACATATATTGCTGAGGAGCGATTTAAGAGTGCTATTTTTGTTGAAGACGGAAAAACAGTTGTTCTTGTCTGGGATGAAAAAATGGAGCGCTTTAAGGAGATTTATCGAAAGAAAAATCCGATTGATAGCTTAAAATTAATTATTGATGTTAAGCGTGGAAATAAAAAGTTTATAGATAAAGGCATTATCTATAAATTTGATACAAGAACAAAGGTATTGAGATCTTTTTATCAGGGTAGGATTTTTAGGATTGACCATGAAAAGAGACAGGTTTGTGTGGGGTCAACTATCCCTTATTCGTATTAAGTGTTTAAACGCAAGGACTTTTTTAGTCTTTGCGTTTTTTTATTTGATGATAAAATCTGTATTTATGAGAGATAGGTCGATATCGTCATCTTCTAGCCATGCGCATGATTGGATGAGAAAGAAATCATTATACCAACTTAATAGCTCTAAAGTTTTATCTAAGCCTTCTTTCCAGACTTTGAAGATAATAAAATCAGGCTCTAGTTCCGATGTTAACATTGCCTCATGACGGCGATTACGTGAGAATAAACCGATGATAGAGTTTTTGCCTAGTTCTTTTTTTAAGCTTTCCATTTGAGGTTTTAATTTGTCATCTTTTAAGCTAACAACAACGCCAGATGCTTTTAGTTTTTTGGCTTTATTTACAGCGTCATCTCCATAAAATAAAATGATTTTTTTTTCATTTAAGGCTTTGTTGATAATTGATGTACAATATGAGTCATCAAGGTTTGAGCTTAGGATATAGCATTCTTTATCAAGGTTTGATAAATAAGCATTATTTGGAGTGTCAATTTTTATAATTTCTTGCATGAGGTGTCCTTTTTCTTAAATTATATATAATGTTTATAGCATATATTTTTTTGAGATAAAAGAGTTTTTTTATAAAAAAAAAGAGCAGTACCTTATAGGTACTGCGAAATTAGGTAAACTAATCCTGTTGAATTAATGACAAGAAAAATGATGTTTGTGATATGGCTAGTGTATAACCACTCATATCCATCTTTTGGAACTTTGATGAGTTCACTATATTCATATGCTTGTTGTTCTTCTATTATGTCGTATTGTATTTTTTTTGAAGAGTATACAAAATAGAGAACAGAGAAAATGAAAGGAGGAATGCTCCAAAAATCTCTTAAAAACACTGAAAGTGTGGAAACTAACATACATATAGCAATGTATATTAGAAACTCATTTTTTAATAATTTTTTCATACAAAAGCTTGTTTTTTAGTTATGATATCAATAATCAAACCTGCAAATTACAATGACAAAAAAGCATAAATAAAATACCAACTTTGTAATCTTTTTTCCATAATAATTTTTTAGTTTAATTTGTATTGTAATTTAAAAAATCCCTCTTTTTATTGAGGGATTTATAGATGGTGTTAATCTACTAAGAAATATATACACCCAGCAATTACTCCGGAGAAGATAACTACAATGTTGAGCCACAGAACTCGGTAGAGATGTTTGCTCTCTTGTACGGGTCTTTCAGCAACACCTGGATAACCTTCATCATCAAAGATGTGAATAGTTTCCCACTTTAGTTTCTTCCAGTTTATCAAGTGGAAGATAATCGCGAATAGTGTTACGGGAATGTACCAGTAGCTCTTACAGAAGTAAGCCACAACACCAACTACAACGGCTAATGCCGTGTAAATTAAATACCAATGTAAATTTTTTTTCATACGCACATAATTTATATATTAATAATGTATTTTACTGAGGGTTAAATCTAATACTTTAATTTATTTTGTCAAGAATAAAAAAGGATTGTCTTTTGACAATCCTTGAGGGTGTAACTATTTGTTATGATCTTTACGAGAAGATTTATAAATTTTAGTTACAATCCAGATGATACATAAACATAGTGTCACAATCATAATTGTATATTTTATTTGATATAGTTTATACTATATTTTTATAGTTTTGTCAAATATGTTTTTAAATTAAAAACTTTTGTATAAGTGTGTTTGTTTATTGCCAAAGCTAAATTTAAATTTTATGTATTAAACATAAATGGTTGATTTTTTGATAAAAGGATTAGCTGATGAGTGAGAATGATAAATATTTTAATAAGACGAAACAAGCAATTAAAGAACTTGAAGAGAGCCTTCTAGAGCTTAAGAGTGCAGGAGGTGTAGCTGTTAATCAAAATAAAGAGCTATCTTTGAAGATTAATCATCTTAATAGCGAAATTAACCAAAAAGTGGAAGATATTGAAAATATTATCAATACATTGAGCGGAGCATTAAAGTAAATGGCACAGGTTACGATCACTATAAATAAAAGAGAGTATGCTATCGCTTGTGAAAATGGCGAAGAAATTCAAATCTTAAAACTTGGGCGCATGCTTGATGAAAAGGCAAAAGTTTTAACAGAGGCTCTTGGGCATATTAACGAGTCGCAACTGTTGGCTATGGTTGGGCTTTTGATGGCTGACGAATTAACGGAGCTGAAAAAAAGTGCTAATTTGAATGTGGAGTTAAAGCCTTCGGTTATTGAAAAAGAGGTGTATGTATCTAGTTTATCTGATGAAGAGCTTGAGAGTTTGGATGATAAATTTAGCGCATCTTTAAAATCTTTAAATGAAGCAATAAAATCTATTGCACTTAATTTAAAATCAATGTAGAATGACTATATCTTAAATTATGGACTGCCCTTCGCGTAGTGATGACGCATAACGCCGAGCCAACATTACTTACTAGGGAACTGTCACTGTCAGGGTCGTGGCCCTGTTATATGGTGCCCACCTTATTTGCGGGGGTATCGGGTATAACGATATATCTACGGTTTGGGCGGTCCGCTTTGTTTTGAAGGATTTTAGTTTGAAGATTTTATATTGTGGTGATTTGGTCGGTAGAGCCGGACGTAATGCAGTTATTAAACATTTAAGCCAAATAAAAGATAAATATCAAATCGATGTTGTGGTTGTTAATGCTGAAAATGCAGCGCATGGTTTTGGTCTTAGTCCATCTATTGCAGAAGATTTAATAAAGGCTGGGGTTGATGGTATTACAACTGGTAATCATATTTGGCAACAGCGTGAAATATATCCTTTTTTAGATAATTCAAATAAAATTGTAAGACCGATTAATTATCCATCTAATCTTCCTGGTAAAGGGGCTAGAGTTTTAGATATTGGGGGTAAAAAAGTGCTACTTATACAAGTTTTGGGTAGGCTTTTTATGCCACCTATTGGAAGTATTGTTGAACCAATTGAAGAAGTGTTAAAATTTTATGCTTTAGGTAAAAATGTTGATGCAATTTTGGTTGATATACATGGCGAGGCAACTTCTGAAAAACTAGCTTTGGGCTATATGCTAGATGGTAGAGTTAGTGCTGTTTGTGGAACTCATACACATGTGCCAACTGCAGATGGTAGAGTTTTGCCAAAAGGTAGTGGTTATATTACTGATGTTGGTATGTGTGGTGATTTTGATTCTGTTTTGGGGTTTGAAATTGATGCACCTATTGAACGCTTGCAAGAAAGACACACTATTCAAAATAGGCTTAATCCGGCAAACGGTAAGGAACTTACAGTTTGGGGCGTGGTGTTGGATATTAATAAGCAAGGTTTGTGCGAAAGCGTTTTGCAGATTAAAGAAGTTTTTTCTAATATGTAGTTTTAATATTTAAAAAAAAGGTAGCTAAGTGTTTTAGTTACCTTTTTTATGTTTATAGTGATAATAACCAAAGTAGCATCATGAAAGTTATCTCCCTAAATGGTTGTTTTGAGAAAGCAAAGAATCTACAAAGATAAAATTTTGCATAATTTTGCTCGCGTATTCAATATATTGCAAAAAATGTAAGGAGACAATCTGACTTTTAGGTTGACAAAACATATAATTTTGGTTATAAAAAGCGACGTTTATTTTAGGACTATGTAAATTATTATCTATTTATATATTAAATTTGTCTACAGTATGAAGCAAGCTAAATTTGTTGAAAGAAGGAAGAAGGCGACGGTTTTTTATAACCAAAGTCTGACACGCAGTCGTACATGTTATGGCGCTAAGTTGTTTGAGAATGGCTATGTTGCTTATGCAGAAGTTGCTCAAGTTGATGTGTTTGATAAGGATTTTGCCCTTGTTGAGAGAGGATTTGAAGATGTGTTCTTCTTTAAATCGGGGGAGAGTTTTGTTAAAGAACTTGGTACTAATGAGTGGGTTTTGCGTGATAGTAAGCGAAATGAGGTTACAAGAGGAACCAATGTTTTGGTTTTGTCATCTAACCTTGGTGCTATCGAAGACCTAGATGGCAATTGGAACGTCTATCTGTTGGGTAAAGATAAGGTAGTGTATAATGTCTATAGCTTTCCAACAGAGAGGGTTATCAACGTCAAGACTTATGAACTTGAGAATGATCGTTGTTTGTTGGTTGTTTGCTACGGTAAGAGCTTTACGCTTTTTGGTTTTGATTTTGAGCTTAAGCTTGAACCATTTGAGCGCAAAGTTGATGACTATACGTTTACTCACAGTGGACTCTTAGTTGTTTCAGAGCATGGATCATTGCTAGACGTTAACAAGACTGATTGCTGTTCGCTTGTATGTGCTAGCGGTGGTACTGGTTTCCGTTTGTTTGATAATGATTTCAAACAACTTTACAAACAGGTTACCGATGTTGTCAGCTTTAAGAATGGCGTATATTTTGTTTGTCGTGACAATTTATGGTCATTCTATACTAAGAGTGGTACGTACTTTGGTGGCTTGAGCGACCTTGAGATTTGTCGATGTGGTGCTATTTGTGGTAAGGAAAGCCACACACAGGAGCGCTCTTTGAACATTGGACGCTATGATGAGAAGCATGTCATAGTTATCCAAGGTGAGCAGACTGTTGTAACCGATGGCGATAAGATTGTTTCGGCAATCAACATGCATTTTAGTGATGTTGCCATATTAGAGTAGAAAAAAAGCGGAAGAAAAATCTTCCGCTTTTTTTATTGTGCGTTTAAGTTTAGATTGTCTAGCAATTTGTTATATGCTTCAATTGCTGGTATTATAATGAAATCTATAATATCTAGCTCATCATGGTTTAGTTTTTGCTCAAAATTTTGGCGATTGTCATCTATCATTGTGATACTAAGAGGTGTTTTGCCTTTGTTTAGAGCTAGTTTGCCAGAATTTTTGAGAGATTTATACATGATTAGATGGGCTGAAACGGGATGGTCATACTCATAAATCTCATTAAAAGTATAATCATATGATGTTTGGTATTCATCTTCTGTTTCAGAAAATGGAATAACATTATATATGTTTTCATCAAACTGTAAAAGACCACCGTAGCCTTGTTCTTTGAAGTGTTTGAAAGTGTTAATAACAAAGTAGTTTTGCTCGTTATGAGTTACGATTGCAGCAAAAATGTGTGTTAAACTTTTTTCGCTAAAAGCTTCTTCATTTGGAGCAAGGATACGTATACTATTTTCTTCTTTTTCAAGAATGTTATCATACAAAGGATGCCCTGGTGATATAAATCTAACAACACTTGAATTGCGTTTTTGATCAATAAAAAGCTGAGTTTTTATTGATGTTGTTGTGTCTTTTTTATTAAATATTTTCATCTTTTTTAACATAGGTCTTCTCCCTTGTTTATAATATAGCATAAAAAAGAATTGCTTGCAAATATATTTTGATGTTAACACGAATAAATTAGTAAATTACTAATTTTTTGTTGGAAATGACAAGAAATTATCAATAAATGCAATTATTCTTTGTTTAAATGAGATTAAATCGGAGATTGATGATTGAGGATTTGAGATTTTTTGATAACCAAATGAAGCGTTATCGCTTATTCTTATTACAACTAGGTTTAAGGGTCCTTCTAGCTTAAAAGGTTTGATAAATGATGGGTGGGTGTTTATGTTTATAAGATAGGCTAATATTTTTTTAGAATAGTTTTCTTTTAAGATTTTGATGATTTGGTTTATGGTATAATTGCAAGTCTCGCAAGTGTTTGCTGAGTTATAAAAGATGATGACCTCAGGTTTTTGGGTGTGAGGATTTATATATAGATTTTCGTAATCTAAGTTATTGCTATAAACGTTGTTAGTTAATAACAACATAAATGTTAGCGTTAGAAAAAACTGCAAATACCCTCCTTTTTTTGTGTTTATAAAGGAGCGCACGCCTCCTTTAACCAGTTTAGTTCTTGATGGCTTAAATATTTTTTTAAGCTATTAAATACTTTTTTGTGGTATGTGTTTACCCAGAGTATTTCTTCGGTGGTTAATAGATATTTATCTATGAGGGTTTTATCAAGAGGGACCATTGTTAGAGGTTCAAAATGCAATAATTTAGTGTTTTTTTGCTTTGATATGTAATATAGATTTTCTATTCTGATGCCAAAGTTGTTTTCTAGATAATACCCTGGTTCAATTGAAGTTATCATGTTTTCTTCTAATGGAGTTTTTGATTTGCGTGCGAGAGAAATAGAATGAGAGCCTTCGTGAACGTTAGAGAAATGGCCAACGCCGTGTCCGGTGCCGTGGTCATAATTTAGGTTTTGTTTTAATAGTGGAAGGCGAGCTAAAATATCTATTTCTGAGCCGGAGGTGTTTTCAGGGAAACACGCTGTTGCTAATGATATGTGAGCTTTTAATACGAGTGTATTTTTTTCTATCATATCTTTGGTTGGAGTTCCAAGAGCGATTGTTCTTGTGATGTCGGTTGTGCCATCATAATATTGTGCGCCACTATCTAAGAGCAAAAGTGAGCCCTTTTTTATGGTTTTATTAGTTTTTTGGGTGGGGTGATAGTGAACTATTGCACCGTTTTCTTTATAGGCTGAGATGGTTTTGAAACTCTCTGAATAGAAGTTTAATTCTTTGGAGCGAAATGATAATAATTTTTCACAAATATCTAGCTCTGTTTTGTTGGAATAGTTTTTTGATAGCCAGATAAGAAACTTGCTTACAGCAACTCCATCTCTTATATGAGAGTTTATAAAACCTTTTATTTCGGTTTTGTTTTTGATAGTTTTTAAGGTGCTTATTGGGTCTTCTTTGTGTTTTGTATTTGGATTGAAACTTAAAATAATTGAAGGTGCTGTTTTAAAATCTGCGCCTAAGATGTTGATATCTTTTATATATTCTTTTAGCTTGTTTATTGAGATTGCATCTTTTAGGTCTGAGTTGTCGGTAAATATTTTATATGTACCATCTTTTTGTATTAATGTGTATGCTCTTAAAATTGGGGTATAGGGAAGGGCGTTTGAGCGCATGTTTAATACCCATGAGCTATTTGTGGCTGATGTTATAAGATAGGCATCTAATTTTTTTTCTTTTATAAAAGAGGTGATTTTTTCTATCTTTTCTTTGGTTGAAAGTCCGGTAAATTTGGTTTGATGAGCAAAAGTTTTTACTTTTTTATCATCTAAGATTAGTTCGATATTTTTTTGTTCAACAAACTCGATGTTTGAAAAATTTCTATTTAAGTATTCTAGATATTTGGGAGTGATTGTCCAAGGGTTATATTCTAATTTATATGATTTTTTAGAAAAGTTCTTTTTTAGCCAATCGTGAAATGGAGTTTGAGTTAATTTTACTATTTCTATCTTTTTTAAGTTTACTTCTTTTTTGGCTTGGATTTCGTATCTGCCATCTACAAATAAATATGCTTTGGTTTGAGTTATGAGCAAAATTGCGTATGAGCCTGAAAAATTTGTAAGCTTTAGGATTTGGTTTTCGCTATCTAAGACATCTTGACCAATAAAATGGTTGTTTAAGGTGATTAGGCGAGCATCAATTTTTTGTTTTTGCAATTCTTTTTGAATAGATAGAATAGTCATTTTGTTCTCCTATTTTTGTAAAAGTACAGCATGCCAATTATCTTGTTTGTAGGTTTTTATGTGGTTGAAACCATAAGATATATGATGTTTTAAGATGTCTTCTAACTGGTTATCTATAAAACCTGATATTAAGTAGTATCCACCTTCTTTTAGGGAATTAAAAGCATCTTTAGTCATAGACTTTAAGGGGTTTAATAAGATGTTGGCAAAGATTATATCAAAGGGAGAATTATCTTTTATGATTTTATTTTCATAACCATTACTTAAAATTGATGTTATTGAGTTTTCAGTGTTATTGGTTATGGTGTTAGAATGTGTAACATCAACTGATTCTTGGTCTATATCTACGGCTAAAATTTGTGGTTTTTTATTCCACATTTTGGAGGCAGAAATTGATAATATGCCAGAGCCTGTTCCCATGTCTAAGATTTTTTGTGGTATTATTAGTTGTTTTAGTTCTGAGATGGCTGTTAGGCACATTTTGGTTGTTTGATGTTCTGAGCCAAATGCTGTTGCGGCATAAACTTGTATGGGTATTTTATCTGTTTTTGGGGTAGATGTTTCGTGAATACCATAAATTAAAAACTCGCCAACTTCAAATGGGGCAAATTTGATGACATTTTCGGTTAACCAGTTTTTGTCTTCTAGTTCTTCTATTTGATAAGGTGGAAGGTTTATGTTTTGGAGTTTTACTTCGTTTTTGAAATCATCAATATCAAATGATAAAGATGCATAACATACATATTCTTCTTGTCCATTATCATTATAGTTGACACTTACAACCTCAAAATAGTTTTCGAGAAATTCAGCTATTGTTTCTGGCATTTCATCGATTGGTGCAAATTTTAAGAGTTTTAAATTGTGTTTAATGTTGTGCATAGTTTCACCTTTGAATTTTACAAGTTTTATTTATCGTTGCATAAATATAGTGAGGAAAACGTTAAAAAAGAGATTATATTATGAAAAAAATATTTATTGCTTTGGTTATTTTGCTCCAATGTTCTTGTTCTTATTTAAAAGGCGACTATACTTTGGGTAAACGCAATATGTTTAATGACTTTTTTTATACTTATAAAATTCGTTATTATGAAAAAAGTGCTGAAGGAGATATGGAGACAGAAACATATACTATTTCTAACTATGATCAGGGAGTTAAGAGATTTACTGTTCCTGGTGGAATTGTTGTTTCTTCAAAAATCTATCAAAAAGTAGTTTACTCTGATGAGTATGTTCGTCCAACAAATAAAGGAGCTCTTGTTTCTTATACTGTTCCTGTTCCTTTTTCTGATGAACAAGTGTATGAAGCATTTGGCGAAGTTAAGATAGATGGTAAGAAATATAGATTACTTGAGCCGAATCGAATAGGCGATGTTGTTTTGATTGATGATAGAGGAAATGTTTATCCTAGAGTTGGACGTGTTTATAATAATCGTTTAGCACTTTTGGATACTGCTTTTCAATTAGAACCTCGTGATCTTAAATTTGTTAGTGAAAGTAAAAATCGTAAATTAGAAGAAGATATTATTAGTGGTTTTGAAATTCGCTATGGAGGTGTTAAAGATTATCAGTTAGTATTTACATATACTAATGTTTCGCCAAATGGTGGAATGCCTATTGAGACAAGTAAAATATATAGATTCCCTATGTATGATTCGGTTGTTGAGATAGAGGGCGTTAAGATTAATATATTGAGTGTTAATGAAATTTCTGGTATTGAATATGAAATAGCTCAATAATATTGATTAAGTACAAACAATAAAAGAGGCACTTAAATAGGTGTCTCTTTTTTTATAACTAAAATGGAGGTTTAATTAGAGCTTTTGAGATATTATGTTTGATAAAAAAAATAAAATTAAGGAGGGGGAAATGAGATTTATCAAACCAGAGAGCTTAACAAAAAATTCTATAATATTAGATGTTAGAGGTGATGAAGAATATAAAAATGAAAGGCTTGCTCTTCCTCATATTTTAATTAAAGCTGATGAGGTGGAGCCACATAAATTTATGGCAGAATATAACCCAACGGGAGATAAGGTGGTTAATATATTATGTACATCGGGAGGGAAAGCTTCTGAAATTGCTGAAAAATTTGAAAATGCAGGATTTGAGAATGTGGCAGTGGTTGTTGGAGGAATAATAGAAGCTTATCAAGAAGGGCTTGATATTATTAAAAATTAAATTATTGCAATATGCTTTAAAATATGTTATCCTCACAAAAAGACATAATAGTGAGGAGAAAAAGCTATGAATAAGTCGTATGATGAAGGACAAACTCCAGAAGGACAAACTAAAGATAAACAGTCGTTTGAAGAAAGATGGTATGATGGGCATAATGAACAGTCGTCTGAAGAAGGGGATGATGAATATGATGAACAATCGGATGATGGGTATGATGAATATGATGAACAATCGGATGATGGGTATGATGAAGGGTATGAAGAATGGTATGATGGGGATGATTGGGATGATGAAAAACCGGCGCCACCGGCGTGTGAACAGGTGTTTATAGACAGCTTAAATGCCGGCAATGTAAAAGAAGCCGTGGAAGCGCTTAAAAAGATAGTTGAGGCGGGAAAATTAAATTATTTTTATCAAAATAAAACAATTCTGGCTTGGGTATATGAATGTAAAAATGATGACGCAAAAAAAGATATATTACAGTTTATAAGAGATAATTATCCAGAAGCTAGGGCTTTTGATGCAACTAAGTCCGAGAAGTTCTATTTGGATGGGATAACGTTAATTAATCGGCTTAAAGATAAAAATGTAGCTGGTGTAAATGAAATTCTTGAAGATAAAAAGAGATTCCCAGATGTTGTAAGAGTAAAAGATGAAGATGGCCGGACAGCGTTGATGTTGGCTTCTATGCTTGGATATGGTGATATTATAGATAAGATAATAAAACTTAACGCTGACGTTAATCATGTTGATAACGATGGTAATACCTCTTTAATATGGGCTTGTGCTGGTGGGTATTCAGAGGTTGTTGAAAAATTAATAGAAAAAGCAGATTTAAATATGCAAAATAAAGATGGTAAGACTGCGTTGATGATAGCTTGTGAACGTGGGGATAAGAAGATTGTTAAAAAATTAATAGAAAAAGCAGATTTAAATATGCAAAATAAAGACGGTAAGACTGCGTTGATGATAGCTTGTGAACGTGGGGATAAGGAGATTGTTAGAAAATTAATAGAAAAAGGTGCACGTCTTGATGTGAAAGATAATAATGGTAAGACTGCGTTGATGATAGCTTATGAACGTTGGGGTAATGAGATTGTGGATTTGTTACCAGGAGAAGACGCACGGTTTGATGGGCGAGATGACAATGGTTATACTGTTTTAATGATGGCTTATGAACGTAAGGATATAGAGACTGTTGAAAAATTAATAGAAAAAGGCGTAGGGCTTGATGTGAAAGATAATAATGGTTATACTTTTTTAATGCGGGCTTATGAAGATGGGGATAGGGAGATTGTTAAAAAAATAATAGATAAAGGCATAGGGCTTGATGTGAAAGATAATAATGGTAAGACTGCGTTGATGATAGCTTGTGAACGTGGGGATAAGGAGACTGTTAAAGAATTAATAGAAAAAGGTGCGCGTCTTGATGTGAAAGATAAATATGGTAATACTGCTTTACATTGGGCTTGTTCTTTGGGGCACTTAGAGGTTGTTGAAAAATTAATAGAAAAAGGCGCAGATTTAAATGTGCAAGCTAACGATGGTTATACTCCTTTAATGGCTGCTAGTATTTTTGGGCATACAGATGTTGTTGAAAAATTAATAGATGAAGGCGCAGATTTAAATATGCAAAAAGAAGATGGTAAGAATGCGTTGATGATAGCTTGTTTTCATGAGCAATTAGATGTTGTTAGAAAATTAATAGAAAAAGGCGCACGTCTTGATTTGAAAGATAACGATGGTCGGACTGCGTTATTTGAAGCTGTTTGTTGGGAAGATTGGGAAGTTGTAGATGAGTTATTAAAACATGAAGTTGATGTTAATAAGGCTAATAGTGCAGGTATGTCTCCTTTAAGGGTGGCTTGTGGATTGGGAGAACACGCTATTGTTGAAAAATTAATAGAAAAAGGCGCAGATTTAAATGTGCAAGATAACGATGGTCAGACAGCGTTGATGGTAGCTTGTGAATGCGGGTATATAGAAGTTGTTAGAAAATTATTAAATAAAGAAGCAGAATTAGATGTGCAAGATTATAATGGTAAGACTGCGTTGATGATAGCTTATGAACATGGGCATAAGGATATTGTGAATTTGTTAATAGACTGCCAAGCTGATTTATGTGTACAAGATCATGAAGGGAATACTGTTCTTATGCAAGCTTACAAAAGTAATGATAGAGGATTTGTAAATAAGTTTATAATGGTTAAACCGGAAATATTAGATATAACAAATAGTGAAGGTGAAAGTATTTTTACTATGGCTGTTAAGAATGGGGATGATGAAACAGCTAAAAGATGTATTAAATCTAAGGCTAAGATTGATGTTAGAGATTACAATGGTAAAACTGCTTTGGTGAGAAGTGCTGCGAGAGGAGAGATAGAGAGTGTTGATCGATTTATCGAATATGGTGCTGATATAAATGCACAAGGTGCGTTTGGAGAGACTGCGCTTATGTATGCGGCAATGAATGGAAATACGGAGATGGTTGAAAGACTTGTAAAGGCTGGTGCAAAATTAGATATGCAAGATGATGATGGTATGACAGCGTTGATGATAGCTAGTCGACATGGGCATCAGGAGGTTATGAAACTATTGGTTGAGAAGGGGGCTGATTATACTATTGAGAATAGAGAAGGAAAAAGAGCTAGACATCTTGCGAAAGATGTTAAGACTTGGTGCTCTTTGATGCGAGCTATGGCTAGAGCAGAATGTGGAAGGAAGAAGAATGGAAGAGGTGAAAATAGAGGTTTTGGACGTGAATGATGGGGATGGCTTAAGTGCTATTGTGTCATTAATTTATACCTTTATGTACTCTTCTTTATGTGGATTGCAACGTCGCTTATGCTCCTCGCAATGACGAGGGGGAAGGTGTGCTCGTGATGACGATGCATAAAAGGGGCGAAAACATTGCAAATAATAAGTTAGAAAAATATCTTATTTATTAAAAAAAATGTTGAAAGATTATTTTTTTTGAAGTACTATGCATGCGACTTTAAAAATATAAAAATTTGTAATTACAAAATTATTTTACTTTACATATATGAGTTCGGGCAACCCTTTGAAAGCACATGCTTTTATTGGGCAGAATTGACTCAGTGTACAACATTTAAACTTAAGTTTTTAGTACAACCTTCTGCGTACGGGGTTGAAAAACTATAAGAATCGGCTTTTTAAAAAGCTTAAATCTTTGGTTTTTTCATAAGAATTGTCGCAGAATCTAACCAGAAGGATTAAAAAAGATGAAAGCATCTTATACGAGCAAGAAACGTGTAAGAAAGAATTTTGGGCGAATCGATGCAATTATTGATATGCCCTCATTATTAGAAGTTCAAACAGGTTCATTTAACAGTTTTATCAATAACGTTGATATGTATGGTAATCACTGTGAATTTGGTTTGGAAGAAGTGTTTAAATCTATTTTCCCTATTCGTGATTTTGCTGGAAATGGTGTGTTAGAGTTTGTTAAATATGAACTTTCACAACCAAAGTATGATGTTGATGAGTGCGTTAAGCGTGACTTGACATATGCTGCTTCTGTTAAAGCAACTCTTCGTTTAGTGGTTTTTGATACAGATGAAGATACTGGTGCAAAATCTATTCATGACATTAAAGAACAAGATGTGTTTATGGGTGATATTCCACTTATGACAACAAATGGTACTTTTATTGTTAATGGTATTGAGCGTGTTATCGTATCTCAAATGCATAGAAGCCCTGGCGTGTTCTTTGATCACGATAAAGGAAAGACCATGTCAAATGGTAGTTACTTGTATGCAGCAAGAATTATTCCATATCGTGGTTCTTGGCTTGATTTTGAATTTGATTCAAAAGATTTAGTTTATGCGCGTATTGATAGACGTCGTAAACTTCCTGTTACAACTATTCTTTATTCTTTATATTCTAAAGAAACTGAAGAAAAGATTGCAAAAGCTAAGGCTGAAGGTAAAAAACTTGATCCATCAGAAATTAAAGGTATGGATAAAGAAGAAATTTTAGCTTATTTCTATGAAACAACAGGTGTTGAAAAAGCTAAAAAAGGTTGGAAAGTAGAATTTGATGCTAGCAAAATGAAAGGCGTTAAATTTAGCTTTGATATTGTTGATGCTGAAACAGGTAAAGTTGTTTTAGAAAAAGATAAAAAATTGACACCTAGAAGTGCTCAAAAGTTAGCAGAAAAAGGTCTAACTCATTTCTTGGTTAAAGACGATTATCTATATGGTAAGTTCTTGGCAAAAGCTATTGTATTACCAAAAACAGGTGAAGTTATTGCTGATGCTGGTCAAGAATTAAATGAAGAATTATTAAAAGCTATTGATGAAGCTAAGGTTAAATCTTTAGAACTTCTTTATATTGATAATATAAATTGTGGTCCATATATCCGTAATACTTTGGAAATTGACCGCAATACAAATAGAGAAGAAGCTCTTGGCGATATATATAAAGTTATGCGCCCAGGTGAGCCTGTTACATTAGAAGCTTCTGAAACAGTGTTTAAAAACTTATTCTTTGATGAAGAAAGATATGACTTATCATCTGTTGGTCGTGTGAAGATGAACTCTGCATTAGATATTTCTTTTGAAGATGCTCCTGATACATGCCATATTTTAAGAAAAGATGATATTTTACGTGTTGTTAAACATATGGTTGAGTTAAAAGACGGTAAAGGTGTTGTTGATGATATTGACCACTTAGGTAATCGTCGTGTTCGTTCTGTTGGTGAGTTAATGGAAAACCAATACAGAATGGGACTTCTCCGTATGGAAAGAGCAATTAGAGAAAAAATGAGCTCTGAAGTATTAAATAATGTTAAGCCACAAGATTTAGTAAATGCCAAACCTGTTGCTGCAGTTATTAAAGAGTTTTTCAGTTCTTCTCAATTATCTCAATTTATGGATCAAAACAACCCATTGTCTGAGGTTACTCATAAACGTCGTTTATCTGCATTAGGTCCTGGTGGTTTAAGCAGAGATAGAGCTGGTTTTGAAGTTCGTGACGTACACCCAACTCACTATGGTAGAATTTGTCCTATTGAAACACCTGAAGGTCCAAACATTGGTTTGATTAACGCACTTTCATCTTATGCTAGAATTAATAAATATGGATTTATTGAATGTCCATATCGTAAAGTTGTTGATGGTGTTGTAACATCTGACGTTGTTTATTTATCTGCTGATGAAGAAACAAAATATGTTATGGCTGAGGCAAACGCAGAAGTTGATGAAAATGGTCACTTTGTAAATGATATGATTACTTGCCGTAAAGCTGGTGATGTTATCTTTGCAAAACCTGAAGAAATTAACTTTATTGACGTTTCTCCAAAACAATTGGTGTCTGTTGCAGCTGCGTTAATTCCATTCTTGGAAAACGACGACGCGAACCGTGCGCTCATGGGTTCAAACATGCAACGTCAAGGTGTGCCATTGTTAAGATCTGAAGCTCCACTTGTTGGTACTGGTATTGAAGCAACTGTTGCTAAAGATAGTGGTGCTACATTGGTTGCTAAATATGATGGTGAAGTTGTTGCAGTTGATGCTAACCGTATCGTTATTCGTTCTGAAAAGAGTGATAACGTTGCTGACGTTGGTGTTGAAATTTATAGACTTTCTAAATTCCGTCGTTCTAACGCAAATACATGTATCAACCAATTACCATTAGTTAAAGTTGGTGATAAGATTAAAGCTGGCGACATTATTGCAGATGGTCCTTGTACAGATATGGGTGAGTTAGCATTAGGTAAGAACGTTTTAGTTGCATTTATGCCTTGGAATGGTCTTAACTACGAGGATGCTATCTTGCTTAGTGAGAGAATTTCTCGTGATGACGTTTTAACTTCTCTTCATATTGAAGAATTTGAAGTTATGGCTCGTGATACAAAACTTGGTCAAGAAGAAATTACACGTGATATTCCAAACGTTGGTGAAGATGCTCTTCGTAACCTTGATGAATCAGGTATCATTTATATTGGTGCTGAAGTTAAGGCTGGCGATATTTTGGTTGGTAAAGTTACACCAAAAGGCGAAAGCGTTGTAACACCTGAAGAAAAATTGTTACGCGCAATCTTTGGTGAAAAAGCATCTGATGTTCGTGATACATCTCTTCGTGCACAGCCAGGTATTGAAGGTGTTGTTGTTGACGTTCAAGTGTTCAACCGTAGAGGTGTTGAAAAAGATGAACGTTCTTTGGCTATTGAACAAGCTGATATTTCTAAACTCGCAAAAGACCGTGATGATGAAATGAGCATTGTTAGAAAAAGCTACAACAAGAGATTAAAAGAAATGCTTCTTGGTCAAACAGTTGTTGATGCACCAAAGGGGATTGCTAAGAAACTTGTTTTAACAGAAGAAGTTTTGAAAAACATTCCTGAATATCAACTTGGTAAGATTGTTATTAAAGACGAAGAGTTGATGGCACAAATTGAAAGCTTTACAAATGCGTTTAATGAGCGTTTAGAAAAAGTTCAAAAACACTTTGAACAAAAAGTTGATGAAGTACAACGTGGTGATGATTTATTACCGGGTGTATTGAAGCAAGTTAAAGTGTTTATTGCGACAAAGCGTAAAATGCAAACTGGTGATAAGTTAGCTGGTCGTCATGGTAACAAAGGTACTGTTTCTCGCGTACTTCCTTTGGAAGATATGCCATATATGGAAGATGGTACTCCTATTGATATCGTTTTAAATCCACTTGGTGTGCCTTCACGTATGAACGTGGGACAAATTTTGGAAACTCACTTGGGTTGGGCCGCTAAAGAACTTGGTAAGCAAATAAATGAACTTTGTGAACAATATAAACGTGGTGAAAAAACTATTGAAGAATTAAATCAAAAGCTTAAAGACGTTTATGGCGAAAAACAATATAAGCGTGAAATTGAAGTATTGACTGAGCCAGAAAAGTTGGAAATGATTTCAAATCTTAAAAATGGTATTCCAATGGCAACTCCAGTATTTGATGGTGCTCATGATGATGATATTA
>JAZQXC010000008.1:0-40606 GCA_045632645.1 Alphaproteobacteria bacterium | reverse complement strand
TGTCCAGAAGAATCATCAACAGATATAAAATCAAAAAATGATTGCCCTGAAAAACATGATGGTGGAAATTCAGATAGCTGGGAAATTGAGACTAAAGGCTACAATGGAAATAAGGCTTGTAACATTTGTGTAGCAGTAAACGCATGTGAAGCCGGCACCTCATCAGACTATAGCACGGTAGAAAACTGTAATGCCCCAGGTGTTGCACCAGCATATAAGTCTGCTACATCTATTACAGCTATCAATAACACATTCAATGGTGCAGCCCAATGCTACAGATGTAATTACGAGTGTGATAATGAGCAAAAGGCATATTCAACAGATGTATCATGTAATAATGGCATTGTAACTTCTTTAGGTGGATATGAAAGCTGTCGAACAGCTGACACCGACAGTGGTTGCTATATCAGAGATGAGAATGATAAAGCCTCTTGTCCTGATGGCACTAGCACAGAATATAAAGAATCTTCCAAATGTCCAATTGGAAATTATACAAAAGCATCTGGTTCAAATCCATACAACTACTATTCTGGCAAAGATCAATGCTACACCTGTGTATACGAGTGTGATACTGATAATTATTGGTACGCCGACACAGACAAAGACTATAACGCTAACATCTTCACATATGATTCCCAAAAAGAAAACTCTGTAACCTGTTACCAACCAAAAGGATGTGCAGATGGATATTATAACCAAAAAATCGACGGCATTGCTTATGAAAAAGAAGAAGGTGACACACATGGCGACATCACTTGCTACAAACCAATAGGATGTGCAACTGGATATTATACTGAAGAAAATAAAGTTGAGGGAGTAACTTATGGACAACCAGTACAACAAGGAGATTTAACCTGTTACAAAGCAACAAATGAATGTGCAACAGAAACAGATTGGATAAAAAATTGTACAGAGGGTTTTACATGCAATGAATCAAGTACAACATTAGCTGATGATACAAAGATCACTTGTTACCAACCAACAGGCTGTGCTACCGGTTGGGAAAATAGCGATAATTGCCCAACAGGGTTTAAATGTGAAGAAAAACAACCAACCGATAAAGTAAATAATATCAAGTGTCAATATATTTCTGGTTGTAATAATGGTGAAAACTATATCACCCCGGAAACCTGTGATACAGGATTCAGTTGTAATACCCCCGTAAAAAAAGGTAACATAACTTGCGCTGAAGCCACAGGTTGCAAAGACGGATTTGTACAAGTAGCAAATGAAGAATATCCAGACTTTTATACATATACTGGCCAACAAATAAATACAAATCAGGGTGGCGCGAACAATATAAAATGTAAAGAAGTTGATAGTTGTAATAATACAAACTACTACTATAACACCAACACAACAACAGGTATTATTTTTGATGAAATAACATATAACAAAGATAATAAAACAAATTGTTACAAAGCTATAGGTTGTGACGATACAAATGGTTATTATGGTGGTAAAACAAAAGATAACCCACAACGAGAAACTGGTGTAACTTATAGTGAAACTATAACAGAAAACGGGCACACTTGTTATAAAGTAGAAAAATGTGATGACACTAAAGGATATTATGACAACAATCAAGAAACAGGTGTTGCATATGAAGATAAAACATATGGTGGAACCCATAAAACATGCTATAAAACCAACGGATGTGATACCACTAACAGATATTATAACGAAGAAATCACCGGCGTTGCTTATGAAGATGAAGTTTTCGGTACAACCCAAGGTTTATCTTGTTATCACGCATTAGGTTGTGATGAAACTAAGTACTATTATAGCACCCCAACAGAAGAAGTATCAAACGATGGTAACACATATGGAACTTCTCAAGGCTTTGAATGTTATAACACAACAGGTTGTAATAATGCTAATAAGTACTATCAAAACACCGCACAAAAAACAGGTATTAAATTTGGTGAACCAATTGAAATACGTGGCCAAACATGTTACAAAGCAACTGGGTGTGACACCGATAATAACTATTTTGATACAAGTAGTGTATCTAATGCAACTGGTATAACATGTAGTGCAACACAAACTTCAATAGGAGCAACTAATGTAACACACTTTGAATGCTGTATTCCTATGTGTGATAACGAAAATAGATATTATGACCAAAAAATAGAAGGCGTTGCATATGAAAAAGAAGAAGGTGATACACATGGCAACATCACTTGCTATAAACCTAAAGATTGTGACAACACAAAAGGTTATTATTCTTCAAAGAACGATGGTATAAAATATACCGAAAATGCTATAAATCAACAAGGAATAACATGCCATCTCGCAACAGGATGTAATACAGAATATAGCTATCAAAACAACTGGGTGAATTTTGAAGGAGCATCAACAACAGGTTGGAAAACTGGCAACTCAAGCACTTCATTTATCCAAGGCGGATCATCTATAACATGTACATACATAAATGATTGTGCAGATGGATGGTATCGACAAGGAGCTACTAAACCTGAATACCCTTATAATCAAGGGTTTATAATAGAAAAATCAAAAGAATTTAACGGCCTCTATTGTGAACGAGGAACAGATTGCAATACAGAAGTTGCATATTCTAACAGATACAATGGTGGCAACTGGACCCAAAAAACATATGCTGGTAAAACATGTTATTTCCTAGGGGGCTGCGATGAAAATAATTTCTATTATACAGAAGAGAACTGCCCATCAGGTTTTAGATGTGAAACCTTGGCAGAAGATTTAAATATAGCTACTAATAGGGAATGCTACCAAGTAGATGGCTGTGCAGATGGTTATTATACAGAAGATGAGTTCCCTGAACACTTAACTCAAGGAACAAGCGATACAAAAAATAATATAACTTGTATTAAAGCTGGTGAATGTAATGATACCCAAGGATATTATGATGAATGCCCAACAGGTTTTGTATGTACACCTGTAAATGATGGAAACATCACATGCCAAAGAGTAAATGGCTGTGCAGATGGTTATTATACAGAAGATGAGTTCCCTGAACACTTAACTCAAGGAACAAGCGATACAAAAAATAATATAACCTGTATTAAAGCTGGTGAATGTAATGATACCAAAGGATATTATGATGAATGCCCAACAGGTTTTGTATGTGAAGATAAAACTATTGGAAACAAAACTTGCAAAAAAGCAATAAGTTGTGATAATACAAAGAATTATTTTGATACAACACTTACCTGTATTAAATATAACTCTCCCGTAGAAGCTGGAAACATAACTTGTTACCAACAAAATGGTACCGCCGATAGATATTATACATCAGTTCAAGAAGGATTTAGTTGCTCATACGATGATGAACAAGGAGACATAAAGTGCTACTATATAGAAGGTTGTGACACAGACAATAACTGGTATGACGATGATTGTCCACAAGGATTTAAGTGCGATACCGAAGATGTTACAAAAGACAACAGAACATGCCACCATTTACCAGATACCGATTACTGCAACACAGAAGAAGACTATTTTACTCCTGTTCAAATAAGTAACCCAAAAGACGGAATTATAGTAAATTCCAATAATGTCTATATACATCCCCAAAATAATCTTAAGTGCTACTACAAACCTTTCTCATGCGATACTGCTGAAGGATGGGGACAAACTGTTGTAGGTAAACCTGAAGCAAGCAGCGGTACGATATATGTTACAGCTCAAGATGGAACCAAATGTTATAAAACATGTGAAGCACTGGGGAAATATAATGATAAAGGTAGTTGCGAAGGAAAAGGTTGGAATTGTCAGCAAGTAACACCACAAGATAGTGATGATTACTACACATACTCAGGAATTTGTTGGACACGCTCTGGAAAAAAAACTTGTACAAAAGGCTATACGACATCTGATCTATATATGAATGCAACAGGAGGCTCAACAGGCTACTACTCAGGTGAAACAGAGTGTAAGTACGCTGTTTGTCTTTCATCTCGAGAAGATTCCATTCTCAATAAAGCGCAACCTTGTAGACCATCCCAAACGCTTCCCTCAGGAGAGATAACAATAGCACAATATTGGAATTGTTCATCGGATTCATATGATCTATCAGCCACTGAATCTGATCAATGCTGTGTTTGTCCGTTGAACGCTTTCAGTTTTTCCCCTTCAGATTTAGATGGTGAATACATCACATACATGAACGAAGAGGGTGATTTTGAAGGTCTAGACCGTCCACTTGCAACTTCTGATGGCTCAAAAGAAGAGTCTACCAATCGCACCTTTGACTTATATAATAGTGCATCATCAGCATCTATTACCGGCTTAAAAGGTAAGGGCGATGGCTCTGATATTGCAAATGCTTCTGCCACAACAGATGAAAACTCTATTTATAGCGCAAGCGCAAATGCAATCTTAAACATCACTCAAACCGAAGGATCTAGCAATAATGTTATTACCGGTATCAAGTCTGAAGATAATGTCTATAATGCATACGCTAAAGGTAATGCAAGCGCAAACGCAACCATCAACATAACAGATGAAGTATCAACTGATAACATCATCTATGGCCTAAAGAGTGATAAAGATGCTTATAACGCATATGCAGAAAATGGTGCTAATGCAAGCGCAAGCATTAATATAAATACTAAGACCAATAAAGAGGCTTATGGCATTTATGCCAAAGGCGACGTTTATAACACCTCAAATAACAACCAAAATAGCGCTGTTAATATCACTCACGAAGGAAAAGGCGATATTTATGGCTTATATTCTGAAAGTGGAGATATTAAAAATAGTGGCGATATAAACATCACATCAACCGAGGGCAAGGCTTATGGTATCTACCTAAGAGACGGTGAGGGCAACGTTATTGAAAACACTGGTAATATCAATATTGAAACTCAAAACGACGCCTATGGTATATATGTAAAAGATGCCGGATCTAATACCGATGGTGTTAAGATTTATAACCAAGGCACAATAGATATAGATGCAAGCGACAACTCTCGTGGTATCAAAATAGAAAACAATGGCTATAATGCTTATGTTGAAAACACCGGTACAATCAAAGTTAATGGTGATGTAAATGGCGTATCAGCAATAGACTTAGGTGGCGCTATTCTCATGAACAGAGGCGTATTAAGCGCAACAAATAGCTTAAGTTTAGATAGCTTTAATGCAACTCATATCTTAGATGGCGGTACATATATAGCTGAAAGCATCTCTGGTTCAACTTTAGTTTCAATCAACTCTGCATTAAACAACAACGAAGATGAACTCATACAAAAAGATAGCTTTATCGCAGAAGATGTATCAGAAGTTGATATCAAACACCAAAGTACAATGTATGACACAAAACTTGTTAAAAACGAAAATAACAACTTTGATGCAGTATCAACAAGAAAGAACTTTAATGAGTTTACAGAAAACAAATCACTCTCTGACTATTTAGAGAAAAACTACAAAGATGGCAAACTAAATGAGTTATATAACACATTTAAGTCAACATCTGAAAGTGGTGAGCTAAAACAAAAGATACAACAAGCATCTGGCTCTGATTTCTTAGGCCTAATCCCACAAGAAAACATCCAAACCCTTCGCCATGTACAAGAAATTTTAACCGATAGTATCTTAAAACCAACAGATAAAATAAGACGTATTGTTGGTGGAGCAGATAGCTACCGCTTAGAAAGAGAAGAGTCTTCTATGATAACCGGCTATGACAACAACACCACAACAACTTATATGTATGGTGATATGGAACTAAATACTAGAAACCGTCTAGGTCTTGGCTTGGCACTCTTACGCTCAAGTACAAGCTATGATAATGGCGTAAGCAGAAAAGAAAACTTCATCAATATCTTTGTTCCATGGATACATCGCTTCAAAGATAACTTAAACCTAGCTTCAATCTTTAATTTAGGTTACGGATTCGGTCACTTTGATAGATCAAATAATCGTGCCGACATTAAAGACTATGTATATGGCTTTACAAATCGCTTAAGCTATAACATTAACTTAAACAATGTTGCAGAATTAGAGCCACAATTATTCTTTAATACAATAGGTTACTACCAAAGCGATATGAAAGAAGAGGGCACACATGCTCTACGTATTAAACAAGGTAACCACACCTCTGTTGAAGCAGGATTTGGCTTGTTCTTAAAGAAAATGCTCTTAGAGAACGAAAAACATAAGCTATCAATGAAGTTAGGTGCAGCATACTATCATGAATTCTTAGATCCATTTAGCCACATGAGCACAGGGTTTGTTGGTGGCAACGGAGTGTTCAGAATAGACGATGCTGATTTATATGACCATGATAGAGCAGTATTAGAAGCAACTATTGATTACGAATATAAAGCAATCGATATGTACTTAAAATACTACCACCTAATTCAGAAAAACAAATCACAAATATTTGACTTTGGCGTTAAATATAACTTCTAAATTCAAATAAAGAATATCAAATATTCAAAAACAAAACAAGGCAAGCTATTACCACCAATTAATAGCTTGTTTTTATTTTATTATTCATAAATATTCACCACAAATAAACTTTTAGACAAATATTCACATTAAGAATATCAACTTCTGCAATGTATTGTAATATTTGGTTGCCATTTAAAATTTTTAGGCTAATATATAGCACGATAAATAATTAATTAATGGAGACGATATATGGCTTGTAATCATCAATGCTCACACGAAGTTGAGCAAATGTGTCCGCTTTATAAAGGCGCAAGACACGAACCAGCTCCAATTCCAGAAGAAGGAAAATGGGTAAAAGCTAAACAAATCACTGATATTTCAGGTTTAACACACGGTTGCGGTTGCTGTGCCCCACAACAAGGTACATGTAAACTTACACTTAATGTTAAAGAAGGTGTTATTGAAGAAGCTTTAGTTGAAACAATTGGTTGTTCTGGTATGACACACTCTGCTGCTATGGCTGCAGAAATCTTGCCAGGAAAAACTATTCTTGAAGCATTAAACACAGACCTTGTATGCGACGCTATTAACGTTGCAATGCGTGAATTATTCCTCCAAATCGTATATGGACGTACACAAACAGCATTCTCTGAAAATGGTTTGCCAATTGGTGCAGGTCTTGAAGACTTAGGTAAAGGATTACGTTCACAAGTTGGTACAATGTACTCAACAAAAGTAAAAGGTCCTCGTTACCTAGAAATGGCAGAAGGTTATGTTCTAGAAATTGGTGTTGATGAAAACAACGAAATCATTGGCTATAAGTTTGTTCACTTAGGCAAAATGATGGAAGCTATCAGAGCTGGAACAGATCCTAAAACTGCTCTTGAAAATAATATCAAAACTTACGGCCGTTTTGACGACGCTGTTAAGAAAATCGATCCAAGAAAGGAATAGGCCATGCAACAGTTTGAAGGATATGATAGAAGAATAAATACCATTACTCCTGTATTAGCAAAGTATGGTTTTAAAGACCTAGATGACGCAAAAGCTCTTTGCACATCAAGAGGTATCGATGTTGAAAAATTAGTAAAAGGCATCCAACCAATCGCTTTTGAAAATGCTGTTTGGGCATACACATTAGGTTGCGCTATTGCATTAAAAGAAGGTGTTAAAAACGCATCTGAAGCAGCTGAAAAAATTGGTATTGGCTTGCAAGCATTCTGCGTTCCAGGTTCTGTTGCTGACCAACGTGAAGTAGGTCTTGGCCATGGTAACCTTGCAGCTATGTTATTAAGAGAAGAAACAAAATGCTTCTGCTTCTTAGCTGGTCACGAGTCTTTTGCTGCTGCTGAAGGCGCTATTGGTATCGCACGTTCTGCTAACAAAGTTAGAAAAGAACCATTACGCGTAATCTTAAACGGCCTTGGTAAAGACGCAGCATACATCATTTCTCGTATCAATG
Source organism: Alphaproteobacteria bacterium (assembly GCA_045632645.1). Classification (GTDB taxonomy): domain Bacteria; phylum Pseudomonadota; class Alphaproteobacteria; order RF32; family CAG-239; genus CAG-267. The sequence goes on along the minus strand of JAZQXC010000008.1, from coordinate 32,763 downwards.
GCTTCACTGCTGTTGAAACAGAATATGATTACACAACAGGCGAATTAAAAACAATCAGCGAAAAAGCATTTTCTAATGGCGATAAAGCAAAAGTTAAATGCTATGGAGCAGATGACGTTTCTGAAGGCGTTGCAATCATGATAAAAGAGGGCGTAGATGTATCGATTACAGGTAACTCTACTAACCCTACCAGATTCCAACACCCAGTTGCTGGCACCTATAAAAAATGGGCTATTGAACATGGCAAAAAATACTTCTCTGTAGCATCTGGTGGTGGTACTGGTCGTACACTTCACCCAGATAACGTTGCAGCAGGTCCTGCATCATATGGTATGACAGACACAATGGGTCGTATGCATGGTGATGCTCAATTTGCTGGTTCTTCATCTGTTCCTGCTCACGTAGAAATGATGGGCTTAATCGGAATGGGTAATAATCCAATGGTTGGCGCAACAGTAGCTGTTGCCGTTGCTGTTGAAGAATCTCTCAGCAGATAATAGCAATTAAAAACAAAAAAGCACTCTATTTAGGGTGCTTTTTTTATGCTTAAATAAAAAAGGCGCTAATTAAAGCGCCATTTTTTTTTACCAAACAATCTTAAATTAAAATCGATTCTATTGTTTTTTGCAATTCAATAAGAGCATTTTGTTCATAATTTATAGCAATACGAACAGCTTCTCTATTATTTTTAATTTTATTAACCTCAGCATCAGATAAAGCTAATTGATACTTAGCATTACACAATAGATCCCTTCTATTTTTAATAGCAACCTCTTGCATAGAGCGAGGAACACCATTTAATACAACTAACACCTCATTATTAGATAAATTCTTTTTAACAATTTCAATAGTTTCATCACTCATAACTGGTTCTGGCCAATTAACTTGAGCAATATTAGAATTACCAATAAACTCAGCCATTTCAACTAATTGCTCTTCAGTGAAAAAACATCCATTTAAATCTAAAAGTTCAATATTTTTATGAATACGGATAGTTTTCATAAGCATATCAAACATAATTGTTTGTCCCTCAAAAGAAAATGCTTTCAAAGATATAACTTTCAAATCTTTACATTTTTCAACACGAAGCAATATTTCAATCAATACATTAGCATCAAAAGCTTTTGTATGTTCAAGAGCCTGTCTCATAACTGCGCGAGAAGATAAATAAATATCATCTATTGCTGTTTCAGCCATAAATCCTTCAATAGCACCAATACCTATAACAATCTTTTCCAACCCATGAGTTTGAGCACATTCAGCCCACTCATATACATCTTCTGCCTCTTTCTTTTTAGAAAAAGGATGCTTTAAATATAACTCTTTAGATTTAGAGTCATAATAACCTAAACTATTTTTAAATCCGCTATCGGTGATGCAAGAAACCATTTGCTCCTCCCAAAAAAGTGCTTTTACCTTATTATAAGTTTATAATTTACAACTTATATTCTACTATCACACATTAAACAACCATTTTATAAAAATCAACATATTTTTTTGCATATTTTTCAATCATTTTTCAAAATAAAACTAAATTATATATAATATATTATACTACAATATTATTTTTCATAAGCATTCAAAATCAAACAAATCGTTATATACAAGTGCATTAAAGAAGTTGATAAAAATAAAAAACAATTTATACTAACAAAAGCATTATTTTTTTATATAAAAAGAAGGTTTTGAACTAAAATGATAACAGACAGCTTTAATCAATTATATCCCATCTTAACAGGATTTTTTATTTTATTATCTCTAATATTAGGAATATTTTTAATAAATAGCAACAACAAAGCCCGAATTATAACAAATAAAAACAACGAGTTAGATAAACTATATTTACTAATAAAAAATAAATACGAAGAACAAGAAGAAAGACTATTAGAAACAGAAAAGCAAAAAAACATTCTTTTCGATTCTCTAAACAAGAAAGAGTTAGAGCTAGCCACACTAAAAGCAACAAATTTAACAAAAGAAGAGGCATTATTAGAAAAAATCTCATACTTAGAAAAAATAAAAGATGAAATGACACTAAAATTCAAAGATATATCATCAGAAATAATAAAAACTCAGCATGATACCTTCACTAAATCACAGCAAACAACCTTAGCTCAAATATTAACCCCATTTAGTGAACAACTAAATGCATTTAAAACAGAAGTAAATCAAGCAAGAACAGAAAGTATAAAAAGCAAATCAAATCTTGATGCTCAATTAGCTAATTTATTAAACTTAAATAAAACCTTAAGCAATGATGCACAAAATCTCGCAACAGCCCTCAAAGGCGCTTCAAAAGCACAAGGAAACTGGGGAGAGTGCCAACTATCTAGAATACTTGAAATTTCAGGCTTAAGAAAAGATCAAGATTACGAAACTCAAAGCTCATTCACAGACGAAAATAAAAAAATATATAGACCAGATGTAATCATCCATTTACCAGAGAATAGAGACATTATTGTTGATTCCAAAGTATCATTAAATGCATATCTTGATGCTATGAATACAGATGACGAAATTAAACGCCAAAAATATTTAGAACAAAACCTATCAGACATTAAATCACACATAGACGAACTATCTAATAAAGAATATCAAAAACTCTTAAAAGAGCGCTCATTAAATTATGTAATAATGTTTATTCCTGTAGAAAGTGCATACATTGCAGCTCTTGATACAGATAGATATCTTTATGATTATGCATACAAAAAGAATATTATCCTAGCAACTCCTTTATCACTTCTTCCAACTCTAAGAACCATAGAAAATTTATGGCGTATAGATAGCCAAAATCAAAATGTTCAAAAGATTGCAGAGCTCGGAGGTAAAATATATGACAAATTAGCATCATTTGTTGATGATATGAAATCAATAGACAGAGCCTTAAATCAAGCAACAAATGCTTATAATAATGCCATGACCAAATTGCAAGGAAGAGGTTCAGCATTATCACAAGCCGAAAAGATGAAATTATTAGGTTCTAAAACAAATAAAACAATTAACCTAAACTTAAATGACAATGAATTATTATTAGAAGACAATACAAATTTAGCATCAAATGGAGAAAATTAAATGCCTAAAATAGTTTTTACAGGTGGTGGTTCAGCAGGTCATGTAACCTTAAATTTAGCACTAATCCCTTGGTTTATTAAAAATGGCTGGGAAATAAGCTATATCGGTTCACATAATGGTATGGAAAAAGAGCTTATTAGCAAATTTAAGGAAGTAAAATATTACAGCATTACCACCGGAAAACTACGCAGATACTTTTCATGGCAAAACTTTCTAGATATGATAAAAATTCCTTTTGGATGCATTGAGGCATGTTACCTAATACACAAAATAAATCCCGATATAATCTTCTCAAAAGGTGGTTTCGTATCATTTCCTGTTGTAATAGGGGGATTTATTAATAGAAAAAAAATATATATGCATGAATCTGATTTAACTCCAGGGCTCGCAAACAAAATGAGCCTTCCTTTTGTTGATACATTTTATACAACTTTTCCTGAAACTATAAATTCAATCAAACAAAAAAATGCTGTTAAATGCATAGGTCCAGCATTATCTGATAGATTATTTAATGGCTCTAAAGAAGAGGGGGCAAAATTTGCAAATTTATCAAAAGATTTACCAACAATAATGATAATAGGGGGAAGTTTAGGGGCAAAAAGCCTAAACCAATCTGTAGAAAACAATTTTGAAAAATTATTAGAAAAATATCAAATCATTCATATTTCAGGAAAAAATGGATTTAATCCTGAGTTAAAGTCTCCTAAATATGCCCAATTTGAATATGTAGATAAAGAATTAAAAGACCTAATGGCACTATCTGATGTTGTAATCTCAAGAGCAGGCTCAAATTCGATCTTTGAGCTAGCAACACTAAATAAACCAATGATTTTAGTTCCATTACCAAACACAGCATCAAGAGGAGAACAATCTCTTAATGCTAAGAGTTTCCAAAAGAAAGGTTTTGGCGAAATAATTAAAGATGAAGATATAGGAAATAAAGATATCTTATTTCCTATGCTAGAAAAAGTATTTAATAACAAAGACACATATATTAAAAATATGCAGTCAAATCCTGTTAAAACTACTTCCATAGAAAAATTAGCAGACGAAATATCTTCACTAAAATAAGCTATTTCAAAAATTTACGCAAATACGATGCATCATTTATCCATGGTTCAATAGACTGTGGTATTCCACTACCAGTTTCCATGGTAATAATAGCATTATCATTAGTAAATTCTTTTATAAAACGCTCTAATTCATAATCACCTTCACCAAAATGTAAGTGATCATCATTAACAGAATTCATAAACCCATCACATATATGATACATAGAAGGCTTAAGCTTAAACATTTCCCTTAAAAACAAAAAAACATCGCAATTATAATGATTTGCACCACAAATTGCATGTGAAAAATCAAGACAAAATTTAGCTCCACATTCATCAATAAAACGTTTAATTTCAATAGGTTTAACCCCATGAAGGTTATTCATCGTTGTTGAACAATAACTAGGTAAATTCTCAATAGTAAAACGTTTATCATTAAGCTCCTTAAACTGCCTAATACTTTCATCTAAAAACTCTTGCCCAACATTCATTCCTGGATGTAAAATAATTATATCTGAATTAAGAATATCAGCAAAATCCTGTGATGACTTCAAACGTTTCTTATTGTTTTTACATTCATTTTTATCAGCAATATTGACACCATGACAATTATGAGGTGCATGAATAACAACTTTTTCCCCCTTAAAACGAGATAATACAGAACTTTTAGCCTCATCAAAACTAAAGGGAAGGGCATATAATTCTAAATAATCAAAAATACCTTCTTTAATATTTTTTTCAGCATCATTAAGTAATGAGCCATTTTTTACAAAATCAGTAGTCCAAAGTTTTAATCCTAGTTTACGCAATTTATTAATCCTAAAAAAATTATTTTAATTTAATCTAAATAATAAATATTAACCAGAAGTAAAATTAAAAATAATTTTTGCCTTAAATAAAAAAAAATATCAATTATAATTTATAAAGCTATTTTATTAAGCTACAAAACCACAAATATGTCTAAAGAGGGTGATTTTATATACATACAATTTGTCGCATAATTTATATTATGTATATTGCGATATTATAAATATTTGAACTTAAACAAATTAACAATATTATTTATAACAACAAACACTTTAAAAACAGCTCTGTAATCGAGCTGAATAATTTTTCTTTATAATTTATACACGAACGAGCTTAAAATTTTACTAAAAATTTTGAAATCACCTTCTATATTTTCATAAAACAATAACAGTAAAATCAAAATGAAACATTTTTCACCCCAAAAACATACACACATCTAATTAAACTATCCTAATAAGAACTTACCTTAATAAATCACAATAACAATTCTATCAGTTTTTTACCACATAGATTTTATTTAATTTAAAAACTTAAAATATGCTAATTATCAAAAATAAAATATTTCAAACTATTCTCAAAACACCTACATAAATATTTCCAAAAAAATTCACAACAACAAATTAAATACCAACACAACTAATTCAAATTACCAAACTAGTTCCCTATCCTACCTCTTTTTTCATTTTGTCAATTTTAGACAAAAGCATTATTTATTCCTTATTTTCAATAAAATTTTACTATTTTCAACATCATCAACACGCTCTAAAACATCACACTCCTTATAAATATGAGCTAAACCTTTACCATCACAAATATCAATTTCAACATCTCTAATTATTTTCTTTATATCAAATTTATCACATAAAACCTTTAATAATCTATCACAACCCTCGCCTGTAATAGCCGAAACCCCTACAAATTTATCATTTTTTTGTGAAAAAAGCTGTAATTTTATATCTTCATTTATAAGATCTATTTTATTAAAAACCTCAACATATTTATCATCATTTTCAATTTTAGACAAACCAAGCTCATGCAAAACATTTATAACATCATCTTTTTGAATTTTATACAACGGATTAGAAATATCAATAACATGCACAATCACATCAGCCATCAAAACTTCTTCAAGCGTCGCTCTAAAAGACATAACCAATTCATGAGGAAGATTAGATATGAAACCAACCGTATCAGATAAAATAACCTCAAAACCTTTTTTAAGCTCAATTTTTCTCATAGTGGGATCAAGCGTTGCAAACAGCATATCTTGCGCCAAAACTTCAGCTTTAGTCAATTTATTAAACAACGTTGATTTTCCAGCATTTGTATATCCAACCAATGCAACAATTGGATAAGGAACTTTCGTTCTAGCACTACGCTGAATAGCTCTTGTTAGTTTAACTTTTTCAAGTTCTTTTTTAATCTTTAAGATACGATTATCAATATGGCGTCTATCAAGCTCTATTTGTGTTTCACCAGGTCCCCCTAGAAAACCACCACCACCACGCTGTCTTTCTAAGTGTGTCCAACTTCTAACCAAACGTCCACGTTGATATGTTAGATGAGCCAACTCAACTTGTAGTTTTCCCTCTTTTGTTTGGGCACGTCTACCAAAAATCTCTAATATAACAGCTGTTCTATCAATAACCTTAAGATTTAGTTCTTTTTCTAAATTTCTTTGTTGAACAGCACTTATAGTTTGATCAACAACTAAAAGCTCAACATCATTTTCTTCACATTGTGCCTTTAGCTTATCAATCCACCCCTTACCCAAAAAACTTCTGGGAACAATCTTATTTAAATAAACTCTAAAACAAAGGACAGCCTCCTGCCCCATTGCTAGAACTAGCCCTCTCGCCTCTTCTTCACGATTTTCAACATCTTCAGAAGTAATAACACGATCAACAGTCTTAACAACAGGACATATAATAGCTGTCCTTGTTTTTTTATCTTTTTCAATCAGTTGCAAAGTTAACCTTCAACAACATCAATTGGTGTTGCAGGCATAATTGTCGATACTGCATGTGAATATACAAGTTGAGTATGACCATCACGTCTTAACAATAAAGACGTATTATCAAACCATGTAATAACACCTTGTAATTTAACTCCGTTAATTAAAAAAACAGTAACAGAGATTTTTTTATCTTTTATATCATTTAAAAAATCAACTTGCGCATTTGTAGTCATGTTTAATTTCCTTATTATATTTTTTCACAATATGCCAGCAATAGATCCTCCTTTGCGTGCACATAATAGTTATAAACCATATTTAGTTAACATAATCTAAATTAGAACCCCAAAAAACCCTCTTTTTTTTTTATCAAAGAGGGTTTTCTATAAAATATTTTACTTATACAGCTTTACTCAAACGACGTAAAGTCTCTTCTTTTCCAAGGATAGATGCTATTTCGCTAGCCCCTCCTGGTGTTGTTTCCATACCTGTAAGAGCAATTCTAACTGGATAAAGAACTTGTCCATTTTTCAAGCCATTTTCAACAGCTACATTTTTTAAGCACTCAAATAAACTCTCATTAGTCCACAAAGACAAATTTTCCAATGCAGGCTTTGCTAATTTTAATGAATTACGAGCAATTTCAACATCTGTTTTCATTTTTTTATTAACAAATAATTCCTCGCTATATTCGGGCAAACTTTCAATAAACAAAGCCACATCTTTAATATCATTAAGTGTTTCAATTCTTGGTTGTAACACTTTTGATAATTCTAATCTATTAACATCTTTTGTTAAAAACTTATCATATTCAACACATGCCAATTTATGGAACTCATCAATACTTAAATTTCTAATATAGCAACCATTCATCCATTTTAATTTTTGAATATCAAAGATTGCAGGAGATTTATTTAATCGATTCGCATCAAAAACCTCTTCTAATTCTTTTAATGAAAAGATTTCTTGTTCAGTACCAGGATTCCACCCTAATAAAGCAATATAATTCAAAATAGCCTCAGGCAAATATCCTTTTGCCACCAAATCTTGAAATGATGCATCGCCATTTCTCTTAGAAAGTTTATGCTGAGCATCTTTCATAACTTGTGCCACATGAACATATATAGGAGGCTCCCAACCAAATGCTTCATATATAAGGTTATATTTAGGTGTAGATGATATATACTCATTTCCTCTAACTACATGAGTAATCTTCATAAGATGATCATCAACAACATTAGCAAAGTTATATGTAGGAAAACCATCACTTTTTAACAACACTCCTTCATCTAACTCATCATAATCAATTTCGATATCACCATACACAACATCATTAAATATAGACTTACCTTTTTTATTAATTGTTTGTCTAATAACATAAGGCTCACCATTTGCCACCCTCTTCTTTGCCTCATCTAATGATAATTTTTTACAAGGGTCAACAAATTTAATATTTGCCTCTTCATCTTTTTGTTCATCCGCCTCATCTTTTGAGCAAAAACAATAATGTGCACCACCAAGTTCAACCAACTTATGAGCATATTCTTGATATAAACTTAAACGTTCAGATTGCACATATGGACCATAATCTCCACCAATATCTGGCCCCTCATCCCAGTTCATTCCAACTGTTTTAAGAGTATTATATATAATATCTGTCGCACCTTCAACATAGCGTTTTTGGTCAGTATCTTCAATACGCAACAAAAATTGCCCACCATTTGCCTTAGCAATTAAATATTCATATAATGCTGTTCTTAAATTACCAATATGCATATACCCTGTTGGACTTGGCGCAAAACGTGTTCTTGCTCTCATATTAACACTCCTTTAAAATCTAAACATCTAGGAAGTTTTATCTTAAAACAAAAAAAAAGTAAAGCATAAAGTAAAAAAAATAGGAGAGAAACACATCCTCCCCTATTTTAAATACATCAATCTATTATTTAGAAGTACCAAACTCCCCAATAGAGCATTCCAATTGTAGCAACAAATAATATATAGAATATACTAAGTTTTAGAGCTAATTCATCATCATAATCAGATTTAAATTTAGGCTCACCAAACTCATTTTTCTTATTATCACCTTTATAAAACAAAGTAACAATAATAAATTTTAAACCATAATACAAAACAGAATATAGTATAGTAACAAAGCAAACAGCCATAGCAAGAATTGTATATTCTAACTTTGTTCCTGCAAGCTCATCAATACCAACAATTAATAAACTAAGAACAATAACTCCCATAACAACTTGTTCTAAATATCCTTTCCAAGCAAGCCTATTTAAATCATGCATACGGCGAACAAGCATTGCAAAAATAGGAAACAATGGTAATATTATACTTAAATAAAATGCATAATTTGCAAGTGTTATATTTCTAGCAATTTCCCCAGCCCCAATTCCAGCATTATTTGCCATAACTTGATATCTAGGAGAAAGCACCGTATAGTTAAGATGTAGCTGCAAAATAACAGAAACAACAGTATTAACTAGCATAAAACTCCAAAGTTCAACTCTAGAGCTACGCCCCTTATAGCAAAATATTTTTTTCCATCCATCTATAAAAATATGAAAAAACATATCAGGAGTAAATAGCTTAACTTTAGATGCAACCTCCTTCTTGACCTTAACCAACTCTTTTGTCTCATCAATTTCACCTACTGATTTAACAGTTTTAGAAGTAGTTTTTTTCTTCCCCTTAACCGGCATAACTTCTTTATTTTCAGCTTTTTTAACCATAGTAAACTCCTATATTCACTTACAACTAATTATTTATATATACCTTAAGAGTTAAATTTTATTTAAAAAAAATCATTTTATGTATTGACAAAAAAAATAAATATGTATAAATATTATCCAACAGCTTATAGATATGTTGAATTATTCTCCAGTTTGAAGTAGTTTCTTCATGTATTTAAGTTTGGGTTAGTGTTAAGAGTGGACCCTTTTCACTCAACAGAGTGCGCATACGAGATGTACCCGCACTCTTCCTTTGAAGCTACATTTTGTTTTCCATATAAAAAGATTGATTAACAGAGGAGATAACGGTTCGTAATAATCAATCAGGGGATATACATACGTGATGTACCTATATCCCCAACATTTTTTTTAGAACAAAAAAACAGGAAATACTTAAGTAGAAATACTTCTTTCAGTGTTGGATTGCCATATCAAACACAATTAAAATGGATGCTGTATATCCATGAGAGTACGCCCACGTGATGTGTCCGTACTCTTTTTTTAAGAAAACTCATTGAAAAAATATATATAAAAAAAGCTTTCAGGCTTCTAGCTATCTTTTAGCTGAATGTTTGGCATAGGGTTAGTTAAACCCAAGGGAGTACGCCCACGTGACGTGTCCGTACTCTTTTTTTCAAGAAATTTATTAAAAAAAAATATATACACGTTCCTATTTTCTTTCGGAAACTGTTTGTTAACTGCAGAAGATTTAATCTTCAAAAGAGTGCGCATACGAGATGTACCCGCACTCTTCTTTTGAAAGAATAATTTGTTTTCAATAAAATATTTCAGTTGATATGCTATTTTTGTTATGATTTAAAGTTAATAATATTCAACTGAAGGAGGATATACATACGTGATGTACCTATATCCTCCATTTTTTTGAAAACAAAAAAAGATATAGATACTTAGATAAAGATCTTCTACTGTGTTTAAGATTGCCATAAAACACAATTAAAATGGATATTATATATCCATGAGAGTACGCCCACGTGACGTGTCCGTACTCTTTTTTTTATGAACACCTTTATTTGCTATAAAAGTTTTCTTTTATTGTACTTGCGAAGAATGTTTGTTCTTCCCTGAGAGCACGCCCGCGTGATGTGTCCGTACTCTCAACTTTTTTAGAAATCAAAACAATTGAGTTTTTTCATAGTATCATAATTAAGTGAATTAATCTGTTTTGATTTTTATAAAAAACACGCATACGTGATGTAACCGTGTTTTAGCTCTAAAAACGAGCATTGGGCACTTTTCATAAAGTGCCCTTTTTTTATTCTTAAAGTTTCGATGCTAAATATTTATATGTATAACCTTTTTTCTTTTTAACAATTTCTTCAGGAGTTCCCTCTGCAACAATTTGCCCTCCTCCATCACCACCTTCTGGTCCCATATCAACAATATAATCAGCAACCTTAATCACATCTAAATTATGCTCTATAACTATCACTGTATTTCCTTGATCAACCAACGCTTGCAATACTTTTAATAGCTTATTTATATCTTCAAAATGAAGACCAGTTGTTGGTTCATCTAAAATATAAACAGTCTTTCCCGTTGCTCTTTTAGATAATTCTTTTGAAAGCTTAATACGCTGAGCCTCCCCTCCAGATAATGTTGTAGCTGGTTGCCCTAAATGAATATATCCAAGTCCAACTTTTTGTAATAACTCAAGCCTTGTACGAATAGATGGAATATTGTTAAAGAACTCAACAGCTTCATCAACAGTCATATCCAAAACATCTGCAATAGATTTCCCCTTATATGTAATTTCTAAAGTTTCACGATTAAACCTTTTGCCATGACATTCTTCACACTCAACATAAACATCTGGCAAAAAATTCATTTCAATTTTAGTTACACCATCACCTTTACATGCTTCACATCTACCACCTGCCACATTAAAAGAAAATCTACCTGCCTGATATCCTCTTGCTTTAGCTAATGGTAATTCTGCAAACCAATCTCTAATATAGGTAAACACACCAGTATATGTCGCAGGATTAGAACGAGGAGTTCTACCAATTGGAGATTGATCAATATCAATCACTTTATCAATATTTTCAATTCCCTTTAATTCTTTATATATTCCAGTACTTTCTCTAGAATTATTAAGCTCTTTATTTAATGCTTTAAATAACGTTTCTAATATCAAAGATGATTTACCACCACCAGAAACGCCTGTAACCAAAGTAAGGGTGCCAAGAGGAACTTTCAGCTTAACATTTTTAAGATTATTAGTTTTAGCCCCAATAAGCTCTAAATACTTGCCATTACCTTTACGCCTTTTATGAGGTATAGCAATTTCTTTTTCCTTATTTAAATATTTAGCTGTTAAAGAGTTTTTATTTTTCAAAACTTCATCAACACTTCCTTCTGCCACAATATTACCACCTAATTCCCCTGCTCCTGGTCCCATATCAATTAAGTAGTCAGCACTTCTGATAGCATCTTCATCATGTTCAACAACAATAACTGTATTACCAATATCACGAAGTCTATACAAAGTATCTAAAAGCCTATCATTATCACGTTGATGAAGTCCTATAGACGGCTCATCTAAAACATAGAAAACCCCCGTTAACCCTGAACCAATTTGCGAAGCAAGACGAATTCTTTGAGATTCTCCACCAGATAAACCTCCAGACTTTCGCGATAACGTCAAATAATCAAGCCCAACATTGTTTAAAAATTCTAATCTTTCAATAATCTCTTTTAAGATTTTTTCAGCAATTTTTTTCTTTTGAGGAGATAACTCACCTTCAACACCCCTAAACCAAACTAAAGCCTGCTTAATGGATAAATCAGAAACCTCCATAATATCTTTACCACACACTTTAACTGCTAACGCCTCTGGTTTTAATCTTTTACCATTACAAAAACCACATGGCGCCGAAGATTGATAATTAGACAATTCCTCTCTTGATGCAGCAGATTCTGTTTCTAAAAAGCGCCTCTCCATATTAGGAATAACCCCTTCAAATGGCTTATCAGAAACAAAAGAAGAATAATATATCGGAACGCAAACATTACCCGAACCATAAAGAATAATATTTTTAGCTTTTTCTGGTAAATCTCTCCACGATGTATTTTGCGAAACTCCTAAAAAATCACAAAGAGATATAAGTGTTTGCTTATAAAATGCAGACTTAAAACCATACCATGGTGCAATAGCTCCTTGCGCAATACTTTTATCAACATTTGGAACAACAAGATTTTCATCCATATAAAGTCTTGCTCCTAACCCATCGCAATGCGGGCAAGCACCTTGAGGGTTATTAAAAGAAAAAAGCCTTGGCTCTATCTCTTCAATCGTAAATCCTGAAACAGGACATGCATATTTTGACGAGCAAATTAAACGTGAATTTTGAGATAAATTATCAACATATAACACGCCATCACTCAATTTTAAAGCCGTTTCAACCGATTGAGCAACCCTTTCTGCCATATTCTCATTTTTTATAATAAGTCTATCAACCACAACTTCAATATCATGCTTAATATTTTTCTCCAAACTAGGCGTTTCTTCTAAATCATATACTTCGCCATCAATTTTAACACGCTGAAAACCTTGCTTTAATAAACCTTCTAATTCTTTTTTAAATTCACCTTTGCGCTGTCTAACCATCGGCGAAACAATCATAATTTTTGTTCCTGCCTCAATCTCTAATATTTTATCTACTATTTGGCTGACTGTCTGCGCTTCAATCGGAAGCCCCGTTGCAGGAGAATAAGGAACCCCCACTCTCGCCCATAAAAGACGCATATAGTCATAAATTTCAGTAATAGTTCCAACTGTAGAACGAGGATTATGAGAAGTAGTTTTTTGCTCAATTGAGATAGCAGGAGCAAGCCCTTCAATAGAATCAACTTCAGGCTTTTTCATCAAATCTAAAAACTGCCTAGCATACGATGATAAACTTTCAACATATCGTCTCTGGCCTTCAGCATAAATAGTATCAAACGCAAGAGAAGATTTACCCGAGCCAGACAACCCTGTAATAACTGTTAATTTATTTTTAGGAATAGAAACATTTATATTTTTAAGATTATGCTCCCTAGCCCCTTTAATTTCAATAAACTTACTTTCTGCCATATAATTAACCTCCAATTTGAGAGTAATATACCACTTTTGTTCTTTTTGCAAGCACTTTTTAATAAACCGATAAAAAAAAGCCATCAAAATATTTGGTGGCTTAAACTTACATATTATCTATATATAACTATTTAAACTTCCATACAACAGTGCAAACATCTTCTTTACAATTACAAGCCTTTTCTGCTTTATCATTTGCAAGATATTGTATACCTTTTGCCTTAAATATATTATATCCCTTAATATCTTTCTGATCTGTACTTTCATAAACCTCATCTAAAACACCACTAGGTGTTGCTTTGTTATAGCCACCAACAGCAATAGCCCCTACCTCATCCAAATTTAATTTCATCAAAGAAATACATCCAAACTTACTTAAACCTTGAAAAGATATTTCAAATGCAGAATTATTATTTTCAGGATTTGTTGATGAATACCATATATCAACCCCTCCAAAAAAAGCATTGGTAAATTCTTTAAATCCCTCTCTTTTCATTTTTTTAGGAAATAATCTAAGTTTTTCGGCTGTTTTATAATCAATTTCACCATAATCACGCTGATTTCGATATGCATCTTGAACATTTCTTGCAAAATCTATAATTTCATCTGTACATTCATTAATTTTAAGTTTTTCAACAGATAGTTTATATGATCTAATACCCAAATAGCCAAGCATAATAAATGCCAAAAAAGCACCAATTTTAAATATAACCCTAACGTCCTGTTTTTTCTTATCAGACATTACATACTCCACAACTTTATATCAATCTAAAAAAGATTCTAACAATAAAAAAATTTTTTTCAATATTTTTGTTCTTTATTATAATAAAATAATTCTTAAAAAATTATTGCAAAATAAAAATAACGTGTTAAATTCACCTCCATGAAAAAGGAATTTTACACATATAGCAATAACGCTCGAATGGAAATGTGCATTTTAATATAATGCTCATCCGTCTAGCATTATGCTATTTTAACTTTATAAAAGGCGGATAAAAAACCGTCTTTTTTTATTAACAAGGATAAGGAAGTTACGATGAAAAAATATATCACTACTCCGATTTATTACATAAATGGTGCTCCACATATTGGCCATGCATACACAACTATCTTAGGTGATGTTATTAAAAAGATTGAAACCATGCGCAACCTTGAAGTGTTCTATACAACAGGAACTGATGAACATGGTCAAAAAAATCAACACAGCTGTGAAGAAAGTGGTCTCAAAGTAGAAGAATTCTTAAAAATGCGTAGTGATAACTTTAGAAACCTATTCGATAAAATGAATATAAACTACAATAATTTTGTTAGAACCTCATCTGATGAACATAAAAAAACTGTTTCTGATGCATTAAATCTTATCAACAAAAAAGGAATGGTTATAAAAAAATCATACGAAGGTTTATATTGCGAAGGTTGCGAACAATTTAAAAAAATATCAGATTTAGATGAACATGGTCTTTGCCCAGACCACCAAAAAGCACCTAAAGTAATTACAGAAGAAAACTACTTTTTCCCACTTGAAGAGCACCGTCAATGGTTAATCGACCACATAAAATCAAATCCTGATTTTATAAGACCTAAACGCTTCGCTAAAGAAGTTCTTGGCATGCTTAACGAACCATTAGATGATTTATGTATTTCACGTCCAAAATCTCGTGTATGGCTTGGTGTTGACCTACCATTTGATAATGACTTTGTAACATATATATGGTTTGATGCTTTAATTAGCTATATTTCAAGCCTAGGATGGTCTTCTGATGAATCTAAAAACAAAGAATTTAACGAAATATGGTCAAACTGCACTCATTTACTAGCTAAAGACATTTTAAAAACACACGCTGTATATTGGCCAATTATGTTAAAGGCATTAGGTTTAGAATTACCTAAACACTTACTCGTTCATGATTATTGGATTGGTGAAGGTGGAATAAAAATGTCTAAATCACTAGGTAACGTTGTAGATCCTTATGAAGTAATGGATTTAATGGGCATTGAGCCTTTAAGATTCTATTTATGTAATGCAATGTCTTTAACAGGCGATTCTCAAATTTCAATAGATTTATTAAAACAAGGATATAAACAATTAGCAAACAACATTGGTAATTTACAAATGCGTGTTCTAAAAATGATAGCCAAAAACCTAAATGGTTTAGTTCCAACAAATTCAAATCTATTACCAGAAGACAAAACATTGCTAGAAACAATTTCTAATAATTTCAACAGATTATACAAATACACTGATACATCACTTGAACTAGTATCTGAATTATCTACTGAAATATTAAAAGCTGGTGACATGGTAAATGCTTACTTTGCATCAAATGAACCATGGGTACTTGCAAAAGATGAAACCCAAAAAGAACGCTATGAAGCAGTAATTTACACAACATTAGATGCTTTACGCTTGATAGCAAATGCCATTTATCCATTTATGCCAACAGTATCAGAAAAGATATTATCATCACTTGGTGTAAACGAAAAACCATTAGCAGACTTTAAACCTATGGAATTAATCCCCAACACACAAACAACTGTTGGTGATCCCCTATTTCCATTTATAGGTTAAACAAAAGGCGCAAATAAGCGCCTTTTTTTATTTCAATTTAAATATATATTAACCTCTTTTGCTAATTATGAAAGCAAAGGGAGATAAACTAATGCAAAATTTCACACTACACACCCATAATAACGAATTAAGATTTGACGGCTTTGCTGATGCTAAAACAATGATACAAGAGGCACAAAACAAGTCCTTTTCAACAATCGGTGTAACCAATCACCTTATTGTAAATAAAATCTTTGATTTCCCACCCGATAAAGAACCTATGTTTTTTAATGATTTCAACAAAGCAAAAGATGCTTATTTACGTCATATAGAAATATTAGAAAACTTAAAACAAGAATTTAAAATAGACATAAAAATAGGCTTTGAATGCGATTTCTTTACCTCCAAAGATTGGCGAAATAATTTTGAAAAACTAATAAAAGACCTCCCTGTTGATTATTTAATTGGCTCAAATCATTTTCTAAAAAACAAAGATGAAAGTTATCTTTGCAATATTTATCATATGCGTAAAAAAGAAACCCTACCAAGTGAAGACTTATTACATGAATACACTATAGAGCACTTTAAAAATATAGTAGAATGTATAAAAAGTGGCTATTTTACATTTATTGCCCATCCTGATTATTGCACAATTTTTGGATATGGCACCAATGAGCGCTATAACGATTTAAAATTAGAAATAGTTGAAACTCTCATAAAAACCAAAACACCATTTGAATTAAATACAAGTGGTTATGACAGAGTAAATAATCCCCATCCACATCCATGGATGTTAGAAATTTTAGCTAAAGATAATACTGTTCCTATTCTAATAAGTGATGATGCACACGATCCATCAAGAATAGGAAAATATTTTGATAAAGCTGAAGAATTGCTTGAAAATCTTAAATATACCAATCATTTCACATTAGATATGCTGAAAAAACACATTTAGACAGAAACTTTTTAATTGACAAAAAATAAAATAAAATCTAACATAAAGTCAAACAAATCTAAAATTATGTCAATTATGAAACACTTAGAACATCTTCAGACCAAAGAAGACATCCGTCAACTTATGATCGATGCACTTCACTATGCAATGCCAAAGATTAAATCTTACAACAATTATCCCATCATTGTTAACGATGACGATAATGATAGCAAGATAAATATCGAAAAAAACATCTACTGGCTTTGGATTTTACCTGATGGTAAAGGAATTCGTTACGGTTATAAAGGTAGAAACAGAGTTACCTTTATCCCACGTATCACAGAAAATATAAGCACTGCAAATGCAGGAGCATGCGCAACATTCGATGCATTTGGCGCATATACCAGTGAAGAGTTAAACACAAAAATCACTGTCCAAAAAGCCATCTACAAAGAAAAAGACACATCTCCAAACTTGGTGATTCACATTATTCCACCAAAAGAAGAAGTTGCAGAAATCTCTCGCTTATATCACAAAATATACGAAACTGAGTTCCTCTAACAAACAAAAAAGCGTCTTTATTGACGCTTTTTTTTATTTTCAACCTTTAAATAGCCAAAATAAATATTACTTTTATTTATCATCCAACAAGGAGTAAAAAAATGGAAACATATTTATTTATCGCATTAGTATTCATTTATATTTTAACCGCCTTCATGTTACCCAAAGTAATCTTAAGAAGAATATGGACAATAGCATTTATTACATCATTTATTGTAACTGCTATATCCATTTTCTATATCAAACTATATGCAGAAGACACCCTAATGAAAGTTGGCGAAATAAATTGGTATTATATCTTATATGTTTTTGGCTCAATCTCAATAATTCTAGGATCCATTCTTTTATGGATATATAAAAAAGCTTTATATCAATTATTTATAAACAATGAAGATGAAGACATAGAATAAAACACATATATTCTTATTAAAAAACTTTTAAGTAAAAACAGCTTTTTTGTGGATGAAAATAGATACAATATTGTAAAGCACATGATATTTTATTAAAAATAAACTCTACATATTGATAGATAGTTTTTCAAACACTATATACAATAAGACAAGTCTCAAAATATTTTATATAAAACTAATTTTTTAAATAAGGATATTATAATGAATAGTTCTGACAAAAAAAATGACGTTAATGAAGACATTTCTACAACAGACAACTTAAGCCCAACTGATGATACTATTATTTTAGAAAATAAAGAATATCCAGTTCTTGCGTTAAGAGATATTGTTGTATTCCCTGGTAACACAGCATCATTATTTGTTGGACGCCCAGCTTCATTAGAAGCTGCCTCTGCAGCATATCATTATAATACCGCATTGGTTTTATTAACTCAAATCGATGCCAAAACAGAACATCCTGAAGCAAAAGACTTATATGAGGTTGGTACCTTAGCCAGAATAAAACGTTATATCGTTATGCCTGATGGCACATTAAACATTGCAGTTGAGGGGATGAGCCGCATTAAAATTAATAAACTAAACACTTTTGGTAAACATTATACAGCATTCATCTCAAGCTTCGCCCCTGAAATTTCCATTAATAATTACAAAGAGTTAGACGCTTTAATGAAGCTAATAAGTGAGGAATTCCAAAACCAATCACTTGATTATACAAAAATAATAAAAGAAGACCTATCAACTATCTATAATCCAACAAACGTTACTGAATTTATAGCATCAGTGATTGGTAATCTTGAAATTCCAACCTCGGATAAACAAAAACTTCTAGAAGCACAAAATTATCAAAAATTATTAGAACAACTCTTATCATATATTGGTGAATCACGTGCCAAAGATGAAGTAGAAAAAAAGATAAAAAAACGCGTAAAAGACCAAATGGAAAAAAATCAAAGAGAATACTACTTAAATGAGCAAATGCGTGCAATTCAAAAAGAGCTTGTTCAAAACAATGGTGGTTCAGATGAAGAAGATGAGATTGCAATATATACTAAAAAAATAAAAAACACTAAACTATCAAAAGAAGCCAAAGATAAGGCAATGCACGAGTTAAAAAAACTCAAAGCATCAGGCAGTATGAATGCAGAAAGCACAATAATACGCAATTATTTAGATTGGTTAGTTGATTTACCATGGAAAAAGAACTCAACATTAACAACAGACATCAATAAAGCAATCAAAGTTTTAGATGAAGACCATTATGGCTTAAAAAAAGTAAAAGAACGTATTATAGAATACTTAGCTGTACAAACTCGTTCAAAGAGCCTAAAGAGCCCTATTCTTTGCTTAGTTGGTGCGCCTGGTGTTGGTAAAACATCGCTTGGTCGATCAATTGCAAGAGCAACCGGACGTAAATTTGTAAGAGCATCATTAGGAGGTATGCGAGATGAATCTGAAATAAGAGGACATCGCCGTACATATATAGGTGCAATGCCAGGAAAAATATTACAAAATATCAAAAAAGCCGGAACATCAAACCCACTATTTTTATTAGATGAGATTGATAAACTAGGCTCAGACTGGCGTGGTGATCCAAGTTCAGCATTATTAGAGGTTCTAGACCCAGAACAAAATTCAACATTTAATGACCATTATTTAGAAGTAGATTATGATTTATCAAAAGTAATGTTTGTAACAACTGCAAACTCACTAAATATGCCACGTCCTCTTCTTGACAGAATGGAGATTATTCGCATAGATGGCTACACAGAAGACGAAAAATTAGAAATATCAAAACGCCATTTAATTCCAAAGGTATTCTACGAAAATGGTATAACACCAGAAGAATTGTTTATAACAGATGAAGCTATAAGAAATATCATAAGATATTACACCTCAGAATCAGGTGTTCGTAATCTTGAAAGAGAGATTGCAACAATAGCACGCAAATCAACTACAAACATTTTAATCAAAAAAGAAAAAAATCCTCATATTACAGTGGATACTGAAAACTTAGAAGAATACTTAGGTATTAAAAAGTATCACTATGGTATAAAAGAAGAAAAAAATCATGTAGGTGTAACAACTGGCCTTGCATGGACAGAAGTTGGTGGTGACATTCTCTTTATTGAAGCTGTTGACATGCCTGGTAAAGGTTTAATCAAGCAAACAGGAAAACTAGGTGACGTGATGAAAGAGTCAATAGATACAGCATTTTCTGTTGTACGCTCACATGCAAGCTCACTTGGTATTAAAGATGAAATATTTGAAAAAACAGACATTCATGTACACGTTCCAGAAGGTGCAACCCCAAAAGATGGCCCATCAGCTGGTATCACCATGTACACAACACTTGTTTCTGTATTCACTAAAATACCAGTTAAAAGCGATGTTGCAATGACAGGTGAAATAACCCTTCAAGGTAGAGTTCTACCTATCGGAGGCTTAAAAGAAAAACTATTATCAGCTCTAAGAGGTGGTATAAAAACAGTTATCATTCCAAAAGATAATGAAAAAGACCTAAAAGAGCTACCTGATAATGTTAAAAACGAACTAAACATTGTTATGGTTGAAAATGCATCTGAAGTCTTAGATATTGCATTAGAAAAAAAAGTAAAACCACTAAATGATATAAACTAACCCTAAAAAGCCAGTAATTTACTGGCTTTTTTCTTTTATATATATTGCAATTTAAATTCATATAGTCTAAACTCCCTAAAAGGTTTAATATTTTTAATTTTTAAAGGGGTAAAAAAAATGCCAGCAACTCAAATGGAACAACTAGTTTCTTTATGTAAACGAAGAGGATTTATATTTCAAAACTCAGATATTTATGGCGGTCTTCAAGGTTTATATGACTATGGTCCATTAGGTGTTGAGTTAAAAAACAACATAAAACAAGCTTGGTGGCGTTCAATGGTGTATGAACGCGATGATATAGAGGGGTTAGATGCTGCTATTTTAACAAACAGAAAGGTATTACACTATTCTGGCCATGAAGATACATTTTCAGATCCAATGGTTGACTGCAAAAAGTGTAAAGGTCGTTTTAGAGCAGACCACTTAGCTGATGGCAAATGCCCAAACTGTGGTTCAACAGAACTAACAGAGCCTCGTCCATTTAACTTAATGTTCAAAACAACTGTTGGCCCTATTGTAGATGAAAATAATATTGCTTATCTACGCCCTGAAACAGCACAAGCAATTTTCACACAATTTAAAAACGTAGTAGATTCTACTTCACGTAAACTTCCATTTGGTATTGCTCAAATTGGTAAATCATTCAGAAATGAAATAACTCCAAAGAATTTTATTTTCAGAGTTCGTGAATTTGAACAAGCTGAATTAGAGTTTTTTGTAAAACCAGGAGAAGATGAAAAATGGCATGAACACTGGAAAGAAGCTCGCATTAATTGGTGGGTAGAACAAGGACTTCCACGTGATAGATTTAGAGTTTATGATCAAAAACCTGATGAACTAGCTCACTATGCAAAAGCATGCTCTGACATTGAATATGCCTTCCCTCATGGCGTAGAAGAATTAGAAGGTATTGCAAATCGCCGTGACTATGACTTAGGAAATCACACTAAATCACAAGAAGAATTTAAGCTAGAAGCACATTGTCATGAAAATCATGAATCAAATACAAAAATGTGCATTCGTGATGATGAAACAAATTCTTGGATTATTCCATATGTTATTGAACCATCAATGGGGGTTGATAGAGCTGTTCTTGCTGTATTAACAGAAGCTTATACTGAAGAAAAGCTAGAAAATGGTTCTGAGCGTATTGTTATGAAGCTCAAAAAACACTTAGCTCCAATCAAAATTGCTATTGTTCCATTAAAGAAAAATAGTGAAGCAATTATGACAAAATGTTACGAATTAAAGAAAAATTTAATGAAACTTGGTATTGGTCGTGTAGCACTTGAAAACACTGGTAATATTGGTAAAGCTTATCGTCGTCATGACGAAATTGGCACCCCTCTTTGCTTAACTGTTGACTTTGAAACAATTGAACAAAGTCCAGAAACTGTTACACTTCGTAATAGAGATACAATGGAGCAAATCCGTATAGCAACTAGCGAATTACCAGCATATTTAAGAGAGTATTTCGCATAAAAAAATATCTTTTAAAATCAAAACAAAAGGCACTTAAATTTAAGTGCCTTTTTAATTTAGTAGCAATAAATTTTTATCCTTTGAAACCTTGCGCAACAACATAACACTCAGGTGATTTATCACGACTAGCATCAGGCTTATAGTGAGTAACTTTCTTAAAATTTTTCTTCATATCAGATAAAAGACCACCTTCTGCCCCACCTTGGAATACTTTTGCAATAAAAATTCCACCTTCAGCTAAAACTGTTTTAGCAAAATCATACGCTGCCTCAACAAGACCAATCGTTCTTAAGTGATCTGTTTGTTGATGACCAGTAGTATTTGCAGCCATATCACTCATTACAACATTTGCACGCTCCCCACCTAAAAGCTCTAAAAGCTTCTCAGTTGCACCATCAAGAGTAAAATCTTGACACACAAATATTGCACCATCTAATGGCTCTGTTGGCAAAATATCAAGTCCTACAAGTTTACCAGT
The DNA here is from genome assembly GCA_045632645.1 of Alphaproteobacteria bacterium. Taxonomy (GTDB): domain Bacteria; phylum Pseudomonadota; class Alphaproteobacteria; order RF32; family CAG-239; genus CAG-267. Next base: position 9,988 of record JAZQXC010000008.1, on the reverse strand, counting down.
CCCTTTTAATTTAAGACTAGCAACCTGAGACCAACCACCAGGAGCACACCCTAAATCAACAATAACACTATTTTTACATAAGAACTTATACTTTTCATCTAATTGAATAAGCTTAAATGCAGCTCTTGAGCGATATCCCAAGCGTTTAGCCTCTTGCACATAAGGATCATTAAGTTGACGCTCAAGCCAACGATTAGAAGAAGAAGAATGATATTTAGCTTCTTTAAGCCTAACAGTAAGCATCTTTCTTCCACGAACTTCTTTTGCTGATTTTGTTAATTTTGCCATAGACTTACACCTCTAACTCAAAGTAATTCATCAACAATAGCTTCTTGCGCTGCTTTTAATGAAGCAACCATATCATTAACCCCTAATTTCTTATATATAGCTCTGAAAATAACAAGAGCTGCAACAAAAATAGGAGCACGATTAGGCCCAATATAAGGAGAGTTAACCCTTTCTTTATAACCAAACCTAATCATTTTAGATATAATTTTATCTAACTCTTTAACCGGAACCACAACACCATCTGATGCAAATTTATCATATTTAGGCATTTTCTTATAACACGCAGCCAATCTCAAAGGCGTTGAAGATGTCGCAATAAGAGCAACATTTCCTTCATAATCAACATCTTTTATTCCACTTAATAAATCATCAACATATTTTTCAACATCAGCTCTTAATTTTAACGCTCCATTCTTATTATAATTTTTTAAATTATACATTTCTGTTGCATTACGCGCCCCAAGAGGAATTGAAATTGTTGTAATAATTTTAGGGTTATCTTCATTAGTAGCTAAAGTAATCTCAGTTGAACCTCCACCTAAATCATAAACAAAGATATATTTTTTATCTTTAGGCGCATTAAGTTTAGCCCCTTTAAGTGTAAGTCTTGCTTCTTCATATTCACTAATAACCTCAACATCAATCCCAGAACTTTTCTTAACATCTTCTAAAAAACTTTTAGTATTTGTACTCATTCTACAAGCAGCAGTTGCAATCGCTCTATACTTTTTAACTCCATAAACACTCATCATTTCGTTAAAATCCATATAAGAGCAAATAGCCCTATCCATCGCTTTTTCACAAAAACACTTATTTTCAGCTAATCCTTCACCTAATGCCACATGGCGAACATCTCTATAAACAGCCTGCCCTTTATTATCAACAACTAAAAGCCTATTAGAATTAGTGCCTAAATCAAGCGCAGCCACATACTCAGAATTATTTGTTCTTTTTATTAAATCTTCCATTATCCCCCCCTCTTTTAAATGGAAAACGACCACGTTTTTTCTTATTTTTATTATTCTGTTGATGAAATCTCTTAGAATGCATCAAATCAAGCAAAATACCCTCTCTAATCCCTCTATCAGCAACAGTAATTTCAGAAATAGGCCAAAAAGTTGTCAACGCTTCAATAATAGCACAACCTGCAATCGTTAAGTCGGATTTACTCTGTCCAATACAAGGGTGTTTACATCTACCTTCTGTCCCCATATTTTTAATTTTGTTAATAGTAAATTTAATATCAGGAGCAGAAATCGCAACACCATCAACAGCAGAGCGATTATAACGAGGAAGTTTAAGATGAACAGCACCAATAACAGTCACAGTACCAGACGTACCAATAACTTGAATTTCCTGATTTGCCATAGCCTCTGTAATATTATGCTTATCTTCAAACTCTTGCAAAATATTTTGTGTTCTCTCTAAAACTGTAGAATATTCAAGTTTACTCATTTCGTGTCCAGCAAAAGCCTCAGAAATAGTAACAACCCCATAAGGAAGTGAAACAAAACCCTCAATAAAGGTTTTACCAAAATCAGTAACTCTTGCTAAAGATATTTGTGTAGAGCCACCACCAATATCAAAAACTAAAACCCTTTTAATACTTCTATTTAATAAAGGCAAACACCCAACAACAGAAAGACGCGCCTCTTCTTTAGAAGAAATAACTTCAAGTTCAATTCCTGCTTCGCGTTTAACCATATCAACAAATGAAGACACATTCTTTGCTCTTCTGCAAGCAGCTGTCGCCACAAAACGAGATGCAACAATAGGCATATATTCATCAATAACGCCTCTACAAACTTTAAGTGCTTGCAAAGTACGTCTCATTGCCTGCATAGATAATTCATTATCTTGGATAATACCTTCACCTAGTCTTACAACTTTAGAATATGTTTCAACTACTCTAAAAGATGTCGTAGTAGGAGTTGCAACCACCAATCTACAAGAATTTGTACCTAAATCAATTGCAACATAATTATCTTGTGAAATTCCAGAGTTTGCCCCCAAAATTTCTACTCTATCCGGCCTCCTTGATATCTTTTTATTTTTATTTATTCTAGGTTTTCCGTTTATTTTTATCATTTATTCTCCGTGCATTTCCACTCTTATCAACTGCCTTAATTCATCAATACATACAAGTTTCTTTGTTTTTTTATCAAGATAATGCCAATAAGCCCAACCATTACATGTAGTAGAGTTTTGAGCCACAGCACCAATCTGGTGAATAGAACCACTTTCGTTTTTAAACTTGATAGTACCATCAGACCTAACAGTTGCTTTTATCTTCTTCTTATCATCGTATAACACATCTCCCGGAGAAATCAAGCCCCTTTCTAAAACTGCCCCAAAAGGAACTTTAGGAAGTTTTCTCTTACAGGTAAATTCTAATCCATCTTCACCTTCATTTAGCTCAATTTTTTCAATTCGAGCCATAGCTCCTTTAATATAAGTCTTATCTTTTTCAATACCAATGAAGTTACGTCCCAACTTTTTAGCCACCGCCCCTGTTGTTCCTGTACCAAAGAATGGATCTAAAACAACATCGCCAACATTAGTTGAAGACATAATAACTCTATATAAAAGCGCCTCAGGTTTTTGAGTTGGATGAAGTTTTTCTCCTGTCTCACCATTTTTAAGGCGTTCTTTACCTGTACAAAGAGGTATTTCCCAAGTAGATCTCATTTGTACATCATCATTCATCGCCTTCATTGCTTCATAATTAAAAGTATATCTAGCTTTAGGATTTTTAGTTGCCCAAATCAAGGTTTCATGAGCATTAGTAAAACGAGTACCTTTAAAGTTAGGCATAGGATTCGTCTTATTCCAAATAATATCATTCAATATCCAAAAGCCTAAATCCTGCATAATATATCCAACTCTAAAGATATTATGATATGAGCCAATCACCCAAATAGTACCATTTTCTTTAAGGATTCTTCTTGCCTCTACCATCCAAGCCTTAGTATATTTATCGTATTCTGCAATACTTTCAAAGCTATCCCACTCTTCATAAACTCCTTTAACATCAGAGTTATCTGGGCGTTTCAAGGCATCACCTAATTGTAAATTATAAGGAGGGTCCGCAAAAATGACATCAATAGAGTTGTCAGCAATTTTCTTCATAGTTTCAACGCAATCAGCATTAATAACTGTATTTAATATATTTTTTAATTCATAATTACTCATAGCAATCCCTAAATAAGTGATACCACCATTACGGATAACATAAAACAAATTTAGTTAGCATAATCTTAACAAGAAAAACTTTTTTTACTTAAATTTATATCTCTTTGAAAAAGAATCACATTATTTTTTTATATAATTTTATAGAAGATAACAAATTATGCTCTACTATTATTATTTGCATTAATTCTTCTTAAATCATCTGTTGTTAAATTTCCAGTACTTGTTAATTCTGGATCTGTACCAATAGCATTTCCCTCTCTTCTTGCCAAAGCTTGGTCTATTCTATTACCATCACCAACATTACCATATATATTGTTATTAATTAAATATTTATTATTTTCCAAAGCATGTATACTACTCTCATTTTGTGCTACCAATGCGTAACCAAATGAAAAACTCCCAGGATCCCTGTAATATCCCTTAAGTTTATCAGCATTATTCATATAAGACACTATCAATGCATTTTGCTGCCTTTTAAAACAATCTCTTCTCGTTTCATCAAAACATTCTCCTTTAAACACTTCTGTTTCAGTTTTAGCTAATAAATCTATTTCATAATAAAGATCAGATCTTGATTTACAAATTGCCTTAATTAATTCTTCTCTTGACATTTGATTAGCTTTTTTAGTAATTTCATCTCTAGCCCAATCATTAACACTTGAATAATGCACCTGCTTATTAAAATCACTATAGGTATCATTTATATCAACAGTCACTAATCTTGTTCTTTCTTTTCCTCCATTATTATCCATAAGGGTATAACTAATAATTTTTCCATTGTTATCACAATTAACAGCTGCAACTGTTAATGCATGATGTCCCGACCCCTCAGAACTATCTGTTGCAATAGATATTACATCACCTGCCTTAACCCTTTTTTCCTTAATTAATGTATTAAGTGTACGTCCTTCATTATCTTTCATCATATGTGCGTAACGACTATCACCACAAAGAGGAAGAAATCCCTCTGCACCTGAGATAATTGTTAAAGCACTTGGAGTATATACGCCTTTTGTGGGATTTCCTAAACCCATAATAGCACAAATTGCATAAATATTTAACCCTGCTGTTCTTGCACAGTGTGGATATGCTCCTCCTTTTTCTCCCCCAGTCTCACTGAGATAATCAGGTATCATTTCAAAAGTATTTCTCAAACCTTCGCATCTGCCAGCTACATCATCAGGTAAGTTTCCCCCATTAAGACTATACAAACTCTCCTTTGCTTCTTTAACGCTTATACCACGAGATGTAATATATGCACCATAACAAACATTTTGGCTCACATATTCAAATCTTTGCATCTCCATTTCAATATACATATTTTGAAGTGTATCTATACTTTCTTCTATTAAATAGGATTCTAAAACAGCATCATCAAAAACAGCATCATAAAATACCTGGTTTTTTGTCGAATTCACATAAGAATCTGGAAGAAATAAATCAACCTCAGCCATCCTGTGTTCTTTAACAGCTTCAATATAAATTTCTAAATCTTTTTCCTCGCTCATAGCTTCCTCCCCAAAGCACTACTATGTATAAATTATACCACAAAAAAGATATAAACACAACAAAAATAGACAAACATATATTAAACTTTTATTACAATTAATCTAATTTACACAAAAAAACACCCCAAAATATGGGGTGCCTTTTATCAAAGATAAATATCTATCCTATCATCTTTCCATAGTTTCAGCAAGTGGTGAAAGATGTAATTTAATCTCATTATTAAACAAAGGCTCTCCTGTTTCCACCTTTACTCCCTCTACATTCCTATAAGGTCTATCTTTTGCAACATCATCTGCACTACGACCTGTAATATTAGCAACCACATCATCTGCCACCTCATTTTCAAGGAAGTAGTTAAGACATGCCTTACTATTTCGCCACTTACCATCTGTACCATTACATACCTTAGCAGGATTTGTCATAGACGTTAAAGCTAAATCATATGCAACATCAACACCATATTTTTCCACCATAGAATCAACCAAAGCAGGATCTATTTTAACTCTACTAAACCAACCTTGCATTTTTGTTATTTTTTTAAGTTCTGCAGGTGTTTTCTCCCTTTCAACAGCTTGCTCTACAACTGAAGTTTGCTCACCTTGTGCCGGGTTTCCACCCTCTAAACTAGAAGTTTCAACTAGACGTCCAGCAACACTACGTCCCATTCCAACTTCATCATTTCCATATTCACCACTAGCAATCTCACTTGCATTTTGTTGATATCGTTTTTCTGCATCAACACGTTGCTCATCCATACTGCGTATTATTCTACGTCTATCCTCAAGACCTAAAAGCATATCATCACTAAATCTTGCATCAGGCACAACAGTATTCTCTTCATAGTTTTCACCATCGATAGTAGAAGTTCCAGTTATTGTACTTACAATATTCTTAATCATAGTAGATGTTTTTTCGATAAGTTCTATATGATCAAGTTCCATAATTTCTTCATTATCTTCTCTTTCTACAGAGGTATATTCTTCACCACCAAACACTTCGGAATCGCCTCTTAATACCTCATCTTGAGATACACTAGCTTCAAGTGTGCCATCATTTTCAGCCGGATGAGTTGCTAAATACTCATTTGCAACTTCTACATATTGATTATTATAAAAAGTATTTAGATTTAGACGTTGACCTTCTAAAGCATCAATTCTCGTTTGAGCACCTCCACAAGTTGAGGTATAAGTTCTGTCATTTAATAAAATATTTTCCTGAACAGCCAAACTATCAATAAGTGTATCCGTATCCCTTTTAGCTTCTTCAATCATTGCTCTAAGCTCTTCTTCACTTTTTCCATCCATTTGTACTCTATATTGATCCATAGCCCAATTTTCTGTATTAGTATATCTTACATATTCACCACCTATACCACTTGTATCATTTATATCTATTACTCTAAGTCTTGATTTACCCTCTCTTGTTGGTCCCCCATTATTATCCATAACGGTATAACTAATAATATTACCCTGTTCATCACGATTAACATCTACAACAGTTAAAGCGTGATATCCAGAACCACTGTTACCAGTATATTCAGATATTATACTACCAGCAGTAACTTTACCACTCAAAACCAATTCTTGTAAAGTTTTCGTCTCACTGGTATTACTATAACGACCATCACAAATGGCTTTTCTATCTCCACCACCATGTATAGTTTTAGCACAAGCAGTTTCCCCCCCTGCTATAGGGTCACCAAGGCCAGCTGTTTGCGCTGTTGCATATAAATTACATGCAGCCGTCCTAGCACAATGTGCATATAGTATTTCGTTTAAACCATTATAATGATAAACTTGTCTTCCAGATTTTTCACTTGTTTCACGAGTTACCATCGTCACAGAGTCAGGTCTTATAACTGCTTCTTCTTCTGTTCTACCTGCCCTATCATCAGGTCTTCCTACCATAATTGCAGCTGCAGCCACATTTTCGCCTTCACTATTTTCGCCTATAGAAAAAAATACAGCTTTTGCCTGATCAACAGTCACACTTCTTGAAAAACAATATGTCTCATAATTATGGTATTGACACGCATACTCCCATCTTTGTTGCGATACTCTCATATATTCAGCTTGTAATTCTTCAAGAGAAGCATCCTCACCTAAAGTAGAATCATTTTCATGAAGTTTGCGTTTTCTATATTCTTGAACGGCTTCAATATCATCATAGCTAGTACCAGTCATAGCAACCTCCTCTATACAACTATTATATATATAATACCACAAAAAAGATATAAACACAACAAAAATAGACAAACATATATTAAACTTTTATTACAATTAATCTAATTTACACAAAAAAAACACCCCAAAATATGGGGTGCCTTTTATCAAAGATAAATATCTATCCTATTATCTCTCCACAGTATCAGCAAGTGGTGAAAGATGTAATTTAATCTCATTATTAAACAAAGGCTTTTCTGTTTCCACCTTTATTCCCTCTACTTTCCTATAAGGTCTAGCTTTTGCAACATCATCAGCACTACGTTCTGTGATATTAGCAACCACCTCATCTGCCACCTCATTTTCAAGGAAGTAGTTAAGACATGCCTTACTATTTCGCCACTTACCATCTGTACCTTTACATACCTTAGCAGGATTTGTCATAGACGTTAAAGCTAAATCATACGCCACATCAATACCATATTTTTCAACCAATTTATTAACCATAGCTGTATCAATTCCAACATGACTAAACCATCCATTCATCTTTGTTTCTTTTTGAATCTCAGATTTTGTCTTCTCTCTCTCAACAGAAACTACAGGAGCTTCAACTTCCACAACTTGTTCCTCAGCTTTAGAGATTGGATTTTCAACATCATTTCCATAAACACCACTAGCAATCTCACTTGCATTTTGTTGATATTGTTCTTCTGCATCAACATGCTGCTCATCCATAACATCACCAACATCTTCGCGAGTTTCTTCAGTAAATTGAGTAGTTACTACAGGTACACCAACAACTGGTGTTTCAACCTCTACATCTGGAGTTATTTCAACACCTTCATTTAACACCCCATTATTTATAGCTTCAAGCTGATCCTTAAATTCACGATAAGAGCAACCATATTTCTCTCTAATTTCTCTTCTTGATAACGTTGCATAATCAACAACCATTTGATAATTAGCAACAACACTCTCCTGAGCTGATAAGTTAGCTTCTTTGTTATCACTCAACTCTTCCATATTAGAAACACTACCTTCAATACTATCAATAGCACTCCCTTTATTTTGAAGAATTGTTCCTATTTCTTGTTGGTTATTAAACCTATTATTAGCATTTTCTTCCCTATCACTAATAGCTTTTTCAGTACAACCAGATAAATCTTCACGCTCTTTAATAAGACGAGCATTTTCTTCATCTAACAAGCTAATAGCTTCATTACTACTATTAACACTATCTATACCTGTTGAATAATTAGTTTGCTCTGTTGCAAAATCTTCATTAATAGCTGTTAAATCATTACCATAATCTTCACTTAAATTATCATATGCATTAGTAATATTTTGATACTCACTCATTCTCCTATTAAATCTACGAGACCTTTCTCTACTTCCTTCTTGTGCTTGAGCTTTAACAGCAGAACAACTTTCAGCAAGTACTCCCTCTCTTATTGTTAACTCATCAAAATTTTCGCAGCATGTAATTTTTCTATCATTTATAGCAGTAATTCCAACCTCTCTACTAGAAATTTCTGCTCTTAAATCATCATTTGCATCTTGCTGAGCCAAAATATCATTTTCTATTCCAGCTACACCAATCATATCTACTTGAGTACTATAATATTGACCTAAACGTTCTTGCTGTTCTTTTAATAGTTGCGCCCTATAATTACCACCACATTTAGAACTATAATTTGTATCTGTTAATAAAGTAGTTTCTCTATTGGCTAACACATCAATTTCATCGCTTACAGCCTTTACACTCAACCTATTTGTCCTTTGCATTTCACGAATAGCATCAATCTTCTCTTGTTCATTCTCAAACCTTTTACCATTCATACCGATAAGATTACCACTATCATCAAACATAGGACTATATTTAGTATCATATCTTTGAGTAATTTGATCATTTGCCCATGCTGCAGTATTTGTATAGTGTAAAGGTTTGTTTCCTTCATCTGTTGGCCACCTATTTAACTCATGATCTTCATCAATACCAACAACTTGTAATCTAGTCCTAGCTTCACCGCCATTATTATCCATAACAGTATAACTAACAATATTGCCATTTTCATCGCGATTAACAGATGCAATCGTTAATGCATGGTATCCTGAAAATGTTCCGCTAGGGGTCGGGTCTGTACAAACTGATATTACCGCACCAGGGCCAATCTTACCTTCTTTAATTAATTGCCCCACATCAGCAACTTTTTTCTGGTGCCCAGCAACTTTTTTCAGGTGCCCAACATCTTTATCAGAATAATCCCCCCCACAAAGAGCACTACCGCCACTCTGTCCTGTATGAATTCCTAGTGCACTAGCAATTTCTGCATCACTAGTTGGAGATGGAGATAGTAACCCCAATGCCTCGGCCATAGTATAAATATTTAATGATGCAGTTTGTGCACAATGCGCCCATGTTGTCTTTTTCCCATAACCAAAACCACCAATTCTCCCCGAAGCATCAACAATCATATCTCCAGAATTATTAGAGGTTATACCAGCCACATCATCAGCAATTTGATTTTCTGCATCTGCATCTTCATATTCATCATATGTGCATTGATCATAAGACTGTACCCCCCCCGTCTTATTAGCATTAGAGAAAACAGCGCTCTTAGCATCTGTCACACTCATCCCTCTAAACTCATTATATGCACCAGTGCACACGCTCATACTCACAATTTCCCATTCTCTATTTTGAATAGCAATTGTTTGCTCTCTAAGTGCTTCAAAAAATTCTTTATCACTAGCAAAATCTTCACGTTTTAACTCAGGAAAATCTGATGCTAATTGATTTTTTCTATATTCTTGAACTACTTTAACTTGTTCATTTG
>JAZQXC010000007.1:0-261193 GCA_045632645.1 Alphaproteobacteria bacterium | reverse complement strand
ACCTATTGTACGAGGACTGTGTTCGGGAATAGTCACACTGGTGATAGTGTATTGAGTTGAATCTATAACCACAAACCAAGTACCAGTTTTTGCTTCATATTGTAAATTACCAGTTCCAATGATTTTTGGTTCAATCGGGTCGCTGTCAAATGTTGAACATGCTGTCACTACAACACTAAACATTGCAATTAGCATAAAAACAAACTTTTTCATAATATATACATTTTTAATTAAACATCATAATTTCAAATAGTGGGTTGATAATAGTTTGTTTATTTTATAAATCAACTGTTATTTAAAACAAAAAATCACCTAAAGAGGTGATTTTTATGGTGCACCCGGCGAGATTCGAACTCGCAACCTTTGGCGTCGGAGGCCAACACTCTATCCAGTTGAGCTACGGGTACGTTTTTTGTTTACAAGTTAGGGTTATATTATGAAAAACGTAAAAAATCTAGCTTTTTTTGATGTTTTGTAGAAGATTTTGCTTGACTTATTGCTATTATGTTTGTATGTATGAGCAAAAGTTTTTTGAGTAAAGGATAAAAAAATGGCTAAGAAATGTGAAATTTCAGGCACTGGTGTTATGAGCGGTAATAATGTTAGCCACGCTAACAATAGAACTCGTCGTCGCTTTTTGCCTAACCTTCAAGAGGTTTCTCTTTTGAGTGAATCTTTAGGTAAAGTTTATAAATTGAGAATCTGTACAAAGACTCTTCGTTCTATTGAACACAAGGGTGGTTTAGATGCTTATTTAATGTCTACACCTGATAGCAGATTATCTGAAGAAGCAAAGAAAATTAAAAAAGTTGTAGCAGGTAAAATTGCTCAATAATTAGAGTGCTTTTAAAATTAAAAGGTCGCAAGAATGCGACCTTTTTTGTTATATCGGGTTAAATTTTGCTTGATTTTTGGTGTTGTTGAGATATATATAGATGAGTTTTCGGGACGTAGTTCAGCCTGGTAGAGCGCTTGCATGGGGTGCAAGAAGTCGGAGGTTCGAATCCTCTCGTCCCGACCAAATAAAACCACCCTTTCGGGTGGTTTTTTAAGTATAATATTTTAGATAATGGAAACCCCTCACAATAATAAAATTGAGAGGGGTTTTGTAAGAGATGTTAGAGTTAGTTTTTAAACTCTTTGTCGAGATTTAATCTGAGCTTCCAATAAATCAAAATCTTTTGCAATTTGACACAAGGAATCTACAGATAAAGTTTCAGGCCGTATTTTTTGAATATTTTCAGATATTCGTTTGTAGGTTTCTTGGGTTTTTATTTGATATTCTTCGTATGCCGTTTTTCCCGTATCGTCCAAAGTTTTTTGTATATATTTTGCATTTTTAATGTATACATTTTCAACTTCTTCTACTTCTTGCATACAGCGTCTCAAAACATCATCAAAGCCGCTAACAGGAAAACAACCCTCCGTATGGTTTTTACTAAAACACTCCAAATAAACAATACGAGATAAATCACAAATTCTGCTTTGCATTAAACTTTGTACAGAATCAAACATCAACGTCAAACATCGATGAATTTCTCTTAATGAAGTCATTATCCCCCCCAAACATGCGTTAAGTTTGTTAATATCTTCAGCCAAAGGAATGGTTAATTCTAAAACATTATCTGTATAAAATACAGGAGCATTATCTTTGTGTATCCCAAGACGGTAATAATGTTTTACATCGCGCCATTGATCGCATTTATGAGCTTTACTCAAAAGAATATGAACTTGCCTGTTAGCTTCTTCTTTGTTTTCATAACAAATAGTGCGACCAATTCTTCCTTTTGCGGTTTCTAACAATATATACCAAATAGACATAATATTGTAGCAATCTATTCCCATATATTCCATATAGTCTTTGATATCTTCAATATCACGTCCTTTACTATAATGGAAAGTCAAAGCTTTAGGTTGATGATAAATAGAATAATACAATTGATTATCTAACCTGAAAAAAGGAGGATTTGGTTGAAACTCATAGTCACCTTTGCAGCATTCTACAATACATTCACTATGCAAATCAAAGCAAAATGTTTTGCTTTTAGTTTGTTCCCATAAAGGTTCTCTAGCATAATCGAGCTCAATTTCTTTATTTAAATCAAACTTTTCAGGCAACTTCCAAGCTTCAAACTTGTAAACAATGTTATAACCCATATTGTTTCTTAATACAAAAGGAGTATCTTCATTTCTATAATATGACATTTTTCCAAACTCAAAATCTGTCATATGATAGCCATCACGTTTACATAAAGAATTTATGAATTTGTACATAAATTCCAGATTAAGATATTCTTCTCTAACCATAATTTATAATTTTTAAATAGTTTAACATCATAATTTTAATATTGAGCTGATATTAAGCTGTTTTATTATAAAAATCAAATATTTTTTATGTCTAATTTTCGGAAAATCGTTGTTTTCCACGTTACGCCAATGCTTGGAAAAATAAAAAAGTCAAGTTAGAACCTAGTGGTCAGTGTATTTCATTGTAAAATAATGAAAAAATTTCCTTATCAAAAACAAGGTATTTTTTTACAATTTAGAGGGGCAATCTGACCAATTACAATAAAGCCTCACCCTTGAGGAGGGGGATATTTAGGTGGCGCAATATGAGTTATTTAATTTTAATGAAAAAAAATAAGTAAAAAATTTGTAGACTTTTAGTAAAAGGTTAAGTACTTTGTTTTTTAGAAATTTATTACTTATTTTTAAATTACTATGAAAACACTAATTTTTATGGGGCTGGTTGCTTTTTGTTTTTTGCTTGTTGCCTTAGCTTGGAAAAGAGTGGTTAAGAGCTACTTTAATTATCAAGCAATAAAAGAGTATAAAAAATACGGAGAGCCTCGTTGGATGAGAAAAAACGGCTTTGTTGTTAGGATTGATGAGAAAAACGAAAGGCATGTTGAAGAGGTTCAAAGGATAATTCTTCCGTTTGAGGAATGAGTTGAGCTTGTGAGTATAAAAAAGCACTTGTTTTAAACAGGTGCTTTTTTGTGGTTAATCTTTGATTAAATTTATTATTTTTTGTTTGAGAAAGGAGTGTAATAAATTTATGCATCGCTCTTTTTTGAGATATTTTGGGGGAATGTAGCCGTCTTTTAGTACTATGAGATAATGGCGAATTATAGCATATAGTAGATTTTTTGAAACATCTACTTTATGCCACTCAAGTGGTGAAAAATCAATTTCGCAAGGAGTTACTTGATAAAAGTTTTCATTACATCCATCAGGATTTGAACCATTTTTACACCAAATTGATTCGACTAATCCGTCTTTTATAAGTTCATCTAAATCAAAAGAAAAAAGCTCTGATGCTTTGATAATCTTTTTTAATGTTGGGTCATTGTTTTTATATTTTATTGTTTCTGTTAAACAAGAAATAGAGCGTGTACGACCATAAAATGTGCTCTCTAACCATCTTAATATATCTTCTTTATTTTTCGAACCGGCACGATGAATATATGGTTTTAGATTTCTATCAATTTTAGAAATAGAAAATAATCCATCTTTCATTACTGTATTTTTTTTGGGTGCATAATGATATAGTTTCATTAATATATATCCTTTATCAATCATTTATTTTTTTATTAAATCTTTTTTTGAATTTTTTTGCAACTTTTTTTATAAAAATCGTTCCAAATAATATGAGTCACCACAGCTTGACAGGATTTAGAATGTTGCACACATCACCATGCGTTTTGCGCAACCAATTGTAAATAATGGTAAATTTATTAAATTTAAAGATACTTTTAAAGCATTATATTTTTCCGCATTATCAACATCAATTCCCGACCATAAAAATAAAACCCATCTAAAAAATAGATGGGTAATGATAAGGTAAGTAAATACAGGATGACTACCATCTTCTTTAGCAGAATGAAGCTTTATTACTCTACAATAGGATATATACTAAAAGCATTAATAATATAATTGCAAAACATACCCATACTTCTATATAAAGAAGGTAACAAATACCAGCTATAAGCAGTGCTCCAGCTATCATCAACATCAGCGGTAGTATATTCCATAGCAATCCGAGCCAAAGTAAACTCACAATAACTAGCAATAATACCCCTGCATTAAACTCGCCTAACTCGCAAAATCCAATTATTGGAAGAGATATGGCAGCAATAACTGGTAATGCGGGGAGCATCATCTCTAATACCGAATGCTCTTCGCCAAGTATGATTATCACGCCCGTATTCATTATGCAAAGTATACCAAACCCTAATAGGCAGAATGCACCCCAAGCGACGAGGATTTCCAACAAATTTGCAAATAGATCACACAAATCTTCGTGGACTTCCGACAAATTCTCACGTACATCTTCCAGATAGTCGCGGATTTCCAAAAATAAATTTTTCATAAATTAAAGTTTTTAAGTTATTATTATTTTCCAAATATAAAAAAAAGTCCTACTATTTGAAAAATGTAACAATAACCATAAAATGAAGAAGCTCTTCAAACTATAACTATGAAACTCAATATCAAATAATAGAACACGATAATTCTTTTTACATGATAATTGTATCACATTTTTGTTAATTGTGCAATGTTTTTTTGTCTATAAACTTGCGGAATTATGCTGATTATATAAAAAGCTACCCTTTTGGGGTGTTTTTTAGTTGATTTTTTTGATTATTTGGCATAATGTGTTGGGAAATAGATTATTATTATATTCATTAAATTTTTATTTTTTTTATTATGCAGAAAGAAGAGTTTAGAAGATTACTTGAATCTTGGGTTAAGAATTTAAGTAGGGTTAATGATTGGTTTGAAACTCAACCTGGAATGTTGACAATTAAGCTAGAAGGTGCGAAATTATACCAAATGGTGCAGACGATGTGGTTTGATTATCGAGATGTTTTTCCTAATAAGGGATGCTACAAGATGATTAGACGCTTAATTATCAAAAATATTGCAAGATTTTGGAGTTTAAGACCGGGATATTTGTGCAATATTCCTGCAGAGCTTTGTAAAGAGATTTTACACAAGGCAGATCAGAAGTGGATATCTTTTGATAGGGAACTTCAGGTTAATTTCCGCGAATATCTGATTTGGAGCGCAGCTCAAGCTGGTTACAAAAAGAGACGTTCAAAGTATCTTTGTTATGTTAATGATAATTTAGAGGTTGTCTTTGATAAGAGCGAGGCTACTGGTTTTGTAAACTTGATCTCGAAACCCCAAAAACAAGTTGAGATTTTGTTTTTTAAGCCTCTTGTTTATACTGGTGTGAGCAAGCCTCAAGCTGTGCAAATTCTTGATGATTGGGGTAAAAGTTGTTATCCAAAGTTTAGGGCTTATATACCAACATTGGCGACATGCTCAATTGCTAATGAGTTTTTGAGTAGAGCTTGTCTAGATGATGGTCTGTTTGTTCATAGCTGTTTTATCGATAGATATGGTGCTGATGGGGGGCAAAGTTTTGTCTTAAATGATGAGGCGCATGTTGAGATGGGCTATGTTGGGGCGAAGGCGAAGAGGCTATATGTTTCTTTGTATATGTCGTTAGATGAGTTTATTGAACTTAACCCTCGTGCGGGATTTCCTCACATATATATCACTAGTTGGTGTCGGGAGGATTGCTAAGCGTTATAAGAAAAAGACAGTAGTTTTAATAACTACTGTCTTTTTTTTGTTATTTTTTTAATGCTTGGTCGTTGTTTTTGTGTTTTTTATTGTTTCTGTTAAGCAAGAA
This sequence comes from Alphaproteobacteria bacterium, assembly GCA_045632645.1. Taxonomy (GTDB): domain Bacteria; phylum Pseudomonadota; class Alphaproteobacteria; order RF32; family CAG-239; genus CAG-267. The sequence goes on along the minus strand of JAZQXC010000007.1, from coordinate 255,489 downwards.
ACGGACCTTGTTCGACCATAAAATGTGCTATCTAACCACTTTAATATATCATCTCTATTTTCTGAATTTTTTTAGCGTTTTAGGAGCTTAAGAAGAGAGTTTTTCTTGCATAATTTATATTTTTTTATTAGGGTTAGTGTAGTGTTTATATGTATATTGAGGTTAATATGGCTATTAGGGTTTTAAATGTTATGCTGGGCACCGGTAAAGGTGGTTTAGAGGCGTCTTTTGTACACTATGCTCGTACATTTAAAGAAATGGGATATGTTTCTGCAGTGTTGTGTCATAAAAAATCTCCATATATAAAAGAATTAGAAAAAGATGAAAACATTTTGATATATAAGACAACGGCAGGGTTATTTAATCCGATTGTTTGGTGGCAGTTTTTTAAAGCTATTAGGAGCTTTAAGCCTGATGTATTGTGCTTGCAAGGGAATCGGGCGATAAAATTTGGAACAGCAAAATTATTGAAAAAACTTATTAAGCCTTATCCTGTAACAATGGCAACAACACACAATGCTCGTAATAAGTTGTTTTATAAGCTAGATGGAATGTATGCTATAACTAAATATTTAAAAAACAATTTGATAAATGATTTTAAGATTGATGAGAAAAAAGTATTTGAGTGCTCACATGCTGTTTCTTATCCAACTAAAAGATATACATATAATGTACATGCGCCTCTAACGTTCGGATTCTTGGGGCGTTTAGAGCCTGTTAAAGGTGGAGACGTGTTATTAAAAGCTTGTCTTAAACTTAAAGAAAAACATCTTCCATTTAGAGTGCTTTTTGCAGGAGATGGGGCTTTGTTTGATGAGTATAAAAATTTTGTGTCTCAAAAAGAGCTAGGTGAAAATGTGGAGTTTTTGGGTTGGATTAATGATAAAGATAAGTTTTTTGAAGAGGTTGATGTGTTGTGTTTACCGTCACGTTCTGAAGCGCAATCTTTAACACTTCTTGAGGGGCTTTCTTATGCTAAACCCTCTATCGTTAGTGCGTGCCCAGGTATGGTTGAAGTGGTTTCAACAAAGAATAGTGGTTTGATTTTTGAGATAGAAAATGCTGATGAACTTGCAGAAAAGATGACTTATTTGATTGAGAATCCTGATGAATGTGTAATATTGTCAGATAGAGCATATCAGTCTTTTGTTGAATATTATAATATAGATGTTCAGAAGAAAAATTTGGCTTATGGAATCGAGGAAACCTTAAGAAGCAAACAAAAATAATATATTATAAAAAAAAATAAACGCCTTAAGCAAACCTTAAGTTTAAGATGTAGAATTAAAGATGTAATAAAGATTAGTTGTAACATTTTTAGGAGAAAAAAGATGAAAAATATTGTAAAACTTTCTTGCTTGGCTTTGGTTTTAGGATTTTCAGGTGAGGCTTTTGCTCAACATGGTGGTTATACAGGTCCATCAATTACTAAATCTTCTGTTGCAGAAGCGTTAAAACTGAGAGATGATTCTGCAGTTGTTTTAGAGGGTAAAATTGCAAAAAGCTTAGGTGGTGAAAAATATTTGTTTACAGATGCAACAGGTTCTATTACTGTTGAGATTGATAACGAGGATTGGAGAGGTGTTAGCGTTAATGAAAATGACACAGTTGTTATCAAAGGAGAAATTGATAAAGACTTGATGAGTGTTGAAATTGATGTTGATAGCGTTTCTAAAAAATAAATATTAAAGAAGTGATTAGATATGCGTATTCTTGTTGCAGAAGATGATAGCCTAATCGGAGATGGTTTGAGTATAGGGCTTTCTAAAATGGGATTTACTGTGGATTGGTTCCAAGATGGTAATGACGTTTATGAAGCCCTATTTCAGGCACCTTATGACGCGGTGGTTTTAGATTTAGGATTGCCTGGTAAAGATGGACTTTCTATCTTGAAGGATTGGCGTTTGAATAAAAGAAAAGAGCCTGTTTTGATTTTGACTGCAAGAGGAGATGTTGATCAAAGAGTTATTGGCCTTGAAAGTGGGGCTGATGACTATTTATCAAAGCCTTTTGCTTTAGCAGAGGTTGTGGCAAGATTAAAGGCATTAATTAGGCGCTCTAATGATAGAGTTGAGCCTGTGATGACTTTTGGTGATGTTGTTTTTTACCCTGAAACAAAAGTGGTTTTAAAAGATGATAAACCAGTGGTTTTAGCGCCTAAAGAATTGCGACTTTTAGAGCTTTTGTTTATGAATCCTAAAAAGGTTTTAACAAAGGAAATGCTTGAAAATAAGCTTTATTCTTGGGATGATGAAATACAAAGCAATGCGGTGGAGGTGCATGTTCACTTTTTGCGTAAAAAGTTAGGTAAAAATATTATAAAAACTATAAATAAAATAGGATATATGTTGGGTGATGAATGAGTAAATTGAGCCTTAAACAGAGACTTATTGTTTATTTTTTGTTTATTGCAGGAGTTACATGGTGTATTTCTGCTTTTTTGGCTTGGAATGAGAGTAGAGAGCAGATTGATGAGTTTTTTGATACGTATCAACTAGCATTGGCGCGCCAACTCTCAACTGCTGATTGGGATGAAGTTACTGTTAACACTCAAAAAATTGCAGATAAGGTTATTGATACATTAAAAAATGATGGCGATGAAGATGATGAGGCTCTTGGTTTTGCTGTGTTTGATAAAAATGGCAAAATGGTTTTTCATGATAATAAGAAAGGGCGTTTTTTTGTATATAATGATAAGGCCTCAGGGTTTGCTCAACAAAGTTTAGGTAAAAAACAAAAAAAATGGCGAATTGTATGGGTGAAAAGTATTGATGGCAAATATCGTATAGCAATTGGGCAAGAATTGGATTATCGAAATGAGGTTGCATTAGATATGATTGAGGAAACCATACTCCCTTGGGGTATTGGTTTATTTATTTTACTTTTGATGTGTATTTGGTTTATCTACAAAGAGTTTAGACCTTTGCAAAAAATTGCACTAGATTTTGATAAGCGTTCGGCAGATGATTTGTCTTCTTTAGAATATCGACGAATACCTAAAGAGGTTAAGCCTTTGATTGAGGCTATAAATGGGTTATTTCTTAAAATTTCTAAAATGATAGAAAGAGAGAGAAGTTTTATTTCTGATGCAGCTCATGAATTAAGGAGTCCGTTAACGGCGCTTAATATACAGCTAGATGTAATTGAGCTTTCACAAGATGATGAAAAAACTAAACAAAAAGCATTAAAAAATTTAAGAGAGGGGCTTGTTAGGTCTAGTCATTTGGTTGAGCAGATGCTCGATTTTTCTAGAATTGAAGCACAAGCAGAAAGCTTGAAAAAAGAAGAGTTTTTGATGAGAGATGTTTTGCTTAATGTTATTGAAGAGCAAAAGTTTGATGCAGAAAAGAAAGATATTAAAATTGTTACTAAATTTAATGGTATTTTTGGGCTGAAAGTTGGACAACGTCTTTTGTGGTCTTTATTGATGCGTAATTTAATTGATAATGCAATTAAGTATAGCGAAAATGGGGCAGAAGTTGTTGTTGAGATATATAAAGATAAAATGGTGTTTAGCAATAATAAAGTAGAATTTAGTAAAAAAGATGTTGAAAATTTAGGTAAAAGATTCTTCCGTCCCGCTGGGCAAAAAAATAATGGTAGTGGGCTTGGATTATCTATTGTTGAAAAAATAGCTTTATTGCATGGATGTGAAGTTAGTTTTGATGTTTGTGATGATGTGTTTAAGGTTGTGATTTCGATAAAAAAATAGCCGACAGTTTGTGACTGTCGGTTAATTTACTAAATGTCTTTCTCGTCAAGAAAGTAAAGATTACTACCATTGATATCCACACCAACTACTTGGCTAGAGCAGATATAGTATATGGTAATAAAGCTTCCGGGTTCTGGTTGTTTTTTTGCTTTGTCAGATTTGAGCACAAACTTATCGTGTTGAGCTGTTTTTATCACAATATCTCCATTAACTTTTTTTGATGAGATAATTCTTTCGGTTGAGTGATAAACCTTGTGACCACCTAAAAAATCCTTTTTAATACCCATAGTAGATAATAATTAATTAAACATAATGATTGCAATAGAAATTCTTTTTATAACAATTCTAATATATGTTGTCAAATATTTCATGTAAGATGTTGATTGGTTTTTAGGGTAAAAAGTGTAATTTAAATAAAAAAAAGCCCCTTTAAGGGGCTTTGGGGTAGTGATTACAATACTTTATTGAAGTCGTAATCTGCTTTGATTTTCTTTAACAGCGACTTGATGTAAACATCGAGAGTGCTACCTTCAGTGTAGTTGGCTGGAGCAATTGTGTCAACTCTACCATCTTCAAGTAGGCGATTGGCGTTCTTTTTGTTGTTCTTGGTGCGTGGTGTATACACAGCAAGAGCGTGTCCGCCAAACTTTTTGAGTGTTGCCATACATGGAACATCTGTTAGACCGTCGCCAATGTAAACCATTCTTGAGAAAGGAATAACTCTGTCTTCAGCGGTGGTTCTGTTGTTTACACTCTTGTCACTCTCTTCTAGACAGCCCTTGCTAATACGATATAAGTATTGAGTTTTTGTTGTGTAGTTTACAACTTGGGCTGGCCAGTAGGCCTCGTTTTTTTCGTTGTACATAAAACGGCAGGCGTAGATTTTTTTGAATTTCTTGTATATAGGACATCCTTCTACAATTTCAGATAATCCTGATGATAGAAGATAATGTTCTACGTTAATGCCAAGCTTTTTGCCATAGGCATTAATTCTATCAAACCAATCTAGAACTCCTTCGAAAAAACGGATGTTTTGGCCACAAGCGATAAAATCTTCTCTTGTTTTACCAATTTTTTGAGCCTCTTCAAGCATTATGCGCATATATGCGAGGTTATTATCTGCATTTTGCTCTAGTGCTAAAGTGTCTGATTTTGCCCAAAAAACGTCTGGCTTGATGTTAAGTTTTTCCATAAAATCATACTCTTGCATGTTTCCTTTGGCAAGAGTGCCGTCAAAATCGTATAGCAATGCTACCGTTACTAATGATTTATTCTTCATAATTTACAATATAATTTTTTTTGTATGCGTAGTTTATACTCTTTTTATGTTTTGTCAAGATTTTGTGTTTAAAATTGTTTTTTGAGGTAAAAATAAAAAACTTATTAAGCTTGACAATTAGAGAAATATGGGATAGCTTCAAGAAACTTTATGTATTTTTATACGCTAACTAATTATTATTTTAACAGTATGGAGTCAAATTTTGTATTTTGTATAGAGAAAGTTCTCTCTATACCTGATGAAGTGGTTGTGACAGGAAGAATTAAGTTGGGTGAGGTTAAAAAAGGTGAAGAGGTGCACCTTGTTAATCGCGCTAGAGAGTTCAAGAATGTTACATGTAAACGTCTTGAGAAGGATTGTCATGAGATTGTGAGAGCAAGAGTTGGTCAAAACATTGTAATTTCACTCTCGGGAGTTGAGGCTCAAGACATTGAGGTTGGAATGTGTTTAACTACGCCAGGTTATATGGTGCGGTTTTAATGCATTAGGAAATAGGTTTCTCGAAATATCGAGAACCTATTTTTTTTATATTATGCCGTGTATTGCTTCTGTTATGGGGAGTTGTTTGTTTGAGGTGTTTTTTTGTAAATTTAATAATTCTGTGTAAAAGTATATTATAGAAAAAAGCCTTATTGAACTTGTTAAATTTATATTTTGACTTTTGGTTGAGTTTATTAGTTCTATTAGATAATTTCTTTTTATGTTTTCTTTTTGGGAGATGATGTTTATGGCTTCCCATTCATCATTAGCTAGGCGAATAGTTGTTTTTTTGTTATCTAAAAGAATTACTTTGCTTATGAGATTTACCAATTTATTTTCCTTTTTATTTAGATATTCCATCTATTGCATCAAAAATGGAATTTTGAAAATTTCCGTTTAATGAAGAATTTGCATACAAAACAGAGTTTTTGTAATAAATTATTGCGAATAACCGAACAGCAGTTGTGAGACCTAATTTTTCGTCTTTATTGGTGTTTATTAGTTCAAAAAGTTGTTTGCGTTCTATTTTTTCTTTTTGGCAGATGGTGTTAATAGCTTTCCACTCGCAAGGGTTTAGTCTTACGCTTGTTTTATGAGATTGTATTTGTATTACTCTGCTAGATAGTTGAGGCATTTTATCTCCTTTATTGGTGGTATAATATTGTTTTTTATTTTAAATGCAACTATTTTTTGTGTTTTGTGAGCGTTATCTTCTCTTTATGTTGGTTTTATTGCTAATATTGTTGCAAACTATGTGTATTATTTTTTATTTGTTTTGTTTTTTATCTAAAAATAGTTGAATAATATTAAAAGCGTGTTATTGAGGATATAAAGGTGTTTTAAATGAATGAAGAATATTTTTTTAAATTAAAAAGGTTGTATGATAGAATAGTTAGTTTGTGTTTGAAAGGGGCATTTGTGTCTAATGACAAAAGATGTTTTAAGATATATGAGGATATATCTAAACAGTGTTATTTGTTGTTAACAGAAGTAGGACAAACTTCATTTGAGCGAATGAAAATTGATTTGAAGCAAAGCGAAGAAATAAATAATTTAAGTAATGCTGTGTTTCGGTCGTACTATAAAAATAGAAAAGGTGAAGATGTTGTATTAAATAAAGAAAGTCCTAGGGTTGTTTTAGCTGAATGGAAAAACACTGAAAATGCATATAGTGATTTAAAGCGCTTTTCTAGTGAACATAAAGACAATAGAGGATTTATGTATGATGACGTTGTTTTAGCGTTTAAAGATATTATAAAATTACTTCAACAAAATTTATCTCCAATAGAGATTAGTCTGGCTGTAAAAGAAATATTGGATACTAATTTGAAAGAAGGTAATTAGTAGCTAGAGATAATGTCTGCTATTTCTTTTGCGGTATTTAGTGGTGTTGGTGGTGTTTTTATATCATTAAGTGTTTTTTCTGATAATTCTGTTGCATACCCTTTGTTGTATAAAGATTGTACAAAATTTTGATGTTTTTTAGTTAACCAGCCTGAACCTGTGAATATTCTTAGAGGTTTTTTAGTTGCGGTTGCTTCGCAACACATTGAAACAGAATCCCCGGTAACAATAAGATTGTCTGCACAAGCTAAAAATCCATGATATGGATTGTCTCCCTTTGCTCCCCATAGATAGCAGAAATTGGGAATGTCTTTTAAGTGGTTTATGATGACTTTTTCAGCATCAAGACCTGTTCTTCTAGATGTTGTAATTAAAAGAGAGCCTTTTTCTTGTTGTTTTAATTTTTTAGTTAATAAGGCTAAATTTTCTGCGTTTTCTAATGAGAAAGGGTGTTTTTTGATAGATCCACCAATGATGAGAGCTGTTATTGGTTTGGGGAGATTGGAAAATTGTTTATTCCATAATTGTTTTGCATTGTTTAGTTTTTCATCTGTTATAGAATGTGGTGCGCCAATTGTGTAATGTAAATTGGGTGATTTTGCTTTGTGCATATCATGTTCGGGTGTGAACACTTTAGTAAATTCTTTAATACCGGTTTTGCCGATATGAATGAGTTGGAAGAGTTTAGTTTCTTTATTGTGTTTTTTTATGTAGCGAGCAATAGGCGCAGTTCTTCTAGTTGATGATAAAACAAAATCTGGGTATGGAGCTGAAATTGTTGATTTGCTCTTAAATGTAAGGCCAAGTAGTGTTCGTCCTCGTATAAAATTAGGGAGCCCCGCCCATTTGGTGTATTCTAAGTTTTTGGTGATTATATCAAATTTATTTTTATCTAAATAATTTGCGATACCTTCAGCTTGATGACGGCTTCCAATACGATTGTCGGTTAGTATCCATATAGTCTTTTTCATCTTGGCAATCTTTTTATATATAAAAGGTTAGTTTTTAGTACTTTATTAAGTTATATATGATAATAGAGGATATATGCAAGTACAATTTTGTGAGTGTTGAAAATGAAAAAAGTTTTATTTTTTGTGTTACTTTTTTTTCCAATGATAGCTTTTGGACAAGCATCTGCTTTGAATGAGGCTAAGTATTTAGCTACCTTGCAGGTTATTTCTAAGCATAAATTAAATGATGCAAGTATTTCAGATGATGTAAATAAATTAAGAGCATATGACAGGTTTGAAAAAGAGCTTTCAAAAATGGTTGCAAAATTAGATAATTCTCGACCAAACGAAGGTAGAAATAGAAAAATTATGAGGATACTCGAAAGAGCTGGTCGTGAAATATATAATGAATTAAAGTAAAGGGAGTGTGTTTATGAAACGTCTAGTTGCTGTGGCTTTGTTGTTTTTGATGACAGCGTGTTCTACTAATTATATCATCGTAGATGAAAGCGAAGAAGCTAATTTAATGAGTGACAGCTATGCTGAAAATGGTGTGTCTTTTGCTGATGAAATACAATTTTTAGCAAGCGTTGATAGAAATGTCTCTGCTGATGATGTTTTTGTTGTTGGTGAAAGTGAGACTTCTGTTACTTATCAGTATAAAAATGTTAGAGTAGATGAGATTTCTCCTTTGGCGTCTATGTACTGTGAAGATGTTGCTCGAGGAAGATCTCCTTATTTAAGAGATGTTGTTTTGTTTAACAATGGTTTTATGAGGGCAACATTTGATTGTGTAAATATTGCAATCTAAAAAAACATTCCCTATATTATAGTAAAAAAGGGAATTAAAATGGTAAAAAATTTATATGAAATATTAGGTGTTAGTAAATCTGCAACGGCTAATGAGATAAAATCTCAATACCGTAAGCTTGCGCGTAAATATCATCCAGATTTAAATAAAGATAATAAAGAAGCGGCAGAAAAATTTAAGGAAATTTCTTCTGCGTATGATATTTTGGGTGATAAAGATAAAAAAGCAAAATATGATAATAATGAAATAGATGAAGCTGGTAAACCAACAGGATTTGGCGCTGGTGGTTTTGGTAATGGCGGTTTTAATAATAGTGGATTTTATTCTGATAGTGGCGCTCAGGGTTTTGATTTTTCATCTATATTTGGGGAAGATATTTTTACTCAATTTGGAGGACAAGGTTTTGGTGCGCGCTCACAAAAGGGAGAAGATGTTGCTTATTCTTTAGATGTAGATTTTTTAGATGCTGTTAAAGGAGCAAGTAAAAGTATTTTCTTAAAAGATAAGCAAATAAATGTAAAGATACCGGCAGGTACTACATCTGGACAGGTATTGCGTTTAAAAGGGCAGGGTAAATCATCTTTGTATTCTAAAGTTAGTGGAGATGCTTTGATTACAATAAATGTTCGGAAGCATCCATATTTTAGAGCTGAAGGGAATAATATTTTTATTGATTTACCAATTTCTATGAAAGAAGCTGTGCTTGGTGCAAAAGTTGTAGTGCCAACGATTGATGGTAAGGTTAGTGTTAGTATTCCTCCTTATTCTTCAAGTGGAGAGAAGTTGCGCCTAAAAGGAAAGGGTATTAAAACATCAAAAGAAATTGGTGATGAGATTATTAATTTGGTTATTATGTCGCCAAAGACCAAAAATAAGGAACTTGAAGGCGTTTTAGAAAAAACAAATGAGGAAATTTTGAGGACTTTTTAATGAACTTTGAAATTTTAGAAAAATTTGAATGGTATAATGAACCAGAAAATGTTCGCTTTGAAGATGATGCTATGGTGGTGTATTCAAAAGAAGGAACTGGTTTTTGGCAGAGTATTCATCGTGGATTTAAAAAAGATAATGGGCATTTTTTCTTTTGCCGGAAAGAAGGGGATTTTTCTATTACGCTTGGTTGGAAGGTTGACGAGCTGATAGAGTTTGCTGAAAATGGAATTATGCTTCGAATTGATGAACGTAATTGGTTTAAGGCAACTATTGAAAAAGAAACAAGTAGCGATTTTGTTGTTGTATCATCACTAACGCAACAAGGTCATTCTGATTGGGCTAAAACAAAAATAGAATCGTTTTTTGGAAATATTTGGTTTAGACTGGTTAGAGTTGGTGATGAATATGAAGTGTTTTATTCGGTAGATGGAGAGGTCTATACTAAATTTAGAATGTTTTATTTATCTGCATTTGAAGATGTGAAGATTGGTGCTTATATGTCAAGTATTAATGAAGAGTTTTCGGCACGGTTATTAGATATTTTTTTAGATAATCCTTTTTAATTACATATATTTAATTATACATACCTTTTTGAATAAAAATGTTGTTGACTTTTTTTTGTGTTTTCTTCTATACATTCAGGTAGGTATTTTAAATTAAGAGGGGTATATGGTTAGAAAATGTAAAGAAGATGCTGAAAAAACAAGACAAGCTGTGATTGAGGCGGCATTAGATGTTTTTTCAGAAAAAGGATATGCTAAAGCGACATTTGATGAAATAGCTGCACGCGCTGGGTTTACCAAGGGGGCAGTTTATTGGTATTTTAGAAATAAAGCAGATTTGGTTGCTGCGCTAATTGGCGAATATATGGAAAGAAAAAGACAAGAATTGGTTCCTAATATTCCTCAAGGCGATACATTAGATGACTTACTAAACTATTTTGTTTTATGGGCAAATGTGTTGCGTGATGATGTTAGATTTTCTAAATTTAATAGATTTGTTATATGTCAGATGGAGTGGTCAGAAGCGGTTATTAGTCGAGTACATAAGGCTTTACCTCCTCAAAAAGATTGGCATTTAGAAAAAATTAATCAAGTTTTGGTAGCATGCAAAGAACGTGGCGAATTAAAAGAAGATGTTAATTTGCCTTTAATTCAAGAGGTTATTCGTTCAACATACGTAGGAATCGTGTTTTCATCTTTAAATAATTTTTCAGGTGGAGATATTGTTGAGCGTGTTAGAACAGGTTTAGGTTATTTATTTGAAGGGTTGAAAAAGTAGGAAGGTATAGAAATGAGTAAAACAGAACAAAAAGTGGTTAAGTATATTAATAAAAAATATCTGATTTTAGGTGCTGGCTTTTTATTAGCTTTGAGTGCTGGTTGTCACTTTTATGGTCAAAAAGAAGGCGCAATGCAGATGCCTCTTGTTAATACTACTGTTGTAAAAGCAGAAGTTGAAGTTATAAATAATCCTAAAACGTATGTGGCATTAGTTCAAGCAATTAATAGTGTTGATGTTATTGCTAAAGTTAGTGGTAGCTTAGATAAGGTTAACTTTGTTGAAGGTAGTTTTGTTAAAAAAGATGATGCTTTGTTTATCATTGATAAAGATAGATATAAAGCTCATTATGATTTGGCTAAAGCTCAACTTGAGAGTGCTAAGGCTAATTTAACTAAAACAGAAAGAGATTTTAAGAGACAAAAACAATTAAGCTCAAAGAATATTGCATCAAAAGCGACTTTTGATAGTGCAGAAAGTGCATATTTACAAGCTAAAGCAGCTGTTGCCCAAAGCGAAGCAAACTTAGCTCTTGCTAAATTGGATTTAGATAATACGGAAGTTAAAGCTTATATTGATGGATATATTGGTAAAACAAAGGCAACAGTTGGTAATTATATAAATGCATCTCAAGAGCCTTTGGCTAGAGTTGTACAAACAAATCCTATTCGTATTGCTTTTTCTTTAACAGATAAAGAGTATTTATCAATGAAAGCAAAAGGTGAGAGAAACTTAGATGATTTTGTTGTAAATATTGAGCTTGCAAATGGTGAAATTTTTAAAGAAAAACTTGAAAAAGTTTTTGCTAATAATGAAGTAAATACTGCAACAGCTTCTGTTAATGTTTATGCAGATATTAAAAATGATTTGGGGTTATTAAAACCAGGTCAATATGTGAAAATGTTTATTACTTCTGCAAATCCTCAAAAGGGTGTAATTATTCCTGAAGCATCTATTGTACAAAATGGTAATGATAGTTTTGTGTATGTTGTTGTTAGTGATAAAGACGGGGATAAAGCATCTTTGCGCAAAGTAACACTAGGCGAAACCTTTGATGGCAAACAAGTTATTTTAAGTGGTCTTGAGGGTGGTGAAAATATTATGTTTGGTGGTCTTTCAAACCGTATGTTGAGAGATGGCGCATTAGTTAATGTCGTTAAATAAAGATTTTAGAGAGGGTTTTTAGATGTTTTCTAAGTTTTTTATTAATAGACCAAGGTTTGCGATTGTTATTGCTATTCTTATGAGTCTTGCTGGTGTTATTGCAATTTTTTCTCTTCCTGTTGCGATGTATCCAGAAATTACACCTCCTACGGTTACTGTAACAGCAGATTATACTGGTGCGAGTGCTGAAACGGTTGCCAATACGGTGGCGATACCAATTGAGAAAGAAATTAATGGTGTTGATAATATGATGTATATGAACTCATCATCATATAACTCTGGTAGATATCAATTAGACATTAGTTTTGAAATTGGAACAGATCCAGACCTTGCTCAAGTTAAAGTACAAAACAGAGTACAGAAGGCTATTAACTCACTTCCTGATGAGGTTCAGGCAAGAGGTGTTAATGTAATGCGTAGGTCTTCTGAAATTTTGGGCTTTTTACAAGCAATTTCTCCAAATGGTACTCATGATAGAAACTTCTTAAATAACTATGTGCAAAACAATATTAAAAATAACTTAGGTCGTCAATATGGTGTTGGTGATGCGCATGTTATGGGTTCTGATTTGAGTATGAGAGTGTGGCTTGATGCAGATAAGATGTCTGCTCTTAATTTGCCAATTAGTGCAGTTAGAAACGCAATTAGTTCTCAAAACTATCAACCTTCGCTTGGTTCTGTTGGTGCTGAGCCAAATGATGGAACTAGTCAAATAGTGTTTTCTCTTGAAACTCAAGGGCGTTTAAATGAAGCTAAAGATTTTGAAAATATTATTATCAGAACAGAAGCTGAAGGCGGTTTAGTTCGATTAAAAGATATTGCTAGAGTTGAAATTGGTTCTGAAAACTATTTAATGCGTTCTGATGTTGATGGGCAGCCAAACGTTGCTATTATGGTAAATAAACTATCTGGTGCCAATGCGATTAAGGCTATGGATGCAGTTAAGGCTGAACTTAAACGTTTGGAAAAATATTTTCCAGAAGATTTTGAAGTAAGAGTATTTTTTGATGCTACTGACTTTATTAAAGTTTCTATTGAAGAAGTGGTATTTACTCTTATTTTGACATTTATTTTGGTGGTTTTGGTTTGCTATGTCTTTTTACAAGATTGGAGAGCAACTCTTGTTCCTTCAATTGCTATTCCTGTTTCTATTTTAGCCACATTTGCGGTAATGTTAGCTTTAGGTTATAACTTAAATATTTTAACATTATTTGGTTTGATTCTGGCAATTGGTTTGGTGGTTGATGATGCGATTATTGTGGTTGAGCGTGTGCTTTATCTTATGGAACATGAGAAATTAAACCAAAAAGAAGCAACAGCTAAAGCTATGGAACAAGTATCATCAGCGATTGTTGCTGCAACACTTGTGCTGCTTGCTATCTTTGTGCCTATTGCTTTTATGGGAGGTGTTACTGGTAGAATTTATCAGCAGTTTGCGATTGCTATTTCTTTTGCTGTTTTGTTCTCTGGTGTTAACGCTTTGACACTTAGCCCAGCATTGTGCGCTACAATTCTTAAACCAATTAAACCATGTACATCTGGATTTTTATTTAGATTTGAACAATTTATTGATAAATCTAAAAATCAATATGTAAAGGTTGTTGCAAGGATTGGTCGTAAGATGGTTGTTATCGTGTTTATGGCACTTGCTTTGATTTTGTTAAATTTATATTCAGTTACAAATATTAAATCATCGTTCTTACCAGATGAAGACCAAGGGGTTATTATGGCTAATATCCAACTTCCTGAAGGTAGTTCTGGCAAGAGAACGCTTGATGTTATTGATAAAACTCGTTCTATTTTTGAAGGTGAAAAAGGTATTCGTTCTGTTATGAATATGAGAGGATTTAGTATTATGGCTGGACAAGGTGAGAACGTGGGCTTTAATGTGATTGCGTTGAAACCTTGGGGTGAGCGTTCTGATATTATTGATTTTTCAACCAATATCAAAAACAGATTAATGGCTGAAATGTCAAAAATTACAGAAGCAAATATTATCTTATTTGAAATGCCAGCTATTCCTGGACTTGGTACTAGTAACAGTATTGATTTACGTTTTCAAGCTATTGAAAGTGTGGATATGAATGTGTTGCAAGAAAACTTAAATAAGTTTTTGGTTGAGATAAATAAGTTGCCAGAGGTTAAGATGGCTTATTCTACATTTACTTCTAGTACTCCTCATGCTTATTTAGATATTAATCGTGAAAAAGCTGAGCTTATGGGGGTTAGTATTGGAAGTATTTACTCAACACTTCAAACATATTTAGGTTCTATGTATGTTAATGACGTAAATATTGGTACTCAAGCTAATAAAGTGATGGTACAAGCAGATTGGAAGTATCGTAAGAACCTTCAAAGTATTAAAGACTTGTATGTTCAAAGCGCTTCTGGTGAAATGGTACCACTTGGTAGTTTGATTGAAATTAAGAGAATTACTCTTCCTCGTGCAGTTGATAGATATAACCAATATCCGGCGGCAACAGTACAAATTACTGCAGCTGATAATTCAAGCTCTGGTGAGGCTATGGAAGCTGTTGAGAAAATGGCAGAAGAAAAGCTTTCTAAAGAATATGCTTTTGAGTGGTCTGGTATGAGCTTACAAGAAAAGAGAAACCAAGGTCAAATTGGTATTTTGGTGGCACTTGCTATTTTGTTTGCTTATTTGTTCTTGGTTGCTCAATATGAGAGTTGGAGTATTCCTCTATCTGTTATTCTATCAACCCTAACAGCGATGCTTGGTGCATTTTTTGGAATGTATGTGTCTGGACTTCCTTTGAGTATTTATGCGCAATTAGGATTGGTATTGCTTGTTGGTTTGTCTGCTAAGAATGCAATTTTGATTGTGGAATTTTCTAAAGAAGAATACGAACACGGAGCAAGCGTTTTAGATGCAGCTGTGACAGGATTAAAAGAACGTTTTAGAGCTGTGTTGATGACTGCGTTAACATTCGTTTTGGGTGTGGCTCCGATGGTATGGGCAACAGGTGCTTGTTCTGGTTCTAGAATTGCAGTTGGTGTGCCAGTATTTTATGGTATGCTTGTTGGTACAATCGTTGGTTTAGTTATTATTCCTCTATTGTATATAATGGTTCAAACCATAGTTGATAAGATTAGTAGGAAATAATAATAATCATTTTTACTAAATATAATACGGCAGTTTTTATAGACTGCCGTATTTTAGTTTTGGGTTAATTGAAGAGGGGAGTTTTTTGATTATTTCTTTTAGGCATTTTATTTTTATGTATGTTTTTTTTAGAAAAGAGTAAACCGGAGCGTCTAAAGGAGCGCATCTCTTAAAATAAACCGGAGAGTATTATGAAACGCATTATTATGTTGTTTGTGCTAGTTTTGGGGATAATGTCCGTTGGTTCATTAAAAGCCCAAACATTTGATGAGAGTGTTCGTATGCTGAATGACAGCACTGTTCTTTTTGAGAGAAAAAGTACAGATGTTATTGTGAATGCGAATACTAAGAGAACTAATCGCTCTTATAAGCTTAAAATTCCTGATATTGTGGATTTTGGCGTGAAAAGCTTAACAAAAGAAGATGATATTTTTTTGTGGGTCAAAATCGTTTCTGTGAAGAAGGCTTGTAAGGGGTATGAGTATTTGAGGGATAGTCTTGGCAATAGTAGTAATATTGTGTTAAGGCTTGAGCAATATGATGTTTGTCCTAAAGATTCTATCCCTTAATTTTATTAACCGCGTTTTATACGCGGTTTTTTGTATATGAAATATGTTTGTTTGAAAAAACATCTTGCATATTAAGAAAAATTGTTTTATTTAGGTATTGTTTTAGGTTTTGGTCCCATCGTCTAGAGGCCTAGGACGCGGCCCTCTCAAGGCTGCAACACGGGTTCGAATCCCGTTGGGATCACCAATACAAAAAGCCTCCCTTTATGGGAGGTTTTTTATATCGTTAATCAAGCTCGACTATACAATTCCGACTAATTTTCTTTGACTTTAGGTACATAATTTTACGGTTCTTTACTGAAAATAAAATTATACGATACACTTTGCGTGAAACCTACACCATGGCGTCTCATATGATGATAACTCGGACCGAACTTCTTTTTTATACTGAGATAAAGTTCACCTTCTTCAGTTTTTATTTTCAAAACATTGGCAAACATTTTATCAGAAAGCGCTTTTTCCGGTTCAATAGTCGCATCAAGCACTTCGCAATCAGAACATGTCTTGGCACACCATATTCCACCTTCAAAATAATGAAGCATAAACCCTGTATCTGTATGTCCCATAAACAATTCCATAAAAGAACCAATAGGAAAACCTAAAAAGATAGGATCCTTCAATATAGAAGAAGTGGTCCACATATACCATGGTTCGCTATCACCTTTCTGAAACAAAACAGTCGCACCATGCACCAGATATTTACAGCACGGTTCAGAGATTTGCAGTTCATTGCGAACTTCCCAGCACAAAACAAAATCATTGTTTTGACGCAATACAAAAAACGGATAACTGTCAACCTTTTTTTCATCAACAAGTTCATCAGCTACCAACACCGTCTTCATTTCATAAGATTGGTCAGACAGACACAACTTGCGCAAAACCAGCTTATCGCCGCATTTACGTAATTCATAGTTTTTTTCGATATTCATAATTATTAGTATTAAATGATAAATAAATAATTCAAAATTTATATTATCATTAGCATATTACACAGAAAAATCAACCGATTTTTAAGATTCTGATTTAGGCATGGTAATAAATTATAGATTATTGGAAGATTTTTGATTATATTGAACATTTTAATTCGTAAACTGCGAAGTAAGCATCACCAATAATAAACTCCTCCTATAGCGGAGGTTTTTTTGTTTTAAATTTGTTGCAAAAAATTGAAAAGTGTGATAATAACAAAAATACAAAATTAATTAGTATGTACAATTTAAATTTATAATTATGAAAACAAAAGAAGAAAAGCTAGACCTAGTTCATAGGTTGCTTGTCAAATTGGATTTGACTCGAGAAGATGTCGTTGATTATTGGATTAAACGTGAAGATATTAATAAATATTGTATTTCTCAAATTATAATTGGCATGTTTTGCTATGAGGATAATTCATTTTCATTTGATAAAATAAAAGGTAAAAAAGTTAAAGGTATCGTTGAAGCTGTTAAAGAAGATAATAATGTAATTTATTTGGATTTAACAGCATCAGAACTTTTTAATATTGAAGAAAAGTCGTTAAATTGGTTTGATGCAAAGCTTTATATTGAACAGTTTGTCTATCCTTGTAATGAAAATGAGAAGATTGTTTGGTATGATTTTTCTAGACTTGTTTCTATTGCAAGAAATTACGATACTATTCTAAATTCATTTACCTTACTAAACAAATCACCTCGTGAAGGAGAATATTGGTCTTCTGATAGTGTGATAAATCACGATGACTTTGCATGGTTTTATTTGTTTAATGGTAAAGGTAATAGAGGTCCAGGATTAAAGGATGGTATTAAATATATTCGTCCTGTCTTAGAAGTTAAACTTTTTGTTTAGTAATTAAACAAATTTATCTGGTTGGAGTGGAACTCTTCATAGTATAAGATGATTTCAGTTAGTAATTCATCTAAATTGTGTCACCAATACAAACAGCAGGCTGAAAAATGCCTGCTGTTTTTTATTATTGAGGAGAGGTATAAGTGTTACTCTTGGAGAGAGGAAGGGGATCCTTTGACCTTGCTTACGTTCGGAAGGATGACGCTGTGTTGTGTGGTAGAAAAATATTTTTATAAATATATTAAAAATGTAAAAAATATTTTAATTCAACTATTGATTTTATTATATGAAACATCCTATATTATACTTGGACGTGGACTGGAACTAAATAATTTGTTTTAATTTTTTATTTAGGAGAAAGTAAATGCCTAGGTACGGAGATAAAACCCAAAAGGAACTTGATAATTATATAAAAGATTATAAGTTACCAGTTGGACGTGTAAGAACAGGTTTGGTTGCTCCAATTAAGGATTTGAGTCGTAATTATTTTACAATGAAAGAAAAACAATTGGATCCAAGCGATCATTTTTTTCATTGTAAGGCTAATTATGAAGCTGCTTCAAGAGGAGCTTATGGAGAAGCAGTGGCTGAAAAATTTGGTTATTTAAAAGAGCGTTTTGATATGCTAGTCAAAGGTGATAGCAGGGGAGCTTCTGAAGCTGATTTAAGAGCAAATGCAAGAGGTCGTGCAGGTGCAAAAGCAGGAAAGTCTCTACGAGAAACATGTCCGACGCATCATACAAAATATAAATAAATCGGAGGTATAATGAGCAAACAAGTATTTTCTATTTCTAGAGTGGTTACTATTTTTATAACAACGATTATATTTTTATTTTTATCTCTTTTTATGGTAATCGATTTTGTTATTGTGTTTCCGATGAACATATATATTTTGTTTATCTATGGTATAGATATGATTGTTTGCTTATTTTCTTTGTTAGGAACGATGTTTGTAAAATTTCGTAAAATTTGCTATGTTGTGTTTGTTGTAAGTTTTGCTATTTACTTAGCAATGTACCATTTTAGTATGGCAATTATTGATGAGCATGGTGCAGACAGATGTTTAGATGCCGGAAAAGGTGTTTGGGACTATAAGGAACATCGTTGTAGGACAGATTGTTGGCGCTGGAGTTGGGAAAAAGGCTGTGAAAAAGAATAATTTTTGCTATTTATGGCTTTATTTGTGTTGATGTATTTGTAAAAGTTTTGCTTTTATGATTTCTTCATAACGTTCCATAGTGGTTTGATAATAGTCTGGAGCGAGGAAAAGTTCGAGATTTATCGCATTGGTTTCACCAATACAAACAGCAGGCTATAAAATGCCTGCTTTTTCTTTATTTTCCAAGCCTTTTATCAGTTTTGAGTGTTGCTTTTTCAAAAATCGATGTTTTAGGCAAATATTCGAAATGGGCATATTAGTTTTTTATTTACCAATAACTTATAGAATTTCTGCTGTTTTTAACCATTAAAATGAAACTATAAAAATTTTACATAGAATAAGTATCTAACATAGTTGCATGAAAGGTTGTTTAGAGATACAATATTCTTGTAAATATAATTTTAAATACCAATCTCTTATAAATTGAAATATTAGCTGATAATGTAAAGCTATCAATAAGTTATTAAAGCAATATAGGAATTAATGTAATAGAAACAATGGCAAAAGAAGTTAATTATAAAGAAACAAGCAGAGCTAAAGCTTTTGAACTTTGGATGAATGCTCCTAATCCGATGGTGACATTTTTCAAAACATTGGATGTTTCCAATCTTGTTAAAATTTCAAAAAAGAAAAAGCTAAAATTTAATATGTTATTGGATTATTGCATCGGTAAAGCTGCTGTTAGCATAAAGGAGTTTTATATACTTCCGGTAGGCAATCAGCTTATACAATATGATAGCATAGCCATTAACACTATTGTTAAAAATAAAGAAAATGAAGTTAGTTCTTGCGATATATTATATGCAGATAATCTGGATGCATTTAATCAAGAATATTTGAAGTATACGAAGGAAGTAGCAGAAACTTGCCAAGATAGAGATTTGTCAGAAAATAGCATGGTAATTGGAACATCTGCTATTATTGCCTCTGAAATTGATGGCGCAGTAGGAATGAACAGTGGAATTTTCAATAATCCATTTATCATTTGGGGAAAATATCGTAAAAAACTATTTAGATACTATCTTCCATTGTCCTTTCAATTTCATCATACTCAAATGGATGGAGCTCACGCAGGTCAATTTTTAGAAAACCTACAAAATGAGATTAATGGCTTAAAATAAACTAACTCGTAAGCCGTGAGTTAAGCATCACCAGTGTTTTAGCGCCGTCTTTTAAGCAAAAGGCGGTGTTTTTTTTGTTGAAACACTGAAGATGATTTTCATTAATAAATTAAAAAGATAAAAAAATATTTTATTCAACTATTGATTTTATTATATGAAATATCCTATATTATACTTGGACGTGGACTTGAACTTAAATAATTTGGTTTAATTTTTTATTTAGGAGAAAGTGAATGCCTAGAAATAGTAAAAATTTTATGGATAAATATAGAGAATTAGAATATATGCAGGATATTGACCATTCTTTTTCAACTGGGAATAGGTTTATGGATAAGCAAATTGCCAAAACTACTACAAAGCTTGTAAATAAGGGGATTAATTACTTTGTGAAAGATCCTAGAATAAAATTAGCTGTAAAAGCTGGTAGTAAAGTTGCGGAAAAATCATATCCTTATATTGAAGATGTTGGAGCATGGACGGCTAGAGTTTATACAGCATATGAAGAAACACATAAAAAGAAATAATTGTTGCTTTTTGGTGTTTTGAGGTTAATTTATAATTTGATTTAGAAAGGAGATAATAATGAATACCAAATGTAATCAAATTTTGATATTGTCCGGAGGGTATTTTATTGTTTCCTCAGCATTAGGAATGATTAATTATGGAGTTCACCAAATATTTACGATTGTTTTTCCTTTATTTTTATTGGTTGTCAGTATAAGTAGTATTTTTGTAAAGTTTGGTTGGGTGGTGGATTTTAGGGAAAAATATCCCAGTATTTCATTGCTTTTGAAAATATTAGGTCTTTATGCCATAATTTTCTTTTTGTTTAATATTTTAAATGCAATAGGGCTTTTTTCTGATTTTTATCAAATTTATGGTGATCTGGCTAATGGTGTGATAGACTTCATATTTCTTTTAAGCTTTATTTTGGCTTTAATATTTATTTTTATAAATAAAGCTAAAGGCATTTTAAAAGATAAAAAATAACTTATTTCTTATAATTTCTTCGTAACGCTCCATTGTAGCTTAGTAATAGTCTGGAGCGAGGAAAAGTTCGAGATTTATCGCATTGGTTTCACCAATTTTTTGAGCTTTGGAGTTTTAACTCTAAAGCTCTTTTTTTATACAGGATTCTCACTCTACGGGTTCGGCAATTCCAGCTAAATGTTTTTTTATAATATTTTGCAAACAAATTAAAAATATAAAAATTTTTTATTTAGGAGAAAAGAAATGCCTAGAAATGGTAAAAATAACAATAAAAAGCAGTTGCTTTGTTTTATTTTTAGTTTAAATTTAGGCCGATAAAAGGAGTGCAAAACTATGAAATTATAGTCAGAAGAAGCCTTGGTTTTTTAGTGTTTTTAGGAAATATGCGAAGTTATTTTAATAAAAATTAATATAATTTCAGTATAGTGATTATATGTTTAGTAAAATTGTGTAAAGAGGTAATAATGGTGTTGAAAGAACTTTTTTCACAGTATGAGGAAAATATATGTGATTTAATTAATTTATGCAAGGGTAGAACACTTGCGTTTGATTTCGATGGGACATTAACTCGTTTTCAATACACTAAAGAACGTATGTTGCCTTGTAGTGATGAAGATATTGAAGAATATACTAAATTGGGAGGTAATATATATAAAAACATATATGTTTTAAAAACAATGAAATATGTTATGTCTCAACTAAATAAAGATGATGTTTTTATTGTTACATCTACCGTTCCATCGCTTAGGGAAACTAAAAATAAACTTATTTTTGAACACTTTAATATACCTTGTGAACATGTTATTCATACCAATGGAGCGTTAAAAAAAATTGATGCACTGGTTGATCTTTATGCTAAAACAGGAAAAGATATTTTATTTGTGGAAGATAATTATAAAATTTTACTTACAGCTGAAGAAAATCTGAATTTTGTTAAAAGCTACCACATTTCTTCTCTTTTGGCTTAATATAAACGGCATTCTTAGAATGGGCTTTGTTTTGATTGTTGTTGTATAGGTAAAATATATTATCTATCTAGGTTGTTTTGGGTCATGACTGCAAAATTATTGTTTTGAGTTGATGTCTCTGATTTTGTTTGTGATAAAACGGTTCCGTTGATTTGCTCGTTTTCATGAGTTGTTAATGAATTTAGATATTCGTGTATGGCTTCTTGGTCGCTTTCTGATAAGTCATTACATTTTTTTAGAACGTTGATAATTGTTTTTGTATTTTGTGCTTTTTGAAGTCTATCGCTTGTTGTATTGCCTGAAACAGGTATAATGTCGTTAGCTTGTTCTAACATTTCTGTTACATCGATAGATGTGTTATCTGGGCGTAATAGTGTTTTTCCGTATTGTGTGGAGGTGGTGTCAGAAGCCTTATCAAAGGTATCACATTGATACTCTTCTATTCGATATCCATTTGATAGGTTTGTAGACATCCGGAATAACTCTGTTTCTTCAGAGTTGTTATATGTTAGTCTGCTAAAAGATGTATCATTATCTGTTTGAACAAGAATTTCTTGTGAAAATTCTTCTTTATCTTGAGTTGGCATTTCGGCTGCGCTAGCTTGATTTACTCCAAAAAGCATAAATGGAGCTGTAATTTTAAGTATTTTTGCTGCAGCTTCTTTTTTAGCTTCTTTGAGTTTATCTCTTAAATCGCTCATAATATCCCCCTTTGGGTTTGTTCAATGCTTTATTTTACTACAATTTTGCTAATGCGTCAATAGATTTGAGGCTATAAATAAAGTAATATGGAAAAGTGTTGCTAGATAGGGTTTTTTGTGATAAAATAGTATTGTTATCAGATTATTATGGTTGTTTTATGTTGGATTTTCATTTGTTTTGGTTTTTTGCCATTACTTTGAGCAAACTTAGGCGCTGTAATGGTTTGATTGAATTTAAATTTTAATCTAAAAAAACAAACTATGAAAACGGAAAATTATTATTTCAAGAGTACTTTGCTTATATCAAACCCTATGAGCGATCGTAACTATACTTTTGTGTGGTTAGGCAGTTTGCATGCTCCAGATGAAAAGGTTGATGTGATTGCGTTTAATTGTAATTCATCATCTGATTTTCGACCTATGATGGAGAAAGATCTTGTTGAACTCAAAAGGTTGAAGAGAATAGGTTCAAAGGAAGTGTCTGTTATGAAGGCATCGGGTGTGAATTTTGAAACAAAGGTAGAGGAAATGCGTAATCTTAAAAGGCAAATTCGTTTTATTAAGCGAATATTGATTGAG
Source organism: Alphaproteobacteria bacterium (assembly GCA_045632645.1). Classification (GTDB taxonomy): domain Bacteria; phylum Pseudomonadota; class Alphaproteobacteria; order RF32; family CAG-239; genus CAG-267. The sequence continues at coordinate 232,500 of JAZQXC010000007.1, read as the reverse complement.
ATGAGCAACTCTGTTTTTGTTAAAACTCCTCCAAAGGAGTTGCTTGATGTTGTATCGCGACAGGCAAGAGTTGGTTTGAATGCTGAGAATGTGGTGTATGTAAAAGGCATATCACACATTCGTTAAGTTGATAACTAAAAGAGCTTCTGTTTTTTTGCAGAAGCTTTTTTTATTGAAATCATGGATTTGATTGTCGCCAATAAAAATAATTGCGATGATGTGTTTTACTACAATTTTTCAATGGGGTAATAGATTTGAAGCTATAAATATAGAAAAAGAGAGAGGATTATTTATTTTAAAAAAGATGTTGAAAATAAACGTGTGTATATGTTATAAACCCTTATATGTGATTTGAAAATTGATAATAAAGGAGGGGGAATGTCATTAAAAAAGAGAATTCGTCGGATTATCGATAATTATATTGAAAATTTTATACAAGAAATAAAGTACGAAATAGCTGATGAAGTTAAAAATTTACCTATTCCTAAAATTATGAATGTAGATGAAACTTTGGATATTTTAGTGAAAGAAAAAAAGAGTATTTGTAGATTTGGCGATGGGGAGTTGTCTATTGTAAATGGGAAAGGTATTCCGTTTCAATCATTTGATGAGAAGTTGCAAAAAAGATTGGTAGAAATATTACAATCTTCTAATGAGAGGGTTATGATTGGGCTTCCTCGAATTGCTTTTTACTCTAAAGAAAATACGACAGAAGAAAATAAAGTTTTTTGGAGGAAAAAAGGAGAGCATTTTAGGGGGATTACACTTCCTTGGGTTGATATGAATAAACAATACTATCCAACAGAAGTAACACTCGCATATTCTTATTATATTAATTATGATATGGATGGATATTTTGCGAAGTTTCGTAAGATTTGGGAGGGGAGAGATGTTGTTATTATTACAGGAAAGACAGTGTTTGATAAAATAACACATAATATCTTTGATAATGCGAAATCTGTTGAGTATATATATGGTCCGAGTATGAATGCGTTTAGTGAATATGATGATATTTTGAATAAAGCTCTAACAATAGATAAAAATAAAATTGTAATATCCATTTTAGGACCAACGGCTAAGCCATTGAGCTACGATTTAGCTCTTGAGGGCTATCAAGCGCTTGATTTAGGACATATTGCAAAGAGTTATGATTTATATATAAAAGGGATAAAAACTAATGACAAGAATGTTAATTTTTATCGTCCCGATTAGTTATAATTAAAGCCTCCATTTGGAGGCTTTGGTGTTAATTACTCTTTTGTTGATAGTGCATTTTTTAATATGTTATCTAAATTTGATATTGATATTTTATAAATAGATTCAGCATATTTTTTAAGGTTGAATTGTTTTTGGCTATAATTAGTTTGATTTAATTCAAGAGCCTTTTCCATTGCATTTGTTAAGTTTTCTGTATATATAATTCCATTTGAAGAGTTAAAGCCATAAAAGTCTGCAAATTTTTGTTGAATAATTGGTATTTTTTTGAATCCTAGAATCAGCTGAATTGAACCTGAAACACCTGATTCTAAATATCTATTGTGGTCTTGATTGTTGTTATCCAATAAGGGGATGAAAAAGTCAGCTTTTTCCATATATTTAAACATTTTAGGAAAATTTAAGTATCCCGTAATTGTTAGATGTTCTTTTATGTTATCCTTTATCTTATAGTTATTGTCTTTATTTCTGCCAATAATGATAACATTAAAATTTTTATTTTTCTTGTGCAACGCTTCAATGCTATCAAACAATATTTTATGATTTTTTCTTTTGGCTTCAATATTTCCAACTACAATAAAAGTGCTTTTTCTTGATTTTGCTGTGATTTTTGTTTTTCCGAAATAATGTGGATTAATCATTATTCCTTTGTGAAAGTTCCATAGGGTTATAATTCTATTAGAAATAAGATAATTTTCTTCTTTATTCTTACTGATATCTTTTATATCGTGCTCTATAATGTAAATAGATGGGTGTTTTTTTAAAGTTGGATATTGTTCAATGACCGAAATTTGGGGGGTATAGTTATGTATTGCGGTTGTTATTATAATATGTTTATAGTGCAAAATATTTTTATTTTTTAGTATTTCATCTATATTTGAATAATTGTATTTAAATATTCTAAATCTAGAGTTTCTAGGCATTCTACAAAAAGGTTTTGTTTTTATTAATTTTTTAAGCATTAAAATATCGACATGAAAACCTAAATCATTTAAATATTTAATATAAGCGGGAAGGCATTCTCCGTGATGTGGTTGTGCTTCAAATAGTAGAACAGAATTTTTTTTAATATTGTTAAAATATTTAGTTGTATTGTTTCTTTTAAATTTTATTTTAAAGAAACAAAATGTTAGTATTTTTTCTTTTTTATCTTTTGAGTTTTCTAAATGGAAAATTTTTCTTAAGAAAATTCTTATGGGAGAAATTTTATTATTTATTTTTTTATAGCTTTCTAATTTTTTTATTTTTGAATATCCGTAGGTTTTAATAAGGTATTTTGTAAATAGTTTTATATGAGTTATATGGGTCTTAATATTTTGCTTGGGTGAGTTTTTTAAAAGATATAAGCAACCATCTAAAAACTTGTTAATTATAATTTTTTGTGTATTTTCGTTTTGTTGTCTGAATAGTTTATAATTTTCTATAGATTTGAATGCTTCAAATTGTTGTTGTATTGCATTAATGTTATTTGTTGTTGCAGAGCCATTTCTTCCAATTCTATAGTTATATAGAGATATGGGGATTATGGAATATTTTGCACTATTAATATAACAGATTAATGAAAATACACCATCTTCTCCTATAGCTATATTTAGGGGGAACGATATTTGTTTTTCTTGTAAAAATGATTTACGATACATTTTATCCCATATATTATGTTGTAAGTGTATTATGGCGTTTAAGTTGTTTGAGATATTTGATGTAGACTTAATATTTAGTAATATGGTATTATTTTTATTATCTTCTTTTTGGTTATTTATATTTATATTATTTGTACCAAAAATTACAATGTCAGAATTATCTTCTTCTAATTTATTAAAAGATAATTCTAATGTGTTTTTTTCTATATAGTCATCACTATCTATGAATGATATATATTTTCCTTTAGAAATATGTATACCAATGTTTCTTGCAATGCTAACGCCTTCATTGATTTTGTTGATAATTTTTATTCTATGATCCTTTTGGGCATAGTTTTCTAGTACTGATAGTGAATTATCTGTTGAACCATCATTTATGCAAATTATTTCAATTTCTTTTAGGGTTTGACCTATGACAGAATCAAGGCATTGTGGTAAAAATTTTTCAGTGTTATATACTGGTATAATTACAGATACTTTAATCATTATTTTTTTCCCAATTTTTTAAAATCCATGAAGATGAGTTTGCTTTGGTGTTGCCTCCAATACCAAATTTCAATGTTACATTGCAGTCTTTGCATGTTTGGATTTCGGGGATATTGTTTTGAGTTCTATCTCCTCCATTGGCAAAAACTAAATTATCATTTGGATATTTTTCTCTAGCTTTTTTTATTCCGTCAGAGGCTGTATTATCTTCATCGTTAAAATTTATGACATCTATTACACCTTTTAAATTATTGCAAATGACGAATCTTGTATAATATGTCATAAATTCTTTTCCTTTTTTTCGGCGAAGCCAGTCATCGGAGTTTAATAATATAATGACTCCATCTGATTCCATATATGCAGATTTAATTAATTCAATATGTCCTTCATGAATGGGATCAAATCCTCCTGATACGATATAATATGTTTTCATTTTAGTATCCTTTTATGTACATTTTAAAGAAACGAAATATAAACTTGAATGGAAGGTCTGAATAATGCCATATCCTCTCTTTTTTTAGTTCAATTAGATTTTTTGTTAAATGTGCAATAAGTTCTTTACGATTTTGTTTTTCTCTTGTTGCATCTTTTATCATGACCTTTATGGATGTTGAAATTCTTTTTTTTCTAACTTCTTTTGCGTACTTTATTTTGTCTTTTGTTTGAAAATATTGGTGAGTGAAGCGAATACCTGTAATGTAGTCATTTATTTTTTTAATGGTAAAAGTACTTCTAACTGTTGAAATGTTTGTATCATTGTATATGTATAGCGCATAAGGAATTGTAGCATATTTATCTATGGTTGAAAACAAACATGTAACAAGTGGCCAGTCTTCATAGTAAATGCCCTCAATAAATTTCCACCCTTTTAAGATTTCCTTTTTATATAATTTATTCCAAATAACAGAGCTTGACCATGAACTGTGTAATAAGTGTTGGAGTGGATTGTTGTGTATGTAATATTCAATGTTATCAATTTGATAATTTTTATTATTTTTATCTAGATTGCTTAATTTTAGTATATTATCCATGGCAACAATGGGACATTCTGTTTTTTTAGCAACATTATACATTATCTCAAATGTTTGTTCGTGTATACTATCGTCAGAATCTAGAAAATAAATATATTGACCATTTGCTGCATCCAAACCCTTATTACGAGCGATAGCTTGTCCTTGATTTTTTTGATTTATAATTTTTATACGTATATCTTTTTGGGCGAATTTGTTTAGAATATCTAAAGATGTATCTTTTGATCCATCATTGATACAAATTAATTCCCAATTTGAAAGAGTTTGATTTGTAATACTTTCTATGGCTTTAGGTAAAAATTGTGCTGAGTTATATACAGGCATAATTACTGATATAGTTGGCTTAAAAGTGGTATTCATAAAAAAAAATATCCTGCGCTAAGTTAAACGTTCGATTAATTTGGACGCTTTTAATATAAAACTCTTATCCCCCTAAACATACAAAAAAAATAAACATTATTGCTTTTTTCATATACAGCATATATGCTGTATTAAACGAACGTTTAATTTAACAGGGGATAGGCTTAAGAGTGAAAATGGTTAGCTATTGATTTTAGGTGTAAAATAAATTCTTTATTTTTAAAAAAGATGTTGAAATTAAACGTTCGTTTGTGTTATCACAGATAATGATTGAAGTTTTTATATCAAAAGGGGGATTGATGCCTAAGGTTTCTGTGATTATTCCTGTATATAATGTTGAAAAATATATATCTAAATGTTTAGACAGTTTGCTTAATCAAACGTTTGATGATTTTGAAGTTATATGTGTTGATGATGGCTCTAAAGATGATAGTGCTTCAATATTATCTTATTATGCACAAAAGGATAGTCGGATAAAAGTTATATCTCAGCAAAATCAGGGAGCATCTGTTGCAAGGAATAGAGGGCTTGATGAGGCTATTGGTGAATGGATATGTTTTGTTGATAGTGATGATTTTGTTCATCCTCAGATGCTTAGCATTATTGTTGGACAGGCTGAAGCAAATGGAGTTGATTTTGTTCAATATAAACATAAGAGAATCTTTAGTGAAAATGTTGAAATTATGCCAATTGATGAGCAAAAGATAAAAGGAAAGATTGTTTTAAATCCTGCTTTAATTACGTGTAAAAAGAAAAAATATTCAAATGGTTTTGCTCCTTATGCAAAACTATATAAAAGAAGTTTGATTGGAGAATCTCGTTTTATCCCTCATCTTCAGTTTGAGGATTATCCTTTTGCTTATGAAATATTATCAAAAAAGCCGAAAACTCTATATTTAGATATATGTTTATATTTTTATAGAATATTAGAGGTGTCTTTGTGCCATATTAAAGCTAATCCGGTGCAGATTAGGGATTATCTGACAGGTATTAAACATGTGTTTAGTTGTTATGAAGGGGATGAACACATAGAGTCGAAACGTTTTTTGGTAAGAGACTTTGTGCCAATGATATTAAAACATCAGCTAGGAAGGTGTGAGGGGGCTGATGAAACTTTAAAACCATTGATGTTTGAAGAATTTGCAAAAGAACTTGTTGATTTAGATGATAATAAGCTGTTGTCATTTAGAGGGCATAGGTTGCGTAGATATTTGCAATATAGAAAATTGATAAAAAATTATAAAGCAAACTAATTGGTTTGGAATATAAAAAAAGGGGAGGCTTTTGGTGGCTCCCCTTTTTTTGTTTAATAACAATGAACGTTTTTGGCTTTGGGTTCTGTTATAAACAATATCGGTATGCTAATTAAGAAAACACCGAGAAATATCCATGCGATTGTTGAATTGCTTGTGAAATATTCGTTAAGCTCCTCTTCGCTTACGTTTCCAACTATGAATTCGATAGTTGGAGTGTCAAACATTGTAAAAAGAGTTACTTCTGTTCCTTCGGGTGGGAGAGAGAATTCTTTTTTGATTGGATTGATGGTGTAAACGTATGTTGGCGAATATCTAAAGCCATCTACTTCTACATAACAGATGTTGCCATCTTTTTTTATGTAGCCGGAGCCAATACGTTTCGCATTTGCAGGATTGTCAAAACTTTCGCATCCTACCAATATTGCTGATGCCAAAAACAGTGTCACAAAAATTAGAAAAAATCTTTTCATACTCATAAAAATTAGGTTTCATAATTATTTTATTTTGTAAGCGATTATATTGGTGTTTTAATAAATGTAAAGGTTTTTTGTAGGTAGAATTTTGTTTAAAAAAGAGGCTCTCTTTTTAGAGAGCCTTTGGTGATTTGGTTGCTATTCGTTGAAAGCTTCTGAGATTTCGTCAGATATTGACTTTATAAAGTCTTTTAATAATACCCAATATATGATTCCAAGAATGATGGTTGCAATTGCAGCTGCATCTATAATTGGTACGAGAATGCCAATAAGTAGTACATAACCGCCACTAATGCATAGCTTAAACCAGTCATGGAAAGTAATTAGGGATCCATCTAGCAACTCAAAAAAATTATTCCAGACGTATGGAACATGTAATGTTAGAAAAACAAGTAATCCAAGCACCAATACGAACAGAACAATTCTAAGTCCGATTTTAAAAGTAGAATTTAACATAGTAATATTTTTTTATTAAACATATATATAAGTATCGATTTTGGTATATGATATTTTGTGTTGATTTGCAATAGAAAAAATAATTGTGTTTGTGCAATAAAAAAGCCTCTTAAGAAAAGAGGCTTTTTTAGTTAGCGTTTTTTGGTGCCATAATAACGCTCGATGTACTCTACCATTGTGGGATGATTACTAAAACTATCAACAAAATCTTTGTAGTTTTCATCCCTTAGGAGTTCTTCAACAGCGCTTTGGTGCATGGCATCGACAATAAGGGTAATTTTTTCTAACTTTGTTGCTGGATAAATTAGGGTTAATCCCCAAATAGAACAAAGTATTGCCCTTATGACCTGATAGTCATTCATTGGGTTTTTGTCTTTTGTTTTAACAGTGTTGATTTCTGCCTTTATACAGACATCTTTATAGCCTCCGTTCTTTTCAAATGTTACTAAGACTTGGAGCATGTGAATAAAAAGGTTTCTGAAATCAGCAGTGTGAATAAAGTTTTCAAAACCACGTTTTTCGTTAAATGCGGTAATTGAAGTTTTTTCATTGTTTACTTCAACAAGGCAGTCTGCTTTAATGTCGTCTTTTGTGTAATGTATAACAAGAAGACTTTTAAATTTTTTTGACATAATAAATTAGTTTAAGTTACATAATTATTTTTATTTGTGTAAGTTTATAGCATTTAAAATATATTATTGCAATAGTTTTATAAATATGTAAAAGGGTGGGCTATTTAAAATCGAAGTTCCTTTTTTATGAGGTATTTTAATAAAAATATCTTTCTTTTTATGTGAAATGATGTTACTAGTGTATTTATAGTAACTAAAGAAAGGATATGTTATGTCAAAAATTATTACAATGATTCCAGTTAGAATGGCATCTACTCGTTTGCCGAATAAACCTTTGTTGGATATTAATGGTAAAACACTTATTCAGCGAGTTTATGAAAATGTGAAAGCTTGTGTTCCTGGTGATATTGTTATTGCAGCTGGTGACCAAGTGATTGTTGATGAGGCTAAAAAATTTGGTGCAAAGGCTATTTTGACGGACCCTAGTTTGCCTAGTGGAACAGACCGTATTTCAGCAGCGTTAAAAGAATTGGACCCAGATGGTAGTAAATATGATATTGTAGTTAACTTTCAAGGCGATGGGTTGAATGTTGACCCAAAAATCAATCTTTCATTGATTGATATGATTGAACGTACAGATTGTGATATTGCTACATGTGGTATGATTTTTAAGAATGAAAAAGATGTTAGCGACCCAAGTATGGTGAAAATTTGTATGGGCTTAAGAGAAGGTGAAAGAGAGGGACGTTGTTTGTATTTTACTCGTGCTGGCGCTCCTTATATTCGTAATCCAGAAAAATGTGATAATAAAGACTATTATCACCATATTGGTATTTATGTGTTTAAGGCATCTTCTTTACAGAAAATGGTTTCTCTTCCTGTTGGTGTTTTGGAGCAAAGAGAGGCTTTGGAACAACTTAGAGCTCTTGAAAATGGCATGACAATTAGAGCAATGATAGTTGATAATATGAAGCTTATTGATGAAGCTCCTGCTGATATTAATACTCCTGAAGAGTATGAAGAAGCATTAAAGTGGATTAAATAAGCTTTTCCATATGGTAATAAAAAAATCCCCAAATTTTGGGGATTTTTTTATTACTCTAATGTGCTATTTTTAGATAACCACTCTTTTAGTTCTTCCATGCTATAAACTTCTGGAATGAAGTTTAGCTCTTCTGGTAAATCTGATGTAAATTCACAGCGATATCTAATTGGATGTGCGCCAACATTAATAGTTGCATATTGGTTATATATGCGGTCATCAACTAAAATTGTTTCTTCGGCTTTTAGATTATACTCTTCAAAACATTTTTTGAGCATATCTTCTTTGGCTGTGTCGTGCATGAATTTGCCATGTTGAACACATTTTATGGTAAGAAAATCTGTTACAGGAGCTAAGAGCTCATTTAAGAATTTTGTTTTTGTTTCTACATCAAATGTTGCAGATAATGTAAATTGACGATAACCTTGTTCGTGAAAATATTTTAATGTTTCAATAACATTTGGGTAGAGCGGTCTATTAGTAAAAAACTCTGGAGAGTGACAAAAATCATAATCAAGCTCAGTTCCAAGTGTTGGGTGAGTTTTTAGCTCTAAGGCGCCATATTTAGGAACAATGGGTAAAACTTTTGGGAGTTCTTCCCATGTCATATTACCAAATTGTGGTGCATATTTTGGGTGCTTTGTTAAAAAATTGTAGTATGCGAAATTTAAGTTGGCTAGTACACCATCTACATCCCAAAAAATGTTTTTGATTATCATTTCTATCTCCATTAAGTTTGTTCTTGAGGGGGAGTATAATCAATAATTATTATTTTTTAAACTATTTTTATTAATGTTATTGAAGAAAAAAAGAATATGGTTGTAGTTATAAGTGATATATGAATTTTAAGATTGTTTTAAATGTTTTGTGCTTGTTATAGAAGTAATGATATTTAAAGGATTTTGATTATGACGGTATTTCAATTTATGATAGGTATTATAATCCTTAGTTTGGGAGTGTTAAAGCCATTATTATTTAAACCTGTGGCAGAAAAGTATGTGCCTAATTTTTCATCGCTATTTGTTGGTGTGTGGATTGTGGTTGCAATAATTTTTAGTATTCCTTTTATGTATGAAGTGTTTTTAAATTCTATTTCTTTGATGAAGTTAAATCCTTGGTCTTTATTAGCAGCAGTGCTAAAAGGTGGTTTTGTATGGGGTGCTGTGTGGTCTATGCAAATAATTAATAAAAAAAGCACATCATCGTCGGTGTTTTTTCCTTTTATATCTTTGAGTCTTGCATCAATAACAATGAATTTATTTTTAGATGAAGGACTTAAGCCTATTCATTTAATGTCTATTGTTTTGTTGGGTGTTTTAGGTGGTTTTTATTGCTTTTTAGGAGATGCTAGGCGTATGAGTATTTCTGAAAAAAGAATGTTTTTTATTGCAGTTATTTTTGCTGGTGGGTGCTCGGTTATGGATCATATTGGTATATCAGGTATTGGATGGTATCCATATTTGGTTATTTCTAATATAACAATGCTGTTGTTTGTGATAAAAAAAGGTGTGTCAAAAGTGGATTTTAAAAATATCTTTACACAAAAAGAGGTTGTTGTGGCGGGGATATTTAATGTTTGTTATGAAACACTTATTTTAGCCTCAATGGTAGCTATTATGCCGGTTTCATTTGTTAGCTTTTTTATGAGGCTTTCAGCACCACTTGTTATGGTTTGGTCGGCTGTAAAATTTAAGGAGCAAACCATAAAAAATCAATTGGCGTTTGGGTGTCTTGCTTTAATTTTAGCGTTACCAATGATGTTTGTTGCAAAATAGATTTATAGGTCTTTTACCATACGAACAAAGCTTATGCCTTTTTCTTCAAATAAGTCGCTATCTTGTTTGAAGCCTAGTTTTTCATAAAAACCAACAACAGAGAGCATCGCGTGCATTACGAGTTTTTCATATCCGATTTCTTTGGCAATAGATACTGTGTGTTCAATTAATTTACGGCCAATTCCTTCGCCTTGATGTACGGGATCAATGGCAACTTGCATTACTCTTATTTCTTCATTATCAACAGGAACTAAAATTAAACCACCAATTAGCTTATCGGTTGAGCCCTCTAGGCAACCAATGTGCAAAAATGTTGTTTCTTCTTCGCGATAAGAATCTAAAAACTTTAATCCTAAAGGCTGTAAGAGAACTTTGTAACGTAAGTCTAAAAGCTCTTTATATCTAGAAGAGCCAAACTCTATATCAATGAATTTAATCATAACAGCCTCCATTTTATTAAACATCAAAATATCTTATTGGTTTATTAAAGCATAAAATAAGGTGATATGCAATAAGAAAATATAAAATTTGTTGCGTTATTCTAAAATATAGGTTATCAAAGGCTTAAGTTTGGTATTAAAAAGGATGAAATATATGTATGATTTGGAAAAAATCAGAAACTTTGCTATAATTGCGCATATTGACCATGGTAAATCTACTATTGCGGATAGAATTATTGAAACTTGTGGTGGTTTGGAACGTCGTGAGATGACAGAACAAGTGCTTGATTCTATGGATATTGAAAAAGAGCGTGGTATTACAATTAAGGCGCAGACTGTTAGACTTAATTATAAAGCAAAAGACGGTAAAGATTATTTGCTTAATTTAATTGATACACCAGGACACGTTGACTTTTCTTATGAAGTATCAAGATCTTTATCTGCGTGTGAAGGGTCTGTTTTGGTGGTTGACGCAACACAAGGTGTAGAGGCGCAAACTCTTGCAAATGTGTATTTAGCAATAGATAATAATCATGAAATTGTGCCTGCATTAAATAAGGTTGATTTACCATCTGCTGATGTGGAAAAGGTTAAATCTCAGATTGAAGACGTGATTGGTATTGATGCAAGCGAGGCTGTGGAAACCTCTGGTAAAACAGGTCTCGGTGTTGATAATTTACTTGAAGCGATTGTTAAAAATTTGCCTTGTCCTGTTGGCGATGCTGATGCACCATTGAAAGCACTTTTGATTGATAGTTGGTATGATGCTTATTTGGGTGTTGTTATTTTGGTTCGTGTGAAAGACGGAACATTAAAGAAAAAACAAATTATCCGTATGATGAGTAACAATGCAACATATTCTGTTGATAGAATCGGTGTATTTACTCCTAAGATGCAAGATGTAGAAGAATTATCGGCAGGTGAAGTTGGTTTTATTACAGCATCTATTAAAAGTGTTGGCGATTGTAGTGTGGGTGATACTATTACTGATAATAAGCGCCCATGTGAAGAGGCTTTACCAGGTTTTAAACCTTCTGTTCCTGTGGTATTTTGTTCAATCTTTCCTGTAGATAGTAGTCAATATGAGGCATTAAAAGATGCTCTTGCTAAATTGAAATTAAATGATGCTAGTATTGAATATCAAAATGAAAATTCTGCAGCGCTGGGCCTTGGTTTTAGATGTGGCTTTTTAGGGCTTTTGCATATGGAAATTATCCAAGAGAGAATAGGGCGTGAGTTTGATTTGGATATTATTACAACAGCTCCGTCTGTTGCGTATAAGATTAATCTAACTAAGGGTGAGACAATAATGCTTCATAATCCTGCTGATATGCCAGATTTATCAACAGTGTCTAATATTGAGGAACCTATGGTTAGAGCAACAATTATGGTGCCGGATAATTATTTGGGGGCTGTATTAAAGCTTTGTACAGAAAGAAGAGGTGTGCAACAAGAGTTGACCTATGTTGGTGCAAGAGCAATGGTTGTATATCAAATTCCACTTAATGAAATTGTGTTTGATTTTTATGATAGGCTAAAATCTATTACTAGTGGTTATGCAAGTTTTGATTATGAGCTTACAGATTATCAAGCATCAGATTTAGTTAAGGTGCAAATTTTGATTAATGAAGAGCCCGTTGATGCGCTTGCATTTATGTGTCATAGAAGTCAGGCAGAATCTAGAGGGCGTCAGATTTGTGAAAGATTGAAAGATTTAATCCCAAGGCATTTATTTAAGATACCAATTCAGGCGGCTATTGGTGGAAGAGTGGTTGCTCGTGAGACAATTTCAGCTATGCGCAAAGATGTTACTGCAAAATGCTATGGTGGTGACGTAACTCGTAAGCGTAAGCTTCTTGATAAGCAGAAAAAAGGTAAACTTAGAATGCGTCAATTTGGTAAGGTTGAAGTTCCTCAGTCTGCATTTATTGAAGCATTACGAATCGGTGATGATTAAGTTTAGTTGATTAGAAAAAAGGCCTCCAGTTTGGAGGCTTTTTTGTTATATATACTTTAGTTTATATTATAGAACTTTTGTATATATTTTATATTATATCTTTTAGTATTATATATCATTATCGAAAGTTGGTTAATTTAAGCGGACGTTTAGATTATCAAGAGAGGTTATGATGGTTTTTGTGTCACGGACTATTGATGTATCTGTGATAATGCCTATTTATCAGACTAAAAAAGAGTATTTAGAAAAAGCGATTTTAAGTGTATTAAATCAGTCTTTTCAAAATTTTGAGTTCATCATATTAAATGATAGTCCTTATGATAAAAGGATTAAGAAAATTATTGAGAAATTTAAAGATGAACGAATTAGATATTTGGAAAATGATACAAATATTGGAATCGCAAAAAGTTATAATAAGTTATTAGAGCAATCAAAAGGTAAATATATTGCTCTTATGAATCATGATGATGAAATGCTTTCTTATCGTTTAGAAAAGCAATTTAATTTTTTAGAAGCAAATTCTGATGTTGGGCTTGTTGGTAGCGGATATAAAAAATTTGGAGAGCTAAATCGGTTTAAAAATATTTATGGTCCTAAAAATCATGAAGAGATTATGGCGATGTTTTTATTTAAATCGCCAATACATCATCCGACAATTATGATGAGACGTGATATTATAAAAAAATATAATATTCGTTATAATGAAGAGTTTATAAGCTTAAATGATAGGCAGTTTTGTTGGGAGTTTGGAAAATATGCAAAACTTTATAACATTGATGAGGTTTTATATAAGTATAGGTTTCATCCGGATATGACTTCAAAAATTGAAAAGTTTAAGATTAGAAAGGAAAAAGCAGTTTTTCATAAACTTTGGTTTTTATATTATGGAATCGCTTTAAATGAAAAAGAGGTTTTTGTTTTAGATAATTATGTAACGATTGGGCGAGCAAAAATTAAAGATAAAAAAACGATAAAAGATGTGGTTTCGGTGCTTGAAAAACTAGCTTATGTTAATAAGGTAAAAAAGATTATAAGCGAAGATATATTTAATGAAATTTGCGGTAAATATGTGCAAAAAAGATGTCTTAATGCTATTTTTAGAAGCTTTATTAATGTTAAAGATGTTGTTAATTCATCGATTTTGCCGATGAAGAAAAAAACAAAAATTTTACTATTAAATAGTGTTTTAGGGTGGAGAAATTAATGTTATGAAAAAATTAGCAGTGCATCTTCATTTGTATTATATTGAGCAGTTAGGCGAGATATTAAAAAGGCTTAAAAATCTATCAAAAATAGATTATGATTTGTTTGTAACAATGGTTATAGATGATGAAAAAATAAAGAATCGTATTTTAGATGAGCATCCTTTAGCAAAAATATGGGTGATAGAGAATCGAGGGTACGATATTGGTCCGTTTATTGATTTTTTGCATAAGATAGACTTAGAGGATTATGAGTATGTTTTGAAGTTACATACAAAGGGTAAGAAAAGTAGCAACTATACGTTTATTAAAAATAGAAGATTAGATAATGCTCTTTGGAGCAAAATTATGTGGGATAGTATGCTTAAATCAAAAAAGAGAGTTAAGAATAACATAAAAATATTAGATGAGCAAAAAAATGTAGGAATGTTAGGATCTGAGCATTGTTTTAGCAATGAGGGAAGGCATTATTGGCATTTAATGGATGATATAAATATTGCAATGGAAAAAATGGGATTTGAAAAAGTTGTGCATTTAAGTTTTATTGCAGGATGTATGTTTTTGTGTCGGGCTAATTTATTAAAACCATTAAGCTTATATTCATTGAAAGATTTTGATAAAACTAATGGAAAAATAAAAGATGAAACTTTGGCGCATGTTGTTGAACGATTGTTTGGTGCAATAGTTGGGGCTCAAGGTTTTGATATTTTTCAAATTGAAGATAATGCTTATTTTTGGTCATTTTTTAAGGTTGCATTAAAGCGAACTCTTATTCAAAAAAAGCTAACTAAATCAGGTAAAATGATTGTTAAGGTATGTAAAATACCAGTTTATATTAAATAGATGGAGGTATGATATGAGACTGGGTACTTTAAAAATGCTTAGATTTTTTCATTTAATAAATAAGTGCGAATATAATATAAGGCGTCAAATAGAGATAATTAAAAAAACGTCATTATTTGATGAAAAGTGGTATTTAGAAAAAAATCCTGATGTTAAAAATTTGAAGGGTGGTGCTCTTAAGCACTATGTGATAAATGGTTGGAAAGAAGGACGTAATCCTAGTAAAGAATTTGATGGGGGTGAATATCTTAAAAGCTTTCCTCAGCTTATTGATATGAATATCTGCCCATTATTTCATTATATTAAAACGAGTAAAAAAAATAATTATGAAATGTCTGATTTTGCTACTCATTTATTTAATGTATGTGAATTGAGAGACAATTTTGTTGAAAAAGATGAAAGTGGTATGAATAAAGAAGGTTTAACAAAGTTAATTGCTTTTTATCTTCCTCAATATCATTTGTTTGAAGAAAATGAAAAATGGCATGGAAAAGGTTTTACAGAATGGACCAATGTTACCAAAGCGCTTCCTCATTTTGTGGGGCATTATCAACCACAGCTTCCTATAGATGTGGGGTTTTATGACTTATCTAATATTGAAGTTATGAAGCGACAAGTTGATCTTGCTAAACTTTATGGCGTGTATGGTTTTTGTTTTCATTATTATTGGTTTTCAGGAAAGAAGTTGATGGAAAAGCCGATATATAATTGGCTTAAAAATAAAGATATTGATTTTCCTTTTTGTTTGTGTTGGGCAAATGAAAATTGGTCTAAATTATGGGATGGTGGTGATAGAGAAGTTTTAATGAAACAAGAGTTAAAAGATGGAGATGATGAAAAGTTTGCTGAAGATATTATTCCATTTTTTAAGGATAATAGATACATTAGAATAAATGGAGCGCCGGTGCTTGTTGTTTATAGGGCTAGTTTATTTAATAATGAGAGATTTTGTGGTTTTGTAAATAAACTAAAAGAAATATGTAAGAAAAATGGAATCGATGATGTTTATATTTGTTTGACTAATTCTTTTTCTTTTAATGAAAATCCTAAAATATGGAATGCAAATGCCGTTGTTGAGTTTCCACCTCATATGGTGATAGCGCCTCTTGTTGAAAAAGAGATGTTTTTTAATGCAAGTCGTTTAAATGTTTATGATTTTAGTTATTATATAAAACAAAATAAGCATTTGTATCAAACTGATTTTACCTTATATAAAACAGTGTTTCCAAGGTGGGATAATACTGCAAGAAAAGGGTTTAGTGGAGGTTCTGTTTTTGAGGGATGTACTCCGTTTGTTTATCAAAAATGGTTAGAAGATTGTATAAAATATACACAAAAAGAGCATGGCAAAAATGAGCAATTTGTATTTATTAATGCATGGAACGAATGGGCAGAGGGAGCTCATTTAGAGCCAGATAGGTATTATGGGTACGCTTATTTAGATGCAACAAAAAAAGCTCTTTATAATACAAGGCAAATAAAAGATATAAAAAAAGCATCATAATTTAGATTATTTTACTTCAAAGCGACGTATGGTGTTGGCTTTTTTTAGGAGTTTCTCTTGTTCAAGATTTGTAGGGAGTTTTTTATATTTATACAATGTGCGTAGTTCTAGAGCATATAAATTGTATAGTTGTTTGAATTTGGGATGTTTTGGGTTTGGATGAGGTGTTTCTCTTAGTAAATCGTTGATATCTTCTATTTTGTATCTTTCAAGAGGTGATACTTCTTGGGCAATTTCTACATCTTCTGTTGGTTGAGGTTTGTCTTTTTTTACTAGAGCCTTGGTGTTGATATTTTCATCTAGTTGATATTTGTTTTGAGGTTTTGGTAATTCACTGCTTGTTACTTCAACAAGAGGTCTTAACTCTTTGATAACTATAGGGAGAGTCTTTTTTAGTTTATTAGGTGTTTGTGTTTCTGTTGTTTGTTGAGGTGTTTTTTGGGTTGCTCTTTTTAATTTTTTTTGTGTTTTTTTTGGGGGGGTTAATTCTTTAACAGATGTATTTTCCTGAAAGGCATTGTTTGGTATGAAGAAAGCATATTTATGCTCTTCTTCTTTTGCTAATAGAGAATTATATGTAAAAAAACTAGACAATAAATATAAAAGAATATACATATATTTCATAATGAAGACTCCGTTAAGTATTATATTGTAGGTAGTGTATATGAAAAAAGTTTTTTTTGCATTAATTTTTAGTTGCTCTTTTGTTAATATATGTTGCGCAAATGATGATTTGAAGCGATATAAAGAAGAGTGTCTTGGAATTATAGAAAAGCCTAAAATTAAAGTTGAGTATTCTTTGGGGCGTCTTAAATATGATTTTGAAAAAAATAGGGAATTTATAAAAAAAGAACGCAAAAGAAGTGATATTTATGTTGAAAATAAATATGATGAAGATGCTAATATTGATGGGCTTACTTCTGTTCGTAGTGGTTTTGAAGTAAAGGTTGATACTCAACAGATTGGGGTAAGTAAGGGGTACAAATGTGTGTTTCCTGAAAATATTGAGGTTTTTTTAGGATATTATACTCCGAAAATATATATTGCGAATGATTTGCCTAAGGATTCTTGTAGATATAAATTAGCTCTTAGACATGAAAATACTCATATGCAAATATATATTGAAGCATTGTTGCATTTTCTACCCATATTAAAAGAGCAAACATATAAAGCTTCTCAAGATATAGGAATTAAAATTGTTGCACCAAATGAAGATGCTAAAAGTGCTGCAGAAAGTATCTATAATGAATATGTGGATTATTTAAATAAAAAAATGCTTCATTGGCAAAATGAAATGTTAGATGAGCAAAAAAAATTAGATAGTCCTGAAAACTATATAATAGAATCTAGGATTTGTAGTGAAATAGATGAATTAGAGTAATAAAAAGGGACTTAGTTAGTCCCCTTTTTTTAGCAGTTGTAATCGTTTTTTAATCCTTCGATTGTTTCTTCGATTCCCTTATATGCCGAATCGATAAAATCCATATCCTTTGCAGAATTGTTTCGGTAATAGACTCTAATTGTGGTCATGCCCAATTCTTTTGCATATTGTAGATTCGAGTAACTATCATCTATGAAAATGCAGTCTTTAGGATCCATTTGTATTTTATCGCACACTTTTTGATAAACGTCTGAGCTTTCGTTTTTCTTATATGTGTCAAAATCTTCAACAGAATAGAATCTACCTTTAAAGAATTCATATAATCCAATGTGTTTTAATATTTTTTCGCAAATATCTTTAGATGATGTTGAGAATATATATTGAGGAAACTTTAATTCTTGTAATTTTTCAAGTAGTCCGTGGTATGGAGTTATCATAGGAATGTGCTTTTCTTTATATTTATGATAAGCAATATATAATTCTTTGTGTGATAGCCCATATTCTCTTGCAAAATGCTCGACTCCGTCACGATATATAGAGTAAGATTCTTTTACTAAATCTGTTGCGGTTTGAAAGTCTAAAGGTAATTTGAATTCATTTATTGCAGCTTCAGCAGTTGCTTCATTTAATTTATTTTTATATTCGTCTGTTTCGAAATAAAGAGTATTGTCTAAATCCCAAATAATGGCTTTTTCCACCGTTATATCTCCAATAAAATTTAATATTCCGTTTGTTATGATATAGATAAAAGATCTTGAGGTCAACCTTTATATTTTTTTTTATAAAATATGGTAAAAAAGTGCAAAAAAATTGTTAGTAACATATTTAAATGTATTGGTGGGGTGGTTGTGGACGTTTTAAAAAAAAAAAATCGTTTTATTATTAATATGATATGTGAAAATTTAAAAAAAATATACTGTGAACACTTGTATAAAAGAGTCTTTTTTTACATTATGTAAACAGCTTTTGGAAATGGGCTGAGAAAGTTTGTTATACAATATATTGTGCTCTTAACTTATTTTTAACACTATATATAGTAGAACATCGCTTAAAGTACTTAAAATGAAATTTATTAAAATTAAGAGAAGGGAAGAACAAGAAATGGCAAACAACGAGTTTCAAATGTCATCAGTAAAAAAATATAAGATGCCGTTTAAAAGCGTAACAAAAAGAGATGGAACGTTAGCTGAATTTGATAGTGAAAAAATATATAATGCCATTTTGCGCGCTGGCGAAAATACTTTAGAGTTTGGTGCGGATGACGCATGGTTGCTTAGCGCTCAAGTTATGAAGATTTTATCTCATAAATTTGACGAATCTCTTCCTTCTATTGAGGATATACAAGATATTGTTGAAGAAGTGTTGATTTCTGCTAACTATTTCAAAACTGCAAAAGCTTATATTTTATATCGTGAAAAAAGAAACAGAGTTCGTAGTGATGGCAAAACAGTTGTTGATGTTGAGAGCTCTGTTAATGAATATTTAGAGAATCTTGACTGGCGTATTAAAGAAAATGCGAACCAAGGATATTCTAATGGTGGTTTGATTTTGAATGTGGCTGGTAAAGTTACAGCAAACTACTGGTTATCACACGTTTATCCACACGAAGTAGGTGAGGCTCATAGAAATGGTGATATTCATATTCATGACTTAAGTATGCTTGCTGCTTATTGTGCTGGATGGTCTTTGAAAAACTTATTAAGAGAGGGTTTTAATGGTGTTCCAGGTAAAGTTGAAGCAGGTGCTCCAAAACATTTAAGTTCTGCTGTTGGTCAAATGGTAAACTTTATGGGCACACTTCAAAACGAATGGGCTGGTGCTCAAGCATTCTCTTCTGTTGATACATATCTTGCTCCTTATGTAAGAAAAGACAAACTTACTTATGATCAAGTTGAGCAAAGCATGCAAGAGCTTATTTATAACTTGAATGTACCTTCTCGATGGGGATCTCAAACACCATTTACAAACTTTACTTTTGACTGGGTGTGCCCAGAAGATTTGAGAGACCAAAAGCCATATATTGGTGGTGTTGAGCAAGACTTTACTTATGGTGATTTGGGTGAAGAAATGGCTATGATTAATAAAGCTTACATCAATGTTATGATGAGAGGCGATATTATGGGGCGTCCATTTACATTCCCAATTCCTACATATAACATGACATGGGATTTTCCTTGGGAAAACGAAAATACTGAATTGTTGTTTGAAATGACAGCAAAATATGGTTTGCCTTATTTTCAAAACTTCCTTAACTCTTCATTAAAACCTGGCCATATTCGTTCTATGTGCTGTCGTTTACAACTAGATTTAAGAGAACTTCTTGCTCGTGGTAATGGTTTGTTTGGTTCTGCTGAGCAAACTGGTAGTGTTGGTGTGGTAACAATCAATTGTGCAAGATTAGGTTATATGTATAAAGGTAATGAACAAGCTTTATATCAACGTGTTGAAGAGTTAATGGCGATTGCTAGAACATCATTAGAAATTAAGAGAAAAGTTATTCAACGCTTGATTGATGATGGTTTATTCCCATTCACAAAGAGATATTTGGGAACACTAAGAAACCATTTTTCTACCATTGGTGTTAATGGTATGAATGAAATGATTAGAAACTTTACTGATGATAAACACGATATCACAGATGCTTGGGGACAAGAGTTTGCTGAAAGATTTTTAGATTTTGTTCGTGATAGATTAGTAAAGATTCAAGAAGAAACAGGTCATATGTATAACTTGGAGGCAACACCAGCTGAAGGTGCTGCAACAAGATTTGCAAGAGAAGATAAGAAACGTTTTGTGGGTATTATTCAAGCAGGCACTCCTGATGCACCATTCTACACAAACTCTTCTCAATTACCTGTTGGATTTACAGATGATCCGTTTGAAGCATTAGATTTGCAAGCTAAACTGCAATCTAAATATACAGGTGGAACAGTGTTACACTTGTTTATGAATCAACGAATCTCTTCTGCTAAAGTTTGTCGTGATTTTGTGAAGAAAGTTTTGGCTAACTATCGTCTTCCATATATTACGATTACACCGACATTCTCTGTTTGTCCTAAACATGGATATATTGCCGGTGAGCATGAATTCTGTCCTATTTGTGATAAAGAAAAGAAGGCAGATAAACTAAAAAAGCTTGCAAATATGCAAAAAGTAGTGTAAAATAGTTCTGTTATGAAAGGGAGAAAAATGAGTAACGTAGTTAATATCGAGGACGTAATTTTAGATAATTCTGAAAGACAACGTTGTGAGATTTATAGTAGAGTTATGGGCTATATCCGTCCAACTACTGAATACAATGTTGGCAAGTTAGGCGAATTTAAATCTAGACGTTGCTTCTGTGAAGAAAAAGCTGTTGATGGTTGTGAAGTTCGTGAGTGTATTTGTAGCGATACATTATCTATGGCAGCTGAATAATTTAGGTTAGTTAGTTTAGGCTATTATCCTAGATGGAAGGTAATATAAAAATCGGCGGTATTGAGAAATTCAGTATCGTCGATTTTCCAAATCGGATGTCTGCTGTTGTTTTTATGCAGGGTTGTCCTTGGCGATGTCCATTTTGCCACAATTCTCATTTGCAAGATATAAATATAAATACCGATATTGTTTGGTATAAATTTGTTGATTTTTTAAAAACTAGAAAAGGGATTCTTGATGCAGTGGTTTTCTCAGGTGGTGAACCATTGGTGCAGAGGTTTTTAAAAAGTGCAATGATTGAAGTTAAGGAATTGGGTTTTCAAGTTGGACTCCATACAGGAGGATATTTACCTGAGCATTTTAAAGATGTTATAGATGTTGTAGATTGGGTTGGTTTTGATATAAAAGCACCTTTGGATGATTTGAGATATAAAGAAGTAACAGGAAGTGCTCAAAATGTGGAAAAGGTTAAGCAGAGCCTTAAGATTTTGATAGAATCAGGGAAACATTTTGAATGCAGGACAACTTGTGACCCAAGGTTTTTAACGATAGAAGATATTTATGTAATTGCAAATACATTAAAAGAGCTTGGAGTTAGAGAATATTATTTGCAAAAATATAGAAAAGTTGAAAGCGATGTGAATGCTTCTGAAGAAAAAAGCCTTGCTCTTGTTGAAAATGAAGAACTGAATGAGTATTTGAAAAATAGTTTTGAAATTTTTGATGTCAGAAAATAGGTTTTCGTTTTGATGATAATAAAAATACCCGCTTAGTAGCGGGTATTTTGGTTTAGTGAATTGATGCAAATTTCTTTTACATCTTCTAGCTCGTCTAGAGTGCCTGTAAAGCCACCTATGTGGATGAACTTTCCGTTGACTCCTTTGGCTTTTAGGTCTTTAGCATTAAAGCCTCTAATCTCGTTGCAAATTAGTTGCCCATTCATTCCGATAAAGCTCCAGCCACCTGTTGGATGAGGTGAAATAACAAACTTCCAGTTTGGGTGAAGCTCTGGCAAAATGTAAATTGGGCGGTTAAGAACGATGATTCTATCGTCGCAAAGTTTTTCGACGATGATGTCTTCTAGCTCATTTTCTGCTTGAAAAATTCCTTGAATTATTCGAACGCTTCTTTCAAAAACAATTTCAGCTAAGAAGAGGGCATCTTCGAATGCTTTGTCAACCGTTGTGTTTTCGCCGTATGCGGGTAGGAACGTGTGTACAAAATACCCTATATTGCCATAATAGTCGTGTACTCTGCCGTTGTTGTCTTGATATTCGATGCCGAGGATATATTTTCTTCTATATATTTGAAGAAAATCCTCTTTCATGCACCATTTACAGAGCAAACCAAAAGCTGAGTGTTTTATGCCTTCTGGCTGCATAAGACTAGGGTCTTTCTGATGATGGTCAAAATCTAGAGTTTCCTCTGAATATTTTAGGCCAACATCAACACGCATATCTACTGTTTGCAAAATGCTTTCGTCACGTGTTCTAATGACTTTGAGGTTAAAACCACAAACTTTTGACAATGCCTTCAACAGAGCAATGCTAAAAACATCATCCGCATGGAAGTTGAAATTGTGGATGGCAACTGTTAGGTCTGTGTAACGCGACATTCGCTCTAGCACGCTAGGTTTGAAAATGTTTTTCATAATCTTATATTTTTTATTATTATTTCCTAATTATTTATCCATAAAAATACATAATTTGCTTTAAGATATAATATTTTGTGTATTTTGTCAAATAAAAATGTTATTGTTTTTTTAGGCTTCTCTTAACTTGACAATAAAATTAAAACATATTAAATTTTTGAGTAGTTTTTTTAGAGGATTTTTAGATGAGAAATGTTATTTTAACAGGGGATAGACCAACAGGTAAATTACATTTAGGGCACTATGTTGGTTCACTTAAACGTCGTGTTATTTTGCAAAATGGTGGGAATTTTGATGATATTTTTATTATGATTGCTGATGCACAAGCTTTAACAGATAATGCTGATGATATAAATAAGGTTAGAAATAATATATCAGAGGTTGCGCTTGATTATTTGGCTTGTGGGTTAGACCCTTTGAAATCAACAATTTTTATTCAATCTTTAGTTCCTGAATTGTGTGAGCTTACTTTTTATTATATGAATTTGGTAACAGTTGCTAGATTGCAAAGAAATCCAACTGTTAAAAATGAAATTCAATTAAGAGGTTTTAAGCAAAGTATTCCTACTGGATTTTTTACTTATCCAATTAGTCAGGCGGCAGATATTACTGCGTTTAAGGCTAATGTGGTTCCTGTTGGTGAAGACCAGCTTCCTATGATTGAACAAACAAGAGAGATTGTTAGATCGTTTAATAATTTATATAAAGAAGTACTTGTTGAACCTGAGGCTGTTTTGCCAGAAAATGAACTTTGTGCGCGTCTTCCAGGGCTTGATGGTGCAAATAAGATGAGTAAGTCTTTAGGTAATTGTATCTTTCTTGCTGATAGCGAAAAGGATATTAAGAAAAAAGTTCAAAGTATGTTTACAGACCCTCTTCATTTAAGAGTTGAAGACCCAGGGCATTTAGATGGTAATGCTGTATTTACTTATTTAGATGCTTTTGCAAGAGATGAACATTTTAGAGAGTTTTTGCCAGCGTATAATAATTTAGATGAATTAAAAGCTCACTATCAAAGAGGTGGTTTGGGAGATGGAACTGTTAAGAAGTTTTTAAATGAGATTATGCAAGCAGAACTTCGTCCAATTAGGGAAAGACGTGAGGAATTTCAAAAAGATTTAGGCGAAGTGTTTAATATGCTTCATAAAGGCAGCGTTAGGGCGAGAGAAGTGGCAAGCGTTACTCTTGATGAGGTAAAGAGCGCTATGGGTATAAACTATTTTAAGGATAATTTGCTTTTGAAATAGGATTTTCTTGATGAATAGTGAAGTTGAAAATATAGAGTTTTCTCCAATATTAATAATGGAGTTTATAAGGCAAGTAACAGCAGGTCGGGTTTTAGGAAGTGATAATCCTGATTTAGAGGTTAGATTTAAAATTGCTAAGCACTATTATGATGAGATGAAGGCTTATCCTTTGCAAGTTCAGTTTATTAATCTTGAAACAAGATATGATGAAAATGAAGAAATTTTAACAACCAAGGCAACTGAAGGGTTGATTGGTCACTTTAAGGAATATAAATCTTTGGTTGAGATTTCATCTAAGTATGAAGAGCAATATAAAGAGAGATATAAATCTTTTATAATGGTTTTGGAATAAGATGATTGAGTCGTTTTGTTTTGATGGAAAAGAAGAGGGGGTTACCTTACTTGTATTTGGTGCAGTTCATGGAAATGAAATAGCAGGAAAACTTGCAATAAATAAACTTATTGACGAGATTAATAAAAAAAATATCACTATTAAGAGTGGTAAACTTATTTTGGTTCCTGTTTGTAATCCTTTGGCGAATGAAAAAGATGTTAGGCAAATTGATGAGAATCTAAATAGGGTGATGAAATTTCATGAAAATCCTAAAACATACGAGCAAAAACTTGCTAATGAGATTTGCGAGTTAATTAAAGGATGTGATATATTGTTAGATTTGCATTCGACACATTGTGTTGATGATGTTGCTTTTGCTTTTTGTGATTATGTGAAAGAATATAATTCAAAACTGATAGATGTTTTAGATGTTGATTATGTTTTAGAGGGATGGCCGAATATTTATGCTAATCAATCTGAAATAGAAGATTTTTCAACAGAAAAGGCTGCAAATGATTTTGGGAAGTCTGCAACAACGCTTGAGTGTGGTTATCATAAAGGAGGAAAAGCTGGTGAAATTGGGTATGATGCAATTTTGAAGGCGCTTTTGTGTTTTGATATGATAAGTGGTGAAAAGCCATCAATTAAACCTAAAATACACATTATGATGACTGAGTTTGTTATAAAAGAAAGAGATGGTGTGTTAATTAAAAACTTTAAGCATCTTGATGAAATAAAAAAAGGTGATGCTGTTGCGAAGTATGAAAATGGTGAAATTTTAGTTGCACCAAATGATGGGTATATATTATTACCCAATCATGATGCAAAAATAGGGGCAGAATGGTATTACTTTGGGGTAAAAAAACTATAAATTAGCAACGTTTTGAAAATATGGTGTGCTAATTTGTGGTAATTGTTTGTTTTTCTGCTTTTTACTTTTTTCCCAAATTAAACTTTTGGTTTCTTTATTTAAGTATGCTCCTTGATAACCTTTGCTGATAAGGTGTTTCATCTTATTAAATAAAGTTGGTATTTTTTTATGTATATTATCACCTAAATATAAGCTATATGTTTGTGTGTTATTTGAGGGGGCTAATGAAATATTTGGTGATTGTATATTTTTTTCTAAGTAAATTACTTTAACACCATCTGAAGGGTCTGTATCTACTTTGGTAATTGACATTCCATGATGAAGAGCATTTATCCAACTTGCTGGATTATCTATTGCAATTTGGATGATGGATGTTGTTCTTTGCTCGTCTATGAGATTTTTTTCTATGTATTCTAGCATTTTTTTCATAAGGCTAGAACCTCTGTATTCTGGGTCAACAAGAATTGCTTTATAGATTACAAGATTATGATTTGGAGTATTAGGCTTAAACTCTGGCATATCTCTTTCTTTATTATTTTCAGGGAGACTATAAACAATTTGTGCAATTAGTGTGTCTTCATCAAAAACGCCAAGCATATGAGAGGTTTTGCCATTTAGGGATTTCATATAATCATGCTCTGTTCTGTGAAGAATAAAGTGTTGCTCATCTTTAGATAAATTTGCAATTATTTTGTCTTGTAAAGACATTACGTCTTTTAAGTTACTGCCATTAAGTGGTTTTAGGGTTAAATGTTTTTTACTCATATTTAGTGACCTTATATACGTTGGATATAAAAAAAGATTTGAGCAATACTCAAACCTTGCGACTGATTATCATTGGTTAAGATGATGAGTCATCGTCGCATATAAGGTCTTCTTAAGCGAAGAAATGTATGTTTTACTAAAATAGTCATTATTTTCTTCTTTTGGTTATTGTGAAAAAGCTTTTATCATGTGACGATGTGCTTGTCAAGAAGTTTGTTTAATAAAAAAAAGAGAGGGGTTTTATGTCCCTCTCTTTGGTTGTTGTTTAGCTCTAGGCGTTTTGCTTTGCCTCTAGCTTTTCTAGTTCTCTTGTGATGTTGAGACGAGCACGCTCCTCGTAGAGGTTGTAGAAAACATCCGTTATGAAGATGCGCTTACGCTCAAGCATCCTCTTGAGGAATGCTATACGCTTCTTATTGAACTCTTCATCAGAAATGTCACTCGCTTCAGCGCGTATACCATCGCAATACACTTTGTTCCAGCTGTGATCACTGAATGTGCCAAGGATTGATAAGTCTAGATCGGCAATGAGCTTCTCTTCGATCGAGGCCTGGTCTGGTAGCTCTGTATGCTTGGTAGCCATGATGAGCTTTTTGACGTCTAAGTTGGTTATATCCTGCAAGTTGTTGCGAAGTATTGAAACTAGCTTATCGTATGAAGCCTCCTCGTTATTTTCAGAGTTGTAGTCGATAACGAGATCGTGTCCGATGATGGCTAGCAATAAGCTTATTGATGGAGTGTACCCTGTTTGATATTTGTATATGTTTAACATGTTAAACATATGTCCAATGTGTGTCATGTTGTGATAACAACGCTTGGTATATATATCAACAATACTCTCCCATGCAGTAAAATGGTTGATAGGCCATTTGCATTTTGCACAAGAATTTGCAGCAAGATAATATGCCACCATGTGTTGGTGGATATTATGAGGAACCAACTTGGAAGCCTCGATATACTCTCCCATTGAGTATAATGTCCTTACTCTGGTAGATGATATGCTACCAAGGAACTCATCGTGTGAGTAGATGAAAGCTGTTTCTAGATTGAAGCCTCGGATTTTGGCGAGACGTTTGTTGGAGTGTGCCAAAAGATGCTCCTTTTCATCTTCTACCTGCTCTGCACGGATGCCGCGGATAAGGAAGCTTACGTTGAGACGCTGAGCAATGTCTGCTGTTATACCACTGTCCGCGATAACTTTGATTTTGTCGCGATGTGGGTGGTCTTTTAGTGCTTCTTCAATCATATGGCGGCGCTCTTCTGGAGAGAATGGAGAATCTTTTTCTGCATTGTCACCTACACAAATATAGAGTTTTTCTAGCTCTGTGCCGGCACCATAATTGTAGCGTAATGCTCGATTAACTACATCGTTGTGTCCATGTGTGTATGGGCAGAACGATCCCATATAAAGTACATTCATAACAAAAATAATTTAAAAGGTTTATAATAATTATTTGTCTGATTTTTGTATATAGCCAAACAATTATTTTGTCAAGATATAATCTTTTGTGAGATTTAGGCTATATATTGAATGTGTACGACCTTTCAATTGTTTTGGTCTATTTCTATGATAAAACCTTCTAATTGATTGTTTTGAGGAGTGTTTGTTTGTTGGTTGGTTTTGATATGGTGCATTCCTCGATGCATTTTATGAGGTTTTATATGGTGTTGCTTGGTAAAATTTGGATTGTTGTAGTAATAATCTGAATATCTACATCTTCCACAGTTTCCAACCATTATGCCAGCCATAAAGGTTAAGATTAAGACAACAAGTACCATGAATAATTTTTTACACTGACAGCAATCTGTATTATAACAATGATGTTGTTCTGTTTCTTTATTTGAATCATTAAATGCCATTTTATCCTCCGTTTTTGTTTGATTTATGTCCTTAAATTTTTAAGGTGCTTTTTATATAGTTATGGTATTGTTTTTTACAATGGCAAAAAAATGATTTGAAAAAATAATTTTGAATAATAAAATGATTATAGCAAATTAGGAGATATAGTTTTGGGTAAATATTTTGACTTTTTTCTAGAATTAATTAAATGGCCAGTTGCATTGATGGCGGTGGTGTCTATTCCTGCTATGGTATCTGCTTTAGATTATTTTCATATTTGGAATATGAGATTTTTTATTTTTTTAGCAGGTGCGTTTATTTATTTGGCTTTGAAGATTATGGCTTCTGCAAATACAAATACATCAATGCAGATTTTAGCGCATGAATTTACCCATATATTTTTTGCACTTATTACATTTCATAAAGTTGTGCATATTCATCTCAATTTGGATAATAGCGGTGGTGCTATGGGATTTAAGGGTAGGGGTAATTGGCTTATTACTACATCACCTTATTATTTTCCGTTGTTTTTATTTATTTTAATGTTGGGTTTTACGTTTTTTTCTGATAGGCTTCCTGATGAATATTGGCTTAATGGAATATTAGGGTATTTTTTTGCATATCACTTAGAAAGTATGATTGTGCAAATTCACGGAGATCAGCCTGATTTTAAGGAGGCAGGTTTTTTGTTTTGTACGCTTATAATTCCACCAGCGAATTTATTTTTCTGTTCGATGGTGCTTGCATTTAATAATGGTGGTTGGATAAATATTGAGAAGTATTTATCTGTGGTATATAAATTTTTAGTAGAAGATTTTGCAAGTGTTGCAAATTATATTACCAACTTATAGAGCACTCTTTTTTAGATGATACCATTTCAACATTTATGCCAATAGGTAATATATGTCTTGATGGAATGTGGCCGTATTGAAAATCTTTGATTATTGGTATTTTTAAGTTTGAGGTAAAATCTTTTATACAATCTTCTATTGTGCCATCTTCTGGGGCTGATATGGTGCAATTAGAAAACTGTCCGATGATTATTCCTTTTAATTTATCAAAGTTTTTTTGTTGTTTTAATTGGTTTAGCATTAAATCTATTTTGTAGGTTTTTTCTCCCACATCTTCTAAAAGGAGTATTTTGTCTTTAAAATCAGGGAGATATTGAGTTCCGCAAAGATAATTAAATGAGCTTAAGCAACCACCAATTATTTTGCCATTTGTTTTACCATTAATAAGACTAGTTCCTGAAATGATTTTATGCGAATCTTCAAATAATGCAGATTTGAGTGATGATGATGTTAAATCATCTATGCAAGTATCTTTAAAATCATAAAGAGGGAGAAATCCCGTTAATGAAGGTGTTTTGGTTTTAGAAAAAATTGCATTTTGGATAGAGGTCGAATCGCTTAAACCTATGATTGGTTTTGGATTTGATTTGATTATATTATAATCTAATAGATTTAAGGTTCGTGTTGAGCCGGCGCCACCTCGTATGCAAAATAGAGCTTTAATATCTTTGTTTTTGAACATGTTGTTGATTTCTTTGGCTCTTTTTTTATCTGTTCCAGCTAGATAGCGATATTCATCGTTTAAGTTTTTTGCTAAAACTACTTTTAGCCCAAGATTTTCAAAATATTCTATTGCACTTGTTAGGTCTTTATCTTGTTTGCTACAAGATGGTGCGATGAAACCTATTTTATCCCCTTTGTGTAGTATTGGCATTAGATATTCTCCAAAAGATTAAAGCCCATGGTTGTTATAGAGTTATCTCTAGCACCCATTAAAACAATACGGTCATTAGGTGTCATGATTGATGAGATATATTTTTCTATTTCATCTCTTTTTTCAAAAAATAGTGCATTTATGTTTTGTTGCTTAGCATAATCAACCAAATCTTTTGAAGAGATATCTCTTTTTACGGTTCCTCCTGCAAAAAATATTTCTGGAATTAGTAAAATGTCATTTTCATCAAAGTTTTTAGCAAAGCTATTTATTATATCTTTTCCCATCATTCGCATTGGAGCAAAACCATGCGGTTGGAACATTACAATTAAACGCCCAAAGTAGCTTTTTAGAGCAGAAAGTGAGGCATTTACTTTGTCTGGATTGTGTGCGAAGTCATCAATTATTGTGATGTTGTTTTTTTTACCGAGTATTTCTAAACGTCTTTTTGTGCCGAGGAACTCTTCTAATATTTTGCATGATGTGTGGGGAGGGATACCTAATAAAGAACAACAAGCAACTGCGCACATAGTATTTGCAACATTAAATTTGCCGATGAGGTTTAATTTGTATTCTTTATTGTCATAAGTGTATAATGTTCCATCTGGAATAGCTTTAATGTTTGATGCAAAAAAGTTGGCTGAAGAATTTTCTATTGCAAAAGAAGTGCTATTTTTATGAGCATTTTTTAGTATAGATGAATTGGGACAATCTGCATTATAAATGGTACCTTTTTGGGCTCTATTTGCAAAATTTTTAAATAATAATTGCAAGTCTTCTATGCTTTTGTGGTCTAGACTTATGTTGTTTATTATAGAAATGTATGGATTATATTTTTCTATTGAGCCATCGCTTTCATCTGCTTCGATAACACAGAAATCACCGTTGTTTAGTATTACATTTGGTATGCCTTTTAGGTGTTCGTAGTTTTTTAGTAATGCTCCATTTATTACAAGTGGTTTTTTTTGGGTTTTATCTAAAATATATCCAATCATTGCGGTTACTGTTGATTTGCCACTTGTGCCTCCAACAGCAATGTTGTAGGGGTGAGATGCAAATATTTCTTCTAATAAATCGGAACGATGTTTTATTGGAATGTTTAATTCTTTGGCTTTCTTTATATCAGGTACTGTGTCTTCAACAGCTGTTGATGTATATAATACAGATAAGGAACTATCAATCATGGAGCCATCTTGAGGATAGATTTTTATACCTAGATCGGTTAAGGCTTTTTTGTTTTTTAAGTCTTTATTTTGGTCAAAGCTTCTATCTGTTCCACAAATGTCATTGTTTTTATATTTTAGAACTTGAGCCAAGGCACTCATTCCACTACCACCAATTGCGCAAAAACCTATTTTTTTCATGTTTGCAATCTCCTTATATGTTTTTTATGTAGTAAGGTTAGTACAAAATAGTTAATTTTTTTAAAAAAAATACTTGAAACAGTGTTCTTATGTTGTATAGTTAAAAAAAATAAATATGGGGTGTGTTATGGCTAAAACAAAAGACGAAATTAGACTTGATTTGATTGTTAAAGCACGTGAGATTCTTAAAGATAAAGGTATTGAGTATTTAACAGCTAGAAAGTTATCTGATTATTCTGGATATTCTGTTGGTACTATATATAACCAATTTAAAAGTATGGATAATTTGGTTATGTGGGAGAATTGTTTGACGCTTGATGAGTTGGCTGAATATTTAAAAACAGCTGAAAAAACATCTGATGCATATAAGAATCTAAATAGAATTATAGACAAGTTTGTTGATTTTGTTTTAGAAAATAAAAGTTTATGGTTTGTGCTTTATAACTTCCACTTTAAAGGGGTAAAAGAGAAATTTGCAGGGTTTTACTTGAGAAGAATTATAAAAATTGTACAGCTTTTAGAAGGTAATATTTGCAAATTATTTAATAAGGTTTCAGGCAAAGAACGTAAAGTTTCTGTTGAAGTGTTGTTTATTACGCTATTTTCGCTTAGCTCTTTATTAACAACAGAAAAAGAGTTTGCTAGATTAGAGAAAAAATATGTTGTGAGCGTATTGTTTAACACTTATTTGGCAGGAATGTCGTTTTTGACTAAAAAATAGCGTTATTCTAGTTTGGCAACAATTTGTTTGGTGATTTCTTTGGCGTCACCTAAGAGCATTAATGTTTTTGGATTGTAAAACAAAGGGTTGTCAATTCCTGCATAACCAGGAGATAGTGAGCGTTTTACAAAAATAATTTTTTTAGCTTGTTCTACATCTAAAATTGGCATTTGATAAATAGGCGAATCCTTTAATGTTTTGGCTAGAGGGTTTGTTATATCGTTTGCGCCGATAATATAAACAACGTCTGTTGTTTGAAATTCTTGATTAATGTCCTTTAGTTCAAAAATGGTATTTATGTCTGCGTCTGCTTCGGCTAATAGGACGTTCATGTGGCCTGGCATTCTTCCGGCGACAGGGTGTATGGCAAATTTTACATCGACATTATATTTGTTTTTTAGTATTTCAGCTAAATTTACTAGTTCATGTTGCGCATTAGCTGATGCCATACCATATCCTGGAACTATTATTACTTTGTGAGCGTTTTCCATTAAAAAGGCGGCATCGGTCGGGTTTGCTTGGTTATAAAAGTGAGAAGTTTGATTATATAGGGTTTCTTTTGTGTTTGTTTTAGGTATTAATAGTTTTATTAGGCTTCTGTTCATAGATTTAGTCATGATATAAGTTAAGATTGTTCCACTAGAGCCAACTATTGTTCCTGTTATGATTAAAAGGTAGTCGTTTAGGTTAAATCCAATTAAAACAGTTGTCCAACCTGAAAGAGAGTTAAGTATTGATATAATGATAGGCATATCTGCTCCACCGATTGGTTCTATGAATGAAAAACCCAAAATAAGCGTTGTGGCGACTATGAAAATAAGGTAATTTGTTGATGTTTTGTGAGGAATAAAAAGTAAAAAACACAAAATTAAAAAAGAAAGTATAGAGATTATTTTAGTAATTTTGGGGTTGAATATAAATCTATTATTCAATTTATGAAAAGAAGCGATAGAACCTGAGAAGGTTATAAAACCAAGTATGATTGTAAAAAGTATTAAAGGGGGATTGTATGATAGTAGTTTAAGCTCTGCAATACCTATAAGACCTGCTGATAATCCGCCAAATCCGTTTAGTATTGCAACCATTTGGGGGAGGTTTTGCATTTTTATTCTGGTTGCAAAAATTAAACCAACAAAAGCTCCAGATAAAATACTTATGGTTATAAATAATATATGATGATGTGGAATATTGATTATTATTGCAATAAGCATGGCAATAGATGCAATTAAATTTCCTTTATATGCAATTTTTGGGGTTGATAAGAAGTGAATTGCTAAAATAAATAAACAATATGCGATGGTGTAAGAATAATTATTCATTTATTTGTTTCCTTTGGTTTGAACATTTTTAACATACGGTTTGACACTATGAAGCCACCGAAAATATTTATTGAGGCAAAAAATATTGCTAAATAGAGAAGAATTGGGCTTGAGTTATATTGGATATCTTTTAGTGCATCTAGTGCGCCAATAATGACTATTCCTGATATAGCATTTGTTACACTCATTAGAGGTGAGTGAAGAGTTGGGGTTACTTGTGAAATAGAAAAATAACCGATAAAGCACGATAATATAAATATATTAATGATATCCATGATTGTTTTCCTTTTGGTAAAGCATTGGTTGTAGATATGGAATGTTTAAGTCTATTGAAAAAATGTTTGGTGTGATTAGCAAAATTAGGTTTAGCATATTGTTTGCCCAAAATATTGATGACGTTTTAGGGCATAGTTGTTCGATGTTTAAGTTTCGATAAAAATGGTAGTTTATGGTTGATTTTTGGGAGCTTGGTATTGCGATATTTTGTGATGTTGTATCAACAATAACAGAGCCGAAAGGAAGATATTTTAGGTCAGGCTTTGATATGATTTGAGGCGTATGGGTATTTGGAGTTGCGCATCCTACTACAAAGTTTGTTTTATGTAAGATTTGGTGTAGTTCATCTTTGTTTGATGGAATCAAAAGGTTTGCACCAACAGAGGTAGCGAGGGGGGAATTATCTTTATTTATATCTAAAATGTTGACAATACAACCATTTCTTTTGAAAGTTGCAGCAGCTTGCAGGCCTGTTGTGCTGGCGCCAAGGATTAATGCATTGGCTGGTTTTACAGATGTTGAAGCAGTCATTAATTGAGGCGAAATTATTGGAGATTTAGAAAGGCAATATATTGCTGAGATGTAGCCTCTGACGCTAGATTGTGAACTCAAGACATCTATGCTTTGGGCAACAGATGTTCTTGGTACTTTTTCTAGGCGTATTATTGTGGGAAATTTATGACTTGCTGTGAAGTTATAGTTATTAAAATTACTAATTAGTATTTGTTTTTGTGATAATAGTTGTAAGTATTTTTTTGAGGGGGGAGATATTTGTAATAATATATCAGCCTTTTTATATATTTGTGAGGGAGAAAGAAATATTGCTTTGCTATTTTTGTATGATTTATTATCAAAGAATGATTTTAAACCTAAATCTTTTTCTATAATAACTTTGTGACCTATAGATGTTAGTTTTTGCACTACATCAGGGGTTAATGCTGTTCTTGTTTCGGTTTTATTATTTTCTATTATTGAGCCTATAATCATAAAAAACTTTGGTAAATAAATTGAATGATTTTATTTATATATGCAGTGTTTGTTTAATATCAATTCTGTCATAGAAAATAATTTTATTTTGTTATGTTTGTTGGTGTTTTAAACTTAATATTAAGAGTCTTTATTTATAATATTTGGTAGTTTTGAACTAATGGATAAAAGTAAAATGTTAGAAAAAATAAGGAAAATAAGCGATAAAGTGATGCCTGTTATAAGTTTTTTATTATTTTATTGTTGTTTTTTAGCTATATTTTCGCATGTGATATTACAAAAGTTTTTTGGTAATATAAGTTTGCTTCTTGTTCCTGTTATGATTGCGGAGGGATTAACCGAAGGTGTTGGTTTGGGAACTATTTTTATATATACCTCTCTTTTTTT
Organism: Alphaproteobacteria bacterium; assembly: GCA_045632645.1. GTDB lineage: Bacteria > Pseudomonadota > Alphaproteobacteria > RF32 > CAG-239 > CAG-267. The sequence continues at coordinate 197,963 of JAZQXC010000007.1, read as the reverse complement.
AGGTGTTCCTCTTATTTTAACTTGTTTGCTTTTTTATGTTTTTAAAAGGTTTAATAAAGAAAAAGTTAGAGAATTTTCAATAATTTATGTCGGTATATATTTATTGCTGATTTACATCGGGGCGTTATATTTTTCTTTGGGAAATTATACAATAGATATGTTTTATAAGTTATATTTTATTATATTTTTTATTTATCTTATTTTGCAGGGTAGGGAATTTAGAAAAAATACCGTGTTTTTTAGTTCAACAATGGGTGTTATTGGTGTTGTTATCTTTTTGTATTGTAATTATGATTTTAATATCTTTTTGAATAATGTGTGTGAAAACTATAAAATGGTTGATACATCAAAGCTTAAAATGAAAGAAAAGAGAAATGTTATAGTTATTTTTGCAGAAAGTTTTGAAGTTAAGCATAGTGTTGTTAAGGAAGGAGATAGGGTATTTAAGGTTAATGATGAAAATGCAGTTAAATTTTCTAACTTTATCGAGTTAAAGGGGAAAAGGGCGACAATCGTTTCTTTAAATTCGGCACTAAATGGTGCTTATACTAAAGATGCCTGTATTAATTACTATAAATATGATAATGAGGATTATAAAAAAGAAAATATAGATTTTTCTAAGCTTGGTGTTGGTAATATTTTGTCTTTTAATGGGTATAAAAACTTATTTGTTAAAGCTGCGAATTTAGGTTTTTCTAATACAAGAGGTGCTCTTTTAGAGCAGGGATTTGTTGATGAAAATATGTATGGACAGCATAGTTTTTCTTGGTGGGATGAGTTTGAAAAGAAAAATAATGTTCAATGGTGGGGACCAAAAGATAAAGAAGTTATGGAGTTGTTTAAGCAAAAAATTTTAGAAACAGATAAAAATGAGCCGTTTTTTGCTGTGATGTTTACAGCAGATTGGCATATGAATTGTTTGGGAATGGTTAATCCTTATTTTGATAATGATGAAGATATAAAAAAATCTACCATTAATAATTTTAATGATTTTATAGCATGGTTTGAAAAACAAGATTTTTATGATAATACGACGTTAGCTATTGTGGCAGATCATGCAAAAATGGGACATGGTGGAAGTGAAGGAACAAAGTTGTATAATGCGTTCTTTAATTTACCTGAAAGATTTATGAACAACCTAAATACAGATAAAATAGTTAATCAGTTAGATATGGCCTCAACAATACTAGAAATTGCAGGAGTTGAGCTTCCTGATAGGCAATATGGATTAGGATATTCTATTTTTAGTGAAAAAGAGAATTCTGTTGGGCGGTAGAAAATGACTGAATATTGGAAAATGTTTATTTCTTTTTTTAAGATTGGATTATTTACCTTTGGTGGTGGGTATGCAATGATTCCGATGTTTAAGAAAGAGTTAATTGAAAAGCATGGATATATTACAGAAGAAGAGCTGATGGATTATTATTCTATTGGTCAATGCACTCCAGGTATTATTGCAATAAATGTGACAACATTTACAGGGTATAAAATTCGTAAAACATTGGGGGCTATTGTTGCAACGCTTAGTCTTGTGTTGCCATCGCTTATTGTTATTATGGCGATTGCTGGGTTTTTAAATGAAATTTCTGAAAATGAAAGTATAAAACATGCATTTAATGGTATTAGAATAGGGGTTGTTATTCTACTTGTTAATGAACTAATTGGTATTGCCAAAAAGAATATAAAGAATCGATTTCAAGTGATGATTTTGTTTATTGCGTGTGTTTTGGTTTTCTTTTTTAAGCTGTCATCTATTATGGTTGTTCTTTGGGCTGGAATTGTTGGTTGTGTAAGGTTTTTGAGGAATAATCGATGATTTATTGCTTGTTGTTTTATGAGTTTTTTAAGATTGGGCTTTTTGCTATTGGTGGTGGAGCTGTTACCATTCCATTTTTATTTGATTTGATTGAAAAATATGATTGGTATAGCAAAGAAGAACTAGTGAATATGATTGCAGTTTCTCAATCTACCCCTGGACCAATTGGAGTAAATATGGCAACTTTTGCAGGTTTTCAAACAGCAGGTATATGGGGGGGGATTATTTCAACAGTTGGTCTTGTTTTACCCTCATTGATTATTGTTATTTTAATTTCAAAAATGCTTAGAAAATATGTAAATACTCCCTGTTGGTTTGAGATTATGCAAACAATTAGACCGGTTGTGATTGCGCTTATATTATTTGCGGCATCTGAACTTTTTATTTTAAGTGTAACAGATTGGTATAGAATGATATTTGCAGTAGCGTTTTTTGCTTTGGTTTATTTTTATAAAAAGAGCCCTGTTTTTTATATTATTTTATCTGGAATATTAGGATTTATTTTGAAATTATAGCAGATTGTTGGAAAAGGAAACTTAATATTAAGAGTTTTTATTTATAATATTTGATGGTTTTGACCTAATGGATAAAAGTAAAATGTTAGAAAAAATAAGGAAAATAAGCGATAAAGTGATGCCTGTTATAAGTTTTTTATTATTTTATTGTTGTTTTTTGTTGCCTTTTTGTTTTTGATAATACAAAAATTTTTTGGTGATATAGATATTATGCTAGTTCCAGTTATGTTGTTGAATGGTTTGGCAAAGGGAATTAGCGTTTATATAATTTGTTACTATTCATTATGTTTATTAGGTGTTCCTCTTATTTTAACTTGTTTGCTTTTTTATGTTTTTAAAAGGTTTAATAAAGAAAAAGTTATAGAATTTTCAATAATTTATGTCGGTATATATTTATTGCTGATTTACATCGGGGCGTTATATTTTTCTTTGGGAAATTATACAATAGATATGTTTTATTATGATGGGGAAGAGAATTTGAGTGATTTTTAGTTTTTTTTACTAAATGCTTGCTATTTAAATTTTTTTGCTATAAAAAGATGTAAATTTTAGAGATATATTTTGCCTTTAATGTTTGATTAGAGGCTTTTTTTGAGGAAAAACTTAAGATGAGTATTAGAAATATTGCTATTATTGCTCACGTTGACCATGGTAAAACAACATTGGTTGATGGACTTTTGCGCCAAAGTGGTACATTTAGAGATAACCAAAAGGTTGAAACATGCGTTATGGATAGTAATGATTTGGAGCGTGAGCGTGGTATTACTATTTTATCAAAATGTACAGCAGTTGATTGGGAAGGTACACATATAAATATTGTGGATACACCAGGACACGCTGATTTTGGTGGTGAGGTTGAACGTATTTTATCTATGGTTGATGGCGTTGTTTTGCTTGTTGATTCATCTGAAGGACCAATGCCTCAAACAAAATTTGTGTTAGGTAAAGCGCTTAAAATTGGTTTGAAGCCTATTGTTGTGATTAATAAAGCTGATAAACCTGATGCAAGACCTGATGAAGTTTTAAATGAAATTTTTGATTTATTTGTAAGTTTAGATGCAAATGATGAACAACTTGATTTTCCTGTGTTGTATGCTTCTGGTCGTAATGGTTGGGCTGTTGAAGATTTGAATGATGAGAAAAAGGATTTAAGACCACTTTTTGAGCTTATTTTATCTTATGTATCTGAACCAAAGTGTGATAAAGATAGACCATTTTCTATGCTTGCAACAACATTAGAGGCGGATAAGTTTGTTGGTCGTATTTTAACAGGTAAAATTTATAGTGGTTCAATTAAAGTTAATGATGCAGTGAAGGTTATTAATAAAAATGGTGAGATTGAGCGCACTCGTATTACAAAAATAATGGCATATCAAGGTTTGGAAAGAGTTGCATTGAATGAGGCTCACGCAGGGGATATTGTTGCTGTGGCAGGTATTGTTAAAGGAACTGTGGCAGACACTATTTGTGCTATGGATGCTGTTGATGCGATTGAGGCTCAGCCAATTGATCCACCAACACTTTCTATGACTTTTTCTGTGAATGACTCTCCTCTTGCTGGACGTGAAGGCGATAAAGTTACTTCTCGTATGATATGGGATAGATTACAAAGAGAGGCAGAGTGTAATATTGCGCTTAAAATTTCACGTTCTGAAACATCAGAATCGTTTGAAGTTGCTGGACGTGGTGAATTGCAACTTGGTGTTTTGATTGAAACAATGCGTAGAGAGGGGTTTGAACTTTCTATTTCTCGTCCTAGAGTTTTGATGCAAAGAGATGAAAATGGCACCCTTTTAGAACCAATTGAAGAAGTGGTTGTTGATGTTGATGAAGAATTTTCTGGTACTGTGGTTGAAAAATTAAGCCAAAGAAAAGCTGAACTTTTGGAAATGATTCCATCACAAGTTGGCAATAAAACAAGATTGATATTTAAAGCGCCTGCGCGTGGTTTGATTGGATATCACTCAGACTTTTTAACAGATACTCGTGGTACGGGTGTTATGAATAGAGTATTTTATGGTTATGAGCCTTATAAAGGTGATATTGCTAATACTCGTAATGGTGTTTTAATTTCTAGTGAAGATGGTACAGCTATTGCTTATTCTTTATGGAAATTGCAAGATAGAGGACCAATGTTTATTGAGCATAATAGTCCTGTTTATGTGGGTATGATTATTGGCGAACATACAAAGTCTAATGACTTGGAGGTTAACCCCACAAAATCTAAGCAGTTGACAAACATTCGTGCGGCAGGAAAAGATGAAGCTATTGATCTCATTCCGCCTAGAAAATTATCATTAGAGCAAGCTCTTTCATATATTCAACAAGATGAGCTTTTAGAGGTTACACCAAAATCTCTTAGGTTGCGTAAAAAGATTTTAGATCCAATTTTGCGTAAACGCTCTAGAAATGATGTAAATCAATAGGCTATTTTATAAACTTAATAGAAGACTCGCAAATGCGAGTCTTTTTTGTCTTTAAAATAATAGTGTGGTGATTATATTTAACTAAAAGGAGGTGGGAATGTTTGAAAGCAAGGTGAAAAAAGAAGAAAAAAAGTTATTTAGGGATTTTATGAAAGCAATATGGCGTTTTTGGACTAGTCCAACGGGAGGATTTATATTGGCTGTATCGGCTATTGCTCTTGGTTATTATCAATTTTATATCAGTCGTCCAATTTTAAGGTATGATTTAAATACGGTTAAGTTAATCTCTTCTAAAAATACGAATGATTATGCTGTTGTTGTGGGTGGTAAAAAATATCAAGACCTTTATTTAACAAAAGTTTATTTGTATAATTTTGGAAAAGAGGCATTGTCTGGGCTTGATGTTTCACATGTTGGGCGAGATCCAATAAGAATAGAAGTTCCAAGTGAGGTAGGTATGCAACATTATAATATTGATAATGAAGAAACTACTAAAGCTATTAGTGCAGAAATTATGCCATATGGAGAGAGCTTGGTCTTAAATTTTGATTTTCTTAATCCAGAATATCAGTATGTAGTAAATATTTTGCACACAAATCCATCTTATAATATTAAAGTTTTAGGAAGTGCACTAAATGTGAATGGTATAAAAAGAGCTATTAGTGGTAGAGAATTAAAACATATATTAATTTTGGGGCTTTGTTTGATATATTTTATCTTGATTTTACGATATGTTATAAAGAAGAGAAAACATAATTTTTAAGGCGTCTTTTGTGTGTAATAAGTATTTTTGATGCAATTTATTTTTAAGTGTTTATTATGATGTTAGTTGAAATTATAATATATGATTGTATATGAAGATATTGAATAATTTTTATCTTAAAGTAGGGATAAAAGGCTTAATTGTTTTAAGCGTTGTATTTTTTTATGCAATGTGTTCTTTTTATTGGGGTAACCATGATTGGGTATATTTAAAAGACAAAGCTTCTTTGAGTGATGGTTTTTTTGAAGCTAGATATTCTATGCATTTTTTTAATGTGTTGTTTTTTGAGGGGCATATTTTGCCTGTCTTTGTGATATTATTGTTAGAGGTTGGTTTTGTTTTTTTGGGAATTGTATCGGGAATATATTTAGGACTTGAGAAAAAAACAAAAGAGTTTTTACTTTTTGTATTATTAATAGGTGTTTTCCCTTATAACCTTATTGTTTCGTATTATTTATTTATTGCTGTGCCTTTAATTTGGTGGGCAGTGTTTGGTGTTTCTTTGTTATTTTTAACAGAAGGTTGTTTTAAGTGGTGGAAATTTGTTTTAGGTGTGTTGGGATATTCATTATTATTGGGGAGCTATCCACCTATTGTTGCGTTGGTTATGGTTTTGTTTTGTGCAAGGCAAGCTATTGTATATGCAATAAAAAATAAAGATGAAATACTTGCTGTTAAAAAAGGTTTTTGGTGGCTTGGGCAATTTGTTGGGGGGTGTTTTTTATTTAAGGCAATTCTGTCGTTTATATCTATTGAAGATGCTAATATGTATAATGTTAGAGTTTATGGTTTGAGCGATGCTTTAGGGAATGTTTTTGGTGAGCTTTTAGCGTCGTTTAGTAATTTGTTTTTATTAAAATCAGAACTTGGGAATTGCTGTGCTGTATTTTTAATAACAATGTTGATTGTGTCGTGTTTTTTGATGTTAAAAGGGACTAAAAGTAAGCTATTTCAGTTATTGATTATTTTATTAATGTTTGTTGTTTCCAGATTTATGTTTTTAGTATCTCCATCGGCTGATGTTGCTTCTTTTAGAGGGGCATATTGGGGAGTTTTAGGGCTGGTTATATTTGGTTTAGCTGTTTTAAGTTTGGAAAAAAAGAAATGGATTAAAAATTGCATATATGCTTTTGAGGTGTTTTTCTTATTATTTTTTATTAAAACGGATTTTGAAGCTCAGAAAACAATGAATTTTATTTTTAAATCAGAAATAAAATATAATGAAAGGCTTAAAAGTAGAATTGAGGAAAATAAAAACTATAATAAAAATAATACATTTTTATCTTTAAGTTTTGGGGCTAAGAGTTTTGCTAATCATTTTTGTAAAAATGGTTGCGATGGGTATGAAAATGAAATTTTAAGTTCAGTGGCTATGAGTATGGATTTAATTCCTTTGATGTTTTTTGATGATGATGAATATAAAATTCATACAAAACTTGGTTTGTGGTCTAATGCGATTTGGAATGTAGTAGATTATAAATTTGTTGAAAAAAAATCATTGTTATCAAGTAAAGCAGATATTGATATAGATAAAATTAGATATTGGGTTTATTTTAAAGCAAAGAAATGGCCTCATAAAGATAGTTTGTATGTGGATGATAATGTGATTTTGCTATTGCTTGATGGTAAAAAAATATATGTTGAGGCTAAACATCTGCTGAATTATTTGGAAGAATATTATTAGCTTTTTTGTAAAAAAAAGAAGTTTGATATTTAAAATATTTAAATTATTATATGCTAAGTTTCGTAATAATAATTTTTTAGGGGAATGAGAATGAAGAAATCTTTTATTTGTGGTTTGTTATCTGTTTTATTGTTAAGTGCTTGTGCAACAGATCCTTATACGGGTGAAAGAAAAGTTTCTAATACTGCATGGGGGTCTGGTATTGGTGCTCTTGCTGGTGCAGGTATTGGTGCTCTTGCTGGTGGTGAAAAAGGCGCTTTGATAGGAGCTGGAGTTGGTGCGGCAGCTGGAGTTGGTGCGGGCGCTTATATGGATGTTCAAGAACAAGCTCTTCGTCGCGAATTATTAAATACTGGTGTTCAGGTTAAGAAAATAAATGGTCAAATTTATTTGATTATGCCTGGGAATATTACATTTGATAGTAATGATGCTAATATTAAAACCAGTTTTCAGCCTGTTTTGAATTCTATTGCAAAAGTAATTAAAGAATATAATAAAACAATGGTTCAGGTTAATGGATATACAGATAGCACAGGTAGTGCTGCTTTAAATAATTCTTTATCTTTAATGAGAGCTAATTCTGTGTCTAATTATTTGCGTATAAAAGGTGTTGAAGCTAATAGAATCGTTGCAAATGGTTATGGTAGCTCGAATCCTATTGCATCAAACTCTACTGCTATGGGAAGAGAACAAAATAGAAGAGTTGAGATTGTATTGATAAATAGATAAGAAATATTGGGAGGTTAAACCCTCCCATTATCAATATATTTGTGGTGACTATTTATGCTTAGCAAAGAATATAGGGATTATGCCAAAACAATACTTATATCGCTTGGAGTGTTGTGTGTTGCTCATCTTTATGTTTTTTCTCATTTTTGGTGGGGAAATCATGATTGGGGGTATTTAAAGAGTGGAGCGAGTATCAAATCTGGTTTTTTTGAAGCAAGATATAGTCAGCATTTATTTACGGTATTATTTTTAGATGGACACATTCTACCTGTTTTTACTTTTTTAAGTGGCCTTCTTTGTGTTATTATTCAATCGATCTTAATAGGTAAATATTTTAAATTAGAGGCAAAATATTGGCCTTTGATTGCGTTATTTATTGGAATGAATCCTCATATTTATGCCTTTATGTATTATGTGTATTTATTTTTGCCTTTTATGTCGTGGAGTTTGATTAGTGTAGCGTTGTTGTTTTTGGTAGAGGGGAATTTTAAGTTTTATAAAAATTTTTTGTTTGTCTTAGGGTGTGTTGGTGTTCTGGGTAGTTATCCTCCAAATTTGGCGTTTGTTTTTGTGCTTTTTGTTGGTAAACGGATTATTTGTTACCTTTCTAAAGAAGAAAATATAAAAGATAGTTTGAAAAAAACAATATATTTTGGTTTATTATTTTTGTTGTCGGTGTTGTTTTTTAAGGTTATTTATACTTATTTGCAACAAAATCATCTGCTTAATGATGGTATGTATAATCTTGAGGTTAAAAGCCTTTCTTCGATGATTATTGATTTTCCTTTTGAGGTGGTTAGAGCTTTTTCTCAGCTGTTGGTTTGTTTTTCTTTTTTGGGGATGTCGTATGTTTTGCCACTTTTTTTGCTGGTAATACTTTCTTTAGTGATTGTTTATAGAAAATCTGAAAATAAATTTTTTGCAATCTTTGGAATTTTGTTGCTGTTTTTATCATCGAGGTTTTCATTTATTGTTTCAGCTCAATCAGAAGTTGCGTTGTTTAGAGTTTTGTATTGGGGGCGCTTGGGAGTATATGTTTTTGCACTTTGTGTTTTGTTAAAACAGAGTGGTAAGCTTGTTAGAAATGTATTGTTTTCTATATTGTGTTTTGTGTTTTTTAATTTTGCTGTTTTAAGCGCACATATTCAAAAAGTTCAAAATATGGGATTTATAGCAGGGAGACTTTATCAAAAAAGACTTTTGGATATGGTTGTTATGAATGATAGTTTTGATGTTAATAATGAGTATATATCTTTGAGTTTAGGACAACCTAATTTTAGAGAAAAGTTTTATCCAAATAAGCATAATACGGCAGAGCTTACGGGGCTTAATTTTGTGTTTGAATTTGATGTGGTTAATTTTTTGTTTTGGGAATATGAGAAAAGCCCAATTATCATAGGTGCGGGAATTAATGGTAGAAATATTATAAGGGTAGATAGGGGAGGAGAAGAAAAGTGGAGGGATATAGAATATTGGTCAAATAACCCAGAAAATATGAAAAAAATTAGATATTGGTTGTATATGATAGCCAAGCCATATCCTGATAAAAACTTTATATATGTTGATGATAAATATATTATTGTAGTTTTAGATAAACCTATTTTTTATAATCATAGGGAGCTTGTTGCAAAGTCGCTTGATGAATGATGTTTTTTTTGTTGATAACCTTGCTTAAAACGTAAATTTTACTTGGTTATAAATGAGTTTGTGATATATGTTCTAATAAATATGTAGTTAAAATAACAGAGGTTGATTATGGCTGATTTGACAGAAGAAGAAATTGTTAAAGGTGAACAAGAATATAATGCTGATTCTATTAAGGTATTAAAGGGTTTAGACGCTGTTCGTAAACGCCCTGGTATGTATATTGGTGATACTGATGATGGGTCAGGTTTGCATCATATGATATATGAGGTTTTGGATAATGCTATTGATGAAGCATTAGCTGGATATTGTGATAAGACCGAAGTTATTTTAAATCCTGATGGAAGTGCTACAATTAGAGATAATGGTCGTGGTATGCCTGTTGATTTGCATAAAGAAGAGGGGGTTAGTGCAGCTGAGGTTATTATGACAGAGCTTCACTCTGGTGGTAAGTTTGATAATAACTCTTATAAGGTGTCAGGTGGTTTGCATGGTGTTGGCGTGTCTGTTGTTAATGCTCTTTCTACATGGCTTAAGTTGAAAATTTGGCGTAACGACCAACAATATGAGGCTGAGTTTAATAATGGTAATGTTGTTGAACATGTGCATGTTACAGGACAAACACCTGGAAAGCATGGTACGGAGGTTTCTTTTCTTCCTTCTCCAGAAACATTTACTCAAACAGAATTTAGCTATGATGTGTTAGAGCGTGCAATTCGTGAAAAAGCATTCTTAAATAGTGGTGTTTATTTGAAATTGATTGACAATCGTGGTGTTGAACCAAAAGAAACAGTGTTCCATTATGAAGGTGGCTTGAATGCGTTTGTTACACACTTAAATAAAGCTAAAGCTCCTTTGCATGAAAATATTATTAGTTTTTCTGGTCAAGATAATGATATTCAAGTTGATGTGGCTATGCAATGGACAGAGGCATATAATGAAAGCATGCTTTGCTTTACTAACAATATTCCTCAAAAAGATGGCGGTACACACTTGGCTGGTTTTAGAGGTGCTTTGACTAGAACTATTAATAATTACATTCAGGAAAATGGATTACTTAAAAAAGATAAGACTGCTATAACAGGTGATGATATGCGTGAAGGTCTAACTTGTGTTTTATCGGTTAAAGTTCCTGACCCTAAGTTTTCATCTCAGACAAAAGATAAGCTTGTTTCTTCAGAGGTTAGACCTGTTGTTGAAGGTGTTATGGGTGAAAAATTAAAAGAATGGTTAGATGAACATCCAGCAGAGGCTAAAGTTATTGTTGGTAAGATTGTTGAAGCAGCAACAGCTCGTGAAGCTGCTCGCAAGGCGCGTGAACTTACACGTCGTAAAGGTGTGTTAGATATTTCTTCACTTCCTGGTAAACTTGCTGATTGTCAAGAAAAAGATCCAGCTCTTTCTGAAGTGTTTATTGTGGAGGGAGATTCTGCGGGGGGATCTGCTAAGCAAGGTCGTGATAGAAAGAATCAGGCAATTATGCCACTTCGTGGTAAAATTTTGAATGTGGAAAGAGCTCGTTTTGATAAGATGCTCAATTCTGCTGAAATTGGTACAATTATTACTGCGCTTGGTACTGGTATTGGACGCGATGACTTTAATGCGGATAAATGTCGTTATCATAAGATTGTAATTATGACCGATGCCGATGTTGATGGTGCACACATTAGAACATTATTGCTAACATTCTTTTATCGTCAAATGCCTGAACTTATTGAAAGAGGTTATATCTATATTGCTCAACCTCCTTTGTATAAGGCGAAAAGAGGTAACTCTATAATCTATTTGAAAGATGATAGAGAAATGGAAGATTATTTGATTAATGGTGGTTGTGAAGATGCTTATCTTGAAACAGCAGATGGTGAACGTGTGCTCGGACAAGATTTGGTTAGCTATGTTGAAAGCACTAAAAAAGCGAGAAACCTTATTTCTATGCTTAGTATAAAAGCGCCAGAACGTATTGTTGAGCAAATGGCTATTTCTGGATTGTTTGATAAGGAACTTTTAGGTGATAAGACACGCTTAGAGGGTGAGCTTGCTAAGCTTACAGTTCGTCTTGATGCATTAGAAGCAGAATATGATAGAGGTTGGAAATTTGAAGTTTTAGAGAATGGAAACTTATCTTTCTATCGTACACTTAGAGGTGTTAAGGAGGATCACATTGTTGGCGCTTCTGTTCTTGAAAGCTCTGAAGCTAAAGTTTTAAATTCTATGAAAGAATTTTTAGCAAATAACTTTACTAAAACTTTGAAGCTTGTTGCTAAAGGTGGTATTGAAACAGTTGTTGCTGGTCCTGTAACATTGGTTGATGCTATTATGGCGCAAGGCAAAAAGGGTATTTCTATTCAACGTTATAAAGGACTTGGAGAGATGAACCCTGAACAATTATGGGAAACAACATTGGATCCTGAAGCTCGTTCACTCTTGCAAGTTAAAATTGATCAACTTGAAGAAGCTGATGAAGTGTTCTCTACATTGATGGGTGATGTGGTTGAGCCTCGTAAAGAATTTATTCAAGAAAATGCACTTAATGTTGTGAACTTGGATATCTAATTAGTTATATGTTTTGTAAAAGAAAGCCTCTAATTAAAGAGGCTTTCTTTTACTATAAATCGAGATTAAGACTAACTGAAAAAATTGCTAAAGGAGAATTTTCTTTGTATTTGTGATTGATGTATAGTTGTATATCTGGTCTTATTGATACATTAGAATTGAGTTTATAATCATAGTATGTTTCTAGGATATGTTCTTTAGATGTGGTATTGTTTATTCTATTTGTTGAATATGCTACAGCAAATTGATCGGAATTATTGCGATTAAAAGGGTTATCATATAAAAAACCCAATGAGTATGATTTGTTTATGATTGGATATTGTCCTGTTGCACCATTTAGTCTAAAGAATATGCTATGTTTTGAGCTTATGTCTTGAGTTAGATATAATGACCAACCTTGACTGCTAAATGGAGATTTTTTAACAGAAGGTTTATCATATATAAGTAAACTATATGAACCATGGTATTTGTTTTTGAATTTTGGAGTATAATTAAGTGATAAAAAAGAAGAATATTTATCAAAACTTTTAAAATGTATGCTGTTTGCTAGAGGATTTGTCGCATCTATTGCGCCAAAGCTTAAGGAGGTGTTATTATTTAGTTTAAGCTCTGTAAATGCTCCAATTCCAGCTGTTGGATAGGTAAAGGTTGTATTTTGCGCAAGAGCAGAGTTTAGAAAGTAATAACGTTGTAAGTTGCTTGCTATGGGACAGTCAAATTTTGATATTGGGATTTGACCTAAGCCAAGTGTTATGAAGTTATATTTTTGGTTAAATGTGTGGCTTAAGTATAATTCATATAACTCATTATAATTTGTATCATAATTGTTAAATAGTGTTGCTATATGATATTTGGGTGCGACATCTAGAGGTGTTTTTTGAGGGAAACGTACAAAATTTGCAGAGAAATTGAGCAAAGTTTTTCCTAAATTGCTATTTAAGATGTCTTTTGTTAAATATGGGGTTATGAAATTTCTGGATACAGTGTTTGATGAGATTTTTTGCATTGTATAAGAAATGTTTATTCCAAAATTTAAATTGTTTTTTGTTTCAAAACTTGTTTTTAGCTTATCATATTGTGTTAAATAATCTAATGCATTTGCTTTAATTGAACAAAGTAAGAGAAGAATGCTAAAAAGTAGTCTTTTTACCATGATAAAAGTCCTTTTTTATTGATGAATAATGTTATTTATATATCTAATTTGTTTAAGTGATAATCAACTAGTTCTCCACCATAACATACTATATTTGAGATGCCATAAGATAGTTTTTTGATGTAAAAAGTGATAGGAACACCTTTATATATCCATTCTATTCTATCAAAAAACTCATTGTCTTGATGAATAACATCTGCGTGTTTGCTCATAAACTCAATAACTCTTTTAGCATCTTCTTTGGTTAGGGAATTTTCCATAATCCACTTAGAGTAAGGGTTATCAATTTTGCCATTTAAGGTGTTTAGGTTTAGAGTTTTTAGGCTAACGGTTTTGATATTTGGATAAGTGTCGATGTATTTTTTTATCTCAGTTAGATATTCATCAAAGCTTTTGTGTTTTAGCATAACGTAGTTTAATCTAACATTTGCTTTGGAAAACAATGGAGAGTTTATATAATCTTTATCATATCCTAAAATTTTCATATCTTTGGTGCTATCAAAATCTACCCTGGTGATTTCAACAATAAAGTCGTCTTTGATTAGGTCTAATTTATCTTTTTCGAAAAAGATATTTCCTGAAGATTGGAAGCGTTTTTCATCAAAAAGATTAACATTTCTGGTTGCGTTTACAACTTTATTAATTGTTTCAATGCTGTGTAGTGATGGTTCACCATTTCCACAGAAGATGAAGTATCTGAAGTTTATATCTTTTGATTTTAAGTATCTGAATTTGTTTTCTAGCTCATCAACTTTGTCATCAACAGAGGGCCATTTGGTTATTTTGGCTGTGCAGTATGGACAATTTTTGTTACATTTAAATGATGATAAAATTAGTTCGAATTCTTTGTATTTCATGTTAAAATTCCTCCTTAATGGTTTGGTTGATTAATGGCACAATTTCTGAATAGTCTTTATATTTTATGATTGTTATGTCTGTGCTTCTTTTTATGGCATCAGCTATTGCAAACCAATATTCTGACTTGATAGTGTAATTTGAATCTTCTTCTTGATACAAGATGATGATTTTTTTGTTGGCATTTAGCGCCCAACCTAGTTCTACAATGCTTCCGCTTGAGAAGGTTTCTCCAAAAACAACTACAAAAGCGTCGCTTTGAGTAATTAAATTGTATTCGGCATTTAAAACCTCGTTACAATCGGTTGATGTGAAGTTGCCATTTGATGCTTGCTCGCAATAAAATGGTCCAGCATATTCAAATTTGCTGTTTACTATAAGGTTGTTTTGATAATGGGTTAGTAATTTAGAGGAGCCTAATAATTGAGAACGGAAGTCGTTTTTTAGAGCATTTTCAAGTGAAATGTTGGGTTGCTTTATTTTGTTAAATTTGCCAGCGAAATAGATTTTCTTCATTTTAAATCTCCTTTCATTATTTTTGACCAGTTTATAAAGGAGGTGATTGCCATTATTGTCCAAACGAGGTTTAGAAAAATTAGGTAGTATGCCTCTCTTTCTAGTTGGCTATATTGGATGACATATAAAATGTCGTTTACAAACCATATTACCCATGTGTCTAGTTTCTTTTTTACCATGTAATAGGTGGCAACAAGTGATGATATTGTTGTAAAAGAATCAAGAAGAGGTAATGGATCGTTGGTTTTTGATAATGCTGAAAAAAGAATAAGCGAGCCACAAATTATAACCAGTATGTATAAAAAACGTTCTTTGTTTGTGCATTCCGTTATTTTAAGTGAACTTTCGTTTTTCCATAAAAACCAACCGATGATACCTAAAAATAGATAAATAATATTATTACAAACGTCGCCGTATAGCTTATTTAAGTAAGAAAAGAAAATAAGGCAGAGGATTTGAGCAATATAAAATATCCAATTGCTACGCTTGTTAAAGAGCACAAGAACCCCTTGCAACAATCCGAGGACTGTTGCACAAATTTCTAATGTTAGCATATTTTACCTTTCTATGTATAACCTTTGAATGCAGGAATAGGGAGCTTTGATATGATAAACTTGTTTTTCTTGTTTACCATTATAGCGCAGAGTTTCTCTTAGATGTTTTATCTTTTGTTTTAGGCAAGCCTCTTTGATTTGCTTTGGTAAAAGCTCCCTTATTATTGGTAGGTACTCTTCTTTTTTATGAGGATAAAACTTTAGTAATGTCTCATAAGCATTTAGAGGTTTATCTGGCTTGGTTATTCTTGCGCATTCCCAATCGATGATTGAATCAATTAAATCATCTTTTGTTTTAACAAGATTATTTTCTACATGATGCTTTGAATGCTTTCTATGGATTTTTTGAATGTCTTCAAGTTTTATCCATAAAGCCAAATATAGGAAAGGCTTATCAATATCATGTAGATATCCTCTTAAAGTATTTTTGCCTCTAAGTTCTTTTTCAACGTCTAAAAAAGCTTTTTTGTGACGAAGAGTGTACATTATTTTATTTAATCTTTTTTTTATTTCTAAACTCATGTCGTTTTTTCCTATTCTTGAGGAGCTTTTGTTAAGTAGTTATCAAAGTATCCTTTTATGTAAACAACAGGTGTTCCTTTTTCGCCAGATCCAGTGGTTAAGTCACATAGAGAACCTAACAAGTCGGTTATTTTGCGAGGAGTTGTTCCGATAGAATAAAAGCCGTTTGCTTTATTTTTGTCGTTTATAGCCTGTTTGATAGCTTCATCTGGGTTGGACTTGTTGTTATCTGCAACGGCTTTAATTTTGATTTCGTTTGGCATACCCTCTAAACCACTTGTGTAGCCTGGAGAAACAACCGGATCTGCAAATTCCCAAATTTTAGTTTTTGGACACTTAAAACCTCCATCTCCATATATCATAACTTCAATATGATGTCCAGTTTTTTGTTTTAGGGTTTCTTGGAGGGCTTGGCAGAACTCCATTGAGTTTCTTGGGAAGAGTTTTAATCTATTTTCATCTGAATAGTTAGAACCTAAAACACCATATTCGCTCCAGCCTCTGGTTTGAGATGGTGTGTTACAAATTTCATCAAGTGTATAAGCTGTTGCACCAGCTTTGGTCAAGATTTGTTTTTGGCGATGACGTATATGAATGCTTGAAACAATTACTTGATTTGTTAGTTTTAAGATGTCTTTTGGATTGTTTAATAATACTACTTCAATGTTTGGAGATATTTCTTCGTACATTTGAATGTGGTCTGAACCTGTTATAGGGTGATGGAAAACACCGAATTTGTTACGAAAATCTTGTTTGGTTAAGATATCTGTATATGGGTTGATTTCTGAATTAAATAATGCGTCTTCATCCATGATTGCGTTACCAACTTCATCTGATGGATATGAGAGGCAAACATATACTTTTCCTTTAACGCCTTTTGCTATACCTTCTAATATTTTAGCAAATCTGTTGCGTGATAAGATTGGAAAAGCAACCGCAACGTCGCCTGATGGAAATTTTTGAGCTATATCTTTTGAAATATCGTCTAAAGAAATATAGTTTCCTTGAGCTCTTGCTAGAAAAGATTCTGTAATTGCGACGATATCACCGTTGTTTATTGTAAGTGGTTGATATGTAGCGTTGGTTGAATTTGTGATTGTATCTGAAATGATGTTTTTAATATCGTCTCCTTCTTTGATGATAGGCATTCTGATACCAAAAACAGATGTTCCAACATAACGTGTTGATTGTGAAGTATTTGTCATATTTTTTCTCCTTGACAGTAGGTTATTTACAATTGGTTTGTCTCGACTGTCCCTACAAGACCCAAACCACTTAAGAAACTAATGTTTCTTGGTTAAAAATTTTTATCCTCATAGAAGTTTTTTTCAACTAGCTCTATGTTTTCAGGGTGAACGAATTCTTTGTATCTTTCATCTCTTAAAGCAATCATATCTCTAACCATGTTTCCGGATAAGAATGGAAAATTTTGAGTAGTTCGAGAACAAACCACAACGTTTGGAATGTCATTTTTGAAAAATAGATATTCACGCTCAACTCCAACATAAACTACATCAGGAATTGGTTTGTCTGGTTGTTCTTTTTTGATTGTTTCTAATACGTGCATATTCCATGGAGTACTATTAGTGTCTTTTATCCCAACAATTCTTAAGCGGTCATAAGCTTCAGATTTACGCCATACGTTTTGAACCATTTTTTTACGTACGAAATAAGGTAAAGGATTTTTTTCAGTCCCACTTTCTTGCGCAGAACCGATTAACACTGTGCCATAAGCACATTCTTCCATCATTTGCTTGATTAATCTGTCATGTCCGATATGGAATGGTTGACAGCGAATTATACAAAAACCATGTTGATATTTAAACATAAAAAAACCTCTCTTTCGAAAGGCCACTTCATCAAATAGGAAATATCCCATTTCTAACTACCGATGACTGGCCAAGTCTGTTTTGTTCGTGCCCATTGCCCTCGAGCACCCGAACAAGTTTATTATTATATATAAAAAAAGAATTGTCAATAGTTTTTTAGTCTAAGTATAAGGAACTTAGTTTGTAGCGCTTGATGGCTAGACGTACTAAGACTCCTATAATTGCAGCTAGCGGAACAGCAAGCATTAAACCTAAAAAGCCTAATAGAACACCACCAGCAAGCAATGCAAACATAACCCATACAGGATGAAGCCCAACAGACTCGCCAACAAGTTTTGGAGTTAAGAAGTTGCCTTCAATAAATTGCCCGACCATAAATACTGCAATAACGTATAATACATGAGTTATGTCACCATATTGAGCAAAGGCTAAAATGCAACCAATAATAAATCCTGTTATGGAGCCTACGTATGGTATAAAAGATATGATTCCAGCGATAAAACCAACAAGCAAACCTAGTTCTAAACC
Source organism: Alphaproteobacteria bacterium (assembly GCA_045632645.1). GTDB lineage: Bacteria > Pseudomonadota > Alphaproteobacteria > RF32 > CAG-239 > CAG-267. The sequence continues at coordinate 179,876 of JAZQXC010000007.1, read as the reverse complement.
AACAAGTTTTAAACCAATTGAATAAAATATGCCTAAAATTATGCACACGCTTAATTGTCCACGAATGAAGCCGGCAATAATTTTATCAATTTCTTTTAAGGTTTCTGTTATAGTTTTTTTAGATTTTTTAGGGAGCAAACTTTCAAACTTTTTAACAAAATCATCCCAGTCACGAAGCATGTAAAAAGTTACGATTGGCATGATTAGTAATAATGACAAGAGATTTATTAGTGCGAATCCGTTTGAAACGAGTGCTTTTAATACTTTGCCTACAAATTTCATTGAGTTGCCAATGTTTGATTTTATAAGTTCTTCGATATTGGCACTTTGTAATTCAGGGAATCTGCCAGACATTTCTTGTAATGAAGGGCGCACCTTTTCCATAATGAGGTTTAAATATTTGGGAGTTGCTTGAATAAGTAGTGATATTTGGTTTTCAATTAACCCCATTAATAAACCAATAGTTGGCAAAACGATTATAATTAATAATGCGCAAACAATTAAGGTGGCAGATGTTCTTGATAATTTTAGTTTTTGTAATTTATCAACACTTGGGTCTAATAAATAAGCAAGTAAGGTGCCGGCAACAAATGGCATTAAAACTGAACGTAGAATATATACTAGGTAGAAAAATGCAAAAAACACTATGAGCCATGTATATGGACTTAATTGGATTTTGCTCTTATTTTTAGGTCTAGTTAATTGCATAATATCCTCCATTGTTGTTAATAATGTATCCATTTATCCCTAATGATGTTTGCAATTTTTCAAAAACACTATGATATGTGAGAGTAAAGTGAACTTTTTTATTGGCAATAGAGATAATTTTAAGATTTTCTACCATTGGGTCACTTTCTAATAGTTTTTTTAACTCAATCCATTTATTTAAGCTTGGATAGGTGTATATAATATTTAAGTTACTAGTTGCTTTGGTATTATTTTGTGGAGTAGATTGCTTTTTATTGCTTTTTATAAGTGGTAAAACTTTATCTATCATTAAAGATGGTGTTTCTGTATCTATATCAATTTCAAGCTCTGTTTTATCTGGGAATGATTTTACGTATACTTTGTTATCCTTTTGGGAATATTTTAGTACATAAATATTATCTACTTTATTGAAGCTAGAAATCTCTAAAAAGTTTCCTTCTGTCATGTTATAAATAGTGTTGGCATTAACCGTTGTAATATTGCCAAGATTTTTTTCTATATTATAAAATTTTAAGAAGCCTGTTTGGAGATTTTTTCTATTAATAAAAGCCTCTCTCCAGATATTGTTGTTGCCCCATATGTCTAGCGCACCGTCTGGTGTTTCTAATACCGGAATGATTAATGCTGTTTCTGTTTGGCTTATGATGATAGGGAGATTATTTTCTTTAATAAAATTTTGTAAAACATCTTGATTGATGTCTATTTTTAGTTCAGCAATATAACGAATATCAGATGATTTTTCTAATAAAACCTGCATACCAGATATGAAGTGTTGGATTTGGTTATCATTTAGTTTAGATATCTCTTTAATAGTTTCTTCTGTGCTTATTCTTAAAATGACATCGTTTAAGCCATTACGGGTGGCTTTGGATAGAGCTTGTTGTTTTGCAGTTGCAACATTCGTTGATGTTTCATCTACGTTTACAACAATAGAATAAAGTGATGATGCAAAAGAATTAGTTGCAAAAAATATGCAAAAAAATGAGAGTGCAAAAAACTTTTTCACGTTATTAATCTCCATATCAAGTATTAGACAATGCTGTATTATACTATAAAAGTAAAAAAATCAAACAATTTTCTTGCCTTTTAAATGGTTATGATATTATATTTAAATAAAAATTTTTCTAATTCATATAAAGGAATTATGCTATGAACATGACCAAATTTTTAGATAGTCTTTTAGATAGGGCATCAAAAGACGTAAAAACAATTGTTTTGCCAGAAGGTGAAGATGAGCGTATTTTGCAAGCTGCCCACTATGTAGCTGAGCGTAAAGCTGCAAAAATAATTATTCTCGGTGAGCCTAGTGAAATTAAGGCTTATTATGAGAAAAATAACTGGAGTTTTGATGGTATTGAGATAATTAAACCAGAAGAATCGCCAAAATTAAATGAATATGCAGAGCTTTTGTATGAATTACGCAAATCTAAAGGTTTGAGTTTAGAAGATGCGAAAAAATTAGCATTGAACTACAACTACTTTGGTACTTTGATGATAAAAGCAGGACATGCTGATGGTTTGGTTTCTGGTGCAAACCACTCAACAGCAGATACTGTTCGTCCTGCGCTTCAAATTATTAAATCAGCTCATAGAGATAGAAGTGTTTCATCTTCTCTTATTTTGGTTGCAAATGAAAAACCATATCTTATGGCTGACTGTGCGATTATTATTAATCCAACAGAAAAAGAATTGGCAGATATGGCTATTGCAACTGCTGAAACTGCTTTGAAATTTGGGTTAGATCCTAAAGTTGCTATGCTTTCTTATTCTACATATGGTTCTGGTAGTGGTGGCATGGTTGATAAAGTTAGAAATGCAACTGCTCTTGCTAAAGAAATGCTTGCTTCTGATGAATATAAAAATCTTCCTATTGAACTTGATGGTGAGTTGCAAGCAGATGCTGCTTTAGATGAAGTTGTAGCAAAGAAAAAAGCACCAGAGTCAAAAGTTGCTGGTCAAGCTAATGTGTTGATTTTCCCTTGCTTAGAGGTTGGTAATATTGGTTATAAATTATTACAGCGTTTATGTGGATGTGAAGCATATGGTCCTATTATGCAAGGTATGAATGCTCCTGTTAATGACTTGTCTCGCGGAGCTTTGGTTGAAGATATTGTTGGTATGATTTCTATTACAGCAATTCAAGCTATGAAATAATTTTTTGAGGTAACTAAAATGAAAAAAATTCTTGTATTAAATTCAGGTTCATCTTCTCTTAAATATCAACTATTTAATGTTGATGGTGATAATTATGATGTTGTGGCAAAAGGTAAGGCTGACCGTATTGGTATTCATGGCTCTTTTGTTGAAATCAAAATTACTGGTGGAGAGAAAAGAGTTCGTGAAGTAAATCTTCCAACTCATAATGAAGCTATTGAAGAGGTAACAAAAGAGTTATTAAATGGTGCTCTTAACTCTATGGATGAGATTGATGCTGTTGGACATCGTGTTGTTCAAGGTGGTGATATATTTAAAAACTCTGTTAGAGTTACTGATACAGTTGTTGAGCAAATTGAGGAATTGGCAGAACTTGCTCCTCTTCACAACCATGCTCATGTTTTGGGTATTAAAGCTGTGCAAGCTCTTTTACCAAATGTTCCTCAAACAGTTGTATTTGATACAGCGTTTCATCAAACAATGCCCAAAGAGGCTTTCTTGTATGCGCTTCCAATTGAGCAATATACGAAACATAAAATTCGCCGTTATGGTTTTCATGGAACATCTCATGCGTATGTTTCTCAAAAAGCGGCTGAATTAATTGGTAAAAAAGGTAAAATCATTACTTGTCACTTAGGTAATGGTGCATCTATTTCTGCTGTTGATAATGGTATTTGTTTAGATACATCTATGGGATTTACTCCACTTGCAGGTCTTGTAATGGGTACTCGTTGTGGTGATATCGACCCTTATATCCCTCTTTATATTTGCAAATCTCAAAATAAAACACCTGATGAAGTTAATGAGATTTTGAATAAGAAGAGTGGTATGTTTGGTTTGTGTGGCTACTCTGATAACCGCGATATTGAAACATTGTATGAAGTAGAAGAAGGTGCAACAGATGCTTTGAATACTTATGTTCATAGTATTATTCGCTTTATTGGTTCATACATTGCTGTATTGGGTGGTGTTGATAGTATAGTATTTACTGCAGGTATTGGTGAAAATGGCTCTTTAGTTAGAAAACTTATTGTTGAACGTTTGAAATATTTGGGTATTACATTAGATGAGGAAGCTAATTCTAAACGTGGCGATATTATGGAAATTTCTACTCCTGATTCTAAGGTTAGAGTATTTGTTATTCCAACAGATGAAGAATATATGATTGCTAAAGATACAATGAATATTGTATTTGGCTAGTATAAAAAGCAAAAGAATAGCCCCACTAAAAAGTGGGGCTTTTTTAGTTGTAAAACTCTTTAGTATATAGAAGTTTTTATTGCAACATAAACAGCAACTAAATTAAGAAGCATACAAATTATTGCAAGAATTTTACTTTTTTCATATTCTCTATAAGTATTATATAAACCAATAATACTAATAACAGAATATGCAATAACTGCGAGAAATGATGCTATATAAAAACACATCCATGCGCAAGCATTTGGGTTCATGCTTAAGATTGAAATATTTTGAAAAAAAACACTTAAAAAGTTTGTGTTATAACCAACAGTTTGTTTTAGCCCTGTCATTAAAAGGCGCGAAACACCTGCTGTGCAAAATAAACCAAATATACAATATTTCCAAAATGCTTCAGAAAGTGAGCATTTACCATGAAAAAAGCGTTCAAACATTGTTAGTCTCCTTATTGTATTTTATATCTTGATATCAGAATATCTTTTGATTGGCAATGTATTTTTAGAAATAGCTTACAATATTTTTATATTTTTTTACTCCGAGTTTCTTTTGTGTTTGCGCTATGTGTTCATGAATGTCTGTCCATGAAGTGTAGCTATCAATATATTGCTTAGCAAGGGTTGGTGATTTTGATAATTGAATCTCAATTACTTTGGTTAAAAGTTTGTATATGGTTGGAGATATTTTATCAAAATCAATATGCAATAATTTATTGTCATCAAAATAGATAGCCTTTGCTTCTAATAAGGCATTAAACTCTATTAAGTCTGTTATTTTGTATGTTTCTGTTGGGAAAACAGGTTTGGCACATAATAGCAATCGCACAATCCATGTTGTGTATATCTCTTTTAATTGCTCTAATGTAATGATGCCTTTGGCTGTGTATTCAGGCATGAATGCGATGGATATGCAGTCAGCTTTGTTTTCTTCAATAATTGATTTACAAATACCAGGTGAATTTTGGTATTCTGATGTGGGCCCTAGAGAGTGTCCGTTTTCGTGTCCGATGACGAAAATGTGGTCAGCTTCGATATTATAATATTGATGAAAATCTTTGTGTAATAGAGCATCTAGTTTCTTTTGGGTGCGTTCTTTATCATGACTAAAACGTACTTGGCGGTGGTAAACATTTCTTCTGCCTCCACCTGTTTTTATTGCAAGTTTATCATTATTAGGTAAATTTTGAGCGATAGTCATTCCACCTCTTGCTTGAGCATAATCTCCACTTAGACAAACCAAATCAACGTCAACCATGGTTTGTTTTACGTCATCTTTATTAGAAACAGTTTGTGTATATTGATTGTTTTTAGGCATGAGCGAGCTTAAGGTTGCCATTGTATCTTTAAATTGAAGCAAGAGGTTTGTTCCTTCTTTGTTGGTTATACCAACTCTGGCACCTAGCATATCTTTGGCAACAACTTCGATATTATGCATTTTAATTAAATCGTTTAGTTTTTCGTTTTCTAAAACGGTTGCGGTCATTTCATCATCATAATTTTCACGACTGATAGTAAACTCAAGTGTTGTATTTTGCATTTCTGCCCAGTGCTTATCTGCTAGCATATCCATATCTTCGTTGTTTTGGATAAGGGCTTGAGCTTGCCATGATAGATATTCTTTGAATAATTTATCTTTTGTATAAAAAGCGGCAACTTCTAGCTCGTTTGCGATGAGTGAAAATTCATTTTTGAAATATTCTGTGTAATCGATTGCTTTTAAGCTGTTTTCATCTCTTATAACCATGGTGCGAGATGATAATATTTTTTTTATTTCATCAATTTGGTTGTTTGTAAACATATTTAATAAAATGTTGTGAAACTCTTCAACAGAAAGGTCTTTAGGGTAAAAGTTTTTACCTTTTGTTGTGGTTAAATTTTTAAATATGGCTACAGGTTTGTCATCAACGCCATTTAGTCCATAAACACCATTTAGTGAGTTAAATAATTTAAGAGCCAGTTTGGCGTGTTCATTATTTTTTGCTGCTTCTTTTTCTAGTAGAGATTTTAAGATTATGTTTTCTGAATTGTCTTGTATTAAAGCCACATTGTTTAGAATTTTAGCTGCTTTTACGAGATGCTCTAATACTTTTTTATCTGTTTGATCAAGGTTAAGATAAGCAGGGGCATCTTTTGATAATAAAACAACATCAGTCATTTCTGTTGATGTCATTTTTTCTAATTCTTCGATTGAGTAATTTAATTCATAACCATTATATGTTGTCATTTATCTCTATCTCCACAGTTCTAAATTGATAATAGTGCATAGTATTTGTTTTAAATGTAGGGTTTATACCTGATTTTATTTTTATGTCATCAAACGATGTTGGTGTTATCTCATCAGGTAATAAAATAGCTTGTCTTTTTTCATATTTGAATAGTAGTCCTGAATTTTTTAGATTTGTGATATTATCTATCGGTTCAAAAGAAGTTAGCAAAATTAGTTTTTGTATTTTTTCGTTTGCAGGAATCGTTTTTAGTGTTTGTGATATTGATTTTACAAATGAAATATTTTTTTGTGTATTACAGATTGTTTGTTGGGAGGTTTTTATGCAAAATGAGGCATTTTTTAAAAGGTTATTTTGTTTTGGATAGTAGATATCTGTTATAGATTTATTTTTTATTAGGTCTATTAATTCTTTTTTGTTGTCTTTAATAAAAATTTGCAAATTATGTTGTTCTTCTTCTAAAGTATTTTTAGCAACAAAATCTTTTTTGAAAAAGTTATTTATGATATTGGTTAGAGTTATGTCATCAATATAAGAATATGTGATTGATTTTGGGTATAATTTATCTTTATATATGAGAGGTTTTAGGCCTTTTATATTGGTTGTTAGTATGGTTGTGTTTGGGGTTATAACTTCTGATATTTCGTGTTTAGTGTAGTTTATAATTTGATGTAGTAAGAGATTATTTTTTATTTCAGGAGTTAGATATACGGTTGTTGTGTTGTTATGTATATTAAGAGCTTTTACTATTTTATAAGTAGTTTCTTTTGTGATGTTTTGAGGTAGCAAAATATGTTTTATGTTTTTGTTTTTGGATAAAAATATTTCAACCGTTGGAATGTTAAAAGGGTGTATGGCTTTTTTTGTGATGGTTTGGTATGAGCTTATTTTATCAGAAGATGTGTGTAAATTTTTTTTAAAGTGTATAATGTTGGCATAGCAAAAAAGAACAGAGAATAAGATTATTAAAAATATTTTTATTTTTTTTCTACGTATTTCTTTTTTGTTTACATATAAGAGCATTGATTCCTAGCCTTTATGAATGTTGCATTTTTTGATGTTTTGCTGAGAAATTGTTAGAATAGCATCTTCTAGTTCAGTTATGATTTTTTCATCAATTTCTTTAATCATTGGCTTTTTTTCGCTTGCTATTTTATAATATAAATCGCCATTTTCACATTCTTGCCAGTAGGTTACATCTCCATTGTGATATTGATTTGCTTGAAGGTTTGCTTCAAGCTTATCAAGCATTGATACGATTTTTGATTCAATGGTTTTCTTTTCTTCATATTCTTTATATAGAGAATATATCTTTTTATCTAAAGGTGTGGGAAGTATTGATTTTAACTCTTTTATGGCTTGTTCTTCTCTTTTTTTCTTTTCTAATTTTAATGTTGGGTTTGCAATTTGATTAGCAAGGGTGTAGTCTCCTGTTTTTCCTTCTGCAATGTCATGAACGAGAGCCATTTCAAGCATTTTTGTGTAATCAACTTTTTGTTTGAGGTATGGTGCAATCATCATAACAAGAAAGGAAAGCTTGAAAATGTGCATAGCATTATTTTCAGTTGTGCCTTCATATAAGAACATATCTCTTTTTACGATACATACTTCTTCTAATGCGCGCATGAAATTGATTATTTTATCAACTTTTTTCATAGCTTTCCTTTTTTAATTTCTATTTTGCATTTTTACCAATAAACTTTTTGCCATTCATATATGGTTGAAGTTTTTCTGGAATGCGAACGGTAAAGTCTTTTTGTTGATGGTTTTCAATAAATGGAACCAAAATACGAGGAGTAGCAATACCTGTATTGTTTAAGGTATGAGCAAATTTTACTTTACCATCTTTGTTGTCACGATATCTTAAATTTGTACGTCTAGCTTGCCATTCTGTTATGTTAGAACAAGAGTGTGTTTCACGATAACAATTTTGAGATGGGGTCCATGCTTCTAAATCGTATTGACGATATTTAGGAGCCCCCATGTCTCCGGTACAAATTTCTAAAACTTGGTATGGTAATTCTAAGTCTTGTAATACTTCTTCAGAAATTTGGAGAAGTTTTTGATGCCAGTTTTCACTTTCGTTTATATCATTTTTACAGATAACGAATTGTTCTGTTTTTAAGAATTGATGAACACGAACTAAACCACGAGTGTCTTTTCCAGCAGCGCCAGCTTCACGTCGGAAACATGGAGAAAATCCTGCATAAAGAATTGGTAAATCATTTTCAGATAAAATTTCATCAGCATGAAGTGAGTTTAAAACTAGTTCTGCAGTTCCTGATAAATATGTTTCATCTGCTGGCATATAATATATTTCGTCTTGAGCAAAAGGGAGGTAGCCCATACCATAAAGTGGTTTTTCTTTTGATAAAGAAGGAACTGTTATGGTTGTAAAGCCGTGATTAGCTAATTTATCTAAAACTAACATATGCATTGCAAGTTCTAATCTTGATAACTCGTTCTTAATAGCGTATGTTCTTGCGCCAGATACTTTTGTTATGCGCTCAAGCTCTGACCAATCATTTTTTTCCATAAGTTCAACATGGTCAAGCATTGGGAAATCAAAACTTGGAATGTTACCAACTTTTTTGATAACAACGTTGCCAGTTTCATCTTCTGCAACTGGAGATTGAGGGCTTGGAAGATTTGGTAGGCGCAGAATAATGTTATCAAACTCTTGTTGCAAAGATGCAAGTTCTTCTTGTTCTTTTTTTAGCTCTTCGCCGAGAGATTTACTTTTAGCAATAATGTTGGGGCGCTCTTCTGGTGATGCAGATTTGATGGAATTACTTAAACGATTTTTTTCTTCTGCTTTGTTTTGTGATGATGTTTTTAATTTGTTGATGTTTAAGTGCAGAGATATTAAACTGTCAATATCTATATTTTTGTATCCTTTTTTTTGTAATCCATCAATTACAGTGTCTTTATTTTCAATAATAAACTTTATATCCAACATTTGTTTTATCCTTGATTTTAAATTCATTTTGAAGTTCGTGTTCAATTTATCAATATTTAAAAATAAAAACAACATATATTTTATGACAATAACAGTATATTTTGTCTAAAATGATGTTTTTTGTAAAAAAATAGGTTGAAAATTAAATAAAATCTTGTATACTTCAGGCGTTAAAATATTTTTCGGTCTTGCGGTATTATGATTTTTATAATTTTAAGAAGTTTTGATTTCTTTTTTATAGACTCGCAAGATTTTCATTTATAAAAAGATATATAAATAAAAATCTAATAAAATTTACATTTATGAGAATTATGAACTTTTTGTGGCAGATGATGTCTAGGTACATTGTTGCCATAGTTTTGGTGTTTGTTTGTAGTGCGTGTGAGCCCCCCGTTCCTCCTGTTGACCCTGTTGACCCTGATTTGGGTGATGTTGAATTTGTTGTTGATTTTAATCAAAACAATGAAGGCGATGAGAGTCAGAACAAAGGTGATGGTACGGCTGAGTCTCCTGCACAAGTAACTGAGGAAGACCCATTAAATGTGGTTGTTTCTCAGGAGAGTAGCTACACTGACCCTAATGGTACAGTTTATACTTGTGAACCAAAGGCAAGTGTTGAGGTTGTTGCTCTTGAAAAAAGAGTTTATGCTGAAGATATTGAGGCTTTAACAAAGATTAGCGAAGATATCGAGGTTACTACAACAAAAGAAGGTGATAACCCTGTTATTTTTTCTACAAATCAGGTGTTTACAATCGGTGGCCAAAAAGTGGTATTCGATTTATCTCACGAGGTTTATACTTATGTAAATTCTCAAGATAAAGAGATTGAGATGCCATATATTAAGGTTAACGAGGCAAACTTTGGTTATGGAAGTGCTGGTGGTCCAGATGAAACAAGAGTTAAAAAATCTCCTATTTCATTAAAGGCGTTATCTGTTAGTCGTGCATCTATTACTGAAGAGACTGAGTTTGAGGTTAGTGTAAGATTTAATGTTGAGCTTGAGGGCGTTAATACCAAGTCAGAACAGTCACAATTGTTTGAGATTGAGATTAAGTATGTAGGTGTTGTTGAGAATGTAACTGAGCTTGATGGAATTCTTAACTATACGATTGAAAATAGTTCTCAAAACAATGAGGTGATAGAGAGTGGAGAGCTTGTTCTTGATATTAACCAAGTTGGTATGTTTAGTCTTGATGGCGAGAGTGTATATAGCGCTGAGCCTAAGGCAAATATTAAACTTAGTGTTGATGATGGAGTTAGCTCTGCAATTAGCAGTGAGCTGTTAAGGGATGATAAGTGGACAATTAGTACTGATACTTCAACTAATGGAGACAATCCTGTGACTAATGTTTGTAAGAAAACATTTGGTGCTTGTGGTAAGATAATCTGCTTTGAAACAAGTTATGAGGCTTATAAACTCGATGGTAATGATGAAATTCCTTACTTAGAGATTAAAGAGCCTAAGCTTGTTATGGTTGAAATCTCTGATGAGTATACTACTAGAGCTGATGTTGAGACTAGATACTATGATGTTAAGGCAACATTTGAAGTTGAGTTGGTAGGACAGAATGTTGAAAGTCCTGTTGGAGAAACTTTGAGTTTTGTTGTTAGCTATCTGGCTAAGGTTGAAGACAAAGTTGTAGGTAGTATTTCTTATACACTAAATGGTGATAATGGAGATAATGATTCTCCTTTTGAGCTTAATGGTGGTGAAGAGTTTTTGCTTACTATCAATGAGGAAGGTTCATATACTTTTGGTGATGAGCTTGTATCTGAATGTTCTCCTAAAGCTTATCTTAGGCTAAAGACAGGATCTAATATGGTTGCTGTTGAAAGCCTAGACAAGGTTAATGGTGTTACTCCAGTTTCTAATGCAGTTGAAAAATCTGAAGGCGAAAATCCTTTAATGTATACTTGTCAAAAGAGTTTTGTGGCAGGAAGTCAAACATTTGATTTTGACTTATCATATGAGGTTTATACAGATGAAAAGTATGGTCAGATGCCATATTTGGAGCTTGGTGAACCAGAGTGTGTTGAGGTTGTTACAAACGAGATTGAGTATATTGAAGAGGAAAAAACAACTTACTATGATGTTGTCGCAAAATTTAAGGTTGAACTAATGGGAGTAAATGTTGATGAAACCATTAGCCAGACTTTGGAATTTGAGGTTAAGTATCAAGCTAAGGTGCAACTTCAGCTTATAAGAACAGAGTATCGAAAGGAGCTTCAGCTTGATGATTCAAAAGAGAAGTATGATTTTGATATTAAAAGAGCTGTACTGTATATTGATAGATACTACTCTGATGGCACTATTGTAACAGATACTTTAACAAGTACATGGTCTAATAACGATTTTGCGGCTTTTGAGGTGCTTGATAACTGTATGAGTGATTGGGGGGTATATACAGGTGAAACATTTACTGTTCCTGATAGTGGATTTAAAGTAAAGTATATATCTAGAGAGGATGAGCTAGATTATTATTTTATTAATCATGTGGGTACAATTGAAGTTTCAAGCCTAGATAATGTCACGCATAGAGATTATGATATTGGTGTTCCCGAGCCAAATACGGACAAGGAATACTGGAAGAAAGAGTTTTGGGGAGAGTTAACTGATTATCGTGATTTCAATGGAAACTATTATAATCCAGAAAACCCTGTAGATGGTTGGTATCATGCAATTAATGGTGTGCGTTTTAACGCTGAGATATTGGGTGGTGTGTATAATTTCATAATCTATAGGTTTACGTTTGGTTCCTCGAACTTTTTCTATTGTTTAGATGGAGAAGTTATCCTCTTTGATGAAGATATATTTATGCCTGAGTTAATTGAAAAACCTACACTTACTTGTGAAAATATAACTGAAACTGAGGGACGTACAGGTCGTGTTTATAAGTATAGTGTGAAAGTAAAATACCTAGGGCATGAATATTATATAAATGCTGTTGATTATGTATATCTGAACGAGGCGTTAGAAGAAGAATCTTCTGATAATCTTTAATTAAAGGGTGCTTTTAGCACCCTTTTTTTGTTGTTTAATTAAATTTGGTCCACTCTTTAATGTTGCTAGTTAAAAAATCTGGAAGAACATCTAATCCTGATGCTCCAGAGGCTTTTTTGTGTCCACCACCTCCTAATGTTGAGGCTATTTCTGATACATCAACATTTTCTTTAGTGGTTCTAAATGATAGGTTCCATTTAGAGCGTTTATTAAGTGAAAAGCTTATCATAAAATCATAATTATTAATATTATCAAGTGATTCAAAAAAATCACTACCGGCTTGAGGCATATTAACGGCAATAAATCTTAAATTATTATATTTGCCTTCAAACGCCATATTGCGAACCAAACGATAATCACGATGTTTTATGTATGATAATATAGCTTTGCCTTTTTCTACCATTAAAGGTATATCAATTTGATTTTCAAATAAATCTTTCCACACATGTTCGTATGGGCGATTTACTCCTAATGATTGAAAAGCGTATTCAAAAGGGCGCACTCTTTTATCTTTTAAATCAAATAGGTCATTTAGGGCTAATAATTTCACACCAAGGGGGACTTCTTTGGTTGGAAAAAAGTAGTTCCATGTTAGCTCTATTGCGGCAGTTCCAACAGAGCGAAGTCCTTTTATTCCAAAACCACCTACTTGTTTTAGATAGTTCTCATAAGCTTCAATAGCCGAAGCATGATGGTCTATCCAAATTAAGTTTTTAGTTTCATGTAATTTAAACATGTATTCCATAGGAAATGATATATCGCAGATTACAATATCTTCGTGTTTATCTATTTCGCTATATGGAATTTCGCCATCGTAGTTAAAGCCAATTAATTCACAATCTTTGTGGGCGTATTTTACAATAGCAGCAGAGCCTTTTCCATCGTGGTCTGCAGAATGATATATACATAGCATTTTATTTTTCCTTTTTTAGTTAGCTAGTTAAAAGGCTGGTTTACCTTTGGTATTGATATAATTCATTAGACCATTTTTACATAGTTTTTTGAAAATAGGTCTATTTAATTTTAAGGTTGATATAACCTCTTTTGGGGAGCAGTTAGGACATAAATTATCTGTTTTTTTATTGTTGTTTTTGATTGTTTTTATTGTTGCGCTAGGAAGGGTACCTCTTCCGATACAAGATGATAAATATACATAACATTCATCATTATTTTTAAGATAATCTATGGCAAGCTTTCTTGCATATAAATTTAAGCTTAGGTCTGCTTTGCTTGCGTCTTTAGTCCACGGTGAGCCACCTCCAACAGGGCAGGCGGTTGAATAAAAGTCACATGCTAGCTTTCTACCTGTTATGCCACAATCTGCAATAGATGAATGACAAGTATATGAACCGGTTCCGTTTATGATAATATCATCTGGTTTTGAGCCCAGTGTTTCTATAATAAATGGAGTTAAATCTTCTTTTTTGAGCATTGGAATTGCAACTATTGCTGTTTTTATGTGATTATTTTCGTCAATAGTGATTTGTGTTTTTATATCAAGGCCTAAATTAGTTGATTTGAGTGCTTTTTGGTATAGAGCATTATTTAGTTTTTTTGCTAAAAATAGTTCATGGTTAATTAAACCATCTCCCTTTTTAGCGTAGCCAACAAAAACACCTTGGTCTCCCCAGCCGTTACTATTAACACCTTGACCTATTTCTGGAGATTGGGCGCTGATTAGGTTTGTTATTTTGAGTTTGTTGATATTTATAGCATTGTTTTGCCAAATAGTGTTATATTTTTCATCATAACCGATGTCTCTTAGAGCTTTTTTTACCCATTTTCTTAAATGATTAATTTTTACATTTCCTGTAATTTCTCCACCTAAGATAATATCGTTATTTTTCACCATAACTTCTACGGCGTAGCGTACATTTTGGTCTTGTTTGAGACATTCGTCTAGAATGGAAGATGAAATGTAGTCAGCAATTTTATCAGGGTGTCCTAAAGACACGTATTCAGCAGTTTTGTTCATAAAAGTTCTCCGTTTTAGTCCGTTGTTTTTGTGCCGGACAAGTAAGGTTAAATCCACACAAAGAAATCGCTCTCTTTGGTTAAATTTAAATTTATTTATTTTTGTTTGTCAACGTTTTTTTAGCTTTGCTTTTTGCAATATTGTCATCTGGGGATACTATTCCACATGAAACAATATATTTTAGAGCATCTTCAACACTCATATCTAGTTTTATAACTTCATTTTCTGGAATTAAAACTAAAAATCCTGATGTTGGGTTTGGAGTTGTTGGTACAAAAATGCTTAAAAGGCTATCTTTTGAAGGGGATTTTTTTTGCAATTCATTGGTTGAAGGACCAGCTAAAAAGCCTATAATCCAGATGCCTTTTCTAGGATATTCAATAAGAACTGCTTCTTTGAATGATTGAGATTTTGGCGATAAAACTGTTTCAAATAATTGCTTTAGTAATGAATAAATGCTAGAAATTAATGGCATTTTTGATACGATAAAATCGCCTAAGCGTACAAAAAATTTGCCAATAAAACCTGTTGTGAACATTCCTATCAAAATAAGGGCAAAGATTAGTATTGCAACACCAATTCCAGGGATGTAATATAATATATTATCTCCGCTTACTTGTTGAGGAATAAAAGATTTACTCCATTTGTCGGTCCATATAAATAATTCATAGGCCATATAAAATGTTATAAGAATTGGAGCTGTAACCAAAATACCAGTAAATAGATAAGTTTTTAGTTTTGATAAAACGAATCCAAAAAAGGTTGGTTTATTTATTTTGTTTGTGTTTTTTTTCATCTAAGACCTCTTAATATCAGTAATCATAAATTGGAGTGTTGTTGAATTATTCCACCTGTTAAAGCGTAGGTTTCCTACAACATCATAACAACAGTTTGCACTATTTAATATTGCTTTTCCCATTTCGGTGTCGGCAATTTTAAAAGCAATGGCTGGTAAACGATTGTTTGTTAAATCAGTTAATTCACATTTGATGTGTCCTTGCCCGATAATATATGGTTTTTTGATATAAACATTGCGAATTAAAATTGTTGGCTCAGGATTTGAAGTGCCAAAAGGCTTTAATTGTTCGATTTCTTGGCATAGGTTATTATTTGCACCTGTTAAGGCAATGCTTAAATCAATATTGATTATAGGGTTTGGAGATGTGTTGTTTAGCGATGATGCTATGTATTCTCCAGCAAAGGTTTTAAATAATGGAATTTGCTCTTCAGTTAGAGAAAAACCAGCGGCCATTGTGTGTCCACCACCTTTTGTTATTACATTTTTTTCTTTGGCAGCAATAATTAAGGCGCCTAAATCAACCCCTGCAATTGAGCGAGCAGAGCCTTTTACTTCATCATCTTCAATACTCATAACAAATGCTGGAAGATTATATCTTTCTTTTAATTTTCCGGCAACAATACCGATGACACCTTGATGCCAGTTATTGCTATAAACAAATGCCATTGGGTAAGCCTGAGGTGTGCCCTCTAGCATTTCTATTGATTGTTCTAATACAAAACATTCAATATCTTTGCGCTCTTGGTTATAATTATTCATTTCTTCGGCTAATGTTTTGGCCTCGATTGGATTTGAAGAACAAAGAAGACGACTACTTATTGAAGCCTTTCCAACTCGACCACAAGCATTTATGCGAGGTCCTAAAACAAAACCTAGATGATATGCATCTGGCTTTTCGTTTATATTTGCCATGTCTAGTAATGTTTTGATACCTAAGTTTTGGCGATTTGCCATAATTTTTAAACCTTGTGTTACAAATGCTCTGTTTAAGCCAACAAGAGGAACAACATCACATACACTACCAAGAGCTACAAGGTCTAACCATTGCATGAGATTTGGCTCTAGCATGTCTTGATTATAAAAACCCTTTTCTCTTAAAGTTCTGTTTATGGCAACAACAGTCATGAATACAACACCAACTGCCGCCATGTATCCTAAATCAGGTCTTTCATCGTCTTGGTCTAAGCGTTTGGGATTTACTACGGCATAGACTTTAGGTAGCCTTGTTTCTGCTTCGTGATGGTCTAAAACGATAATATCGATGTTTGGTGAATGTTTATCCAATATATCAAAAGCAGATGTTCCACAATCCAAAGTTAAAACAAGTTCTGCGCCAAAATCTTGAAATTCTTTAAATGCAATATCACTAGGGCCATATCCTTCTTCTCTTTCTGGAATGTGAACGATAGTTTGTGCTCCTACATGATTTAAAAACAATCTCATAATAGATGTAGATGTTGCGCCATCTACATCATAATCTCCTATGATGCCAATTTTTTGTTTATTAATTATTGCATCTGCAATACGCATTGATGCTTTATCCATATCTTTTAAGATGCTGGGATTAGGCATTAATGAAGAAAGTTTTGGGGCAAGAAAATGAGGTGCATCAATTATAGATATGTTTCTTAAAAGTAGTAACTTTGCAAGATTGATTGATATATTTAATTCGCGCGAAAGAACCTCTATTTTTAGTTCGTTTGCGTCTAAAATATTCCAAATATTCCCATTTAATGATAATGCGTTGTTTGTTGTTTTATCCATCTTTCTTTCCTAGTTTGTGAGTATTTTAGGCATTTTATAGAATGAAAACAAGTTATTTATTCTTTGTGTTGACAATTTTAATAAAAGCTATTTATCCAATAATATCCTTGGTGTTTGCCTTCATGGGATAAGGTTAAAATGATAGTGTTTTCATCAATAAATATAGCATTATTTTGAGGCCAAGGAGTGGCATTTTGTGATAAATATTGGTAAAGGTTGTTAGTTATTAGTATTTCTGATGGATGGATATAGCGCCAAAAAATATCAAAATCTTTTCCAAAAAAGTCTGTTGGAGTATAAAATTTATATGCTTTTGATGGTAGGTGCCATGGAACATATGGGGCTGTTAGGGTGTAGCTATCTGTTTGCTCATATTGGTTTTGGGGTGTATAAAATCTGGATCTAAAATCAGTTGTTCCTCCTTGTATAAAGGTATATTTTTTGATTGGATTAAAGGTTTTATTTTTTTCTATATCGTTTATTATACGATTAGATAAAAGAGCTTCAGATTTAAAACCTAAATTCCATACCTTTGAGGCGTAACTTAGAGTGTTTATATTAATTAAAACTAATGAGAAACAAGCGATGTAAGTGATGTTTTTTAAGAACTTGTTTGGCGTTTTTAGTAAAACAATCATTGAAAAGGCATAAACATATAAAAGTCCAAAAAATTCTATTCTTGGTTCAAAAGTTACATAATGTACATTTTCTGCAACAAGAGTTGTTAATACAGTTGATAAAAGAGTGCCGATGATACATAGTGTTAATAGAGATAGGTGGATTATATTTTTTGGGGATTGCATGTATAGTGTAAGTAGTGCCAAGAAAACTAAACATAGGTTTAGATATTTGAATGAAAAACCAATAAATGATTTTGTTGTTATAAATTGTTTGAGCGAAATTATAAATGTATCGTATAGCTTTTGAGGAAAGTCTGTAAAGTTTAATTGCGCTGTGTTATATGTTGCTTGTTGGAGATTATATTTTCTTAAGTAGTGCTGAATAACTAATACGCTAATTAATGCAAGTAATATTGAAAATGCAGTTGGAATATATTTTTTTGTGATGTTTTTTATGGTTAGTTTGTTAAAACATATATCATTTATGATTATAAAAAAGAATATTGTTGAAATTAGGTTTATTACGGGGGGGTAGCCTCCTATGGCTAGTAAGAAAAAGATTGTTGCAAAAGTTTTTGAGATTATAGGGCGATTGTTTTGGGGTTTATCGGATAGCAACACAAATGCCAAAATTATGAAAAAAGGCCAAGATAAGCAACTTAGTGTGATAAATGCAAAATATAACCAAGATAAGGTGTACGGTGATGTTGTAATAAATAAACCAACTAAAAGAAAGGGTGTTTTGTTTTCTGGGAGCTTAAATAGTTTTAATAATAAAAATGAGCTTAGAGAATAAAACCCAAAAGATAAAAATAGTGAAAAAATGGGAAGAATAACTCCGTCAGATATTATTGTTTGGAGTATAAATTGTGAGAATCTTCCTTCAAATAAGCCACTAAGAAGTGGGGTATTATATTGAACCCAAGCCCAATCGTGATTACCCCAAAGAAAATAGAAGATAAAATGTGAATATGAACAAAGTGTTAGCGTAAAAAGAACTAGCCAATTTTTTATAAAAAAGGTATTAAATATATTTAAAAATGGCTGATTTTTTTGCATATTTGTTATTCCAATATTTTATCTATGATGTATAATGGACGATTTTTTACTTCTACAAAAATGCTTGCAATATATTCTCCGATGATACCCATAAATAATATGGTTATACCACTAAAGAATATTATAACAGACATCAAAGATGTCCAACCAACAATGGTTGAGCCATTAAAGTAAGCAAAGATCGTCCAGAGCATTAAGATAAAGCTTAAAATAGAGATTAATATGCCAGCAAGGGTTATAAAATGTAAAGGCATAGCAGAAAAGCTAGAAATACCCTTTAAGGCAAATAAAATCATTTTTTTCAAAGGATATTTTGTAACGCCAGCATCACGTTTTTTGCGGTCGTAATATACATTGGTTGATGTAAAACCAATTAATGGAACAATGGCGCGAAGGAATAAGTTTTTTTCTTTAAATTCTGACATTGTATCGACAGCTCGTTTGCTTAATAGGCGAAAATCTGCATGGTTTGAAACAAGTTCAACACCTAAGAATTTCATTAATTTATAAAACCAAATTGCGGTATTTCTTTTAAAAGCACTATCTGTGTCTCTTTTTTTTCTAACGCCATATACAATTTCAAAACCTTTTTGATGGTTTATTATCATATCTTTTATGACATTTATATCATCTTGAAGATCGGCATCTATTGTTATATATGCATCTTTTTTTATGCTATATAAACCTGCAAGTAAAGCCTCTTGGTGCCCAAAATTTCTAGATAATGAAACACCTTTTACATGAGGATTTTTTTGGTGTTCTTTAGATATTATTTCCCATGTTTTATCTTTTGAGCCATCGTTTACAAATACAAGACAGCTTTTATCTGAAATTAGCTCTTCTTTAATTAGTGAGTTAAGTAGTTTATCAAGCTTTTTAATGCTTTGAGGTAGTATCTCTTCTTCATTGAAGCAGGGAACAATAATTGCTAAATCAGTTTTTTTCATATTCATTTCCATGATGTTGGTTTTTGATACATCTATTGTTAACATAAAAATTTTAATTTTTTTATTAAATTTTTAGTTTTGGGGATAAAGTTGTCGTAATTTATTTTTCAAGTCGTTAAGACCATAATAATTCAATATTATGATTATAGCATCTTTTGTTACGATGATAGAGTTTGGGTGTGGCCAAGGCAAAGCTTTGTTAATAATAAAATCATATACATCTGGTGTTATATCTGATGGAAGTATAAATGATGGATTTTTAATATAATTAAATGGGGAATAGAATTGTACTAAATTATCTCCTTGCCACATTGCGAGATATGGTAAAGAATGCAAAAAGACATCGTCTTGTTTGAAGTCATCATTATAATATGAGGGGCGTAAAGATATATCGCCAGCTTGATAGAATCGATAAGTTTTATTTTTGTTAAAATTAGGGTGGCTTTCTATTTTTTCAACAATACTATCTAATACTTGAAATTCAGCATCAAAACCTTGTTTCCATACTTTTTGTGCGTGAAGATCGTTTAATATATTAAAGCATATCAATATAAAACCTAAGATTATGCCGAAACTTTCAAATATTTTGGGTTTTAGATTTAGTAGTATGCATAAAAAGAATGCATAAAGAAATCCAAAACCAAAAAAGTCTATTCTTGAAACATATTGAGTGGCAGGAACAACTAAAAATGTTGTAAGAGATGTTAGCCATATTGTTGTAATGATTAAAAGCAAAACAAAACATTTATCTTTGAGCTTTTTTGGGGTAAATGTGGCGCCGATTATACTTATAAAACTCATTATAAATAGTGTTATCTTGTAGCTTTTTCCCATAAAAGGTAGGGTTACAAAAAATTGCGAAAATGCTATTTTTATAGTTGAGATAAATTTTTGAGGTAAATCTCTTAACGGGGTTGTTTCTAGGTTATAAACATTATCATGGTTGATAAGCAAAAGGGTTAGTTTGAATAAAATTCCGGCAATAATAATATTTAAGAGAGTATATTTATGGATATGAAATAGCTCTTTAATGGTCTTTTTTTCAAATAAGTATGATAGAGTTATTTTGGCTGATAGGCATACAAAAAAAGTATTGATAACAGGAGGGTATCCTCCTAAGGGTAAGTAAAAACAGATTATAGAAATTAGAGATAATAAAAATTTGTGTTTAGAATTTTTGATATAAGAAGATAAGTGAAGACCTAAAATAGCTAAAAAGCTCCAAAGTAAGCAACTGATAGTAATAAAAGTAAAGTAAAGCCATGAAAGAGTGTAGGGCTCTGTTGCAAAAAAGGTTATAAATAATATGTAATTTAAGGTTGATGTTTTTAGCTTCCAATATCGAGTCAAAACAAACAAGGCAAGGGTTAAGAATAAAAAGCCAAGAAGATTGTTTAGTATTGGGAGAATCTGTCCAGTAACAAGCAATCTATATGGAATAAATTGTGTAAATCTTCCTTCAAACAAGCCTGATGAAAGGAGTAATTCTTCTTTAATGAATTTTACATCGTGGTTGCCCCACATAAAACTTAGTGTATGAAATAAAAAAGCAAAATTAATAATTAAAAAGCTGATTGTTAGAGCTTTTAGGTCTTTTTTATTTATATCTAGTGAGAAAGATTGTAATAATTTGTTCATTGTTATCCTTAGAATAGAGATTTAAATTGTTTTTGTATGTTTATTTTACCATTATGTGATAAAGGGATAATTATGTGTTTGTCATCAATATATATTGAATTTTTTGATGGCCAGGTTTGAATTTTGTTTAAGAAGTACTCTTTCATACTGTATGGTATGTCATGGGGATTAATGGCTGAACCTTGTTTTACAAAATCATAAACCGAGTAGAAGTTATGAAATTCATTTGGTATCCAATGGCGAACAAAAGGTACTTCTAGTGTATAATATCCATATTTTTCCAAAGAGTTTGGGGTATAAAATTTGGAGCGCAAAGAAAGTTCTCCTGCTTGAATTAGTGTATAGTAGTTATTTGTATTAAATGATTGTGATGATTTTATGCGAGAGTTTAGTCTTTCTAATAATCTGACTTCTGAAGAAAATCCTAAATTTTGTACTTTGGAGTAATATAAATTTGCATTAATATTTATAAATAAAAGAATTACTGAAAAAACAAAAGTGATGTTTTGAATAAATTTGGGTGAGCTGTTTAATAAGAAATGCAAATAAAATAGCGCAAAGCAAGGTATTGAGAAAAAATCTGTTCTTACCATAAATGCAATTGGGTCATATAGTGGAAAATATGCGTCTTTGTTTTCACTTGTTAGTATTGCAGAAAATTTTAGGGATAAAAATATCGCAAATACAAAAAAGAGATTAATAAAAAAATTAATTATATTTTTAGAGCTTTTAAGAGTGTAACATACAAATAAGATAGCGCCAGCACCTGTTATTAATTTATAATTTAAAGAAAAAAATGGTTGAACTTGAAATAGGCTTTGTATGGATTGAATGAAAATTATTGGGGTTTTGATAAATAGCTCTTTTATGCTGATTATATCATTATTGTAGAGCTTTAGCATTATGTTGTTTGTTTGTAGGTGTTGATAAATTATGTATGTGGCTAAAAATGATGTAATTAAGCTTATTATGAAGGGAATTGTTTGGGTTAGGGCTTTTTTGAAATTATGGTTTTTAGTGTAGTCTTGAAAAATAAATAATACGCATGCTGTAACAAAAAGATTTGCGCTTGCGGGGTATCCTCCAATACTTAAAAATAGCAATAATATACAAAGAAAAGTGTTTGTGATCTTATTTGATTTTAGAGCATTTTTAGCAAATAGCAGTGAAAATGTTATGCATAAAGGCCAGCAGAGTTGGCTAAAAACAATAAATTGAAAATATGTGATTTCGTTTATATAAGGAAGCGTTACAACAATAGGTATGATGAAAAAAGATTTGGTTGTTATTTTAAAATTAAAGAAACGTGTTGAGAGAATTATTATTGCTAGAGTATAGCAAAGAAAACTCAATAGCATATTTAGTATTGGTAAAATATTGCCATCTAAAAGGATTGTTAAGAAAAGGTATTGGCTAAATCGCCCTTCAATTAAACCACTCCACAACTTATTTCCAAATAAGATTGGTTGCCAATCGTGGTTTCCCCAGATGAAACTAGTAATTAATGGCAAAAAGCTAAGTAATAAGCATATAAAAGCACAAAACCAAAGTTTTAGTTCTTGTTGTGTTAGGAGTTTTATCTTTTTTATATTTAGCATCAATCTTGCTTTCTGTAATAATTTATTTCTGTTGACAGCTTAGCTTAAAAATGGCTAATATATAGTAAATTTTGGAGATATTTTATGAAGTATTATTTCTTTTTGTTGTTATTTTTTATTTGTTTTGATGCTAGAGCAAAGGGACTCTGTTTTGATGATAGAGTTTGCTATAATGTTGAGGTTATGAAAACAGATGAGGAATTGCAAAAGGGGTTGATGTGGGTGAAAAATATGCCTGAAAATGAAGGAATGCTTTTTGATTTTAGAAGATTTGATACCAAAATGTTATCTATGTGGATGAAAAATACTTATATTTCTTTAGATATGATTTTTATTGGATGTGATAATAAAGTTAAAGATATTTATAAAAAAGCTAAGCCTTTATCTTTGGAACGAATAAATAGTAATACAGATTTTTGTTATGTGCTAGAGATTAATGGTGGATTGGCGGATAAAAAGAATATTACTATTGGAGATAATATAAATCTTAACCCTAAACTAATAAAGTGTTTAGGGTTAAAATAAGTCTTTTATTGTGAGGTAAAAAAAAGCACCGCGTTTGCGGTGTTTTTATTTAGTCTTTGTGACGGAAGGTGATACGACCTTTAGTTAAGTCATAAGGTGTCATTTCAATATCTACTTTGTCACCTACCATAACACGAATGCGAAATTTACGCATTTTACCAGCAGTGTGAGCTAAGATTTCAACGCCATTTTCTAATCTAACTCTAAACATAGCGTTTGGAAGCTTCTCTATAA
Organism: Alphaproteobacteria bacterium; assembly: GCA_045632645.1. GTDB lineage: Bacteria > Pseudomonadota > Alphaproteobacteria > RF32 > CAG-239 > CAG-267. The sequence continues at coordinate 156,473 of JAZQXC010000007.1, read as the reverse complement.
CATCGCCAGTAAATTCTAAAAGTTCTTCTTTGCTCATTTATAAATCCTTAAATTACTCTTTTTTTGCTATATATACTGCAAAATATTATTTTACAAGCATTTTTTGCGTTTTTTGTCGAGGAATTTTAATTGTGAAGCAAGTTCCCACGTTAATATTGCTTGTTACAGAAATATTTGCATTAAATTTTTGAACCAAATCTTTAACAATTGCAAGCCCTAGACCAGTTCCTTTTTTTTCGTCTTGATTATGTGTTGAATAGAAGGGTTCAAATATGTGTTTTAGGTCTTCTTCTTTAATTCCATGGCCATTATCTTTTATTGTTATTAAAATTTCGTCTTTGTTGGTGTTGGTTTTTATTTCTAAATTTCCTCCATGTGGCATGGCTTGAATGGCATTTTGGGTTAAATTTAATATTATCATTTTAAAATCTGTTTCGTTACCTGAAATAGATTCTTTAACATTTGAAAAATGTTTTATTAGCTCTATTCCTTTACTTTTTATTTCGTAATCTAACAAAGATAAAATATCTGTAATTGAGTTTGTTATATTTATTATGGAACTATTATCTGTTGATTGTGATAATTTTAATAATCGCTCTGGGATTTTGATGCTTTCTTTGATTTGGTTTGAAATCATTGATAGGTATTTAGTTTCTTCAGATGTATCATCTTTATTATTGTGGTATTTTGAAATTAGACCATCTAAGATTATGTTTATTGCTCCTAAATTGTTTTTTATCTCATGTGCCAATGATGAGGCAAGGAATCCTAAAGATGAAATTTTTTGTTGGTGTGAGTAGTTAACGTTATCACTTAGATCGCGAATAGATTCAATAATGCAATACTGATTGTTTAAGTTTAGGCGGGCAGAGTTGATTGATAATGGTCTATTGTTGACTGAGTGGATTAATTTTATAGTGGATTTTGATGATTTTTTTAATTCGTTTAATGGGCATAAATGTTGTGATAATGGACAAGGTTCTTTGTTGTCTTTTGAATATGCCTCATAGCATTTTGTTGATTTGCAAATGTGTTTGTTTTTTATGAGAGTTGAATAAGCTTTATTTGAGAGTATAACATTGAAGTTATTATCTATAACTCTTATTGCATCAGGAATTGCATCTATAAGGTTTTGTAAAAATACCTCTTTTTCTTTAATATCATTGATATTTGCTTCTATGTTGTTTAGCATAAAGTTTAAAGTGTGCATTAAGGTATAAAACTCATCTGTTACTTTTGAGGTTGGAATATTTATTCTTTTAGAAAAGTCACCGTTGGCAACGTCAACAGATAGAGAAATTAATTTATCAATGGGGGATATAACCCAGCGCTTTAATAAAAGCCACAACATAATGAGCAAAAAGATTGTAAAAGCTGCGCTTATGCCGATTATGCGAAAACTTTCTATAAATGAGTGGTAATCTTTATTATATGAAGCCATTAGCTCTTCATTTAATTTTTGTTCTCTTGATAATTCTTCTTGTTTGTTTGAGACTTGTATATTTGTTTCTGGCTGTAATAAGTTAATTTTGCGTCTTAGAGAAATATTTTCACGTAAAAGTTCTATTACATATTGGTTTCTTTGCAATAGTGAAGAGTGTTCGCTTTCTATTTTTTTTCCGATGGTGCTATCAAAAATGATTAGAAAAACGCCAGAGCAAAGCAATAAAAATGTGATAATGGTGATAAAAAATCTTTTATTTAAGCTAAAAAACATCTTTTTTATCCTTTAAGATATGGGTTATAGAGCTTTTCTTCTTCTAATGTTGACGGTGAGAGAAGCCCTTCTTCTCGTTGGTACATTTTTTTTAAATAAGTATCAAATTTTGGCATGTTTAATAAAGATATATCAATAGATGCTCTTGTATATTCATGCCCAGGGAAAATATTTGTGTTGTTGGGGAGAGTTTTTATTTTTTCTAAAGTGGCTCTCATTTCTGAAGCTGTTCCTTCAAAAAGCCCTCCAACGCATAGGTTAAAAAGAACATCGCCAGTAAATATGGCGTTTTCTTTTTTTATATAATACATCATGTGGCCATTTGTGTGACCTTTGGCTGATATTGGTATAAATTCAATATTTTCTAATATTATTGGCTTGTTATCTTCTGCTTTAATATCGGCTCCTGGCACTTTATTAAATTCATCAATTGGTGCAATTATTTTTAAGTTATATTTTTCTTTTAAGCCAAGATTACCTTCAACGTGGTCGAAGTGATGATGGGTTGTTAAGATATGAGTTGGATTAAGGTTTAGCTTATCTAGCACAGATATTATGGGGTTTTGTTCTGCAGCGTCTATAATGATAACGTTATTGGAGTTTTTGTTTTTTAGTATGTAAGCATAGTTTGCCATATTTTTTTCATTACATAATACAGGTATAATTTCTATACTCATTTTAGGGCCTTTCTCTTTTTAGGTGACCAATATCTAGGGCGAATAAATCATAAAATGCGGTGGTATAATCAAGTATTCCGACAAAGTTTGGTAAGTTTGAAGAGTTTGATAGTGAATATGCGATATTTTCGCCCAATATTACCCCTAATCGTTCAATCATGCCATCTCTAGCTGACCATGCGTGTTCGTAATTTATGTTAGAATTAAAGGTTAATGCAAAGCTTCTCATTGATTCAATTAGGCTGTCAAAAATCTTAAAACGATAGCCGTCTTCTTTATTTTCGAGAGGTTCTAAACCTTCGTTTGTGAACCATACTTTTTCTTTATATAATGAATTGGCTAATTTAGCAGGTCTTGAAAATCCCCAATTGCTTTCCATAGCTGCGGCGGCAATAAAAATTGAAGGAGGAATAATATTAATACGTTTTTTTAGGTTTTGAAACTGTAATCCTATTTTTGTATCGCCTTTTTCTCTTGTGAAATAATCATACTTTATGGCAAGATTTTCTAGCCTTTCTAGTTCATTTGGAGTTAGGGTTTTATTTTTAATGAAAGATTTTTCTAACCGAAGTAGTGCATGTCTTTCGTTAGAAATTTCTTCGTTTATTTTTAGTGCTAGTGGTGTTAATATGCGAATAAATAGTTCATTTCGATATTTTTGGGAGCTAATTTCTTGAAAATCAATTGGTAGGGTTTTTACAAAAATTGCAGGATATGCATCATCATCAAGAGCTCTAAATCGCTTATATTTGTATTTTGTGTAAACAGCTTCTAGTTCTTCAACAGTTGCATTTTCTATATATGTTATTCCTGCAAATTGTTTTATTTTTATTTCAGCATATGATGGAGCTGAAATTAATAATGATGCTAATGTAAAAAAAGATATAAATAGAGACATTATTTTCATACTAATATGGCCTCTCTTATTTTGGGGATATATCTTATTAGATTTTTTTCTACACGCTCTTTTAGGGTACGCATAGCATATGGGCAACCATTACATTTGCCTAAGAATTTTACAGAAACAATGTTGTTGCTTAATGATACAAATTCAATATCACCACCATCTTTGTTTAAGAATGGTGCAATTATGAATTTTAGTATCATTTTTATTTTTTCTTCAATGTTTTCATCTGTTCCTATTATGTCTTGTTTGGAGCTTGTGAAATCATCGATTTCTGCAATAGAAATAGCATTTAAATCGCTTAAATTTTCAGCGTTATTGCTTTTTAGATATATAAAATCAGAGGTTAATAAAAAATCTGATACAAGATTGGTGTCTTTGATGTTTTTTGCAATATCTGGAGTGTTTTGTTTATCATCACTATGTATAGAACCATTAATTGATAATGGAGAGGTGAAAAAAAGTATGCTCTCAGTTGGGGAGATTTTTTTTTGCTCTATCATCATTTTGTTTGTTCCTTTTGTTTTTTTATTTGATTTGATATTTCATATATTTTGTTTTGAGCTCTTGCTATATAGTTTGATAAATATATTAAGTGATTGGCAGAATATGTGCTATCAAGTGGAGCATTTTTTATTATTATTGGATTTAAATTTATAGCATTTTTTAATAACATTAGTGTTGTTGTGTATGGCTCATAGGCATTTGTTTCAACAATAAGGTCTTGATAGTCTTTGCCTAAACCAGATAAATAGTAATGCGTTGTATATAAAACACCTTGTGTGTAAAAAAACAGGTTGTCAGCAGATGTATCTACTATGTTAGAGCTATTTTCTAAAGTGTGTTTATATATTTTGTTTATGGTATTTTCTAAAAGCTTATTAATTGCATTAATTTGATATAGAAAGTCATCTAAGCTTAGAGGGTATATAGATGTTTGTGTTTTGGAGAAATCTGTAATGAAACCAAGTGATTTACGGTATTGTTTAGCAGACCCCGGTAAAAGCTTGTCATTTTTATCATGTGAAAATAACCAAATATTTGGAGAGTAGTCTAATAATTTTCCGGCATCTTTTAATGATGGGTTGAGATATAATGCAGACATATTTTTTATATAATGCCTTACACTGTCTTTTACGCCAAGTTGGAAGTTCGGTAAATTATCAAGAATCGATGCGGGAAATATTAGTGGAAGCGATGGCGTCCATGGTGCATCGTCTATTTGTGATTTTAAGGAATGGATTAAACTAAGGGTTGCTATTCTTTCATTTGTTGTACTAGAAATTAGTTCTTTGTTTAATTGTTTGTTGATATTGGAGCTGATGTATGCGCCTAAACCATAGTATAGCACTATGATTGCAAATAAAAGTATTGAGCTAAATTTCCATTCTTTTATTATAGAGTGTAAAAAAGATTTTATATTTTTTAGATTAGCTTTTCTTTTTAAAAATGCTTTTAGGCGTGTTTTATATTTTTTATAGTGCGTTAGAGCAATGTTTAAGTATTTTTTAGATAAGTTTTTTAGTTTGACTAAAAAATTGTCTGTCATACCTTTTTTCTCCGTGATAAAATGGTTTGTATTATAGATTTTATATCTAATATGCCGGTTATTTTAGCTGAAATCAAAAAAGTTGCAAGACCTATTGTGCCAATAATTATTAATTTGAGGATTAATAAGATGATAGTGTTGGTGGGTAATAGATATTCTAGAGCATGTTTTAATATAAAAATTATAAATCCCATTATAAGAGTTGATAAAATAGTATTTTTTATTTGCAAGATGATTTGTGGTCTTAAAATCCAATAATTAAACTTTTTTAAGCCATGTATGTATTGGAATAATGATACAAAAGCAGCGATAGATGTAGCTATTGCGATACCAACGTGACCTAAAGGCTTCATTAGTAGAAGATTAAAGAAAAGGTTGGTTAGAAATACTATAAAACTATATTTTACAGGGGTTATTGTATCTCCTCTTGCAAAAAAGTTCGGCATTAAAGCTTTTACCATTACATAGGCTGGAAGACCAATGGCGTATGCTTTAAGGGCAAGAGCTGTTTTTGTTGTATCTGAAGATGTAAAGCGTCCATGTTCAAATAATAATGCTATAAGCGAATCGGCTAAACATATAAAAATTATTGATGCAGGAAGCGACATTATTAAGCCATAAAAAATAGCTTTGTCTTGGATGTCTTTGGCTTCTTTTAGTTCATTTGCTTTTAGCTTTTTAGAAAGAAGAGGTAATAGAGCAACGCTGATTGCTGCGCCAATAACACCAAGAGGGAGTTGTTGTAAGCGATTAGCATAATATAACCAAGAAACAGCACCACTTGAAACTAATGATACAAGGATTGTATCTACAACCATGTTGATTTGATATATTCCTGCGCCAACAACACCTGGTGCTATGCGTTTAAATAGAGTGTGTATTTCTTTGTCTTTTATGATTTTTGTGAAGTTTAAGTCTGGTTTTATTTTTATATCTTCTTTGTTTAGAAAATATTTTAGCCATAGTACTTCAATTATTCCAGAAATTGTGATACCCCAGGCCATGCCGTAAACAGGCATATTGAGAAATAGGACAGAAAAAAGTCCTGATATTATGATGCCTAGATTGAGGATAATTGGGGCAGCAGCGGGGGCGGCAAAGCGCTCAAATGAGTTTAATATACCTGCTTGAAAGGATACAATAGATATAAAAAGTAAAAATGGAAATGTTATTCTACACAAATCTATAGTTAGGGAAACTTTTTCAGGTTCGTTTACAAATCCAGGGGCTAAAATTTTTACGATACTAGGCATAAAAATTTCAAACAAAATAGTGAATACAATTAAGATTAAGGTTAATAAAGAAATAGCAGAAGCTGCAAAGTTTATAGAATCTTTTTTGCCAAGTGTTACGAGTTTTGATGAAAACAATGGAACAAAAGCAGAGGTAAAAGCCCCCTCAGCGAAAAGACTTCTAAATAAATTTGGTAGTTTGAAGGATACTAAAAAAGCATCTGATAATGTTCCGGCACCTAAAAAGTTTGCAATAATCATATCACGAACAAAACCAGTGATGCGACTTATCATTGTGAAACCACCAAATGTGGCAATAGATTTTATAAAAGACATTTGTTTTCCTTATTTTATGGTGTATATTAGGTAGTTTATCTTAAAATCTGTTAATAAAGGGCAAATAAATTGTATTTTATCGTAAAAAAAAGATAACGTAGTGATATATAAAAATATATGCGAGGGATTATGAGTAAAAGTCTTAAAAGTAAAGATAAACGTCATCTTTTATCTATAATTGTATCAATGTACAATGAAGAGGAGAGTTTGGATACTTTTTTTGCTGAAATTAAAAAGGTTATGAAAAAGCTATCTTCGTATGACTACGAGATAGTTTGTGTTGATGATGGTTCAACTGATAAAACATATGAAATGCTAGAAGCTCTAGCAAAAGAAGATGATGCAATAAAAGTTATTAAGTTTTCTCGCAATTTTGGTAAAGAATATGGAATGATGGCAGGGCTTCGTTTTTGTAAAGGAGATGCTGCAATTCCTATGGATGTGGATTTACAAGATCCTCCAAAACTTATTGTTGATTTTGTAAAAAAATGGGAAGAAGGGTATGATATGGTTTATGGTATCAGAAATGATAGAGCTAGTGATACTTTTCTTAAAAGAGGTACTGCAAAATTATTTTATAAAATATATAATCTAATGACTAGATCACCTATTCCTTATAATGCAGGTGATTATAGATTGATTGATAGAAAAGTAATAAATGCTATTTTAAGCTTAAAAGAGCGAAATGTATTTATGAAGGGAATTTTTGGTTGGACAGGGTTTAAGTCTTGCGGGGTTAAATATGTAAGACAAAAGCGTTGTGCAGGGGTTAGTAAGTGGAATTATTGGAAACTATGGAACTTTGCCCTTGATGGTATAACTGCATCTACTACATTTCCTCTTAGAATATGGACATATTTGGGTTCTCTTCTGTCTTTTACAGGAATGCTTTATGCTTTATATATTATAGTTAAAACGATTGTTTATGGTGTTGATGTTCCAGGATATGCATCGCTTCTTGTTTTTATTTTGTTATTAGGAGGTATTCAGATGATTATTCTTGGAATATTGGGAGAATATATTGGGCGAATCTTTATTGAGGTAAAAAATAGGCCTCTTTATATTGTTGATAAGAAAGTAAATATAGAAAATGATTAGAAGTGTGAAAGAGTGCTTTTCTAAAAAAATGCTAATTTCCCTTTTGTTTGGTTTATCAAGTGGGCTACCTTTGGCATTAGTTTTTGGAACACTATCTTTTTGGCTTAAGGATTGTAATATTGCTTATAGAACAATTGGGGCGTTTTCTTTAATTCGGTTGCCATACTCTTTTAAATGGATTTGGGCGCCTATTGTTGAGGTTTTAAATATACCGTTATTGAAAAAAATGGGAAAAAGGCGTAGTTGGGCATTATTATCGCAAATTGGGTTACTTCTTTCGATTATAGGTATTTCTTTTAGCAATCCAAATCAAAGTATAATATATATGGCGATATTAGCTTTATTAATTAGCTTTTTTTCTGCAACACAAGATGTTGTTTTAGATGCTTTTCGAGTAGAGATTTTTTCTAATGATGAAAAAAGCGAAGTAAATGGTGCAACAACATATGTGCTTGGTTATAGGTTTGGAAATGTTATATCAGGTGCTGGCGCTATTGGTCTTGCTTCTATTTTTTCGTGGAATATGGTTTATTTTATAATGGCATTGTTATTAATTTTGGGGATTATTGCTGTAATTTGGGCTGATGAACCTGAATATAAAACAGCAGAAGATGTTGAAAATAAAAAAGTATGGAAAATTACGCTATTAAAAGCATTGGTTTTGTTTACGAAAAATAAATATTGGATATCGTCTTTGTTGCTCGTTTTAATATATAGACTTAGTGATGCCTATTTTGCACCAATGGCTTATCCTTTTTATGATGATATTGGTTTTAGTAAGATGGAGATTGCTTATGTATCAAAAATTTATGGTATGTTTGCAACGATTATTGGTGGTATTTTGGGTGGATATATTGTTAATAGAATAGGTGTATTAAAGGGGCTTATTTTGTTTGCTGTTTTGCAAGGATTAACCACATTGCTGTATGTGCCTTTATATTATGTTGGTAATAATATTAATTGGTTAATATTTATTGTTACGTTAGAAAATCTTTCTTCAGGTATGGCTGTGACGGTAATTATTGCTTTTATGTCTATCTTGTGTAATAAAGGTTATACAGCTATACAATATGCAATTCTATCTTCTCTTCCTGGGTTTGCAAGAGATATTATTGCATCAACGTCTGGTCAGGTTTTAGAATTAACTTCTTGGCCTGCGTTTTTTGTTATTAGTGCATTGCTTGCCGTACCAGCTGTTTTGCTTTGTTGTTATTTATATAAAAAGAAACCAGATTTTTTATTAAAAACTTGAGTTTTTATAAAAAATAGAGTATAGTTGTTGTTAGTTGATATATAGAAGGTGCTCTATGGACAATATAAAAGATAATATTGAAACAAAAGATGATGTGACTGATGCTTCTTTTTCGTTTACACCGGTTGCTATTGGTGTGGAAGATGCGGAACATCCTAAAACATCTGAAAGGCTTGAAAAGCTTCGCTCATATTATGCAGAACTTGGTAATGTTCGTAAAGCGATGGAAGAAGATTTAGCATCTACTTTAAAAGGTGAGGCAAAAGAGGGAGAAATTGAGGATAAATTATATCAATTTAGCCACTCTTGGCGTGCGATATCTGATGAAATAGAAAGAATTGATATTGCAAATGGCAGACGAAGAGGATCATTTGATGGTGAATATCATGTTGGCGAAAATATGATGGGAGCCGATTATAGTGGTGCTGATTTATCTAATGCTGACTTTTCTGCAGCAAATTTACAAGATGCAAATTTTAGTGGTGCGAAACTTGTTGGGGTTGACTTTACGGGAGCTGATTTATCAGGAGCTGATTTATCGGGAGCTGATTTAAGTGATTCTATATTTGCTGGAGCAACCTTGAGAGGTACCAATTTTACTGGTGCCAACATGGAAGGGGTTATTCTCCGTGATGCTGATATTGAAGATGCTATCTTAATTGATATTAATATGGATGAGCTTGCGATAGAGGAGTTGCAAGCATTGGTTGAATATTTGGCCATATATTATCCACACAAATTAAATTTGCGTCGTATAAATTTATCTTTATTAGATTTACGCAGAATTGATTTAAGACGTGTTAGTTTGCGTGGAGTTGATTTTAGAGGGGTTAATTTTACTGGTGTTAATATTATGGAGCTTGATTTGAGTGAATGTATTATTACACCAGAACAGATTGCTCAAGCATTGGGGAGAGTTCCAAATGCTGAGGAGTTAAGAAAGATTTTGGCTCCAAAGAAGAAAAAGAAAGCAAAAGGATTTTATATTGATTTTACTGAATTTTTAAGTAATGGACATTTTACAGGATGGATTGATTTAACTAAGAAAAGTATTAGTACTGATAAATTAGTTAGTGCATTTTTGAAAACTAAGGAAGCTCTTGTTGGTAAAAAAGAAGAAAAAGATGAGGTTATTTTTGAAAAAGCAAAAGAATTTCATGCTAATAGGCTAGAGGAAGAGAGAAAAGCACATAATGAAGAGCAAAAGAAGAATATTGAAGAGCGTAAGCAAAAAATGTTAAAAGAGCAACAGGTAGAACAAGAATCTTCTTCTTTGAAAAATGATAAATATGTACCGATTATAGTTAATTTAGGTAAAGAAAGAGAGTGATTTAGAAAAAAGTTAACTTAATTTAAATCAAAAATAGGCTATATGATATATAGTCTATTTTTTTATGGGAGAAGGAAAATGTTTAAAAGAGTTTTGTTTACATTTTTGGGTGTGTTTTTTTCTGTTAATGTGTATGCAAATGAGGTAAGAAAATTACCAACACCAGATAAAACTTCTGAAATTATGAAGTTGATAGAAAGTAGAAAATCATCTCGTGAATATAGTAATGAGAAAATTAATATTCAAACATTAAGTGAAATTTTGTGGAGTGCTTTTGGTATTAATGAAAGGGGCACAAGAACTATTCCTACTGCTAAAAATGAGCAAAATATGAAAGTTTATGTTATTTATGATAATTCAACTTGGATGTATGATGCGAAAGAAAACTCTCTTTTGAAAATAAATGACGATAATATGATGGAGCATATTGCTAAGCAAGATTTTGTAAAAGATGCTCCTATAAATTTGATTTACACAGGAAGTGATAAGGATTATTCTTATCTTCATGCAGGAGCAGCTGTTCAAAATGTTCATTTATATGCTGTTAGCAAAGGGTTAAATACTATTGTAAGAGGGTATATTGATAAAGAAGGCCTAAAGAATAAGCTTAATTTAGAGATGAATGAATTTGTAATTATTAACCAAGTAATAGGGTATCCTAGAGGATAATTAATTTTATTTAATTATAAAAAATGCTTGCTAAAATATTTTTTTGGTTATAGCTTTGGGGCAATGGACAGATGACCGAGAGGCCGAAGGTGCACGATTGGAAATCGTGTGTACCCCCAAAGGGTACCGTGGGTTCGAATCCCACTCTGTCCGCCATTTAAGATGAGGCTTTGTGCCTCTTTTTTTATTTAAAAAAAAGAACCCCCACAATATTTGGCAGCGTGTGGGGGAAAGAATTGAGATTCTTTTGGGTCCTGAAAAAAAAGTTCTTTTGGGTACTTCAGGGCTACAAAAATTTATAAGTCCATTTCCGAAAACAACCGGTTGAGAAATATTGTAGTCAAATGGAGCGTGTAAACTTGTAGCCGGATAATATCCCATAAACATTCTTTAACAGGCACGACATAGTAATAGTAGAGTGAGTATTTTTATATTGTACAAAATAATTTTTGTCAATATGTTTTTGTAAAAAAAATAGCAAAATACTAATTAATACAGTATTTTGCTATTTTAGATTTATGATGTATAGTTTTTATTCTGCAACATCGTCAGGAGAAGAGGAGGCTTTAGCTTTTTGGTATTTGTTTTTTATTTTAGCAATTTTTTCCTTTAATGTGTTATTTTCTTCTGTTTTTTGAGTTTTTTTCTTTGCTTTTACTTCTGCTTTTGGAAGAGCTGAGTAAGCATAAACGATTTCGCTTTCATCTCCTTCTTTTAATGTTTCATCATATTTTAACTCACAAACGTATAGACATGGCTGTTTAGAAATCTTTTTTATATATTTTTCTTCGATATCTTCAATTAAGATAATATCTTTAGTATTTCTTGTTAAACGGATATATTTTTTGTTTTCATTTAAGAAGAAACTTGGATTATCAGGAGCTTCTTTGCTTGCGTATAATAAGATTAAAATTTCTTCTTTGTCATTTTCAATTATATCGTAAATATTTAAAGATTTTTCTTGCATGATTTATCCTTTCTTTGGGTTTTATATATGATATATTTGAACTTCTTAAGATAAAGTTACAAAAAAATAAAAAATAGAGTCATTTTTTGTTTGCAATATAAAAAATATATGTTATAAACGCTCATAATTTTAACAATTTAGAGAACAGAAAAGAGGTGATTTAAGTGGTTCAAGTTACTGTTATTGGTAATGACGTAGCTCAATCTTTGAAAATTTTGAAGAAGAAAATGCAACGTGAAGGTATTTTCCGTGAAATGAAGCTTCGCCGTTGTCATGAAAAGAATTCTGAAAAGAAGACTCGTCGTAAAGCAGAAGCTATTAGACGTTCTAGAAAACAGTTGCGTAAGCGCTTAGATACTGAAGGATTCTAATCTTGATGTTGATTTTTTTAGAAGGAAACGAGAGTTTCCTTCTTTTTTTATGCTTTTTTTACTTTTTGATGAGAGTATAGGATGAGATAAATTTTTATTTTGAGGAAAAAATGTATTTAAAAAAAGCAAAAGAGCTTCTTGATAAAGAATATAAAGCAAAACATGATATAGCAACTGGTGTTGGACGTTTATTGATTGAAGAAAAAATTAAACATTCGTATCAAGTTTTGGGGGCAGGTAACCTGATTTTAAAAAATGAAGAGATATATAAGAATTTAAGTGATGATGAAATAGATTTATTAAAAGCTACCTTGTTATTACATGATATAGGGCGATTTGAAGAGGCTGTATTTAAAGATGTTGATCATGGTGTGTGGGGTGCTGAATTATTACAAAAAACTTTTGAATTTAATAAAAATACTGTTTGTTTGGCAATAAAACATCATGGTCACTTGATAGAAGCTTTGTATGAAGATGAAGAATATATTAAGTTAGATGATGATGAAAAAAATGAGATTAAAAAATATATCTTTTTAGTTAGGGATGCAGATAAAATTGCAAACTTCTATTTGCTTTCTAATGAATTTGAAGAAATGGAAGAGTTGTTTTTTAGACCCGCACATTTAAAAGATAGTTGTGATGTATCTGACTTTGTTCGAAATGAATTTATGAATCATCGTTCAATAAATAAAAGAGATGTAAAAACGTATGCTGAGCAAACTTTGATGATAATGGCGTGCGTGTTTGATATTAATTATAGTGCTTCTTTTAAGTTTTTAGATAAGCTTATGATAATGGACAAGTTAATGAATATGTGCGCAAGATTTTGGAATAATCATGATTCGATGGATTTTAAGCGTGTGATTTTAGAATATATTAAAAATAGGATATAAAAAAAAGCCTCCGTTTGGAGGCCTTTTTTAAGATATTTTTTCAACTTGGTTAAACTCTAGTTCAACTGGGGTTTCACGACCAAAAATTGAAACAGAAACTTTAAGACGTGTTTTTTCAGTATCAACTTCATTAACTGTACCAATAAATGAAGCAAAAGGTCCGTCTATTACGCGAATTTGTTCACCAATTTCAAAATAAATTTCTGTTGTTGGACGCTCAATGCCTTCTTCAATTTGAGTCATGATGCGCTTAACTTCTTTTTCGGTTATAGCTTGTGGCTTATTGTGACTTCCTAAGAAACCACTAACACGAGGAGTGTCTTTTACAATGTGCCATGTATCATCATTCATTTCCATCTTGATTAAGATATAACCAGGGAAGAATTTGTGTTCAGCGTTTACTTTTGCACCTTTACGAATTTCAACAACTTGTTCTGTTGGAACTAAAACTTCAAGAATTTTGTCATCCATTTTTTTGAGGACAGCTTGTTCACGAATCGATTCAGCAACCTTTTTTTCAGAACCGGAATACACATTAACAACATACCAACGAGCGGTCATGATAAAAAACTCCTATTTAAATATTGAACGAACGATGGAACCAAAGAACATATCAACTAAAAAGAAGAATGTTGAAGCAATGGCAATAAGAATAATTACCATGATTGTTGCTTGTGTTACTTCTTTCTTTGAAGGCCAAGTAACCTTTTTTACTTCTTGTTTAACTTGTCTAAAAAATTGTATTGGACTTGTTTTTCCCATAGCTATACCATTTCAATAAGCGTTACGAACATAGACAATTAAAGCTTAATTGTCATTAAACATTAGGAATTATATAAATGTTTTTATATTGATATGTCAAGCAAAAGTTTTGGTTTGAAAGTGTTTTTTGTTTTTTTTTGACTTTTTGTGTTTTGTGTGGTATAATATTTTATATTTATATTTAGGGAGTTTGTTATGAGTGAAGAAAATAGCGCAGATAATTGTGTTGTGACAGAAGCAAAAGAGACTGTTACAGAAGGTAAAGATATGCGTGAGATTAACGTAACAAGACGCGTTGATACATTTGATCCAGAAAATGTTATTATTAGTACTATCGTTGTTGAAACAGAAAAAGGTAGAAGAAATAAGTCTAAGTTGATAGAAGATACTTTAGAAAATTATAGTGCTAGTTCAGGTTATTCTATAAAAACTGAAGAAACCCAAGAAGATGAAAAATTTAGAAGAAATGGCTATACTAAAACATATGATAAACAACGTGTGGTGACAACTTATAATGAATCTGGTGCTGTAGATCATGCAGGAGGATTTGAATATACTAAAAGTAGTACTCAGACTACTACTGAACATGATGAATATGATAGAAATGGGCGTATTGAAGAGTTTAGTAGTGGGTTTGAATATAATGGTGTTAATGATAGCTATAGACGTAATGAAACATCAACGTTTGACTATGATGAAAAAAGAGGAGCACAAAGAGAAGAAAAAGGTATTGGTGCTAGCGAACGTTATGAATTAAAACGAGGAATGCGTGCTGATGCTAGAAGAGTTGGTGGGTATTATAAGGCAAGTGTACAAACACATAAAGGCAATAGAATTTTTGGTGCAAGTATAGATAGTGGGGGAAATGAGAGATATGAAAGATTTAATGGTCGTGTAGGTGTTGAAGTTGAAAATGAAAATGGTGAACTTAGTGGTACTAGGTATAAATTAGATGAAAATGGAAACATAGTCGGTGAAAGAACGCTTTCTGAAAGAAGGATAAAAAGAGAATTAAAAAAAGATAGAGAAAAGGCAGATGATGCGATTAGAGATATTACAAATGGCGATGTTGAGACGTTTGATGAATATATGTATAGTGTTGAGGCTTCAGAACATTCAGGAAATATTCGAACTCTTGGTGATATATTCGATATGACTTATGAGCAAACCCAAGCTATACCTGAGGAAAAAGCAAAATTACAACAAGAATATGATGAGAAAGTAAAAGCAGAGATTCCAATTACGGCGGATACTATTATGATGAGGAGATTAGCTGAACTACAGCGATGATACTAAAAAATATAGTAATATTTAATTAGAAAAAGCATTTTATTATAAAATGCTTTTTTTGTTGTATTAACGTATTTACATTTAAATTTATCTATGTATAATGCGCAAGATTTTGATTTATAATTATGAATGTATGAAAAGAAAAATTTTTATGTTAGGAGTGCTAGGCTTTCTTTGGGGCGCTACTAGTTGTGCAAGTCTTTCTGCTGGAGTAGGACATGTTTGTGAGGCTCGTGTTGTTGATGAGGCAGCTTATAGAGAAGGAAAGGTTGTTACGACGCTCATTGCTAATGGCGTGTATATGGTATCAAGAGATTTTGCAACTATTTCTATTGCCTATTTATTGATGGAAAATGGTGATGTTGTTGTGATTTGTGAAGACCCAGAGAAGGTGGTTTTGCCCTATACTAAAGATGAGGCAAAAGTGATAATGATGAGTAATCTTGGTCAAAATATTGAGATTATTTACCATACTGATGAGTAAAATGCAAAAAAAAACCACCTTAGTAGGTGGTTTTTTTGTTTAGCGTCTTGGGACTTAAGCTCCAAAGAACTTAATATCCTCGTCGAGGACAAGTGTTGGAGTCCATGCGCGGAGCTTAACTCTCTCTACTGTATCGCTTACCCAGTAGATTTTGTCGCATTCCTGCTTCTCTAGGTGGCACATGCCGATAAGCTTTTTGGCGCTTGAGTAGTCGTAGAGTACGTCGCCGTCATCGTTGGTTGTGACGTTGAGCTTGAGCTCTTTGTTGCCCTTGCTCTCAATCTTAGCAGGGATTTTTAGACCGGCATCTGCCTTGCTTACCCAAACAAGTTGTCCGAGTTCTGTGTCGAGATAGCAGTCGTTTCCTAACACACGCTTTGCGTAGTGATAAGGAGCTGGTCTTTGATCAGGCTTGAGTGCTGGCAACCAGAACCCTTTTGCCTTGTCTGAAACCCAAGCGTAGTCAATACGCTCTTCATACCAGTTACCGTCTGCATCATAGTGACCAACCGAAACTCTCTTCAAGTGTGCTCTTCCCAAGTGCCTCTTGGCTTCGTTAGATGTGCAAGGGGCGAAGCCCTTTCTGTAATCTGCATTCTGGATAAAATATCCATGAATTAAATTAGTAAACATAACTTTTTTTATTTAAATGTTATAATAATAATATATAGTCAATTTCCTTTTATATACTATCTTATATTTTTTGTCAATATATTTTGTAAAAAAAAATATACTTGCAGAGTGATTGTTATATTTTATTATGTAATAGTTATTTTTTTTCTTTTTGTAAAAGTTGGTTTTGTCAAAATGGTTGATTTTAGATTTTATGGTAAACTTATGTTATAATATAAAGATATAAAAGGAATGATATTTAAATCAGGTACTTGACAAAAGCGTGAATATGTGTCAACAATTGTTTTGATAGGTTATTATTATAACAACTAATAAATTTAAATAATTATGAAGTATTTTGGTTTAGTGCTAATTCCTGTTGGAGAAAAGAAGGTTGATTTTGCCTTTCATGTATCATTGTCTATGGAATATGATATGGGGGGTGGTGATGAGTGTGTTATTGAGGTTGTGGAATTTAACTGCTTATCTTTGTCATCAATGTATGATAAGGTTTGTGAGTATCTTAATAATATTCTTAATCTTCCGATGACAGAAGATCGTGTTAAAATGTGCACGTATTTGGGATTGATGCAGGTGGTTTTGCGCGAAAGCGAAAATCGTTATCCTATTCCACAGGAGACACTTGATGTTTTGCGTCAGTATGAGGAATATAAGGATCTGCAAAGTGATTCTGGCTATTATTTCTATTTAGATGTTAGGCACAAGGAAGGTATTGAGGCAGCAGTGCGTGAGCATTATGAAAATGCTAAGTAGAATTAGCCTAAAAGAAGAGCTCCATCTATATGATGGGGCTTTTTTTTAGTTAATAACTATTGAAAGTTAATTTTTAGGATAGTTTTTTTGTAATCTTTCAATAAAAGTGTTTATTTAATATCTAAACTATACTATACATTTATCAAAAGTTAGGTGTTTTTATTTTAAATAGACACTTTTTTGAATGCATTTTATTGTCTAATTAAACTATAGTTATTGTTGATTTAATAGAGTAAGATAGACTTGATTTTTTTTATAAAAAAATCTTCGTCGACCTTCTTTGTTTGGCTATGCCAACCGGCGCTCTTTCGTTCGCCTACAAACTGCGGTTCAAACTCACTTCTTCGTGAGCTCGAAATCAACTTTGTCTAGCCATTAAAAAACCACCCATAAAAGGGTGGTTGTTTAATGGCAGGGGCAGTAAGATTCGAACTCACGACACTCGGTTTTGGAGACCGATGCTCTACCAACTGAGCTATACCCCTAAACTGATTGAATGTATTTATTCAATCGCTTGTTCTTGATACACTTATTAAAATAATAAATCAAGAGTTTTTTATTTTTTTTAATAACTATATTAGTTTTTACGCAATTCTGCAGCTGTGTTCCACATTTTTTCTAGGTTATAGAAATCTCTAACCTCTGGGCAGAAGATGTGGACAATAACGTCAAATGCATCTATTAAAACCCAGTTTGCTTTTTCTTCGCCTTCAGAAGATGAAGAGTATCCCTTTTGTTTTAATTCGTATTTGAGCTTGTCTGCTAAAGAGGCAACATGACGATTAGATGTTCCGCTTGCGATAACCATATAGTTAGCTATTGAGGTTTTGCCTTTGAGGTCAATTGTAACAATGTTCTCAGCTTTGTTATCATCAAGTATTTTTTCTACTAGTTCCAACAATTCTTTGTTGTCTTCTGTCATACATATTCTCCTTTGACTGTTAATCTAGTGGTGACCACGTTTTTTTTACGGGTTCGTCTTCTATAATGTTAATTTCTGGTTCTTTAGCGCTTGTTTTGGTTGGAACGAAGCTTGAAATTTCTCTTAAGCAATCTAATGTGTTCATTCCAGCAATGGCCGAAATTGCATATACAGGAGATGAAGTGATTTTTTGTATTGCTTTTATTTTCTTTTCTATCTCTTTTTGGGTTAGAGAATCTATTTTATTTAGCGCTACAACCTCTGGCTTGTTTATTAAATTTCTTTCATACAATTCAAGCTCTTTGCGAATTGTTTTATATTCTTTGGCAACGTTTTCTGATGTTGCATCAATGAGATGCAAGAATACTGAACAGCGTTCTACATGCTTTAAGAATCTGTCGCCAAGACCAACACCATCATGCGCGCCCTCAATTAACCCTGGTATGTCAGCTA
The DNA here is from genome assembly GCA_045632645.1 of Alphaproteobacteria bacterium. Taxonomy (GTDB): domain Bacteria; phylum Pseudomonadota; class Alphaproteobacteria; order RF32; family CAG-239; genus CAG-267. The sequence continues at coordinate 138,181 of JAZQXC010000007.1, read as the reverse complement.
AAATGATTTCTTTGTTGTCTACCCATGCAACACCAAGGTTTGGGTGCAAAGTTGTAAAAGGATAGTCTGCAATTTTGGGGCGAGCTTTAGTTACTGCACTTAAAAAGGTTGATTTTCCAGCGTTTGGTAAACCAATTAAACCAACATCTGCGATGATTTTAAGACGTAGCCATACCCACATCTCTACACCTGGCCATCCTGGTTCTGCATAACGTGGGGCTTGGTTTGTTGAGGTTTTGAAACGTACGTTTCCACGTCCACCATCGCCACCTTTTGCAATCATAAAGGTTTGACCAGCTTCTACCATGTCTGCGATAACCGTTACGCCATCATCTGCAACGATTTCTGTTCCAACTGGAACTTTGATTATCATATCTTCGCCTTTGGCTCCACTCATTTCTGAGCCCATACCATGGTGACCATTTCCTGCTTTGAAGTGTTGTTGATAGCGAAAGTCTATTAGTGTGTTTAAGTTTTCAACTGCAACAAAATATACACTACCACCTTTACCACCATCGCCTCCATTTGGACCACCAAATTCAATATATTTTTCACGACGAAATGAAACGCAACCGCGTCCGCCATCTCCGGATTTTAAATATATTTTTGCTTGGTCTAGAAACTTCATGATAAAACTCGCTTTGTTGGTTTTTTGAAAAATAAAGGGGATGATTGCCACCCCCTATTTATTTTTATTATGAGTGCTAACTATTCAGCTGGAACAACAGATACATATGTTCTGTCATTTGCTTTAGTTTTGAACTCTACTTTGCCTTCTGTTGTAGCAAAGATTGTGTGGTCTTTACCCATGCCAACGTTATTTCCTGGGTGGAACTTTGTACCACGTTGACGGATAATGATATTGCCAGCGATAACAGATTCACCACCGAATTTCTTTACACCTAAACGACGTCCGATAGAATCGCGTCCGTTTGATGAGCTACCGCCTGATTTCTTATGTGCCATTTTTAATAACTCCTAGTTAATTATTTACACAAATCGGTAATTTTTACGATTGTGATTTGTTGTCTGTGACCATTTTTACGACGGTAGTTTTGTCTTCTTTTCTTTTTGAAAACAATAACTTTAGCGTCTTTTGCTTGTTTAACAATGGTGCCTTTTACACTAGCACCAGCAACTAATGGAGTACCGATAACGTCATCCATAGCTAATACTTCGTTAAAAATAACTTCGCTTCCAGCGTCGCCAGCAATTTTTTCAATTTTAATAACATCGTTTGATGCTACTTTGTATTGCTTGCCGCCTGTTTTAATTACTGCATACATTTTATTCACCTGTTTTGTAGATTTAAACATAACTTTTTTGAGCAATATACAGAAGTTTTTTAAGGAGTCAATAAGAATCTGTATAAATTTTAAAAAAATATTTAAATTTATTTTTCATTTAAGAGACGAAATAGTCTTGGATGCATGAAATTGCCGTTCCAAATGCCTAATTTGTGGTGTTTGGCAAATTCTTCATCTTTATTATATGTTGCATCTAAATATGGGATAGCGTGTCCATTTTTTACCATCTCTTGATTTAAGTTTGTATTTCCTATATAACAAGTGCAAAGAAGTCTGTTATATTGGTCTTTTCCGTGAGGTTGGCATGTTACAACTTGGTCTTTTATTAGATTTTTTAAGAACTCTGTTGATTTTATACCGCATTTGTATTTTTTGTTGTTGCTGTCTTTACAGGTTTGCAAAAACTCAGGTGCATCAATTCCGGTTAGGCGAATTCTGTGTTCGTTAATCTCTAGGCTATCACCATCGATAACTTTGATGTTATTTTTTAAGGCAATTATTTCTGTTTCTTCTCCAAATGAAAAATAGGGTAGAAGTGCAATTAATATAAAAAATATTGTTGTATATAATGTGTATATTTTTGACAATTTTCTTTTCATTGTGGGACTTTCGTTTTATTTTTCATATAAATAGTATATACTTAATTTTTATTAAAGGTTAGTTAGCGTGCAAAAAATATTTTTTAAACTTTGTGTGAGCGTTGGAATATTGGGGCTATTCTCTTGTTCTAACTTTAATGACAAGACGATTGATAATGATGAGTTATTTATGCCTGAATTTGGTATGAGTTCTAATAGCTCATTATATATGGATGATTTTGAATTAGATAATCATTATATGGGTGGGAGTGATGTTTTAGATATTAGAGATCCAAACTATGGGGCAAAAGTTTATAATAAGCGTGTACCAAAGTTTAATTCTTTGATTGTATGTAGAGACAAACAATGTGCTCCAGCAGAAATTGCAACATCTAAAGAATATATATTTAATTCTCTTGCACATTTGATTGATAATAATGCAGATGCTAATGCATTATTGTGCGAAGCTAACCCACAAGCGCACGTTTGTATTAACCCTTATTTGACTATTCCTGCAAAAATTGGTGTTACACCTGCATATGTTTATTTTGATGGTGTGAAAATTGTTGATACTATGCTTGTTGATGGGAAAAATGCAATTGATTTAGTTTTAGGGTATAGTTTAAGTTATAATGGGCAAACACCTTATGTGTGTAAGCCTGATAAAGCTATGCTATATGTTAAAGACAATAATAAAGTTGTGTTAAACGGCAATGGCTTTAATTGTGATATGACAAGTATTGGTGTTACAAAAATAAGAGTAATGTTTAGTGTTGACTATATCGATATGGATTATGGCTATATAGGTGGTTATTACTCTATTGGTATGGCTGGTCCTGCATATGGTGGTGGCTCTGGTTATGCGATGATTAGATTGCCAAATGATGCGCATCCTTTAAGCCCTATTTTAACTAAACAAGTTGAAAAGAAAGCTGAGCCAAAGGTTGAAACCAAAGAATCAAATAAAGATGATGAAAAACAGGGGGATAAAAAAGAAGAAGTTAAAGAATCTAAAGTTGACGCTGGTTCTAACAAAATGGAGCAAAATAAAGATTTAAAAAATGCTAAGGAAAATGTGGAAGAGCCAGGGGTTGTAGTTGTTGATACTAATATATTAGATTCTTCTAAGCAACCAGAGGTTAAACGTGAACCTTTGAAATTAGAAGGAGTGGATATTAGGCCAACACAAGAGCCACTAATTTTAGAGCCAGTTTATGAGGAAATTAGTGTCGAAGATTTAGACGATTATATAAAATAAAAATTAACGATTATGTTTTATTATGAGAGAGTCTTGGGCATTTAGTTTGAGGCTCTCTTTATAGTTTGTTGATAGGAAGTGTGAATTATGGAAAAAAAATTTGTTATTTCGTTGATTGGTGCGCCTGCTTCAGGTAAAGGCTATATTGCATCTTGTTTAAAAGACGAATTAAAAAATATATATGGTTTTGATGATAAGGATATTGCCGGGATTTCTGTTGGCGAAATTATTAGAAGAGAGAAAAAGAATGGGACTCCAATGGGGTTAAAGCTTGCAGCCAATATGAAAGAAGGAGGGCTTGCTCCTGATGATATGGTTAATGAAATGTTGGTTGAAGAATTAAAGAATATTGATGCGAAAGTTTTGATTTTAGATGGATATCCAAGAACAGTAGTACAAGTTAAAGAGTTTTCTCGTTTAATGAAAAACTTTTCTAGTGCAGTTGTGTTTAGGGATACGCCAAAGGATTTGATTTTAGAAAGAGTTAAAAATCGTCGTATTTGTGAAAAATGTGGTATGGCTCATAATGTGGGTGATGGTCATTGTGAGTGTGGAGGAAGACTTGTTAAGCGTCGTGATGATAGAGTTCTTCCTGAGCGTTTGGCTGAATATGAAGAAATGACAAAGCCTGCTGTTTTAGAATTAAAAAATGAAGGAAAGAACTTTTTTTGGTATGAAGGTACTGCCGAAGGCGAGGATATAGCAAGAGAGTTTTTGTGTGCTAATAAAAAGTATTTGTAAAATTATAGACGAGGTTTTTACCTCGTTTTTTGTGGATTACCACGTTTTTTACGCTTATCTCCTTGCAATGATTAGGAGAGAGGTATAGGGAATAATTTTTTTATTGTATTAATCTAAAATTTATGATATTACACACCTATAAGCGCAGATAAGAAATTTTCTTTAAATTTAATGATGGCTACAGACATTAGTTTGTGGTCTATTTTTATATATAAATAAAGGAGAACAAAGATGAGTAATGAAGAGAAAGTAGCTGAAACTTTAGAATATGTAAAATCACGTTTAGGTTGTTCATAGAGTGAAGCTGGTGATGATGTGAATGCAGAGTTTGCAAGTGTGATGACAAAGGTGGATCAAAATAGTTTTGATATAGTACAGGGATTGCTTGAGGGTAGAATTAGTGTAATACCGAAGGATTCAAAAAGGGAGGTAGATGTAATTAAAGGTGTGGATGACGAAAAATTAAGTGATGAAATAGTAAAACGTGTAATGGGAAAAAATAACGAAAGGTAATTTTATATTATATTTTTTGTTTATTAAAGCTTCGGTATTTTTTGAGTTGATTTCTGTGTTAGTTATTTGCAATGATGAAGGGGAGAGAAGTGCAGAATAATGTTAATCGAGTGAAGTGAAAAGCTTGTGTTAATAGCTAATTTAAGGGAGGAGCAAAATATAATAAAATTTTTGTTGCTTTAAAAAAAAATAAGAGTATTGTTGTGATACTTTTTGAATTCTTATGTGAATAATTTAACTTAATTAGTATGAACAGTTACATTTCGTATGAAGATGCTCTAAAGAAAGGTATGGAGTGTTTTTATTCAAAGAAAGATGTTGAGGGCTTTCTTAGTGACGATGTGAAGAAATGTGTCATTGAGGCTATTAAGGATGATAGCTGGAGAAGTAGATTTTGCTATGATAGCCATGTTGAGAACTCTCCGGTTATGGATTTTTCTTTGGAGCCAGGCTTCTTGTTTGAAGACTTCTATGCTAATGAAACTTTTGTAATGTTTGCAGAGTTTGCATCGCATGATAGTTGGAAACAGTTTCTTGATGGTAGATTGATCGCTCATTGTAAAGCAGTGAAGGGCCGAGAAGAGTACTATGAGATGATGGCAAGGAGAAATGGTTATCTTGCCCCTTTGAGTGTTGATGAGATTCATATGTACTTTAATTACTATATACTGCGCTCAGGTGTAGTTGAGTACCTCCTTGAGCATGGAGATATTGAGAAAGTAAGAGAGTTTGTGTCTCGTGAGGAGGTAAAGGAATCTCGTGATCTTCAGGGCGTGATAAAGGGCAAGTTTGACAATCTGTTCTTAAAGCATCTTGAAGATGGTGCTTTTGGTGGCTTTTTTGATTTTTGGGTTGAGCTCGTTATGGATGGATGCTTCAAAAACATTAAGCTTAGTAGAAGTACAGAGAAAATCTTTGCTGAGAAGTACCCTTTGGAGTTTGAAACTTACAAAAAGCTATTTCGTGATAGCTTGTAGCAAAAAAAGACCGGTTATAAAACCGGTCTTTTTGTTTATTTAAATGTGTGCTTTAAGCGTCTTCACCTGTTTCTTGGTTAACGCGTTTTGCAGAAAGTTTAATCTTACCACGATTATCTGTTCCTATGCATTTAACCCAAATTCTGTCACCTTCTTTGTAGAAGTCGCAAACAGAGGCAATACGCTCGTTTTTAACTTCTGAAATGTGAACTAGGCCTTCAGTTGAGCCAAGGAAACGAACAAATGCACCAAAGTCCATAATTTTGGTGATTGTTCCATGGTAGTTTTTACCTTCTTCAGGAACAGCAACAATACCATTAATGATTTCTAATGCAGCTTCTGCATCTTTTTTATCAACTGCTGCAACATTAACTGTTCCATCATCGTCAATATCAATTTTGGTGTTTGTTTTTTCGATAATTTCACGAATTACTTTACCACCAGTACCAATTACTTCACGAATTTTATCTGTTGGAATTTTAATAGAGATAATGCGTGGAGCATTTGGAGATACTTCAGGACGAGGTTCTGCAATTGCTTTTGCCATTTCGCCTAAGATATGAATGCGCCCCTCATGTGCTTGTGCGAGAGCGTTTTTCATGATTTCTTTTGTGATTGAGGTAATTTTAATATCCATTTGAAGAGCTGTTACACCATCTTTTGTTCCGGCAACTTTGAAATCCATATCGCCAAGGTGATCTTCATCACCAAGGATATCTGTTAAGATTGCAACTCTACCGTCATCTTCTTTGATTAAGCCCATTGCGATACCTGCAACTGGTTTTTTAAGTGGTACACCTGCATCCATAAGAGCAAGAGTTGAACCACAAACTGTTGCCATTGATGATGAACCATTTGATTCCATAATATCTGATACTACACGAATTGTGTATGGAAATTCAGATTTATCTTTTGGCATCATTGGGTGGATTGCACGCCATGCAAGTTTACCGTGACCAATTTCACGACGACCAGGAGAACCTAGTCTTCCACATTCACCAACTGAGAATGGTGGGAAGTTGTAGTTTAACATAAATTCTTGACGTTCTTCTTCCATTAAGCCGTCAATAATTTGAGAATCTTCTGCTGTACCTAATGTTGCAACAACAAGAGCTTGTGTTTCGCCACGTGTAAATAGAGCAGAACCATGTGTTGTTGCTAAAAGATCTACTTCGCAAGTAATTGGGCGAACAGTTTTTGTATCACGTCCATCAATACGAGAGCCAGTAGATAATACTTTTTCACGCATAACTGAATGCATCAATTTTTCTGTAACATCTAAGCAGTAGCGAACTTCTAACTCATTTTCTAGGTCGATTGTTGCTTCTACTTCTGCTTTTAATTCGCCAAGACGTGTTGAACGTTTTTGCTTATCAACTTCGTTAAAAGCTTCTTCATATTTAGAGCGAAATGCTTTTTCTGTGCGAGTATATAATTCGTCAAACTCTTTAGGGAAGCTTGGTGTTTCCCATGCTTCTTTGCCAGCTTCTTTTTTAAGTTCATTAATCATTTCGATTACTTTTTGGAAGTTATCAAAACCGAACATAACAGCATTTAACATTGTTTCTTCTGATAACTCTTGAGCTTCTGATTCTACCATGAGAACGCCTTCATTGGTTCCGGCAACTGTTAATTCAAGAGCTGATTTTTTAATTTCTTCTATTGTTGGGTTGAGTACATATTCGCCATCAATGTAACCAACTTTTGCAGCACCGATAGGGCCCAAGAATGGGATTCCTGATACTGCAAGAGCAGCTGATGCTGCAATCATAGCTAAAATATCTGAGTCTGTCTTTTTATCGTGAGCGATAGTTGTGCAAACAATTTGAACTTCGTTTTTGAACGCATCTGGGAAGAGTGGACGGATTGGTCTGTCGATTAAACGAGATACCAAAACTTCGTGTTCAGAAGGTTTACCTTCGCGTTTCATAAAACCACCAGGGATTTTACCTGTGGCATAATATTTTTCTTGATAATGAACTGTTAGTGGGAAGAAATCTTGGTCTGCTTTTGCTTCTTTAGCGCCAACAACTGTTGCGATAACTGTTGTGTTGCCATAGCTTGCTAAAACTGCACCTGTTGATTGTTTTGCGATTTTACCTGTTTCTAAAACTAATTTGCGACCGCCCCATTCCATTTCTTTGCGGCATACGTTCCAATTTACCATATTTTTTACCTTTCCTATAAATTCCTCACCTAGTGTTATACTAGGATTTAAGAAATAGCGGAGCCCCATTGCCCCGCTATTTCATTCAAACATCTTACTTACGTAAATCTAATTTTTTAATCAATGTTTGATATCTTTCTTCACTTGTGTTCTTTAAGTGGTCTAACAAGTGACGGCGACGACTTACCATCTTCATAAGACCTAAACGAGAGTGAAGGTCTTTTTTGTGTGTGTTGAAGTGTTCTATCAAAGCGTTGATTCTGTGTGTCCAGATTGCGATTTGTACTTCTGGAGAACCTGTATCGCCTTCTTTTAAGCCGTAACTAGCAATAATTTCTTGTTTTTTTTCATTTGTAATCGACATCTATTTATTCCTTTTTTATTAAAATATTAAAATTAATGATTAAATACCCGAATCGGAAAGAGGTATGATTCTCTTTCTTCAATAAGGGCTATAAGCTTGTTATCTAAACAACCTGCATAGATATTATTTGAGGGTTTAATTCCTTTATTATCAATGGGTTGTCCGTTTTTTAGCTTAAGAGCTTCTGCTTTTGTTAAAGCGATAACCGTGATGTCGCACAGAAACGTTTCAACAGGTAAAACAGGGTTAGCTCCGTCCTCTCTATACAACATATTTTTTAAATTATCCAGCAAAATCGTATCTTTGATGCTAAATTTTCCGTTTTTTGTACGTCTTAAAGAGATTAGATGACCACATGTGTTTAATGACTTTGCTATATCTGCGCCCAAAGTTCTTACATAAGTCCCTTTGGAGCAAGTAACTTCAAAGCGAGCTGTTTTTTGTTCTTGATGATAGCTTTTTAGTATAAGTGATTTTATTTCTATTTCACGTTTTGGTATTTCAAACTCTTTTTTCTCTCTTGCAAGAGCATATGCACGTTTGCCATCAATATGTATTGCAGAATACTTTGGGGGAATTTGTGTTATTTTACCAATAAAATTTGGAATAATCTTAGTAATTTTATCTAGGCTTGGAATGTTTGAAGATGTATCACAAATCTCTCCTTCAATGTCGTCTGTTGTGGTTGAAGAGCCAAAAAGAAGCTCAAATTCATAAGTTTTATCACCTTGTTCTAGATGCGATATAAGTTTTGTTGCTTCGCCAAATGCAAGTGGCAATACACCTGTTGCAAAGGGGTCTAGTGTTCCGATGTGGCCGGCTTTTTTGGCTTTTAGTTCATATTGTATTTTTCTTAAAATTTGGTTTGAGCTTACACCTTGAGGTTTATCTAATATAATCCATCCATTAATATCTAGATTGTTGTGTTTTGTCATATGAATAGTTCCAATTGTTGGTCATGATTTAGGTTATCTATTGCCTCTTTGACTATGGGAATAGATACGGCGCGTCCGTATATCCAAGAAATTTCATCTATTTCTGCAATTAGTTTGGTAATATATGCGAAAGAGCGCTCTGAATATGTTAGGATATAATCAAGAATTTCTTGTGAGATGATTATTTGACGGTCATTAAATAATTTTGCAATAAGTGCTGTTAGCATTTCATCATCTGGCTGGTTGATTTCTGCATTGGGAACAATGTTTAATCTTGAACGCAAGTCAGGTAATTTTAATGCTAGTTTGGAAAGGGGGATTTCTGATGTAAATAATATATTACGTTTGGGTGTGTTGTAATTATTATATAAATGGAAGAAAGCCTCTTCGTTTATGTTGGCATCTAAATCTTCTATAACAAGATATGGGTATTGGCTTGTTATTTTATTTATGTTTTTCATATTAATGCTGTGGGCATTTAATATTGGTATTTGTATTGGGCGAGGGAGTGAGTTTTGTATGGTTGTTACCCAAATGTGTGCCAAATGTGATTTACCTGAACTTTTAGGACCATATATATTTAATGAGAAGTGTTGCCAATTAGGCCATGATTTTACAGCTAAGTATGCAGTTTGATTGCACGCTGTAATCATAAAATCTTCTTCGCCCAAATAATTAGCTGGAGCAAAAGTTAGTTTATATTGTTTTGTTTTGTTATTTATGTTACTCATTTTAACTAACTAAAACCTCATAAACTTTTTGGGTTAAATCACTTAAACTAAATGGTTTTGGAATGAATGACATATTATCTATGTCACTAAACTCGCCTTTTAGTATATCTTCTGAATATCCTGAGGCAAGTATTATTTTTATATCGGGTAAGTCTTCTAAAACTAGTTTTGATAATTCTATACCATTTAACCCTGGCATAACCATATCTGTAATTAATAGGTTAAAGTTTTTATCTGTTTTTAGGGTTTCAAGGGCATTTTCGGCAGAGTTGCAACTAACAACAGTATAACCTTTTTTGCGTAAAGCTCGTTGAGCAAATGTTCTAACAGAATCTTCATCATCGACGAGTAATATGCGAATATTTTCGATATTATCAGGTGTTTGGTTTAGGTTATCTGTTGCAGATAGGCTTAAACCTAATATGATTTTATCGGTGTTTGCTTGAGGGGTTGGTGTTAGGACGGCTCTTCCTTTTTTATCGTTTAAGGTTCTATATGAAGGATTATCGTCCAGTGTTTGATGTGTAATAGCTTGTGTGTGTGCTGGAAGATAAATAGAGAATGTTGTTCCTACATTTATAGTGCTGTTTACTTTTATAAAGCCTTCCATTTGACGAACTATACCATAAACAGTTGCTAAGCCTAAACCAGTTCCTGAACCAACAATATTTTGTTTGGTTGAGAAAAATGGTTCGAAAATTCGAGATAGGTTTTCAAGAGGAATGCCGCACCCTGAATCTGTTACATCCATTCTAACAAATGAGCCGGCATCTATTGCTTCTGCGCCAAAATGATATGGCTCTAGAAGGGTTTCCATTTGAGTTGAAATGGTTAAGGTCCCTTTTTTATTCATAGCATCTTTAGCATTTACGCATAAATTTAATACAACTTGTAAGAATTGTACTTTATCAACTTTGATTGCGTTTAAGTTGTCACCATGATTAAACTTGAGTTCAACTTGCTCACCAACTGTTCTTTTTAATAATGGGGTATATGTAACAAGAATGTCTGTGATACTATTTAGCTCTGGTTTTAATGGTTGTTTTCTTGAAAACTGTAATAATTGGCGAACTAACTCTGCAGCGCAGTTGGCATTTTGCTTAATTTGTATAATATCTGCATGAGATGAGTCTTTAGGACCATGGCGTTGTAATAATAAATCACAGAAACCAATCATCGCAGTTAGAAGATTATTAAAATCATGGGCAATACCTCCGGCAAGTTGTCCCATAGCTTGCATTTTTTGTGCTTGAGCAAATTGAGTTTCAAGATTTTTTTGCTCTGTTGCATCTAAGCAGAATAAGATGATGCCTTTTATGTTTTCTTTTATTTGCAATGTTGATGAGAACAATGGGCAGATATATAATCTTAAAATTTTATTTTGATTTTTCTTTTTTAAGTTTAAGTCAAAATATGCAACTTGTAATTTGCTCTCATCCTTTTCAAAAGATGTAATTTGTTTTTTAATTTTTAATATGCTTTCTTCATCTAAATAATTAGTTAGGTAGTTATCTTGTAATTGTGATGGAGATGGCACATTTAATATATCTGTAAATTGTTGGTTTACACGCTTTATTGTTAAATCTTTATCTAATAGCATTATACCAAAAGGAGATAGATTAAAGATACTACTTGATTCGGATACGATTTCTTTATACGAATCTTGAATGGTGTTATGGGTTGGTATTTGGCCTATAACAAGACCTCTTGTTTGAAGCGCTTGCCCTTCTTTGAAGGTGTCTGTTTTGACTAAATATTCATGTATTTTGCCTTGTGTTTTAATATAGGCATTATATTGTGTTGCTCCATTGTTTATTTTTTCTTCAGTTGAAGAAGATTTGATTAAAAATGAATTGATGTCTTTTCCTAATATTTGGTCTTTTGTGGCATTGAGCATTAGGCTAAGTGTTTTATTTACATACTCTACTTTGTTTTTATTATTTAATACATAAATACCGATAGGTAAGAAGTTTAAGAAGTTATAGAATGCTCGTCTTTCTTCTTTGAAGATGGCGTTCATTGTTTTTTCTGATGTGATATTTTCAAAACTCCATAGCTGATAAATATTATATTTTTTATCTAGCTTTGATGCGCTTAACATGTCCTCATTTTTATTGGGGTTTAAGCTTATGGTGCGAATATTTATGCGATACCATTCATAACCAGAAAAGATTGTTTTGTTATCAAATTTTATAGCTACATCTTGTGATGTTTCTTTTAGGTTTTCAGAAGCATGCTCTAGTTCTTGTAGTTTGTGGAGATTATTTTCATCACTTATTATGTGTTTTTTTAAAAACTCAATAACCGGTGTGTTATGTAAAAAATTTTTAGCTAATTCGTTTTGTAAAACAATTTTGTTATCTTGATTAGTGATAATGTAGCAAATTTTTTTATCTTTAAGGATTTCATTTGCTAAGCCACCATATAAAATAGCTGTTTCACCAGATTGTAGAATAGTTATTGTTAGATATATACTTAAGATTATAAATATAAAAATTGCTAAAATTATAGGGCGAAGATACATAGGATATGCAAAGAGAAAGCCAATGCTTAAGATTGTAGCAGTCAACATAAAGACTAAAAGTAAAAGTCTTGCTTCTAAAATTTTATCAGGGCGTGTGTCTTTGTTGTTCTTAAACATCGGCTTTATCTTTGTATATAAGTTTATGTTATAATATCTGGCTTTGTTTTACCTGTTCTTGTTGTTATGTATGCAATTATGCGAGATACTTCGCTTAAATCATGCAACATATTTTCTGGTTCTTCAAGTAATTTATCTGTTTCGTAACGCTCAATATATACTCTTAATGTTGCGCCGTTTGTTCCGGTGCCAGATAGACGGTAAACAATGCGTGAACCATTTGAGAAGTGTACGATTAACCCATTTTTGGTTGATGTTTTATCAACAGGGTCATTGTATATGAATGGGTGGGCATTAGAAATTTTATATCCCATAAATTCTTTACCTATAAGAGAAGGGAGAGAATTTTCTAAATCTTGCATTAATGTATCTGCAACATCTTGAGGGATGTTTTCATAGTCATTACGCAAGTAATAGTTTCTGCCATATTTTTTCCAATGGTTAAGGATAATTTCTTTTAATGATTGTTTTTTATTTGCTAAAATACTTAACCAAAAGAGGGCAGCCCAAATGCCATCTTTTTCTCGGATGTGTGAGGCGCCTGTTCCAAAGCTTTCTTCTCCACAGAAACTTACACGATTAGAATCCATTAAATTAATAAAATACTTCCATCCTGTTGGCACTTCATAGTATCCAATGTTTAGTTTATCAGCAACATGTTTTACAGCCATTGATGTAGCAGCAGATTTTGCAACACCATATATGCCGTTTTTATATGCTGGGATTAATTGGTAATTATCTGTGAGTACGGCTAAGCAATCACTTGGGCTAACAAATAGATTTTTTCCTAAAATCATATTACGATCGCCGTCTCCATCATTTGCAACTGCAAAGTCAGGAGCTGCTTCTGAAAACATAATATCAACTAAATGTTTGGCATATATTAAGTTTGGATCAGGATGTAATCCTCCAAAGTCTTCTAGTGGAGTTGAGTTTATAACACTTCCTTTTTTTGCACCTAGCTTTTCTTCGAATATCTTCTTAGCGTAAGGCCCTGTAACACCGTTCATTGCATCAAAAATAAAGCTAAAGTTAGAGGCAAATAATTCTTTTATGCTATTAAAGTCAAAAATACTTTCCATTAAATCCATATAATCAATATATGGGTCGATAACTTCAATAGTTGTATTTTCTACAATGTATGTTTTGAGCTTTGATAAATCAAAATCCTTGCAATCTGCGATTTTGTATTCTGTAATTTTTAATGCGTGTTCTTGTATGGCTTTACTTTCTTCTGGCTGGCATTGTCCGCCTGAAGAGGTTGCATATTTTATACCAAAGTCGCCATCTATACCACCTGGGTTATGTGATGCTGATAAAACTAAGCCTCCATCTAGGTGATTTTTTAATATTATATGCGAGCCAGCGGGGGTTGAAACTAAACCATCTTTCGCAACATATAATTTTTTTACATTATTTGCGATGGCTATTTTTATTATTTTTTGAATAGCAATAGAGTTATAATACCTACCATCTCCTCCGATTAGGAAAGATTTTTCTTCAATGTTTGGTATTGTATTAAAGATGCTTTGTATGAAATTTTCGATATAATTTTCTTGGCATGCTGTTTTGGTTTTCTTTCTTAAACCGGCTGTTCCCATCTTTTGATCAGTATAAGGAGTGGTTTTAATTATTTTAATCATTTTCAATCCCTTTTATCATAAACATAGTTGTTAATACAATTAAAACAAAAAGAGCTAGTTGTAAAGCGATTTATTATTGAAAAATAAATTCAGCTAGCTTTATAATTTCACGTTTTGCGCAAATATCTTCATATGTTAGAGCGTTTTTTAAGCTTGTTGTTATTTTGTCTTGAGAGGATATTCCCTCTAGTGTATTTAGATATGGTACGCGCTTATTTATTGGAGGAGCAACTCTAAAACCATACATTTTGGCCATGTTGGTTAGTTCTTTTGATGGAGAATCTGTAGATTTGTTTTTTAGATTATTTTCGCAGATTACCCAGTTTAGGCTTTTATTATGGCTTGAAGCTATTTTCTTTTTTAGCTCCCACATGTCATTTATATAAGCATTATTTTTTTGAAATTGACGAATCGGAGATGATAATAAGGTTATATATGTATCAACATATCCAGCTAGTTCATCAGATGAGCTTATTCCAGGAATAATTATTGCATCATAATTATGATATTGTTCATCAAAATTATGGCGATGTATTACTTGAGGTGAAGGAAGCTCTGGGTGAGACTTTTTTCTATTTTCGATTATCGAACATAGTGGAGAATCTGTTGGCAGTAATAATGCTGTTTTTTGATCATTATATAATAAGGTTATGGCTAATTCTAAGCCAAACAACTTTTTGCCAGAACGTGATGCCCCATCTACTATAACAATATGTGCTTTTTTATTTTCCATTGTTCTATATATTTAGCGATTGTTGTATGCTGTTTTGGTTTTGTTAGATTTTATGGAATTATTGATTGCATTTTTAAGGTTATAAGTATTTATGCGTTTATTTTGATTGATGTGATTTAATGATATTTCCATCATTTTTGATACAGCATTATCGCGTTGTTTTACTTTTTTATGCCCCAGGGTTACTGCGATAATGCGGTGGTTTCCTTGTTGCGCAGATGTTAGGATATTAAAACCAGAAGCAGCAGTGTATCCTGTTTTCATACCATCTGTACCAAGAGAATCGTTTAAGTGATAATTGTGTGTTTTGTATGTTATATTGTTGTACTTGAATTCTTTTAATGAAAATAAGTGATAATATTGAGGGTAATGGTGATATATTGCTGCACCTAAAATAGCTAAATCTTTTGCGGTGGTTTTTTGTTCTGAATTTGGTAATCCTGATGCGTTTTTAAATGTTGTTCTATACATTCCAAGTTTGTGTGCAGTTTTGGTCATTAATACAGCAAAATCACGCTCTGTTGTGCTAAGGGCTTCAGCTAATACTGTTGCGCAGTCGTTGGCTGATTTTACTATAAGGGCTTCAATTAGGGTTTTTACATCTATATATGAACCGGCAGGCATTCCTAATTTTGATGGTGAGCGAGAAGCTGCTGTGCGTGAAACTTTTAATTTGTCACTCATTTTTAATTTTCCGGTTTCAAGCGCATTAAATGTAATATAGAGAGTCATCAATTTAGTTAATGACGCAGGGTAGCGTAACTTTTCTGCATTATTTGAATATAACACATTACCTGTTTTAGCATCGATTACTATTGATGATGTGTTAGATGCTTGTGCTGAAAATGATGTTAAAACAAGCAAAAATAAGCATAAATATAGTTTTTTCATGATTGACATTTTAAATTTTACCCTCTCATAATTACAAAGATAGCTTATAATAGCATATAAAAAGAAAATAAATTGTTAATTTTAGTTATGAATATAATTTTTTTATCTAATTTTTTAGCTTGACTTTATAAAAAAAAGTTTGTAGAAAGAGTTTCTGATGGCGAACGTAGCTCAGTTGGTAGAGCCCCGGTTTGTGGTACCGGTTGTCGTCGGTTCGAGCCCGATCGTTCGCCCCATGTTTTAAACTCTGCAGTAGCGGAGTTTTTTTTATGCGAACAATCGAGCACGAAGGTTCGAGCCCGTCTTGTTTTGTAAGGTTGTAGTTTTTCTACAACCTAACTTCACTTCGGGCAAGCCAATGTAACGTTTGCATTGTCGCTTTTACAAGCTAATGCAAACTAACAAAGCCTGATAGTTTATGGCAAAAACAATACTTAAATATTTTTGCTCATAAACTCGTTCGCCCCATGTTTTAAACTCTGCAGTAGCGGAGTTTTTTTATGCGAACAATCGAGCTCGAAGGTTCGAGTATGTCTTACTTGTAAATGTTGAAATAAGTTCAATATTAACTCGTTTGGGGCGTTCGGCTTATGACATTCGCATTAGCTTCTTAAAATAGCTATACTCATTAATAAACTCTCGCTTATTTAATATTTGTAAAAATATCTGTCTATAAAAAAAAGATATCTGAGTTAGTAAGCGTTAAGGTAGTCTTTTTTGGGGTTAATGTTTTAAAGTGTCGGGTAATCGGTTATAGTTGGGTCGATATTTGGGGTTAGGGCCTTTTTGATATATTTTAAGGGGATGGATTGAATGATTATTAGTCTGTCGCCTATTTGATAAATGGTATTTTCTATTTTGTTTTCATAATCTAATGGATTTAGGTCTTTAGGGTATATTGTTGAGGTTTGGTTTGCTATTAAATTTTGTGTTTGAGAAGAGAGGGTGTCTTTTTTAGGAGCGTTTTGTTGAATTGCTTGTTTCTCTACTTGAGGGCTAGTGGGCGGAGAGGTTAGAATTTGAATATAATTTTGAGGTTGGGTTACTGATAGTGTTTTTCTATCTTTGGACATAGTTGCAGCAGAACCAATAATTTTTGTAGGTTCAGTTGCTTGAGGTGCTACAATTAATGATGATAAAATTAGCGATATCATATTTCCCCCTTTTTTATTATTTATATAATATAAGGAGTCAAATTTTAAATATTTAGCCCCTAAAAAGAGATGAAATTGATTTTTTTGTCAAATTGATTCAATCTGAATCTCTATAAGGGTTTTAAAAAGATATTTTTTTGCATTTTTTTATTTTTTTGTGCATTTTTTGCTTGCATAATTAAAATTTAAATGTTACAAAGCTCAAGCAACAAAAAAGTTAAGGAAGTATTAACTTTCTTGCGAATCAAATATAACCCATAATGCGAACTAGTGTTGCGAAAGTTTGCAGTAATTTTTAGATGGCAGGTTCCATTGTGGAATTTTTTGCCATTTAGTTATAGGAAAAGTGTTAAAATGATGGATACACAAAATATCAGAATCCGCCTTAAGGCTTTTGATCATCGTTTGTTAGATTTGTCTACAAAAGAGATTGTTCACACAGCTAAGAGAACCGGAGCTAATGTTAGAGGACCAATTCCTCTTCCAACAAAAATTGAGAAGTTTACGGTTAACCGTTCTCCTCACGTTGATAAGAAGTCTCGCGAACAGTTCGAGATTAGAACACACAAAAGACTTCTTGATATTGTAGATCCTACACCACAAACAGTTGACGCGTTGATGAAATTAGACTTGGCAGCTGGCGTGAATGTAGAAATTAAGTTATAATTTTTAATGTTGGTTTTTGAAAGATAAAATCAACCTATTGAAAAAGGAAAAATAATAATGCGTACTGGTTTAATCGCAAAAAAACTTGGGATGACTAGAATTTTTGAAGCTGATGGAACACATGTTCCTGTTACAGTTTTAGCTGTTGAAGGCTTAAAAGTTGTTAATGTCAGAACAAATGATAAAGATGGTTATAGTGCTGTTCAATTAGGAACAGGTGCTATAAAAGCAAAAAATGTATCTAAACCAATGAAGGGATATTTCACCAAGGCTAATGTTGAGCCAAAGAAGAAAATCGCTGAATTTAGAGTAAGTGAAGATTGTCTTCTTTCTGTAGGTGATGAATTGTCTGCAGAACATTTTGTTGCTGGTCAATATGTTGATGTTTGCGCAAATTCTATCGGTAAAGGTTTTGCCGGTGTTATGAAGCGTCATAACTTCGCAGGTTTGGAAGCAACACACGGTGTGTCTATTTCTCACCGTTCACATGGTTCTACAGGACAAAGACAAGATCCAGGTAAAGTATTCAAAGGTAAGAAAATGGCTGGACATATGGGTGATGAACGCGTTACTGTTCAAAACTTAAAAGTTGTAGCTGTTGATGGCGAACGTGGTTTGATTATGGTTAAGGGTGGCGTTCCTGGTGCTGAAAATGCATGGGTTAGAGTTACTGATGCTGTTAAGAAAACTCAAGATGTTAAATTACCAATGCCTGCAGGTCTTAAAAAGGTTGATGAACCTGTTGCAGTTATAGCTGAAGAAACAGCTGATAATGCATAGAGATTAAGGATTTTTGAAAATGAAACAGGACATCTTAAATTTGAATAATGAAAACGTTGGAAGCATTGAGCTTAATGACGCTATCTTCGGCTTAGAAGTTCGTGCAGACGTTTTACACCGCGTTGTAAATTGGCAATTGGCTATGCGTCAATGCGGAAATCACCAAACTAAAGGTCGCTCTGATGTTGCTTTGACACCAGCAAAACCATTCAAACAAAAAGGTAGTGGTAATGCTCGTCAAGGTTCTAGAAAGGGTACACAATTTAGAAAAGGTGGTATCGTATTTGGTCCAGTTGTAAGAGATCATTCTCACGACTTGACTAAGAAATTTAGAAAATTAGGTCTAAAAATCGCTCTTTCAGCTAAAGCTAAAGAGGGTAACCTTGTTATCTTGGATGAAGCAAAGCTTTCAAATCCTAAGACAAAAGACTTACTAAATAAGTTAAATGCTTGTGGTTTGAATAACTGCTTATTCATTGATGGTAAGGAAGTTGATATTAATTTTGCATTAGCTAGCCGTAACATTGTTGGCGTAGATGTATTGCCTACAATTGGTGCTAATGTGTACGATATTTTGAAAAAAGAGAAGTTGGTATTAACTAAAGAGGCTGTTGCTTGCTTGGAGGAAAGATTACAATGAAGAAATCAGAAAAAACAAACAATGTAACTGCAGCTATGTATGATACATTACTTCGTCCGGTAATTACAGAAAAGTCTATGACATCTTCTGAAAGTGGTAAGGTTGTATTTACTGTACCTGTATGCGCTTCTAAAGATGACGTTAAAGCAGCTGTTGAAGCTATCTTTAATGTAAAAGTAAAGAAGGTAAATACCGTAAAACAAGCTGGTAAGGTAAAACGCTTTAGAGGTTATGAGGGCGTTCGCTCTGATTACAAAAAGGCTGTTATTACACTTGCCGAAGGTCAAAATATTGATGTTACAGCAGGAATTTAGTCATGGCTTTGAGAACATTTAAGCCCGCTACTCCAGGTCTTCGTCAACTAGTTATTGTTGATAGAAGTGAGCTTTATAAGGGCAAACCTGAGAAGAGTTTGACTGTTGGTCTTACAAAAACAGGTGGGCGTGATAATTTTGGACACGTTACAAGTCGTCGTATCGGTGGCGGTCACAAACGTAAATACCGTGTAATCGACTTCAAACGTAATAAATTTGATTGTGAAGCAACTGTTGAGAGAATCGAATATGATCCTAACCGCACATCTTTCATTGCTTTAATTAACTATGAAGATGGCGAAAAGGCTTATATCTTGGCTCCTCAAAGATTAAAAGCTGGTGATAAAGTTATCTCTTCTGAGAAAGCTGATATCAAACCAGGTAATGCAATGCCATTAAAGAGCATGCCAGTTGGTACTATCGTTCACAACGTTGAGTTGAAATCAGGTAAGGGTGGACAATTAGTTCGTTCTGCTGGTTGTTATGCTCAAGTTGTTGGTAAAGACGGTGGCTATGCTCAATTGAAACTTTCTTCTGGCGAATTAAGAATCGTTAGAGAAGAATGTTTAGCAACTGTAGGCGCTGTTTCTAACCCAGATAATCAAAACGTTTCTTTGGGTAAAGCAGGTCGTGCAAGATGGATGGGCGTTCGTCCAGTATCTCGTGGTGTTGCAATGAACCCAGTAGATCACCCACATGGTGGTGGTGAAGGCCGTACTTCAGGTGGTCGTCATCCTGTTACTCCTTGGGGTAAACCAACTAAGGGTGCTAAAACTCGTTCTAACAAAAAGACAGATCGCTTTATTATGAGATCTCGTCATGAAAACAAGAAGAAATAAGGAGGTAAACAAATGACACGTTCCGTTTGGAAAGGACCTTTTGTAGATGGTTATCTTCTTAAAAAAGCTGATGCAGCAAGAGCATCTACTCGTAATGAAGTGATTAAAGTTTGGTCTCGTCGCTCAACAATTTTGCCAGTATTTGTTGGCATAACATTTGGTGTGCACAATGGTCATAAATTTATCCCAGTACTTGTTACTGAGGAAATGGTTGGTCATAAGTTAGGCGAATTTGCTCCAACACGTACCTTCTTCGGTCACGCTGCAGATAAAAAAGTTAAGAGAGGTTAATTATGGGAAAAAGTAAAGACTTAAGAAGACTTTCTGACAACCAAGCAATGGCTCAGAATAATTCTATCCGCTCTAGCTCTCGTAAATTAAACCTTGTTGCACAAACAATCAGAGGCTTAAGCGCTGAAAAAGCTGTTGCAGAACTTAGCTTTTCTAAGAAAAGAATCGCAAAGGTTGCTTTAGAAGTATTGAAATCTGCTATTGCTAATGCTGAAAATAACCACAAACTTAACATTGATAAGTTAGTAGTTACAGAAGCTTATACTGGTAATGGCATTGTTATGAAACGTATGCACGCACGTGGTCGTGGTAGAGGTGCAAGGGTATTAAAACCTTTCTCTAAATTGACTATCGTTGTTGCAGAGCGTGGGGAGTAAAATAAATGGGACAGAAAGTAAATCCTATCAGTCTTCGTTTAGGCGTTAACCGCACGTGGGATTCTCGTTGGTATGCTGATGAGGAATTCACAGATTACCTCCACGAAGATTTGAAAATTAGAAAATTTTTGAAAGAAAAATTAGCTCAAGCTGGTATTAGCAAGATTGTTATTGAACGTCCTACTAAAAAAGCAAGAGTTACAATTCATTCAGCAAGACCAGGTGTTGTAATTGGTAAGAAGGGTCAAGACATTGAGTTGTTAAGAAAAGACATTCAAAAGTTGACTACTTCTGAAGTTCAATTAAACATTATGGAAGTAAGAAAGCCGGAGTTAGACGCTCAGTTAGTTGCTGATAGTGTTGCACAACAATTAGAAAGACGTGTTGCTTTCCGTCGTGCAATGAAGAGAGTTATGCAATCTGCTTTACGTCTTGGTGCAGAAGGTATTAAGGTTGCATGTTCTGGTCGTTTAGGCGGTGCAGAAATTGCAAGAACTGAATACTATCGTGAGGGACGCGTTCCTTTACATACACTTCGTGCTGATATTGACTATGCTACTTCAACTGCTCACACCACTTATGGTGCATGCGGCGTTAAAGTTTGGATTTATAAAGGCGAAATTATGTCTCATGATCCAATGGCACAAGACAAGAAATTGGCTGAACAAAAGTAAGAATGAGGTTTTAAAATGTTAAGTCCAAAACGCGTAAAGTTCCGCAAGCAACATAAAGGTCGTATTCATGGCCTAGCTAAGGGCGGTTCTGAATTAAGTTTCGGTTCATTTGGTCTAAAAGCTCTTACACCTGAGCGCGTTACAGCTCGCCAAATTGAGGCTGCTCGTCGTGCTATTACTCGTGAAATGAAGAGAGCAGGTAGACTATGGATTAGAATTTTCCCAGACGTTCCTGTAACAGATAAACCTGCTGAGGTTCGTATGGGTAAAGGTAAAGGTGCTGTCGAATTTTGGGTAGCAAGAGTTAAACCTGGTCGTATTATGTTTGAAATTGGCGATGTAGATGAAGATACAGCGCGTAGAGCATTTGCGCTAGGTGCAGCAAAATTGCCTGTAAAGAGCAAATTTGTTAAACGCTTGAATTCTGATAATGGAGAAGCATAATGGTGAAAATTAAAGATTTGAGAGCTATGAGTGATGATGAATTAGAAGCAAGACTCGTAGAATGTAAGAAAGAGCAATTAAGTTTGCGCATTCAACAAGCTACTGGTCAATTGCAAAATACATCAGCTATCTCTAAAGTTCGTAAAGAAGTAGCTCAAATCAATACGCTTTTAACAGAGCGTAAGAAGAATAGTTAGGAGAAAAACAGATGCCTAAAAGAATTCTTCAAGGTGTTGTAGTAAGTGCTAAACAGGATAAAACTGTCGTAGTCAGCGTAGAGCGTCAGGTTATGCATCCTGTTTACAAAAAATTCGTGAAGAAAAGTAAGAAATTTGCTGCTCACGATGAGAACAATCAGTGCAAAGAAGGTGATGTGGTTTCTATTGTTGAATCTAGACCATATTCTAAAACCAAGACTTGGACTGTGATTAGTAATAATGAAAATGCCTAATTAGGAAGGAATGAGTTATGATACAGATGCAAACCAACCTAGATGTTGCAGATAATTCTGGCGCACGTCAGGTGCAGTGCATTAAAGTTCTTGGTGGTTCCAAGAGAATGCATGCTTCAGTCGGTGACATTATCATCGTTTCTGTGAAAGATGCAATGCCTAAAGGGCGTGTAAAGAAAGGTGATGTTCAACGTGCAGTTATCGTTAGAACAGCCAGCGACATCAGACGTAAAGACGGTAGTGTAATCCGTTTTGACAGCAATGCAGCTGTTTTAGTTAACAAAGATGGTGAACCAATTGGTACACGTATTTTTGGTCCAGTAACTAGAGAGTTGCGTGCGAAAAAATTCATGAAAATTATTTCTTTAGCGCCGGAGGTTTTGTAATGAGCAAAATGAAAATCAAAAAAGGTGATAAAGTAATTGTTATCGCAGGAAATGACAAAGGTAAAACTGGTGAAGTTTTAAAAGCTATGCCAAAAGAAGGTAAAGTTGTTGTACAAGGTGTAAATCTTGTGAAAAGACACACTAAGCCTAGCCAAACAAATCCTGGCGGTATTGTTACTAAAGAAGCAGCTATTCAGGTTTCTAATGTTGCAGCAGTAACAGCTGAAGGTAAACCAACAAAAGTTGGATACAAAGTTGTTGACGGCGTTAAAAAACGTGTTGCTCGTAAAACTGGCGAAGTAATCGATAATTAGGAGATAATTTGATGACAAATTTTGAAAAACTTTATAATGATGTCATTAAGAAGGCTCTTGTGGAAAAATTCGGTTACAAGAACCCACATGAGATTCCTAAGTTGACAAAGATTGTCTTGAATATGGGCGTTGGTGACGCTATTACAGACAAGAAAAAATTAAATAACGCTGTAGAAGAAATGGCTATGATTGCTGGTCAAAAACCAGTTGTTACAGAGGCTAGAAAATCTATTGCTACTTTCAAATTAAGAGAAGGTATGCCAATTGGATGTAAAGTTACTCTTCGTTCAGACAGAATGTATGAGTTCTTAGAGCGTTTAATCAACATGGCACTTCCACGTATCAGAGACTTCCACGGTATTAGTGGTAAGAACTTTGACGGAAGAGGAAACTTTGCTTTTGGCATTAAAGAGCAAATTATTTTCCCTGAAATTAACTATGAGAAAGTTGATCAAGTTAGAGGTATGGATATTGTTATTTGTACTTCAGCTAAGACTGATGAAGAAGCCAAGTTTCTTTTGACATCTTTCAACTTACCATATAAGAAATAAGCGGAGATTTTACTATGTCAAAAACAAGTTCAGTATACAGAAACTTGAAGCGCGTAAAGATGGTTGCTAAATATGCAAACGTACGTGCTAAGTTAAAAGCCATTGCTGATGATAAGAGTGCTTCTGAAGAAGATAGATTTCAAGCAACTTTGAAATTAGCAGCGTTACCACGTAACTCTTCAAAGGTTAGAATTAGAAACCGTTGTAAGATTACAGGACGTTCACGTAGTTACAATAGAAAATTCGGTGTTAGCCGTGTTGAATTAAGAGACATGGCAAGCTTCGGCGAAATACCGGGTTTGGTAAAATCAAGCTGGTAAGGAGATGATATTATGTCTATGACTGATCCTTTGGGCGATATGCTCACACGCATTAGAAACGCACAAAGAGCGAAGAAAAGTGATGTTGTATCACCAGCCTCTCGCTTGCGTGAAAATGTATTAGAAGTTTTAAAGAGAGAAGGTTACATTTCTGGTTATGAAAAAGTAAATGTACGTTCTGGTATTGATGAACTTCATATTCAATTAAAGTACCATGAAGGTACAGGTGTAATTACTGAAATTTACCGCGTTTCTACACCAGGACGTAGAGTATATTCCAGTGTTCGTGACTTGCCAAGAGTTTATAATGGCTTAGGTATATCAATCATTTCTACTCCAAAGGGTGTTATGAGCGATAACGAAGCTAGAAAAGCTAATGTTGGCGGCGAAATCTTGTGTCAAGTATTCTAGGGAGATAGCGGATGTCAAGAGTAGGTAAATATCCGGTAATTATCCCGGAAGGTGTTAACGCTTCTGTTGATGGGAATGTTGTTAACGTAAAAGGAAAATTAGGTGAACTAAGTTTTAGCTTTGATGATTCTCACGTTAGTGTTGAATTAAATGAAGGTAAAATTGTTGTAACACCTCATTCTCAAAGCCGTACCGCAAGAACATTGTGGGGTACAACTCGTGCACAAATTAACTCTATTGTTAAGGGTGTAAGTGTTGGTTATACAAAAAGCATAGAATTATTCGGCGTTGGTTACAAAGCTCGTATGGATGGTAAAAACGTTGTATTAAGTTTAGGCTTTTCTCATGATGTTATTTTTGAAACACCAAATGGCATTACAATTGGTTGCGAAAGCCCAACTGTATTAAAAGTTAATGGTGTTGATAAGCAGTTAGTAGGTCAAGTTGCGGCAGAAATTCGTAAATACAGAAAACCTGAGCCATACAAAGGTAAAGGTATCCGTGTTGACAACGAATATGTACGTCGTAAAGAAGGCAAGAAGAAATAGGATGTAAAGCAATGAGTACACCAAGAAAATTATATGAAAAAAGAAAAGCTCGTGTTAGAACGGCTTTGAAAGCTGCTGCTAATGGAAAGATGAGATTATCTGTATTTCGCAGTAGTAAAAACATCTATGCTCAGATTATTGATGATGCAAAAGGTGCAACAGTTGCTTCTGCCTCTACTTTAGATAAAGAAGTAAGAGCTAACATTACAAAGAGCTCAGATATTGAAGCTGCTAAGTATGTTGGTAAAGTTGTAGCTGAACGTGCTATTAAGAACGGTGTCAGCGAAGTTGTGTTTGACCGTGGCGGTTATGCTTATCATGGCCGTGTAAAGGCTTTAGCAGATTCTGCTCGTGAAGCCGGATTGAAATTTTAGGAGGTTATCATGGCACAATCTTTAGAACGTCACAATAAGACAGAGAAAAAAGAAGAATTGGTTGAGAAATTAGTTTTCGTAAACCGCGTAGCAAAGACAGTAAAAGGCGGACGTACAATGTCTTTTGCAGCTTTGGTTGTTGTTGGTGACCAAAAAGGCCGTATCGGTTTTGGTTCTGGTAAAGCAGCCGAAGTTCCTGAAGCTATCGTTAAAGCTACTAACGAAGCTAAGAAGAACATGGTTCGTATCCCACTTCGTGAAGGTAGAACACTTCACCACGATATTACAGGCCGTTTTGGTGCTGGTAAAGTGGTATTAAGAAGCGCTCCTGCCGGTACTGGTGTGATTGCTGGTGGTCCAATGCGTGCAGTATTTGAAGTACTAGGCGTACAGGACGTTGTTGCTAAATCATTAGGTTCTAACAACCCTTATAATATGATTAAAGCTACATTTGCAGCTTTGCAAGCTATTAATAGCCCTCGTATGGTTGCTGCAAAACGTGGTAAAAAAGTTGGTGATATTGTAAGTCGTCGTGAGAACACTTCTAACGTTAAGATGGAAAAAGAGGAGGCTTAATCATGGCAAGCAAAAAGACTGTTAAGGTTACTCAAGTAAAGAGTTCCATCGGCCACGTTAAAGAGCAAATTGCTACTTTAAAAGGTTTAGGCTTAAACAAAGTTGGCAGAACTTCTGAATTAGAAGATACTCCAGCTGTTAGAGGTATGATTAGAAAGGTAGCTCACCTCGTTAAAGTTGAAGAATAATTGCTTTTATGGGTTAGGGGTAAATGTTAAAATTTACCCCGAAGCCCGGAAGTAAATTCGGGCGACCTTAAAGTGAAATTGTTTTAACATTAACATGAGTTATTAAAAGGTGAAGAAAATGAAACTTAATGAATTAAGAGATAACGAAGGCGCTACAAAGAACCGCATCCGCGTTGGTCGTGGTATTGGTTCTGGTAAAGGTAAGACTGGTGGTCGTGGCGTTAAGGGTCAAAAATCTCGTTCTGGTGTTTCTATCCACGGTTTTGAAGGCGGTCAAATGCCAATTTATCGTAGATTACCAAAACGTGGTTTCAAAAACCCATTTGCTAAGACTTTTGCAGTTGTTAACTTAGATACAATTCAAAAAGCTATTGATGCTGGTAAATTGAATGCAAATGAAATCACAGAAGAAAGCTTGATTGCTTCTAATGTTATTTCTAAGAAATTAGATGGTGTTCGTTTACTTGCTCGTGGTGCATTAAATGTAGCTGTTAATATTACTGTAAACTCTGCTTCTAAGGCTGCTGTTGAAGCTGTTGAAAAAGCAGGTGGTAAAGTTACTGTTAACGCTTAATTATTAGCGCTTAAAGAAATAAAAAAAAGGATAGGCTTAGGTCTATCCTTTTTTTGTATGTTTGATGAAGGTTAATTATCTTTCATTATTATTATCGTTTATTCTTAATGGATAAGGGATATATTGTTCTGATGTTTGCTCTTGTGTAGGAGTATTTTGTTCGCGTTCTAATAGGTTATAATTATAACGCATTAATTGGCTTATAGCTAGCGGATTGTAATATTGTTCGCCTTCTTGAGCTTTTAGTGAACTTCGTAATTCTTCACGTTCTTCTTGTTGGAGTTCATGTTCTAAGAAGGATTCTGCGCGTGCTTGAACTTCGTCAGCAATTTCGTTGTAATCATCTGATAACTCTTGTGCTATTAAGTCTCTTTGTCTTATAGAATATTCCTCTATACCTTCTTCTTCAATTTGTTGTAAAGTTTCTGTTGTGAATAATTTTAGAGGTGCAAATGTTTCATCAAAAGATGTTTGCAATTGTGTTGCTTCAGCTATAAGACTTGGAGCATATTGATTAATTTGTGCTAAAAGTTCGTCATTTCCA
This sequence comes from Alphaproteobacteria bacterium, assembly GCA_045632645.1. Classification (GTDB taxonomy): domain Bacteria; phylum Pseudomonadota; class Alphaproteobacteria; order RF32; family CAG-239; genus CAG-267. The sequence goes on along the minus strand of JAZQXC010000007.1, from coordinate 111,286 downwards.
TCTTCTATGGCCTTTTGTCTTAGAAGTGTAATTGAGTTTTGGGTAAAATATGGGAAAAAACCCATATCATCTAATTGTCTTGCTTCAGCCATAATCCTAGGTCTGTGTTCTTTAATTTTATCTGCTATATCATCATAACCATGTTGTCTTGATTGTTGTATTGCAAGGCTTGTTGTATTTTGTGCTATATAAGGGAAAAATCCCATTTCATTAAATTGTGCTACTTCTTGGTCTATTCTTGCAGTTATTTCAGGCATATGTTCTTCTAAGGTTTCTATGAATTCGGTATATTCTTCACGCATCTCATCAGAAATATGTTGTGTTATATATGAGAGGAAGCCAACTCTTTGTAGCTCATTAAATTCTCTTGTTACGTTGTTTTCTATTTCTTGATATATGTCGCCAATCTCGCCTGCACTCATGATAATATCCTCTATATATTTTATATATCGTTTATTGTATCAAATTTTTGTTTTATAGTCAATAAATTTAGGTGTGATTTTGCTTGACTGAGGGTTGAAAATGTGATATATTCATGTTGTTACGATATTATTATCTATATAGATGTGAATGTTGTTCTTAGCTTATGCTTAGGGTAATGTAAATGTTTTAAAAGATATGAAAGTCGTGGCAAAGTCCGAGGAGAAATCTGAGGAATTTAGTTTTACTTATAAATTTTAAAGCAATGAAAAGAAATTTTCTGTCAGAGAGATTTTATTCTCTCATCGGTAAGATGATGCCAGAAAAGTGCATCATGAAGTGGTATGATGGTAACAACTACTACAAGTGGAATTTGTCACCACAGGTTGAGATGAGCGTTATTACCAAGCTTAATCTTGTTAATAAGGGAGAGCTCAAGGGTAAATGTTGGTCTTTGCAGACACGCATTTGGCTTCTTGACTGCGGAGTATTCGATCTTGTATCGACTATCACCACTCAAGATGAGCTTATGGCTCTTCTTAAGAACCCTAAGAAGGTTCCGGCGCCAGTATTCATTACTGCTGTTAAGAGAGTTACTCCTAGCAAGAACCTTCTAAAGCAAATGGTTCGTGAACTAGATGACTTCCAGCTTTTAGCAGTGGCAGAGAGTGTCCCTGGGGCATTTAATGACCTAGCTATCTGTGACTTGTTCGCAGGCTTGGAGAGTGAAGTATGTCGTGAGATTAAGCTTATGACACTTCTTCTTGAGCATGCCCCTAAGCGATGGAGCATGCCTATCGTTCGCATGGTGGCTGATACTAAGTATGAGTTGCTGAAGATTGAGGGCATGAGCGAGCTCTTTGAACTTGCTGTTCGTTATGCAGTGGATGTTGGTGAAAACCTCTCAGATATCGTTGTATATTTATACAATGAGTATCAAAAGCTGTATACTTACGTAGCAGCTAAAGCGAATAACTTTGTTGACATAGCTTTAACTTTGGTTACAGCAGATGCCGAACCTAGTGTTGCTTTGGTGCTTAGCGATTCAGTGTACAGTAGTTGCATTTCTGAGCTGTGCAAACACTTGAATAGATGGGATGTCTTTATGACAGTTTATAACTGTTTAGAGAGTTCATCGATAGTCTGTAAGTGTGGGTGGCCTATACATAACAGTACGTTTGAAGCGTTATGCAGAAGCGTATCAAGTTATAAAGATTGGGACCGATTGCATAACCTTAAGAAGAGCGATGCTTTGGCAACTGAGCTGGAAGCTAGTGTGGTAAGAGTTTTAAAAGATAGAGAGAGCGCTCTCTATTTCAGTAAGTTCTTCCCATTTGCTAATTGGCATAATGGCAAGGCAGTGGAGTTTGTATGCTCTAAGCTTGTAGAGTACTCAGTATTCCCAGTTGATAAGATTGGCTTGCTAAGTGAGGATCTTGTCAATTTTGTATCTGAGAGGATGCTTACACGTTCTCAGATTTTGGGAATTGTAGCTAGTCAAGGTGAAGGGGTGCTTGAGCTTTTGGAGCGTGACAAGACTAAACTCACTCCAGATGCAGAGTGCTTCATTTTTGCGACAGATCTAACACATGAGTTTAGAATGTCTTACATCGAGCGTTATGGTCTTTCACCAAAGGCTTTTGAGTCTCTGTTGAGCTTTCCCACTGGAATTTTTCAAAATTCCTCGGACAGAAAGTACCAGTTATTGTACTGCTATGCTTCTAATTTTGGTCTCTCTAACAAGGAGTATGCCAAGATTGTGCAAAGCGAGTTGGCAGAGAAGGCTATGTTTTTGAGAAGCTTTGTAAAGAACGACAAAAACTAAGCTAGGAACAGTTTGATTAAGAGGTGGCATTTGCCACCTCTTTTTTATTGTTTGATTGGGATATATACAGAAAACTCAGTTAAATTATCTTTTGAACTTATGGTCATGTTTCCAAGGTGGCGTTTAATAATTTGAGAAACAATTGCAAGCCCTAAACCAGTTCCTTTTATGTTTTGATTTTTATGTGATTGGAGGCGGTAAAAACGCTCGGTTAGGCGTTCTAAATCTTCTTTTGCAATAGGTGTGCTATAATTTGCAAAACTAATTTTGATTGCCTCTGTTTCTTTTACATCGTAATAGCGATGAGGAGGAATTTGAGAAACTTTTGAGGTTGTTATTTTTATATCTGTGTTTGGAATTGCATATTTTATAGCATTATCTATAAGATTTTGAAATACTTGAGTTAGTTGTGATTGGTCACCAATAACTTGAGGAATGCGTGCAAATTTTGTAATGATATTTAGGTTGTTATTTTTTAGTTTGATATTATGAGCAGCGGATATTTCTTTTATAATATTATTGAGGCTTATTTTTTCTGTTGGAGGATTGTTTAGTGTTAAATCTATTTTAGATAATGATAATAGATTTTCGATAAGAGAAGTCATGTAGTTTGTTTGTTCTTGTACAATGTGTAAGAATTTTTCTTTTGCTTTTTCATCATTTTTGGCAGAGGTTAACATTGTTTCTATAAATCCTGAAATGATTGATAAAGGGGTTCTTAATTCGTGTGAGGCATTTGATACGAAGTCTCGTTGCATTTGCTCTAATTGTAGAGCTTTGCTTAGGTCATAAAAGGAGACTACAGCAACAATTTCGCCTTTGGTGAACCATGGAAGTGTACTAATTTGAACATATACTTTGGGTTTGTTTTTTATGTTTAGAAGATTTAGGTTTAAGTCTTCTTTTCTGCTGATGCCATTTAGGACATTGCTTAAGGCTATTTTTAATTTTTCATCTGAAATAAGAGTTATAAAATCAAGGTTATTGATTTCTTCTTTAAATAGATTTCTTGCGGCAAGGTTTGCCCCGATAATACTACCTTCTTTTGATATCATAAATAATGGGTCAGGAAGAGTGTCTAATACGGCAGCATCAGATAAAGTTCTGTTTTCTAGATTTTCTGTTTTATCAGTCCAGAATTTATGCATTGAATTTATGGCTGTAATTAAGTTTTGAGTTTCTTTTTCGGTTAGATTGTTTAATAATTCATCTTCGGTTACACCGGTTGAGAGTTTGGCGATGTATTTTTTTATTTGTTGTAATTCGGTTGAGATTGGCATTAGAAAGATTACGTTAAAAAATATAACGGATATATAGGAATATAGTGCTAGAGCCACATCTAATACGTTAAAAATGGCGAGTAGTAAAAAAATTGATCCGCTAGGTATTGAGAGGATTAAAACACGAGTGGCAAAGCCAGAGTTTTTATCAATTCCAAGTAATTCATCTTCATTTAACATTTGCATATCTCTAAAATTTTTGTGGACTGAAATATATGGTTTTATTATATTTAGGGTGTGTTTAGATTTAGTTAATATGCATGGTTTTATGGATAAAGAATATGGCTAGTGAAGAAATAGTTGAAAATAACGAAAAAGAAAACAACAATAATGAGGCAAAATTTCCTAAATTTGGCGAAAGGGCAACATTTAAAGATACTGAAAATGTGAAAACAACGCCAGCTATGGATAGATTTTTGGAATTAAAAAGAGAACACCCAGAATATGTTTTGTTTTATAGAATGGGTGACTTTTATGAGTTGTTTTTTGAAGATGCAGTTAGAGTTTCTGAAGCCTTAGGTTTAACACTTACAACAAGAAGCAAGCTTGGAAATAAAGATATTCCAATGTGTGGTGTGCCATTTCATGCGTATGAGATATATTTAGCGCGTTTAATAAAAATGGGGTTTAAGGTTGCAATTGCAGAGCAAACAGAAGACCCTAAAGAGGCTAAAAAAAGAAAAGGGGCAAGCGCTGTTGTTAGAAGAGATGTTGTAAGATTAGTTACAGCAGGAACATTAACCGAAGAAACAATGCTTGATGCTAAGAAAAATAATTATATTGTTTCATCTTGCGTTAGGGAAAAAGAAATTGGCTTAGCTTGGGTTGATATTTCAACTGGTGCATTTTTTATGCAAAGTATAGAACTTGGTAAACAAAAAGCGTATGATGTTTTAAGCTCTGCATTATCGAGGTTTGACCCTGAAGAGATTTTGTTTGAAGATAGACTTTTAGATAAACCAGAATTTTTCCCATTGTTTGGAGAATATAGAGATAAATTTGCTATGCGCTCTAAAACTCTTTATAACTATGAAAGTGCTGTTAATACGTTATTAAAAGCATATAAGGTTAAGACTCTAGATACATTTGGGGATTTTTCTAAAATAGAATTGGTGGCGGCAGGTGTGTTGTTTGATTATATTGAAACAACACAAAAAGGAAAAATGCCTCGTATTCAGATGCCAAGGAGAATTTTGGGTGCTGATATTATGGAGGTTGATGCAACAACAAAACGTAGTCTTGACTTATTGAAGCCATCAGCTGAAAAGGGGATTAGTTTATTAAAAGTTATTGATAGAACAGTAACAGGGGCTGGTGCAAGATTGCTTGCTGAAAGACTTGCGATGCCTTTGATGGATATAAATAAAATTAATGACAGATTTGATAGTGTATCTTTCTTTGTTGAAAATGCAAGAGTTCGCCAAGAGCTAAGAGAGGCGTTGCGTAGGTGTTTGGATGCTGAAAGAGCGATTGGCCGTTTGAGTATCGAAAGAGGTGGGCCAAAAGATTTATTTGACTTGGCAGTGACATTAAAAATGATACCACAAGTTAAAGAAGTTGTTATTGGTTTTAAAACATATCAAAAAGATAGTATATATGCTTCAACTCCTAGTTATTTGTTTGATTTAGTAAATGGGTTTTATAATCATTCTGAGTTGGCATCTGATATTTTAAATATGATTATTCCAGATAGAGAGCAGTTGCCAGCTTTGGTTAGAAATGGTGGTTTTATTAGAGATGGAGCGTATGCGCCATTAGATTACCTTAGGAATATTAAGACCTTAAGCGAAGAAAAAAAGGAAGAGTTGCGCAAAAAATATGTGGAGCTAACTGGTGTTTCGGCGCTTAAAGTTAAAAGTAATTCAATTATTGGTTTTTATGTTGAAGTGCCTTCTAAAAATGCATCTTCTTTGCTTGAAGATAAAATGTTTATTCATCGCCAATCGGTTTTGAATGCGATTAGATTTACAACAGAAGAGTTGATGGAATTAGAACGTGAGGTTTTATCTGCCGAAGAAGAAGCTCTTAATTTAGAGTTAGAAATTTTTGAAAAATTGAGAGAGTTTGCTCTAGGACAAGCTGATAAAATTGTTCGCTCAGCAGAGATTTTAGCAGAGCTTGATGTTGCAAGTGCTCTTGCAGAACTTGCAGTTGAGTGTGATTATGTTAGGCCAATTGTTGATAATAGTCTTGATTTTGATGTGGTAGAAGGGCGTCACCCAGTGGTTGAGGCTGCACTAAGATTAGAAGGGGCTAATAACTTTGTTGGAAATGACTGCAAATTAAGATATGATGACGACAGAATTTGGTTATTAACTGGTCCGAATATGGCAGGTAAATCAACATTTTTAAGACAAAATGCGTTGATTGCTATTTTAGCACAAATGGGAAGTTTTGTGCCAGCTAAAAGTGCTAGAATAGGTGTAATTGATAAGGTATTTTCAAGAGTTGGAGCGAGTGATGACTTGGCGCGTGGTCGATCTACTTTTATGGTTGAGATGGTTGAGACTGCGGCTATTTTAAATAGAGCAACAATGCGTTCTTTTGTGATATTAGATGAAATTGGACGAGGAACAGCAACGTTTGATGGTTTATCTATTGCATGGGCGGTGGTTGAACAATTATCTGAAGTTAATAAGTGCAGAACTGTTTTTGCAACACATTATCATGAGCTTACAAAACTTAAAGATAGGCTTAGTGCTTTGAGCCTTAGATGCATGAAAATAAAAGAATATAATGGCGAAGTTATTTTTATGCATGAAGTTATAAGCGGTGCTGCTGATAGGTCTTATGGTATTCATGTTGCAAAACTTGCTGGGCTTCCAACGCTTACAGTTGAAAGAGCTGAGCAAGTGTTGAAATTATTAGAAGAAGAAAAGCAAAACAAGGTTATGAGCTCGGTTGATTTGGATTTGCCGTTGTTTGCAACTCTTTGCGAAGAAAAGAAAGAAAAAGAAGTTGAACCTGCTATTTTAGAATTACAAGGTTTAGATGTAGATAGTTTGAGCCCAAGAGAGGCTTTAGATGTGCTATATCATCTAAAGTCGATATTATAGATAGCCTTCGGTTTGTAATGTATAAAGATGGTGGAAAATGCCATCTTTATTTTTCAAGAGTTCTTTAATTGTGCCGTCTTCAATAATTTTGCCATTATCAAGAACGATAATCCTATCCATATTTTTTAAGGTAGATAAGCGATGAGCTATGGCTATTACGGTTTTGTTTTTCATAATGTTTGCAAGAGCCTTTTCTATTGCAAATTCTGAATCGCTATCAAGAGCTGAAGTTGCTTCGTCTAAAATTAAGATTGGAGTGTTTTTTAAGATACTTTGAGCAATAGAAATGCGTTGACGTTCACCTCCTGAGAGTTTTACACCTCGCTCACCTATAACACTGTCATAGCCGTTTGGCATTTTTTCGATTGTGTTGTGAATATGGGCTAGTTTGCAGGCTTTAATTATTTCTTCTTTTGTTGTATTTTTGTTAGCAAACTTTAGGTTATCCATAATTGAACGATTGAATAAACATGGTTCTTGTGAGATTAATGAAATGCTTTGATGGAGTGAAAATAATGTTACTTTTGAAATATCTTGGTTTGAAATTAAGATTTTTCCTTTGTTTAAGTTGTATGAGCGAAGAATTAATTTTATTAAGGTTGATTTGCTTGATCCTGATAAACCAACAAGACCTATTTTTTCGTTTGGTTTGATAGAAAGATTTAGGTTATTAAATAATGGTTTGTCTTTGGAGTATTGGAATGATACATTCTTAAAACAAATGGAATTGTCTTTAAGTTTCAGTTTTTTAGCGTTTTTCTTATCTGTTATATCAAATGGGCTATATAAGAGCTCTAGAGCATCTTCTATTGAGGCTTTTATAGAGATTAATTCATCAATTAAGTGTGCTGTTTCTTCTATATGGTTATTTAGGCGCATAGAAAGAGTTGTAACAAGAATAATATGTTCTAAAGATAGGTTTTGGTAGTAGTAAAAAGCAATTATTACAGATAAATTTAAAATCATAAATAGTGTAATTATCAAGGTATTTTGAAGATTGGAGATACCTCTTACGTGAGCTTCTTTTTGAGAAGTACGTATGTAGATGTTTGCCTGATGACGGAGTTTCTTTTTTTCATGGTAAAGGGAGGAGGTTTGTTTTACTAGTCTGGCATTAGCAATAGAATCAACTAATATTCCCATTGTTTTGGAGTTTTCATTACTTCTGATTTTAACATAACTTTTTATTTTTTGATGGACTTTGTATGTGATAGATAAATTTATAACGCTTACAATAAATAAAATACCACAAAGTAAAGGTGAAATATTATAAAAAATGAAAAAAGTTACAACAAAAGTACTTAAATGAGGTAATATATAAGCTCTCAAGTTTCCAAATAATTGACACATTGAATTAATGAGGTTTCCTGTTTTACCTAAAATTACGCCACTTTGGTTTGTGTCAAAAAAGTTTGCTGAATGATGGTGATTGTGAGCAAATAAAGTATTATGTAAAGACATTTGGTAGCGGATTTTTACCCTTGCATCAATTTTAATGCGAATGTAGTTAATAAAGTCTATAGCTATTTGAATAAGGGCAAAGATTATTATGTATGATAAAAGGGTTGAGTTAAAAGAGTTGCTTAAATTATTTGCTATAAAGCTTAAAATTTTGGCATAATAAATATGCGAAAAAGATGAAAGAGCATCCGGAAGCAATGCTAAAATTGAGGAAGTGATAAAAAATAATTTGCATTTTTTGATAGTGGAGATGAAAAATTTATAAATATTCATGATTATTTATCTCCTTTTTGATTTAGAGTTAAAAAGCCATCTGCCTGGAGTGAGTAGAAGTGTTTAAATGCACCTTTTTTCTTCTTTAAGAGATTTTGAGGGGTATCGTCTTCTGTTATTTTTCCATTATCAAGGACGATTATTCTATCCATTGAGCGAAGAGTTGATAGGCGGTGAGCTATGGCAATTACTGTTTTGTTTTGCATTAGATTTGAAAGTGCTTGTTGAATAGCAAATTCAGCTTCGCTGTCAAGAGCAGAGGTTGCTTCATCTAGGATTAGAATTGGTGCGTCTTGGAGAATGGCTCGAGCGATGGCAATACGTTGGCGCTCGCCACCAGAGAGAAGTATGCCTCGTTCTCCTACAATACTATCATATCCTTTAGGAAGGTTAATTATTGTGTCGTGGATGTGGGCAAGTTTGCAAGCGTTAACAATTTCATCAAATGATGCTTTGGGTTTGGTAATTTTTAGATTTTCAAGCAAACTTCGGTTAAACAGGGTTACATCTTGCGGAACATAAGAGATATTTTTATGAAGTGAAAATTCGGTTATGTCTGATATATCTTGATTATCTATAAGAATTTTTCCTTTTTGTGGAACATAAGAGCGAAGAAGAAGATTAATTAAACTTGATTTACCAGAGCCTGATAAACCAACAAGACCTACTTTTTGGTATGGTTTTATAGATAATTTCAAGTTTTGGAAAACTTCTTTTTCTTTGATGTATGAGAAAGTTATATCTTGATATTCAATAGATGGTGACTTTATCTTTAATGGGAAAGCTGTTTCTTTGTCTTTTATTTCTATTGGTTTATAGATTAAGTCTATGTTTGATTTTAGTTCACCTAATTTTTGAAAGAAAGATGTAGAAACTCTTGATAATCTACCTAGTTCAGAAAGTAGCATATTTATGACACTAAAAGAAAAATATGCTAAACCTAAATTTAAGTTATCATAAATAGCAAAATAAATGATGGCAAAATAGCAAGAGATTGTAAATATAGTTTCTGTAAATTCTAGAATAAAAGTTGATAAAGCACGATTATTTTCGCACTCATAAGTGGAACGAAGATATTTTTTTAAGATTTTGAACGCATTAATCTTTTCAGAAAATATAGATCCTGTATATTTTACGAGTTTGTAGTTTGTGATGCTATCTGTATTAAAACCTATATAGTCTTTTTCTAGTTTTCCACGTGTATCCCATAAATTATGAATAGTTTTACCTAATTTTTTGATGATTAAATAAAAGGGAATTGACAATATTATAATTGTGAGGGCAAGTTTGGGGCAACTATTGGCAATAATTGAAAAGGCAAAAATAAAGTTAATGATTGGTCGAATTAAACCAAAAAGAAAGTTTATTGATAGAATGTAAAATGTGTTAGAAGCGGAAGTAATGGCAGTTGAGATACGGCCAGTCATCTCATCATCAAAATAACGAGTATTGTGGTGATGAACATGATTAAACATTTCTAGAGTTATGTTGGCGGTAAATGTTGATTCTACATCAACCTTTATGGTACTTAAAAAATATTGATTGATAGCTTGTAGGACTTTTAGGATAATAAATAAAATAAACCAAAATAAAATGCTATCTATGGCAAGAGATTTGGTTTCTATACTAAAGCAGTTTATGATTTTAGATGTTATATATGGGGTTATACTTAAGGCGATAGAGGCTAAGATAAAAGAAAGGGCATAGGGAATAAATAAATGTTTTAATTTTTTGATATTGGTAAAAACTAAAGTTTTTAAATTCATAAGAAATAGTCCTAATTGTTTTTTTATGAAAGGAATAGTATCATATTTTTTAGGTTTGGTCAACACATTAAATGTGGGAATATGTTTTTTTGGGGTTGCAGTTTTGGGGTTTTGGAAATAGGGTAGAGACATGAAGAAAGTTTTATTTATAATATTATGTTTGATATGTATTGCAGGAGGGTGGTGTCTTTTTGCAAACAAGCTTGATTATAATAAAATTGTTTTGGTGCTACCTTCGTCAAATAGGGCATCTTCTCCATATTTTTATAAGAAAGATGGTGATTTCTTTTTAGCAAATGATTTAAGGCTTGGTTTTGAAAAATTTGGTTATGATGTGGAGTATAGATTTAGAGAAGATTATAATGATTTGAAGTTAGGCGATGCTGGTAATGTAATTTATTTTAAGGGATATTACAATTTTGAACATTTGCCAGTTGATAGTGTTAAGAGGCGTAAAAGCATTTTATATTTGTATTATGTTGAAGGGTTACATTCTAATATATTAAGTGAAGCAGATGTTGTTGTTAGTGCATCAAAGAAGTTTATGAATGAGTATGTTATAAACAAGGGATATAAAGGGGAGTATGTTCCTCAATATACAAATCCTTTAAGATTTAAAAGTGATGTTAAAAAAGATAAACAATATGAAGTGTTGTTTGTTGGCTCTAACCATACAGGAAAAGGTAGAAAAAGTGTAGATTATGCATTAGAAAGTGGAGCTGATTTAAGTGTTTTTGGTAAATTTTGGGATGGGGTTTTAGATAAAGACGTGCTTAAAGGTGGCTATATTGATAATGATGAGTTATTTAAGCATTATGGTAGGGCTAAGATTGTATTAAATGACCACAGAGATGATATGGCTTATTTTGGTTTTATATCTAATCGAATTTATGATGTTAGTGTTAGTGGTGGTTTTGTTTTGACAGATTATGTTAAAGAGATTGAAGAAGAATATGGCGATAGTATTGCTATGTATAAAGATTATGAAGATTTTAAGCAAAAATTGGAATATTATTTGAGTCATGATGATATAAGAGAAGAAATGGTAAAAAGAGCGCAAAAAATAACGCTAGAAAAGTTTACTAATGAAAAAATTGCGCAAAAATTTATAGATATTTTAAAAAATATAAAAAAATAGAAAAAATATTTTAATATTGCTTGATTTTTTTTAAACCAAACACTAACTAAAGTATTAGTTATAATTAAACTTATTTGTAGGAGCGTTGAAATGCAAGTGAAACCATTAAGAGAGAACGTTTTAATTAAAAGAGTAGAAGAAGAAAATAAAACGGCTGGCGGAATTATTTTGCCTGATACAGCAAAAGAAAAACCAAGTGAAGGTAAGGTTATTGCTGTGGGCGAAGGACGTGTTACCACTGATGGTAGAGTATTACCTATGAACATTAAAGTAGGTGATGTTGTATTATTTAGCAAATGGACTGGTACTGAAATTAAAATTGATGGTGAGCCTCATTTGATTGTTAAAGAAGGCGACATTTTAGCTATTGTTGAAAGATAATTTTAGAAAGGAATTGTTTGTTATGGGAGCAAAAGATATTAAATTTGGAACTGATGCTAGAGCAAAAATGCTTAAAGGTGTTGAGGTTTTGGCTAAAACTGTTAAGGTTACACTTGGACCTAAAGGTCGTAATGTAATGCTTGATAAATCATATGGAGCACCAAAAATTACTAAAGATGGTGTTAGCGTTGCTAAAGAAGTTCAATTAGCAGACAAATTTGAAAATATGGGTGCACAATTAGTTAAAGAAGTTGCTCAAAAAACTGCTGATAAGGCTGGTGATGGTACTACAACTGCAACTGTTTTGGCTGAAGCTATTATTAAGGAAGGTTGCAAAGCTGTTGCTGCTGGTATGAACCCTATGGATTTGAAACGTGGTATTGATATGGCTGTTGAAGCTGTTGTTGAAGATGTTAAATCTCGCTCTAAAGACATCAAAACATCTGAAGAAATTGCTCAAGTTGGTACTATTTCTGCAAATGGCGATAAGAGTATTGGTGAATACTTGGCTCGTGCTATGGAAAAAGTTGGTAACGATGGTGTTATTACTGTTGAAGATGCAAAAGGATTGGATACTGAATTAGACGTTGTTGAAGGTATGCAATTTGATAGGGGTTATTTGTCTCCATACTTTGTTACAGATGCAGATAAGATGACTGCTGAATATGAAGCGCCATTTGTGTTGCTTTATGATCAAAAGATTTCTAATTTGCAAGCAATTTTGCCAGTGTTAGAAGCTGTTTTACAAAGTGGTCGTGCGCTTTTGATTATTGCAGAAGATATTGATGGTGAGGCTTTGGCAACACTTGTTGTTAACCGTATTAGAAGTGGTCTTAAGGTTTGCGCTGTTAAAGCTCCAGGTTTTGGTGATAGAAGAAAAGCTATTTTGCAAGACTTAGCTATTCTAACTGGTGGTCAAGTGATTTCTGAAGAATTAGGTTTGAAGTTAGAAAACACAACTATTGATATGCTTGGTACAGCTAAAAGAGTTATTATTTCTAAAGATGATACAACAATTATTGATGGAAATGGCGATAAAGATTTAATTGAAGCTCGTAAAGTTCAAATCAAAAAAGAGATGGAAAAAACTACATCTGAATATGATAGAGAAAAATTAAATGAGCGTTTGGGTAAACTTTCTGGTGGTGTTGCTGTGTTGCGCGTTGGTGGTGCATCTGAGGTTGAAGTTAAAGAAAAGAAAGACCGTATTGATGATGCATTAAATGCGACACGTGCTGCTGTTAAAGAAGGTGTTGTTGCTGGTGGTGGTACTGCACTTTTATATGCAACAAGAGCTTTAGATAAAGTAAACCCAACTAACCAAGACCAAAGAGTTGGTGTTGATATTATTCGTCGCTCACTCCAAGCTCCTATTCGTCAAATTGCTGAAAATGCAGGTGTTGACGGAGCTGTTGTTGCTGGTAAACTTTTGGAAGGTACTGATTATAACTATGGTTATAATGCAGCAACTGATGAATATACAGATATGGTAAAAGCTGGTATTATTGATCCAACTAAGGTTGTTCGCACAGCTCTTCAAGATGCTGCATCTGTTGCAAGTTTGCTTATTACAACAGAAGCTATGGTTACAGAAATTCCTGAGAAACACGAATGCCATTGCGGTGGCGCTGGTGGTGCTCAAGGAATGGGTGGTATGGGGTTCTAATTATCACCTTAATTGGCTTAAAAAGGGGCGACATTATAGTCGCTCTTTTTTTATGTTAAATTTTTGTAACAGGAAATAATTTTATTTTATAATCAAATTGATGAGTTTGTTTTGGGGTGTGAAAGTTGTTTGACGAATTAGATAAAATATAGTATAATTAAATATTGTTAATTATTATATGGAGGGTTGTGTTATGGGGGGAATTTTATGGTGTTGGAAAAAATATGTTGCAGAACCTGTTGAAAGATGTTGGGTTAGTACTAGAGATAAAGTTGTTGGTAGAGCTGAAGAAGAATGGAAACAGCTTAATAATCTTGGACCTTCAGGATATGTGACACAACATGGTCTAACTCTAGCGGCAATATCAGCTAGAGTTTGGGGTGCGGATGATTTTGCTAATCATTTAGAAGAAATAAGACCAGGAAGTGTAGCTAGGGCTAGAGAAGATGAAGCTGATTTTGTTAATATGGCTAAAAGAGAATATAATCAAGCTACAGAATTAGGGATATTAAATTATGGAATACAAAATTTTGGTAGTTGTTTGTTCTATACATGTAGTGATTTGGGATTGAATATGTTGGCAGATGATATTAAAGATGCAACAAGGCGCGAAGCAGAAAAACAAGAACAAAGTAAGGATGCCGATGTAACAGAAAATAGCTGGAAAAATGAATTTGTGCCAGAGCAAATTCGTATGGAATATTTAATGGAATATTGTAAGACTGTAGGTGATGATGAGCTTTTACAAGAAGTAAAAGCAATGTATGACCAATGTGTTGAGAGTGGTATGTTTAGTGAAAAACGAATTGTTCCTCCCTATGCTGATATACCTAGTGATGCTCCAGGTTTAGAAAGTAAAACAAAAAGTAGTACACAAAGTGTAAATGAAGGAGAAATACAGAATATCACAGAAATTGGTTATTTATACGATTATGGTATGGCTACTAAGGATATGGACGTGGAAGGAGTGGATATAGCAGGAAGGATTGCCCCTTTACACGAATATGGATGTGCTTTAATAAATAGAGAAATTAATGAAAATCACGATTTAACTTGTTTATCTGCATCAATTGATGATAGAAAACATGGCGCATGTGTGGTTATAGATAGTGAAAATGAGATTGTGGATGTAAAGTATTATAATCATGGAGAAGAAATTGATTTATCAAACGCAAATGTAGAGTTTAGTATTCAACAAGATGAGCAAGGTAATAAATATTATTCATCGATGTTAAATGGTAAACCATTTGGTTGGGCTATGAGTTTAGATAGTCTGGGTAAAGCAAAGGTTGTTTTTTTTGATGAAAATGGTGTTGAGGCTTATGCTCCAATATTGAATTTAAATGATACGCGTGTTTCTGGATGTGATTTAGCTCAAGAATTGACACAACAAAAAGGTAGTGAACAGCAACTTACAGGGCAATATGCGCTTTCTAATGCTAAGTTTAATGTTGGTCTTGCAACAAGAGCAAAAGAAAGCAATGAGCCTGTTATTGAAGAAGCACAAGTTAGAACATCTAGTTCCAGACCTCTTAATACACCAGAGTTGGATAGATAGCTCTATTATTAAAAGTTTATTTTGATACCGAATGTTGTTTCTTTATCATCGTGGTATGAAGAGTTGAATCTTTGGTATTTTGTGTATAGGTTTAGGTTTCTTCTTAGGCTGTATGATGCTTCAATAGAATAGGTTTGCCCTCTTTTTGTATATGATGTGGTATAGTTTTGCATTGCATAAGCATGAAGGCGAAAAGTATTGTTGTTATAGTATATTCCACTTTTGAGAGCAAAACCTAAATAGCCATTTTCAGAAAGCCCACCACCATAGGCAATATTGGGAACACTTAAGATATAAAGTAGTGTGTTGTTTGTAATTTTAATGCTTTGTCCAACACCTGTTTCTAATATTAAAGCAGTTGAGTCTTTTTGTGTTTTGGGGTCAAAAAGTTCTTTAATTTGGAATTTGATATCATATGAAAATGGTTGAAACATTAGGTTTGCGCCTGATAGAGATTTTATTGAAAGTATGTTTAATTCATTTAGCAAAAATTTATTTTTATTATCATAATGGCGAATTTTTGTTTCAAGCAAATTGATTTCTGCGCCGTTTAACATGCCGTAGCTTTGCTCTAAAAGGTCATTATATGCTGGTTTGATAGAAAATTCTTGAAATGAAGTGCCATTTTTAGAGCCAAATAGGATTGAGGCGCCATTTTCATTATGTGATAAAATTGGGTTTTCGCCAGTTTTTAAGTCTTCAAAATATAGGTTGTTATCTTTTATTTGGCTTCGGTGTTTTAAAAGGTTGAAACTTTTTTGGCGATAAGGTTTTAGCTCTAAATTTCCTTCGATATATTGATATTGAATGTATTGATATGCTGTTTCTAATACGTCTGATTTTTGACTATCTTGTAAGTTTTGTAAATCAATATTATCTTTTTTGATGATGTTTATGAAGGCTCTTTTTTGCTCTTTTGTCATTTGGTTATAGCGATGATTTAGTTTTGATTGACGAGAAGGGCGGTAGTTTGTTTTTACAATAAATCCATCGATATTATTTACGCTTTTTAGGGTAGAAAGGGGGATGGTTTTAAAATTATAATCTTTGGTTAGATTTAGCTCAGGTTTGGTTGCCTCTAACATTGAAAGCAAGATGTATGAACAGTTTTTAGTAAAATAGTAGTAGCGTATTTTAGCTTTTTTTTGCTCCCAAACTAAGGCGATAAAAAGCTCTAGTTCTTCTTTGGTAAAATTAAGCTCATATTCCCAAATGTCTCTGTTTTCAATATTGTTATAAAGGTTTATTACATTGTAATAAGGCTTTATGCCAAAGGTGCCAAAATATCCGCCATAAAGACCTTTTAAGATATAAAATATGCCAGTTTCATCGCCAGTATCTGCGCCAAAGTTTGCGCCATGTGATAAAAGTTGTGTTCCTTTTCGTTTAGTGTCTATTCTAAAAAGAGTGTGTCCAAAGAGTGATGATGGGTTTGACATGTAAGCATTAGTAAAAAGCATAGTTACTGATTTTGCTTGTAGGTCTGTTAAAAATTGTTGGTATTCGGTGCAGTTGTCTAAATTTCCGGTTACGAGACCTTTTCTTTTCAAATAAATAAAGCGAGCGGGAAAGTCACATTTTTTTAAGTCATCTTTTTGATTAAATTGTTTTATAGATGCGTCTAATTCGCTTTTAGGTGATGTTTGGCCATTTGGGGTTAAGAAATATTCATCATTTTCTACTAGTGATGTAAAGTTCTTACCTTTTTTTTCATAATGAAGTAGCTTTTGCCATTCGATAGGTGTTGTGGCATTGGCAGAAAAAGAGAATATTAACACAAAGGCAAAGACTAAACGTAACATTTTATGAGCTTTAAAAAAGGGTGCAAAAATTTATTTGCCCCCTTTTTTATATAAAAATTTAAGCGTTAGCTAATTCTATGATTTTTAATGTTAAATCAACAGCTTCTACGTTTTCGTTTGCGAAAAGATAAGCAAAGTTTTGTTGAGCTTTTTGGCCTAAAGTTTCGCTATCTACATCTAAGATGCCGGCAATTGTTTCTATTGTTTCGCCTTGGCCACGAGATGCATCCATAGCAAATTGTTCCATATTGTTTTCAATAACAGCAAGAACTAATTTGCCTGTGCCACCAGTTACACGACCGTTAGGATCGCAACCTGATGTGCCAAGTGTTACGCCAACAGTGTTTAAAAATGTTGAGTTAGTAAGCATTGCAGCAACTTGAGGAATGATCCCTGAATGACCTTTCCAAGCCATAGAACCAAGACCGCAACCACCAGTTGAGTCAATAGCTGATGAAGGTGTTGATACCAACATCACCGCGCCAAGTGCTGCGCTAAATACAAGAGATTTTTTCATATAATTTCTCCTAAATAACCAATAAGTACAGATTTAGTTTATTTATTTTTTTGTGGTGTGTATAGTATTTTTTTTAGTAATTAACATTGTTTGAGAGGTGTTTTTTTTTTTATAACAATTAGAAAATTTTACTTGATTTTTAAAATATTTGATATATTTAAGGTGGCATAGAGATAAAAGATTGTTGACTGCACTGTTTGTTTAAAGAGCGCAGTCAAATTTTTTCTAGCTTTTTAAAAACAAATACCCGCAAATGATTTTGCGGATAACTTTATTTTAGGAGAAAAAGAAATGGATAAATTTCCTCTAACCAAAAAAGGTTTTTTACGTTTGGAGCAAGAACTAAAGGATCTTAAAGGTATTGAACGTCCAAATGTTATTGCGGCAATTGCTGAAGCTCGTTCACATGGCGATTTATCAGAAAATGCTGAATATTCTGCGGCAAAAGAAAAACAAGGTTTTATTGAAGGTAGAATTCAAGAATTAGAAGCTGTTGTTAGCCGAGCTCAAGTTATTGATCCATTAGAAATATCTGGGAGCGTAATTCGTTTTGGCGCAACTGTTGCTGTTGTTGATGTGGATACTGATAAAGAAAATTCATATCAAATTGTTGGTGATTATGAAGCAGATATTAATGAAAATAAAATTTCACTATCTTCTCCTTTAGCAAAAGCTTTAATTGGTAAAGAAGTTGGCGATGAAGTTGTATATGTTGCCCCTGGGGGAAAGAAAACTTTTGAAATTTTAGAAGTTTCGTATATCTAAAATTTGGAATATTTCGGACTATATAGAAAAGCTGGAAGTAATTCTGGCTTTTTTATTTTTTAAGGAGAAATGTTATGAAAAAATCACCTTTTGTTAAATCTTGTAAATATGATTATAAAAATAAATGCGATTGTTCTGATGATGATAATTGTGGGTGTGATTTTCCGAATAATATGGAGCGAAATTTTACAAAGACATGCTTTGAAACTTTAGATGATGAAATTACAATTGAAAAAATACATATTGATTGTAATGAAGAGGGTATTTATAATAAAAAAGAGGAAATAAGAAAAAACACTGAGGCGTTACTTTAAAGCTTGCAAAATAAAAAAAGTTTTGTTAGATACAAAAAATTAAGAGGCGGTGTAATGTGTGGGAGATACCGCCTCTTAATTCTTTTAATTGAAACTATTTCTTTTCGTCAGGGTCTTTTAAGATATAACCTCTGCCCCAAACAGTTTCAATATAGTTCTTTCCGCCAGATGCTTTTTCAAGCTTTTTACGTAATTTACAAATAAATACGTCAATGATTTTTAATTCTGGCTCATCTATACCACCATAGAGGTGATTTAAGAATTGTTCTTTGTTTAAGGTAGAACCTTTACGCAAAGATAATAATTCCATAATTCCGTATTCTTTACCTGTTAGGTGTAAGTCTTTTCCGGCAACGCTAACAGTTTGTGTGTCAAGATTTACCTCAACAAGACCTGTTTGAATAATAGAATTTGAATGTCCTTTAGAACGGCGAACAATAGCTTGAATACGAGCTAATAATTCGCTCTTATCAAATGGTTTTGTTAAATAGTCATCAGCACCATAACCTAAGCCTTTAACTTTTTTGTCTGGCTCATATAAACCTGATAAAATAAGAACAGGTGTTGTAACTTTGGCGTTTCTTAAACTTTTTAGTACTTCATAGCCATTCATGCCTGGTAGATTTAAATCTAAGATAATGATGTCGTAGTCATAAAGTTTACCACAATCAAGTCCGTCTTCACCATCGTCTGTTGTATCAACAACCATTCCTTCTTTTTTTAAGATGGTTTCCACGCTTTGTGATACGGCATAATCATCTTCAATTAAAAGAACTCTCATCTTTCCTCTCCATTTTGTTTATTGTTACTTGGTATAATAATGTATAAATTTTATTTGTGAATCATAGATATTGGGTTGTTAACAATTATTAACAAAATAAAAAACTATTGTAAAAATAATATCTTATGTTAGATTTAAAAGAGTAATTGCAAAAATGGAGATAAAAAAATGATAGATTTTATGAATTTAGGGTTTAAACAAAGTGAGCTAGAGCCTGTTATTTCTAGAAAAACAATTGAATTTCATTATGGTAAACATCATAAGGCATATGTTGATAAAACAAATGAGCTTATTGTTGGTACAGCTTTTAGTAATATGAGTTTGGAAGAAATTATTGAAGCAACGTATGGCGATGTTGAAAATAAGGTGCTTTATAATAATGCAGGGCAGGTTTATAACCATAATGTTTATTGGGAATCTATTGGAATTGGTGAAAAGTTTGATGCAAATATGCGTCAGGAAATTATAGACACATTTGGTAGTCTTGAAAAATTTAGAGAAAAATTGGTTGATGAAGGTGTTAAGGTTTTTGGTAGTGGTTGGGTTTGGTTTGTTAGAAATAAACAAGGTAAATTGGAAATATTAACAACAAAAAATGGCGATACACCTCTAGTTTTGGGAGCTAAACCTATATTTAATATAGACGTATGGGAACACGCATATTATTTAGATTACCAAAACTTAAGAAAGAAGTATTTAGAAGAATTTGTATTAAACTTATTAAAAATATAAGTATTTACTTGAAAATAAAATATTTTGATTTATAGGTTAGTTAAATATAGAACAAATGGAGCTTTTGAGATGAAAAAATTTTTCTTATTGTTATTGATTGCGCTTGTTTCGGCTTGTGTAAATAAAGCTGTTTATCCTTATGGTTTAACAGAACAAGAGTGGAATTCTCTTTCTATTCGTGACCAAACAAGATTAAGACGTGATTTTTATTTCTATGAAAAAGGTACAACAGATTATGTTAACCCACATCTTGAGGTTGAAGGTTTGGGAGCAGCTCCTAAACAAGAGTTCTTTATGTAATTGATTTATAAAGTATTTTAAGTCGCCCTACTAAAAAGTTTAGTGGGGCGATATTTTTTTAGATAATTATGTGTATTTTTTGTGATATTTTTTAGAAATTATACTTTTGTTAATAAAGTTTATTTTAGAATCGCTACAAAGCAATTGTTTTTTGAATGTGAATATAATGAATATTAAGGTCTTATTTTATTTTATAGGGGTTCTTTGTGGCATAATGATGCCATTTAAGGATGCTAAAGCTGTGGTTGGAAGGCTTTCTCCCCAAGACTTTAATAAAATGTATTATTTAGCCACAAAAGGTAAAGTTGATATTTTACGTAATGCAGTTAATAGAGGATTAAATATCGATTCAGTTAATCCTAATGGGGATACAGGACTATGTATTGCAGTGAAGCGCAACAATCAAGTTGCATACAATAGTTTTAGATTGAGTGGTGCGAATACAAGGCATCCTTGTACTTTTAGAATGTATAATCGTTATCAAGAGTTTTTAAATTCTTCGAAAAAATTTAGAGAGAGCATGGTGGTTGGTAACGAGAATTCTTTGTATTATAGAGAAGAGGAAAGAAATTGGTGGCCATGGATTTTAGGCGGCCTTGCTATTGGTGGTGGTGTTAGCGCTATGAGTGGTGGCGGTGGAAGTGCTCCAATATTGCCGGATAATACAATTTTGCCTAGTCCTGCTCCAGATGGTTTAGCAACAATTACAGGTAGTTATACAAAGTTATTTGATGGTATTAACGGAGAGAATAGACAAGCATTAAACGCGTCAAATCCTAATGCATCTAGCGTTGTAAATAAAATTAAATTTTTGCCTAATATGCTTGATAATGCTCCTTATCTTAGTTCTTTTATAAAAGTTACAGATAATGGCAAATATACTAATAGATATGGTGGAAGCATTGTTTTAGGTGACAGGCTTCATGGTACGTCTGGTGATGGAGCTATTGGAATTTCTGTTGATAGTGGTGCACAAGCTTTTAATAGTGGATATATTAAACTTGAAGCATTTAATGGTGCTATTGGTATGGTAGCAAGTGGTGAGGGTTCAAAAATTAAAAATGAAGATTCTGGTGATAGTTCTAATAATGGTAAAATCGATATTATCTTTAGAGGTGATAGAGATGGCGATGCTGTTATTGGTATGTATGCAGATACTCAAGCCGTGGCTATTAATAATGGGGTTATTACTGGTACAACAACGCAAACTCCAGTTGCTACTCCTAAAGTGGAGTTAGGTGATTTATTGCCAGATGGAGAAGGTGGAGAATCGTCAGAAGGTAGCAGCGAAGGTGAGGAATCTTCTGGAGAGAGAGAAGAAGGGGAAGAGGAAGAAGAAAAAGATGTTGGTGCAAACTCTGGTACGATGATTGGTATGTCTTTGTTTGATTTTTATACAGGGACAGATTTTAGTGATAAAGAGGTTGTGGCAATAAATAATGGATTAATTGATTTAAAAGCTGGATATAATGGTGCAACAGATGCTTCTGTTAGTCTTATTGGTATGGGAAGCTATATTGATGATAAGTTTTTGCAAGGAAATAGTAATCCATATTATGCCGAAAAGATGGTTTTAGATAATTATGGTGAAATTGATTTATCATATCAGGGAGCTTATAATCTTGATGAAGATGCTTTGAAGTTAGGTGAAGGTGGACTTATTGGTATGAGAGCAGATGCAAATGCACTTGCTTCAAATATTGGTAATATTAATATTGATTTGACGGCAACAACAATTGAAAAAGGTTTAGATGTTGCAACAGGAATGCTATCAGTACATGGTGCTGAACTATTAAATATAGGAAAAATTGAAATAAATAATGAGGCAACATCAGGTGGTGTGGCATACGGTATGCTTGCAACAGAAGGTAGTGGTGCGCAATCAAATGTATTTAAGTGGCAACAGCCTAGTATTACTAACATGGGTATTATTAATATGAATGTTAGTAATGGATATGGAATGGCATCTTTTGCAGGTGGTACTATAGAGAATAAAGGCACTATAAATCTTGGTATTGAACTAGGTCAGTCATATTATACAAATAATTTTGGTATGTATGCTGGTGGTTCTGACAAGAATAAGCAAGTTACAATGATTAATGACGGTACAATAAATATAAATTCTAGAGATAGCGTTGCAATGCAAAATGATTTTGCAGGTTCTGCAGTGATGATTAATAATGGTACTATAAATGTTTCACATAAAGCATCAACACAAGATCCTGAAGCGTTTATTAGCAATATTTTTAAAGGGAATTTTTCTAAAGCTGAAAATTATGGTACTATCAATTATAAGGTTGGTAATACATTAGGTGGTAAACTTCCAAGTGGTGATAGTGACGTATTTGGCACTAATGTTAATAATGAACCATTTGCATCAGTTGTGAGCGTATCTTCTGTAGATGAGGTTTATAGCCAAGAGTTTGTAAATAAAGAAGGTGGTAAAATTATTATTGGTGATAAATGGACACAAAATAGTAGTATTGATGATAATGACTATGGTGGTACTTATAATACTGCTGGTATTAAGGTTTCTCATGGTGGTACTGTTTTTAACCATGGAGAGATTATTCTTAATAAATTTGAAAATGATGTTAGGGAATTTAATACAGGTATTTGGTTATCTGGTGATTCGGCAACAGAAGCAAGAGTAGAAAATTATGGCGGTATTTATGTAAGCTCAACAAATTCAATAGGAATTAGGAATGATTCAACTTCGCGAGCAATTGGTAGAAATCTAGGTAAAATTGTAGTTGATGGTGATTATAGCTATGGTATGTCAGTTACACAAACTGATGCTCAGGTCATTAATGGTAAAAATGATGAAGAAAACTTAAATTCAAATAGTAATATTATTGTTAGTGGTAAAGGTAGTGCTGGTATGTATGTATCAGAAGGAAAAGGTATTAATTATGGTACTATAAGTTTGAAGGGAGACCATGTAACAGCGGTGCTGTTAAATGGAAAGAATGCATCATTTGAAAATAGAGGTAATGGAAAATTTGAAGTTAATGAAACATTTATGGATGTTGTCTATTATTGGTTATCGGGAGGGGCATCAAAAACATTTGAGGGTGATAGTGGTTATATAGAAGGATATACACTTGCTAAAATATCTGGAACAGGAGGAGGTATTGTAACATTTAAGGATAACCACATTGCGAATGTAATAGGACAAAACTCTCATCTTGCATATGTTGATGGTAGTGCTAGTGGTATATACAATAAAGGTGTAGTTAATGTTTCTGATGCAACAGCTGTTATAGTTAGAAATGAAGCTATGTTTACAAATGATGGTTCTGACGCAGAAATATATGTGAAAGATGCACAATCTGTGGGGATTGATGTTGCAGATAAATCATCAGAGGTAATTAATAGCGAGGGGGCTTCAATTGAAGTAGTAGGTGGAAAAGGAATTTTAGCAAAATCGTATTCTACAGTAGCAAATGATGGTGATATAAAAGTAAGTGATGGTGGTGTTGGTATTAGTGTTAGTGGTGCATCTCTAACGGAAAAAACAACAGTTGTAAATGAAGGTAGTATTATTGTTAATGCAGATAATGATTCAGTTAGTGTTGGTATAGAAGTAAATGGCGCTCTTGCTGAAAATGGTGTTAAAGGTGTTATTACTATAGATACTGAAGATGGCGCAGGTTCTGTAGATGATGATGTTGTTGAAAACATGGAAATAAATGGTAGAAGTATCGGTGTTAAGGTTAATGGTGGTACTTTTGCAAATAATGGGGTAGTACAGGCTAAGGCAGATAAATCTGTTGGTGTATATTTAAATGGTGCAATAGAAGAGGAAGCAGGTAGCTTAGGTGGAGATATATTTGTTGATGGAAAAGGTGCTGTTGGTGTATGGAATGAAAATAGTAAAATAGCTGAAACTCAAGCTAATATAACAGTAAATGCAGAAGATGCTATAGGGTATTATATTGATTCAGTATATACTACAA
This sequence comes from Alphaproteobacteria bacterium, assembly GCA_045632645.1. Classification (GTDB taxonomy): domain Bacteria; phylum Pseudomonadota; class Alphaproteobacteria; order RF32; family CAG-239; genus CAG-267. The sequence continues at coordinate 87,292 of JAZQXC010000007.1, read as the reverse complement.
AGCATAGTGGTGGCACTGATGTTAAGCAAGGTATTGGTATAGATATTGCTGGCGGTAGAGTTGTTAATGATGGTAGTGTTAGTGTTGGTTCTGGTGCTGTTGGAATTAGAGTTGGAAATTATGGTAATTATGTCGAGTTTGTGAATAATGGAGATATTAATGTAAAAGGTGGAAGAGGTATAGAAGTTAATAATGGTGAAGCTACAAATGCCAATAGTATAGAAGTTAATTCTGGTTATGGAATGTATATAAACTCTGGAAGAGGTATAAATGCCGGAAATATAAATGTTTCAAGTGGCGTTGGTATGTATGTTGAAAAAGGTGCAATAGGAGAAAACACAGGATCTATTACATATAAAAGTGGTGCTTTGCCAAATGATGGGGAGGGAAGCTTTTCTAATACTGGAGAAATAGAAAAAGAAGAAGAAAAAAAAGAACAACAAGGAGGCGCAATGCTTACCTCTATTGTTGATGTGATTAAAGTTGCAGAAGGTGGAACATTTGTAAATAAAGGTGTTGTAGAGCTTGAAGATGTAAATGTCAATTTTGATGATGGTAAAAATAATGATGCATCTTTTGAAATAGGTAATGGAGGTAGCTATATTGCTAATTCATTTAGAGGTAATGTTGATGTAAATAGTGATGTTGTTAAGGGTGGATTTGAAGACGTATATGTAAATAAAGATTCATTTGTTGGAAAAAATGAAGGTGTTAGCGTTATTTCTAAATCTTATATGTTTGATGCAAAAACAAATGTTAAAGATGATGTAACAGATGTTGAACTCAATCGTAAGAGCTTTGAGGAGTTGGTTTTAGAAAAAGATTTAGCTAATTTCTTAGAGGTTAACTATAATCTTGAAAATAATGAAAAAATGTTTGATAGCTTAAAATCTGCTAGTAATAAGAATGAATTTGATGTTGGTGTTGAAAGTGAAACTGGTAAGAAGTTTTATGCTAACTTACCAAGAGAAAATGTTGCTGTTTTGCGTGGTTTAATGGGGATTGAGCAAAATAGAATTTTACAAGATGGTGTAAAAGAAAAATCTGTTGGCACAAATATGTTTGTGACAGGTAAAGACGGAACGTCCTATTTAAGTAGTTATGAAGATAATGTATATAGTGCATATATTGGCTTTGGTGGAAAATTAAACTCTAATTGGAGTATGGGGGCAACATTAACTGCAGGATATGTTGATAGCTCTTATGATGATATAAATTCAGAAAGAGAAAACAAAATATTGATGGCATTTATGCCTATCTTGTATAAAAATAATAACTTTAAATATTTAGCAACACCTCATATTGGCTTTGGTTTAGGAAACTATACAAGATATGCAAATTCTGGAAAATATGAAGCAGATACGTTTGATATTTATTATGGTTTAGCAAATCATATGGAATATAGTGTAGATGTTAAAGTTGCAGAGTTAGTATATGAGGCAGAGCTCAATCTTTTGGGTGTTAAATCTGATGATGCAAAGGAAAAAGGTGGTTTAATTCTTAAGTCTAATGATGTTATGTCTTTAGAAGCTGGCATAGGACTTAAACTTCGTAAAAATATTAAGCTTGATAAGAAGCGTAGTATTATGTTTGCTGTTGGTAGCAAATACTATCAAGAATTGCTTGATCCTTATGAAGATTTAGATATAACAATGAAAGGCTCTCCTGTTATGTTTAATAACAAAGGATATGATGAAGATAATAAACGTATAAAAACAACACTAGAAGCTTTGTATAAAGATGGTGAGCTTAATGTTGGAGCAGAGATTTCTCATAATAAAGAAAAAGAATCTAGCGTTGAGGGAGCTATTGGAGTTAGATATAATTTCTAAGAGGATTGTTATAAAACGAGAAAAGCCACTAATTAAAGTGGCTTTTTTTTATTTTTGTTCATTTAGTGATGTGAACTTTTCTTTTTGTTCATCGGTTAGCAAATTCCAAAATTCTTCAAAATGCTTTTTTTCTATTTCTAAAATTCTGTTACGACTAGATTGTATTTCTTCAAGAATTGGCTCAACTTCTTGTTTTAAGGTTTCTTTTATTTCTAAAACACGCTTAGTTTGTGTTTCTGTAAGATTTAGAGAGCTTGTTTCGATATTTTGAGCATTTGCACTTAAAGATATAAATAGAGCTGTAACAAAACAAATATATTTTTTCAAAATTTTTCTCCTTTTGTTGTTTTTATGTAAAATAGTTTATTTTATCAATTTTCAAACTGCAAATTGAATATTTGTGTTATAAACATTGTGGTTATTTTTCTTGAAAAAAGAATCTGTTTTGGTTATGGTTAGATATCTTATAATATTGGAGATAAAAAATGAAAATAACAGTTATTGGAACAGGTTATGTTGGTTTACCAACAGGTGTTGGTTTGGCTGAATTTGGCAATGATGTAATTTGTTTAGATATTGATGAAAAGAAAATAAATACCTTAAAAGAAGGTAAGCTTACTATTTTTGAAGAAGGACTTGAGCCTTTGTTTGTTAAACATACGGCTAATGGGAAGCTTAAGTTTTCTACTTTGTTTAGTGAAAGTATTCCTGAGGCTGATTTAGTTATTTTAGCAGTTGGAACCCCTCCGCATCCAATAACAAAAGAAGCTGATATGCGTTATATTAAAGCTGCAGCAGAAGAACTCGCTAAGCACTTAAATGGTTATACTGTTATTGCTATTAAATCTACGGTTCCTGTTAATACGGGCGATGCTGTTGAGGCTATTATTAGAAAAGCAAATCCTGTTGCAGAATTTGATGTGATTTCTTTGCCAGAGTTTTTGCGTGAAGGTTTTGCAGTGCAAGATTTCTTTAATCCAGATAGAATTGTTGTTGGTGCAAACTCTGAAAAAGCACGTAATTTGATTAGAGAACTTTATTTGCCTTTCAAAGATAAGTGTCCTATATTATATGTTTCTCGCCAAAGTTCTGAAACTATTAAATATGCATCAAATGCGTTTTTGGCAATGAAAATTCAATACATTAATGAAATGGCTGATTTTTGTGAGACATCTGGCGCAGATGTGTATGAAGTTGCTCGAGGTATGGGTATGGATTCGAGAATTGGTGAAAAGTTTTTAGTTCCAGGTCCTGGATATGGTGGTTTTTGCTTCCCTAAAGATACAAACGCTATGGCATATATGGGTAAATTTAATGGTATTGACTTGTCTTTGATTGAGGCAACAATTAAAGGTAATGAACGTAGAAAAATTAATATGGCAAAACGTATCTTGGATATGGTTTCTGATATTAAAAATCCAACTGTTGCTGTTCTTGGTAGTGCATTTAAAGGCGGAACAGACGATTGTCGTGAAAGTCCTGCTCTTCAAATTATTGAAATTATGCTTGCTCATGATGTTAATATTAAATTATATGACCCAGAGGCTATGGAAAATACAAAGGCAATATTAGGTGATATGATTACATATTGTGATAGTGCATATGAGGCAATTGGTGGGGCAGATGTGTTAGCTGTGTTAACTGATTGGGCTGAATTTAGAGAACTTGATTTAGAAAAAATCAAAATACTTATGACAAGACCACAAATTGCAGACTATCGTAATAATTTTGATTTTTATAAGGCTAAGTCTTTAGGATTTGAGATTAAATCTCTTGGACGTAAAGGCTAGTTAAATAGTAGATTTTGATACATAGAGCGACCACAAAAGGTCGCTCTTTTATTATTGAGTATAAAAAAAGAGGAGTTAAGCTCCTCTTTTTAATATGATTTATTTATTGTTTCTAGCTCTTCGCTGGTCATTAAAACTGGTTTTTTGCCGTGATCTAAGCTGTATCCTTTTATGGCTTTATCTTTATTAAATAAAACTTTTGCCATTAATGTTCCGTCTTGGTTATAAGCATTAAGCATACCATGTTTTTTGCCTTTTTCGTATGCAACTTCACCCATTAATTCGCCGGTTGGGTAATAACGTTTTACTGTTCCATATTTTTTATTGTTTTTATATGGAATTTCATAAGATAAATTGCCATCTTCATCATATATAACGCTTATGCCATTTAATATACCATTTTCATAGATTGCAGAAGATTTAATTTTACCTGATGCAAAAAACTCTTTATATTCTCCATTTAATACGTCATCAACATATGTTGATGAAGAAAGAAGAGTACCATCTTTGGCATAATTTTGTTGAATGCCATTTTTTTTGCCAGAGGTATAATTGGCTTTAACTGTTAAAATGCCGTCAGTATCATAAAATTTAGTTAATCCTTTTAAGATGCCATTTTCATAATTTGCCTCTGTTTTTAATGTAGCTGTTTCATAGTATTCACTACCTAAACCATTTACAATACCAACAATGTATGGGGTTTTGCTTTTAATATTACCATTTTCATAATATTGTGTTTCTATGCCATCTTTGGTATCATTTTTATATGTAACAACAATGCGCTCATTACCGTTAGGGAAGTATGCTGTTGCAGTTCCTTCTCTTTTGCCGTTTTTATAGTTAACAACAAGGTCTATGTCGCCGTTATCTTTATAGAATGTACCTGTGCCATCTATGATGTCATTTTTATATGGAACTTCAGACTCTATGAAGCCATTTTCATAATAGTTAATAGCTGTGCCGTTTTTTTTGCCATTTGCATACATTATTTGTGAGCGAATATTACCACTATTATAATATATAGTGCGTTCGCCAACAATAACATCATTTTGGTAGCTTATAATTTCTGTTATATCTCCACCTTTAGAATATTTATAAGATTTTCCATCTTTTTTATCAGCAATGTATTGGTTTGTTTCTTTTAATGTGCCATCGGGATAATATAGCTTTTTCTCTCCATCTATGAGATTTGCATGATATGAAATACGTTCTTTTACTGTGCCATTTTCATAAAATGTGCGTTTTGTTCCTTCGATTAAATTATTTTTATATGGAGTTTTTTCTTTTAAGTTACCATTTTCATAATATTCTAAAACAACGCCATCTATTTTGCCATTAATAAATGGAATATCACGTAGTTTATTGCCATTTTTATCGTATTCTGTTTTTATTCCATCTAATGTGCCATTAATATAAGAGGCTTCTGATTTTTTGATATTATTATCGTAAAATATTTCTAATAAACCTGTAACAGGGTCGCCGTTTATGTCATATAAAACATTATTTAATATACGTGTATTTTCAGCACTATATTTGTGTATGGCATAAGACGGGGTTATGTTAATAGCTAATGCTAATAGTAAACATAATGAAAAAGCTCTCATTTTAAAATCCTTAAAAAATGTCATTTTTTAGGATTCTAGCCTATATGAAGCTATATAATCAAGTAAAATTATAGTTTTACCACATCATAAATATATGTTTATACAGCATCATCTTGGTTATATTTTTGTAAATATAAAAATGCTAAAATTATGCCAAGTAATAATATGTGCAAACCGGTTGTTGGAATAGAAAATACACTAATTATTATGATATTTATAATTTCTAAAATTGCTATAATTATCGATGATAAACGCATAAAACTTGGGAATGTTAGAAGATTTTTTTGTTTTAGAATTTTGGATATTACCAAGCAAGCAAGAGAAATAATTATAGCCTTTATGAGTAGGTTTATGAAGAAAAAGCCGATGAAAACAAGAGAGGCTATAAGTGATATTTTGCCCATTATTTGGTTGTATAATTGATTGAATGTGTTGATATCGTATGTCCCATCAATGTATTCAATTCTTTTAAGGTTGGTATTTGTTTTTGCAAAAATTGCATCTTTTGTAATAAATAACCCTAATTTTTCGCTTGTTAGATCAGGATTTTGATTTTTTGTATCTAGTACCACAGGGAATAAGTCTTTTTCTGAATTATCAAAAGATAAATCCACATCTAGCCTTTTATATGTATCTATTGGTGATGTTATTTTTTGGTTTTCAATGGTTATGGGCAAAAAATCTTTTGCAACGAGCATTACTTTTGGCTCTATATCCCTAATCATTTCTTTGGTTGGTATGATGAAAAATAAGGTCATCACAACAGCGCCAGCAAGCAAAAATAATAGTCCTGTTCCTTTTCCTTGTTTTATGTATGTTGCTATTTTTTTCATTTTTTACTCCTTAGGGTTAGAATGCATATTGTATACCGGCATCAATAGAGAATGCATCGATTGTACCAAAGTCTTTTTCTATGTTGCCGTATAATAATAAATTATTGTAGTTGTATGTAGCTCTTAGTGTTGCAGAGCCGTGATTGTTATTTTGGGCATTTTGTATTTTTAATCTTTGATCCATATTATTCATATTTGCAGTTAGTGCTTTATCTGGATTTAAGAATTCAACATAGTAAACCCCACCAATTTTGATGCTAAGCTTTTGCTCTTCATCTATAATAAAATCTTTGGTTAAATAAGCACCTAAACCTAGCTCTAATGATGATGAATTATGTGAATTTATCTTTAGAGAATCTGTTGCTTGGCTTTCAGTTATGTTATCTTGGTACATATTTAGATAATTTAATTCAGCAAGAGGTTCTAGTTTTAGGGTATTTGATAAATTAACACTATATCTAACTTCGTTACTTAGGCCTATTTGATATTCATCATAGCTTGCTGTTTTGGTGCCAAAACTTGTTTTTCTTTTATATGAGCTATCAGCGTAGCCTGTATATAACTTTGAGTACCAATTTAGGCCATTATCAAATTTATATCCAACAGGTAACCATAAACCAAATTGATTACTTTCTCTTGTTGAGGAGTTATCATAATCTGTTTTTAATTGTGTGATGTTTGCACCAACACCATAGTTTATACCAGATAGATTTTTAGATTTTAATAATCCATAAGCAACATTTGCTGTGCCGTTGCTTTTTTCTAAATAATTATTACCATCATTTGAGATATCAATATATTTATACCCAACAATGTAGTTTTCATCTGTTTTGTTGAATAAATTATTATTAAATTCACGATTTAAATTGTGATAAACAATAGAGTTTTCACGTTTGAATGATGGGAGAATGTCTTTTCCTGTTAGGTTGTTTGCTTTTGATGTAAGCTCAGAAGTTGTTTGCGCCTGTTTTAGGTTGTCATATAGCTTAAGATTGTTTTCGTTATTGTAATTTAGCTCTAAAAAGTTTGCTATATCTTTGTCTTTTATTAAAGTGTTAAAGTTTTGACGGTTTAAAACAACATCTTTTGTATTATCATTATTTGGTAAAGATGAGGCTTTAAACATAGCAGATTTAGAGCTTAAGTTTAATTTTGATACATCATTTGCTTTTATAGATGATGATAAGATGTGTGTGTTTTTAAAGTTACCATAGATAGGTTCATCTGTAACAGATAAATTTCCTTTTAAGGTGTTTGCAAAGAACTTACCTGATGTACCTAAAATAATCTTTCCTTTACCCATGGCATCAAAATCAATAATCTCATCAGGGGTTGAGTCGTTATATATATCAATAGCTTCGCCAATGGTTTCGTTTTGTTGGGTGCCATTAAATATAATTTCGCCATTGTTTATTATTGTTGCTCCTTCTTCTAGGTATATTCCAGCTCCATTTTGGGCGTTTGATATATTTATTTTGCCTGTATTTTCAACAGTTGAACCGGTTTTTGCATATATGCCATATGCTGTGCCACCAATTTTTGATGTTGGGGTGTAGGTTGTGTTTGTTTCTTCATCGGTGTATTCTTCGCGATAAATATTTATTAGACCTCGGTTGGTAATTTGGGAGTTCTCATCGCCAAATATACCTATTGCTGTTCCGTTTCCGAGATTGTTTATATTTATTGTGCCACTGTTTTCAATTTTGTTATTTTTTCCACCTCTTAGAGCAGTTGTTACTCCATTACCTTTGTTTATTATATTGATTGTTGAAGTTAATCCGGTATTGCTTGTTTTACCTGGGGCATTAATGTTATATATTTCTGCATTATCAACGGGCGTGTATATGCCATATACGTCTCCATTTCCTTCGTTTAATATGTTGATATTAGCAGTTATTTTACTACTTAATCCTCCTTCTTCTCCACCCCAAGCTGTGCCGTTAAAGACCAAAGTTCCACCATGCATGCCATACACATTTCCAGAACCAATATTTTTTATGTTTATATTACCCTCTATGATATCATTATATGTTCCAGCTGCATTTATAGAAAACCATTGTTGAACATCGTTGTTTTCATCAATAAAACCTTTGGAAACGTGCATGCCATATATATTGCCATTTCCTGTTGATTTTATGTTGATATTGCCTAATGAGGCTTTACCATTTGCAAATTGATATGATGTGGCATTGGTTGTAGCAAGATATGCTTTAATACCATAAATATCACCATTAGCTTCAATGTTTATATCACCGTATGCATAACCTTGAAGTATAGAAAATGCATTATATGCTCTGTCTTCACCAAATACACCATAGGTAGGTCCTGTTCCTTTGTTTATGATGTTTAGTTTTCCTGTTGCTGTTCCTTTTTTGGCACCATAAGCGTTAATGGCTTCCCAGAGGTTTTGTGGTGTTTCAACTTTTGAGTATATGCCATATACACTTTGAGTATTATTCGGATTTGAATTAGTGATATTTATTACACCTAATCCACTTGGTTTGGGATTTATTTCTGTTGCACTATTTTGTCCTGAAACTAGAGCATTTGTGATGTGTTTTTGACCATACATTCCATAAATTTCACCCAGACCATCATTGTGTATTTCTATTTTTTGATAATCATCAGGGTGATTATATGTTGATAATAAATTATAAACACTGTGTGTGCCAGATGAAACTCCGTATAAATCTTCATTGTTTTGATTTTTGACTTCTAAGTCATTTTTCGCTACACAATCTGAACCTACTTGTATAAAGTTATCTGGACATGTAATTAAGGCATGACATATACCATTATAAAGATGATAATTATTATCGCAAGCTGTACATTTATCAGAGTTTGGGCTATAGCTTAAACACCCTTCAGTTGTGGTGTAATTTCTACATTCTTTTAAGATTGTTTCGCCAGATTGGCATGTTTTTCCTGTTTCGTATTGGTCTGTGTTGCATTGTTGTTGGTATTCGCCACCACAATTTATTGGTTGGCACTCGTTATTGATTAACTCATATCCTGTTTTGCATTTATTATTTTTTGAGCTACCACTTCCACCACCACCAGATAATAAGGCTGCAACACCTCCAGCTGCAAGAAGTCCACCACCTATATATAAATTTTTATTGCTTTGTTTTTGAGGCGCAACAACAGCTCTAGGTGATGTTTTTGCAGTTTGTTTTGAGGATATTGTTGATGTTTGAGTTTTTTGAATATTATGATAACGATTTTTATAAAAATCAGTTTGAAATCTTTTGGTGCAAAGATGGTTTATGTTTGCACCTAGTTTTTTTAGGTTTTCATATGCATTAAAATCGTTGTATTCAATTGCGTAGCATAATGCAGTTAGTCCGTTGTTATCAATAGCATCTATGCTATAACCACGATTAAGAAAAGTCTGAATTGTTTTTAGGTTATTTGTTTTAGCATTATTGTAAACAAATTCAGCAAAAGTAAGAGCGTTAGATTGTTTAATATGCAAACAAAATACCACTAAAAAAGCGCTTAAAAAGGTAAAAAGTCTTTTTTTAATCATTTTTATATTCCGTTTTGTATAATATTCTTAGGGTATTATACAGGTTAAGTGTTAATTTTTTGTTTATTGAGGAGGGATTTAGGTTAAAAAAGGAGTAATAAATCAAGATTTGTGTTATTTTTTTAGAAAAAATAAAAAAAATGCATTTTTTTTTTGTTTTTGCTATTGCAGGGTGAATTTTTGCTCCCTATATAAACTAACAGAAAAGATTTTTTAACTTAAATATAAGGAATTAAAATATGAGCAATAAAGTATTAGGTATTGACCTTGGTACAACAAACTCTTGCTTTGCAATTATGGAAGGCGGAGAAGCTAAAGTTTTGGAAAACTCAGAAGGTGCTAGAACAACTCCTTCTATGGTTGCTTTTACTGATAGTGATAGACTAGTTGGTTATCCTGCTAAACGTCAAGCTGTTACAAACCCAGAAAATACATTGTTTGCAATTAAGCGTTTAATTGGTCGTAGATATAACTCTAAAGAGGTTGAAAAAGATAAATCTACATCTCCATTTAAGATTGTTGAAGGTGATAATGGTGATGCATGGGTTGAAGTTAAAGGAACAAAATATGCTCCATCTCAAATTTCTGCTATTGTTTTGCAAAAAATTAAAGAATTTGCAGAAAGCTATTTAGGTGAAAAAATTGAAAAAGCTGTTATTACAGTTCCTGCATATTTTAATGATAGCCAAAGACAAGCAACAAAAGATGCTGGTAAAATTGCTGGTTTAGAAGTTTTGCGTATTATCAACGAGCCAACAGCTGCTGCACTTGCTTATGGTATGGATAAGAAAACATCTGGTACTATTGCTGTTTATGACTTAGGTGGTGGTACATTCGATATTTCTATTTTGGAAATTGGTGATGGCGTATTTGAAGTTAAATCTACAAATGGTGACACATTCCTAGGTGGTGAAGATTTTGACCAAAGATTAGTTAATTATTTGGCTGATGAGTTTAAGAAAGAAAATAATATTGACCTTAAAGCAGATAGACTTGCTCTTCAAAGATTAAAAGAGGCAGCTGAAAAGGCTAAAATTGAGCTTTCTTCTACAACTCAAACAGAAGTTAATCTTCCATTTATTACAGCAGATATGAGCACAGGTTCTCCAATTCCTAAGCACTTAAATATTAAACTTACTCGTGCTAAACTTGAAGCTATTGTTGAAGATTTGATTGAGAGAACTGTTGAGCCTTGTAAAAAGGCTATGGCTGATGCAGGTATTAATCCTAGCGAAATTAGCGAAGTTATACTTGTTGGTGGCATGACACGTATGCCTAAAGTTCAAGAAAAAGTAAAAGAAATCTTTGGAAAAGAACCACACAAAGGTGTTAACCCTGATGAAGTTGTTGCAGTTGGTGCGGCAATTCAAGGTGGTGTGTTGATGGGTGAAGTTAAAGACGTGTTACTTTTAGACGTTACTCCACTTTCTTTAGGTATTGAAACTTTGGGTGGTGTGTTTACTCGTTTGATTGATAGAAATACAACTATTCCAACTCGTAAATCTCAAGTATTCTCAACAGCAGAAGATGGTCAAACAGCTGTTACAATTAGAGTGTTCCAAGGTGAGCGTGAGATTGCTCAACATAACAAATTGTTAGGTCAATTTGATTTGGTTGGTATTCCTCCTGCTCCTCGTGGTATGCCTCAAATTGAAGTTACATTTGATATTGATGCTAATGGTATTGTTAATGTTTCTGCAAAAGATAAGGCAACAAACAAAGAACAAGCTATTCGTATTCAAGCAAGTGGTGGTTTATCAGATGCTGATATTGAAAAGATGGTTAAAGATGCAGAAGCTAATGCAGAAGCTGATAAGAAGAAAAAAGAACTTGTTGAAGCTCGCAATCAAGCAGAAGGTTTAATCCATACAACAGAAAAAACATTAAAAGAAAATTCTGATAAGATTAGTTCTGTTGATAAAGGTGTAATCGAGACAGCTATTAATGATTTAAAAGCTGTTATTGATAGCGAAGATGTTGAGAGCATTAAATCTAAATCAGATGCATTGATGCAAGCTTCATTAAAGCTTGGTGAAGCTATGTATAAAGCTCAAGGTGCAGAGGCTGGAGCAGGCGCACAAACTCAAGGTGCACCAGAGGCTGAATCTAATGCTGATGAAAAAGTAGTTGATGCTGATTTTGAAGAAGTAAAATAATAGATTTAAGTATCTAATTAAATACTTTTTTAGAGGAGTTGGTACATTCCAACTCCTTTTTATATATAAAAAAAAGCGTCCCTTTTGGGGACGCCGTTTTTTACTTAAGAGTGCTGGAGGAGAGTTGTTTTGCCAGTAAATTCGGCAAATTTCTCACCATTAAGCAAACCCTCGATGGTTAGAACTCGTGTTCCGAGATATTCTTCTGTTGTAACATCTTTTTCAACGATTACCTCGTTTGTTACAACATTAAGTTCGGTGTTGAACTCGAAATTAAACTCGCAGTTCTCATCCTGATATTTTACAGTCATTCCATAGACCATAATTTTGTCAGTATGACCAACCTCAAGACCATTAGAGTTCCACTCAGCGATGAACACATGCTCAGTACTTCTTGCAACCCAAGAGAAGTTGTTTTTCTCGCCAGTTGTCTCAGTTGTGTTACTAGATGTGTGAACGTTTGATGACATTTGGTTTGAGAAAACTCTTAAAGTTTCATCTCCTGGCTTACCAATTGTAGCAACTGTCAGTGTACGCTGAGCAATTACCTCAACCTCGTCTTCTACCAAGGTGTGGGGAGTAATCTTCTTTACGATGAACTTGCCCTTTATGGAGTTTGTTTCGTAAGTGTAGATAGGTTCGCATACATAATATGGCTCACCAATCTCATCGACTATCACTTTTTCCTTCTTTTGGTAGTAGAAAGGCGATACTGTTACAGTGTCTTTGTAGTCGCCATCGGTAATACCGATAGTTTTGTACTCAACAACATAATTAAGTATAACCTTTGAGGTTAGCTCGTCAACATACTCAACATCTGCGCAGTTAAAGAAAATATTTTCAACCTCGATGTGTGCGTAGTCTAGGTTCTCATACTTTGTGGAAAAGTACGAATATACCCACGAGCTATCAATATATGCAATCTGTCCATCCGAGAAGTTATCCGTGATACTAAAAGAACCATTTGTTGTCATGGCATCAGTATCAGTTGTTATGTTTGTCTTAGATGGATTAGTTGCAGTCTGTTGAGGGATCATAAACTCCTCGACCATGATTGTCTCAAGCTCAAGATTGATGTCAACATTGGTTTCGGGATTGTCCTTACCAGAGAACTCAACCTCACCATAGGCATTTCTACCAATGGTTTGAGCAACTTGGTTGAAGTTGGTGTTTGCTTTTACCAACACGGCACTTTGGGTTGCCTCGTTGTTGAGCAAACGCTCAAACTGGAGATTATTCTCCATCAATGGTTCATCATTGTTGAGAGGAATGACATTAGTAATTTCCTCTGCGCATGACACAGCCAGCATTGTGCAAGCTACAAGAGCAGCACGAAAAATATTTGTCTTCATATGTTATAAAATTTTGCGCCTAGCTTTTTAAGGCTAGACTTTGTTAAACTTAATTTTTCTTGAAAAAAAAGTGTTGTGATAAAGTCTTACTAGCTCTTTTTTCAGGACAAAACTTCAGTAGCAACCAAAATTTTAGAACAAAAAAGACGATAAATAATAGACTATATAATAGACACAACACTTTATAAGCAAGTATAGTGTAGCATAAAATTAGGTTATGTGCAATAGTTTTTTTAATTGGGGATGTGCTTAAGTACTGTCATGTCATTAATTTGCTTCTTTATGTACTCATTTTTGTACACGGCAGTCGCAAATTAATTTCCAGCACAGCACTTTATCCCATCCAAAGCAACGGCTAAGCCGTTCGGTTTTAAAGGGGATGTGCTTAAGAGCTGTCATATCATTAACTTATTTCTTTATGTACTCATTTTTGTACACGGCAGTCGCAAATTAATTTCCAGCACAGCACTTTATTCCATCCAAAGCAACGGCTAAGCCGTTCGGTTTTAAAGGGGATGTGCTTAAGCACTGTCATGTCATTAATTTGCTTCTTTATATACTCATTTTTGTACACGGCTGTCGCAAATTAATTTCCAGCACAGCACAATGATAAAAAAAAGCAGGGAAGTCCCTGCTTTTTTAGTTTTAGATAAGAAGAGTTTTAGCTTATAATTCCGGAAGTGAAGATTTGGTCTTCTTTTCTTCAGGAACAGGAGCATCTTTTGTTTTATCAACCACTTTACCTTTAATAACATCTTTGATTTCATCGCCGGTAAGTGTTTCATATTCCATAAGTGCGTTGGCTAATTTTTCCCAATCTTTTTTATGAGTTTGAAGAATTTTTTTAGCTTCTTCGTAGCCTTCTGTTACTAAGCGTTTTATTTCAGCATCTACAAGGCGAGCTGTTTCTTCACTCATGTTTTGGTTTTGAGTAACAGAACGTCCTAAAAATACTTCATTTGAATTTTCAGAGTATCTGATTGGACCTAATAGGTCACTCATACCCCATTCAGTTACCATAGCTCTTGCAAGATTGGTCGCAGCGTTAATGTCTGATGAAGCACCAGATGTAACAGCATCATAACCAAATTTTAGTTCTTCAGCTACTCGTCCTCCCATAAGAATTGCTAAGCGCGATAGCATTTGAACTCTAGTGTATGAGTATTTGTCTTTTTCTGGTAATTGCTGAACCATACCAAGTGCGCGGCCTCGTGGGATAATTGTTGCTTTGTGTATTGGGTCTGTATCTTTTACGTTTAATGAACAAATAGCATGTCCAGCTTCATGATATGCTGTTAAGAGCTTTTCTTTTTCGTCCATTGCCATAGATTTGCGTTCATTACCCATTAGAACTTTATCTTTGGCTGCGTCAAAGTCTGCAGAGCTTACTTTTAGTTTGTTTTTGCGAGCAGCAAGAAGTGCCGCTTCATTAACAAGGTTAGCTAAGTCTGCGCCAGAAAAACCTGGTGTGCCTCGAGCAACAATACTTAAGTCAACATCTTTACCTAATGGTACTTTTCGGGTGTGAACTTTTAAGATTTCTTCACGCCCTTTAACATCAGGATTTGTAACTGTGACTTGACGGTCAAAACGACCAGGACGTAACAGTGCTGGGTCTAATACATCTGGGCGATTTGTTGCAGCAATTAAAATAATGTTTTCATTGGCATCAAAACCATCCATCTCAACCAATAATTGGTTTAAGGTTTGCTCTCTTTCATCATTTCCACCACCGAGACCGGCGCCACGATGACGACCAACTGCGTCTATCTCATCAATGAACAATAAGCATGGTGCATTCTTTTTAGCTTGTGAGAACATATCTCTAACACGTGAAGCACCAACACCGACAAACATTTCAACAAAGTCTGAGCCAGAAATTGAAAAGAATGGAACGTTTGCTTCGCCGGCAACAGCTTTAGCAAGTAAGGTTTTACCTGTTCCAGGAGGGCCAACTAAGAGGACGCCCTTTGGTATTTTGCCACCAAGACGTTGAAACTTTTGAGGGTCTTTTAAGAAATCTATAATTTCCTCTAATTCTTGTTTGCTTTCATCTGCTCCAGCAACATCTTTAAATGTTACTTTTTTAAGGTTTTCAACTAGTTTGGCACGAGATTTACCAAAGCTCATAGCCTTGTTGTTACCGGAATTTGCTTGGCGCATAAAGAATATCCATACACCAATTAATAATAGCATTGGGAACCATGAAATAACTATGCCCCAGAACGTGCTTTCAGATGTATCAATTGGTTCGGCTTCAATTTTTACATTTTGCTTTCTTAACTCTTCTACCATGCTAGGGTCAAAAGGTGCATATGTTTTGAATTTTGTGCCATTTGTATATGTACCTGAGATATCGTTACCAATAATTGTAACAGAAGCAATGTTTCCTTCTTCTGCACTATTCATAAATTCAGAAAAAGCAATTTTAGAACTTGATGAAGGTCTTAGCGCAGGAGTTGAGGTATTAAACAATATACTCAAAAGAATAAAACCGATTATCCAATATAAAAAGTTTTTGTTAGATTTCATCTTTTTACCTTAAAAAATATGGTTAAAATTTAAGCAATAATTTGCTATAACTTTATATTATATAGAGTGTTTGGAAGTAAAACTCAATAGCAATTTTTGTTTTTTTAATTAAAAAGTTTTTACTTTAATTTAAGATAGTTTGTTTATTTTGCTAAAAGAGGTGAGCTATGAATGTTTTTAAATATCTTTTAGTTGTAGTTGTGGTTTGTTTGGCGGGCGCTGTTAGCTATTTTTATTTTAATAGAAATATAAGTGTTAGCGTTATTGTACCGGTATATAATACAGAACAATATTTAGATGAGTGTTTATCAAGTCTTGAAAATCAAACTCTAAAAGATATGGAGTTTATTGTAATTGATGATGGCTCAACTGATAACTCTTTTAAAATTATGCAAAAATATGCTAAAAAAGATAATCGTTTTAAGATTTATACCAAACAAAATGAAGGTGTTGGTAAAACTAGAAATATGGGGTTAAGTCTTGCTAAAGGTCAGTATATTGGCTTTGTTGATAGTGATGACTATGTTAGCAAAAATTATTTTGAAGGGCTATATAATGTTGCCAAAAAATATGATGCAGAGGTTAGTGTTGCATCTAATGTTTTTTATGTAAGAGATGGAAATAAAGAAAAAATAGAACGGATAATTTATAAAGTAGGAAATAAAGAATATATCGAAGATTTTTCTTTTTTTATTTCTGATGCAGGAGAACAGTGGGATAAGATATATAAAAAATCGTTTTTGGATAAATATGATATTAGAAGTTATGAAGAACGTTTGTGGTATGAAGATTTGTGGTTTTCATTATTGGTTGGAGTATATGCATCAAAAGTAGCAATTGATAGAAATGGTGAATATTTTCGTCGTATAAGAGATGAAAGTTTAAGTGCTTACTGGGATGCTAGCGAAAAATATTTATGGCATGGTTTAGATATGTTTAAGAAACTTTATGAGCATCTCAATGTTATAAATGTATCTCAAGATAAGAAATATGATATAGCAGTTAAATTAAGAGAAAAAATATATTGGTTTCTTGGTGTTTTTTGGGAAATATATAACGGTAATGAAAGTATAAAAAATAAGGTTCAAATTTATTTTATGGATTATGAAGCCTTTACTCGTAAAAATCTTTTATAGAACATTATTTTTAATGCTAATATTTTATATAACTAAAATAGACTTAAGTGATTAAATTTAAATCGTAATATTTAGTAATAATAAGTGTTTTTATGAACGCTTTAAACGTGTTGTTAATTTTTTTTAATGTATTATAGTCGGGAAAGTTATTAATTTAGTGGAGTAATGTAAATTATGGCAAAAGATACAGTTGTTCAAACAGTTGAAGAACAAGAAAAGCTTTATGTTGAAGCTTTAGTTTCAAAGGTTAGAAAAGCTCAAGAGAAATTTGCTGAGTATAGCCAAGAGAAAGTTGATTATATTTTCAGAAGAGTAGCATTAAAGCTTAGCTCTTTGAGAATCCCTTTAGCACAAATGGCTGTTAATGAAACAGGTATGGGTGTTGTTGAAGATAAGGTGATTAAGAATCACTTCGCTTCTGAATATATCTATAATAAATATAAAAATACTAAAACATGTGGTGTATTAGAAGAAGATAGCGCAAATGGTATGATTAAAATTGCTGAACCAGTTGGTGTGATTGCAGGTGTTATTCCAACAACGAATCCTACATCTACTGCAATTTTTAAGACTTTGATTGCTCTTAAAACAAGAAACGGTATAATCTTTTCTCCTCACCCAAGAGCTAAAAAGTGTACTGTTGAAACAGCTCGTATTATGTTGGAAGAAGCAGTAAAAGCTGGTGCTCCTGAGGATATTATAGGATGGATTGAAGAGCCTTCAATTCTTAAAACTCAATATTTGATGCAAGATGCAGATTTGATTTTGGCAACTGGTGGTCCTGGTATGGTTAAATCAGCATATAGCTCAGGTACACCTGCGTTAGGTGTTGGTGCTGGTAATACACCTGCATTAATTGATGAAACAGCTGATATTGAGATGGCAGTTTCTTCTGTTTTGATGAGTAAAACTTTTGATAATGGTATGATTTGTGCTTCTGAACAATCTGTTGTTATCGTTAAAGATATTTATGACAGAGTTAAAGAAGAATTTATTAAACGTGGCGCTTATTTATTAAATGCTAAAGAAAAAGAAAAACTTGCTAGCGTTATTATGATTGATGGTCATCTTAATGCAGCAATCGTTGGGCAAAGCGCTTGTAAAATTGCTGAAATGGCTGGAATTAAAGTTGATGAAAATGTTAAGGCTTTGGTTGCTGAATGTTCAAAAGTTGGTACTGAAGAACCTTTCTCTGCTGAAAAATTATCACCAGTTCTAGCTATGTATAAGACCGATAACTTTGAAACAGGTACTGAGCTTGCTAAATCTTTAGTTTCTTTTGGCGGTAGAGGTCATACTTCTGTTTTATATACCAACCCAATGAATAATGACAGAATTAAACATTATGGTCATGTTATGATTACTGGTCGTGTGTTGATTAACTGTCCAGCATCTCAAGGTGCTATTGGTGACGTTTATAACTTTAGATTAGAACCTTCACTTACTTTAGGTTGTGGTTCTTGGGGCGGTAACTCTGTTAGCGAAAATGTAGGAGTAAAACATCTAATGAATATTAAGAGTGTAGCAAGTAGAAAAGAAAACATGTTATGGTTTAGAGTTCCACCAAAAGTTTACTTTAAGCCTGGTTGTTTAGGTTTGGCATTAAAAGAACTTAAAGGTAAGAAGAGAGCATTTATTGTAACAGATAAACCTTTGTTTGATTTAGGTTATACAAAGAAAGTTACTGATGTATTAGATGAAATTGGTGTTCAATACAAAATTTTCTCTGATGTTCATCCAGATCCAGATTTAACAACAGTAAATATGGCTATTGGTACTCTTCGTTCATTTGAACCAGACGTAATTATTGCTCTTGGCGGTGGTTCTCCAATTGATGCTGGTAAAATTATGTGGTTGATGTATGAACATCCAGAACTTAAGTTTGAAGATTTAGCTATGCGCTTTATGGATATCCGCAAACGTGTATTTGAGTTCCCTAACTTAGGTGAAAAAGCAGACATGGTTGCTATTCCTACAACATCTGGTACTGGTTCAGAAGTTACACCATTCTCTATTATTACAGATGATGCAGAAGGCGTTAAATATGCTGTTGCAGACTATGTATTTACACCAACTATGGCGATTGTTGACTCTGATTTAGTTCAAACAATGCCAAGAGGTTTGTGTGCTGCATCTGGTATTGACGTATTGACTCACGCTATTGAGTCTTATGTTTCTGCTATGGCAACAGACTTTACAAGACCATTGTCTATTGAAGCAGGTAAAGATGTGTTTGATTATTTACCACAATCTTATGCAACAGCTGATGTTGGTGCAAGAGAGAAAATGCATCATGCATCTACAATTGCTGGTATGGCTTTTGCTAATGCATTCTTAGGAGTTTGCCACTCTATGGCTCACAAATTAGGTTCTCAATTTAACATTCCTCATGGTGTTGCGAATGCACTTTTGATTTCTCAAGTTATTCGTTATAATGCAACAGATAAACCTAATAAACAATGTGTATTCCCTCAATATCGTTTCCCTAATGCCAAGGCTGCTTATGCAAATTATGCAACAGCTATGGGCTTTAAGGGTAAAACAGATGATGATAAGGTATCTGCTTTAATTAATGGTATTGAAGAATTGAAGAAAAAAGTTGGTATTCCTTCTTCTATCAAAGAATGGTTTGCTATTAGAGGCGAATACAACGAAGAAGACTTCAAGAAAGCAATGGAAACACTTCCAGCTCTTGCGTTTGATGACCAATGTACAGGTTCTAACCCAAGATATCCATTGATTAAAGAAATTAAAAAACTTTATGAATTGGCATTTGAAGGTGTTACAGATTTTGATATGTAATTAGTGTCAAGATTTGAAGTAAAAAGAAGAGAGGGCAAGAAATTGCCCTCTTTTTTGGGAGGTGTAATAGCTTGCCAGAGAGCTAACGCTTCTCGCAATGATTAAAAAATGCTTGCAATGATGAGGGTGTGGCGCTTGTGATGGGATTGGAATTACTAATTAATTTTTAGTGCTCCTAATAAATTCAGCAACATCATATGCGGCTTTTGTGGGGTTTTTGAAGTCTATTTGTAAGTCAGAACCTAATTCGCAGACATCGTTGTGAATGTCGTATTTGCAATATGGTGTTACGAAATATTTGCCATATATGCTTGAATCATCGATGTGGAATTCTATCTTTTCTTTAGCGCAGTACTCTGCTTTTGCTCTGTTCCACAATTCTGTTGGAACTTGAAAACTTCCATCATCAAAGTATGAAACTTGTCCTTGTTCGTCACAATGGTCTAGTATTGCCCATACATAGTCATATTCTATATGGTGTTGATGAAGATATTTCACGATATCTTTTTTAGGTCCACCACTTATTACATAAACCTTTATACCACATTTTCTAATTTCGCGACAAAACTCAGCAAAAGCATCGGGTAAGCTTGAAATTACACCATGAAAATCTATACCTATTTTATTTTCCATAACTATTCTCCTGATGAAAAAAGTTCTTTTATTGAATTTGGTGCCAATGTAGAAAGTGGGTTTATCTTGATAACCGGTTTTTCTGTGGTACCTGTTATACTATAATTTGTGGCAAAAACAGATCCATCTTTGCCGGCAAGCATTTTACCTACAACAGGAATATTACCAATAAATGTATTTAATGTGTAGGCTGGAATAATGAGACCAGATGCTTGTATAATATCATCAAATAAGTTATATGTTCCGCTTAGTCTTAAACCAAGAACAGGACCAAACACTCTTGCATCTTCGGTTGAGAGGGCTTTGGTTGAAAATACATAACTAAATGGGGCGTTAAAGTGTGTGAAACGTAGGCCTTCGCCTGTTAGCATATCAACAATACCTGATAATGATGATAGGCTTAATAGTTTAGCAAAAATAGGGGTGTTAGACAATGAGAAGTCTCTCATTTGTGCGTGACCTTTAAAGTTTTTATATTTATCACGCTTGCCTTCTATTTTTAAGTTTCCACCTTTCATGTGATTATATAGGCGTAAAACCTTCAATGTGGAACCGGCATTGTTTGAATCTACCGTTAGTAAATATTCATTACCACGTGGCTCATAGTCTAGTTTCATTTTTACATCTCGGCTTTGACCATAATTTCCTATCATATTGATACGATGAACGCCAATACCATTGCGAAGCTCTAGTTTGCCGGCAAAGTTTGTAACAGGTATGTTATCGTTGGTCCATAATTTGTTAACGCCAATTACTATGTCTGTATCCATAACATCTTCAAGTGGGTCTTTTAAGCTTTTTTCTTTCTTTTTAAGGTTGGCTTTGGTATCTGATTTTTTCTTATTAAAGAAGTCTGTTAAATCGTATGAATCACCATTGATTGTAACTTTTAGTTTTAGTTTGGGAGTGTATGTAAAATCAACTTTGGCTTTGGCAAAAGTTTTAGGTGATTTTATGTTGGTGATATCAATTGTTTTGATATAACCAGCGTCATTTGTTTTGATATTTCCTTTAGCGCTAAACTGTGTTTTTATAATAGAAAACTCAGGAACATCTTCTATTTTGTTATTGTTTATTATCATTTTAGCCTTGGCGTAACATGGCTCTCCTTTGTTTTTATCAAAACCCAAAAAGGCATAGTCTATATCTGTATCTTTAAGTGAGCCGTCAACAAATAATTCTATTTTGCCACTGTTTAAGAAGGTTACTGTTGCTTTTATATTTGATGAGCCCGTAAAGTATGGAGCTGATAAAATATCTGCGTTGACGCCAAGTTTTTTTAAGATGCTATCGTTAATAGTTACATCTGCTGTTATTTTGCTTTTATGGTCTTTGTTGTGAAAATCTTCATTTAGGGCGAGTGTTACTGGTATGTCTTGATATTTGGCAACGCCTTTTAGCTCAAACCCGTTTTGGCTAACAAATAGATCTAGCTTGTCTGATGTAAATGTTTTGCCATCTTTTAGCCCTAAATATTCTACTTCTTGAAGCAATCCTTTTACTTCTACTTTTATGTCTTTGGGTTCTAGGTTGGATTTTAGCTCAAAAGCAAGCATTAAATCTATATCGACATTGCCTGTTACTAAATCTGGTGAGATGCCTATTTCTTTAGTAAAACCAAGTGGTTCGTTGTCTATTAATCTTAGTGCATCTGGAATGCTTGAGTTTCCTTTTAGGGCTATTTTTATAAAGTTGTCGTGTTTATCTAGGTCATATAAAAGAACGGTTCCACCTGTTAGAATAACGTTATCTGAAACGCCTTTATCAACCAAAATTTCTATTTTATCGCTGGCAAAAAGAGCTGTTCCATACACGTTTTTAATAACAGGCATGCCGTCTAGATAATGTAAGTTTGAATCTTTTATATCTGCTTTTCCACTTAATTTTAAAAGGGCAAATTCTTCTGTTTTTTCGTTAAAACCAAAATTAAAGATGAAATCACCATTAGAAATTTTGCCCCCATATAGCCCCTTTTGGCACCATTCCCATGCTTTTTGACCAACATATTTAGGCCATAGGAGGGATAATTCATCCATATTAAATTCACCAAGTTTGGCACCAAATTTTAATTTAAAATCTTTAAGGTTGCCTTTTAAGAAATAGTCTTTAAATCCTGTTGCTGAAAGAGAAAGTTTGGCTTGTTTATCATTAAATTTAAATGTTGTGTCTTTGATGTCTATTTTATCAAGACCACCATATAGTTTTCCTTTGAGGTTAAAGGCAGATACATTGTAGTCGAAATCTTTGTTGCCAAGAAAACCAATTTTGCCATCGCCACCATCTATTGAGAAACTTATTTCTTCTATATTTGAACCTAGTTTTTCGGCAAAGTGTTCTTTGTTATCTAAAATATCTCTAAAGTTTATTAAGGCTTTTAGTTGACCACTTATTGGGATATCAACGGCTTTTAGGTCGCCTTTTATGGGAACTATGATGTTGTATAAATCTGTTAGTACTAGGTCTGTAAAATTGAGATTATATGTTATTTTATCATTAAATAAATTGTAGTTTAAACTTGTATCTATGCTAGATGTTCTATCTTGAAATTGTACGGCACTTATGGCGCTTAGTTTAATATCGCTAAGTGCTCTTAAAAATGAAATATCTGCCCCGATGAGATTTAATTGTTGCTTGGTTTCTAGCTCGTTTATTTTAATGTCGGCGTTAGTTATATCTATTTCGTTAATAAAGCTTTCTATATATAGTTTTTCAGCTGAGTTAAAGCGAGTTAAAAAGTCTTCAAATTGCTCAAAGTAAAATTCTATTTTTTTAAGATTTGCTTCATTGGGAGTATCTTTTTTTGAAGTTGGAGAGGTGTTTGTGTTGTAAGAAGTTATTATTTCTATTTTGGGGCTATCAATACTAATTGAGCTTGGGGCGAGTAAACCTTTTAAGAGGGCTCTTGCCGAAAAGGATAATGATAGTTTTGGTGCTGTAATATTATATAGTTTTTCGCTATCTATTACAGAAATGTTTTTGGCGGTAATTTTTAAGGGTTGGATAGAGTTTGTTAGCTCTAGGTTTACTGATGAAATATCGATATTATATGATGATGTCTCATTAGTTAAAGCTTGTATAATGTATGGACGCAAGAAGTTTACTTCTATTGGTCCTTTTCCTAAATGCCAAAGAAGAATCAAAAAGAGGATTAAAGATAATGCGCTAGCATAATCCCAAAATAGTGATAATAAACGTAATTTCTTACTTTTACTACTCAAAGAGCCTCCCTTAAAATATAAGAAAAATTATCACTATTATATAATAATGTAAACATATTTTTATAATATGAAACAGTTTTTTGTTACCAAGAATATTCCATTGTATCAAAAGCAGGTTCTATGCCATTTGGACAATTAGAATAAACCTCTGCATAGTCACTTTCTGTTGCCATGTGGTTTATGATTGTATGCTCAGGGTCTATTTGTTCTTTTATATCAAGCAAATCTTCTAGACCAGCGTGAAAACGTGTGCCTTTTGGGGTGGTTAATGGCATAACTAAAAGTTTTGTTGGCTTGGTAATGAGCTTTAGGGCTGATGCGGGGAGCTCTCTAAAATCTGCAATAAATACCACTTCTCCATCATTAAAAATATAGCCAGTTGTTTCTACATTGTGACCTAAAAGTTTAATTGGTGTAACTTTTAAGGAGTTAAAATAAAAACTTTCTTCAAATTCAAAAGTGTTTGGGTGAAGTGCGGCTCTGTAAACAGGTTCAATTTTGGTTTTGTCATCTGCAATTAGATAGCCAAAGCGATTGCGAATTGTTTCTAATGCAGTTTTTGAGGCAAAAAGCTCTATGGCGCGACCTGTGATGCGATTTATTTCTCTTAAATCGTCTATTCCATGTAGGTGGTCTGCATGTGTGTGGGTATAGAAAACAGCATCAATATCTCTTATGTTAGAGTTAATTAGTTGAAGCCTTAAGTCTGGCGATGTGTCAATTAGAAATTTTACGTCATTTATTTCAAAATATGTTCCACTTCTTAGGCGAAAATTTTTAGGGTTTTGAGGGTCGCAATCACCAAAACCACTTGCTAATGATGGCACACCAGGAGCTGCACCAGAACCTAAAATAATTATTTTTGACACTAGTTTACCTTTCTTAATTAGATTTTGCTTTTTGATATAATGAATAGAAGTTATTTTTGGTTATATTGGCAATTTGTTCTGTCGTCAAGCCTTTAATTTCGGCTAGCTTTTCGGCAGTTTTTACAACAAATGCCGGCTCGTTTGTTTTTCCTCTGTATGGAACAGGGGCTAGATATGGACTATCTGTTTCTATTAGTACTTTATCTAGTGGAATTGTTTTGAAAACATCAAGAATTTCTGCTCCACTTTTAAATGTAATAATACCAGATGCAGAAATGTAAAAGCCTAATTTTAGCATTTCATCTGCAAACTCTTTGGTTGATGTGAAACAATGTATAACACCGGTTAATTTACCATATTTTTTGATGCCATCGTGTAATAATTCAAGCATATCATTTTCTGCTTGTCTTTGATGTATCATTAATGGAAGAGAGGTTTTTGCGCTTGCTATAATGTGGCGCTTAAACATTTCTATTTGTTCGTTTTTATATTCTGGTCCATAGTAGTAATCTAAGCCACATTCTCCTATTGCAATAACTTTAGGGTGTTTGGAGGCATTGATAATATCTTCGGTGTTTATTTTGTTTAGCTTTTCTTTGGCGCTATCTGGGTGTATGCCTGAAGAAGTATAGATGAAGGGATATTTTTCACACATTTTAAGCTGGTTATCCATTTCATCTAGGTCTTTGCCTGCATTTAGTAGTGTATTAACACTTGCTTTAATGCTACGCTCAATTATTTCTTCTTCTTCTATATGACAATGCGAATCAACAAACATGATATCCTCTTTATAATTACTTTTTATTTTTATATTAAAATATTTTAATTGTCATTATAAGTTTTTATTTTTCACAATATGGTGTGGTATATTCTGGTTTTAAGATGTATAATGTATCAGAATTGTTAAAAGGTTTATAGTATTTGTTTATAAATTCAAGGTCTGGTTTGTGAACAATTTTTTCAATACCTCTTTCTGATGAATATTTATCTTTATATGGTGTTATAGATATTATTCGTGGTTTTTTTGTTTGAATAACGTGGTTTATGTCCATTAGTGGGTGTATGCCAACATTGGCACCGATAACATCTGTTTGTCCGAGTAAATTCCAATAATAATGAGGGTCTTTGTTATATACATTATAGATTGTTCCATCACCATTTAAGATTAAATCGCATTTGGTGATATAGTGTGTGATTTCTTTGTGTAAAGTTTGATAGAATCTTGTTTTTGGACCACCTATATTGCCAACATAGATGCTTGGTTTATACATGCAAAGCAAAAGTGGAATAGCTAGAATATAAATTGCCCAATAATATTTTTTTAGGATTATTTTTTCAATAAAGGTGGCGCTTAATATTGAGGCTATATATATGTTTAAGCAAAAATAATATGCAAAAGCAGAAAAATAGGTTAGTCGTTGTATGGTTTCGAAAATAAAAATAATAGCGATAATTTTGAAATAAATTGAACTATTTTTAGTGCAGAAAATTATTGATAAAACAGATAGTGTAAGTAAAATTTTTAATTCGGGCCAAATAAAGCCTATGCGTCTATTATCAAATAATTCTGGAATATGTAGGTTGAATGTAAAATTGGAATGATACCAAATTGATAGTATGTTATTTGTATATAGGTATGCAACAAAGCCTAGACTTAATGCAAGTGGAAACATTAAAGCATATAAAGCATCGTTTAATTTTATTTGTTTTTTTATTAAGAGAATTAGTGTTATGATGCCAAGTAATACGAGTGTGAAGACGATTTTTTGTAAAAACATAAAAGAGCACCAAAAGGCAAAAAACGAGATGCTTAAGTCTTTTAGTTTTTTATTCTCCAGATAGCAAAAATAGTGATATAACCCGATAAAAAAGGAAGTTAGCATAAAATTATCAGGTCTAAAGTGAGTTATTGATAAGATAACATAGGGGGTTATGGCTATTGATGCGGCAATTAGTCCGGCTAGTTTGGTTGATAAAAAGCGCTTTGTTATTAGGTATAGATAAAAATAATTTAAAAATGATACAATAATTGCAGAGCTAATAACAAATGCAGTTAAAAAATTATCACTTATGCCTTTATCAAACAAGCCAAGAATTGGTGCAAATAAATACCAAAGAAGAGGGTTGTGATGTTGAAAAAAATCTTTATATGGAATGCTGTTTATATGCACAAGATATGATGAGTGCATGTGCTCTATTGTGTCGCCTCCTAGGGTTGTTGTGAAACACGATACATATAAACAAAAAACAAGAGCTAAAACGATGTGTAGCAAAAGTAAAAATATTGGTAATCTGTTATATATTTGTTTTAGCAACGTGTAACTCCTAGAATTGGGCAAATACAGGTTGTTTGAAAACATTTTCCATAAATGAAAGGGATATATAGCTTAGGATAAATGCCATGAGTGGAGAGGTTACCCAACCACAAACAAGTTTGCCAACTAAACTCCATTTTATTTCTTTGCCACCTTTGGCAAGACCTATACCTACGATTGCACCTATTACAGCTTGTGTGCTAGAAACAGGAACGGCAGGTAGAGGTGGAAGACCTATGGATACAAGAAAATTTTCTAAGCTTTCTGATGAGAATAATATCAATACTAAAGATTGAGATAAAATCACTATCCATGCAACGGCTGGAGAGAAGCTTAATACACCTTTTCCTACAGTGGAGATTACTTTTTTGGAATATGTAAATACACCAACGCTTACGGCGATTGCGCCAATTAAGAATAACACTTGTATTCCACTTAAATGTATAAAGCCAAATAATATAACATCCTCAAAAGCACAAGATTGAACAAAAACACCAACAACATCTGCCATATTGTTTGCGCCAAGAGCAAAACCACCTAGGGCTGTTGTTAAAATCATACCACTTCTAACAACCATGTCTTGCCATAGAATATGCATTTTTGAATGATGTAAGATTTTTTTTACAATAAAATATATCAGAACAGCTATAAGACCTGAAACGATTGGGCACATTACCCAACAAGAACAAATGTTTATGAGGGTTTGTTGGTCGGTTGGTTGATGATTGTAAACGTTCCAACCTAAAATCCCACCAACAATGGTTTGGGATATTGAAACACTTATGCCTGATTTTAGCATTACTCTTACGGCAAGAGCTGCTGAAAGTGATACGGCAAATGCTGCGGGGAGGGTGTTTACTCCACCAAGTGCATTTAATGTTTCGGTTGTGTTTTGACCACTTATAACAGCGCCTAGTATGATAAAAATAGAGGCAATTGTGGCTGCTGTTGTAAAGCGTAACATCTTTGTGCCAACGGCTGTTCCAAAAATATTTGCAGAATCATTTGCTCCTAATGACCATCCTAAAAAAAGTCCACTTGATAAAAATAGCAAATATTCAAACATTATTAAATTTCCCTCTTAATTGCAAAAATTAACAATGCATCAATGCAGTCTTCGGCAAGGTCTGCAATGTCTGCAACTTCTTCTACAAATTCGTTAATTTGGTTTTTGTGAGCGAGCTCTAAATCTGAGTCAAACAATGCTTTTCTTAATTTTGCAGATGTTCTGTCACTTTGATTTTCAAGCAAAAACACTTTTTGAGCATAGTCTCTTAAGGTAACTAAGTCTCTAAAGAATGCTCTTGATGAAATTGCCATATTTTCTGCACAATCACTTACTTGGCAAACAAGAGTTTTTAGTTGCTCGTGATAGATTTTTGGAATATCTGGCTGTTCTATATAAAATTTATGTGCAACTTCGTCAAACAAGTTTATAACTTTATCTAAGTTTTCTACTAGTTGCAAAATGTTTCCTCTTAAATCTGGAATTAGATTTTGTTCATAAAGACTACTTTCTATTTGGCGACGTAAAATATCTGATTCGTGTTCGATAACCTTAATTTTTTTGCTTGTTTTACGGTAATTGTCGCTACCTTTTTCTTTTAAGTATATATCGACAGCCTCTCTAAATTCGATTGTCATTTCAATGATTTTATCATGAAGTTTATCGATAGAATGTTCTAGCTCTTTAGTTCTTGCAAATAAAGAAATTTTTACATTAAACATATAATTTTACCTCTTTTTTTAAGTGTTATTATCAAAAAAACCCTTAAATCGCTTATTTAAGGGATTTTTTATATCAATTTTCAATTTTTTGTTGTCGGCATGTTGTTGTGCAACGTTTTATTTTGCCGGCTGTTATGTTTGAGTAGTCAGCTTTATCTTTTGGCATATCTTCAATATAGAAAGTTTGCAACTCTGTTGAGTTTTTTACTTCTTTACATAATCCATCGGTGCATGGTTTACAATCCTTTTGGCATGGAACAGGTTCTAAATATACGTTTTTTGTGCATCCGTTTAATATCAAAGTTAATACAAATAGGATTATCTTTGTTTTGTTCATGTTGCCTCCATGGTTGCTAGAATCTAGCTGTTGACTCTTTATTTTATTGTCTTATATTAAAAGAAGTTTAGTATTACAATGTTTAATAATTATTTAATATTATGAATGAAAAAATTAAAAGACTCATTAGGAAGGGTAGTAATGATGAGTTGTTAGCGTATCTTAGCGCTAGAAGATATCGTACCAGATTTGACGGGCTTTATGAGAAGCTTCTAATTGACCGTTGCTCAAAAGAGGTTGTTTTGGCGTATATTAACCGCTTTTCTTTGAGCTTAGATGCGGAGAAATATTTGGTTGAGAAAATGCCGGCTGATGTGTGTGTGAAGTATTATGACCTTTATGGTTTTTATAACGAAACTGAAACATACATCATTGATAACAATCTTGTTAATGTTGCAAGAGAGTTGTTTAAGTGTAACTTTTTTAATGATTCCCAGTATATATTGGGATGCCAGAAAGATGATATCATTATGGCATTTATTGAGAGTTGCAAGGAGCTAGATGAAAAGGAGGTTATGTATCTTCTTGACCATCGAAACAGGTCTATTTTGGTTAAATATATCAAAAGAGGATTTGTTTTAAGCAAAAAGGTTAAGGAAGAGATTATCCGCAAGGATAATATACAGGCTTTTAGGGCGTTGTGTGAGCACTATAATCATATATATCGCATTAGGCTAAATAGCAGGTGCGATTTTAGACAGATTATGGGGCAGATTGAGGATTATGCTCTTACACCAGATTTGCAGATTGAGGTGCTAAAAAACGCCGGTTCTATGATGGTTGAGGTGATGCTATCTCTTATGCCGTTGTGTTATGAGACTCAGGAGTACATAGTTAATGATAGGTTGGCAAAACCTTTGCTTAAAAAGCACGTTGAGTGTATGTATTGCTTGGGTGGTTATCGCTTTGAGAAGGACTTTGAGTCAAAGTTGTTTTTTGCACTTTCAAAGAACAACTTAGATGAGTGCTTGATGAGTTACAAATACCATGATCATTTAGCTATTGTCAACAATGCTTCTGTTGGGGCGCTTGTTAATTATGTGAAAAATGTATGGTTATGGGATACGGCTCAGGTTGCGCTCATTTATCGAGGCGAGGAAGTTGCGATAAGGGAGTTTATCTCTCGATGCTCTTTTGATAGAGGACTTTGTTGGGAAGCTGAGGTTGCTCTTGCTCACCTTAACAACGAAAGACTTCTTGAGATGTACATAAATATTCACACCATGTGCGAGGAAGCAGTGAGGATTTTGTGTAAGACAAATCAAAAGTTGCATCAGATGTATTGCGCTAAGTATGCAAAGTAAAAAAAAAGAAAAGCAGGCTTTATGGCCTGCTTTTTTTGTTAGAAGTTAAACTTGACGCCCATATCGAATAAATCAGGATTATTCTTTTGGATTAGTTTGTTATATTTTACATATAGAGCAAGGTCTTTATATGCATAGTCTATAACAGCTTCTAAGACAGCTCTGTCTCTTTGGTATAGGTTTGCGTAGTCGTTAATTCTATACCAATTATATGGGTCGTTTTTGTGATGAAGTGTTATATCACGATATGGGTTTGCAAATTCATGATAGTAAACACCACCAATTTTGAACCCAAGTTTGCCATATTTTTCCATTTTTACTTCTTTTTTGAGGAATAGTCCTGCGCCCAGTTCAACAGAGAGGTTGTTAGTACGTTTTGTTTCGATAGCATCTGTTGCGCTTTTTTCATCAAGCTCATCTTCTACATATCCTATTGCATTTAACATTAATGCTGGTTCTAATTCTGCAAAGTCGTTTAAGTTAACAGAATAACGGAGCTCATTTGTTAAGCCATAGATGAAGTCTTTAATGTCGGCGTCTCTATTAGAGCCTCTATCATAATCACCATATCCGTAACCTAAGTTTAGGATTGTAACGAGATTTAATTGGTCGCTAAATTTACGCATATATGGCATAAAGATACTAACGATATTTAAATCTCTGTTTCCTCCTTTTTCATATGAGGTGCTTAGGTCTGTGAAGCTAATACCAAGACCAAGTCTAGACCAGTTATTTAAGCGCTTATCTCCAAAAGTAAACATAGAGTGAGCATTTAAGTCATAGCCAGAGAGCAAGCCTTTGTTATCGGTTTCGAGGTTAAAGTTATCATAACCTGCGATTACTCGATATGGCTCATCGGTTGGTTTTAAGATTGTGTCTGCCATAGTTCTATTTAAGCTACGGAGCACTTGGAAGTTTTCGTCTGCGAAGTTTAGGAGTTTATCATAAGCCATCCAGTCGGCAAGTTCTGTTTGAACAGCCATAACTTCTGTTTGGGATTTGAGGCTATTAAACTTCTCTTCAAAGTTTTTAGCTTGATAGTTTTTAGTTAAATAATCAGACATTGAGCTATTTGGAGTGAACTCGCTAAACTCTTTTCGCTCTAAGATTACATCTGTATTACCACTATTGTTTTTATTTACTTTGGCAGTAAATAGGGCTGATTCTGAAGAAATATCAAGCTTGTTTATGTTTTCAGATTTAATTGCATCTGTTTTTATGTATGTATCTAGGTTGTCATTCATAACGGTCGATGTGCCGGCTGTTAAGTTTCCTTTGATGGTTTTGGCTTCATATATTGCGCCGTCTTCTAGGAATACTTTAGATGCCCCCATTGTATTTAGGTCTAGCTCGCCTGATACAGACATTGTACCTTTGTTTCTAAGTTCTGCGCCATTTAATACAATAGCATTTGTACTATTTACATCGCCATTTACGTTGATTGTACCTTCGTTTGTTACGCTAGCACTGTCTCCATTTTGGTCAATATAAATACCATAGGCTTCGTTTGTGCCATCAACGGTGATGGTGCCAGTGTTTGTAACTGTTGTTTCTGTGCCATCTAGCACCCTGATACCATAGGCATTTGTGCCTGAAACGGTGATTTCGCTTTCGTTAGTGATGGTGTTTTGACCTTCACCTAAGATACCAACGGCAGTGCCTTGGGTGCCATTAATTGTGATATTACCTTTGTTTGTGATTTCACCACCACTTGAAGCATACATACCAACGGCAGTGCCACTATTGTTGTTGGTGATTTCTATCTTTGCACCTTCATCATTTAATAACTTATTATTTGATGCGCCATACATACCATATGCGTAACCATCTGAGTTATGAGTAATGTTTATTGTGCCTTTATTTGTAATATCATTACTAGATGACATACCATAGATATTTTCATCACCTTCTGATGTTAGTTCGATGGTGTCAGTATTAGTTGTTTTTTCCAAATCATTGGTTATCAATGTAAGGTTTTTATTTGGTCCGTAACATGTATATGTTGTTCCTACGGTAGGTACTTCATGTTTTTGACAGTCATCTTCACCATTTTCTGCTATGCATTCATCTTGATTTTTATAGTATCCGTTTTCACTTGCACAGTTATATGTACATGTCCAACATTTTTCGTTTCCTTGATAGTCATTTGAAGTTTGGTCTAAGAAAGTTAGACCTGAGTATGTTGGACAAGAATAAGAATCACCAATGCCAAAATATTCATTTTCACAAGTTTCTATTTCACAAGTAAAACAGGTAAGAGATACATCTCCGTTTGAGATAGTATTTATTTTCCAGCCCCAACCATTATCACCACCAACACCACATTGGGTTATTGCTGTACCTTCTGGGTAATATCCGTTTTCATTGTTTGAGCTATCATCACAAGCACATTGATAATATGTTACGGTTACGGTTCCTGTTGCTGTTGTTTCTGTACATGTGTCTACAGTTTTCAATCCAGATGTGAGAGAACAATCTTTGGATGAAGGAAATTCTGTTCTGTCACAAAGATCGCCAGTAACTTTGTAACATGTTACGTCATGATCTGTTAAAGTGTTACATGTTTTACCTTCTGGGCAAGTTGCAAAAAGTGTTGTTTCATTACAGCTGTATGAACAAGAACGACATTCTGTTTCGCCGGAGTATGAACCTGCACCTTTATCGGTTAGAGTGTATCCTTCTTTTGCTTCTTCACATGAAGATTGAGCGGGGGCTTTACACTCTAGTTCAGTTCTTATAAGGCAACTTATTGTTACGTCTATTGATGAACAATCATAACCAATAACTCCTTGGTTGTTATATCGGCATTTATTTTCATTAGCAAGAGTGTAGCGATTTTGTGCTTCATCACAAGAGCAAGAGTGGTGAGTGCCTGATGTGTCTTGACAAGATTCATCTGATTTTAAGCCTGTTGGGCAAGAGTTATCATATGGGTATTGGGTTTCGTTGCATTCATTAACTTTGTAACATTGTGCAGGTGCTCCTTCTGGAGTTGTTTCACAGCTCATTCCCTCAGGGCAAGTTCCACCTTCCCAGTTAGCTGCACATTTACACTGATACGTTGTAGTTTCTTGTGTACCAGTAGCATTGTTTGTTGTACATTCGTCTTTGGTAGCAACACCAGTAAATTCGCAAGTAGTTTCAGTATATTGACTACAATCTATTGGTTCACATTGTAAATGAGTTCCATTTTTATCTATACATTGATTTATTTGTGTCATGCCATTAGGACATTGGTCAGTAAATGAATATTGAGTTTCGTTGCATTCATTAACTTTGTAACATTGTGTAGGTGCTCCTTCTGGAGTTGTTTCACAGCTCATTCCCTCAGGGCAAGTTGCAAAGAGTGTTGTTTCATCACAGCTGTATGAACAAGTATAACATTCTTGGTCGCCAGCAATTCCAACTTGTGTTGGGTTTGTTGTATATCCAGTATAATCAGTACATGATGGAACTGAATTTTCATATAATGTTTCACAAGATTTATTACCTGTTCTAGCCCAACATCCTGAACCTGTTTGATTTTCACTACAAGCGTGTCCTTCTTGTTCGCAATCTGTTTGTTCTGTGAATGGATGAGTATCTGGACACTGTGGATTTGTTTGACAAGTGATACCATGTTCTGTTACTTCTGTACATGTTTTACCTTCTGGGCAATCTGCAAAGAGTGTTGTTTCATCACAGCTGTATGAACAAGAGCGGCATTCTGTTTCGCCGGCGTATGAACCTGCACCTTTATCGGTTAGAGTGTATCCTTCTTTTTCGTCTTCACATGAAGATTGATAGGGTGTACACTCTAGTTCAGTTCTTATATAACAATTGTTTTCATCTTGGGTTGAACAATCATAGCCTGTGTAGCCCTTTTGGTTTTGTGTACATTCTGTTTGGTCACTGTAGCGATTTTGTGTTTCATCACAAGCGCAAGAGTGGTGAGTGCCTGATGTGTCTTGGCAAGTGCCAGTTGATTTTAAGCCTGTTGGGCAAGAATTAAGATATGGATATTGATTTAGGTTGCAAGATGGGGTTTTATGAGAGCTGTCATCGTCGTCGCTTAATAAATATGCTGCACCTAGTGCGCCGGCGCCGAGTAATAATGCTGCAGGGGAGACTTTTGTTTCTTCTTTTACGATAATTGCGCAGATTGGGTCATCATCATCGTGGCAGGAAACTTTTGTTGAGGCGCCGAACTTGATTAGTGTTGTGTAGGCATTACGATCTTTTGCTTCTTGGGCTAAGCAGAGGGCTGTTTTGTTGTTTTCGTTTTGGAGGTTTATATAGCGCTTGAACTGGTTTAGACGTGAATAGTTTTTTGTCTTTGCCCAGTAATATAAATGTGTTGCTGTTAGCTTGGTTGCTGAATGTGCTGGCTGTATCGTATAGCCTAAGAAGATAGCACACATTGTTAATAAGCTAATTGTTTTTGTTAGTATTTTTTTCATTTTTTAGTCTCCAAATCGTAAAACTTGCCCAAGTTTTGTTACATAATTATATTTCTTCGTCTTTTTTTACGCCAAAAATTGATTTTTTTGTTATCCATCCTTCTATGTTGTTTTCAAACTCCATTAAGCAAAATGAAAGAGAGCAACTTTTTATCTTGCCAACTACACCAAACTCTGTTTTGGCGATTACTTCAGAGTTTAGGTTGTCTTTGGCGTAGATGTTGCTTAAACCTTGTTCGGTTACAAGAGCGTAGCGATGGTTGGTTAAAAGATTCTTTTTTACCCAGGTGATTGTGCCTTCAAAATCACGAATTTTACGCCAGTGCTCGTATTCTGCTATTATTTCAACGGGATGATGACGTTGTTGATATATCCATTCTATGGGATAGCGTCTGTCGGGGCCAGAACGTGCATTTACTTTGTCTGCGCGCATAGAGGCAAAGCGGGTTTGTTCTGGTGATAATTCTACTATGGCACCAAAAGCATCAAAAGATGTTATAAACATTAGTACAAAAGCAATAAAAAAACGCATGATTCCCTCAAAATAGTTTTATACGCATATCATTTTACGAATCGGGAGTTAATAAAAGTTTAAAAAATAATAGTTTTTCAACAAAAGTATGAGTTTTATTTTAATGTTTTGTTTTTAAATAAAAAATTAAATTTTTTTTGTTAGTAATGTTGGAAGATTTAATATTTAGAGGTGTTAAAATGGATTTAGTTGATGTTATTAAGGACTTGATTGCGTTTAAGAGCGAAACAGGTAATAATGTGGAAGTTGATAAGTGTTTGGAATATATAGAAAAGTTTTTTGAAAATACAAAAGCTAATGTGAAAATTGAGCGCTTTTTAGATGCAAGCCCTGTTATTTATATTAGAAATAATGATGAAGATGTGCAAGATGTGCTTGTGCTTGGGCATATTGATGTGGTTAAGGCCAATGATGATATGTTTGAGCCTAAAATTGTTGATAATAAGATGTATGCTAGAGGCGCATTGGACATGAAATCTTTTGCTGGTGTTGCGATGATGTCAATGATGCATGTTTTGGAAAATAATTTGGATATTAATTTTGGTATTATTCTTTCAAGCGATGAAGAGAAAGGTAGCAAAAGTACTCATGCATTTTTGGAAAAATATAAAAATATCGGCGCAAAAGTTGTGTTAGATAATGATGTTGGTGGGGATATTGGAGTTATTATTAATAAATGTAAAAATCCGGTATTTGTTAAGTTAAAAGCAAAAGGCAAAAGTGCTCATGGTTCTACACCTTGGGATGGGCTTGATGCTAATGAGATGTTGATGGAAACTATTAGAAATTTGAGAGAAAAATATCCTTATTTTGATGAATATACGGGAAAGCCTAATAATGCGTGGATTGATACGATGCATGTGGCAAAAATGTCTGGGGGTGAGGTGTCTAATATTATTTCGTCTGGCGCTGAGGGACTTTTGGACTTTAGACTTGTTGAAACATCTACACTTGAAGAATTGGAAGAAAATCTTAAAAAAGCATGTATGAGAGGTGTTGAGTATGAAGTTGTTTCTTCTTCTAACCCTGTTGTGATGAGTGAAGATGAACCTAAGATTTTATGCTATAAAGAAATTGCAGAAAAGGTTTTGGGTAGAGAAATTACTTTTGAACAAATTGGTGGTGCAACAGATGCTAGACTTTTTGCGTTAAAAGGTGCTGTTGTTATTATGCATTCTGGAACAGGGGAGGGAATGCATGGTGATAATGAATGGGTTGATCTTGATAGTGTTAGAAAACTTCTTTTAATCCAAATTGAATATTTAAAAAAAATGGCAAAAAAATAAGGTGGTCAAATTGACCACCTTTTTTGTTTAGTTTTGCGCTGGAGTATCAAGCCAGTTTCTACTCTTTGCCGCAGAGAGAGCCTTGGGGCAAAGTCCGTGGAGCTGGTGATGACGCTGAATGAGCTTTTTGCTCTTGTTATGGCCGAACGCAACTGCGTGGATTTGTGTCTCTTCATCTAGTTCTCGGTGCTCAATGTAGAGCTCCAATAACTCGTGATGCTTCTCGTTTTCAAGGAGAGTGAATTCACCGTTGATTGAGAGCGAGTGACGTCTGCAATCTGTGTTGAGATAGGCCTCAAGAAATTCTTTGGCATCTTTTAGCTCAAAGAGATATACCTCAGAAGACATTTTTATCTCGCAAGGA
Source organism: Alphaproteobacteria bacterium (assembly GCA_045632645.1). GTDB lineage: Bacteria > Pseudomonadota > Alphaproteobacteria > RF32 > CAG-239 > CAG-267. The sequence continues at coordinate 50,701 of JAZQXC010000007.1, read as the reverse complement.
GATTCTCGAAGAGCCTTTTTTAGAATCTCTTTCATTGTTTCGTTGTACGGAAAACCGTCTTTGAGACTTCTGATGAGAAAGTCTGCTGGAATTTCATTTTTACACATAATTTTTTGTTTTTTGTTTTTTGTTGTTAATTGTTTCTTTGTTTGATACAAAAAACGCCAACTTTGACGTTAGCGTTTTTTGTGTGTGCAGATTAGAGCCAGCCCTTATCGAAGAACCAATCTTTGGTTTCCTCGTAGATTTTACGAGCTTTCTCCTTCTCCTTCTCGGTTATGTCATCTCTGAAGATGTTATCCCAAAGACAGTCAAGATAATCTGAGAAGAAGTCGTCAGTGTTGCGCTCAAGTGAGCGAGCAATCTTCTCGATAGTTGTATGAGAAATCTTATCCTCAACACTATCAATTATACATGCGATGATATTCTCCTCAAAGTAGAAAGGATGTTTAGCAGGGAGTGCTGCTAGTTTTACCATCTGCTTTTCGGTTAAACACATTCCGTCGATTTTTAAGAGTTCGCAGAGAACGTCATCTAAGTGAATAACGTCTTCTGTTTCCATTCTCTCGATGATGTATTGAAGAATGTTCTCTTCCTCAACTAATTTGCTCAAATTAAGGATATAATCCTTGCTTACGTTTGGTATTCTAGAGTTCTCAATTCTAGAAATCTCCTGACACATTTGGTCTAATAGACCGTTAACTTCGTTTTTTTCCATAATGATTATTTTAATTATTTTATGACATTATAATTTATTGTCGAGGTAAACTATAACACAAAAAAAGTCATTATGCAACACTTTTTTGTCAAATTTGTAAAATTTTTGTTGCAATATAAAAAAAAAGGTTTAAAGTCCATTTTTAGAATGTAATTCTTAAAGGACTAATATTAACATTGTAAATATGGAGAATAAATCAAATGAAACAGTTAGCTGGATCTATTAGAATTGGTTGGGTTATTGAATATAAAGGTAAACCATGGACAATTACAAAAGCTCAACACATTAAACCTGGTAAAGGTGGTGCGTTTATGCAAGTTGAAATGAAAGCTGTTGAAGAAGGTACTAAAACTAATGAACGTTTTAGAACAGAAGATAGCGTTGAGAAAATGATGGTTGAAGATAAAGATTGTCAATTCTTATTTGAAGATGCTACTGGTCTTACTTTTATGGAATGTGAAACATTTGAACAATTCTCTATGCCAGCAGATATCTTGGGCGACTCTAGACCATTCTTAACAGATGGTATGGTTGTTCGTATTTCTCATATTAATGATAGACCTATTTCTGTACAACTTCCTCAACAAGTTGTTTGTACTGTTGTTGAAACTGAGCCTGTTATTAAAGGTCAAACAGTTACTTCTTCTTATAAACCAGCTATTTTGGATAATGGTGTTAGAATCGGCGTTCCTCCATTTATTGCAACAGGTGAAAAAATTGTTGTTGGAACAGCTGAAGCAAACTATGTTGAAAGAGCAAAATAATGGCATATGTTTCACCATTGCTCACTAATATGGTTTCTATCGTTAAGAAGGTGGCTATCAATCTTAATAGGGACTTTAGTGAGATAGAACGCTTACAGACTTCTATAAAAGGTAGTCTTGATTTTACTCGTATTGCGTTTGATAAAGCTCAAAAAGCTATTGCTTCTGAATTTGCAAAATTTGGTGGTGTTTATCCTGTTGTATTAGCTGGGCAAAGTGCTCAAAATAAAAATGCTTATTTTAGTGTTTCTGCAGTTGATGGTATTGCCAATTTTGCACATGGAAATCCTGATTTTGCAATATCTGTTGCTCTTGTTGACAATGGAATGGTTGTTGATGCAGTGATTTATAATCCTGCAAGAGATGAGCTGTTTTTTGCTGAAAAGGGAAAAGGTGCTTATAGAGAAGGATTTAGAAGCCATGAGAGACTTCGTGTTTCTTCTAAGCAAGATATAGAAGGCGCTTTAATTGCAGTTAAACCTGATGTTAATAACAAAGAGGATAGTTATAAACTAATCAATAATGTTATTGAGGCAACATCTGAAGTTAGAGTTAGTGGTTCTTTGGCTCTTGATTTAGCGTATGTGGCGGCAGGAAAGCTCGATGCTGTTATTGCTCCTAATGCTATGCAGGCAAGTTATGCTGCAGGTCTTTTGTTAATTAAAGAGGCTGGTGGTATGGTACTTGATATGGATCAAAAAGATACACGTTCAGAAGATGTGCAAATGGTGTTAAACTCTGGTAATTTGATGGCTGTAAACTTTAATTTGAGCCAAAAAATTGCTAAGGTTTTAAAATAAGTTTAAAAATTTGTAAAATTATGCTTGCATTATATAAAAGTGTAGTGTATAAGAAACGCAAAATTTTGTGAAGAAATTAATATTTGGAGATAACAATGAAAAAAGGTATTCACCCTGATTATCATAAAATTACTTATGTAATGACAGATGGTAGTGTTTATGAAACTAAGACAACTTGGGGTAAAGACGGCGATAAGATGACTTTGGAAGTAGATCCAAAATCTCATCCAGCATGGACAGGTGTTCATCGTATGGTTGATTCTGGCGGTCAAGTTGGTAAGTTTAATGCTAAATTTGCTAAGTTCGGTTTGAAAACTGGTAACTAATAGTAATTAAAGCGTAAATTGAAAAAATGAGACCTGTATGTAAAAATACAGGTCTAAATTTTAAGAAAATAAAACTTTTGTAGAAAAACTTAGATTAGGCTTGTATGTAATGGAAAATCAGTTTAGGTTTATTTATAGATAGTTTTTTTTAGATTTTTTATTCAGGAAAGGATAATAAAATGACAGCACCATTAATGCCTAAGGCAACAGCTGTTTGGTTGGTTGAAAATACAACATTGACATTCAAACAAATTGCAGATTTTTGTGAACTTCATGAGCTTGAAATTCAAGCTATTGCAGATGGAGATATTGCATACAATATTTTGGGTGTGAGCCCTGTTTCTAATGGTCAACTTTCTCGTGAGGAAATTGCAAGATGTGAAGCTGATGAAAAAGCTGTTCTTCAAGCTTCTGTTTTGGAAAGAAACGTTAAGGAAAGAAATGCTAAGGCTAAGAAAGTTCTTTCTCCAACTCAAAGAGCGGAAAAACCAAATGCTATTTTGTGGATTTTGAAAAACTGTCCTGAAGTTATGGATTCACAAATTTGTAAGCTTATTGGTACTACTAAGCCAACTATTAATTCTATTAGAAATGGTAGCCATAGTAACCAAGCTAACCTTCGTCCTGTTAACCCAATGGCGGTTGGGCTTTGTTCTGAAAAAGATTTAGAAAAAGCTATGCTTATTTCTCAACAACAAGCAGAATTAAAAGAAAATAAAGGTAAGAAGAAAAAAGCTACTAAAGTTAAGAAAGAAAAGGTAGCTAAGGCAAAAAAAGAGCCAAAAGCTAAAAAGGAAAAAGTAGCTAAGGTTAAAAAAGAGCCAAAAGCTAAGAAAGAAAAAGTAGCTAAGGCAAAAAAAGAGCCAAAAGCTAAAAAGGAAAAGAAAGCGAAATAATTAGCTATCTTAAATAACAAAAAAAGCTCTCCGTGAAATGAGAGCTTTTTTGTTGTGTGTTTAGTTTTCTTCTTTGGTATACTGTAAGTGTATAGCAAGAAGAGTTGGAATGAAGTTTATTGCCAATATGATGCCTGTTATATTTTTTTAATGAATAATCTATATTTGCTAATAGATATAGACCATAGCAGGCAATTGCAAGTGTTATGATTGCTCCTACATAGGTAAAAAATTTACCATTATTTTATAAGTGCAAGGATTTGTTTGTAGAGTTTTTTAGAGCCCCAGTCAACAGAGCCTTGGATTGTTGCAACCTTTTTTCCGAATCTATCCATTATAACAGTGTATGGTGTGGAACCTATGCCTAATTTTAGAGATAAGGTGTTGTTTGTGTCGTTATAAAAAGGGAGTGTTGGTGCGCCGTATTTTGTTAAAAAGGCACGCTCTTGTGTTTTATTTTGCCAGTCTGAGCTTGGTGAAACAAGTTTTATATCTATATTATTTTCTTTAGCTTTTTTGTAGAGCTTTTCTAGGTGTTTCATTTCTTTTAGGCATGGGTAGCAACTTTGTGACCAAAAAACGAAAATTGTTAGATTGGAGCTTGTGTTTAAGATTTCTTCTGCAACGTTTTGTTCGTTTATTATTGATACATTTGGCATTGAAACTGGGTATTGTAAAGTATATAAACCTTTGGGGTGTGTGTATGCAAAACTATTGGTTGCGATGAGGGTTAGAAGAAAAAATATTTTATAAAACAATTTCATGATGCGTTTTTCCTGTTAATTACTTTTAAAACTTTTTTGTTATTGCTTAAAGTTGATATAAGCTTAAATAAAGTTATTGCAATATATAGGATAAAAAATGAAATATTTAGTTAAATTTTTAATGATTTTTTCAGTATTTTTTTCCATTCTATACGTAAGTGGTTGTGGAAGGATTTCTAGCAACGTTCCTATCGAGGGTAGTGGATATCCGCATTCGTATCCTAGATACTAAATTATGATATTAATAAAAAGAGGTTGATACTGATGAATAGTAATGGTGATGATTTTTCTGATGTGATGATTCCGTATGTGGAATTTGCTGAAAATGCTAATGAGAGAACACCTTGTATTTTGGTGCTTGATTGTTCTGGATCTATGAGAGGAGAGCCTATTAAGCAATTAAATACTGGTTTGCAGGCTTTGGAAAAAGAGCTAAAAGAAGATATTGATGCAAGCTCTAGAGTTCAGCTTCTTGTTATTAAGGCTTATGGTAAAGATGATGCAGATGTTTCTGCAGATTGGGTTGATGCGATGAACTTTAATGCGCCTATTATGGAGGCTTCTGGTTTGTCTCCGATTGGAAAAGCAATGGAGCTTGCGTTATTAAAAATTGAAGAGCAAAAGTGTTTGTATGATAGTTGCGGTGTTACATCTAAAAGACCATGGATTTTTTTAATTAGTGATGGTGAGCCAACAGATTATGGTTGGGAGCAAGCGGCTGAAAAATGTAGAATTGCGCAACAAAATAAAAAGGTTGTAATTCATGCTGTGGGTACACAAGGTGCAAATTTAGAAAAACTTGCTAAGTTTTCTATTATGGCGCCAAAACGTTTGAGTGGTTTGAAGTTTACTGAATTTTTCTTATGGTTATCAAGAAGTGTTTCTTGTATTTCAAGAGCGGCGCCAAATATGCCAGATATTTTAGATGATATTGAGGGCTGGCATGAAGAAAACGCATAATAACATAAGAGTTATTGCGACTAAGATTACGGGTTCTCTTCATCTAGCCAAAAATACCCCTTGCCAAGATTTTTATAGTTATGCTTGTTCTGGGAATAAATTTGTGGCTGTGGTTAGCGATGGGGCTGGCTCTGCTAAATATGGCAAAATTGGTGCAAAGATTATTTGTGAAACGCTTGTTAATGTTTTGATAAATACCCCGTTTAAAGACGTGAAAATGGGGGTTAAAAAATCTATTGAAATTGCACGTTCTAAGCTTGTTATTCATAGGCTTAATAAAAGTAAGTCAGAAAAAGAGATTTTGAATTTTTCTGCAACGATTGTTGGGGCTTTTTATCATAAAAATAGAGGTGTGTTTTTTCATATAGGTGATGGGGCTGGTGTTGCTATTTTGCAAGAAGGGAAGTCTTTTGATTATGTTCTTTCAAGGCCTCATAATGGAAGTTTTTCTTGTGAGACATATTTTTATACAATGAATAATTGGGAGAAAAATCTTCGATTTACAGATATAAATAAAGTTGATTCGTTGTTTTTGATGACAGATGGGGTTACTGGTTTTGCTTTGAATTCTGATATGAATAGGTTGAAATGTGGTTTTATTGAGCCAATAAATAAATATTTAAAAGAAGAAGAAAGTAAGACAAGAGCGTTAAAGGCGCTTAATAATACGCTTGATACGATAAAAGCAAGAAAACTTAATTCTGATGATAAAACTGTTTTGTGGGCTAGTTTTAGATGACTGATATAATTGAGCGAGAAAAACAGTATAATGCTATTTATGGTGACCGTAGTTTTGAGAGAATTACGACAGGTAAGTTATTAAATAAAGGTGGGGCGGCTGGAAAGATATTTGAAATTGTTGGGAAGCCTCAAAAAGTTGCAAAAATTTTTCATGAAAGACAGAAGAGTAATACAAATCGTCTAAAATTAGAAGCGATGGTTAATAATAACCCTAATATTCATAGTGTTGTTTCAAAAGGGGTTGAATATGTGCAAATAGCATGGCCGGAGGCTATTTTAGAAGATGATGATGGGTATTGTGTTGGATATTTAATGCCTTTTATTGATACATCTGCGGCTGTTTCTCTTGACCACCTTATGCAAGGGGCCGTTAGAGCAAAACTTGGGCTTAGCGATAAGTATGAGTATCGTGTTATGGCTGCGTATAATGTGGCTTTGATGGTGGCATCGCTACATAGAAATGGGCATTATATTATTGACCTTAAACCATCAAATGTGTCTATTTATAAAAAGACGATGACTGTTGCAATGTTTGACTGCGATGGTTTTTCAATTAAAGGGGAGGAAGCGAGATTTCCGGCAGAATTTGTTAGTGAAGAATATATTTATCCGGAAGGTATGGTGCAAACACCTGAAGATATGGGGGAAGAACAGGATAAATTTGCGCTTGCTGTTATGATATTTAAGCTTCTTAATAATGGTATTCATCCATTTTCTGGGGTGGTTAAAAAGAACGCAGATAGCACACTTTCTATTCAGGAGAGAATTGAAGCATATCATTATGCGTATGGTATGTGGGGAGATAGTTATCAGGCGCCTCATCCATATAGTACGCATGAATTTTTGCCTCAAAGTACATTAAAGTTATTTGATAGGGCCTTTGTTAAAGGACAGACTAGACCAACGGCTGAAGAGTGGCAGGCTGAACTTGATTATTTATTAAAGAATTTGAAGCGTTGTAAGAAGAATCCTAATCATGTGTATTTTACAAATAAGGGTTGTGGACTTTGTGTTGCAGAAGAAAAGCTAAAGATTAATTTAAAAAATATAAAGGAAAAAAATGCAGAACCTAAGAAAATTAGAGGTTTTGAAGTTAATAAGCTTTCTTTAGAAAGTTTAGAAAATGATAAAAAGCAATATTTATTAAATGAGAAAAAAGCGGTACAGATTACATATATTTTAGTTATGTTATATAGCCTTTTTGTTACGTTTTTGCCTAGAATTATGATGGCTTATAAAGAAGAGCTTAAAGAGGTGGGTTTATCTTTGCAGTTGGTTGTGTATATCTTATTTTTTGAAATGCTTAATAAAATTGTTAAAAAATATAAGAGGGTTTTGGTTAGACGTGTTGGAGGTGTGATAATTAATGCCCTTATTACATATACTTACTGCTGTGTTATTGTTGCTATTGTTTTGGGTAATGATATTATTTGGGAACGATTGATTAAGGCGTTCTAGTTAATAGTATCCTTTGGGAAACTATGGGTATAAAAAGTTCCTACTTTTCATTTATGAAAAATAGTGTTATATGGTTTATAGTTATAGTTTTTTATAAGGATTAAGCTTGTGATAAATTTAGAAAATATTGTTATTTCAGGAAAAGAAGTTTGCCCAATTATTGAAGGTGGTAAAGGTATTAATGCAACAAATGGAGTTAGTAGTGGTCATTTTGCTAAGGAAGGTTGCGTTGGTACTATTTCTATTGTTAGTGCGGATTATTATGATGAAAATGGTAATCCGGTTTTAGATAGATCATCTAGAGTAAAGCGTATTGAACGTCATGAAGATTTGATACAGGGCGCAATTAAAGGTGGTATTAAACAAGCTCAAATTGCACATGAAATTGCTGGTGACAATGGTCGAATTCATGTTAATGAGTTGTGGGAACTTGCTGATTCTGAAATTGTTATTCGCGAAGTTTTAAAAGGTGCTAAAGGGCTTATCCATGGTGTGACTTGTGGTGCTGGTCTTCCTTATAAATTGGGTGAAATTGCATCTGAAAATGGCGTTTACTATTATCCTATTGTTTCTTCTGCTAGAGCTCTTTTGATTTTGTGGAAGAGAGCGTATTCAAAATATAGTGAGTTTTTGGGTGGTGTTGTGTATGAAGACCCATGGCTTGCAGGTGGACATAATGGTTTATCTAATGCTGAAAATCCTAACGAACCACAAGATCCTTATGATAGAATTAAAGAACTTCGTTCTACTATGAATAAGCTCGGATTAGAAAATATCCCTGTTGTGATTGCAGGTGGTGTGTGGTGCTTGAAAGAATGGGAAAAATATCTTAATAATCCTGAAATTGGTAAGGTTGCATTCCAATTTGGAACCCGTCCAATGATTACAAAAGAAAGCCCAATTAGTGATGCATGGAAAAGGGTTATGCTAAATACAAAACCTGGTGATGTTGCTCTTCAATTATTTAGTCCAACAGGTTTTTATTCTTCTGCGATTAAAAATAAATTTTTGCTTCGATTAATGGAAAGAAAAGAGGGTGAAATTAAGTTTAGTAGAGAGAAAACTGAAGAGTTTGATACTGAATTAGCATTAAGCCCAGTTAAGGCTGTTTATATTAAGAGGGAAGATTTGGTTAAGGCTAATAATCAAATTGAAAAAGGATTTAGTGTTATATCTGAAACTCCTGATGATACTGTTGTATTCTTAACTCCTAATGAGTGGGCAGTTATGAAAGATGATAGAGCTAAATGTATGGGATGTTTATCTCAATGTCAATTTTCATCTTGGTCTGGGGCAAATGGTTCAACAGGTAAAATTCCTGATCCTAGAACATATTGTATCCACAAAACATTGGTTGATGCAGGACATGGTGGTAGTGTTGATGATAACTTGTTATTTGCAGGACACCAAGTTTATAGATTTGGAACTGATCCACTTTATGCAAATGGTTATGTGCCAACAACTCATGAATTGATTGAAGCAATTAAAGCTGGTCGATAATCTTAGTTGACTTTGAAACTAAAGAGGGGGAATCCCCTCTTTTTTTTGTGGTTTACTATTTTTTTATATATTTAAGCTAAGATGGTTTTGAGGTGATATGATGAAGAACTTGAAACTTTTTATAAATATTGATGTATTAAAAATATTTGCACTTATAACTATGACTTTAGACCATGTGGCAAAGTATTTATTGGATAATGGTGTTTTGAAAGATTGCTTTATTGGTTTGGGACGAGTTAGTTTTCCTATTTTTTCATTTTTATTAATGATGCACTTAGCTAAAAAGGATATTTTTAAAAAGTATATAACAAGGCTTTGTTTGTTTGGTTTTATATCTATAATTTTGATGAGTGTGTTTAATATTTTTAATGGTGGCGCAAGGGTTTTTCCTCTTAATATTTTTATTAGCTTTTTATTAGTTGTTATGTTTTTTAAGGTTGTATCTTTAATCCAAAAAGAAGAAGGACCTAAGTATATAAAAATAATAATGTGTTTATTTAGTTTTTGTATTTTTGGATTTTTTTCGTTGGTTTGTGATTATAGTATTTGGGGTTTTTTGTATTTAGTATTTATGTATTTGTATTTTAAGGAAAAAAGTAAGATTGTATTAGGGATAATCTTGTTGTTATCTTGCTTGATTAATATTGATGGATATTGTTGGATGTCACTTCTTATAACGATTGTTTTGTTTTTTAATCAATATGAGGCTCAATATAAAAGGATAATAAACAAGTGGTGGATTTTTTATGTTTATTATCCTTTACATCTTTTAATTATATTTTTAATTAAACTTTCTTTATAGTAGCTTTATTGCGGCAAAACCACCAATTAAAAGCAATACAAATATAATAGATAGAAGGTTTAAGTTCTTTTCTATAAAGGTTTTCATTGGTTCGCCATAGCGTTTTAATAACCATGCGATAAGATAAAAACGCATACCTCTTGCTAAGATTGAAGCAATAGTAAAGACAACAATGTCTAATCTTACAATCCCTGATGCGATAGTTATTAATTTGTATGGAATTGGGGTTAAGCCGGCAATAAATACAATCCACGCGCCATATTGGTGGTAAGCGTCTTCAAATTTGTGGAAGTTTTCCATGTAACCATAAAACTCAAGCAAAGGTTTGGCAATTATCTCATAGCCAAATACACCAATGGCATATCCCAAACACCCACCTAAAACGCTAGCAATGGTGGCTGTTCCTGCAATTTTATAGGCTTTATTTTGTGTCGCCAAGACCATAGGGATAATCATGATGTCTGGTGGAATTGGGAAAAAAGAGCTTTCAATAAATGATATGGCAAAAAGCCATGTTAGGGCATTTGGTCTTGATGCTAAATCAAGAGTTTTATCATATATTTTTTTGGTTAAATCTTTTAGTGCCATAATTTTAGTCCCCTTTTATATTATGGCTTTATTTTTTAATGTAAAAATTGTTCGATTTCCTCAATATTTTGAGTGTTTTCCACATAAAAAGTTTTGGGATGCGCAAAAAGCTTTTGGGATTTTGATAAAGCTGGTAAAAAATTAATGCAAATTACTGAGGGGATATTCTTTTTGAGGTATGCTGATGCTGAGGTGATATTGTGAACTTCAAATAAAGAATATCCTTTTTCTATAACAGATTTGGTGAAAATATCTTTTTCATACGGCTTTAGGTTGATGTATAAAACATGATGTTTTTTGGTACCAACACTATAACTTTCGATGATGTCTAAAAGTTTTATTTTTGCATCATTATGAGTTAGATAATGGCTGATTGCTGGGTGGTAAATAAGAGCTTTGGGAGCTTCTGATACAACAATTAAAGGAATGTTTGATTGTTCGAATTGACGCTCAAGAGAAGTTATAAAAGTGGTTGGAGTTTTGTTTTCAAAATCAAAAAGTAAAACGTCAGGAGTTATTTCTTTTTTATATAAAGTTAGTTTATGGAGGTTGTCTGTATCAAAAACAAAGAAGCCATGTTCTTTTAGTTTTTGATGATAGATTTCTTTGTTTTTTGCGTTGTTGTTATATAAAAAAATATTTCCTAAATGATACATGTTTACCCCTCCTTTTTATGTTTGTGATTTTGTTTTAATATAGTAGGGGAGGTATTGTTTTTTAAGAGTTGTTTTGCTTTAAATATGCATTATATGTATTTTCTAGTAGCATAGCAATAGTCATTGGACCAACTCCACCAGGGACAGGGGTGATGTATGAAGCTGTTGAGCTTATATCTGTAAAATTAACATCGCCTTTTAATCCTGATGATGTTCTATTTATGCCTACATCTATTACGATGGCACCTTTTTTTACGTAGTCTTTGGTTATAAAATCAGGCTTTCCGATTGCAACTACTAATATATCAGCTGTTTTGCAAATTGAGGCTAAATTTTTGGTTTTTGAATGAGTAATTGTTACGGTGCAATTTTCGTGCAATAATAAATTAGCAACTGGTAAGCCAACAATTTGTGAACGTCCAACAATAACAGCATTTAGGCCGGTTAAATTTTCTTTTATGGAGTGAATTAGTTTGATAATTCCGTTTGGTGTGCAGGGAATTATGGATTGAGGCGATTTTTGTTGCAATAATCCACTATTTAAGGGGTGAAAACCATCAACATCTTTATTGGGAGTGATTGTTTGGAGTATTTTGCTTGTGTTTATGTGCGAGGGCAGTGGTAGTTGAACTAGAATACCGTTAACCATCATGTCATTATTTAATTTTAGTATTAATTGTTCTAGGTCTTCTTCTTTGGTTGTTTCAGGAAGAGTATAAGTTGTTGTTGTAATACCAACATCAAGGCAGGCTTTTTCTTTATTTTTTACATATACTTGGCTTGCGGGAGAATTGCCAACAATTATAACGGCAAGGTTGGGTTTTGTTTTTAAGCAAGATATTTTATTTTTTAATTCATCTTTGATTTTTGATGCTAGTTTTTTGCCGTCAATTATGTTTGAGCTCATTTTTTATTCTCCAAATTATTTAAGATTACTTCAATAGTTTCGGAATGTTCGATTTCTAGCAGTACTTTTTTATATCTATCTGTTGTGCCGGATATTACAGAAAATGATGATTTGCTTATTTTTAAGGTTTTGCTTAGTAGCTTTATAAGTTCGGAATTTGCTTTTCCTTTTTCTGGGGCAGAATTAAGGTTGGTTTTTAGGTATTCTGTTCCACTTGGGTCTGTAAATATATCTTGAAACCCAGATACAGAAGAATTCGGTGTTACCCGAATTCTTAAGATGTATCCATTTAATTTTTTTTCGTAAAACATTTAGCCTGCATATGTTAAAACTTCACATGCTTTTACAATTAAATGATGCAAGAAAGCAAGGGTTACAATTAAGGCATATGGTGTAACATCAAAACCAGAAATTGGTTTGATATGTGTGCGAAGTTTTTCGTATACAGGTTCTGTTAAGCTGTGTAACAAATTTAAGAACTTTTGGAAGGCTTTACCACCATGTCCAATGATTTCAAAATGCATAAACCAGTATAATGCAATATTTACAACAGCAACAACAAGGTATAATTCAACACAGATACCTAAGAGCCATAAAATACTTTCAAATAAAATAGTCATAAAAGGTCTCCTTTTAAAGGTTTGTTTTCTTGGTCATATTCTTGGTTATTATTATCTATTAGACTTAATTTTAAGTTAATTTGCAAGAGTTTTTGCGTTAAATAATTTTTTATTTGGATAAAGATTTTGTTTGAAAAAAATAAAGTTAGTGATATAATGATGGTTACTTGATAATTGGTATAAAAAAAGAAAATAGGGATATGGATAAAAAATATTTTATAAAAACATTTGGTTGCCAGATGAATGTGTATGATAGCCATAGAATGGCTAGTATGCTGATTGATATGGGATTAAAAGAAACTCAAAATCAAAATGATGCGGATGTTGTTATTTTTAATACATGCCATATTAGAGAAAAGGCTGCAGAAAAAGTTTTTTCTGATTTGGGCAGGGCGTATCTTATAAAGCAAGAACGTGCACTTGAAGGTAAAGACACAATTATTGGTGTTACGGGGTGCGTGGTTCAGGCTGAAGATAAAGAAATTATGAAAAGAGCACCGTATGTTGATTTTGCATTGGGACCTTTGAGATATTATCGCTTAAGAGAAGTAGTGGAAAGCATCTTTAATGAGCGCGAAGCAAAATTGTTAGATACAGAGTTTAGCGCAATTTCTAAATTTGACCATTTGCCTGAAAATAAGTCTGAGGGTGGATGTTCTTTCTTGGCTATTCAAGAGGGATGTAATAACTTTTGTACATATTGCGTTGTGCCATATACTAGAGGTGTTGAGGTTTCAAGACCGATTGAAGAAGTGTTAAATGAGGCAAGAAGGCTTGTTGAAACAGGAAGTGTTGAGCTTAATTTGCTTGGTCAAAATGTTAATTCTTATCATGGTGAAGATAAAAATGGTGTTGAACGCAATTTGGCATATTTATTAAATAAGATTGCAGAGATTGATGGGCTTAAGAGAATTCGTTATACAACATCTTATCCTGCTGATGTTGATGATGATTTAATAGCGTGCCATAAAAACTTAAAACAGTTGATGCCATATTTGCATTTACCTATTCAATCTGGTAGTGATGATGTTTTAAAAAGAATGAATAGACGTCATACAAAAGACGAATACTTAAGAGTGGTTGATAAACTAAAAGAAGCAAATCCTTTAATTGGTATGTCTTCTGACTTTATTGTTGGGTTCCCAGGGGAATCGGATAAGGATTTTCAGGATACTCTTGATGTTGTAAATAGAGTTAAGTATATTCAAGCATTTTCTTTCAAATATAGTAGAAGACCTGGTACTCCCGCTTCTATTATGGATAATCAAATTGAAGAGAAGGTAAAGAAAGAACGTTTACAAATTTTGCAAGATTTACTCTTTGACTATCAGCTGAAGTTTAATGAGCAAAGTGTTGGCAAAACTATGGAAGTGTTGTTTGAGGGGAAGGGGCGACATAAAGGTCAACTTACGGGACGTACTCCATATATGCAAAATTTATATGCCGAGGCAGATAATTCTTTAATTAATAAAATCGTTTCAGTTAAAGTTACTGGAGCATCAACAAACTCTTTGAAAGGGGAGGTAATTTAGATGGCTGAGCTTAGTTTTGAATTGTTTAATAATCAATTAGTGAAAGTTTTGGTTGGTGTTAATGATGAAAACATTCGCTTAATTGAAAGAATGCTCAATGTTGAGATATTGAGTTTTGGTAATCAGATTACAATTAGGGGTGCTTCTGTTGATGCTGAAAATGCTAAAACAGCGATTGATATTTTGTATGAAAAAGCATCTAAAGGCCATGTGATTGGTGCGCAAGAAGTTAAGGCTGCAGTTAGAATTTGCGATGGTAATGGTAGTGTTGAAGAAAAACAATCTTTAAGTGAGATTGTTTTGAAAACAAAGAAACGTTATATTTATCCACGCTCACAAACCCAAGCTAAATATATTACTGAAATGATGAAAAATGAGCTTGTGTTTGGCTTAGGACCTGCTGGTACTGGTAAAACATATTTGGCAGTGGCTTTGGCTGTTTCTATGATGATTGAAGGGGCTGTTGATAAGATTATTTTATCTAGACCAGCAGTTGAAGCTGGTGAAAACCTTGGATTTTTGCCAGGTGATTTGAAAGAAAAAGTAGACCCATATTTACGCCCATTGTATGATGCTCTATATGAAATGTTGCCAGCTGAGCAAGTTGATAAAAAATTAGCCTTGGGTGAAATTGAAATTGCGCCACTTGCGTTTATGCGTGGTCGTACACTTTCTAACTCATTTGTAATTTTGGATGAAGCACAAAATACAACACCTATGCAGATGAAGATGTTTTTAACTCGTTTGGGTGAAAACTCTAGAATGGTTATTAATGGTGACTTAAGTCAGGTTGACTTGCCAAGAGGTACTGTTTCTGGACTTCGTGATGCGTTGGATACATTAAAAGGTATTGGCAATATTAGTTCTGTTACTTTTTCAGCTAATGATGTGGTGCGTCATGGTTTGGTTGCAAAAATAGTTAAGGCTTATGAAGAAAAAACTAAAAAGGAAAGAAATGAAGACTGAGGTTGATTTAGATGTTATAATCGAGAGTGATTTTTGGGTAGATAATGTGGACTTTGACGCTGTTAAAGTGGCATTAGAGCTTAAGGATTTGACTTTTGAATATGTATTAAATCATTGCAAACATGAACTTTTGCAAATGGATAAAAAATTTAGCTTAAATGTGTGTTTGAGTGATAATGAAAGTGTGCATAGGCTAAATAAAGAGTTTAGAGGGCTTGATAAACCAACAAATGTTTTGTCTTTTGCAAGCATTGATGATGAAGAGTTTTGGGACGAGTTAGAGACAGGCGAAACTCATGCATTAGGTGATATTATTTTAGCGTTTGAAACTCTATATGAAGAAGCTAATGTTAAAGGTATTAGCATATATGCTCATTATTGTCACTTATTAGTGCATGGATTTTTGCATCTTTTGGGCTTTGACCATCAAGAAGATGAAGAGGCAGAAGAAATGGAAGAGTTAGAAGTTGAAATTTTAGATGAATTTTCAATAGCTAATCCATATGAAAATGAGGAATAATGCTAAGTTTTTTTAAACAAAGAATATTAAAAGTTTTGAGTGTAGTATTTATGCTCATGTTGGGTGTGGGGGCAAGTTCTATCTTCCCCCCATTTAATCAGGTGCTTTTAGGCTATATTTGTTTGATTATATTTTTTAGTACTGTATTAGGAATAGATAATAATAAAAAGGCATTTTTTTATTGTTATTTGTTTGGTTTTTCTTTTTTTGCAGTTGGTTTTTCTTGGGTTTGTAATGCTCTTTTGGTTGATGAAGAAGAGTTTGCAACGTATGTCCCTGTTGTTTTTATGGCGATGGGGTTGTTTTTTAGTTTATTTATAAGTATTCCTTATTTGTTTATTAGATTTGGGAAAAATATTTATGCTAAGGGGCTTATTTGGTGTTTGAGCATAGTTTTGTTTGAATGGATTAGAAGCTTTATATTTACAGGTTTTCCGTGGAATTTATTTGGAACGGCTCTTGGCTATGATGAAGTATTAATTCAAGGAGCTAGTGTTGTTGGTACTTATGGATTATCCTTGATGCTGTTGCTGTTTGTTATGGGATTTAGCATTTTATTGTTAGGAGTTATTAAAAAGAAGAATTATAGCGGTGGTTTATTTTTTATATTAATTCCGGCGATGCTTTTCTTAGTGCTTGGTGGGACTAAAAAAGATTTTGAAGATGGAGATATAAAAGTTAGGCTTGTTCAGCCATCTATTCCACAAACGCTAAAGTGGAACTCTAGTATGCTATATCAAAATTTTCGCTCGTATATTGATTTAAGTAAATCGAAACCTCTTGATGGAGTAGATTTGGTGGTATGGGGAGAAACTGCAACGCCTTATCCATTAGATTTTGATCAAAGAAGATTAAATGAGATAACAGAAGCAATTGATAAAGATGGTTTTTTAATAACGGGGCTTATTAGGTTTAGTTTAGAACAAGGGGAATATGTATCTTATAATTCTATGTTTGCAATTGATGGTAATGGGGTAATTAAAGATTATTATGATAAGGCTCATTTAGTGCCATTTGGGGAGTATATGCCACTTAAAGAATATATGCCTGATTTTATGAAGCCTGTTGCTGATGTGGTTGGTAACCTTAAAAAGGGTGAGAAATTTAAAAATATAACAGTGAAAGGTTTGCCATTAATGGGGGGGGCTATTTGCTATGAGAGTATTTTCCCTAAAGGAGTTGTAAATTCTAAAATAAAACCTGAGGTTTTAGTGGTTTTGGCAAATGATGGTTGGTATGGAATAAGCGCTGGGCCGTATCAACATCTTGTTGCAACACAAATGAGAGCTATTGAAGAAGGTATTACAATAATTAGAAGTGCAAACTCTGGTATTAGTGCCGTAATTAAACCCAATGGGGAAATTGTTGGGGTTATTGGACTTAATGAAAAAGGAATATCTGATGTTGTGTTGCCTAAAAAGTTAAGTGTTGATACTATATATGGTAAGTATGGTAACCTTATTTTGTTAATGTGTTTTGTTTTTGGCGTTATGGTTACCATTTGTTTGAATAAATTAATAAAAACAAAGAAATAATTTAAAATATGTTTACTTAAGGTTGCAAAATACAACAAAAAGTTGTTGAATTTAAAATTTTTTATTGTATAAAGATTGTAGCAAGTATTTTGTTTGAATACATTTTAAGGAGTTTTTGATATGACTAAAAAAGAGCAAAAAGAAGAAGAAATGTTAGGTGATGATGTTTTTGATAATGGCATTGGACCTGTTGACGCATTTGTTGGTAGCAGAATTTGTGCTAGAAGACGTTTGTTGCAAATGAGTCAAAAACAAATGGCTGAAAAATTGGGTGTGACATTTCAACAAGTGCAAAAGTATGAAAAAGGTGTAAATAGAATTGGTGCTGGACGTTTATATAATATTGCCAAAATTTTAGGAGTTAATATCAATTATTTCTTTGATGAATTAGAATTTGATGCGCTTAATGAAACTGTTTCTGATTTTCCAATGGATCCTTCTAAAAATGTTTGTAATATTGGTTTTTTCCAAGAAGGTGAGTGTGAAGTTAAGTTTGACCCAATTAAAGGTGTTGAAGCAACTGTATTGTTAAAGTTATTTTATTCTTTGCCTCCAAAGTCTAGAAAAGGACTTTTCCAATTATTGAGTGGTTTAAGAACAACTAAAGAAGATATTGATGAATATGATTTTTAATAAAGAAATGTTTAGTGAACCGAAGTTTTTTGGTAGAAGAAAAGGACGTGTTGTTCGTAAGGCTAAAAGCTTTTTGCTAGAAGCTATGTTGCCTCAAATTAGGGTTTGTCAAAAAGAAGATTTTGATAAAGATAAGCTTTTTAAAAAAGAGGTTGATAAGCTTTGTTTGGAAATTGGTTTTGGCGATGGACAACATATCTTTGGTCAGGCAAAAAATAATCCTAATAATGGTTATGTTGGGGTTGAGGTTTTTCAAAATGGTGTTGCTAACCTTTTATCTCTGATTAGTGGTGTAAAAGAAGGCGATAATCTTCCTGAAGAAATTGATGCTTTGTCTTTTGAGGTTAACAATGTTAGGGTTTATGATGATGATGTAAGAAAACTTTTTCAAAAAATTCCAGATAATTTTTTTGATAAGGTATTTTTGTTGTTTCCGGATCCATGGCCTAAGAAAAAGCATGCAAACAGGCGTTTTGTAAATGAAGATAATTTAAAAGAAATTGCTAGAGTTTTAAAAAGTGGTGGCTTGTTTAGAGTGGCAACTGACCATCCGGTTTATAAACGCCATGTGCTTCGAGTTATGCATGAGTGCGAAGATTTTGTGTGGAGTGCGAAGTGTGGTAATGACTGGAAAAAAGAGCCGGCTGATTGGGTTAAAACAAAATATCAGCAAAAAGCAATTAGAGAAGGAAGAAGACCTGTTTGGTTTGATTATATTCGAAAATAATTATCTTTAATTGATTAAAAAAGAGCCCTTATTTAGAGGGCTTTTTTTATGAATTTAAGCTTGTTTACTATTGTTTAAGGCTTGATATTGTATAAGTGAGGTAATTAGGAGAATTTTCATGTTTGGTTATGGTAGAAAAAAATTAGCGAAGAATAAAAAGATTGTTCAAAATACTCGCAAAGTGCGAAAATTACATAGTGTTTTTGATGTTTGGGCATACAATAATAAGTTATATGTATTAAGTGAGCGTGACCTTTTAGGTAATTTATCTCAATTAAGAGAAAGTATTTTACAATATGCAAATGATGAAAATGGGTTATTAAAATTTTTAGATGATAGAGATAAAAAAATAAAAGGGACTTTTTTATCTAATTATACTGATAGTATTGTTGAATGTATTGAAAATAATCAGATAGAGGCTGATAAAGGTAATCAAATTATTGATTTGGCAAGGGCGCTTAATGAAAAACTTAATGAGTTTGAAGGTGATGTGTTGCAACTTGTTCAAAAACTTGGTCCTAAAAATATTGAAAATGTTAAAAATATGCTTTTAAATTTTATAGATAAAGGAGCTTTTGAGGAGCAAGATATTGAGAATTTTAATTTGGTTACCAAAGGATTTTTTGAAAAAATAGTTCATGGTTTTAGTATGTGGCGCAAGCGCAATAGCTTAGGGGAGTTTATCTTAAAATATGATAATAAAAATATTTTAAATGAGATAAATTCTTTGGCAAATAGACATTATGGAATAGATGCATTTTTTATATTATCTTCTAGGTTGAATACAATAGCATATAATGATTTTGAATCAAGTATGATATGGGTGAAAAAGCTTGATGAGTCTATAAGAAAAATTGGTAGAAATATAAAAATTGCTGAGAAGCGTATAAAAGAAAATGAAGAAGAAGTAGAGAAGTTTAAATTGGCGGTGGAACAATCTTTATTATATAAACGAGAAAAACAAGTTGTGTTAAGATTTATAAAGAAAGGCGTTTAAGTTTTTGGAGCTTATATTGATTGACTAAAGGTTAATTTTGGGGTATAATGTACTCTATATTGGGAGTATTATTTTTTAGGAGCTGACACACACACCTACACCAATACAAATACCATATGTTATGGGTACACCGGATTTTCAAAGCAGAGTATAACGTTTTAATAAACGAATTGATGATGTGGCAGACGCTTATACAAATGGGGTTGATTGGATGGCGTATAGTAGATTGTATGTTTAACTTAGGAGACTAATTTAATGAAAAAAGAAAAGTTTGCATATGAATTTAGAGATGATAAATTAGAAAGGGCTGAGGCTGCTAAGTTTAATATTGAAGCGTCAAAACGTATATTGCTTTTGGCAGGGATAACAGAAGACAATCCAGATTATAAAAGATATTTTGCGCTAACTGCAATAAATGTTCATAGCACGTTTTTGTATGGTACGTATAGTGATAGTGTTGAAGAAATGTTTGTTGAAACACTCAAAAATCGTGATATGACTATTGAGCAATATGAAAAAGTGACAAGAGATTATTATAATAAAATTGTTGAGCTTCAGCAATCTAATGCAGTTGGTGGTTTTGGTGGTGATAAATCTTATGATTTTTTAAAATCAACAATTGATAATACGGTTTTAAGTGGTATTGACATTCGTAAGAAATTAAATCCTCGTTTTCCTAAAGAGTTTTATGATGAAAGTGGTAAATTAAGGCCTCGAATTGTGGTTGAAATTCCATATGAACAACAAGAGGCATCGGCTCTTGGTATGATTGAACATTATGCATCTAGGCATAATGGTATTGGTTTTGATAGGGAAAGTAATTCTGTTCTTGTTAATGGTAAACCTGTTGGTCCTGAAAAGTTTTTTAAGAATAAAAAAGAGTTTTTATATGATAAATTTTTAGGGAAGATTGGTAAAAATGAAAATCTTTTAGACATGGATGATGATGAGCTTTTTGATATTTTAAGGAGAGGAAGTTATCAAGATTTTTTAGAGCTTAAAAAGAAAAGAGGTATGGTAAGAGATGATAAAAATGCGTCTCTAAGAGGGGCTATTGCTGATGAATGTATATTTATTGATTTGCAAGAGCGTATGGAATTAGTTAATGATAAAGAGACATTTTTGCACCAGATAAAAGATTTATCTTATGATTATGAAGCAAAGGCTCATTTGGTTAGAATAGAAGCAGAAAAGGATACTCTTGAGGTTATTGATAGAATTGTTTTTTCAGTTAGTCCATATGATGTTGCAACGCAATCAACATTTAGGTTATGGAAAAGTTGTATGAATGCAGGGGGAGTTAATCATAGGTATGTTGATGATGCTATTGGAATGGGTAGTATTGTGGCATATGGATATGATTCACAAAATCCACGAATGATGTTGTCGAGGCTTCTTATCCAACCTTATGAAAATGATCGGGGAGAAATGGCTTATAAAGTAAATCCTAGAATATATGGACATGAAAATATTGGTTTTCGTAATGTTGTTAATGATATTACAAAACAATATTTTAATGAGGGTAAGGAGGGGTATTTTATATATAATAGAAACAAACCATCAGATGTTGAAGGATATTTATACAATGATGGTGGAACAGAGCCATTTTTTATTGCGCTTCCTGATGAGAATGGTCTTTTAGATTTGACAAGATTTGAAGATGTTTTTGATTTTATTATGTCAAAAGTTGAAATTAGCGATGTTAGGAAAGTTAAGTCAGAAGGAAAAGTTATTTTAAATAGTGATGGTGTTGATAATATTGATTTTAGCGAAGTTGAAGTACTTGTTTTAGATGATGTTTTTGAGCTTGGCAAAGGTGTTATAATTCCAGACCATATTTTGGCAAAAAGAATGCTACCTAATGAGTTTGATTTTCGAGAAGTTGAGCAAATGGAAGTTGTGAATAGAATTTTCTTTAGAGAAAATGATTTGCTCCCCAAAAAGATTAAAGTTTTGCCAGAAACGACTATTGAAGGGAGATTTCCAAGTTGTTTAGAGTTTGATGAAAATGGAAAATACGGGATTAGAAATATTCAAACAAGTGATGGTGTGGTTTGTATTTTAGGAGATGTTGAATGTAGTGGTATAATCAAGCCAGAAATTGATTTTAGAAAAGCAAATAGTGTTACATTTAATAATGTTAGACGAATAAATGAGGGAACAAAACTTTGTGAAGCAGTTGTGTGTAAAAATATTGTGCCAAGTAATATCAATTTTGATGGTGTAAGTGAGCTCGTTTTTGAAAATGTTGATTATTGTGGGGAAGGAATAAATTTACCGAATGAAGTTGTATTAAAAAGAAGAGCTGGTGGCGATTTTAGTGAATTTGGGAAAATAACGTTAGATGAATGTTATGGCTCTGATATTACGGATTTTCCTAAAGTTGTAGAATTGAAAAATATGAGTTTTTATTATATGGGGGATAGTAAACTTTATGATACCAAGTTTGAGCACCTTATATTAAATAATGTTCATTATATGGAAAAAATTAGGGGAGCTAAAAGGGTTACATCTATTGGTAAAGTTCCTGAAGGGGGAGATTTGTCAAATGCAGAGCTTTTGGTATTGAAAGGTGATATGGAGTTTGGAAAAGATGCTATTTTACCTCAAAATGTTGAGTTTGAAAATGTGAAAGCTATATCTGGTTATATTCCTCAAGGTTTGGACTTTAGTTCTTTAGATGAAATTATATTAAAGGATATAAAGCATATTGGTGCGAATGTGAAATTACCCAAAAAAGTTATTATAGAAGGTGAAATTGCTGATGGTGTTGATTTAAGTGATTTTGAGGGAAGTGTTGTTTTAAGAGGTGTTAAAATTATTGGCGAAAATGTAAGATTACCTAAGGTTGTTGAGCTAGATGGTAGGAGAGGATTTGAAGAAGAAAAATTTTATGGTGTGGAAAAAGTTATAATTAGAGATAACACATATATACCAAATGATGCGAAATTTCCTAAATATGTGATGTATGAAGCTGATGAATGTAATTTGTATACAGGAGCAGTTATTAATACATTAGAGACTAATGCTAAAAAAATAAAGACTGTTCCAAAGAATGTTGAAAATTTGATTTTTACAGAGAAAGAAATATATTTTGATGAAAGGTGTAGTTTACCACGAAATGTGTCGTTTGTTGAGGGGGTTATTATTTCAGGAAATGTTCAGGGTGAATTAGATTTAAGAGATGTTAAAGATTTAACATTAAAAGATTTTCATATTGATCAATATGTTACTTTGCCATCTGCTGTGAATATTGCAGGAAAAAGTGAGATTGATGCGGATATTAGTCATATTGAAGAGCTTGTTTTGTCTGGAAGTATTAAGTTAGGGCGTGATTCTAAATTGCCCGAAAATGTTAAGTTTGAAGATGATTTGGTTTTAAGTGGGTATATTCCAGATGGAGTGGATTTAAGTGATGCTAAAGGCTTGGTTTTAAGGGGTGAAGTTGATTTGGGTGAGGGAGTTAAATTGCCTAAAGATGTGAGGTTTGATGATGAATTAATCTTAAGAGGAAATATTCCTCAAAATGCAGATTTAAGTGAGGTTCAAAATTTAGTATTATCTAATAGTGTTAAATTTGGTGACGATGTAAAATTGCCAGAAAATGTTCAATTTAAAAGTAGTTCTGGTTGTTGTATATTGTCTGGTTATATTCCAGATGAGGTTGATTTAACAAGGGTTGATTTGGATAAAGTTTGTTATTTAGATGCTATATTAAGTGGAGATATTCCAGATGGAGTTGATTTAATAGATTGTTCTGGTATTAAATTAGTTGGAGATGTTCGGTTTGGAAAGAATGTAAAAACTAATTATGCAACATTTGAAGATTGTTCTGAAGCGAGGTTTTTAGGAGATGTTGTTGTAAAAAATAAAATGATGAGCGCTGATTTTAGCGAGGCAACATCTGTGGAATTTGATGAATATATAGAGTTTGGAGCTGATTTTAAGGGGCCTAAAAATAAAAATGCTCATTTTAATGGTGTAGTTATAACAACAGATATTAAAGGACTTGAGAAACTAAGTGAATATAATACTGACGATGCACTAGTATGTTATTGTGGAGAAGTACCTAAAGGGTATGAGTTTCCTGATAATATATCAAAACTTGCTATTGTTGATATGGAACAAGGAGATATGCTTATCGTTTTAAATGATGAAAACCATACACAAGATGTAGAAAAAATAAAGGTTATAATAGATGAAATGGTGAATAAAAACAAAATTAATGCTAGAATTGTCGGTAGAAAAGAGTTTTGTGAGGAATTTGGGGTTAGCTTTAGCGATATGGAGAAAAAAGAGCGAAAAGGAAACATGAAGGCAATGCCTAATATTAAAAATATGGATTTTGAGCGTTAATTTTTGATTCTATAATCCATTATCTTTTAAAAGATGGTGGAAAAGTAACACTTTTTAAAGGTAAAATTAAATTTTATGTATTAAAGTGTCCAAAACTTGGGATTCTTTTTTGATGTCCCATGATTTGGTATGTAATAATTTTAAGGAAATAAAAATGGTATCATTAGCAGAAAAAATGGCCGCAAATATGGATGCTTCTGTTTTTAGTAAAGCAACAGAACTTAAGAAACGTTTGTGGTTTACAGTATTGGCTTTGATTGTTTTTCGTATGGGAACATTTATTCCATTGCCAGGTATTGATTCAAGAGTTTTAGCAGAGATTTTTGCTAGACATTCAGGTGGAATTTTGGGTATGTTTAATATGTTTTCAGGTGGTGCGCTTGAGCGTATGACTATTTTTGCATTAAACATTATGCCATATATCTCAGCTTCAATTATTTTACAATTAGGGCAATCTGTTATACCATCTCTTGGCGCTCTAAAGAAAGAGGGCGAGGCTGGTCATAGAAAAATGGTTCATTATACAAAATTGCTTACTGTACTTATTACAATTATTCAAGGTTATGGTATTGCAATTGGTTTAATGAGCTTGTCTAATGGTGAAGGTAGTAGCGCTGTTGTTATTGCTCCATTGCCATTTATTGTTTCTACTATAATTTCACTTGTTGGTGGTACAATGTTTATTGTATGGCTTGGTGATCAAATTACATCAAGAGGTGTTGGTAATGGTTCTTCTTTAATCATTACTGTTGGTATTATTGCAAACATTTTCCCTGCAATTGGTCAAACATTAGAGTTAGGCCGTGTTGGTAGTATGTCTCCAATTGTTATTTTGGGCTTGTTTGCTATGAGCATTCTTTTGGTTGCTATTATCTTAAAAGTAGAAATGGCTCAAAGAAAAATTTTGATTCAATATCCAAAGCGCCAAGTAGGTTTGAGAATGAGTAGTGCTGAAACTTCTCACTTGCCATTAAAGGTTAATCCAACTGGTGTTATTCCTCCAATCTTTGCAAGTGCTTTGTTATTGCTTCCTGTTACAGTTGCAAATATTTGGTCTGAAAATGGTCCTGAATGGGTGCAAACATTGAGCCGTTATTTAGGTCATGGACAACCTGTTTATTTGCTCTTGTATGCATTTTTAATCGTATTTTTTGCATTTTTCTATACGGCTGTTGTTGTTAACCCAGAAGAAACTGCAGACAATCTTAAAAAGCATGGTGGTTTTGTTGCTGGTATCAGACCAGGTAAAAACACTGCAGAATATTTAGATTATGTTGTTACTCGTTTAACAGTACTTGGGGCTTTTTATTTAGCAGCTCTTTGTATTTTGCCGGAAGTTTTGATTGCTAAACTTTCTGTTCCATTTGTGCTTGGTGGTACAACTCTTCTCATCGTTGTTCAAGTTACAATGGACTTTATTTCTCAGGTTCAATCTCATTTGATTGCATATCAATATGAAGGTCTTCTCAAAAAGGCACAACTTGTGAATAAAAAGAGAAAATAGAATCGAGTAATATTGATATAGTATTAGCCCCTTGACTTTTAAGTTTGGGGGCTTTTTTATAGGGTGAAAATAGGGCTAATTTGTGGAAAAAATGATAAAAAAATTAAAAAAATGTATTTTTTTTTAAAAGAATTGTTGACTCTAATAAATTATGCCCTATAATCCGCTTAATTTTGAAAAGTGGTGATCAACTTTTTAAATGGTTTAATATATTAAAATAATGGAGAGTTAATTTGGCTCGTATAGCTGGTGTAAATATTCCCACTGCCAAGAAATTAGAGATTGCATTGACCTCTATCTATGGTATCGGTAGGGAAACAGCACAGATTATCTGTGCAAAAGCGGGCGTTGACGGTGTTCGTCGTGTGCATGAATTATCAGACGAAGATATCGCAAAAGTTCGTGAAGTTATTGATAGAGACTACCTCGTTGAAGGTGAACTTCGTCGTGAAGTTGGCGTGAACATTAAACGTTTGATGGATTTAGGTTGCTATAGAGGCCTTCGCCATCGTAAAGGTTTGCCTGTTCGCGGTCAAAGTACTAAACAAAATGCGAGAACTCGTAAGGGTAAACGCAAGACCGTAGCTAACAAGAAGAAATAAGTGAGGTAGTGATGGCAAAAACAGTAATTAAAAGAAAAGAGAAGAAAAACATCACATCTGGTGTAGCTCATATCAATTCTACTTTTAACAATACAAGAGTTACAATTACAGATGCACAAGGCAATACAGTTTCTTGGTCTACTGCCGGAGCTCAAGGTTTTAAGGGTTCTCGTAAATCTACTCCTTATGCAGCTCAAATCGCTGCAGAAGAAGCAGGTAAAAAAGCTCAAGAAAATGGTATGAAAACTTTGGAAGTTGAAGTTAAAGGACCTGGTTCTGGTCGCGAATCTGCAATCAGAGCTTTACAGGTTATCGGCTTTACTATTACTTCCATCCGCGATGTAACTCCTATTCCGCATAACGGCTGCCGTTTAAGAAAACGCCGCAGAGTTTAATTTTAGGATTTTAAGAGAGGAAAGAATCCTTTCCTCTCGTTGTTTTGTTGATGCGTATAAATTAGTGAAGAGGGTATTCCGGTGATTCAAAAGAATTGGCAAGAACTTATAAAACCAACTAATCTAGGGGTTGTTCCAGGCGAAGGCAGGAATGTTGCTAAGATAGTTGTAGAGCCTTTAGAAAGAGGTTTTGGTTTAACTTTAGGTAATGCTTTGAGAAGAGTTTTGTTATCTTCTTTGCAAGGTGGTGCAGTTACAGCTGTTAAAATTGATGGCGTTTTACACGAATTTTCAGTGATTGAAGGTGTTCGTGAAGACGTTACTGATGTTATTTTAAACATCAAAGGTTTGGCAGTTGCTGTTCACTCTGAAGGTCAAAAAACTATGCGTTTGAAAGTTGACGGCCCAATGGTTGTTACTGCAGGTATGATTGAAACCGGTCATGATGTTGAAATCATGAATCCTGATCATGTTATCTGTACTTTAGATGCTGGTGCTAGTATTTCTATGGAATTGACAGTTACTACTGGTAAAGGTTATGTTCCAGCTGTTCAAAATAAAATGGCTGATGCTCCTATTGGAATGATTGCAGTTGATGCGATTTATTCTCCAGTTAGAAAAGTATCTTACAAAGTAGATAAGACTCGTGTTGGTCAAAATACTGATTATGACAAACTTACAATGGTTGTTGAAACAAATGGTGTTGTTAGCCCAGAAGATGCAGTTGCATTGTCTGCTAGAATTTTACAAGACCAATTAAAACCATTTATTAATTTTGATGAGCCAGAAAGCGAATCTGTTTCTGTTAAAGAAGAATTACCGTTTGATAGAAATCTTTTACGCAAAGTTGATGAACTTGAACTTTCTGTTCGTTCTGCAAACTGCTTAAAGAATGATAACATCGTTTATATTGGTGATTTGGTTCAAAAAACAGAAGCTGAAATGCTTAGAACACCTAACTTTGGTAGAAAATCTTTGAATGAAATCAAAGAAGTTCTTTCAAAAATGGGCATTCACTTGGGTATGGATACTCCAGGTTGGCCACCAGAAAATATTGAAGATTTAATCAAAAAATGTGATGAGCATTTCTAAGAATTTCTAAAATATTGTGAGAAGGCGCTGCCGTTTTGGTGGCGCCTTTTTTATTGTTATTGATGAAGATGAGTAATGTTGTAGCGTGTTAATATTGTTTGACAATGATTGATAAAAGTGTTATTATTAGGTAATGGAGGTAGCGAGATGAATTATAATTCTTTTATTTATCAAAATAAGGATTTTGCAAGCAGTTTGTATAAAACCTATGATTCTTGTGAAGAAGAGTTTGTAAAAAGCAATGAAAGTTCTCTTTATAATGTAGGAACAATGGATAGAGATGCTGATAATCCTGTGAATGGTAATATTGTATTAGCTAATGCAAAGTTGTTTAAAATAGCATTAATGAGGTATAAAGCAGCTAATCCAGAAATGGATGAGGTTGAGGCTAGGGCTCGTGTAGTTTTTGATTTTTTACAAGATAATGGTCAAAATTTATCTTATGAAAATAATGCTAAAGATATTTTGTTTGGAGATGTAACTAGAGAGCAATTTTATGGTATGGGCGAGCAATCTGTTTTTGGTGAAATAATAGGGAATACTAATTTTAAGGATAGGCATGTTGGCGATATGCAAATTATATGCTTGCCAGATGTGAAAAATAATATGCCTAGAGGTGCTGATGAATTAGAAGATAGAGTTTTAGGCAGTGGTATATCTAGTGATGTGTGGGAAGAAATTATGCTAAAAAGAGGGCTTTATCATGAAAGTGTACACGCTGCTATGGGGACAACGGATGAACGAAAATGTGATGCGTTTGCGCTTTTGAAAATAATGCAAGAACATCCTGAGCATGCAAGGCTTGCATTTGATGTATATAATCAATCTCGTTCAAAAATTGGTTTTACAGTGGCAGCTTTTCATGATTCTAGAAATGATGAAGCAAGTATGAAAAGAAAAATAAAGAATGGCACAATGACATATGTGATGCCTGAAACGTATAAGAAGTTGGAATATTATGCTAATAATCCGATGGATATTCCGAGGGATGATAAAGATATTGCAAAGCTTGCGTGTAGAATTACTGAAAAACCTGATTTTAGTGATGAGGCGTTGCATGAATTTTATAATGTTGTTTGTCAGGATAGCGTTAGTAAGGTTGATTTGGCAAAATTAGAGGTTGTGCAAGCATGTATGAGACAGGGTGGTTTTGCTAATATAGATGAGTATATTATGTCCGATAAAAGTCTTTTAGCTTTTATGACTAAAAAGGGAAAAGATATGGATGTAGTTGTTCCATCAATTAGTGATGCTAAAACGCCTATGCAAATCTCAAATAATAAAGAACGTGAATAATTTATCTATGGAATAAACGCTCTAAAGCTTCTAAATCTAATTTAACATATGTTGGTCTTCCATGGTTGCATTGGGCTGAATATGGTGTTTTTTCCATTTCTCTTAAAAGATGATTCATTTCAGCAATATTAAGGCTTCTACCTGCTCTAACTGAACCATGGCAAGCAATTGTTGAGGCGATATGATTTATTTTGTCTTCTATGATAGATGTGGCGCCAAGTTCTGCCATTTCATCTGCTAGGTCTGTTATCATTTTTTTGATGTTTGCATCTTTTATTAGGGCTGGTATTTCTTTAACAATAATAGCAGAGCCAAATTCTTCTAGTACGAGTCCTAATTTTTTTAAGCTTTCAAATTCGCTTAAAAGAGCTGATTTTTGCGTGATTGATAAATCAACAACTTCTGGCAATAGGAGCATTTGTGATGGAAGACTTTCTTTGTTTAGCATTGCATTTTTGAAGCGCTCAAGAACAATCCTCTCATGGGCGGCATGTTGGTCTATTAAAATAAGAGAATCCTCTGCTTGAGATAGGATATATGTATTATGAAATTGGGCTTTGGCTATGCCAAGTGGACCAATGTTTAAATAATCATCTTCGTTTACTTGTTCTGTTTTTATTGAGAATTTGTGTTCTAATTCTGGTAATATGCTAGTTTTAGAAAAGGATTTTTGCGAAATACGAGATTGAAAATTTGGTGTATAAGTTGTGGGATTGATATAATCACCAAATTGTCGGTCTTGATGAATTGTATGTGAGAAATTTGCTAAATTATCGTCTTCGTTTAGTGTTGGTTCTAGATTGTTTTCTAGATGAGATAAAAAAGATGATGAAGATGTTGTTGAGCTTGTTTGGGCACCATCTAAAAGGGCTTGTCTTATTGAGCCAACAAGAAGTGAGCGAACACCTTGTTGATCAAAAAAGCGAACTTCGGCTTTGGTTGGATGAACGTTTACATCGACAAATCTTGGCTCTACCTCTATGAATAAAACACAAGCGGGGTAACGAGAGTTTTCTAATACGCCAGAATATGCTCCTTTTAATGCGCCTAGTAATAATTTGTCACGAACGGGGCGATTGTTTACAAAAAGGTATTGTGAGAGCGAGTTGGCTTTGTTATAGGTTGGAAGGCTAACAAGACCTGTTAATTTTATTCCTTCACGTTCGGCGTTTATTTCAAGTGAGTTTTCTGAAAAATCTTTACCCATAACTTCTGATGCACGTTGTAATCTGGAATTAAATAAATCACCAGATGTTGTGTTTAGTGATATCTTTTTTTTGTCATCAGCATATAGATAAAATGCAGTATTAGGGTTTGCGAGGGCAATTCGGCTAATGATGTCGGCGCAGGCTCCTGTTTCTTGTGCGTCATTTTTCATAAATTTTAGTCTGGCAGGGGTTGCATAAAAAAGGTCTCTAACCTCGATTGTGGTGCCAGTTGGTTTGGAGCATGGGCGCAATACTTCTCTTGAGCCGGCTTTTAATTCTATTTCCCAACCACTATCAGAGTTTTCTTTTTTGGTTGAGATTTTTAGCTTGGAAACAGAGGCTATTGAGGCGAGAGCTTCTCCCCTGAAACCTAAGTATGAGATGTTGAATAAATCATCAGATGGGAGTTTTGAGGTTGCATGGCGTTCAACTGATAATAAAAGGTCTTCTTTATCCATGCCTGAGCCGTTATCTTCAAC
Organism: Alphaproteobacteria bacterium; assembly: GCA_045632645.1. Lineage (GTDB taxonomy): Bacteria > Pseudomonadota > Alphaproteobacteria > RF32 > CAG-239 > CAG-267. The sequence goes on along the minus strand of JAZQXC010000007.1, from coordinate 20,359 downwards.
AACGATAAGGCTTTTGCCTCCTGATTTTAGGTGAACGTTTATTCGTGTGGCACCTGCATCTAGCGCATTTTCTACTAGTTCTTTGATTACAGAAGCAGGGCGCTCTATAACTTCACCAGCGGCAATTTGGTTAACTAGATTTGAAGGCAAGACACGAATAGACATTTTTTATTTCCTATACTTTAATTTTGTTTAGGGTATTATATTTTCGTTATTATAACCAATTTCTTTTTTTTATATATCCCCATTTATTTAAAAAAGAAAACCCGCCAAGATAATTGGGGGGACTTGGCGGGCTCTGGTCTGAATATTCGGGAGGAAGGTATGTGATGTTATTCAGACCTAAAAAATATAAAATTATAACTACGAATATTTAAGTCCTATTATGCAGTCTGTTTGGGAACAGGTGCATACAGATGTTGCAACAGGTATGGTTATTGGAATTGCTCCTTCATGCTGTCCAGCTGTGAAAATGCCTTGGGAGGGGTTTTGTGAGTCAGGAGATACTATATCTCTCATAGGTGTTGAATCTTGCTCAGCGATAGGGTTGGAGTCATCGTGAACGCCAACATAAAGTGACATAAACCCTGTTGAAGGATCAATGCCCCAATCAAGTGTTGATACCATTACGCAGGTTTCTTTATCAAGGCCTGTTACATAAAGCTCAAAAGCTCTTGGTTTGTCAGAAATATCTACACTTTCAAAAATATAAACCTCACCACCGAAGGCATTTGTTAGTGTTTTAGATGGTTGGGCTGGATCGTACATACTGACAGGAACGGCGCCAGCATCTATAAGCAATTGCTGATTGATGCCTTCAAACCCATCTTGGTTGATGAAAGTGCGGCGAATGTTCATAACAAGCTCATTTATTTGTTCAGCAGTTTTTTCACTTCTGATTTTTTTCATTGCTTTTGTGTAGCCTGCTATTCCTCCAACAGAGAGCACACCAACGATTGCTAGAACACCTAGCATCTCAATCATTGAGCGTCCTCTTTCGCAACAAGTCATTTATTTCCCCCTCATTTTTTTAATAATTCTTTTTGATATTGTAATAATTGTACCATAAAACCGCCTAAATGTAAAGCCTATCAAAAGTGCTATAACTAAAGTTATAGCGATGTATATCCAGGCGCTTATATTTTCGTTATAAGGGAAGTGGTAATACCATATGTTGTTGTGGTATAAATATGTATCAAATTTATTAAATATTTGCGCAAAGAGGGCTTTTACAAACATAAAACCAATAAAATGGTGCATCATAATGTCAAAAGTGTTATTTGATATTATGGTTAGGGTTTTGCTTTGTTTTACTAATGGAGAGAGAATTTTAGCAATTCTTAGCCAGAAGAAAATGCTAAGGAAGCATACGCTATAAATGATAATTGGAGATACAGCGATATCATTTAGCCATGATGGTGTGTGGTTATAAAGTTGATTTTGGGTTATGATGATGCAGTATAAAAATAAGGTGATTGATAAATATAGAGGGGTATTTAATTTATCATGCTTTTCAAGGGTGTTTTTATATAAGAAGCCTAACGCAAATGATGGGAAGAAATATAGTGTTCTGTATAGTAGCAATAAAAAATCTCTCTTTCCTTGATGATATATGAAGTGTGGCATTATGCTTGATGATATTATAAAAATAAATATAAAGAAAATAATGGAAAGAAGTTTTTTGTTTGTGTTTTCAAATGGTTTTAGTATTGTATAGCTTATTGTTTGTAGTAAAAATAGAGGAGCTAAAAACCAAGAAGCCATATTGTAAATAAATTGGTGTCCATCAGTTAGAGGGGCAATAAATAGATTATGAAAATTAATAGGTTCTCCAATGTGAAAATCAAAATAATTGTTTAGAATATGGCAAATAATAGCATAAATGAATGTCCATACATAAAGAGGAATGATTAATTTGGTAAGTTTTGAGACAAAATAGTCTTTGTGGTTTTTGCTTAGATTAAAAAAATATCCAGATGTAAAACAAAATAGTGCAATGTGAAAGTTTTGATATCTTAGCAATCCATCTAATGTTAGGTAGTCATTGGTTCCAATGTGTCCATCTACAATCATAAAAATGGCAATTACATATAACATTTTGAATGTATAATTTATGTTATTTGGGATAGTTTTTGACATTTTTAATCCTTTGTAAAATAAAAGCGTGGTACTAATTGTAGTCTAATCTTAAAAGCTTAAGGTTTGTTTAATAAAGGTGTTTTTATGAGGTTGTGATTGGTGTGTATAAAAAATAAAAAGCTCTTTTATGTTTTTGATGTTTATTATATCATTTTTTGAGGCCAATAATTGGAGGGACTATGTCTTCTACAACAGATTTTATTGAAGTGGAAAACGCTAAATATTTGAAGGGAAATGCAATTATGCTGTTTTTATATAGCATGATTGTTAGTTTTGCTTTGGTTTTGGTTATTTTTAAGAATATTGGTGCAGATGTTGATGAAGAAGATAATAATGCAAGGGAATATCAGGTAGAAGAAGCTATTGTTGCTCCTGATGTTGTAAGTGTTACTGAAGTATATGAAAGTGAAGACGCATTAAATAATAATTTATCACCTGAGTGGGAAATTGAAGTAAAAGAAGATGAGCCTGAGTTAAAAGTTGAAGTTTTAGAAGTAAAAAAAGGTGACAATTTTATTGGAATTTTACAAAATCTTGGGGCTCAATATGCAACAGGTCTTGAAATTGCAGAGAGCTTAAAAAAGGCAGGATTTAATGTTAAAAGCTTAAAAGTTGGGCAAAAAATAGAAGTTACAAAAAGTGTTGATGTTCCTTTTGGGGAATTATTAAGCATTGATAAGATTGTGCTTGAACCAAGATATGGGCAAAAATATGTGGTTGAGCGTAATGAAGATGAAAAATATGTAGCAGAGCTTGTTGAGCTTGAATTAAAGACTGAAAATAAGTTTAGCTCTGGTGTTATTACATCATCTCTTGCTGTTGCGATGAAGGAGGCTGGAGTTCCTCAGAGCGTTATTGGTAATTTTATTAATATCTTTTCTTATACTGTTGATTTTAGAAGTGAAATAAAATCAGGTAATAGCTTTAAGATTTTGTTTGATCGTAAAGTTGCACCAGATGGTAAAGTTGTTAAAAATGGTGATATTTTATATGCAGAATTAGATTTGGGTAGAAATAATAAAATTGCGCTATATAGATATAAAGCATCTGATGGAACAGTTGATTATTATAATTCTAATGGTTTGGTTTTGAAAAGAACTCTTGATAGAAAGCCGATGGAGTTTAGATCAGCTCGTATATCTTCTCGTTATGGTTGGAGAAGGCATCCAATACTTAAGAAAAGGATTTTACATAGCGGAGTTGATTATGCGGCACCAAAGGGGTCTCGTATTTATGCGAGTGGCGATGGTGTTGTTAGGCGTGCAGAGTGGGCTGGAGGTTATGGTAAATATGTAGTTATTCGTCATAACTCTGAGTTTTCAACTGGGTATGCTCATATGAATAGTTTTGCCCGAGGTATTAAGCCTGGAGTTAGAGTTAAACAAGGACAAGTTATTGGATATGTTGGCTCAACAGGTCGCTCAACAGGTCCACATCTTCATTTTGAAATTATCAAAAATGGCAAAAAAATTGATCCACTTAAAGTTAAGGCTGCAACAGGCATAAACTTGAGTGGAAAAGAACTGCAAAGTTTTAAGAAAACGGTTGCAGAAATAAATGCATTGGCGGAAAAACAAGTCGACTATGCTGAGAACAACTTATAGTTATAGGAGTAAATAAAATGGAATTAAAAGGTTCTAAAACAGAAGCTAATTTACAAGCAGCATTTGCCGGTGAATCTATGGCTCGTAATAAATATACTTATTATGCATCTAAAGCTAAAAAAGAAGGTTATAATATTATTGCAGCTAAATTTGAAGAAACTGCAAATAATGAAAAAGAACATGCAAAAATTTGGTTTAAGTTGTTACATGATGGTATGCCATCTACAATTGAAAACTTAAAAGATGCCGCGGCTGGAGAACGCTATGAGTGGACTGATATGTATGATACTATGGCTAAAGAAGCTGATGAAGAAGGTTTTAAAAAAATTGCTACTCTTTTCCGTTTGGTTGCTAAAATTGAAAAAGGTCATGAAGAACGCTATAATGCATTGTTGAGCGCTTTAGAAGAAGGTAAAGTTTTTGAACGTCCTACAAAAGTTATTTGGGAATGTGCTAACTGTGGTCATAGAATTGAAGCATTAAAAGCTCCTGAATTATGCCCAGTTTGTGAACATCCAAAAGCTTATTTCTTTGAATTACAAGAAAAGTTCTAAGAAAGTTTTAGCTTTATAAATGATTAAAACCTCTAGATGATTTAAGCATTTAGAGGTTTTATTTTGTAAAAAAAAGCCCCCGCCTTATAGATTATCTTATGGTGAAAGATGTATGAAGTTTTAAGGTTGGCGGGGGACGACTACGTATGAAGTACTGAAAAAGTGGTTCTTCTTTATTAAGTTTGCGTCATATCACTAAAGGCTTTTTTTATAAGCGTTAGATTTATGAGGCGTTTATAAAAATTGTCATTTTAAAATAATAAGTTGTCTGAGTTTCTTATATATTAAAAATTTTTTTTGTCAACACTTTTGTTTATGGTTTCTGAAATTTTTTTATAGGTTAAAATTTGCGGTAAAATGATTTCTTTTTTATCATTTGGAGGATAGAAAACATATAAAGGTATGCTGTTTCTGTTATATTTTTTGAGGGCGTTTGTTATATTGGTATCTTTTGAAGTCCAATCAGCTTTTAGGAGTGCTATATTATTTTCTTTTATGAGTTGTTGGAACTCTTTAGTTTGAAGTGTTGTTTTATCGTTTAATAAACAAACAAGACACCATTTGGCTGTGAAGTTAATGAATGCAGGCTTATTTTGTTTGAGAATGGCCTCTAATTTTTGCTCAGAATATGGTTCCCAAATAATATCTTTTTGGGGCGATGTCAGATTGAATTGGCTAAATATTACCCATCCGAGCCAGAGGCATGTTAATCCGATTGGAATTGATAGATAGTATTTTAATTTTAACATCCAAGCCCCTGTTTTGGGTAGGTATTTACTAAAAAGATGAGGTTTCAGCTCTATTAGGGTGTATGGAAGTGCATAGCCAAGTCCTAAAGAGATAAAGATGGCAAAAAAGGAAATATCTGTTGCAAGTAAGGCATATCCCAGAGCTGCACCCATGAATGGTCCGGTACATGGGGTTGCTATTATTACAGCAAAAAATCCGGTTAAGAAGCTTTGGTTTTTTGATATTTGGGTTAGAGTGTTTGAAAATTTGTCTTTAAAATTTAGTTTGCCAATTAAATTTAAGAAAATTATGAAAAATAAAAAGAGTAAAAATAAATTAAATCCGATAGATTGGAGTTGGAATCCCCAACCGAGTTCGGTTCCTAATTTTTTAGAATAAAAAATTATAAACGCAAGGGTTAAAAAGCATGTTTCTACGCCTAATAAATACATAAAAGCTGAAGATATTGATGGAGTTTTATTTATTTTTATAAGGTGGAGAGCTTTTAGGCTTAGGATTGGTAAAACACATGGCATCAAGTTTAGTATTAGGCCGGCAATAAAGGCGATAATGATATAATAAAATAGGTTGTTGTTTGGAATATTTATTGCAATTGGGGTGATGTGATAAGCATGATTTTGGCATAAAATTAAGCCTTCTAAATTTTTGGGGATATAGTTTTTGTTGCTATATGTTATGTTTATTTTGTTAGAAGAAATTTTTGTTGTTTTAGGTAAATCTGCAAGGATGTCATTTTTAGGGAAGTTGCTTACAAATTCTGGTTTTTTGCAGGTTTTTAGGGCATTATTATCAGATGATAGTGTGATAGTGTTATCATTTATTGTGTAGGTGGTGTTAATGGTGTTTGGAAAAGTTTTATGTGCAATAAATAGCTCTTCTTCGTATAGAGTGTTTGGTATTTCTGTTTGCTCTATTTTTAGATCAATGTTTATGGGGAGGCTTTCTTTTATGCACTCATCATGGCAGACGTTGTAGGTTAGTAATAAATCAATTGATGAAGTTTTTTGGGTGTCTATGCTAAGTTTTTGTTTGATGTAAAAAGTATTTTGATGAATGTATGATGTGATTATGTCTTCAAACACTATCTTTTGTGGTGATGATGAGGTTTGGTTTGTTATTTTGATGCTTGAAGATGTGGGGATAATATTAGTTGGGTCTCCTACGTCTCCTGGGTTATTCCAATACATGTGCCAAGAGGGTTTAATAGTTATTTTGTATAATATATTTAATTCTTTAGTTTTAGGGGTGATGGTTTGATGTTCAGGAATTATCTGAACTGTAATATAATCAGTGTTGTTTTTATAATCTAAAGCATAAACATTTGTAATGAATGTTTGAAAAAATAAAAACATAAATAAGAAACGCTTAAACATAAAAAAACACCTGTAATTATAATTAAAAACTTAGTGTAATATAGCACTAAACTTTTAAAACTCTACTAATTATAGAGTATTATTTTTTAGGTGTGATGTTTTTTTTTGATAAATATCTATATTTAAAAGGTTTTTAAACGTTTTTTTAAGGTTATTTTATAAAAATAAAGTTTGATATTTAAGATTTAATAATATAACCTTGTGCTTATGAAAAAATTAGATGTATATATAGCAAAGCAAATTGGGGTTGGCTTTTTATTGGTGGCGTTGTCTTTGATGTCAATGTTATGGCTCACTCAATCGCTTAAATTTGTGGAGATGGTAACAGATAAAGGGTTACCTGTTTATATGTTTATTGAGATGACATCTTTGCTTATGCCTCGTGTGTTTACAATATTGTCGCCGATAGCTTTGTTTGTTGCAGTTATGTTTGTGTATAACAAGCTAATTACTGATAGTGAATTAATTGTTATGAAAGCTGTTGGTATTAGCTCTCTTGTTATTGCAAGGGCTGCGATAGGAGTTGGAATTTTACTTTCTATTTTTAATGTGTATGTGCTTAACTGGGGTATTCCACTTGCTGAAGGTAAGTTTAGAGATTTGGAGTATGAGGTTAAAAATAGTTTTACAAAAATGATGTTAAGAGAAGGGGCTTTTACTTCTTTTAAGAATAATATGACGGTGTTTATTGATAAATTTAATGATGACGGAAGTATTGAAGGGATACTTGTTAGCGATGGTAAAAAAAGCCATGAAAAAGTGGTTACTATTGCTGAACGAGGTATGGTTGAATATACTGATGTCGGACCTAAGATTTTGCTTAAAAAAGGCACAAGACAAGTTATGAATAAGAAAAGTGGTCAATTTTCATCTATGACGTTTGATGATTATGTGGTTGATTTTGGAGATCTTTCTGTTGCAAGGAAGAAAAAAGAAAGAGCTAGAGAAAAAAGTTTATCAGAATTATTGGACGCATCAAAAAATAATAAATTAACAGATAAAGAAAAAAGAGCATTTAAGGCTGAGGCTCACAGAAGAATTTTGGCACCTATTTTTAATTTGGTTTTTGCGCTACTTGCTTGTGTTGGATTATTGATTTCTAACTTTAATAGACGAGGACAAGGAAAGGTTATTGTTTATTCTATATTAATGATGATTGTTGTTCAGGCGCTTGATATGAGTCTTGTAAATATGGCAAAACGTCAAGAATGGATTATTGGTTTGATGTATCTAAATTGTCTTGTTCCTCTTTTGGGAGCGATTGGGTTGTTAGTTAAAACGCCGGTGTTAAAAAAGAAAAAATTGACTGAGGAAAAATAATGAAAACTAGAATTTTTGTGGTGTTGTTTGCCGTTTTTAGTTTTGGTATTAATGCTATGGCTATAAATGAGCCATATGCTGGGGCTATTGTTAGAAAAGATTCTGCTTTTACCCCTCAGGCTGATTTTAATCCAGGAAATATTACTGATATTATGCCTAGTGTTAAAAAGAATGATGAAAAAGAGCAAGAAATTTATTTTTCTGCTGATGAAATGGAAACAGATCAAAATGAAACCATGATTGTAGCTAAAGGTAATGTGATTGTTACTCGTGGTAATTTGGAGCTTAGGTCTGATAAAATTTGGTATAATCAAAAGAAAGATACGATTGTTGCTGAAGGTAATGTTGTTTTAAGAGAAGATGATGGTAGCGTGCTTTATACTGATAAGGTTACTTTATCTCAAAAAATGAAAAGAGCTGAAGTTGAAAGAGTTAAAGTAATTATGCGCGATGAATCTCGAATTTGGGCTGATAGATTTGTTAAAAAAGAAAATAATAATAAACATATGAGACGAGCATCTTATACTGCGTGCGATATGTGTGAGGGGAAATCTCCTTTGTGGCGAATTGATGCAAGAAAAGTAACTCATGATGCTAAAGGGCAGAATATTAATTATAATAATGCTGTGTTAAGAGTTAAAGATGTGCCTGTTCTTTATTTGCCGTTTTTAACACATCCTGCACCAGAGGTTAAAAGACGTTCTGGTTTGTTGATGGCATCTATGGGAAGCTCTTCTTATTTAGGACAATATATTCAACCAACATATTTTTGGGATGTATCTCCACATACTGATGTTATTTTATCTCCATATTTTACAACGGATAAAGATATTGTGTTTGGTGGACAATATAGGCAGTATTTTTATAATGGTCATATTAAAGCTGAAGGTACTTATTTAGATGATAATGGCGAAAATAAAGATGACAAATATAATAAGTTTAAGAGACCTTCTAAACGTGGTAATTTGTTTTTAGATGCAAGATATGAAATTAATGATTATTGGGTTTCTAATCTTGATTTAAATTATGCATCAGATGTGTTTTATCTTAAGGATTTAAATTTGTCTGGACAAGATGATGCTTGGCTTACATCTAAATTATCATTTGAGCGCTTTAAGGGAAGAGACTATGCAGCGATTGAGGGATATTATTATAAACTTACAAGTTATTCATTAAAAGAAAGAAATGATGATGAATTTCGTAATCGTATGAAGAGTATGCCTAGTGTTGCGCCATTTATTGAATATGAAAAAATAACAGAGCCTTTTAAGAATGGTTCTTATTTTAAGACTAATATTAGCTCTGCATCTGTTTATCGCGATAATGATGAAGAACAACAAAGATTGTCTATGATTAACTCTTGGGAACTTCCGTATATGAGTAATTATGGTGAACAATATAGGTTTGTTGCATCACTTAAATCTGATTTATATTATGTGAATGATTATATGTATAAAAAAGATGAACGTTATGATGGTACAGTTGGAAGAATTTTCCCTCAGGTTGGTGTTGAATGGAGACTTCCTTTTGTTAGAGCAACAGAAACTACAAGGCAAATTTTAGAGCCAGTGATTGTGGCTGCATTTGCGCCTAATAGTGATAGCCATGTTGATGAAATTCCAAACGCAGATAGTGCTGATGTAGAATTTGATGATGCAAATATTTTGAGCTTGGATAGATATGCTGGCTATGATAGAAATGATAATGGTAGTCGTATTAGCTATGGATTAAACTGGAGTTCTTATGGTAATATTATGGGAAGAACATCAGCATTTATTGCGCAGACATATCAATTATCAGATAGTAGTACATTTATGGAAGCTGTTGGTGAAGAGGATAGATTTTCTGACTATGTTGGTAGAGTTTATGCGAGCCCCAATAAATATCTTGATTTGAATTATCGTTTTAGACTTGATAAAAAAAGCTATGAGTTAAATTATAGTGAGCTTGGTGCTCGTATTGGTGGCGATATATTTAATGTATATACATCGTATATATTTTTACAACCTAATCAGAATTCGTATTATGCATCTGAAGAGAGAAAAGAATTGTATCTGTCTTTAAATACTAAACTTACTAAGAGTTGGAGCTTAGGAATATATGACCGTATTGATTTAACAGATAGAGGTGGTTCTCTTGAACAAGGTGGACATTTGACATATGAAGATGAATGTTTGAAACTTTCTTTTGTGACTAAGAAATATAATTATGACAATCCTACAATGGATGATGATTACGAAATCGGAGTTACGTTTTTCTTAAAAACATTGGGCGGTTTAGGCTCAAATTAATAGGAGAATTGATATGATAAAGGTAGGACTTTTAATATTTATGATGATGTTTTCTTTTGAGTTGAAAGCTCAAGGAATTGACTTAAATGAGATTGATAGAGGTGTTAGAAGTTCTGCTTCTCGTTCTATTATGTTTCAAAGAGGGGGAAACAATGTAGAGCAAGAAATGATTGAAAGACAGCGTATGGAAGAAGAGCAAAGAAGACGCGCTGAAGAAGAAGCTAGATTGAAAAGAGAGCAACAAATTTTTCGACCATATAATTTGTTTGGTAGTGGATATAAAATATCTGCGATAATTAATGGTGAGATGGTATCTAATAAAGATTTGCAAGAAAGGGCTAATTTGTTTTCTTTAACAACAGGGATGCTTGTTAATGAGAAAAATAAAAACATGGTAGCTAACAAAGTGTTGCAAAATACAGTTGATGAAAAAATAAAATTTCAAGAGGCTGAAAAACAAGGCGTTAGTGTTTCTGATAGAGAAGTAAATGAGGCATATCAAAACTTTGAAAAATCTAATGGTGTAAAAAGAGGGCAATTTGATAAAGTATTAGCTGAATATCATGTTTCTAAAGATGTGTTTTTGAGTCAAATTAAGGCAAATTTATTGTGGAACAAGTTGGTTTCTCGCAAAGTTAGAAATAATATTGGGGTTTCACAAAGAGAAGTAGAAGATGAGTTTGTACGCATAAAAAGAGATATGAATACTAAAAAGTATATGGTGTCTGAAATTGTTATCCCTAGAAAAGAAGGCGAGCATATTAATGAGCTTGTTGAGATATTAAAAACTGACCCAAGGTTTGAACTTTATGCTGTGCAGTTTTCTCAAAGTGCAAGTGCTCCAAGCGGTGGTAAGCTTGGCTGGATTGCTCCTGGACAGTTAGCTATTCCTTTAGAAAATGCTATTAAATCATTAAAAGAGGGTGGTATATCTAATGCGATTTTGTATCGTAATGATTATTATATTTTTAGGCTAGAAAAAGTTTATAATCCAGATAAAGCAGATAAAACTTTACCGTCAGAAGATGAGGTTAGAAAGTTTATTGAAAATAGAAAATCTGGTGAAATTGAAAATAAATATATTAGAGATTTGCGTAATCACTCTGTTGTTGAAAAGAAGTTTTAATATGGATAAAAAACCTTTAAGTACAAAAGAATTTGTTGAAAAATATGAGCTTATGGCAAAAAAAGCTTTAGGGCAGAATTTTTTGCTTGATAGTAATATTGTTGATAAGATTATGAGATTAAGTTTATCTGAGCAAGGTCTTTTGAACTTAAACGGAGAGAAAGTTGTTGAAATTGGCCCTGGCCCTGGTGGGTTAACGCAAGCTATTTTAAGGTGCAATCCTGATGAATTAAAAGTTATTGAAATGGATGAGAGGTGCCTTAATATTTTGGCAGAAATTAAGGAGTGTTATCCAAATCTTTCAATAATAAATGGTGATGCGCTGAAGTTTGCATGGGATGAAAATTATACTAAAAATGGCAAGTGTCATATTGTTAGTAATTTGCCTTATAATATTTCTGTTGTGCTACTTTGTAATTGGCTTTTAGAAATTAGTAAATATAAGAGTTTAACATTGATGTTTCAAAAGGAAGTGGCTGATAGGATTATGGCCAAAGTTGGGTCTAAGGATTATGGTCGTATTTCTATTTTGGCGCAACTTCAATGTGAAGTTGTAAGGTTATTTGATTTAAGTCCAACATGTTTTGTTCCTCAACCAAAAATTTGGTCTTCGGTATTGTTGTTTAAGCCAAAAGATGAAGTTATTGATGAAGATGTTCTTAAAAAAGTTGAATATTTAACTGGGCTTTCTTTTTCTAAAAGACGTAAAATGATTAGGCAGAGCTTAAAAGGTGTTCCTTTAATTTTAGAGTGTTTAGAAGAGCTTGGAATTGAACCAACTTTGAGAGCTGAAGATTTAAGTCCTCAAGATTATCTAAATATAGCAAAAAGGATAGTTTAAAATATAAAATAACAGCTTATTTCATCTCTTGTTTTAGTATAATTTTTTAGGAGATGAAATATGACAATTGGTGTTAGATATCCAACTTTAGCATTTATAACTGGTGGAAGAGGGCAATCAAATGATGGTATTCCCCCTCAACCATTTGAAACATTTTGCTATGATTCAGCATTGCTTGAAGCAAAAATTGAGAACTTTAATATTGTTCCTTATACATCAGTTTTACCTAAAGAGCTTTATGGTAATATTGTAGAAGTTGATAAAGTTGCAGGAAACTTTAAGCATGGAGCTGTTTTAGAAGTGATTATGGCGGCAAATGGTGCTAATCGTGATGAACACAAAGCGATTGCAACTGGTGTTGGTATTTGTTGGGGTAGAGATAAAAAAGGCGAGTTGATTGGTGGTTGGGCGGCAGAATATGTGGAATATTTTGATACACCAATTGATGATGAAATAGCAGAAGGTCATGCCAAGATGTGGCTTAATAAATCGCTTAATCATGAGCTTGAAATTAGAGGAGTTGAAAAGCATAGTGAATTTCAGATGTTCCATAATTTTGTAAATATTGAGCAACAATTTGGTTATTGTTTAACCTGCCTTGGTTTTCTTAATTTTGAGCATGCAGAACCTGTTAAATTGTAATAATTTATAATAGGGGATATGATATGGCAAAACAAGAAAAAATGGTTAAAACACAAAATGATGATAAGAATTTAGGTGTTTTAGCACTTGCCGGTGTTGTGATTAGCTCTATGATTGGGGGAGGTATTTATAGCCTTCCTCAAAATATGGCTTCTGGAGCATCGGTTGGTGCGGTTATTTTGGCATGGCTTATTACAGGTATTGGTGTTTATTTTATTGCAAATACATTTAGGATTTTATCGGTTGTAAAGCCAGATTTGGAAGCTGGTATTTATATGTATTCTAGGGCTGGTTTTGGACGGTATGTAGGCTTTACAATTGGTTGGTCTTATTGGCTTTGCCAAATATGTGGTAATGTTGGCTATGCTGTTATTACAATGGATGCATTAAATTATTTCTTTCCACCATATTTTGCTGGCGGAAATAATTTATATTCAATCATTGGAGGAAGTATTCTTATTTGGGGATTTAACTTGATTGTGCTTAAAGGTGTTAAGCAAGCAAGTTTTATTAACCTTATTGGTACGGTTGCTAAAATTGTGCCATTGTTATTTTTTATTGTTGTAACAATGATATTTTTCCATGCTGATAAATTTTCGTTTGATTTTTGGGGAGAAAATCAGAAGCAATTAGGCGATATTCAAAAACAAATTGAGGGTACAATGCTTGTGACATTATGGGCGTTTATTGGTATTGAAGGCGCTGTTGTTATGAGTAAACATGCAAAAAATCAGACATCTGTTGGTAGGGCAACTGTGCTTGGTTTTGTTGGGTGTTTGGTTGTATATGTTTTGTTATCTGTTTTGCCTTATGGTCTTTTATCGCAACAACAATTAGCAAAACTTCCTAATCCATCTACGGCGGCAGTACTAGAGCTTGTGATTGGTAAATGGGGGGCTTATATTATGAATATAGGTCTTTTGATTTCGGTATTAACAAGCTGGCTTGCATGGACAATGGTTACGGCACAAATTCCCGAGGCAGCGGCATCTAATGGAACTTTTCCTAAAGAGTTTCAAAAAGAAAATAAAAAATTTGCGCCTGTTGTATCGCTTTATTTTACTAGTGGATTGATGCAAGTTTTTATGCTGCTTGTATATTTTTCTAATAATGCATGGAATACGATGCTTAGCATAACTAGTGTGATGGTGTTGCCAGCATATTTTATGAGTGCTCTTTATTTGTGGAAATTATGCGAAGACCATGAGTATCCAACTAATTTTTATATTAGACGATCAGTTGCTTTATTTTCTGCGATTATTGGTGCAATTTATGCATTGTGGCTAATATATGCTGCCGGATTAAACTATTTATTGATGGCGATTATATTTATGGCTTTGGGTATTCCTGTTTTTTGTTATGCAAGAAAGCAAAATGCTCCTTTGGAACCAATCTTTTCTGCTGGTGAGAAATTTGGTGCAGGGGTTTTGTTGATTGTTGCATTGTTTGCTATTTATGCATTGGTTTCAGGTATTGTTATGGTGTAAAAAAAAAGCACCAATTTGGTGCTTTTTTTACTTTTATACGTTTAATGCTTTTCTGTATGTTTCAAGCAAAAATTCTTGCTCATCTCTGTCTGCTTGATTCATTTTTCTTAATTTAATGATTGTTCTCATAATCTTTACATCAAAACCAACGCCTTTTGCTTCTGCATAGATGTCTCTGATGTCAGATGCGATACCCTTTTTTTCTTCTTCTAAGCGTTCAATACGTTCAATTAAAGAGTTAAGTCTTGAGCTATCAATTCCACCAACTTCATTTTCTGACATAATTTATCTCCCTATATGGTTTTTTAATACATTACGGGTTTGGAGCATAATATAAATATTTTTGTTTTACAAGAAAAACTTGTGAAGATGATGAATAATAATAAGTTGTTAAACAATTATGATGTATATGAGAGTGTGAATATATAAGTTTATAACTTTAGGAGAGATAATATGCCTATTAGCACACATACAAAAATTTTAGCAACACTTGGTCCACAATCTAATACAGAAGGTAAAATTGCTGAATTGATTGATGCTGGTGTTGATGCGTTTCGTTTGAATTTTAGCCATGGAACGCATGAACAACATAAAATAGTCTATGAAAATATTAGAAAAGTTGCTAAAGAAAGAAATGTGCATGTGGCTGTGGTTGCAGATTTGCAAGGTCCTAAGCTTCGAATCGGAGATTTTGAGAAAAATAAAGTAACTTTGAAGAAAGGTCAGAAGTTTACTTTGGATATGAAAAAAGATTTAGGAGATGAGAATCGAGTTTGTCTTCCTCATAAAGAAATTTTTGAGGCGTTGAAAGTTGGCGACACTCTTTTGGTTAATGATGGTAATATTATCTTAAAAGTACTTAAAGTGAATAAGTGTAGTGCTGTAACAGAAGTAGAAGTTGGGGGTGTTATTTCTAGCCATAAAGGTGTTAACCTTCCTAACTCATCTTTGAATATTTCTCCTTTGACTGAGAAAGATCTTAAAGATTTAGATTTTGCATTAAAAATTGGTGTTGATTGTGTGTGCTTATCTTTTGTTCAGCGTTTAAGCGATGTTAAAGAAGCGCGTAAAATTATTGGTAAAAAAGCGTGGATTATTTCTAAATTAGAAAAGCCTCAAGCACTTGATGAGTTAGACCAAATTATTAAAGCATCTGATATGATTATGGTGGCGCGTGGTGACTTGGGTGTTGAGTGTCCGGTTGTTACAGTGCCTTTATTACAAAAACGTATTGTTGCAAAATGTAGAGAATATGCAAGACCGGTGATTGTCGCAACTCAGATGTTAGAATCGATGATTTCTGCACCCATTCCTACACGCGCGGAAGTATCTGATGTGGCTAATGCTGTTTATGATGGTTGCGATGTGGTGATGCTTTCTGCTGAAACAGCAACAGGTGATTATCCTGTTGAAACTGTAAAAACAATGAGGGGTGTTATTGAAACAATTGAAAACGATTCTAGATATTTTGAAATAGTAAATCGTTTTACTAGCGACCATAGTTGCAAAGACGAATCGCATGCAATTACTCATGCGGCAAGTGAGGCTGTGAAGGTTATGGATAAGGTTTCGGTTATTACAACATTCTCTGTTAGTGGAGCTACAACATTATCTATGGCGCAAGAACGTTCTGAGCTTCCTGTTATTGCTATTACTCCTAATGATGAAATTGCAAATAGATTGAGTTTGGTTTGGGGGGTTAGAACATTTGTTGATAAAAAAGTGTTTGAAGGTTTTGATAATATCGCAGGGGTTGCAAGAAGAGTTGCTCTTGACTATAAAATGGTTAAAGAAGGAGAGTTTGTTTTGTTAACTGCTGGATATCCGTTTGGAAAAGTTGGTTTAACAAATGTGCTTCATATTGTTAAGGTATAATTAGTTTAAAAAAAAGCCCCTAAGTATAAAACTAGGGGCTTTTTTAAAGTAGTTAGAGTGGTAAATCTAATCTACTTTGAAGTCGCTGTTTGTGGTTTCGTGAAAACGCAGAATCTTGTACGTTTTCCTGATGTCATCAAACTTGCGCTTTTCAAATGTAAGGCTCTCAGATGCCGGGATGATGAACCCGTTGTGCCATGGAATGTAATATACACCTTTATTGGTTGATAACATCCATGCAATGCATTTTTCATCACCGTAGCCTAACTGTCCGAGTGTTATCTCGATGTTCTCAAATAATGGTTTGAATGCTTTATTTAAGAATGAACGAGATAGAAAGCGTGGTGTTTTACTTTTGTAAAAACGTTCTGCTTTGTAGAGAAGTTTGTATTCTCCGTCTTGGAGAATGAAAACTCCTGTGTTACAGTTCGGAAGGTATGTCTTTTTGTTTGTTGATGGTACGTGAATTGTGCTTGCGAGCGATGCGCTTAATGCCTTGTCTGCATTTGGTGCAGAATATGCGTAGCCATCTTTCGTGTAAACCAGGTAGAAAGGTGTGTTATCACAGCTTTCAGGTTTTTCATCGTACAACATCTCTAAGCAAATATCTTCGAATGTAGGACATTTGCTTTTTTCTTTGTTGCTAGCTCCAATCTGAGATGTGAAGCTAAAGCTCATCAGGCCTGACTGGCTAAAGTTAAAATGCTCCATAATTATAAATTTATGCATAAAATTATTTTTTCAGAAGTTATAATATAGTTTTTTTGTCTATGTGTCAACCCTAAAAAAGTAAAAATAGTTTTTTTTGTTATTTTTCTTGCATATTTATACGAAATTTTATAGATTTTATCCTAATATTTAAATAGTTTAATTGTATTTTAGGGGGCTTTAAATGTTAGCTGCAAAAAATTATTTGACACCTATTCGTCAAGAAATAATGGAAAAAGTTGCTAAATCTTTCTTTTTCAATGATTTAAGCGATATTGAGAGTGTTTATGTAGAGCTTTGCAATAAGCACAATACAAGAGCAAATGTTGAGGCAGGGCATGCTGCTATTAAAGGACAGATTTGGGCGTGTTTAGGTTTGCTTGCGCAAGAAGTTGATGCGAATCGTAGTTTTGATGATTTAGTAAAAGATGCTTTGAGTAGAGATAAAGCTCCAAGAGCTGGGCTTTCTGTTATGAAGAAGGCTTGTAATGCATGTAGAGCGAAAACTTTTGAAGTAACACCTATGTGCCAAGGTTGTGTTGCAAGACCTTGTGAGGCTAATTGTGCTAAGAAAGCAATTAGTGTTACTGATAAAGCGTTTATTGACCAAGATGCATGTATTAAGTGTGGACTTTGTGCAACAAACTGTCCATATGGTGCTATTCATAAATCTGTTGTTCCTTGTGAAGATATTTGCCCTGTAAACGCTATTAAAAAAGATGAAAATGGTTTGGAAGAAATTGATGTTGAGAAATGTATTTCTTGCGGAAAATGTTTGCAGTCTTGTCCTTTTGGTGCAATAACATATAACTCTCAGATGATTGATGTTATTAAGCATATTAAAAATCCTAATCAAAAAGTTATTGCTATGGTGGCACCTGCTATTTTGGGACAATTTGGTGTTGATTTAGGAAAAGCTATTGCGGCATTAAAAGCTGTTGGTTTTGATGATGTTGTTGATGTGGCATATGGTGCTGAATATACATCTCGTGATGAGTCTAAAGAATTTATTGAGAGAATGGAGGAAGGCGCTCAATTTATGACTACATCTTGTTGTCCAGCGTATGTTAAAACAGCAAAAGTTCATGTGCCTGAAATTGAAAAATTTGTTTCTCATACTGGTAGTCCAATGCGTTATATTGCAGAAATTACTAGAGAACGATACAAAGATGCTAAAATTGTATTTGTTGGTCCTTGTCTTGCTAAACGTATTGAAGCAGAAAATGATCCTAATGTAGATTATGTTTTGGTGTTCCAAGATGTGGCTTCTATGATGGGGGCAAAAGAAATTGATATTAATACTATTGAGGCTGATGTTTTTGCAGATGAGTCTTCTTTACAATCTCGTAGATATGCGATTTCTGGTGGTGTGGCTGCTGCTGTTGCTAACCTTATTGAAGAAAAAGCAGATTATAGACCTTATGCTATTAATGGTTTAACAAAAGATAGTGTTAAACTATTAAAGAAGTTTGCTCTTAAGGGGCTTGATGATGGCGCTAATATGCTTGAAGTAATGTGTTGCGAAGGTGGTTGTATTGCAGGACCAGGGTGTGTTAATCAACCTAAAAAAGCAGCTGTTATATTAGAGCAATATGCTAAATTAGGTAAAAACCAAAAAGAACTTAGTGTTAAATAATTTGGTTTATTAATTTAGGTGAAAAAAGCAGGCTATGAGGCTTGCTTTTTTTGTTTTTTTAAGTTGTTTTTTTAGTATTTTTATTGTATTATGTGTTGTAGATTTAAGAAATAAAAAAAGAAGTAGTAAATGAAGAAAATTTTTTATTTAGCTTTGTTTTTAGTTTTAGCGCTAATGCCTGCTGTTAGTCGTGCAGAGTTTGGTGTTAATGCGCTTGTTATTTATAGACAGGCTAAACTTAAAAATTATAACTTTTTGAAAAATGTTTCTGACTATGGCGAACTTATTGATGTTACAAATGGTTTTGGGGATACAGCCTATTGTATAGCTCTTAAGTATAATGATATGGAAACAGCTAAACTTTTACGTCATTATGGGGCTAATAAAAATCATCAATGTATTAGTGCTATTAAAAGTGATAAACCATTAAAGGGATATACACAACGTTATCAAGGTGTAAATAGTCCTGGAAAAGGGGTTGAAAGTGTTAGGAGTGGAACAAACTATTTGGCTTGGGGACTAGGTGCTGTTGCAGTTGGAGGTGGGGCGCTTGCTCTTGGTGGAGGAGGCGGTGGTAGTAGTGATGAGACAGAGGCTACAGTTAAGCCAAATCCAACACCTGATGATGATACTAGAGTAGATGGTGGTGATAATGAAGGCGGAAACGATATGCCAAGTACCGGTGGAAATGATGGTGGTGATGAAGATGATAATACACCAGGTTCTAGTGGCGATAGCGAAGGTAGTGAAGGCGATGATACAAGAGGCGATGGTGGTGAAGATGGAAATGAAGGTGAAAGTGGTAATGATGATGGTGTTGATGCTAGACCACAATTTCAACCTTTAAATAAAGGTAATTTTGAAACAAAAGAATATGATGAAGGTAATTTTTTAAGAGCGATAAATGCATCTGATGCATATGCTAAAATTTATGTAAAAGATGAAAATGGTAAATTGGTTGGTCATCAGTTTAATTCTGATGAAAAATTAAAAACTATTAAAGTTGGCGTGCTTGATAGCGGTATATTCTATAATGATGAAATAAATGATAAGATTGTTGGTGAATATGGTAATAATCGTTATAATAGTGAGAGAAATGTGAGGGTTTATGTTAAAGATGATATTCACTATTATATAATAGAAAATAATAACAAATATTATTTTTTGCCAGTAAATACAAAAGCTGGAACCTTATATAGTCTTGGCGATAGAGTGTATGATAATATAGATAAATTGAAAAATGAATTATATAAATATTACGGACTAGATGTTAAAGATTTTATGATCGTAAATAATGGTGGTGGGGCTCCAGGAACCGAAAACGATCTTAAAGAAAATGATTATCAAACTTGGTGGAAATATATTAATAGATTATCTCATGGAACACATATTGCAGGCGTTATTGCTGGGCGTAAAGATAATTATGGAATACATGGTGTGGCGTTTGATAATGCTAAAATTATTAGTGGTAGTTGGGATTTGGAATCCAAGATGTTTGCTACTATAAAAAATATGGTTGATGATGGAGCTAGAGTTTTAAATAATAGCTGGGGTATAGATGTTACAGATGTTGTTAATGCATCTAATAAAGAGTGGTTGGCTATTAATGATAGAGACTTTTTACTTGCATATTCATATGCAGTAAATAATAAAGCAGTTTGGGTACAAGCGACAGGTAATAATGGGGCTATGGAGGCTGATGTTCATGCTAGTGTTGGTAAATTAGATTTAAAAGCTTATGGATATAATGGACCTAAAGTTGTAGATGGAGTTGCAATAGAGGTTCCATATTTGGCAGTAGCTGCCTTAGATGGTAGTACAGCTGATGCAAACGCACCAAGTGGCAAGATTGCGGATTATTCTAATAGATGTGGAAGTGCATCAAGTTATTGTATATCAGCCCCAGGAACAGACATTGTGTCATCAAATGCTTCTGAAGACGGATATATAACAATGAGTGGTACATCAATGGCAACACCTGTTGTTAGTGGTAGTATTGCTTTGTTAAATGGC
>JAZQXC010000006.1:0-9659 GCA_045632645.1 Alphaproteobacteria bacterium | reverse complement strand
AATAATGATTAAAATCCGTTCTACGGGTTTCTAATCGTAAAAATTGAAAAGAGAGAAAATTCATGTAGGTTTTACTACACTAAAATTTTCTCTCTTTTATTTTTACTTCTATTAACCTCGTATAACGAATTTTAATCTAAGCCCAAAAGGTAAATTGAGTATCTATCTCAAATTTTACTCTTTTATCTGAGTTTCAAGGAGAGAAAATTCATGCTAGGATTTTCTCTCTTTTATTTTTGTATGTAGTTATGGGTTGCCACGTTGCATATGCTCCTTGCAATGACGGGGGAGAAGATGTGCTCGCAATGACGATGGAGAAAAGAGGGGGATAGTTAAAAGATGTATAAATTGCTATGATATTAGCGATAGGATGAGGGGATTTTGTTTGTGTTTTTTACTTGTTTTAGAATTTGATTTATGGTATTATTTTATTAAATATAAAAAATCTAGGAGAATAAAGATGGGTAAAACAATTAAGGAACAATTTGTAGAGGCATTAGAGCATGGCATTACCCATAAAGCCATCTTTTTGGCGCAGTTTATGAAAAATGAGATAAATGAGTTTTATGATTATCGCTCACCACTTTTTTGGGCAAAAAAGTACAGTAATGAAAAAGTTATAAAAGCTCTAAGCGATATGGGTGCTGTTGAAAAAGTTGATAAAGAAGGTATGAGCGATGAATTAATAAAAATATTGGATGCAGAAGATATAGATGAAATTGATGAAAAAAGAGCTATTGAGCTGATAAAAGACGGAGCAAATATAGAGAAAAAAGATGAACAAGGCTATACAGCGCTGATATGGGCTTCATCAAATGGTCATGTAGAGGTTGTTAAAACTTTGCTTGATGCTGGGGCAAAGGTTGATGAAAAAAACGATAAGGGCTATACAGCGTTGATATGGGCTTCAGTGTATGGTAGAGTTGAGGTTGTTAAAGTTTTGCTTGCTGCTGGGGCAAAGGTTGATGAAAAAGACCATAGGGGCTATACAGCGCTAATAAATGCTTCAATGTGCGGTTGTTTAGATGTTGTTAAAACTTTGCTTGATGCTGGGGCAAAGGTTGATGAAAAGGCGTTGATGCGCGCTTCAAAAAATGGTCATGTAGAGGTTGTTAAAACTTTGCTTGATGCTGGTGTAAAGGTTGATGAAAAAGATAATGATGGAAAAACAGCGTTGATGCAGGCTTCATACGATGGTCATGTAGAGGTTGTTGAAGCTTTGCTTGATGCTGGTGCAAAGGTTAATGAAAAAGATAATGATGGAGTAACAGCGTTGATGCAGGCTTCAAGATATGGATATGTTGAGGTTATTAAAACTTTGCTTGATGCTGGGGCAAAGGTTGATGAAAAAAATAATGATGGAAAAACAGCGTTGATGAGGGCTTCATGGTCTGGAAAAGTTGAGGTTGTTGAGGCTTTGCTATCAATGGGTGCAAAGGTTGATGAAAAAGATAATGATGGAAAAACAGCGATTGATTATACACGTAATGATAAAATTAAAAAAATGCTAAATGAAGCTATGAGAAAACAAAAAGAAAAACAAAATGAACAAACTTTTAAAAGTAGAAGGGAAAGCTCTTTAGGAGAATAAAGATGGGTAAAACATTTAAAGAGCAGTTTTATGAGGCGTTAAAAGATGGAAAAGAAGATAAAGCTATCTTTTTGACGCAGTTTATGAAAAATGAGATAAATGAGCTTTATGATTATCGCTCACCACTTTTTTGGGCATCAAGATATGGTAATGAAAAGGTCGCACAAGCTTTAAGAGAGATGGGTGCAGTTGAAGAAGTTGATAAAGAAGGTATGAGCGAAGAGTTATTAAAAATATTGGATGCAGGTGTTATAGATAAAAATGATGAAAAAAGAGCTATTGAGCTGATAAAAGACGGAGTAAATATAGAGAAAAAAGACAAATTTGGCTATACAGCGCTAATGATGGCTTCAATGTATGGTAATGTTGAGGTTGTTGAGGCTTTGCTATCAAGGGGTGCAAAGGTTGATGAAAAAAACGATAGTGGCTATACAGCGCTGATATGGGCTTCAGCAAATGATCATGTAGAGATTGTTAAAGCTTTGCTTGATGCTGGGGCAAAGGTTAATGAAAAAAACGATACGGGCTATACAGCGCTAATGACGGCTTCAGCAAATGATTATGTTGAGGTTGTTAAAACTTTGCTTGATGCTGGGGCAAAGGTTGATGAAAAAAATGATAAGGGCTATACAGCGCTGATATGGGCTTCAATCCATGCTGATGTTGAGGTTGTTAAAACTTTGCTATCAAGGGGGGCAAAGGTTGATGAAAAAGACAAATTTGGCGGCACAGCGCTAATGAGGGCTTCTGAGCGTGGTGATGTTGAGGTTGTTAAACTATTACTTAATAATGGTGCTGATGTTACAATAACAAAGGATGATGGAAAAACAGCGATTGATTATACAAGAGATGATGAAATTAAAAAATTGCTAAATGAAGCTATGAGAAAACAAAAAGTGCAGAAATTTAAAAATAAAATAAGTGCTTTATTTGGGAGAGAATAAAGATGAGTAAAACATTTAGAGAGCAATTTATTGAGGCATTAAAAAAAGGTGAAACTCCTAAAGCTATTTTTTTAACCTCATTTTTGGATAAAGAATTAAATAAACCTTATAGAGGTAAATCGCTTCTTTTTTGGGCTTCAAGATATGGTAATGAAAAGGTCGCACAAGCTTTAAGAGAGATGGGTGCTGTTGAAGTAGTTGATAAAGAAGGTATGGGCGATGAATTAATAAAAATATTGGATGCAGAAGATATAGATGAAATTGATGAAAAAACAGCTATTGAGCTGATAAAAGATGGAGCAAATTTAGAGAAAAAAGATACATTTGGTTATACAGCGCTGATATGGGCTTCAAGAAATGGGCATGTTGAGGTTGTTAAAGCTTTGCTTGATGCTGGGGCAAAGGTTAATGAAAAAAATAATGATAGCTATACAGCGCTGATATGGGCTTCAAAAAAGGGCCATGTTGAGGTTGTTGAGGCTTTGCTTGATGCTGGGGCAAAGGTTAATGAAAAGACTCTAATTTGTGAAACAGCTTTGATGAAAGCTTCAAAAAAGGGTCATGTAGAGGTTGTTAAAACTTTAATATCAAGGGGTGCAAAGGTTGATGAAAAAGATAATGAAGGCTACACAGCGCTAATAAAGGCTTCAATATATGGAAAAGTTGAGGTTGTTGAGGCTTTGCTATCAATGGGTGCAAAGGTTGATGAAAAAGATATTGATGGAAAAACAGCGATTGATTATACAGTTAATGATAAAATTAAAAAATTGCTAAATGAAGCTATGAGAAAACAAAAAGTACAGAAATTTAAAAATAAAATAAGTGGTTTCTTTGGAAGAGAATAAGTAGGTGGCAAACTTTAATTAAGTAAATATTTGTTTATGAGGTGGGAAAAAACTTGCTATATAGCTTTAAGTTTTTATACTTTATTTAGTTTGTTTTTTTTATTAAGAGGATAATATGCCTGATTTTGAATTTGAAAATAGTGTTGAGGGTTTGGTTGCAGGAGTTGATGAGGCAGGACGTGGACCTTGGGTTGGTCCTGTTGTTGCGGGGTGTGTTGTTTTTTTATCAAGAGAAGTTAATCCTTATTTGCTTGAAAATTTAAATGATTCTAAAAAAATATCTAAAAAGAAACGTGAAAAATTATATGAAATTTTATTAGAAGAAAAAGAAAAAGGAAATATATTAGCTGAGGTTGGCGTTGCAAGTGCTAAAGAAATTGATGAAAAAAATATTTTGAATGCAACTTTTGAGGCGATGAAAAGAGCTATTTTAAACACAGGTGTTAAGCCAGATTTGGTTTTGATTGATGGTAATAGAGTGCCAAAAGAATTTAATTATAATGCAAAAGCTGTGGTTAAAGGTGATGCTAAGTCTTATTCTATTTCTGCTGGTTCTATTATGGCAAAGGTGTATCGTGATAAACTTATGGAGGATATGGCAAAAGAATATCCTTATTATGGGTTTGAAAAAAATGCTGGATATGGAACAAAAGAGCATATTGAAGCTTTGAAAAAATATGGAATAACACCTGAACATAGAAAATCTTATGCGCCAATAAAAGAGTTTTTGTAATAAAAATTTTTAAGCTTATTTCAGGAAAAAGAGGGTATAAAAATATTCTCTTTTTTGTTATTAAATTTGTTTTTTTTATGGTATAAAGGTATAAAATTTTATATACTTTTAGTGAATTAAATTAAAAAGTATATGAGGTTTTATATGTTGAAAAAATGTTTTTTATCTCCGTTTTTTATGCCTCTTTTTTTTATTTTGTGTTGGGGAGGTTTTGCGGGAGTTATTTATAAATATCATGCAAGTGATATTTTGCTTTTTACAAAAGAGGGTGGATTTGTTGAAGATGTAGCCCATATTGGGTATGTTATTTTGATTGCATGTTTGATTTATTTTTGTAATGATTATAAAGATAAAATTAGATCTTGGGGAATATATTTATTTTTAGCAATGTGTTGTTTTTTAAGAGAGTTTGGTCTCCATCGTCATTTATCTAAAACAGATACTACCCCATTTAAATCTCGCTTTTTCTTAAATCCGAATAATCCTGTTGGTGAAAAGATAGTTTTTGGTCTTTTTTTGCTAATTATTTTAGGTGTGGTTATTTATTTAGGAGTTAAATACTCAAAACATTTAGTGAAAAGTTTTTTTGAGTTAAATACCGTTACTTGGTCTATTGCAACAATGTGTGTTATTGGCGTTGTATCTAAGTATATTGATAGATTTCCGGCAAATTATCGCAAGGCTAATGGTGGAGTTGGCTTAAGTGATGATGTATATAAAATTTTTCAGTTAGTTGAAGAAACTAGTGAGATGTTTATTCCTTATATTGCTGTATTAATTTTGTGCCAGTATCATTTGAAAAGAAATGAAGTTTAATGTGGGGCGAAGAAATTCGCCTCTTTTTAATAAAAAAGCCCGGAGGCTTGTGCAATTAAACACAAGCATCCGAGCGTAGTCGAAATTTATCGGCCCAAAACTCGCTCAACATATCTGTTAAACTTCTCTTGCATTTTTCTGATACATAATATCAGAATCTGTGCGGTTTTTTCTTTGTTTATTTTATCACCGATGAAAGTGATGCCATATAATGTGCCAAAGATAACAAAGCACATTATGCTAAGAGATATAAACCAGATACCCAAAGCTAAATCTCCACCAAGAGCAGAGAAGTTAAAAATAGGACCCAAGAAAAGCTGTGTGAAAAAGCCAATTAGCATGCTTAAACCACAGAAAACTTCTGACTTTAGTGAGTTGTATGTTGTCATAATTTTTTAGATTAATGTTAATAAACCAAATGATGAAGTTGCCCCCAGATTTGACCTATTAACGGGTTAAAAGTAAAATTCATAAAAAAGAGTAGGTATATGTTTAGTAATAAGCAATACTTGCTCTTTTTTATATCAATTCTCTCGGTAAAACCTAAAAAATATGAAACAAAAAACAACAAATAATAAAACTTAAAAATAAACATAATACCTACTAAAACATTATTATTTTACCACAAAAAATGAGTGGTGTCAAATATAAAACACTAACATACATACTAAAATGTATAAAAAGTTGTTGCAATTAAAAATTATGCTGTTATATCTAAATTAGAAAGTTTTTTAGATGAGGATATAAAAAAATGGCCGAAAAAAAACATCAAATAGAGGTTTATCCTTTTGCGTTTAATAAAATTGTAGGCAATGTGCGCAAAATTGATATTAGACCTTATACAACAAATATGCACGATATTGCTGTTGGCGATATGGTTGATTATGTTAATTTAGAAAATAAAGAAACTATTACGCGTGAGGTTAAAGGGATTGCTTTGTTTGATGATTTTGAGACGATGGTTAATATGTTGCCTTGTGAGTTTATTGGTTATCAGTCACGTAAAGAGATTATGGTCCGCTTAGAGCGTATGTATTCAAAAGAGGTTGAAAAACAAAACGGGGTTATGGCCATCTTTATTGATATGCCAAAGGCTAAACGGATGATGAAGTTTAGAGTTTATGATCGTTCTGCTTAGAAGTGTTTTCTAAAAGCTTGTTTTAGTTTTTTGCCACCATGTCCAATATCTGAAATAATTTCTATTTTAGCATTATTTAGCGCACGATATAAATCCCAAGCTCCTTTTAGTGGGCAACACATATCTAATCTGTTATGAACAATTAGGGTTGGAATATCTTTTATGCTATCGATATTTTTGATGATTTCGTTTTCTTCTAAGAAATAACGATTTGCTGCGTAGTATAAGTATATACGGGCAGAGTCGATGATTTCGTTATCAATGCGAACCTCTTCAAATTTGGGGTCGGTTTTGCCTAGTTGGTATTCATAATGAACCATATATTTGATAGCTTTTTGAATTGAGCCTAGGTCGTCTGAATAAACTAATTTTGCATAGTGTATGTATGGGTTTTCGCCTTCGCTTTGATGGTGTATTTCTTCTAGCAAATCTGGATAGAAAAGGGCGCTATCTTTTAGCATCCATTCGGTGTCTTCATGCCTTGCTAAAAAGATGGAACTTAAATATAGATTCTTTACTAAATGAGGATATTTTTCTGCGAATAATAGAGCAAGTGTTGAACCCCAAGATCCTCCACCAACAGAAATTGGACCTTCAATACCTAAATAGTCAAGTAGGCGTTTGGCATCTTTGATGATTCGCCTTGTATCGTTTAGGGTTGTTATATCTTCTGATTTAGATAGACCAGAGCCACGTTGGTCGAAAAGTATAACGCGCTGTTTTTTTAGATTATAGTATTCGGCATGGCTTGTTTTAGACTTTCCACCAGGACCACCATGGAAAGATAAGACAACTTCGCCATTTTTGTTGCCAAGTTCTTGATAAAAAATCTCGTGACCTTCAGATACAGGTAAGTATCCTTTGTTAAAAACTTTTTTGTTGAAAAATCCAAACATTTTTTTCCCTTTTGATAGTATTTTTATTAGTCTTTATGGTAAATACTTAATATTTATTTAAATTAAAGGATAAATTATGAAAATTGTGGGTACTGCTATAATTGTTAATGATAAAAATGAGATACTTATTGGGCAAAGACCTCAAGGTAAAGATTTGGCTGGGCTTTGGGAGTTTCCTGGTGGCAAACAAGAAAATGGTGAAACAATTGAAGAGTGCATTGTTAGAGAATTAAAAGAAGAGCTTAATGTTGACACTGTGGTTAAGGAGTTTTTGCTTGATGTGGTAAAAGATTATAAACATGGTGAGTTTAAGCTTTCGGTTTATAGGGTTGAAATTAAAGATATAGAAAACTTAAAGGCACTTGTTCATCAGGATTTGAAATGGGTTAGAGTTGATGAACTTAATAATTTTGAATTTCCTGTTGCTGATGTTGATATAATAGATTTTATTTTGAAATATTTTTAATATTAAAGTTTTTTTTAAGGATTGGTGGTTATAATTCTACAAACATATGTTCGTTTGGAGAATTTTGATGCGTTTATTAAATAAGATTTTGATATTATTTTTAACGTTTATAATAAATGTTTTTACTATAAAAAATGCTGAAGCTTATGGGCTTAGTGCTGTTGAGATATATAGACAAGCAAAGGTTAATAATGTTGAATATTTTAGGATTATTAAACGCTATAATAATGCGATAGATTTTACTAATGCAAATGGCGATACAGCGTATTGTTTGGCATTAAAAAATAAAAATATTGAAGCTGTAAAATTTTTGGAAAAATGGGGTGCAAATACTAAGCACGAATGTGTTAAGTATGCTAAGAAAAATGTTAATAAGAAAAATGTTAGAAGCGAAGAACGTGGTTATCATTATGAGAGAAGTGTAACTCCAAGTGTTAGTGCAAGTAGTGGACCTGCATATTGGGCTTGGGGGTTAGGTGCTGTTGCTGTTGCTGTTGGTGGAGGTGCACTTGCTGCTGGTGGCGGCGGTGGTGGGGGTAGTGAAGAAAAAGCTCCTGTTGTTCCACCTATAGATGATGAGCCTGTTGTTCCACCTTCTGGTGGCGATAATACCGGTGGTGATGATACCGGTGGCGATGATACTGGTGGCGATGATACCGGTGGCGATGATACCGGTGGCGATGATACCGGTGGCGATAATACCGGTGGTGATGATACCGGTGGCGATGATACCGGTGGCGATAATACCGGTGGTGATGATACCGGTGGCGATGATACTGGTGGTGATGATACCGGTGGCGATGATACTGGTGGCGATGATACCGGTGGTGATAATACTGGTGGCGATGATACTGGTGGTGATGATACCGGTGGCGATGATACTGGTGGCGATGATACCGGTGGTGATAATACTGGTGGCGATGATACTGGTGGTGATAATACCGGTGGCGAATTTGTAGTTCCAGATGGATATGTTAATGCAGAAGCTAGAGATTTTGATACACCTGAATATAGAAAAGGAAATTTCCTAAGCGCAATAAATGCATTTGAAGCTTATGCAAAAATGTATTATAAAGATAAAGATGGCAAACTTCGTAGTCATCAAGCAGATAGTAATGCCCCACTAGCCGAAATTAAGGTTGCTGTATTAGATACTGGTGTTGGTCCTAATAAAGAACTTGATAATAAAATAATTGGTGGGCTTGACTTAAATAAGTATAACCAAAAAGGAAATGTTTTAGGTTTTTATAAAAATGGTGTTGGAATTTATTTATATCATAATGAAAAAAATGATAGATATTATGAAATGTTCCAAGTTAATGGTGAAAATAAAAATATTTATAAAGAGGGTGAACAGGGATATACAAAAGATGAGCTTGAAAACCTGATTGATACAGTGGTACGTACTATAGATTATTATCATGATATAAATTTGGGAGAGGTAGATTATAATGATTTTGAAGTTCTAAATGGAAGTGATTATTATGCCCCAGGAACTGGTGTTGATGTTAATGGAAGTGATGATGCTCTTTTAATGGTTGATACAATTAATCATGGTTCGCATGTTGCTGGAATTATTGCTGGAAATAAAGACGGCGATGAAGATGGTATGCATGGTGTGGCATTTGAAAATGCTAAGGTTATTCCTATTAGTTGGGATATGGATGAAGATTCAAAAATTGAAGAAACTATTACAAACTTAGTTGATAGTGGTGTTAGGGTTATAAATAATAGTTGGGGCGTTTCAACAGCAGAACTTGATGAAAATGGTAATATAATTCGAGAATTATATGATATTAATGATGCATGGGTATTGCCATATGATGACGTAGATGTGGTAAAAGCATATTCTTATGTGGCTAAAAATGGTGCTGTTTGGGTACAAGCGACAGGTAATGAAAAAACAGAAGAGCCATCTATACATGCGGGATTGCCTAAATTAGATTTAAAAGCTTATGGCTATAATGGACCTGAAGTTGTAGATGGAGTTGCAATAGAGGTTCCATATTTGGCAGTAGCTGCTTTAGATGGTAGTACAGCTGATGCTAATGCACCAAGTGGCAAGATTGCGGATTATTCTAATAGATGCGGAAGTGCATCAAGTTATTGTATATCAGCCCCAGGAACAGACATTGTGTCATCAAATGCTTCTGAAGACGGATATATAACAATGAGTGGTACATCAATGGCAACACCTGTTGTTAGTGGTAGTATTGCTTTGTTAAATGGC
>JAZQXC010000005.1:0-137229 GCA_045632645.1 Alphaproteobacteria bacterium | reverse complement strand
TATACTGCCTACATATCCTCTTTTTACTTCTTCTTTACTATTTCTTATAACCTCTTAACTCGCGTTAAGACCGCAAGACATCGTTGGGATTTTATATCGTCCCGTCGTGCTCCGGTGAAAGGACTTATATAACCACCTTTTGCAGAAGTCAATACTTTTTTTTAAAAAAATTGAACTTTTTTATGCATTGTTGTGCACATATCTTCTAAACCCCTGTTTTTTCGCCTTTTTAAAATACACACATTACTATGAATATTTTTTGTAAACCTTTTAATTTAAAAGAAATTTTGCCTCTTATTATATTAGACTCTTACTTTATTATATATACGGACTCTGCATTATATATATGGACTCTGATATTATTTATTGAATCTTTTCTATTTATTAACTTCTCTTATTATATATGGATATAAATGGAGATAATAAAATGAAAGCTATTAGACTATTGCTTATATTAGCGCTTCTTTCGGCTTGCGCACAAAAAGAACCGGTTTTATATGGAACGAATGGTAAAGAAATACCTATGGTTTTTCAAAACTTTCCTGACATACCTTTTCCTGATAAATCTTATTTATTACTAGAAGACTCCAAAACACTTGGGAATGGAGAGAACTGGATTGGAAGCCTTTCTTTTAATACTGACTTTAATTCCGGACGTATTTTTGACTTTTATGCTGCTGAGATGCCTAAAAAAGGCTGGGTTGAAATAGCTATTGTTAGATCTGAAATTTCACAAATGACATACGTTAAAAAAGGTAAGGCTGTACAAATACTAATACAAATGGAAGGAAAAAACTCTTCTTTTATCACTGTAACAGCTGTACCGAATCAGGCAAACGTTGTTTATAATAACGAATTAAATAGGGATACATCAAATGAGTTTTAATTTTTTTACATTTGGAGGCTCTTTATTTTGGGAAGACGTTTTCTTCTATCAAAAATGGCGCATACAAAGACATTGTTTTACTAAAAAATATCGTCTTTTAGACTCGTGGGACATTAGAAGAGCTAGTGGTAGTTTTGATGTATGCCAAAAAGCTTTTATTAAATATATAGAATGTTATGAAATACCAAAACAATCGAATCGAATGGTTATTTTGCTTCATGGATACATGGATGGTAAAAATATTTTTAAGCCATTATGGCGAAAATTAACATTAACCAACATGGCTGTTGCTGCTCTTAACTACCCTTCATTGTTTAGAAACTCTTTGTCTAGTGCGCATCAATTATTATTTTTCCTTAATCACATGGAAAATATTGAAGAATTATCATTTGTTACAAAAGGATGCGGTAACCTTATTTTAAGAAAAACATTAAACCTACCCATTGAAATGCAAACTTTTCGCAACAACACGAGAATCCGTAATATTGTTGAGGTGAACCCTGTTCTATCTGGTAATATTTGGTGCGATTTAATAAATAAATATAGAATAACTAGAGCTATTTTTGGCCCAATGATTTATGACATGACCGAAAATGGAGTTAAATCATTACCCGGCATAGACAGTGATATAAAATGTTTAGTACTTTTTTCTAAATCTATTACAAATATCGTGTTTAGTAAGATATTGAAAATATGTAAATTTCCAATAAAAGAAAATAATTATAAAGCAAAAAATATAGTTTATCTTAAGAGACATTATTTGAATGTGATGAAAAATGAAGAAGTGCTAAATAATACTGTGAAATTTATAAATAACGGAAAAATTTAACGATATTGTAATATTTGTTAATATTTTTTTGTGTTATAATAAGTTAGTTTAAGGAACTTTTCCGAGGCGAATATGAAGTCTGTTATTGGTATGATTGTGGTTTTTATTGGAGTTGGCATCATCTTATATTTAGATGTGTTCAATCTCTTTGCTAAGTCGTGGATGTTTAATTTATCACTTGGCTTAGTAGCTATGATGCTACTAATTGCGGTTTTTGTATTAGGTTTGCCTTTTAAGAAGAAAAATGGAGGCAAACATGATTAAAATAAAATCATACATTATATATATAGCATTTTTCATATTATTTATGATTAGTCCTGCTAGCGCAAGTTGCCCCACATTGAGTGACTATATAAGCGAGGGCGTTGGTGACAATTTTATTTTGATGCCTGTATTTAGAATAATTGTAGATGCCTGTTCTTCTGTTGCTGAAACCACATGGGATTTATTTGCCTTACCACTTCAAGCTATTTTAGCTCTTGGTTCTTCTATATATATAGCTGTTTATACATTAAAGAATGTTGGTTCTTTCTCTCAACAAGATACATTTGGTTACCTTTCTAATGAAAAGAAAGGTGTTGTACCACTTATGGTAAAAATGGCTTTTGTTATGATACTTTTAACTGATGCAGGCAACACATTTATGTATGGTGACTTTATTGCTCCTGTTATTGAAGCATCAATGAATTTGGGAACTTCTTTTTCTCCTACAGCCGTAAATGCTGACTTTAGTAATGCAACAGGTGTTAGAGAGTTACTTACTGTTGTGGTAAAGAAAATTCAGGACTTTAACGAATCTAGTTATCAAATTGTTGCTATTGGACGAGAACTTATTTGTTTAGCCTTTTTACCGGATAGCTTTATTGACACCTATTGGAGTTTATTACCTTTTGGATTTGTTGTATATATTATGGGGTGGTTAATTTGCATTGGTATTTCATTTTATTTGCTTGATGTTTTATTTAGGCTTGCGGTTGGTTGTATTGTATTACCATTTGCTATTGCATGTGGTGGATCTAAATTTACAATAGTATATACAAACAAAACTTGGGCACTTTTTGTTAACGTTGCTTTCAACTTTATTGTACTTGGTCTTGTTATGAATCTATCAATTAGAATGCTAGAAGCTGCTATTGGTGGTCAAGGTGATGAAATGAAATATTTAACTGGAAATAATGTGCTTACATTGCCTCAAGTTGATAGTTTGGCTGAAAACTTGTCACCTAAAGGGTTTGTATTAACATCACTTTGTTGCATGTTGATATTTAGAATATTTACAGAAATTGAAACCACTGTTGATTCCCTTTCTGAAGGTGGTAGTGTTGGCAAGACAGGACAAAAGGTAGGAGCTGAGGGAATGGCTTCTGCACTTAATGGCTCTAATGCTATTACTAAGCATGTTGTTAAAGGAACTGGAAAAGCTACAGGTGACGGCCTTAAAAAAACTAAAATAGGACAAAAGGTTATGGCTAAGGTTATGGCTGGAACAGATAAATTCCAAGATGCCAAAGCAGAATTTAGACAAAATGTAAAAGATTTCTTTGGAATTAAGGATTAGGGAGAATTGATATGATTAATTTCAATAACATATTTGAAAGGATTATAAGAGCTAAAAAACTCTTTATCTCCCTTTTTGCTGTTTTATTCCTTAATGCATGTGGCGGATGTGATACATTTCAATCATATTTAAATGATGGTATTGGAAACAATTGTTTACTTTGTATTTTGTTTGATGTGCTAACTGTGGCCTCTTCTGATGCAGCTCAAAAATCTTGGAACATGTTTGCCGAACCTCTCGCAGTGGTTATGTTATATGCAACAGCAATTTTTATTGCATTTAATACATTAAAATCTATTGGATCATTTGGAAAACTCGATGTACCAACATATTTAACAGCTGATAAAAAAGGTATGCTATTTTTAGGGTTTAAAATGGCTGTAATTTATGTATTATTAACAGATAAAAATTTGTTTATAATAAACTCTGTAATAACACCTATTTTACACTCAGGACTTATTATTGGACAAAGATTAATATCTGGAAATGTTCGCTTTGAGTGGGTTATTAATGGAGAGGGATGGCCTGCATTATTTAGTTTAGTAAACCAAGGTGCGAGAGCTTATAATGATGAGTTATATAACGTTGTTGCGATTGGAAAAGCAATGATGTGTAATGCAACTGATGACTTTATCTTATTTTGGTATTGGTTGATGCTATGCTATGGAATGATTTTCTTTACATTTGGTTGGTCGTTACTTGTTGCTACTTGTTTTTACATTATTGATTTAATGATAGATTTGGCTATAGCTGCTATGCTGTTACCATTAGGTATTTCCTTTATGATATCAAATAAAACTACTAATCATGGAAAAAATATATGGAATAAGTTTATGGCTGTATTTTTTGGCTTTGTTATACTTGGTATGATTTTAGGACTTTCTATTCAATTAATGCTACTATGTATGGGTGAGGCTGATGAAAATGGAGTTGTTTCCTCAAATACTTTCGGAGGAAATATTAGAAAGTTACTTGATAGAAATGATGTTGAAGGAGCGTCTGAAAGATTGTGGAGTTCTGGCTCTTTGTTATTAACAATCGTTTGTTTTGCAATGCTTGTTCAACTTATGAATGGATTAAAAGAACTTGTAAAAAAAATTGGTGGTACATCAATTTCATCAAGTGCAGGATCAAAAACAGGTGGTGCTGTCTCTAAACCTATTGCAAATGCAATAACTAAGCCTGCAAAACATATTGCTAAAGTTGCAGCAAAAGAAGGGGGACATGTTGCTTCAAGAATTATGCGTTTAGATAAAGCACAAAAAAATATTTCAAATAAGCTGACTTCGTGGAAGGGTTTCTTAACTGGTACTGGAAGTCAGGGCTATAAAGCTTGGTGGCGTCATTAAAAGGGGGGACTAGATATGTTTAAAATAAATTGGAAAAAATATATCTCTTTTAATATGCTTAGCAAACTTTTCTTATTTGCCATGGTGCTTGTTTTGTGCGCATGTTCTGATGATGATACAGCAGGAAAAGGCAGTGGTGAAAATGCTAGAGCACAGTCTGATTGTTGGCAAACATATATTGTGAGTGCTTGTCTTAAATTAATTGATCAATTGTTTTTATCCTCAGCAAACAAGGTTATTGATGGGGGACCTACTCTTATCATGATGGGGTTTGCTGTTTGGATGGCATTTAAAATGTTAAAAGTTATGCCTTCATTTAAAGAGGAAAACTTAGGAGAGGTTTGGACTGAAATTGGCCAGCAATTATTCTTGTGTGCTTTTTGTGCATGGATTGTTAGTTCTATTAGGGATATTCAATGGGCTATAGAAACTTTTGCTTTACCAATTTATCGAACATTTTTAGAATTAACTTCCCATCTTCTAGATCCAAGAGATATTACTCTTAGATTAGGATGGCTTGGAAGTATAACATTTTCTAGTACGCACACTCAGTGTGAAGATACATTTACGACATTGAGTAGCATTAAAAATGGTGTAATGCCAATGACAAACTGTATTGTTTGCCTTATCAACTCTAGATTGAGTTCTGGTGTTAAAATTGGTGTTGGTCTTTTAGGTAGTGGTTTTTCTTCATCTCTTGTAGGACTTGCTGTTTTACTATTCTTTACCGGAGCAAAGTTTGGATTTGTATTGTTCCTTGTAGATGGTTTATTCCGACTAAATTTTGCTATTATTCTTATTCCGTTAATGATTATGGGAATACCTTTCGCATTTACTAGAAAATGGGTTAAACAATGTTTTCTTATGTTTATAAATTCTTCAGGTATAATGTTCTTTATGGGATTACTTGTAGCGCTTGCTGTTGGTTCTTTAGAGCATATTATAAAAGGAATGGAAGATGTTAGCCAAAATGAGCTAAATGGTCTAGGACCAACGCTTATGGCAATATTCTTAATTTCATTATTGCTACTTAATATTCCAGCATTAGGTGTTAGTTTAGCAAATAGTTTTATAGGTGGAGGTCAAGGTCCGGAATTTGCTAAAAAAGTATCCAAGTTTGTATCAAGAGTTGCTAAAAAAGTTGCGGCAGAAGTGTTAAGCGCTCTTACAAATGAGGCAACACAAGAGCTTACTGATGCTTTAGAAAAATATGAGTGGTATAGAGACAAAATGGATGTAGTTAAACAAGTGAAATCAAAAGTTAATGACAAATTAAACGAATTAGCGGGGTATAACGATGACTAGTATAAAATGTAAATTGCTTATAAAAAAAATACTCCCTAATAAATTGTTTGTTGGAGTATTGGGGGGCTTTGTATTACTTTTGGCAAAAATATCTTATGCAGGACCAGATGCTGAGTATAGACAATATTGCTCAAGTGAAATTTTTAGAAAAAAATATGAAGAGGCTGATTGTTGGTCTTGCAATGTAGTTTTGAGTTTAATGCAGAGTATGACTAAAACTATTGAAACTTTATATCATAATTTAAGAGATGTTAGTCTGACAATTTTATTATACTTTGGTGCTATATGGGTTGCAGCATATTTTATGAAAAGTTTTGGTTCTTTTGCTAAACAAGATACAGCCAAAATGATGGATGGTATGCTTGCTTTCTTCTTTAAGTGGGCACTCTGCTATGTTGTAATTTATGCAGGCATAGATACTATTGTTGAATTTATTGTTGCTCCACTACTTGATATTGGATATACAATAGGTATTGGCTTTAACCAGAATTCGAGTATATTATAGGAGAATATAAGATGAGATATTTTAGTTTTATATTTATTTTATGTCTTGGCATTCTCTTTACTCCTGTTAAAGCTAATGCTGTTATAGAAATTACACATATAGAGTATGGGGCTCTATCTGGTGGAAGTTCTATGCAAAAGCTTTCAGATACAATATATGATTTAGCTAAAAGTATAAATGTAGCTTCTTCACAAATGCAAAAATTTGGTGATATGTTATTTTGTAGTTCTCTACATGGAAAAGCTGCAGATTGGACGTATGAAGTTTTAGGAATAACTGTTTTTGAAAAACGCATTATTCATCTTGGATTGTGGTTTGCCTCTGTTTTCTTGATTGCTATTGGTTTTATGATATCAATGGCATCGGCATTTTATTTGTTTGATATTGCATTTAATTTATCCGTAAGCATCTGCCTATTGCCTATAGGTATTGCATTATATCCGTTTGGGTGGACCAAGGACAAATTAAAGAAGGTTCTTGATGGAATTGTTTATTATGTTGGTGTATTTATCTTTTTGCCTTTAGGTATTTTAGTTGCAAATGCTATTGTTAAATCTGTTTTGGCTGATGTTTTTGGTGGTGCAGATGTTCTTGAAGATGCATTTGCTAATGATAGATCTGATTTAATTGAAGATAAGCTATCTTTGTTTACTTTATCATTCTTAAAAGTTCTTTTAAGCTATATTGTTGCGTTTAAGGTAATACCTTTGTTTGCAGTTGATTTTTGCCAACACTTTTTTGGTGGAAATATTGTTGGCAATCCAATGAGCCAAAAATTAACAGAAATGATAAAAGAAAGACTAAATAAATCTGCGTCAAAAGCTAAAAAACGTACAGCTGATATAATGAAACACCAAGGTGGAAAACTTGTTTCTAATATGGGTAAAGAAGATGGAAACTTTATTCAGAGAGCCGTTTATAATACTGGTAAGAGTATGGGGAAAACTCAAAAACCTACAGAAGGAGGCGGTAAATGATGATGAATACTAAATTAAAAAAATATTTACCGATTTTTATTGGGGCATTTGTGGCGCTAATGCCAACATTTGCTAATGCCGGATTGTGGGATGCTATTACAGATTTTGTCGAAGATGTGGCTATGGCCGCTTTTGAGCTTGCTCTTAATGCGATGGGTATTGATACTGATGTTTCTTGTTCTACTCCATTCGTTGATAAGTCTTTTTGCTTATTCTGCCCAATGTTTAAAGCTATTTTTAATGCAGGAAGTATTATGGCAGGAAGAGCATATAATATTTTCTCCAATGATTTGGCAGAAGTTTTGTTAGTATTTTTGGGTGTTTCCCTTAGTTTAATGATATTAAAGCAACTAGCGTCTATGAGTTCAAAAGATTATGGCTCAATGATGAATGATATCTTAAGAAAAGTATTTGTAGTTATTGTTATATATATGATTATAACAAGAAACTATCATGAGATTTTATCATTAATTCTTGTTCCAGTATTTGAAACTGTAATGAACTTTATTTCAACCAATAATGATCCTCAATCTATGGTTAGTTGTTCTCATTCTGGGGGCATTATCGGTTTTGGTAACTTATTTGCTTTTGCAAGCCGAGGTGGTATACCTGCAAGTGTTGGAAAAATGATTGTTTGTTGTGTTCAAAGTATTGAAAATAAGATAAACTTGTTGTTTGAATATGGTGAATGGGCTATTTGTCGTGGTACTGGTCCTGATAGAATTTTATTCTTAATCCCTCGTATTATTGCAATTGTTGATGGCATAATAATGTATATTGCAGGTGTGTTCTTTATGATGACATATCCTTGGGTTATGGCAGATGCTGTGATACAATTGGGTATTGCAATGACACTTCTTCCTTTTGCAATTTGTGGTTTTGCTTTTAATGGAACAAAGGGATATTTAAGTAAAATATGGAATATGATACTTAATACATTGTTTGTATTTATGTTTATGGCAATCTTACTTAATTGCTTACTTGGGTATATTGAAAGCCTTTTACTAAATGCAACAACGAGTGTTAGTGCTGATAGCGTATTTTATAACGGAAATAAAGGTCTTGCATTTTGGGGACCCAATATGTTTATGATTATATTTGTACTTGCTCTTGCGTGGAATTATATGCCTGAAGTTGGAAAATTAGCTTCTGCTTTTGCTGATGGAGCAGGCATAAATGCTGCCGGAAAAGTTGGAGATACTGTTTCTGAGAATCTTGAAAAGGCTACTAAAAAAATGGCAAATAAAGCTGGAGAAGTTGCCGCAAGTAGTGCCGGAGCTATGTACAGAGGCACTAAAAATGGCGCAAGAAATCTTGCACGTGTTGGTATGGCTAAGTTCGTAAATAAATATGGTGCTGACAATGGATATGGTGGTAAAACATTAAAAATTGCAGGAATGGATTTTGAAACTAATGTTGACCAAAATACAGGAAAAACCATTCTTAAACGCTCTTGGACCAACCCTATTAATGGTAGTAAGCATGTAACTACTTATGATAGATACTCAACAGTAAAAGAAGTATATAATAAAAATGGGGAACAAATTAGTAACGATGTTAAATTTAGACACAGCTTTGTTAATGACCATTTGTTTGATGAAAAAGGTAATATAAACCAAGGAGCTATGCAAGAAATTATGAACTCCCCCATGGCTCAAGATCCTAAATATCGTGAGATGATGATGGCTAAATTTGCGATGATGGGACTTGAAAAGAAAGGTATAAAAGTTGGTAAAAACTTTAACTCTAGAAAAGTTACAATAGATCCTAATAATCCAAATAAAGTAACAATTGAACAAGTTGATCACAGTGGAAGAATCACTAGATTTTCTATGGAAATTGACCCTAAAACAGGTCGCACATCTCTTGCTCACATGACACAACATAAAAATGGTAGTGCTTCTAGTTACTTTAATAATGGATTGGTTGAAATTTCAACAAACAGGACTTCTGATGGAAAGGAAACAACTACCTATAAATATTCGGAAGAAGCACAAAAAGGGCATCGTCATTTTGCGGCAGATAATGATAAAAACAAGATTGTTGATAGCATGGGTAATATAGCTAAAGATTTACAAACAAAAGAAAAAGACCTTACATTTGGTATGGATGTTCTTGGTGACTTGGGTGTTGTACCTATGGGGGTTGATGCAAAAGACTTTGTTGTTAAAGGAATTTTAGCAAATGGAGCTAGAAATAAGACAAATAGACTTCAAACATCTTTGCTTGAAAATACGTACAGGATAGAGGATCTTGTTGATACTCATGGTGAAATAGATAAAGATGTCGCTCTTGCGGTTATGAACTCTAAGTTTGCTCAAGATCCTAAACATCGTGAAATGATATTGGAAAGTGTGGCTGTAGAATCACTTAGAAAGAAAGGTATTTTATTTGATAGTAGTTATAAATCAAGAAAAGTTACTATTGACCCTGATAATCCAAATAGAGTTATTATTAAACAAGTAAACAGTAGTGGTCAAATTCAAAATGCTTCTATGGAAATAAATTCAATTACTGGACAGGCAATTACTTCTTACTATCAGGAAGATACAAGTGGTAATAAATCTATATACTTTGATAATGGCAGTGTTGAAATTAAGAGCGATCGCCTCTCAGGTAGCACTACAACTAATTTCAAATACTCAGCAGAAATCATGGCTGGAAGAAGTAGCATTGAACAAGTGGTTAGCGACACAGGCGTTGTTGCTACTGAATTAAGAACAAATAAATTCCATAAAACAGGATTATTATATGGTATTGACGCTTTGAATGATACTGCTAACTTTACAGGTAACTATGCAGAAGAAATGGTTACTAAAGAAATATTGGCTAAGGGTTCAAGTACAGGTAGCACAACTGTTAATGTTGACTTTTTAGACCACAGCTATGATGATAAAAAACTTTTTAATGATAAAGGAGATATTAATGATGCTGAAATGAGAGATATTCTCAATTCTAACATTGGTGGAAAAGCTGAATATAGAACAAAAATAATGGAAAAAGTTGCACAAAACTGGGCTAAAAAGCATAACAAAGATATTACTGGTTGGACGACAACTTCTGGTAACCCTGATGAATTAATTTTCATTAATTATAACAGTGCAGGACAAGAAGTTAGTCGCATAACTATGAAAGTCGATTCAACAACTGGAGCAACGACATTTACATAACACACACCTTCTTTGACAAAAGTTATACAGATTTTAAAAAAATTTTTATCTTTTGACTTGCCTTTTTGTATAGCGACCTTATTATAATATAAAATTATTTTTTTATAGAGGTGATGTATTATGGAAGAGATTGTATTTCCTAATCAAATTAGAATCCATCGTAAAATGCGTGGTGTTTCAATGCAAGATTTGGCAGATAAGCTAAGTATCAGTCTTTCTGCTATATCAAAAATAGAAAAAGGATATAGACGTCTTAATCAAGAACAGCTTATTTCTGTTGCTGAGATTTTAGATTGTTCTTTGCAAGACCTATATGTTAATGAACAAAACTCTCAGCAAGAAGTTGTTCTTGCATGGAAAAAAGAGCAAGAACGCAGACAGGAAATAAATAAAAGCAGTGGCTTAAAAGTATTAGGTGCAGCTCTTAGATATATCAGAAATGATAAGTCTTTAACTTTGATTGAAGTTGCAGAACGCTCTGATATGACTTTATCTGTGTATCATCGTATAGAGATGGGACAGCGTGAAGTTTCTGATAAAGAATACAGAAATATTGCTCGTGCATTAAACATGGAACTTGATGTACTAAAAGCTGAAATTAAAAGACTTGATGAGGCAGGTGCATTAGAGGAAATTATGACTCATAATGACACAAAATATAAAGTAAACAACATGACAAGAATGATTGCAGAGCAAAGCAGTTATGTTGATGTAGAGGCTTTAAAAGTTCCTGTTTATGGTTTGTCTGGCATTGATGGGGCAATCATCGTTGACAAATCATCATTTGCTAAAGAAGCTGTTAAGCCTGCAAATCTATTTGAAAAAAGAGATGTTTATGGTGTAAGTCTATGTACTAGAAGACTTGGATCTATTTTATCAAACAGAGCTGTGATGTTTGTTGACCCTTCAGAGGTTGCAAGTGTAGGAGATATTGCACTTTATTATAAAAATGAGCAAGAAGCTTATGTTGTTAGTGTTAGAGAAGACGAACAAGGTAAGCTCTATGGCTTAATGTGGAATCCTGACGAAAGAATCCATTTTGACAATGATGACTTTAATAGAATCCATAAGGTAGTGGATATAGCATTATAATGCTTATTTAAGTTATTATTGTTAAGTTGTTTATTGGTAATTTTATGTAGAAGGTAAGGCTCGTGGAAAATTTAAATGATGCAGAGTTCGGTAGCGACAAAAGTGCTGAAGAAGCACCGATTTTGATAGCTCAACGTTATCTGAATATTTATAGGCAAGTACACATTTTTAATAAAGCAAAACGCGATCAATTTGATGACGAATTGTTGGCTTTACCTCCTCAGGTTACCAACTTTTTTAAGCGTATGCCTGGTGGTAGGCTATTAGTTGAACATATTGAAGAGGTAAAAACTGAACGCGGCATTGCTTTTGTTAAAGCAAATAAAGACGACTTTGCTGAAGGTAGTGGAATGGGAGAATCGTCTCCTCAACCTGTGCAAATGGGAGGTGGTGCCCCAATTGTTGGCGGAAGCGTTACTGTTGATGCTTCTTTTGCCGAAGCTCTTGCTAACTCTATGGCAAATGCTTTTAAAAATAACCCAATGCAAGCAACAGTTTCAGGTGGCGGAACTGTTAATAGCACTCTTGATTTTGGTAATACCTTTGATGTCATAGCTGAAGAAATTAGAACATCTAGAGCATCACTTTTAGATGTTTTAAAAGAAACCAAAAGTATTACGGATTCAGTTATTGCATCGCAAGTTTCTATTTCTCGAATTTTAGAGGGCATTTTATCATCTAGAACAAAAGATAACATTGGAACAGCTGACTTAAATAATAGAATTATTGCTTCTCAAACCTCTATAACAAAACTACTTGAGGGTTTATATTCAGCTAACACTCAAAAAAATAGCGAGATATCTGATTATTTAAATATAGAAAATAGACTCCAATCTTTTAAAAGTGAAATGAAAGCAGAAATTGAACAATCTTTGAATAAAATTCAAGATATGTTTTCTGCTTATACAAAAACTTTAATGTCAATACAATCAAAACCTGTTAATATTGTGGTTGAACAAGATTTTAATAATATTGATGATGTAGAGGATGATACTGAAGCTTCTGAGCAATCTAGCAACCCTGTTGAAACTTTTAATGTGGTAACTTCTAAAAAGAAAAAAAAGAAGAAAAAAAATAAAAACAACAATAGTGAACAAACATTAAACTCTCACACTCCTTTAGTTGTTACTCCTGTAATTAGTGGGGTTATCAGAAATGAGGAATTTAAACATAATGATAGTTTTGATAATGTTGATTTGAATGAACCTCCTTTAGAATTTGATAATGAGTTAAAAACTAATAACGATGTTTTAATAGATGAATTTGACAATGATTTTGAAGATGACTTTGATGATGGTTTAGACTTTACATTACCAGAACAAGGTGGCTCACTTGAAGATAATAGTAACGTCTCTAAGCAAGTAACAGAATCATCTTTAGATGATTTCACGCTTAATGTGGCAGCAGAAAACTCTATTGAAGAGGCCACAAATGAATTAGAATCTGATGATATTTCTTTAGATGATTTCACGCTTGATGTGGCAGCAGAAAACTCTATTGAAGAGGCTGCAAATGAATTAGAATCTGATGATATTTCTTTAGATGATTTCACGCTTAATGTGGCAGCAGAAAACTCTATTGAAGAGGCTACAAATGAATTAGAATCCGGTGATGTTTCTTTAGATAATCAATATTCGATTGCTGAGGGGCGTGAAGATAATAACATAATAAATGAACCTACCCATAACACTCAAAGTAGATATAGCGCAGAATTAGATAAGATTAGAGCAGCGCTAACATCTGATAATGTTGACCTATCATCTCTTGATGAACCTATTTCTTTAGATGATTACAATGATGATGAAAACATCCCCTCTGATAATGAAGATGAGGAATGGGAATATGAATACGTAGAAGATGACTCAAATGATGCAAGAGAAGATAGTGTTGTGAATGTAGCCCCATCTGATGAAGAGTGGGAATATGAGTATGTTGATGAAAATGGAAACCCAATTGAAGATAATGGCGAAGGCGATTGGGAATGGGAATATGTTGAAGAAGAAGTAGAAGAAGACAATAACGATAATAAAGAATAATAAAATATTTACAAAAAGTGTTGTTTGTTTTAGTCTTTGTCGTAAGGGAGATACAGTATGGTAGAAGATGTTGAAAATTTAGAACATAGTGAAAATAATGAAATTAAAGTAACAAAAGAGGCTCTTTGGTACGTAGATAACTATATCCTAATTAGAGACTATTATGATCGTACAGTATCAAGAATTGCCGCTCGTTGTATTAGAAAAGGAAATATGGCTGTTGAAGACTATCCCTTTTATCCATATATCATTGATGTTTTAGACGAGTTGTGCGAAACTGGTGATTATATTATTTCAAACAAGGATCTTCACCCATACATTGAAAAAAAGATTAAAGGTGGGGTTGAGGCATTGAAATATAATTTGCGTTTATATAAAGAAGAGTTAGAAAAGAACTCAACTGTTGAGATGAACGCTAAAAAAGATGAAGATTTAAGTGTGGCGAAAGATATATTTAGTGGCTTTACTAATCAGGCTGGCGCTCCATTAAAAGGCGCTGGACAAAGTATTGATGATGTAGTTGCAAAACTTATGAGCGAACAAGAACAACTTACAGAAACGGAAGAATAA
Source organism: Alphaproteobacteria bacterium (assembly GCA_045632645.1). Lineage (GTDB taxonomy): Bacteria > Pseudomonadota > Alphaproteobacteria > RF32 > CAG-239 > CAG-267. Next base: position 122,952 of record JAZQXC010000005.1, on the reverse strand, counting down.
CGTAATGAAAATGTCTAAATTTTTAAAAAAACGTAGTCATCTATTTTTATTATTTTCATTAATTGGTGTTGTTGCCTGTAGTGCGTATAACAATTATGATGAGACAGTTTTAACAAATAATATTGAACCTAATTTTAAAGCTAACAATTTTGTTGTTTTACCACAACAAAATCCTTATATGCTTAGAACAACTTTTAGAGCAAATGATTTAGATTTGGAGACACCTCTTCGCTGTAACGTAAACTGGAAAACTCAGGAGATGGTGCAAATTCTTCCTCATAACAATATTTCTTTTAAGTTTGAAAGAAATGATGTTAATGATGTTTTGCCTGATTTTGAGGTAAGAAATTATACTTTTGATAATATACCTGCTGAGCAAGCTCTATTAAAACTAACTGATGAAGCAGGAGTTGTACTTGTAGCCAAAGATGCACCATATCCAAAACTTTATGGCAAGAATTTAAGTGGAAGCTTTAAAGATGTCGTTGAAAAAATTACAAAATCATCTGATTTATTTTATCGCTATGATAGAAAAATGAATTCTTTGATTTTGAGCAGACGAGCAAGCTTTACTTTATACGTTCCAAGTTCTCGCACATTAATGTTAGGTTTTCTCGATGTATTACGTGGTGCGGGTATTACTGATATGGTTACTAACTGGCGTGATTATTCGGTTACATTTGAGGCAAATGTTGAAACATTTGATAAAATAAAAAGTTTAGTTAATGACTTTGAAAGCAACCCAACAATGGTTATGTATGATGTAAACATTTTCAGAGCCAAGGGAAAAGAAGCTTGTGGAGTTGTTTGGAATGATTTATTAAAAGATTTTGACTTTGGTAGTATCGCAACAACACAAACTGGTGTAATTGGTAGAATGCTTACAGTTACTAATGATATTTCAATTGAAAAATTGAAAGAATTTGTTGGTAAATATGCAACTATTGAAGAAATATCTGAAGGTCGTTTTATTGTTCCTACTCAGTGGTTTTCTCGTTTTGATGTGGGGCGTTGCGGAAAAATAAATGATATGGAGTATCCATTGTCTATTTTAGCAAAAGCAAATATAGAAAAAAGTCGTAAAATATTATCTGAGATAACATTAGATACAACAGATGGTGAAATTACTAAATTTAAGGTTAGAAATCAATTAGGTGAAAACTTTTTAATTATTGGTCTACCTAGTGAAATTTTTGGTGAGACGCAACAAGGAACCGAAACAATAGTGTTTATTGTTCCTCGCTTAGTTAGAATGTTAAAAACAGATGAAAAGATAAAAAATAAAATTTAAGGGGATGTTATGGATAATAATTCTTTAGATAGTTTTGTTAATGGTGGCTTAGATAGTACTCAAAATACGACTATTACATCTACGGGTGAAGTAAATGTGGCGCGTCCCAAACTTAGAAAAATTAAAAGACCTAAAATTCGCCCATCATCTGATATTCCGCCAGCACCCCAAAAAGAAATGCCTATAGAAACAAAACAGGCTTTAAATAATGATAGTACTGATGAAGTTATTAATGATGCTAGTGGTGAAAACAATGCTATAGTTTCACTTAATGATGTGGATGCGTTATCTGATGTAAATTATGATAATCCATATAGTACTCAACCTCTTCCTCCTGATTATGATTTATCTCCTATTGATAATATTACGTATGATAATTCAGATTATGTAAAAAAGAATTTATTTATTGCTGTATCTGTAATTTGTTTATTTGTTGGTTTATTCTTAGGTAAATCTATTTTTTCTTCTAGCAAGGTTGAAAAACATGGATTAGAAGGCGTTGTTATGAATGAAGATGTCCCATCTGGAAGAGCTAGATGTGGTTTAACGGATAAAAGCCAAGCGTGTGTATTTTATCTAATGAACTGGTATAAACAAGAGCTTAATGGTAGAGATTTTTATAAACTTGCAGCTCAACTTACAGGTCGCGAAGAATATATGATTGAAACAGACAATCTTCGTTATGCCACAGTTAAAATAAAGCCAGGACATTTTGCACAATTAAATATTCCTGCGTTAAAATAAAAAAAGCCCCTATTAAAGGGGCTTTTTTTATGATGTTTTATTCTTTATCTTCTTTATTTTCTTCTGTAGAAGAGCTCTTTTTGCTAGCCACTTTGGCTTGTGCATTGTGAGCTTTTTCTTTTATCTCTTTTGAAACTTTTTTACCTACTTCAACAAGGTGAGGCACTTCTTTTTTAACCTTATTTACTACACCTGGTAAACGTTCTGCATTATATATAGCAATAACAACAACTATAGCTAAAAACCAAATCATTATGTTTCTCCTTTCTTTTGCATTTTATGCAAGGTTTCTGTTGCATCATAAGAATACTTTTCATTAAAACTATCTTGAAATATTTCCCTGTAATGCTTTTGATATTTTATAATATCGATATGTTTAGCTTTATTATTTATGATTTTTTTTATATTTGCAAATCTATTTAATGCTTTTTCAGTTAAAAATCTTTTTTCACTACAAATCGCATGTAAATCTTGATACTTTCCAGAGCAATAACAAATAACATCTATACCTGCATCTATTGCTTGATTATTTTTTTGTGCAATACTTCCTCTTAGAGCATGCATATCTATTGCATCACTTATGATTAAACCATCAAAGTTCATCATTTTACGCAATATTTCATTTATAACTATCTTAGATGTTGTTACAGGGTTTTTATCATCAATTGGTGTTAGTTTTATATGAGCCGTCATCGCCATTGGACAATTGCTAAAATTTTTCAGATATTGTACTTTTCTTTCTATTTCTTCATAAGATAAATCAGCTTCAATCACATCTAAATGTGGATCTTTTTCTAAACTAAAATGCCCTGGAATGTGCTTAATACAAGGGCACACCCCCATTTCAATATAACCATCTATTTCCTTTAATGCATGGGATACGATATTATCATCATTATCGCTAAAACATCTTGTTTCTAGCACGCTACTATGACTTATTATTTTTTTATCAATTACCGGGGAATAGTTTACATTTATACCAAGTTCATTTAATTCTGAGGATAGCAACTCTGCATGTATTTTAGAATATAATACATCTTTTTTTCCTCGTTCTTCTGCGGAAACATATTTGAAATCACGAATACTTTTTAATCTTGATACTCTTCCACCCTCTTCGTCTACAGCGATTAAAACGTCATCTCTATTAATGACATTTTTTACTTCATCTACGAGATTTTTCACCTGCTCCTTGCTTTCAATGTTTCTTGCAAATAAGGTTATTCCTAAAGGATTAAATTTGGAAAAAAGGTATTTTTCCTCATCTGTAAGATGTGTTGTCTCGCATGAGAGCATTGCTGCAAGTATTGGTTTACTCATACATTTCCCTAATTTTGTTTAATTATACAACTAATTTTATTTTGCTTTAATTTATCATGCAGAGCCTCAGCCTGTTTTCTTGTTTCAAAGCGCCCTATTTTTAATCTATAAAGAGTGCTACCAGAACCAGATGTTATTTCTTCTATTTCATGTGGGTAGCTATTTAAGAAAGAGTATTTTTTTGATAAATTTGACCATAATCTTTCTACTGCACTTCTACTAGAAGAGGCTATTATTTGGGTATACCATGTGCCCTTAATATTCTTTTTAACAGATTGCTCTGTTATCTCTTTTTTAATAGTTGCTTTATTTGTTTTAGTAGCTGATATATTTTCTTTATTAATACTATCTTGTATTTTTACCTCAATTTGCTCTATTTTTTGAGGAATAACTATTTTATCACCACTATTGGTACTAACCCCCTCAAGATCATTTCTTGCAACTTTTATCGCATTTTCTTGAGATAAAGTTTCTGCGACTTTTGTATCTTGTAATTCTTCATCTATACTTTCAACAAGACTTCCTATATCGTCTATTTTATTTACAGAACTTTCAACAACTAGCTTAGGTTGGTCTGGAAGTGGACGTATTTTTACTTCTTTTTCAACTTTAGGCTGATTATCAACTATATGATAAACCTCCCTGTCTTGGTTATCAATTTCCATTCCACCTGGATCATTTGGTTGAACCTTAAAAGGTGTTACTTGTCTTCTAACAATAGGTATTTGCTTTTTTACATCATTATTAGCTGGACTTAAAAAAATCCAACCTACTAATCCCCCCACTAAAATACCTGCAAGCATACCAATAAAACCATTTTTGGCTTGTCTTAGCTCTTCTTGTCTATCATCTATGCTTTGTATATTGCGATCAGCCACGCGTTGATGAAATTCACTAACACCTTCTCTATTATTAAAATCGTATAACATCTATACCCTCTTAAATTTTACACTTGGAGTTATCATAACTCAAAATATATTTACAATCCTTTAATATATGTTGGATAAACTATTTTTAAATTAAAAATGGTAGGTTTATAATGAAGATAGCGACATATAATGTTAATTCTGTAAAAGCAAGAGCTCAAAATTTATTAAAATGGCTAAAAAACAATAATCCAGATATTGTATTATTACAGGAAATAAAGTGTGAAACTGAAAACTTTTTATATTTTGAATTTGAAAGTTTAGGATACAAAACTATTGCGCTTGGGCAAAAAAGCTATAATGGTGTCGCAATTTTAAGCAAATATGATTTTGAAGTAACGAATCGCAATCTTCCAAACTTCACTGATGATGATGCTTCTAGATATATAGAAGTCTTAGTTAAAAACAACAAGCAAAACTTTTATATAGCTTCAGTTTATGCTCCTAATGGGTGCTCAAATGATAAAAAAATTGAACAAGAAAAACTAGCTTATAAATTAAAATGGTTTGATAAATTATATGAACATATTTTAGAAATAAAAAAGAGGGGAATGCCTATAATTTTGGGTGGCGATTTTAATGTTATGATGGAAGAAATTGATGTTTTTGATGCATCTCGCTTTAAAGATAGCCCTCTGTATATAAAAGAAGTAAAAGATAAAATCACTGCATTAAAATATTTAGGGCTTTATGACTCCTTTAGATTAAAACACCAAAATTCAGAAGGATATACATTTTGGGACTACGCTGCTAACTCTTTTGTAACTAATTTAGGTTTAAGAATAGATTATATGTTAGTTTCATCTTGCTTTGCTGATGAGTTAACCAATGTTTATGTAGATAAATCATTAAGGCAAATGGAAAAACCTTCTGACCATACTGCTTTGGTGGTTGAATTCAAGGATTAAAAATGAGAAGATTTTTATTTTATATTATATTCTGCTTAGGAGCATTTGTACCCAATGCATATGCTTATGAATATAGTAAATTAAATAGTCTTTACTCTCTATTAGAATCTAAATATGACGAGCATTTTGATTTTAGAAAAATTTCAATATCTGGGATTAGCTCTCTAAATTATTATGATAAAAATTTCAGTATCCATCATAGCGATTCTAAGGCTTTTTTGTATTATAAAAATAATCTCATTAAAACATTTAATCTTCCTAAAGAAAACGAATCGCATATTTGGAAAAATGTATTAACTGAAATATTAGATATATACTCTGATATTAAAAATAACGTAAATCAAACTGAACAATATGTAGTTAGTCAGATTGTAAAAAATATTGATACCTTTTCAAGAATAGAGGTATCTTCTTATAAAAACGAAAAATTAGAATATAAAATAGAAGATAATATTGCTTATATAAAATCTAGTGCTTTTTATTCTGGATATACAGATGAAGTAAAAGAAATCATACAAAATAATACCAATCTAAATGGTATTATATTTGATTTTAGAAATAATCGTGGTGGTGATTTTAATGAAGCAATTTCTTTATCTGATTTATTTTTGGATAATGCATTAATCACATATAGTAGTGATGGAAAAAAAACACAATATTATACTTCATCAAAAGGCGATATCTTTAATGGTAAAAAAATAGTTATCTTAGTAAATAATAAAACAGCATCAGCCGCAGAACTTGTTGTCGCATCTCTTGGTGAACAAAGTAGAGCTATTATTGTTGGAACAAAAACTTATGGTAAAGGTAGCATTCAGTCTATTTATAATTTGGATAATTATAACTTGTATATTACTAGTGGGATTATCTATTCTCCATCTGGTAAGAAATTTGATAAAATTGGCATTACACCACAAATTTGTACCGGTATCCATGATAGCTGCATAATTTCGGATAAAAACAACCTTAAAAAAGATATTATAACCGCAATAAACCTCATAAAAAACAAATTAGGATAAAAATTTTGTTGACATTACTGATAATAAATGTATAGTGCAGTAAAGTTTTTTGTGTTTAACCTTAAATTTGTAAGAGTAAAATAATGGCAAAAGCAGTTAAAGTTAAAGTGAAATTAGAGAGCAGTGCCGGTACAGGTACTTTTTATCTTGCTGAAAAAAATCCAAGAACTCATCCAGAGAAATTGGTTATGAAAAAGTATGATAAGAAATCTAAGAAGCATGAAGAATTCGTAGAAAAGAAATTAAAGTAAGTTCTTACGTTTTATAAAAAAGCACCCGAAAGGGTGTTTTTTTATACCTTTATTCTGGAAATGCCTTTTGATACTCTTTTTTTATTTTAATTAAATCAACTTCTGTATATCTTTGTGTTGAGCTTAAAGATGAATGCCCTAATAATTCTTGAATTGAACGTAAATTAGCCCCTTGAGATAAAAGATGTGTTGCAAAAGAGTGCCTTAAGGCATGAGGTGTTGTACTATCTGGAAGATTTAATGTTGTTCTTATTTGCTGAAGTTTTCTTTGTATAATTCGAGCTTTTAATCTCTCTCCTCGTGCTCCTAAAAATAGTGCATCATTTAGCTTAAATCTATATGGGCAAGCTTCTTTATATTTATTTATACTTTCAATGATTATTGGCAATATTGGAACGTATCTCTCTTTGTTACCTTTACCTCTTATTTTTATAAAATCACAATCATTTACATCTTCAACATTTAAAGATAATGCCTCAGATATTCGTAGTCCGCAACCATAGAGTAATATAAATATAGCTGTATCTCTTAATCCGATCCATGGTTCTTTGCAGCTATTTTTTGCCTCATCAATGATATCGAATGTAGCATTAACATCTATGGCCTTGGGCAATAATTTAGGTAATTTGGGGCTTGAAATCTGAAATATTGTTGTGTTGTTTATTATATTATTTTCATTTAGGTATTTAAAAAAGTTTTTAATTGCAGATTCTTCTCTTGCAATTGATGATTTAGATATTTTTTTCCGAGCCCTTGTACTAAAAAAATTTCTAAAATCTCTTATATTTAATTCTGCTAAATCTTTAATAGATATGGAATCGCAAGGTATATAATTTAAAAATATTTCTATATCTGTTAAATAACTTTGAATTGTATTTGGGGAATAATTACGCTGAATAGTTAACCATTCTTGCCATTTTTTTATTATTTTTTTTAATTCTTCATTTGGCATCATATACCTCTTTAAAATAACATCTTGCTCTATATTTTAGAGCCAAGATGTTAAAAAAAAGTTATGCTTTTTAATTAATAATATTCAAAATCCTTTTGAAAATCCTCCATTTCTTGCTCATGTTCTATTTCTTCTTTTAAGATCTTTCTTGCAATATTAAATGTTATATAGTCTTTTCCTTGACATAGTTCACATATATTTTGATAACGCCCGATAGCACAACGTTCTGCAACTAAATTTTGTGCAACAAGTACTTTGGTATCAGGATTTGTAGGAGCATCATATTTACATTTTGCGTGTTCCTCCCATTTATTGGGATTTAATATTGGAGTTTCTCCTAATTCTATTATCCTTTGAGATAGCCAGCTCGCATGTTTTAACTCTTCGTTTGCATGTTCTTTAAATTCCTCTACAACTTTTGGCCTTTCGATACCTTCTGCAACTTCAGCTCCTATCCAATATTGATAATAGGCAAGCCATTCTTCTGCATAAGCACTTTGCAATAAATCAATTAGTTCCTTTTTATCATTTTTTGATATTCTTTGAGCCATTTGAGCCATTTTTACCTCCTTTGTTAAAATATTCCTTAATTAAATAATCACTATCATCAGATAATCAATACGAGGGGTTTATATTTACGATAAGTTAAAACTTTTTAATTATGATATATATTAAATTATAAGGAGAATATCATGGTAAAAATAGCACCAAGCATTTTATCGGCAAATTTTATGTGTCTAAAGAACGAATTGACTAGCCTTGAAAAAGCAGGTGCTGATTATATTCATTTTGATGTTATGGATGGTCACTTTGTTGATAATATGACTTTTGGCCCAATGATATTAAAACAAGCAAAGAAGTACTCTAATCTTATTTTTGATGTTCATTTAATGGTAAATAATCCTAAAAGATTTATACCTTGGTATGCAAATGCAGGGGCAGATATTATAACTTTTCACATTGAAGCAAGCTCTGACCCTATAGGTGAGATAAATCTTATAAAAAAACATGGCGCTAAAATTGGAATTTCAATAAAACCTGAAACAGATATTAGTGTATTAGAGCCACTTCTTGATGAAATCGATTTAATACTTGTTATGTCTGTAAATCCTGGGTTTGGGGGGCAAAGTTTTGATAAAAAAGCTATCAATAAAATTAATAAGCTAAAAACATTAATTGGTAATCGCGATGTTCTTATTGAAGTTGATGGAGGAATTAATCCTGAAACTGCAAAATCTTGTATTGATGCTGGTGCTGATATATTAGTTGCTGGTACGGCTATATTTAAAGATGGTAATTATGATGAAAATATAAAAAAAATAAAAGGAGAATAACATGAGCTTAGTAATGGTAATTGAAGATGAGGAAGCTATTGCAACACTTTTAAGTTATAATCTTGAAAAAGAGGGTTATAAAGTTATTGTTGTTAATAATGGACTTAATGCTATTAGTGAAATTGAAAGGAATACTCCATCGGTTATTCTTTTGGATTGGATGTTACCAGAAATATCTGGTGTCGAAATATGTAAGCTTATTCGTTCAAAACCAGATATTAAAACTATACCAATTATAATGCTCACAGCAAAAGGGCAAGAAGAAGATAAAATTAAAGGTCTTGGTGCTGGTGCTGATGATTATGTTACAAAACCTTTCTCTGTTCCTGAGCTTATGGCTAGAGTTAAAACAAATATGAGAAGAGCTCCTTTATTTGAAGAAAAAGAAAAGTTTTTGATTTTTGAAGATATATATATTGATATAGTTGAGCGTAAAGTTAAAAGAGGTGAAAACTATATTCACCTAAGCCCAACTGAATTTCGCTTACTTAAAATGCTAGTTAAAGAGCCAGGCAAAGTATTTTCTCGTGAGATATTATTAAAATCTGTTTGGGGTGAAAACATATATGTAGAATCGAGAACTGTTGATGTTCATATTAGGCGCTTAAGAAGTGCGTTAAATAAGTATGGACCAGATTATATTAGAACTGTTAGAGCAAATGGTTATTCTATTGATAGTTCTGATATGGATAATGATAAATAGTTTAGAGTTCCTTTCGCATATCTAGTGCTAATTTTATAGTACCATCATCCATATAGTCTAACTCACCACCAACAGGAATCCCTTGAGCTAATGTTGATACTTTAACGTCATACTCTTTAAGTAATGATGATATATAGTGCATTGTAATTTGACCATCAACAGTTGCAGGTAATGCTATAATAACTTCTGTTATGTGCTCAGATTTTATTCTAGTTAATAGCTTATCTATATTCAAATCATCAGGTGTTATACCTTCTATAGCAGATAATACTCCTCCTAATATATGATATTTTCCTTTATAGAGACCACCTCTTTCTAAAGCCCATAAATCACTAATATCTTGAATAATACAAAGCATATTATTTTCACGCGTTTCAGATTTACATATTGAGCAAGGCGATACAGTATCGTAATTACCACATACTTCACATACTTTTATATTATTATATACATCTTCTAACGCTTTTATTAATTGTGGTATTATATTTTCTTTTCGTTTTAGCATGTATAATACTATACGACGCGCAGAACGTGTCCCAAGTGATGGAAGTTTTGACACTATTTTAATTAGCTGTTCTATGTAGTTTTCAGACATTTTTTTCTCTTAGAGAGGGAATTTTAAACCACCTAAGTTTACGCCTCCTGTTGCTGATTTCATACTCTCTTCAGCGAGATTTTCTACTTTATTATGAGCTTCATTGTATGCTACCATTATTAAATCTTCTAACATTTCAACATCATCTGAAGCTAAAGTTTTATCAATAGCAATTTTCTTCATTTCATATTTACCATTTAATGTAACAGATAATAAACCATTTGCTGCATTTCCTGTTACTTCTGTTTGGGCAAGTTTCTCTTGAGCTTCTTGCATTTTCTTTTGCATCACTTGAGCTTGTTTCATTAATCCTTGTATATTTAGCATGTTTTACTCCTCTTCTTCAAAATATGTTGATGCAATATCAATAGAATGTTCTTGCTCTTCTTTTTCAAGCTCAGATAAATTCTTACGAATTATCGTTTCTATTCTTGCACCTTTGAATTCTTCCAAAATCTTTTTTACTAGTGGATATTCTGCCACATTTTTTTTCTTTGCATCAACGGTTGATTGCTCTTTATCCGCAATTGTTTCACCAAGACTACCTCTTATTATATCTATTTCCCACTTTTGACCTGTTGCATCTTGTAAAACTTTATGCAAATCCATAATAAAATCTTGTTTTATATTCTCAGATATATGTATTTTTATCTTTCCATGTTCAAACTCATCAAAACTGATATCGTTTTTCACAGAATATTCAATAATTACTTTTCTTGTTTTTTCAAGATATTGTACAAAATCTTCGACTTTATTAAAAACAAGTTTTTCTGATAAAGAAGCTGTTTCTATTTTATCATTTTTTTTTTCAATCTCAGGCAATATTGTTGTGGCATCTGAGGTTAAATTAGATTTTTTTTTTACTTCATTTAAAATTTCATAAGGTGTTGGTAATGATGCAGAATAAGCAACCCTTAATAAAATCATCTCTAAAGCTTCAATAGATGAAGGGGCTAGATTTATCTCACTTACACCTTTAATTAGCATTTGCCATATTTTAGATAAAACTGCTAATGATGTTTTTTGACTTAGATCTGTAAATATTTGCTTTTCTACTTCGCTTAAAGTTGTTGTATTTAGTATTTGAGGAACGATTTTTACTTTAGCTAAATCATGAGTTATGTTTATTAAATCTTGTAAAACAATAAGCGATGTTGCGCCATTGGTGTATTGTTCCATAACATTACTTAGAACTTTTTCCATATCACCATTTATTAGATTGGCAAACAAATTCAATGTTTGGCTACGATCTGCTAAGCCTAACATTTTTTTCACGACATCTGTTTTTATGTTACCATTACTTAATACTATTGATTGGTCAAGTAATGATAATCCATCTCGCGCAGAACCGTCTGCAGCTTTTGCTATAATATCCAAAGCTTCATCTTCTGAGGGAATATTTTCTTTTGCTAGTATTTTAGTAAATAGTTCTTTAAGTGTTGCAACACTTAAGCGCTGCAAATCAAAACGTTGACATCTTGAAAGTATTGTTACAGGAACTTTTCTTATCTCTGTGGTTGCAAATATAAATTTCACATGAGCTGGTGGCTCTTCCAATGTTTTCAAAAGCGCATTAAATGCACCTTTTGATAACATATGTACCTCGTCGATAATATATACTTTATAACGCGCATTGGTTGGAGCATATTTGGCACTATCAAGCAGCTCTCTTACATCGTCAACACCTGTATGTGATGCTGCGTCAAGTTCCATAACATCCATGTGCCTACCTGATGCAATTGCCTTACAATTATCACATACACCACATGGTTTAATTGTGGGACCTCCTTTTCCATCTTCTCCAATACAGTTTAATGCTCTTGCTATCAATCTTGCTGTCGTTGTTTTACCTACCCCTCTTATACCAGTTAAAATATAAGCGTGGTGTAATCTATTATTTGAAATAGCATTAGTTAATGTTTGCACCAAAGCATCTTGCCCAAGTAAATCTTCAAAATTTTGAGGACGATACTTTCTTGCTAAAACAACGTACTGATTTTCTTTATTTTCTTCAACCATTTTCATCAACTTTAGAGGAGAAGGGATACAGACCTTGATTTAACTGTTACGGCTGCTTTCTTCCGAACCTGACCGGGTTGGCAGCAACTCAACCCTGCTCCCTTCATATTACAATTACTTTATTGCCCAATTTATACTAATTTGCAAGTTTAAAATATAGGTTACTCTAATTATTATATAACCATGTTAATACATCTGATGTATTTTTACCATAAATTTTCGGTAATGAACTATATGGAACATAACGTATATCTATTTCATTTTCAGAATAATCAATATTTTTATCACCTTTGGATACAACTTTAGGACCATTTGCAGTTACCTCATAGATTTCTAGGCTATGTCGACTTTGTCCAGTTGGTAATATCTTAAAATAACCATTTACACCAATAAAACCTTTTTTAGATGTTAAACTTTCTTCTAAAGGTTGGTTCGTTTTACCAGATAACACAGATGCAAGTAAAACTCCATCATATGCTATAGGATATATATTTCTTGGTTGTTCACCAAAAACCTCTTTATACTTATTAGTAAAATATTCACCATAGCTTTTTGAAACCATTGGATATACACCATGATAAAGAATTGTTTCTTTGCTTAGGTTGGTATTATCCCATGCTGATGTCCCAATAAACAATACATCTGGATACATAATATCATTATATGCAAACATTGAAACAATAGATTTCAACCTATTTCCACCATCTGCAACAAGCACAACATCAAACTCTCTTTCTGCTGACATATCATTTATAAGCGATGTAAAATCTAGACTTGATGGATTATAAAAACCAACTTTTGATAAAACCATATCTTTATTTTGAATTGACATAATAGTTGATTTTACAACATTTAGACCACTATTATTGTCAGGAACTAAAAGCGCAATATTTTTTTTGCCTTGTTTATTTGCATAATCTAGCGTTCTTTCTATTTGCTCGCCATTAAGCAAACCGATGCTATATATACCTTTTTGTAAAACTTGAGGAGATGTTGTAAAAGATACAACAGGTATATTTTCTGACACTGCAATTGGGGCAACAGCTTCTACTTCTTCACTTGTTAGTGGACCTAAAATAATTTTAACCCCTTCATCTACAGCTTTATTGATAGCTTCTTTAGCACCGGAAGCCAAACTTCTTGTATCATAAAATGTTAAAACAAGTTTATCGTTCTGCAAATCATCTAAAGCCATAAACATTGCATTTTGCATGCCACTACCAATAGCCTTGAAATTACCACTAAGAGGTAATAGCACTCCAACTTTTAGCGAATCTGATTTTTCCATTTCTTGAGTAACAGTATCTAAATCAATTATATCATATTTATAATCAGATATTTCTATTCTATTGTCTGTAAGGCGACTTTTACAACTTAAAAGCCCTAATACAAGAAAAAATATAGCGAACCTTTTTAACACTTGCTTTTATTCCTAAAATATTTAACAATTAAGAAACAATTAAAACAAAAAAGATTTTTTGTAAAGAGTATAAGATGACTAATGCATGTTTATATATTGTTGCTACACCAATTGGCAACTTATCTGATTTATCTATAAGAGCAAAAGAAGTATTAAATACTGTTGAAGTTATTGCTGCTGAAGATACTAGAAATACAAAAAAGCTGTTTACGCTTTGTGGCATTTCACTGAAGAAAAAATTTATAGCTTATGAAGACCATTTTGAACAAGAGAAAGTTGATGAAATCATAAATCTTTTATTATTAGGAAATAATGTTGCATTGGTTAGCGATGCAGGCTCTCCTTTAATATCTGACCCTGGATATAAGCTGGTAAAAGAATGCAGAAAACAAAATATTAAAGTAACAACTATACCAGGCTGCTGTGCTGTAATTTCTGCCCTACAATTATCAGGCTTACCTACCAACAGATTTATGTTTGCAGGCTTTGTTCCAAATAAAGACAAAGCAAGAAAAGACCTATTAGAAGAGCTTAAACCGATTAATTCTACTCTTGTTTTGTATGAAACAGCTAATAGACTCGATAAAACACTTGAGGCTATTGAAGAGGTTATGATTAACCGAGAAGTCTCTATTGTTAGAGAAATAACAAAAATGTACGAAGAATGCATAACAGGAACAATTACAGAGGTAAAAAATCAAATTATAGAACATCCTATAAAAGGGGAGATTGTCTTGGTTATCGCCCCTCCGCCTAAAGATGATAATATATCTTTAGACTGGGATGTTATCTTAGAAGAAGAGCTTAAATGCTCCTCACTAAAAGATGCTGTTAAAAAAGTTTCTGAAACATATAAAATCAAGAAAAGTGATGTTTATGATAAAGCGCTTGAAATCAAAAATAAGCTATAATAAGTCAGGATATTTAGCAGAATTCATCTGCCGAATGTATATGAGACTTAATGGATATTCTATCTTAGCAAAAAATTATAGATGTGACACAGGTAAAAAGACTCCATATGGTGAAATTGATTTTATTGCTAAAAAAAATAAGAGGTTATATTTTTGTGAAGTAAAGAAAAGAAATAATGACAAAGATTTTCTTTCCGCAATTTCGTTAAAACAGCAACAACGAATCGTCAATGGTAGCTTCTTTTTTATAAAACAGCACAAAGAATACAGCTCTTACCCTATTCAATTTGATGTGTTTTTTGTTAAGCTTCCTTTTTCAATAAAACGAATCGAAAACGCTTTTGTTTATAATAAAGTTTATTAATACATTACCTTATTTAAATATAGACCACATGCTGGCGCTGTTGGGCCGGCATACTTCCTATCTTTCTTCTCTAATATTATTTTTACATCATCAGGAGATAATTTTCCCTCTCCTACACACTTTAGAGTACCAACCATATTGCGCACTTGATGATAAATAAAAGAGCGAGCTTCAACAATAAAATCTATCTCATCTTCGTTTACCACTATATCAAGTTTATCCAGAGTTTTTATTGGTGATTTTGCCTGACATCCGGCCCCTCTAAATGAAGAAAAATCATGGTTACCTAATAAATATTTTGCACCTTCTCTCATCTTATCAACATCAAGAGGATAGCCAACCAACCAAACTCTATTTTTCAATAAAACGGTTGGGGTTCTTCTATTTAATATGCGATAAATATAGCCTCGCCCTGTTGCAGAAAACCTTGCATGAAAATCATCGCTTACTTCTTCTATTTCTATAACAGAAACAGGAGCCTCTAATATTCTTAATCTGGCATTTATAGCTTCTCTTAAATGAAACAAATCCATTGATGTCTTTAAGTCAAAATGAGCCACTTGGGCTGTTGCATGAACACCTGCATCTGTGCGTCCTGCTGCTATAACTTCAACACTTTGATGTGAAAAACCTAAAATTGCTTCTTCTAAATAATATTGAGCACTAACCCCTTCGTTTTGCTTTTGCCAGCCTAAGAGGTTAGTGCCTTCATATTCTATGGTTATTTTATATCGCATATATTATGCAACTCGTTTTGCTTCAAATTCATTATTTGTTGAAATTGTACGAGCAAATCCAAGAGCATCTTGAATCTTCCACACTACACGAAGAGCATTAAGTGCATTTTCACCGGTAATTCTTGGTGTGGCTTTGCCATTAATACAATCAATAAAATGAGAAAGTTCTGCTTGTAATGGTTGGTTTGTAGGTATGAACAATTGCTCAACACTACCTTTTAATCCATAATTCATCCACTCTGGAATTTCTTCTTGATTGATATAAGGCATACGACCTTGTGAGTGAACATTAATACTTTGATTAATGAAATCCATATCGATATAGTTTGTATCTGTTGTAACTGTTAGAGTTCTAACACGTGCTTGAGTGATACGACTAGCTGTAATATTTGCTGTTGCACCATTTTCAAATTGTAAAAGAGCAGTGATGTAATCTTTACCACTTTCATTACCTAGTGTTCTAACAGATGCAGCTTGAACATTTACCACTTCTGACTTAACCAAAGATTGAATAACTTCAACGTCGTGTATCATCAAATCCATAGCAACGTCAACATCTGTAATACGGCCAGAAGCTGCAGACATACGTTGAGCTGTTAGAGAACGTATTTTATTAGTATCAGATAAAATCTTACCCATTTGCTCAACAGCTGGGTTAAAACGCTCAATATGACCAACAAGCAATGTCACGTTGTTGTTTTTAGCAGCATTAATTAAACGCATGCATTCTTCTTCTGTTGTAGCTAAAGGTTTTTCCATCATACAATGGATACCTTTATTTAAGAAGAATTCACCAACCTCACAGTGAGCAACTGATGTTGTTACAACACTCACAGCATCAACATTATGAGCAACCTCTTCTAGAGATGTAAATGCTTTAATACCAAACATTTCAGCGGCTTTGATTGCATTTTCAGTAAAGATATCATACACACCAACAAGTTCAACGCCTTGTAATGCTTTGTATGTTTTAAGATGGTTACGTCCCATCATTCCGGCGCCAATTACGGCTACTTTAATTAAATTTGACATATTAAACCCCTTTAAAATCGTCATTTAGCGCCTATATAACATACTTTTAAAAAAAAATCTTTTAAAAAGATGTTACATTTTGTTACAAACACAACCTATTGATTTCAATTAAAAATTTAACTTACATTATGTTGTTTTTATACATAAAAACAAAAAAGCTCTACCCTTCGGGGGGTGAGCTTTTAGCGTTATTTATAAAATGATTTAGTCTATTTCAGCCAAGCGCTCTGCCTGATCTTCTGTTATTAGAGCATCAATAATTTCATCTAGACACTCACCATTTACAACATCTTCTAATTTATACAATGTTAAATTGATACGATGGTCTGTTACTCTACCTTGAGGATAGTTATAAGTTCTAATCCTCTCACTTCTATCACCAGAGCCAACTTGTAGTTTACGCTTTTCTGAATATGAGGCATCAATATTTGCTTTTTGTGTATCATATAATTTTGCACGCAAATGGTTCATTGCCTTTTCTTTATTTTTAAATTGTGACCTATCATCTTGGCACTGAACAATTATACCTGTTGGAATATGGGTGATACGAACAGCTGATTCTGTTCTGTTAACGTGCTGTCCACCTGCACCTGATGCTCTGTATACATCAATTTTCAAATCAGCTGGATTAATATATAAATCTACCTCTTCAATTTCAGGTAAAACAGCTACTGTTGCTGCAGAAGTATGAACTCTTCCTTGAGATTCTGTAACAGGTACTCGTTGTACACGATGAGCTCCAGATTCAAATTTTAATTTTGCAAACACATCTTTACCGGTAATTTTAGCAGAAGCTTCTTTATATCCACCTATACCATTTTCGTTTGCATCTAATATTTCAAATCTCCAACCTTGTTTTTGCGAATAACGTTGGTACATTTCAAACAACACTGCTGCAAAAAGTGCAGCCTCATCTCCACCTGTTCCAGCTCTAACTTCAAGAATTGCGTTCTTTTCATCATCTTCTTCTTTTGGTAATAACAATACTTTTATTTCTCTTTCAAGTTCTGGAAGCTTGTCTTTTAGTTCATAAAACTCCATTTCAGCAAGTTCTCGCATTTCTTTATCAAGCGATGCATCATCTTTCATTTCTTTAGCATCTTCAAAACTTCTTTCTATGCGTTGATAGTTATTAATAGCCTCAACAATAGGCTCTAAGTTTGCTATTTCTTTGTTTAGTTTAACAAGTTCATCTGACCCAATACTAGGCATTGAAAGTAGTGATTGTACCTCTTCAAAACGACTTACAACACCTGATAATTTTTCTTGAAAATTCATAAAAACACTTCCTTTTGATTAATTTTTGTTGTTTTCTATCAGTTTTTTTTAATTTTGCAACTTATTTTTTATTCTAAAGAATCAACCGGTATGTTTGTTTTACGTCTTTTAGCTAAGTGATTCTTCTTTACGCCATTTACATAAATTTCTACGTTTTTAGGACGTCCAACAGAAACAAACAAATTATCAATATAATCTATTTCTTTAACATCTCCTTTATGGAAAACTCCTTGGAAATAAACTTTGTTCTTTCTCTTTAGCTCAACCCAGCTTTCACCATTAAAAACAACCCTAACTTTGTTATCGGTTACAACTTCTTCTGCTGTTTCTTTAGCTTCATCTTTAGAATCCAAATCCTCTTTATTTATATTTTCTTCAGCTGGCTTAATAGCGTCGGCTTTTTCTTCTTTTATATTTTCAATACTTTCTTCTGGAGCTAATGTTTCTTCTACAACAATATTAGTTGTTTCAGCGTTTTCAACTGGGGCTTTTTTACCATGGCTTAATAAACCCCAACAAAAATATAAAATAAGTAGCGCAATTAGACCATATATAAAGTGCCTGCGATTACCTTTATTTACCTCTTGCACAACAACTTCTTCTTCTACTTTATTTTGTTCTTCATTTAATAATGCTGCGGCTTTGTAAAGTTTTACAGCTCTTTCTGAGCTTAATCCAAGATAGTTTGCATATGTTCTAACATATCCTATACCGTATGGAATGGGTGGCAAAGTTTCATAATCCCCCTCTTCTATTGCTGACAAATATATCTTTCTGATGCAAAGCTCAGACGATACATCTTCTAGGCTCTTTTTATTTTTAAGACGACTACTTTTGAGAATCGCTCCAATATCGTCTATATCTATTTCTAAATCTTCTGTTTTTTCCATGGTTACAACTTTCATAAAGTTCATTTTTTAGCATTAAAACATAAAAATTAATAGATTTCAATAGCGTGATCAACTGCATACGATTTTAATTGTGGTCGCAGTGTTCTACGAGATGATGATAATATATTATTTAAGTAATCTTCAATACCTTTTGCAGATAAAGACCTTATCATCGCTTTAACCTTACCATATGATGCGCTAGAAACTGACAAATTTCTAAAACCAAGCCCAATTAACGCCATTGCATCAATTGGTGAACTAGCCATTTCACCACATACAGAGCAAGGTACGTTTGCCATATTTGCCTCTTTTATTATTTTTCGCATTAAATTTAAAAATGGCGCAGATAAAACATCATATCTTCCATCCAATCTTGGGTTTCCTCTATCGCATGCGAAGAAAAATTGGTATAAATCATTTGTTCCTACAGATATAAAATCACAATATTTTAATATTTCACGCAACTGAAATACTACTGATGGAACTTCAATCATCATACCTAGATTAACTTTTGATGGAAGTTCAGTTCCTATCTTTTTCTCACGCTCATAAGCAAACATAAATGTTTCTTTTGCCTCTAAAAACTCATCTAAATTAGAAATCATTGGAAACATAACATTTAATTCTTTACCCGCAGATGCTCTTATAAATGCACGCATTTGTTTTCTTAAAATAGCTCTTCTATCTAGAGTTATACGAATCGAACGCCAGCCAATAGCAGGATTTTCTTCGGTTATACTATTCCAATATGGTAACAATTTGTCAGAACCAACATCAAGACTTCTAAAAATAATTTTCTTACCTTCGGCAGCATTATATAAACGTTTGTAGCACTCTACTTGTTTATCAATATCAGGCATTTTATCAGCTGACATAAATGGTATTTCTGTTCTATATAATCCAACACCATCACAATTGGTACTCTTTATATTATCAAAATCAAAATCCATACCAATATTGATATATAGATTAACCCTTTCTTTGTCTTTGGTTTTGCTTTTTAAGTGTTTAAGCTTTTCTATCCGTTTTTGCTCTTCTTGTTTTGCGTCTATTTTTTTGGCAATCTTCTCAATAACAGATTTTGATGGGTTTACAACAACAACACCCTCTCGTCCATCTATTGAGATTACGCTTCCTTCTTTTACCTCTTTAAATAAACCATCTATCCCAGCAATAACAGGTACATTAAGAGTTTTAGCAACAATTGATACATGCATTGTTGGCGTACACTCTTCTATTATAAGGCCTCTTATTTTTTTATAGTCATAATCCATAAGATCAGCTGGCCCCATGGAGGTTGCAACTATAATAATATCCTCGTAATTATTTGTATCTACATTACAGTCTTGCCCACTTAAATATAAGCGAAGTCTATCTGCTATATCTCGCAAATCATGTAATCTTTCTTTAAGATATGTATCTGTTGCACCAGACAATCTGTTCCACATTTCGGTATATGCTTGCTCAACCGATGCTTCAGCTGTTAAACCTGAATTTATGTGATTTATAATACGCTTATACCAACCTTTATCATTGGCTATCATACGATACGCATCAAGGATTTCAACTTGTTCTGTATTTTTTAATTTTTCTTGATTAAACTTTTGCTCAAGATCTTTATTCATTTTTTGCTTTGCTTCTTCGAGCTTTTCAAGTTCTTTATCTTTATCTTTAGCAAAAACTTCTGTAACCGCTTTTCGGCGCCTATGAACTACTACATTTCCTATTCCGTATCCAGAGTTGACAACTGTTCCCTTTAGTTTGTCTTTTGATATAATACCTCGGCTTTTTATGACTTTTTTAATATATAGAGAAATATCTTCTGACGAAATATATTCACTCAAAAACATACAAACCGTTTCTAGCGACTCGACTTCTTCTTCATTATATTCGTGTGGGGCTTTATATTCTAAAGACAAAACGCCTATTGTTTTGCTCCACCTTTTGATTGGCGACGCCAGTTGAAAGCTTTTTTTACTTTGAGCAAATGATGTTTGATTATCACCACCAACTTTACCAACAACGCCATCTCCAATTCTTATAGACTTGACCTCATCAGATGCTGGAAAACTTGCAACTCCCTCTAATGAAACATCGTCAGCTTTGATGTATAAATCAACTATTTTTGCTGATGCTTCTTCAGAAATTATTTTCATAATTGAAACAAACTTTTCTGCTATATCATCAGATGCTTGCTCCTTATGAATGCGTTTAATAATGCTAAGTGCTATGTTTTTACTAGTATCTTTCATTGTTTCCCTCAAGCTTACAAAATCACTTGTTTTTTTATCTATATCACGTATTATTCTTTTATTCTAGTTTATTTTTTATGAAAAGGATAAAATATTATGACTACAAACTACAAAAAAGGCGATAGTGATGTTAGACCATGGGGGACATGGGAAGTTTTAGAATCTGCTGAAAAATTTTGTGTAAAGAAAATTACTGTTAAACCTGAGGCAATTTTATCTTTACAAATGCACAACTTTAGAGCTGAACATTGGATTATTGCAAAAGGTGAAGCTATGGTTGTTTTAGGAGAAGATACACTTTATAGACAACAAAATGACGCCATTTATATTCCTGAAAAAACAAAACACAGAATAAAAAACACATCAAAAGAAAATGAGCTTATTTTTATTGAAGTTCAAACTGGCGACACTCTTGATGAGGATGACATCATTCGTTTTGAAGATAATTATGGCAGAACAAAATAGAATCTAAACTTGTTGAAAAACTACAGATTCATTTTTACATATCCCTAAAAGTTAATTATTTTTTAATAAATTACTTTGGGGATTTTTTATGTTTGTAGATGAACAATACGCAACAAATCTAGATGACGATGTTTTAGTATCAGCATACTTAAAGCAATCAGATGATGTTGTAACTGATGGCAGTTTTTGTTGGGATTATTTTTTAAGGTTTGAAAATAATTCTAATGATGATATTGTTCTTCTTGGTAAAAACTTATCTATTATTGATGCAAAAGGCAAGATGACCTCTGTTAATTTTGATGGCTTTAGAGGGCAACTACCAGAGCTTGTTCCTGGCGATGAGTTTGAAGATGATGGATATGTTACCTCTAAAACTAGCGCCGTTTTAAAAGGATTTTGCACAATCAGAATCGGCAATAAAATAAAAAAGATAGAATTGCCAATTATGTCGCTTATTGCAAATGACAATTTCTTAAATTAAAAAAGGCCCTATTTTTAGGGCCTTTTTATTAGTCTTTGTATTCTTTTATGGAATAGTTATTTTTCACATACATATTTAAGTATTCATTGATATTTTGTTCCATCCTACGATTAAACTCATCAAATAATTTATGGACCATATCATTCCAATATTTTTCCTTTTCTGCAATCTTTGTATCTACAGGCATACGAAGTTCACGCCATGCATTTATTGTTGTTTCTGCCGCAGACAAGTTAGTTGTATCTGTCACCTTTAATACAACTGATAAATTTGCACGATATTTAAGTCTATCTTTTTGCAAAAATTCTTCAGATTTTTCAACTTCCTCTGTTACTGATGCATCCTTAATTATGTATTCAGCAATTCTGTTTGAAGAAAAACCATCAGCTTTCAACCTATCTTCCGCCCACATTTTTGCAGATTTCTCAATTGAAACTGGAAATAGATGCTCAACATTTGGGCGAGTAAAAGAAGGTATAAATTCTGAAACAATATTAACCTTTTCAACATTTAACTCTATTGGAGCTGTTGTTTGAAAACGTGGTTCGCTATATCTTAGAGGCACAGCATCTGTATCTGATGTTGTTGAACAAGACACTAAAAACAAGCTAAAAAAAACTAACACTAAATTTTTTAATTTACTCATTAGGTGATCCCTTTTTAATAGTTCATAAGACAATAGGCATGTTTATCCCTTTGCTAAGAGTATAAACAAGAATGCTTAATACTTATTTAATACTAATTAAGTTTTTGTATTATTTCAGGAATTGTAAACTCATAATTTTCAGAACAAAAACCACATTTAGCTGTTATTTTATTATTATCATCTACCATGCTTGATAGCTCATCTTCAGAAAAACCACGCAAAGTTTTTAATAGCTTTTCTCTACTACAACGGCAACTAAACTCATACTTGTTTACTTTAGTTACACTAACGTTGTTGGCGTGATATAACCTATATAATATATCATTTAAGCTAAGATTTTCATCAAAAAGCTCTTCTTTTGTAAGTGAGTTCATTAAAATTTCTGCTTCATTTCTTAGCTCTGGCAAATCTTTAACATCAACTTCTTTACCGCCTAGCTCTGGAACTTTTTGTAAAATTATACCACCTGCTTTCCATTCTCCGTCATCATTTTCTGGAATATCAATAAATAGCTTTAATATTGTTTCTATTTGTTCAGATTTTCTAAAATAACGTAGAGCACACTCTTCAAGTGTTTTACCCTGAAGTTCAACAACACCTTGGTGATAGTTTGATACGCCATCATCTAAAGTAAAAGCAAGAGTTCCTGTTCCTAAAAGGTGAGGAGTTGCTTCGATTTGACCTTCATTTTTACGAAGTGCAAATGCTTTTTCTAAACGTTCTTTATCATAATTAGCACAAGCTCTAACCTTGCCATTTGATGTAACATCTACCACAATGGTTGAAACAGGGCCATTACCTTGTAATTGCAATGTAAACAACCCCTCAAATTTTAGAGCATTTGCAAGCAACACACCTAAAGCTGTTGTTTCTGCTAGTGATGCTGAAACATTTTTCATATAACCATGTTTATTTATAATTGTTTTTAATACATTATCTAAACGACAAATTCTTCCAACAAATATGCCATTATCAATTAAAAAAGATGTACATTCATCAAAAATTTTATTAGCCAATTTTTTATTCCTTTAATATAATTAAGAATTGTTAGAGGCAACTTAATGTATTTAAAGGTAAATTTCAAGTGTTTAGTGAAAAAACAAAAAAAAGAACACCTAAAATCCCCACAAAAGCAAGACTAAAAAATATTGCTTTATATTATCTTAAGCGATTTGAAACAAGTAAAGACAACTTAAGATTAGTATTAAAACGCAGGGTAGACAAGTATGCCTTCTTTGACAAAGAATATGATAAATCAATAGCATATTCATTTATTGATGAAATTATTGAAGACTTTAGCAGTAAGAATTTTGTTAATGATGAAAGGTTTTCAGAATTTAAAATTAATTCTTACCTTCGGGCTGGAAAACCAAGGCGATATATTGAACAAAAACTAAAGCAAAAAGGAATAGATGAACAAACTATTTCGCAAATATTTGAAGAAACAGACTACAATGAGTTTGATACAGCTCTTTTATTTGCTAAAAAAAAGAAAATTGGCCCGTTTAGAGAATCGGACGAAAATAGGAACCAATACAAACAAAAAGACCTCGCAACTCTTGTTAGAGCTGGATTTGATTTTGAGGTATCAAAAGATATTTTGGAGATGTTATTAAAGTAGTTTTTCTACATAAACCATTTTAATAGTTTAATTATTCCCATTTTAGCAACACTGTTATGAGCAGATACATCTTTACGATTTAGTATCTCTGTTTTGTTTTTGTGATAAAATTCATAAGCTTTAAGTAGCATCTCTTCATTTTTAAGAGTTGGGACGAATCCTAGTTTTTGTTTTATCTTTTGAGTATCAAAAACAAATGATGAAGCAATCATTTTATATTGATATGGTCCAAGAGGAGATATTCCTAACCAAAAACATATTTTCATAGCCCAAACCATTGGAAGCTTTGGAAAGTGCAAAAGCTTTGATTTTGAGCTAGAATGATTTATCACATACTCATATACTTCATTAAACGTTTTAACATCATCAGATCCGATATTAAAAATGTCAGAATAATTAGTATCTAATGACAATTCAAAAGCTTTTGCTAAATCTTTTGCATAAATAAATTGATATTTATTTTTTCCACTTCCAACCATTGGTAGCTTTCTATCTTCATCAATAAATTCAAACAATATCCCTAAAAGCCCAAGCCTGCCTTCGTCCATAATTGTTGGAGAGCGAAAAATTATACTGTTTATTTTGTCTTTATATGATAATAAAATTTTCTCTGCTTCTAGTTTTGATTTACCATATATTTCAACAGGATTTGGCAACTCCTCTTCTGTTACTGGGGTGTCAAAATTTTTAGCCCATAAGCAATTACTAGAAATAAACACAATTTTATTTATGTTATTTTTAATAGCATATTTACAAACATTTCTTGTCCCATCAACATTAGCGTGCCATAATTTTTTTAAATCTTTTTTCACATGGGCAAGAAGGGCTGCACAATGGAATATTGCATCAAACTTGTGAGTTTTAAAAACTTCATCCATTAATTCATTATCATTAATATCGCCTTGATATGAAACAAAGCTTTCATCTTTAAAATCATCAGGTTCTAAATCAATGCTAACACACTTTGCACCTATGCTTAAAAAATGCTTTTTCAAAATTGAGCCAAAGAATCCTGCCCCACCTGTAATTAAATAGCATGCCATGTTTGTTCTCCTATTTTTGATGATTATAAGAAAATAAGATTAAAAATCTATATACAAAAGATAAAAAGTATTCATTATCCGGCAAGATAAGTTTTTACAGCTTCATTTTGTTCAAATAAATATAATAAAACTTTTAGCGCTTCGCCTCTTTTTGTTTCTAGTTTGGGGTCATTTTTTAATATAGATACCACATCATCTCTTGCCTTTATTAACAAATCTTGATGATAAGCCATATCTGCAAGCTTAAACTCTGTAAAACCAGATTGACGTGTTCCTAATATCTCTCCACCGCCTCTTAATTCTAAATCTTTTTCTGCAATATAGAAGCCATCTTCGGTTTGCTTCATTATATTCAATCGCTCTTTAGATATGTTGCTAATTGGATATGAATACATCAGCATACAAACACCTTCATTATTTCCTCTTTTTATACGACCTCTTAATTGGTGCAATTGAGCTAATCCAAATCTTTCAGCGTGCTCTATTATCATAAGTGTTGCTTCTGGAACATTAACACCAACCTCAATAATAGTTGTTGCAACAAGAAGTGTTTTTTTGCCGTTTTTAAATTCATCCATAACAGCATCTTTTTCTTTCTCTTTCATTTTTCCATGGACTAAAGCAACCTTATCTCCAAAATATTTCTTTAACATTTCAAAACGCTCTGTTGCTGCTGATAAGTCCTGTTTTTCACTTTCTTCAACTAGAGGACAAACCCAATATGCTCTTTCGTTTTTATCTAACTTAGTCTTCAATCTTGTTATTACATCTGGTACTTTATCTATATTCATTACAACAGTTTTAGTTGGCTTTCTACCACTAGGCAGTTCGTCTATTTTAGAGTAATCCATATCGCCATATGCTGTTAAAAGAAGACTCCTTGGTATTGGAGTTGCCGTCATAACCAAAACATCACACATTTTTCCTTTAGATGATAAAGATAAACGTTGATTTACTCCAAAACGATGTTGCTCATCTATAACCACATAGCCTAAATCTTTAAAAACCACCGCTTCTGTAAATAAAGCATGAGTTCCTATTAAAATATTTATTTCGCCATTTTCTAGTTTATCATATATTTCTTTTTTCTGTTTTGGCCTTAGCTTTCCTGTTAGCAATTCAACTGTTATATTAGTGTTTTCACATAGTTTATTGATTGTCTCATAGTGTTGTTTGGCTAAAATTTCTGTTGGTGCCATAAGTGCTGTTTGTGCATTATTTTCTATAACCTTTAACATACTCAAAAAAGCAACGATTGTTTTACCGGAACCAACATCACCTTGAAGTAACCTTAACATTTTATATGGTTTTTCTTGATCATCTGATATTTCACTTAAGACACGCTTTTGAGCGTTTGTTAAAGAAAAAGGTAGACTAGATATTATTTTTTGATATAAAATTCCTGTCCCTATAAATGAACGACCTTTTTGTTCGTTTACCTTTTTACGAATAAAAGCTAGAGCTAATTGGTTTGATAAAATCTCATCATATGCCAATCTTCTTCTTATAATAGAATTTGGAGACAAATCATCTATTGTTTTAGGCGAATGCACTTTCTTTATTGCATCATTAAAACTTATGTATTCTAAATCATAAAAATTTTCTTTTGACTGCCACTCTGAAAATTTTGGTAATCTATTTAGAGCATCTTTTGCTAACTTAGACATCATTTTATTTGTAATACCTGCTGTTAGAGGATAAACTGCTTCTAAGCACAAAATATCCTTTAATCTATCTTCTGGTAAAACAAAATCTGGATGGCTCATCTGCCACATACCATTAAAATATTCAAGCTTTCCGCTTATTGCTCTTTTTTCGCCAATAGGGTAATTTTTCTCTATAGAATCTTTATATACTTTGAAAAATATAAGGACTAACTCACTTGTTCCATCAGTGCAATATACTCTGTATGGGTGTTTTTTGGTTTGAGGTGGAGTGTGCTCTGTTATGGTTACAATGCCTGTCCATATTTTATTATTTATAGCATTAGACAGATAAGATGTATAAGTTCTATCTACTACATTATATGGCAAATGAAACAATACATCTATAACTTTATCTCCACATAAATTTTTTAATAACTTTTGATACTTTGCACCAATTCCTTTTAGAGAATCGATGGAAGAAAAAAGTGGATATAAAATACTTGGGCGCATATTTTAAGCTCTTTACTTTTTATGTGTTTTAAATTAAATATGCTTTTATATAACAAAAAAGAGCAAAAATGTCTATTAAATTTAAAGATTGTATAAAAAAAACATTATCCTCTGTTGCAAAAGATGCAGAAGCTTTTGCAATACGTGATTTGTTTTGCTCTAGCGATAAAGATTTGTTATGTATATTAAGTGATGGAGTTAGCATTAAACAAGTATATGATGTTCTATCATATATTGACCCCAAACTTGATATTTTAGTTTTTCCTAATTGGGATACTGTTCCGTATGATAGAGTATCACCAAATCCTAATACTATATCAAAAAGAATCGAAACCCTCTCAAAACTTGTTTTGGAACCTAGCACAAAAAGTAAGCGAATTATACTTACAAGTGTTGGGGCTGTTTTACAAAAACTTCCCCCAAAAAGGTGTTTTTTTAATGCTCGAAAAACAATTAAAGTTGGCGATAAACTTAGTTTTGATGAGTTCATTCATTATGTAGCAATTAATGGATATTTACGGGTTGAGCAAGTAATGGAATCAGGCGAATACGCTGTTAGAGGTGATATTATTGATATATTCCCAAGTGGTAGTGATAAACCTATTAGAATCGACTTATTTGATGATGAAATTGAACGTATTAGAGTTTTTGAGGTCGAAAATCAACGAAGCTTAAATGAGCTTAAGTTTTATAATTTTGATAGCGCTAACGAAGTTGTTTTAGATAAAAATACTATAAAATGCTTTCGATCTAAATATAGAGAAGCTTTTGGTAGCCTTGGTATAAAAGATGAGATTTATGAAAGTATCACAAATGCAAAAAAATATATTGGGATGGAAAACTGGCTACCATTCTTTTATGAAGAGTTACTTCCATCTATATTTGATTATGTTGCAGATGCTAATGTTGTTTTAGGAATCGATGTAGATAATGCTCTTAATGCTAAAATAGATGCGATAATGGACCACTATAATGCTCGCACAGAAGGTCTTAAGATTAAAGATAACTCAGAGATTGATAAATATAGACCTGTTAGTCCAGACTTAATGTATTTATCTAAAGAAGAGTTTTTATCTTTAGCTAAGAATCGCAATTTTGTTTCTATTTCAAAAATGTCATATCCTGATAGCGAGGATATTATAAATTATGGTTCAATTCCACAAAAATCTTTTGCTACACTTAAAAATATAAATAATTTAAGTGTATATCAAGACCTTGCAAATGAGTTTGAATTAAATAAAAATAAGAAAAGAATCGTATGTTGTTATACTGAAGGCTCTATGGATAGAATGCATAACCTTTTTGTTGAAAATGGCATTAAGAATTTACATATATCAGCCTCTTTTCTTGACGCTATAAAGATGTCAGAAAAAGGCAAAATTGTCATGGTCCTTTTAGATATACAACATGGCTTTAGTTCTAATGATTTCTTTATTGTTAGTGAACAGGACATTTGGGGCGAGAGAAAAAATATAAGAGCAACAAAAAAGATTAGCGCTGAAAATCTTATTTCTGATATTTCGTCGCTTAATGTTGGAGAATATGTTGTTCATATTGAGCATGGTATAGCCCGTTTTGAAGGACTTGAAAATATAGTAACAGATGGTATTGCGCATGATTGCTTAAAATTGATATATGCAAAAGGCGATAAACTTTATGTTCCTGTTGAAAATATCGATGTAATTAGTAGATATGGGGCAGAAGATAGCAATGTTGTTCTTGATGTATTAGGTGGTACAGCATGGGAAGCTAAAAAAGCAAAAGTAAAAGAAAAGATTAAAGATATTGCTGAAAAACTCATTAAAATTGCCGCTGAACGCAAAATGAAAAAGGCAGAAATTTTTGTACCTGAAAGAGGTTTGTTTGAAGAATTTTGCACTCGCTTTTTATATAGCGAAACAGATGACCAAATAAATGCAATAAATGATGTGATAAAAGATTTATCTTTAGGGACTCCAATGGATAGACTTATCTGTGGTGATGTTGGTTTTGGTAAAACAGAGGTTGCAATTAGAGCTGCATTTACTGTTGCAATGGGAGGAGCACAAGTTGCGCTTATAGTACCAACGACACTTCTTGCAAGACAACACTATCTTAGCTTTAAAGAAAGGCTAAAAGGCTTTCCGGTTAAGGTTAAAATGTTATCAAGACTTGTTAGTCCCAAAGAATCGAAAGATATTAAATCTGAGCTTAAAGATGGAAGTTTGGAAATTATCATTGGAACACATGCTTTGTTAGCCAACGATGTAGAATTTTGCAATCTCGGACTTTTAATTATTGATGAAGAGCAACATTTTGGCGTTAAGCACAAAGAAAAACTAAAGCAATTAAAATCTGATGTACATATTTTAACACTGAGTGCGACACCTATTCCAAGAACATTACAGCTCTCTCTTACTGGGGTTAAACAGTTAAGCATTATTGCAACTCCTCCTGTTGATAGGCTTGCTGCTAGAACGTTTGTTACTCCTTTTGATAAAATGATAATAAGAGAAGCTATTTATCGTGAAAAATATAGAGGTGGACAAGTATTTTTTGTTTGCCCTAGAGTTTCAGATATAATTCAAATAGAGCCAAGATTAAGAGAAATTGCTCCAGATGCAAAAATTGCTGTTGCTCATGGGCAAATGTCTCCTAATCAACTAGAAGATGTTATGAGCGATTTTGCAGATGGCAAATCTGATATATTGTTATCAACTACAATTATAGAATCCGGAATTGATATGCCAAATGTTAATACAATGGTTATCTATCGCTCAGATATGTTTGGCCTCGCTCAGTTATATCAATTAAGAGGAAGAATCGGGCGTTCTAAAAAACGTGGATATTGTTATTTTACAATTCCCAATCAAAAAGTATTAACTCCTGTTGCTCAAAAAAGGCTTGATATTTTGCAAGCATTAAACCAGCTTGGCGCTGGATTTTCTCTTGCAAATCATGATTTAGATATAAGGGGTGCAGGAAACATCTTAGGGGTTGAGCAATCTGGACATATAAAAGATGTAGGTGTTGCTTTATATCATCATTTATTAGAAGAAGAAATAAGTAGAATTAAAAATAATGATATTGAAGTTAAGGCAGAAAATAATGCAACTGGTAACAATGATTGGAGTGTACAAATTTTAACAGGAGTTCCAATTATTATCCCAGAATCTTATGTTGCAGATTTAGGTGTTAGACTTGGACTATATAAAAGAATCGGCTCTCTTAAAACAAACGAAGAAATACAAGATATGAGAGAAGAGTTAATTGATAGGTTTGGATTAATTCCTCAAGAGGTTGAAAACCTTTTAAAAACGGTTGAAATAAAACAGCTTGCTACCCTTTCTAATATCGAAAAAATTGATGCCGGAGCAAAAGGATTTTTAATTTCTTTTCACAATAACACCTTTAAAAATGTAGATAGATTAATGGATTTTATTACAAAACAGTGCGGTGTTATAAAAATAAGACCAGATCAAAGGTTATTTATTGATAGAGATTTATCAAATTATAAAAATCGTCTTGAGGTTATAAAAAAATATATAACCAAACTTTATGAACTTAGTATTTAAGAAAGTTTTTCTAAAAGCTCTTTATATGCTGTTGTTAAGCGTTTGAATTTTTCTTCTGCTTCTTTATCTTCTGGATGAAGATCAGGGTGACATGTTTTGGCTAGTTTTTTATACTGTTTCTTTAGGTTTTCTACGCTAAAATCATCAATATCAATATTTAGCTCTTCCATTTTTCTTCTATCATTTTTAGAAAAACGAACTTCATCTTCTGCATTTTTGTAGTTATTAAACCCACGTAAAAACTCCAATTCTTCATTGAGGTCGCATCCAAATTTATACTTAATTTTGGAATGAAAACTACTAAACCTTGCTTTTTTACGAAAAGCCTCATGTTCATCTTCTTCTTTTTCATCACTATTTACATAGTAATTCCACTTGGAATTATACTCTTGAACATGATCTAGGCAAAACCAGTAATACTCTTTTAGGTTCCTGTCTTTTGGAGCCTTAAACTCTCCTTTTTTATTACAGCCTTCATGATCGCACATGTGCTCTATTCCCTCATTTTGAGGGGCAAAATATTTACGAGGTCTTTTTTTTGACGTTGTTTTTATCACTAGATTTTCCCAGGCTAAAAAATTACAATCTTAGCGATTATATAGTAAAAATTATCCTTCGTCAAACTTTATTATAAAATATTTATGATTTTAAGCTATCTATTCCAATATTATAGAAGAATCTTTTTAATCTTCTTATCATTATATGTCTTGCAATAAATGGAATAAAGCGCTCTATCCTTAAATAAACATAGGGCTTATAATGATTAAAACTCTTTATATCTGTGTAATATAATTTTTTCTTTCCTTGTTTAATCTGAATGATAAAATTATTTAAATTGAAGTCATAAAAGAATATATCATACTCTATTAACTTATAAGCAAAATGCCACAACTGATTTATTACTTCATCATCAAGCGCTTCTTTATAAAAACTTAAAGTTTTAGAATATTCATTATTATCATCTCGTAAGACTTCGCAAACTACACCTTTTCCAAAGTTTGTATCAACTAATTTGTCTTTATATTCTACAAGATATTCCTTTAATACGTATTTTATTTGATTATATATATTTAACTCTTTTTGTAATATATACTCATCTTTAAAACGAGATACAACCTTCACGCATAAACTCTTATCTTTGGGGTGCTCAAAGCATATTCTTGTTGCACCTTTTGATATAAATTTTGATAGCTTTAGAATAGAATAGTTCATTAGTTCCTCTTTGATTCGATGTAACTATAATTACATTTAAAATAAAATTGTCAACCAATATTCTAAGAGTATGAATAGAGAAGATGCTGAAAAATTATCACAGAAAACAGTTCAAATCCTTAAACAAAAAAGGATAGCAAATGGTATATCTAAATTAGAAATATCCAAAATAACAGGCATGAGCAGAACTGCAATCACCCTTATTGAAAACAAAAAAAATAGCCCAACTCTTAGGTCTTTATTTATGTTATCATCATCTCTTGGAATTAATTTAGAAGACATCATAAAAGAAGCCAAAAAAGAATCTAAAATAAATAATTAGTGCATAAGACAAACTTTATATTCTCATAAAATATTTTTTATTTATCTTAAAAACAAAGAATGTGAGGTTTTTATGCCAGAATTACCAGAAGTCGAAACTATAAAAGAAGCATTAAAAAAAGCTGTTACAGGAAATAAAATTATAGATGTAACAGTTAATAATCGTAAATTTAGAGAATCTATACCTTTAGATTTTGAAAATATTGTAAAGGGCTCTATGGTTCTTAAAATTTGGCGTTTAGCAAAATATGTTATTATGGATTTAAGTAATGGTTATAGTGTAATATGGCACTTTGGTATGAGTGGCAGAGTCAAATTTGTAGAGAATCCAACTAACACCTATGAAAAACATGACCATGTTATTTTTAAGCTGGCAAATATAGAACTTATTTATAACGATGCTAGGCGTTTTGGATTATTAACTTATGTTAAAACTAATGAAATTTTCTCACACCATTTATTTAACCATATTGGAATCGACCCTTTTGATGCGAATCTTACTGCCAATTATTTAATGGAAAAATTAAAAAATAAAAAAACACCTATAAAAATAGCACTACTAGACCAATCTATAATAAATGGTATTGGAAATATTTATGCATCAGAAGCGCTTTATGATGCACGCATTTCCCCTTTTAGAGAGAGCTCTTCTCTATCATCAGACGAGCTAACTTTATTAATTAAAGCAATAATAAAGACTCTAAATAAAGCAATAAAAGCAGGTGGCTCTACTTTAAGAGATTATAGAAAACCTGATGGAAGTACGGGATATTTTCAAAATCAACATTGCGTATATAACAAAACTGGAAAACCTTGTCCTGATTGCATTTGCAATTTAAGTAAAACAAATGGAATCGCGAAAGCAACACAAGCAGGACGCTCTACATTTTATTGTAAAACACTACAAAAATGAGGCTTTTATGATTAAATATTATATTTTTATACTATCACTTTTTATATCACTAAATGTAAGGGCAGATGATTTTCGTTTTATAGAAGGATTTGAAGACATTCCTTTACATAACAACATGCAACAAATATTAGACAATGACATCACATTTAATAATGAAGAAACTGGTTATATTGAAACGAATCTCATTTCACTTAAGAGCATAAGCTTTGAAGCTTTCAAAAAGTTTTATTTAGAGACTCTACCTCAGTTTGGATGGAATCTATTAGAAAACACAAATAAAAAACTTACATTTCATAGAGAAAACAACATTCTTGAGTTTCAAAATACAGAAAAAAAACCACTAAAAGTCATTATCAGCTTAAAAAATAGGAATTAATTTCATTTTTTTGAAAAAAATTAGTTGACTATCGCAGATTATAGAGTATAAGTGTTTCAGAATTTTATTTGTGTTTAACTTAAATTTTGACAGGATTAAAAATATGGCCAATCATAAGTCGGCAAAAACAAGAATAAACAGAAACAATAAAAGAAGCATCATCAATGGTGCTCGTAGAAGTAGAGTTAGAACTTTCGTTAAGAAAGTTATCGCAGCGGTTTTAGCTGGTGATAAAGAATTAGCTGTTTCAGCTCTTAAAGTTGCTGAAAGCGAAATGATGAGAGCAGCTCAAAAAGGTGTATTCCATAAAAACAAAGCAGCTCGTACAATTTCTCGCTTAAATCAAAAAGTAAAAGCTCTCTAATTTTTTATTGTTCTTTTTCTAAGTTAGGCGCAAGCGTTCACTAGATAGTGGCGTTTGCGCTTTTTTCTTTATTTTTCAAACACTTAACCCGAATCTATTCTAGAATCTATGTCAAGCGATTTTATTTAAAAATAGTTAAAAAAAATGTTTGTATTTATCCACAATCACTAATAATGTTCAGTCAAGTTACAAAACAAGTATAAAGACAAATAAAAAAAGTAATAAGCACTTTAATAAAAAATCTAGTTTACTTGTTTAACTTAATTCAAAACTCAAAAGGGAGAGAAGTTATTACATATAAAAACGTTAAAGACATTTATTATAATGAAGAATCTGTTTTTATATGTTTTTACGAAAGATAAACTTAGAGTTCTTTCAATGGTTAAAAATGTTTATGACATTTTACTCAACGCATTGATAGTTTAAATAATTATTTTGATTATAATTAACAAAGAGACAACAAAACGAATCAACTAAGAAACACATTTTCAAAATGAAAGATTACATTCTTTTATGATGCGCTTTACATGCTCTTTATTAATTTAATAAAAAACTATGATTTTATGTAAAATATCTAACGTGGGAGATGGATATATGGCAGAAGAAGCTTTAGTAAGTGAAAATCGTTCAATTGATTTACAATGGGAACAGATTTGTAGTCAACTAAAAATGGAGTTCGGAGAAACTGCATTTGACAGCTGGCTCAAACCACTTACCGTTGGAGACTTTAACGAAGGTGTGATGAACATCTGTG
The DNA here is from genome assembly GCA_045632645.1 of Alphaproteobacteria bacterium. Taxonomy (GTDB): domain Bacteria; phylum Pseudomonadota; class Alphaproteobacteria; order RF32; family CAG-239; genus CAG-267. Next base: position 88,103 of record JAZQXC010000005.1, on the reverse strand, counting down.
CTCCGACCGCTTTTATGAAGAACTGGGTTGTTACTCACTATTCAGAAAGAATCAATAAAATTTGGGAACAACAAAACCCAGAAGTAAAGAAAATTAATTTTGTAGTTCATGCTGGCTTTAATAATAGACGTAGCACTGACACATCTTTGTTGAAAAAAATCTCAACAACACCTACACCTCAAAATATTTATGGAGGCAACATTAATAGCAGCTCATTTGGTTTAGTTAGTGGTCCAAGCGTTGTTAATGATAGCGCAAAAGTAGCAAACAACTCCGCTTTTCCAAACCCCAATTACACATTTGAAAACTTTGTTGTAGGAAAAACAAATGAATTTGCTTTCGCTGCAGCAAAAAAGGTTGCCGAATCTAAAAACGTATCATTCAATCCATTGTTTTTGTATTCTAGTGTTGGTTTAGGTAAAACCCACTTAATGCACTCTATAATTTGGCACATTAAGAAAAACAACCCAGAGCGCAACGTTGTTTATTTAACTGCAGAGCAATTTGTTTATAAGTTTGTAAAAGCTTTAAGATACAAAGATACAACAGCATTCAAAGAACAATTCCGTTCAGTTGATGTATTAATGGTAGATGACTTCCAATTTATGGGCAACAAAGGAACAACTCAAGAAGAATTCTTCCACACATTTAGCTCTCTTGTTGGTGAAGGCAAACAAGTTATTATCGCCGCAGACAAATCTCCAACAGATTTAGAAGGAATCGAAGATAGATTAAAATCAAGATTAGTTGGCGGTTTAGTTGTTGACATCATGCCTACAGACTTTGATTTAAGAATGGGAATCTTAAAGAAAAAAGCTGAACTTTTAGACATCAACTTACCTCCAAAAGTTGCCGAATTCTTAGCACAAAAAATAACATCAAACATCAGAGAATTAGAAGGTTCTTTAACTAGGGTTGTTGCAGCTCACTCTTTGTTATTATCTGGTAAAGAAATCACTCTTGATATGACACAAGATGTGTTAAAGGATATGTTACGCTCAATCGATAGAAAAACAACTATCGATGAAATCCAAAAGAAAGTTGCTGAACACTTTAATATCTCTGTTAAAGAATTACAGTCTTCACGTCGTGCACGCACTGTTGCTAGACCTCGTCAAGTAGCTATGTACCTAGCAAAACAGCTAACATCTCGCTCTCTTCCTGAGATTGGACGCAAATTTGATAGAGACCACACAACAGTTATGCACGCTGTTAGAAAGGTTGAAGAGTTGATTATAGAAGATCAATCTTTGGCTGAAAATATTGAAATTTTAAGAAGAACTCTAGAAAACTAGATTTTTAATTAAAAAAACTTGTTGAAGACTTATTTTTTGACTTCTGATTTTATTGATTTGTGATAAAATGCAGGAAGAAAAAAAATAAGTCTTTTTTATAGGATAAAAATAATGAAATTTACAATAGAACGCGCACATTTTTTAAAGACTCTCAGCCATGTACAAAGCATTGTTGAGAAAAGAAACACCATACCTGTTCTTTCAAACGTTAGAATCGAAGCAAAAGACTCTGTGATTAGCTTTAAAGCAACAGATATGGATATTGAAATAACAGAAATCGTTGAAGCAAATATTGCAGAAGAAGGTGCTACAACAGCTCCAGCTCATATGCTTTATGATATCGTTAGAAAACTTTCTGATGGTTCTGATATTGAAATCACGTACCCTGATGAAAAAGGTTCTTTAAGAATATCATCTGCTCGTTCAAAATTCTCTCTATCAACAATTGGTGTTGAGGATTTTCCTGTTATTTCTGGCGACAATCTTCCAATTAATTTTGAAATCAACAAAGATGAATTAAAGACTTTAATTGATCGCACACAATTTTCTGCATCTGTTGAAGAAGCGCGTTATTATTTGAACGGTCTATATGTTCACGCTAAAACAGAAGGTGAAACAAATGTTTTAAGAGTTGTTGCAACTGATGGCCACAGACTCGCATGTGCAGAATCACCATTACCACAAGGTGCTGAAAAACTTGATGGCGTTATTATCCCTAGAAAGTCTGTTTTAGAAATTAGAAAACTTTTAGATGACGCGTCTATTGATAACGTTCAAATGTCATTATCAGAAAACAAAGTGCGCATTTCTTTTGATGACATAACACTAACATCAAAGCTTATTGACGGAACATTCCCTGATTATGAGCGCGTTATCCCAACAGATAATGATAAAATTTTAGAGGTTAATGTTAAAGAATTAGCAGCCGCAGTTGATCGTGTTTCCGTTGTTACAGAAAGAAGCAGAGGCATAAGACTCGTTGCAAACACAAATCATGTAACAATCGTTGCTTCAAATGCAGAACTTGGAAACGCAACAGAAGAACTAGAAGCAAAATACGATAAAGAAACAATGGATACAGGTTATAACTTCCGTTATCTATTAGATATTCTAGCACAAATAAAAGGTGATGAAGTTCGTTTTAGTTTATCAGGCAATTCTGCAGCAACTGTTATTAATGACACTTCAGACAACAGCGCAATTTATGTTTTGATGCCAATGAGAATCTAAGTGGATAACGCTATTAATATTAACTTTCCAACTAAGGTCCGGCCTAATTTTAAGCGCTTGACCTTAGTTAATTTTAGAAACTATAAATATCAGCGCCTTAATTTTGAAAAACCATTTATCGTATTTTATGGCGAAAATGGCAGTGGTAAAACAAACATATTAGAAGCAATTTCATATCTATCACAAGGACGAGGCCTAAGAGGCGCCAAACTATCAGAAATAAAAACATACGATTTTCTTGCTGAGACACAATCCTCTCCTGTTTTTATAAATAATCATGGATGGGCTGTATCAGGCACACTTCAAAGAGCTGATGAAGAATTTCAAATAGGTACAGCAGTTGAAAGCATTGTAAAAGAATTAGATTACCAAAAAACAAAAGAAATAGAACGACGAATCGTACAAGTTAATAATCAAAAACTAACATCGCAAAGTGAACTTGGAAACTATCTTTCTATTGTTTGGGTAACACCTCAAATGGATAGATTATTTCAATCTAGCTCACAAAACAGAAGAAACTTTATAGATAGAATCGTATGCTCTTTTGACACAGATCATGCGAAGCGCCTATCTAGTTTTGACAATGTATATAGACAATGGCTCCAAATATTAAAGTCAGGAACAATAAATAACAACTGGCTTTTATCCTTAGAAGAACAAATGGCAGATATCGGCGTTGCAATTGCGTGCGCAAGAAAAGAACAGATTGAAAAACTAAATAATTTCATGGAAAAGAATCCTGACGACATTTTCCCTGAAGCCTTTCTTATGTTAGATGGCACAATAGAAAAGTTATTAGACGAGAAGCCTGCAATCTATGTTGAAGATTTTTATAAAGAATCGCTCATAAATCAGCGCAAATCTATTTTATATAACAGCGAAGCTGTTGGCATAAATAAAACTGATATAAAAGCAATATTTAAGAAGAAAAATATACCTGCTAATCTGTGTTCTACAGGCGAGCAAAAATCTATGTTACTTAGCATAATCTTAGCTCAAGCAAGAAGCCTTATTAATTATAACAACATTCCTCCAATTATGCTACTTGATGAGATCGCAGCACATCTTGATGATGCAAAAAAGGATGCTCTTTTATCTAAGGTTCTTAACTTAAATACGCAAACATTTTTAACAACCACAAATATGTTTGAATTTATGAGTATTAAAGATTATTCCCAGTTTTTTGAAGTAAATAATAACACTGTAAAAGAAACGATTATATAATAAAAAAGCCACCTCATTGGTGGCTTTTTTTTGATTAAAAACGATCAAACTCTTGTTTTAGATTACGTTCAAACATTGTTCGAATCATCTCTTTAATATCTGCACCCTCATAAATAGCTTTATACAAAGCCTGACAAATTGGCATACTGATATTTTCCCTATCAGCAATATTTTTAACAGCTTTTAGAGTATAATACCCTTCTGCTAATTTACCAAAATTTTCACCTTTAGCAAATAGCTCACCAAATGTTCTATTGTGACTATGTTTAGAGAATAATGTAGCCTCATAATCTCCAAGATGAGATAATCCATATGCGGTCAAAGGATTACCACCAAAATGTTTAATAAAGCGACCAACCTCTATTGGTGCTCTTGCCATTAATGCTCCTTTTAAGCCATACCACTCAAGACCATCTAAAATACCAGCCGCAATTCCTATAACATTTTTCAAGGCAGCACCAATTTGATTACCAATAAAATCTGCACCATAATAAAAACGAATCAAATCACTTTGCATTGTTTTAATTGCTCTATCTATGGTTTCAGGCTCATCACTATCAATCACTGCACAAGATGGAACGCCTTTCATATAATCTTGAACATGCCCTGGACCACCTAGAGTTGCAATATGGATTGGTTGAGATATTTCTTCACGCATAACATCACTCAATATTGTGGCATTTGGCTCTTCAAGCCCCTTCATTGCAAGCAAAAATGTTTTATTTTTTATATTATATTGATTAAGCTCTTTAGCTAATGAGCGCAAATGTTGACACCCAATAGATATAATTATAAAATCATTATCCAACACATCTTCAATCTTATCATAAAGATACATATTATCACTTAAGCTTAAATATGGATTTTTGCGAGTTTGTTGCAACTCAATAAAATCTGGAGCATCTGGCTTGCTATAAATTTTCACGCGATCCATCTTGCAATGATTTGCAGCATACCACGCTAAGAATGCACCCCAACGTCCAGAACCAATCACAGAAATTTCTGACATAGTAACCACCTTTGTTGTTCATTTAAACTATGGCTAAACTTTGGCACAAAAATTACTCTTTGGCAAACCAAGTTTTTAAGAAATCAACAAGTGAGAATCTATAATAACAGAGCTAACTTTTCTTTTTTATTCTCTGCCTACCGATAATTGCTTTAATGTAATCAAACTTAGCAAATGACTTATATGCACTATCTAAGCTTTGCGTTTCACTATAAAATACTTTATTAGCTAACCCTTTTATAGCATCATCGATTTTTTTGAATGCTTCATTATAATCTTTATTAAATGTATTTTTAGCTTTTTTTTGAACAAGGTCATGATATGCAGCAATAACTTTTGCTGTTTCATCAGCAGAATTAACATACCCCTTACGCTCAAATTCATGCATAATTTGAGCAGTAGTCTGATAGAAACATTTGTTTGTTAGAATACTCTTTTGAGTTTCATTTTTGCTATCAATAATCATTGCAAATACACAAACCTCCAAGTTAGCTAGTTTATTTATATCATGGTTATTTTATTTTTCAAGCAATTTGTTATATAAAAAAAACAATTGACTTATTTAATATTTGATTTTATAAACTTCATGAAACCGAGAAACGATAGATTTTATCGTTTTTAAATAAATAATTAATTAACCGGAGATTTTATAATGAAACGCACATATCAACCAAGTAAATTGGTAAGAGCTCGTCGCCATGGTTTTCGTACACGTATGGCTACAGCTGGAGGTCGTAAAGTTTTGTCTGCACGTCGTGCTAGAGGACGCAAAAGACTTTCTGCTTAAATAGAAGCACAATGACAAAAATACTTACTTTCAAAAAAAGGAAAGATTTTCTGAGAGTCGCTAAGGAATACCATGTTGCGACACGCAACATGGTATTACAGGCGGCTCGCAGTTTATTTGATGATGAAGATATTAGAGTTGGCTATACAGCCACAAAAAAAATAGGTAATGCCGTAGTTAGAGCCCGCAGCAAAAGAAGATTAAGAGCTATCGTTAGAGAAATATTAAAAGACCATGCATATACAAACATTGACTACATTTTTATCGCAAGAAATTCTACAGCTGTTTGTGATTATAAAGAGTTAAAAAAAGATACCATTTACGCCATTAAACGCATAAACAAGAACTTTTCACCTAACGACAAGTTACCTTCAACTCCCATGGAATAAAGATATGTTTTCACACTTAAGAGATGTATTAAAAAAGCTTTTAATTTCTATTTTGCTTTTTTATAAAAAAAATATCTCTCCTATGCTTCCAAACGCATGCAGATTTCAGCCAACATGCTCCGAATACATGATAGAAGCCATTAACAAACATGGGATACTAAAAGGAATACATCTTGGAATTAAACGAATTTTTAGATGCAATCCTTGGGGAGGCTCAGGATACGACCCTGTCCCCGAAAGAAAAATAAATAAACCAAGTATTAAATAGCCTTAGCTCTTTACATTATTTGTTTTTTATATTATACAGACAATGCTATTTATTTTGGTAAAATATTGGGAGTAAAATAAAAAAATGAAAGAAGATTTAAGAAGTTTATCGATAGCTGTTTTGCTTTCTTTTGTGGTAATATATACAGTAAATTATTTCTTTAACCCAAACAAAGCACATCTTGCTGAACAAGAATTAAAAATCAGTCAAGTACAAGATGCTCTCAATAAAGCCTCTGTTGAAATTGTTAAACAAAACGATGTTTATGAAGAAACTAGCGATGTTGTAAAAAAAGATAGTAGAATATCTTTTAATAATAATGCTGTTTCTGGCACAATTCGTCTAAATGGCGCACGCTTTGACAATTTAATGTTAGAAAGATATAATAAATCTATTGATAACCCTTCAGAGAAAGTTGCACTTTTTACTCCTAACAAAACAGAAAAACCATACTTTGCTGAATTAGGATGGTTATCCCTTGATTCTAAGATTGCGTTACCTTCATCTAACACTTTATGGCAAACAAATGACACTGAAATATCTAGTAATAAGCCTGCTATTTTAACTTGGAATAATGGTAATGGCTTAAAATTTATTAGAAAAATATCTTTAGATGAAAATTATTTATTTACAATTACAGACACTGTTGAAAATTTATCTGGCGAAGAAGTTGAGGTATTCCCTTATGCTTTAATTAGTCGAAATATTGATAGTAATGAACAAACTCGCTCTGTTGTACATGAAGGAATTAGTTCTTTAGTTAATAGCACACTTAAAGAATTTAAATATTCTGATATTGATGCAGGAGAAAGCGAAAGCTTTGATACCAAAGAAGGTTGGGTTGGTTTTTCTGATCGTTATTGGTTTTCCGCATTAATTACACCTGTCGGTGAAAAAAATAAAATAACCCTAAAAAATAATGATAAAGGAAATTATCAAATAGATTACCTTGGAGAACGTAAAATTATAGCAAATGGTGAAGCTATTTCATATACTTATAAATTATTTTCTGGGGCCAAAGAAATCAAACTTTTAGATAAATATACGAAAGAAAAAAATATTCATAAATTTGATTTAGCTGTTGATTTTGGCTGGTATTATTTCTTAACAAAACCATTCTTTTATATTCTTGATGGTCTATATAGCTTGTTAGGAAATATGGGCTGGGCAATTCTTTTATTTGCGGCTTTACTCCGTTTATTTATGTTCCCTATTGCCAATAAATCGTTTGTAAATATGGCTAAAATGAAAGCAATTCAGCCTAAAATTTTAGAAATAAAAGAGAAGTATGGCAACAACAATATGCTTATACAACAAGCAACAATGGAGCTATATAAAAAAGAAAAAATAAATCCTGCGTCAGGATGTCTTCCTATGTTTATTCAAATACCAGTATTTTTCTCTTTATATAAAGTATTAAATATTGCTATTGAAATTAGACATGCCCCATTTGTAGGCTGGATTAAGGACTTAACAGCTCCAGACCCTCTTACTTTATCACAAATGTTGCATATACCTCTTCCATCTTTTATTGATATTGGTTTATGGCCTATCTTCATGGGTATAACAATGTGGATACAACAAAAACTAAATCCAGCACCTACAAATAAAGATCAAGCCAGAATACTTACTTTGATGCCTGTATTTTTCACATTTATGCTAGGTCATTTTGCATCTGGTTTGGTTATCTACTGGACATTAAGCAATCTTTTATCTATCATTCAACAAAAAGTTATTATGCATAAAAATGGGGTAAAATAATGGACGAAGAGATTTATAAAGAACGCATAAAAAGAGGTGTTGAGCTTTTCAATAAGCGTTGCGACTTTGTTTTAAGTGTAGCCTCATTAAAGCAATTACCTTTAGATGATAGAGTTGAAGTTGCATTTGCTGGCCGTTCAAATGTTGGTAAATCTAGCTTAATTAATGCTCTTTTTGGTCAACGCAAGCTTGCAAAAACATCATCAACACCAGGAAGAACTCAACAATTAAATTATTTCAATTTAAATAATCAAATTTATTTAGTTGACTTACCAGGATATGGTTTTGCAAAAGCACCAAAGGATATTGTAAAAAATTGGCAAAAGCTTATAAATACTTATCTTGTTGGGCGTGCAAATTTAAGAAGAGTTTTTTTACTTATTGATTCAAGACATGGTATAAAAAAAATTGATGAAGAGATAATGTCTATGCTTGATAATGCTGCTGTTAATTATCAAATAATTCTAACTAAAATTGATAAAATAAGCGCTTTAATGCTTGATAAAATTATTAAAGATACAAAGTTAGCACTTGAAAAACATACTGCTGCATACATTGAAATTATAGCAACAAGTTCTGAAAAAAATATTGGTCTTGATGATATCAAAGCAGAAGTTTGCGACTTCCTCTAAGTTATTGCTGTTATACCTCTAATATTTCCGTCACGAACAATTTGCACAACATGGAGTTTACGGTGCATTTCTTGCATCGTTTTTTCTACATTAATATGTGGAGATTGCTCCATAATACATTTAATAAATGCTTCATATGCTGCTTCTGGACTTTCAGCATGTATCGTCGCCATACAGTTGTCGTGACCAGACCCCATTAATGCCCATATTGCAGCTGCATTTTTATTTGAAATCTCACCACCAATAATTGCATCAGGTGTTATACGTTTGATAAGGTCTATCGCATCAGCATCGCTCATTCCTTCTGTTTCTTTGTTTTTGCCACCTTTAACACGCGAAAGAACAATATGCACACGATTTGGGTGGGGTACTTTTAATTCTCTTGTATCCTCTAATGTTACAACTCTTTTATGTATATCAAGCAATTGCAATAAATTATTTAAAAATGTCGTTTTACCAGTGCCTGTACCACCGCTAACTAATATATGATCACCTCTACGCAATGCTAATAATAAGCGTTCATACGCATCTGTTGGATCTTTTATATTTTTTAATGGATTTATTTCTTTTAATTTCTTTCCTTGCTCTAAACCATAATCACCAAATCCAAATGCTATATCTTCAGAATATAAACGTATAGAAATAGCAATACCTTCTTTATCTTCAAATCCGTATCTTATATTTCTTCCTGTAACACCAGTAAAACGGTGTCCTCCTGGAATATCTGTATATACTGTTGGAACACCATTTATGGGATCAAACTCTTGATCATTAAGATTGGCAATTATATATAGCAAATTTTCTAAGTATTCCCAAGTTAATTTAGGGTCTTTATAGCAAACCCAAGGAAATGCTCTTTTCCCCCTTAAGCGCAACCATATCTCTCCAGGTTGATTTATTGCAACCTCTTCAATATTTTCTTGCTCATACCAATAAGCAAGTGGCCTTAATATAGAACAGAGTACCTTATCTTCGTTTTTCACTATTTATTCCCCTTAACTAGAGTTATTCTAAAATCTTTAGAATGATAAATCTATCTCTCCGCCATCATCATCTTCTTCTTCTGGCATAATTATATCTGAACCATCAGCAGCAGGAGGTGGTAGAGCTCTTCTTCTTATTTGTTGTTGCTGTTGAGGATTGCCATTATTTGATACTAATGGAGGATTACTTGTTCCTTGTGATGCATTTTGATTATTACCATTTACGGTTGTTTGTGTTTGCGAGCTACTTGTAACGTTTAATGGACCTGATTCTTTTGAACCTGTAGATGTTACAAGCTGATCACTTGCTGCACTTGGTAAATCACTTGTTTCGCCTTTTTCAATATTTTTAGTAGTTCTTAACCATAAATCAACCATTGGATAAATTATTATACGAGTTCCAGCGGGAACATATGTTACAGGTTCTATTTCTTTTTTCTTATCTATAATCTCTTGTAGAATTTCATCCATTTTTTCCATAAACATCTGTCTAGCATCAGATGCTGCTTGTTGTTTAGAGCTTTCAACTTCTCCTGTACTTTCTTCATCAGCTGCCATCATATATGTAATAGCAGATGTAACCATTGTGCCAACAAGAGGTAATGTATATTTCTTAACAAGCTGTTCATCAACATAACCTAATGCACCACCACCTCTGCCTTGAGCATCGCCTGTTGTTGATGAACCAATCATAAATGCGATACCATCTGGTCTTATAATTCTATCCCATGTTATTTCAATTTTTACACCACCAGTTGTACCATCAAAACGACTATTAGAATCAACCTCTTGCAAACCACCTATTATTCTACTTCCTGCAGGAATAATAACATTTCGTCCTTGATCTGCATATATATTACGCTCAACTATAGCTGTAATTGGTGCACTACCAATAGAAATAAGAGAACGAGCCAAAACAGCAGGAATTGGTTTATCTGCTGTTATAACATTACTCATATCAACTCTTAATGTTGATATTTGTTTATTAACACCCCAGTCATCTTGCCATCCTGTATATTGTTCTGCACTATAATTACTTTGTATTATTGCACCAGATAAATTTTGTCTTCTATCTTGATGAAGTTGATTTAATATTGCAGCCCTTTGAGGATTATATCTTCCACCAGGACCAATTCCCCCTCCTGGACCAACATTTGTAATATTATCATCATTACGCCAAGCTGATATTGTTGTACCTTCTGCAACCTTTTTCCACCATCCGTTATCTCTTTTTGCACTTTCTTTTTCTTTTGCTTTTTGAGTATAACCAACAACATTCCCATTTTCATCAATAATTTCACCATTTTCATTGGTCTTTGCTACAATATTACCTTCTTCATCAATAACCTGTTTATTATCATAAACATCACCGATATATTTTCCACCAGGAGTAATAGCTATACCTATAATCTTGTGGTTTAATTTGGTTTTTATTGTTTCTGATTTTTTATTATCATTTTCTTTTACAACTTCAGAGTTTGTTATTTTTTCTATTTCTTTTTTTATGACATTTTTCTCTATATCTTTTGGAGGTTCTTTTGCTTCAATCTCTTGTTTGATTACTTCAAGTTCTTTTTCTGGTTCTTCTTTAACCTTATAATATTGTAAATAATGGGCACTAGCTATTATATTATTATCATTTCCTATAATATCACCATTTTTAGTATCTAGAGTACCTACTTTTATATTTTTATCATTTACAACGCTACCATCAAATTTTAGATACCCAATTGCCTTGTTTTGACTATCTCTAACATAGTAATCTCTATTTCCTCTTGCGATAACATTCTTTCTTTTATCTATAACAAAACCATTTGTAATTATTCCAAGAGTATTACCATTAAAGCTAATTACTTGTCCATTTTTAGTAATATATCCAATTGTATTACCTTTATCATTGTATGCGTATAAATCATATAATGCATAACCAGATTTTCCGTCATTGGTTATAATTTCGCCAGTGTAGTTTACTTTACCTAATTTATCACCATTGTCAGAAATAATCTCACCTTGATAATTAACTCTGCCTATATATATATTATTATCATCAAATGCAAATTTATAATCAAATATAATGCCTAATATTTCGTCTTTGCTGGATTTAATATCTCCATTTATATCTAAATATCCTATTTCTGCACCACTCACATCAATTGCTTTACCATTTACATTAGTATAACCTATTGTTTTGTTATCATAATTCATAATCGTATTATAGGAATTTTTTCTACCAATTACTTCATTTTGAGAATTTATAATCAAACCAGAAATACTTTGACACCCTAATTTTTCACCTTGATAGTTTAATACAATACCTAGTGAATTTTGCGTACCTATTATCTTTCCACTTTTCCCAACAACAGAACTTGGCTCAACAACATAACCAATAACTTCTTCATTATCATCTATAACTTGTCCATTAGGAAGCGCTCTACCAATATATGCATTTTTAGAGTTTACTATGCTACCATTACTAGATACCACGCCGATGGGTTCACATTTAGATGTTATAGCAACTGCATAAGGTATTGTTGCACCGTATAAAGCTCCCATATTATCTATAACATATCCATTTGATGTTACTCGCCCAATTGTTTGCTTTTCTTTTACTATTGTGCCGTCGCTTAAAGCACCACCTAAAAAATCACCATTTATACTAACATTTAAAGATGAAGTGTGGGCTCTATCTTCATATTTTATGTTACCATTCAATTCAACAATAGCGCCCATTGGTAAAACTTTTGCTATTCTTTCGTTTTTTTCATTAATAATACTATTGGTTTGATTTAATAAACCGATACTTTCACCCATAAAATTAGTTGCATATCTATTGTTAATTGTTTGCCCTAATATTTGATTATTTTTACTAACAACATATCCAACACCATCTAACTTACCCTCTTTATTTACTGAAACTTTATCTGTTAGAGAATTAACAGATGTATTGGCTAATATATTCCCTTCAGGAGTATATATTCCAGTATTGTATATATTATGACCTACATTATTTCCCTCAGCATCAAAAACATACCCATATGGAGAAACGGTATATACTTTATCTTTTAACTCTATAAGACTATTAATCCCACTCATTCCGATATATTGATTTGCATTATCATATACTATTTTAGATAAAAGTAATCTTCCTTCTTCATTTCCATTATAATCATATGCTATATTTTTTTCTATATATCCCTTAGGCGCCCCATCTAAAGATGTTAAAACACCATTAGCTGTTACATTGGCTCTTATCTTCCCCTGAAAATCAAAAATTGGTCCATTTCCATTTATTGAACCTATTTTTTTACCTAAATTATCTATAACATCACTAGAAGCATTTATTTTACCAATAACATCTCTTCCTTTTATAATTTCTCCACCAGGAATAATATAGCCAAGCAATCTTCCATCTTTTGTATTAGCTGTTGCATCTAGTGGAACACTAAATCCAACCACATCGCCTTTTTTATCAATAATTCTATCGGCGTCTATAGCGTATCCAATTGTATTTGAATTACTAATAACATGTCCGTTATAACTAATTACCCCCATATAGTTACCATTAAAATCAAATGCATATCCACTTTTCACCAATGAACCTATTATCATTCCATCTGGATTATATACATATCCATTTGCATGAATTCTTCCTATTATTTGTTTTTTTAAATCTGTTACTCGCCCATCAGGGGTTACTCCTCCTAGCATATCTCCCTTAAAAGATGTAACAATCTTGGCTGATATTAATTTACCTACGAGCTCTAATTTGCTCTCCTTATTTGGAGAAAAAACATACCCATTAGCAGTAACAAAACCAGAATTAACTCCTAAAAGATTATAAAAAACACCATCACCAGAAACTCGCCCAACAATCGTGCCTAAATCATTATATACAAGACCAGGTGCAATAACTGAACCTAGTATATCATAATTATCATTTACAACTAAACCATTAGGCAAAACCTTTCCAATTAACGCATCATTTTGCCCTGTTACTGTACCATCGTTATTAACTTTTCCTAATTTAGTATTCGCATTAGATATTGCTATCCCCTGAGGGACAATCCCACCAATAATAACACCCTTAGTATCAAGAACATATCCATCAGCATTCATATGGCCAATCACTTCATTATCTTGATTAACCACCGTTCCGTCTGGAATTACCTTACCAATTAAGTCGCCATAAAAATTAAGCGCACTAATATCAGAGGATAGTGCTGTATTACTATTAAATACTACAAGCAATATTGTAAGATATAATTTTATATACTTTAATATTTTTTTATACAAATTACTTCCTCCGATTTTGAGCAACTTCATCTATCACATATCCTGAAACTTTATTGCGCGTATTAATATATGAGCCGTTACTCTTTAAATATCCTATTTTCCCATTTGTCAAACCACGCACTTCTCCGTTTGCAGATAAGCGTCCTATGTACATTCCTTCGCTGTTTAGTATATTAGCACCAATTCTATATGCATAGCCTATAATTTTTCCATTGTTATCTACAACTAAATTTGATGATACAATTTTGCCAATAAGTGTCCTATCTTTATTTCTAACCTTACCATCTATACTAATATAACCAATAACATCGTCTTTATCATTAATAACAATGTCAGAACTTACCACTTCTCCAATAAGTAAACCTTTACTATCAACAGCCCTTCCAGAACCAGCTATCTTTCCAATTACCTCGTTATCTGTTGAGATAATACTACCATTGGATGAAACTTGTCCTATAATTTTTCCAGAATAATCTATAACTACACCTTTTCTTAATATACTGTAATTGTTGTTTGTTATTCCACCAGGAAGAATCGTAGAAATAACTTTATTATCAATACTAATAACATCTCCTAGAGCATTTAAATATCCTTTTATATTGCCTAATACATCTATAACAAATTCTTCCTTAATTACCTCACCTATTATTTGCTTATTTAAATCTAAAATATGCCCATCAGAACTAACAATACCTGTTATCTTTCCGTCAACATCAACAACTTTTCCTTTTTTGGTAACATATCCAAGATATGAGCCGTCGTATCCAATCCCAACACCTGATTGAACTAATCCACCAGCATAATTACCTTCTTTATCAAACATTTTTCCTAACGCATCGATTTTACCATAAACTTTTCCAAATATATCTATTACTTCTGCGTCATCATTAACAAAACCAATATAATCACCATTAAAATCTACAACGTGACCTTTAGATAAAACAACCCCTATTTTTTTCCGATAAAAAGCATTACCATCTGATGCAAACTTATCTATTGCAGATCCTTTTCTATTATAGATATATCCATCTTCAAATAAATGTCCAGCAACTTTACCTGATGCCTCTATAATAATATTTTTGGTTGGTAAAGCATAACCTTCAACTTCTTTTTTAGGATTAACAATTAAATGGTTAAAAAGTATGGTTGAATTAGGAATTATTTCTTTATCATCATATTTTAAATTAGATATTTTATTAATAAATTCGCCTTTTTTATTATAGGCAACACTATTTTTAGATACAAAACCTATAACAAATCCATCACGATTTAGTATTTCTCCATCAAAATTTGCACATCCGATTGATTTTCCTTTGGATGTTACCATTCCATTTGGCCCAACAACCCCCATGTATTCGCCATTATAGTATGTTGCAAATGATTGTTCATATACTAGACCAATCTGTTTTTCATTATTTATAACACCCCCATCTGGATTAACACAACCAATGTACTTTCCTTCATTATTTTTCACAAAACCATTAGATTGAGCCACACCTATTATATTACACTTTTCATCACGAACCCAGCCTTGTCTTGCAACATCTCCTTTATAATTTCCATCCTTATCAATTATACTACCATCAAAAATTAGCTTTAATCCAGTGTCTTTTCCGTCTTTTTTAACTTTACCTAAAGCATCTATATATCCATAGTCTTTACAACCCCAACCAACAGCCTTACCACCTAAAACAGCTTTCCCGATAATATGTCCCCCTTCAATTGCTTTTATCAGGTTGTTGGGCAATATTTTACCAATAACTTCTTGACTAGAATTTACTATTTCACCCTTATTATTAATTTGCCCTAGACTGTATCCATTTGGAGATATTGCTATTAAGTCTTTCTTTATAACAGCACCAATTTTAACACCTCTTGATGATATAACATTACCATTTTCATCAAGAAAACCAATCATTATGCCATTAAAATCATAAACTTTACCGTTTTTATCAACATATCCAATAACATTATTATTTTCATCGACAGCTAGATTAGAATAGTCACCAATTCGTCCAACAATATTTCCGTTGCTATCAAGAATTAAATCTCCTTCTATTCTTAATTCATCTGCTTTTTTGTTTGCTATTTGCCCAATAATTTCACCATTTGTACCATATACTGTACCATCTTCTCCAACAATACCTATAATCTTGCCATTATTCCCTATAACACGGCCATCTTTGTCAACATATCCAATAATATTACCATTTTCATCAACAGCCACCATTGCATAATCGCCGGCTTTTCCAATAATATTACCATTTACATCGTGTATTGTACCATCTTCCCCTAAATAACCGATTAGTTTTCCAGTAAAATCTCTTACCGTACCATCTTCGTCGATATAACCTATAACATTACCATTTTCATCATAAGCCAAACGTCTGCTAACATTTGCTTTACCAAGAATTTTATCACTTACCCCAATAACATTCCCATTATCATCTAATATGCCTATAAGTTCACCTTTATCATTATATACCTTTTTATCTTTAACATAGCCTATAACATTACCATTGGAATCAACTGCTAAATCGACACTTTCACCAACTTTACCGATAACTTTGCCATTTTTATCAACTATTGATCCATCAGCGTTTGCTTTTCCTATTATGTTACCATTAAAGTCATAAACATTACCATTTTCATCAACATAGCCTATAACATTACCATTAGCATCATATGCTAGTTTTCCCTTTTTACCAACTTTACCAATAACTTGACCTGTGTTTTTTAAGATGTTACCATTTTTATCAACAAAACCTATTACATTCCCATTAAAATCTTTAACCTTCCCATCTTCATCTACAAAACCTATTATATTACCACTTTCATCATAGGCTAAATTTCTTGCCTTACCAGCTTTTCCGATAATATTACCGTTAGCATCAACGATATTACCTTCTTCATCAACTCGACCAATCACTCTGCCATTAGCATCTATAACATTACCAAATTCGTCAATATAACCAATTATATTTCCGTTTTTATCATAAGCAATTCTAGCCAAGCTACAAGATGTACAGATAACTTCACCAACAGCAACTAATTCATCTTTTTCATTTAAATATCCTATTACTTTACCATCTTTTGAAGCTATTCTATTGTTATCAATAATTCCAATTGCTTTACCTTCTTTATCTTCTACTGTTTTATTATCAGACTTTAATTTTCCTATAATACTATTCTTTGAAGCCAAAACCTCGCCTTTACTATTTACAACACCTATAATCTTTTTATCTTGGTCATAAACATACTTATTATTAGCAACATACCCTATTACCTTCTTTTCTCTTCCAACAACAACATTAATAGTGGCACCAGTTTCTCCTATTAACCCACCTCTTGAATTAACAATATTATTATCTTTATTGGTTCCAAGCATTTTATCATTAAAATCTTTAGCAATACCATTGGTGTCCAAATAACCAATAATTTCACCTTTTTTATTTATGATTCTTTTTCTTTGGATACAGGTTCTACCAATAATTTCATTACTATTTTTTATAACGTTACCATTTTCATCTATAAAGCCGATTATATTACCATTAGCATCTATAACCTCGCCTTTTTCATTTACATAACCTATAATATTACCATTTTCATCATAGGCTACCTTGCTGAAATTACCTGCTTTTCCTATTATTCGGCCTTTTGTATCAACAATAGTCCCATCTGGTCTCATTTTTCCGATAAGATTTCCATTAAAATCTTTAACAGTTCCATCTTCATCTACATAACCAATAACATTACCATTTTCATCGTAAGCAAGACGTCTATATTTACCAGCATCGCCATTTTTTTCTCCACTTGATGCTATAATATTACCATCTTTATCAACAACTCCTATGATATTACCATTTTCATCAATAACTCTGCCAAATTCATCAATATAGCCTATTTTATTGCCATTTTCATCATAAGCAATACCATTTAATGCACCAGCTGTTCCGATGACTTCACCATTAACACCAATAACATTACCTTTTTCATCGACAAAGCCTATTATTTCGCCATTTTTACCAATAACTCGACCTTTTTCATCAACAAAACCAATAACATTTCCATTTTTATCAAAAGCTACTTGCCTATATTCACCTGCTTTACCAATTTTCTGACCATTAGCATCAATTATATCGCCATTTTCATTAACTTTTCCAATGATATTACCATCGAAATCTATAACATTGCCATTTTCATCAATATAACCGATTACTTCACCATTTTTACCATATGCTATGCGCTTCTTTTCAACTTTACCACCACTATCATCTAAACCTATAATGTTACCATTTTCATCTACATAGCCTATTTTTTCACCTTTGTCATTATATACATTTCCATTTTCATCAATATAGCCAATAACATTACCGTTTTCATCTAGCGCTAATCTTGCACTATTTCCAACTTTACCTATTATCTCCCCTTTATCATTGATAATATTTCCATTTTTATCAACGGTTCCTATCTTATTGCCATTAAAGTCTATAACATTACCATTTTCATCTACATAACCAATAACATTACCATTAGCATCATATGCAAGCTTTCTTGATGCTCCAATTTTTCCAATAATTTTATTTTTATCTTTTAAGCCATCTATATCCGAAAACTTAACAATTTTTCCATTTTCATCAATATAGCCTATTGCTTTGCCATTTTTATCATATATAATTTTTCTGCTTTCGCCATTTGCACCAATTTTATCCTCTATGGTTCGATATACATTACCATTTTCATCTACATAGCCTATTACATTACCATTAGCATCGACAACGCTATTGT
Source organism: Alphaproteobacteria bacterium (assembly GCA_045632645.1). GTDB lineage: Bacteria > Pseudomonadota > Alphaproteobacteria > RF32 > CAG-239 > CAG-267. The sequence goes on along the minus strand of JAZQXC010000005.1, from coordinate 69,444 downwards.
CTGGCATAACAACACCTATAATATTACCATTCTCATCTACAACAACATTTCCTGCAGAAGTTACTCTTCCGATAATATTACCATGTTCATCTACAACTTCGCCATTAGCATTAACGCGACCAATAACTTTATTTGGATCATTAATATCTACTACAGATCCATCAGGTAAAACTCTACCTATAATTCTTCCATTTTCATCATATACAAATCCAGCTTCAACAGCTTTACCTATAACATTACCTTGCAAATCTACAATTGTCCCATCAGGTAAAGCTTTTCCTATTACTTTACCATCTAAATCTACAACGGAACCATCGCTTCTTACATATCCAATTAAATTTCCGTCTGCATCATACGCTAAGCGCATATTTTGCGCAACGCCAATAATATTTCCATCTTTATCGACAACTAAGCCATCTTCATTTACTTTTCCAATAATATTGCCATTTTGATCATAAACATTACCATTTTCATCAATATAACCAATAACCTCACCATTAGGTCCGATAGCTAATCTATGGCCAGCGCGTGATGATGATATACTGCAATGATCACCTGGAGCACAAGAACTTGCACTATTCTCTGGATAAATAGCACTACCTCTAACGCTAACAAATTTTGATTTTGCATTTGAAGCACCTAATCTTGTTTCATACCATGTTATTTTTATATTATTTTGAACGTTTCCAGGAAAATGTGGAGACCAATATATTTCAACTTCACAATGTTCTTTACCTCTTAGAGTTACATTTTTGCATGCATTTTCTCTAAAATCAAAACCATCAGAATCTTCATCATTAAAATCAACTTTTACTAGCTCTACCTTTTCTATATGAATACTTTCCGTTCCATTTGTCCCAATTGTTAAAATATTCTGATTTCGCTTATCTACATTAATAACAAACTCACGCATATTGATTTCAGCAGGCGTTACTGTTAATGCCTCTTGAAAACCACTTATCTCATCGTCACTTTGAATGATGGCTGGCTGTTCGTCTGCAAAATCTACAGGAACGCTACTCTCATTTATTGTATAATCAGGAGTTGTTGTTTCTGGATTATATGGCTCTTCATCAATAGATAAAATAAATATACCTAATAAAAACAACGATAGAGCAATAATTCCTATAAAAAGAATTATCCTTCTTGTTTTTTTCTCATACTCTTCAAAGCGTGTATCGTTCATTGTATCCTAACCACACTACAAAAAATACCATTACGACCTAGCTGACTACAAATATTATCACCATCTTCTAAAGAGTTAATAGGACCAACTCTTAAGTGAAATAATTCTTTACCCTGCCCATCAGCAGGAGCATCTACAGAATAAAATGGCTGATAGTGACCAATTGTTGCTGAATATCGTTTTGAAATTTCATCCCATAATTTCTCAAGAGTATTAACATTTTCATCCGTTCCTAATTCTATTGAGATGTTACTATTTTTTCTGTTATCAGCTCCATATCCTTTTTTAAATTCGCCAACTAAATCTTTAGCATAATTTATAGCATTCTGATTATCGCTTTCCTTAATATTTGTTGAAGATATTAACACAGGATTTGGTGCATCTGATAATTCATTTACCATAGCGCGATTGTTATTTACCATATTATCCTCAAACGACACTTTGGTTCCATCTACTTTACCTTCGTATACAGGCACAACAACTTCTTGTTGCCCTGTTTTTATATCAAGTTGTCCATCTAAGTTATTCTTTGATGCTGTTGACTCAACAACCTCATTTATAACGTTATTTACAACTTTAGGCGCAACCTTTGGTATTGAATTTATTGTTAAATCATCCGTTTTAGGCAAATTTAAGTGAACTTCTTTTGTTGTATCATCACTCTTCTTTTCGCCTCCAAAAAATGAACTAAAATCAAAAAAGCTTTTTTCTTCTTTTGTTGCACCACTATTTTGGCTGTTATCGTTATCATTAAATACATCTTCTACACCATCTTCTTTTTTAGCACTATTTTCAGGTGTTGAAGCATATTCTGTTTGCAAATCCCACTCATTAGATTTAGAATATATTGTATTTTCTAATCCATCTGTATCAGCTCTGCGCATTTTCAAGCAAACCATTCTTTTGCCTGAACGAAGAACCATATCTCCTATTCCTTCAACAATAATTAAACGATTATTTGGACCAGCTGCCCTAAAACCAACAGGAGTTTCTGAGCGCTCAACAATTAATGTAACAATTGGACGCTGTACCGATGTAAGAGATTTCTCACCAAGATCAATATATGTAAATATATTATCCCTCCAAACTCTTTCAGGAGCAATAATTATATCATCTGGATTTGGAACATACACCTCTATATCAAAACGAAACTGTGTTGGGTCAACTGGTATTCTTTCAATCCAATCTTCTTTTTGTAAGTTTTTAGTATATGTACCATCAGCCTCACCAGCTCCTCCAGCATATCCCTGATCACCACCAGAACCTGCTTTATATCCTGATGCATTGTCATCCCTCTTACCAACAACTTCTATATCGATTATAGCATTTGTAATACGATCTGTGTTTACAGTTTCACTTTGAACATAAAAAACATATTTATTACCAGAGCGACCAAAAACAATCATATTAGTATCAACACCAACAAATTGCGAAGAATCTGGATACACCATCAAACTTGAAGGTCCCTGTATCTGAGCTGTAAACGACTGTCCATCACCTAAATATACACTTTCAATCATCTCCCACTTTGGAAAGTTTATCAAAGTATACATCCCCTCTCTTACTCTAACGGGTAATACTAATTCTGGGGTCCAATAATATTTTGAATAACCTGGCTTTGTTTGCCCCTCTCCCATATGCTGTAAAGGATTTTTCCAAGCACTCTGCATCATACCCAAAGAACCAACACCACCTAAATAATTTAGGTTTGTTGCCGCATAGTTACCTTGTGTTTGGTCTGCATTTTGATCAAGGTTATTTTTAGTCACTTGAGCTTTAGCAACAAAACTAGAAACCATGATTAAAGTTACAACTGATAGTATATTTCTTAATTTGTTCATCGCTTTTTCCCTAATTAATACCTTGTTTTTGGCTTTCTTGTACATATTTCATCACTGTAAAACCAAGAGGATTTTTCAAACGCTCACCAAACTTAACTACTTTGGCTCTATATCTTATTCTTATACGTGAAACCCAATATTGAACTTTAGGAGCTTCAAGTGAAGGAGCCATATCTTCTATACGAAATTGAACCTGCCACCACGTTTCACCTGCACCACCTTCTTTACCTCCAACTTCTGTTACAGAGGCAATATACACACTCCTACTCACATTATACTGACGTATTTTCTCTATTGTTGGCTTTGCATACCTATCATAAAACTCTTTATAAACCTCATTTGAAGACATTTCTCTTATCTTACTATTAGGCCCCCAACGCATTTCCATTTCGTCAATATCATTAACAAAACCATTACGCAAAAGCACATATTCTTTAACAAATATCTCTGTTAAATATTTTTGATCATATATATTATTAACAGGTATAATTTTATATATCTGCTCTGCCTTATCTTCAAAACTCATTAAAAATGGCTCAACTCTATATAAAGGTGTAATTGCAATCATAACATATAAAAGAATTATATTACAACACAAACTAACTCCAAAGATTATAGCAAAAGCCCTCGCTGTCCACAAATAACGCTTTTCTGTCGCATTATTAACAACAATATCTGCACCAGTCTTTTTCCGAGCACGAACAGGCATATCAGAAGGAGAGACATTTCCTCCTAATAGTTTTTGCTGAGTATTTGCTGAAGATATTTGCTCCACCATTCAACTTCTTCCACAAAATTAAACAGATGCTTTAAACCAGTCTGGCAATGTTTTTGGTAATTCAACCTCTATACATGCACATGGAGATAATTTCAATTCATAAACATCTTTACCAATACCAACAGGCTCTGGTTCATAATAGCTACCAATAAGCCTGCAGGCTGCCAACCCTAAAATAGCACACGCCAAAATCAAAGCTTTATACATAGTACTCCTCGCAAAAAGTATGTTTTATTCTATTATTAAGACATTTATTTCTAAATGTCTAACTAGAAAACAAATTGGTGCAACTTATCAACAGGCTAAATTGCTCTTCTGATATATTAGCACATAAATATTTAATTTTGATTTAATCTGTGATTTCACTTTGATAATAACTATATATAACAAAACCTAATGGATTTATTAATCTACGAAATGATGTTCGTCTATTTATATCAATATACCCTCTAACATTTGCTACCCAATTTCGTTCAACAACAATTGGTTCTACACTTTTTTTACGCCCCATTCCCTTTTCTTTGTATGTAAAATCATATGTTTTGAATTTCACTTCCCAAGTGTTACTCTTCTCACCACCTGTGCGTCCAACAGATATTATTTCAACCGATCTACTTCCCATAATATCATTCATTTCTTTTTTAGTCTTAATATATTCTTTGGTTGAAAAATCGTTGTATACTTTATATGTTGACAAATAAGATAAAAGTCCACCCCAGTCCCAACGACTTACCATTTCTTGTTCATCATTTATGTATGAGTTTCGAATCTCAACATACTGCTTGATAAAGTTAACCATCATTTTTTCTCGAGACTCCATACGTCTATCTACGTACTCTCTTTTAACAAGTGATTTAGAATCTGACATATTAACAAATATCTGTGGATCAACAATAATGTTAGGGGCAAGCTTCATTATAGATAATGTTATGCAAACACTTACAGCAATAGATAATGTTGCTAGCAATAACATAAGTCTACTTATCCATTTGTAATAAATTAGCTTAACTCGAGTTACTTCTATCACATCCTCTGTAATAAACTCTGGCATACCTATATTTTTATTTGATGCCTCTAACTGTAAAATCCTCTGATTTTCAATATTTGCCATTTATGTTTTTATCTCCTTAATATATTGGGCAGTATGCAACATTTCTACTTTGATTATCCATGGATGTTATTGCGCTTTCAGCAGCATTGAGAGCACCTTGTCTATCCACCTTTGCTTTATCGACAGCCTCTCTTGTTTTATCAGCATCATATCCTGGTTGAATAGTGGTAACTTCATTTTTATCTTCCTCAAGCGACGCTATGGTATTTTTTATTTCATCAAGACGTTCTGATACAATATCTATTTCTTCAGGACTAAACTTTTTATTACCGTCTTCGCCTATGATACTTTTATACTCGTCAATGGCTTTATCTACTTTTTCTGCTTTCATATTATCTAACATACAATATATTGTATCATAATAACTATTTGAAACGCCACAAGACTCAACATTGTATTTATTATCTTCTGGAGATAGAGCCAACCCTCCGGTCTGATTGTCATTATCTTCATCTTTAGACATTATTATCTCAGCACATTTATCAAGTTTTTCATCTCCTTCAAGCCCACCTTCATCTCCTATAACGTTGCCAAACTCATGAATTTTTGAGCATAGTGTCTTTAATACGCTCTTTATATCCTCTTTGCTATTTTCTTTACTTTTTCTAGCAAGGAATTCTTTGTTAACATTTTCTAAGAATGAGCCCATAACATTACGTTTAAAGGAAATTCCCTCAGCTAATTGACGTTCAACATTATTCTTCGAATCATCTTTGCTTGTTATTCTATTAAACACATTGCTCAATAATCGTCTATATAAAATAACGCGTCTATCTCCATCTACAGCTTGTCTACGAGGAACCTCATCTACATATATAAATTGTGCTAGCTCACTAAAATTATTATAAACTCCTTGTTGTGCTTCTTTTTCAATTTTAGCATATGCTGTATTATCCTTATCTTTTTTAGCATTATTATCATCAGCTAATAGGTGTTGGATATATTCTTTATGAAAAGCAACATCCTTACATTGATTATTTAACCTACTATTATTAGTATATTGGAATGCAACTTTTTCAATTTTATCTTTATTTTTCTCAATATTTGCATCAAACTTTAAATCTATAGTTTTACCTTCAAGTTTACATGGGAACACTCCACTTCTTGCTAAAAGCAAGCGCATTTTTCCGTTGTCAAAACCTTGTAAGTAACTTATTATCTTATCTTTTCCATATGCTCTTTCAATAAATGTTTGTTGATATTTTCCATCATTTCGCATATTTGGACGAGCTAAAATATAACGCCACACTTCTGGTAAATATTCAAATTTCTCATCTTCATATTTAAAGTCTAAAAGCGTTGCAATAGATGGAGCATATACATCAACATCTATCGTTCCTTTGGGCCTCTTCTTTGATTTAGGAACATCGTGGTAATCTGCTCCACTAAAGTAGAAAATCTCACGCAATGGTGGTAAAGATGCTAATGGTTCTTTTGGCGCCATATAATCGCACCCTCCGTTGTCGCTTGAAGAAACTGCATACTGACAGATATTTTCGTTTTCTGCAGATGTATTATTTATACCTCTTGCAGGCAATGCCACAAAATATTCGCTATCAGTATCAATTAAATCTTCATTTGGTACACCAAATATATCTTTGAGTTCAATTCCAGCGCTCTCAAGTATGCTCCTATTGTTAGATGTTGGTGTTATAATGTTTTTAATCATTGTTTTATGACCAAGTGTAATTGATCCTTGCCCCTCTTTTATGTCTTCTTCATCAAATTTTGGGGCTAAATAGTTTACATTAAGTGTATAATTATATTTAGGGTTAACATTTAATCCATCAACGCATGCTGAACTCAACTCTGCTTCGCCATCTCCTGGAAGACAAAGTGTACTTCCAGACCAATTATTAATATCTGCAAGAGTTGCTTTTAATTCTGCTGTCATAATTTCATCTGATTTTTTGATTTTCTCATATACTCTTGTTGCTGCAATTTCCGCTATTTGCTCTTTTATTTCATCAAGCACTGCACTAAAGCTATAATATTTACCAGGTTTTAAAGGTACATCAAGTCCTAAGTCTATATTTTCTGCAACACTTACAACATCAGGTAATCCTAAATCATCAAAATCTGGCATATTTGTACCATTTAACCAAATCTCCAAAATTTTACGTTTTGCATAATCTTTGACCTTTTCATTTTCTGATATAAAGTTCTCAATAGTTAATTCTAAACTATCATCGTCTTTATATTGTGTGCACTCTTTAAATGGACCATTTCCTACACAGGTTTCTTTACCAATCATTCTTGGCTCGTCATCTGTTTTAACAAATGTCTCAAATGTCTTATTTGCTTTTTCAATAGTATCTTGCATATCCTCTGCTTTTTCAACATAATCTTCAGCAAAAGTATCTGCTGCATCAGCTATGTCTGCTTCAATATTTTTAACAAGGTCTTTACTATCTTCTAAATATATATTTAGAGATTTAATTTCATCGTCATATTGTTTTATATTGTTATCAGCTTGCTTATAACTAATGAAAGCTAATGTTTTATTTTCTTTTGCATTTTGAGATAATTCTTTAAATGTTTTTTCACTTACATTTGGATTTTTTGCACAATCAGTTCTCGCTGCAAATTCTTCACAAACTAAACAATATCCTTCTTCTGAATTTTCTATACAGTTTGCTAATGTTTCTAGTTTTGCTATTCTTTCTTTATAATACTCTTCTTCTCTCGCCACTTTCTTAGCTATAAAATCTTTTCCACTACCTGCATATACGACATTATATTTTGCTTTTGTTATGGTCAAAATATCTGGTTTAGAAGAATTTCCCTTACTAGATTTTATACTTTCTATTTCACCTTCAATAGCCTTAACTTGTTCTTTTGACTCTTGTTTTTTATTTGCTATATCGTTTTTATCTTTTGTTAATGTATCAATTTTTGTAGTCCATTGTGTTCTCTTATTTAAAGCATCTTCTTTTTTCTTTTTTAGACTTTCAATAGAATCGTTATAATCTTTTATGAAGGCAACCATCTTGGCTTCTTCTTTTTTTCTTTCGTCTTTAACATAGTCAAGCATATCTTGCGCAACAATGCGTCCAGCCTTTTGTGTTGTTATTCTTAAGTTTTCTACCTGCTCTTGGGTGGTCTCTCCACATCCACCAAGTGTTGGTTTTAAGAAGTTTCTAACAATCCCTGTTATTGTAAAATCCCAACCTTTTGGACAAGATTCTGTATTTCTTGGTAAATCAGCTAAATCTTCTATTGTTAGAGGATCTCTTGTAAATTCACTAGCATATGAATTTTGTTTATCTCTTATGCGTAAATCAATCATTTCCTTATGTACAACTTGTTTCTTAGAATCTTTTGTTCCTTCTACATACACTTCTTCTACGATATCTATATATCCTGGAGTATCAGATACTTTTGCCTCGCATTTTAGCTTAATACTGCCAAATTTAGGTTGCTCTACACTTACTTCACTTTTTGTTCCATCTTCATTTGTTACTGTACGAACGATTGTTTCTATATAACTTGTTCTAACAGTTTTTACAGCATGTTTATCCCCTGGCTTTGTCCCTGGCACCAATGAGAATCCAAGAAACGGTTCTTGTGAGATTACGCTTCGTATTGCACTTCCATCTTCTACTGCTTGCTGTGGGGTTTTAACTGCTGTTAATTTTTCAATTAAATCCCCCATAGGCTCAACATCAGATTTAAATCCCCCCATTAATACTGATGAAACTTTATATGCATTTAGACCTTTATCTATTGAGCGAGCTATCATACGTATATTTCTATACTTGTTTGTAAGATATTCTTTTTGGAGATTCTTTTGATCGTTCCATTGTTTAAATTCAAGTACACCTTGTTTGGCTAAATCTGTTAATTTATCTGCACCAATTCTCCATGCTCTTTCAGACTTTTTACGATTTTCTCTATCAATATTATCTACATCATTACCATCTTGAAGTCCGTCAGTTTCATCATAGGCATCGCCATTAACATTTACTGTTGTATAATCTTCGCTTATGGTTGGCTCAAAGTTTTCATTATCTTGTGATATATCTTTTGTAATTGTTTTTACAATACAAGGATACATATCTTTATTTTCTTCACATGGATTAGCTGTATCAGAAACATAACCTGATGGGCACGCGTTAAGTTCATAAAAACCTCTACATGTATCTGTTTGAGTTCCTATTAATGTATCTGTTGTATATTGTTGATACTTTTCTATTAACTCTCTTGATACACCTTGACGATTATCATAATCATTTGCAACTCTTGTACCTAGGCCATACCAAACTTCATCACCTTGTCTATTTTGAGCGTGCCTATTAATAAAATTAACAACACATTTATCACTTTCATTTAATACTTTTAGTGCTCTGTTATGAATTTCTATTGCTTTTAGATATTTTCTATAAGCTGTTTTATATTCAAATAAATCAACTTTTAGGTTATGAATAGCTACTGCTTCACTTAATATATCATCTATTGGTTTTAATTTTTTATATATCTCTGTACTATTCATGCTTGATGTATCTGTTGTACTCGTATTAACAGCAGGACAGCTTGCTCCTTTTCCATTTTTACATCTATCATCACGAGATTTTTTAGCATTTATAGACACACCTTCCCACACCTTAAATTTACTAAAATCTATCTTAGCATTCATAAATTCATTAGATGATTTATATGCAAAATGATATTTTGTTGGAATATAATCATCAGCAGAAGAAACACTATCTTCTGTAGCAATTGGCTCTATTAAATCAATCTGTTTTGATGATTCATATACAGCTTCAATAGCTGCTAAATCCTCAACTATTCTTAATAATCTATCATATACTGTTGATACGATGTATGCATTTATACTGTCTCCAACAGAGCCACTTTCTTCGCCTTCGCCTTCTCCTTCGCTACCACTACTATCTCCTCCTGGCTCTTCTGCGTTGGGATCTTTTTTTACCATTTGCATTCCAAAAAATACGCAATCGTTTTCTTCTAATTGACCAACAAGGCATAAATCTAGTCTGTTAAGAGTTCTATCTACTAAATTTAATAAATCTTCATTCATTTTGCCGGCTAAATATGTATCAACAATTATATCTTGCTGATAGTCTGTTCTTTTTTCAGAAAAAGCACTTATCATTACATTGTAGTCGCCAGTATAATCATCTTTGCTTGGGAGCAATACAAAGAGCTTATGAAAAGCATTAAAATATTCAACTTCATCTGCACTATTTTCACTTAGTCCTAAATCTTGATCTGCTAAAATACCACTAGTCCCAGGTGTCTTGTTTGCACCCTTAACCTCCCCGCTTGGAGTGCTTGCACCTCCTCCTACGCCTAATGTATCTGTAATAGCACCAATATCACCACTTGCTACATCGGTTATAGTATCTTTGATGCTACCCAAATCAAAAGGACCAACCTTCATAGCTGTTAAATCACCACTAACTATGCCTATTGCATATGTTTGAACCTGTCTAACAACAGATTGGATATTAGATATAACTTTAGTTACATTTCCAGGTATATCTAGCTCTGGCATACCAGGCATTGGAGGAATTGGCAAAAATGCATTAGCATTATTTATTGATGAAAATAAAATCATTACAGCTAAAAGCATGCTTTGTAATATTTTAGTCATTTTACTCATGGCATCCTCCCTATTCTTCTACACCACTATGCAAGTCACGTACTTCGCGATTTTCTTCTTCTATCATTTCTACATACTCTTGTGTGAGTTTATATTTTGATAAATTAAACGCAGACATTGTTGCGTCATCAACATTTCCTCGGCGATGAGGATATGTTATTAACAAATCTTTTGCAGCCTTATATTGCAATTTTACCGCCTGCATTTTTGCATACAATAATAGTGTTCTTGCATTTTCTACTCTTGTTCCTGCATAAAAGCCTATGGCCTCTAATTCGCCTTCTGATTTTATTACTCCTTGATACATTTCATCTACTGCTTCTGTTCTTTTGGGGATATTTCTTCGAACTGATGCAGAAAGTTGTAATAAGTGAATTGCTGTACTTAATATTAGCTGACGTCTTGCTCGCATTACACGTTCTGTTTCGGCTTGATCTTCAATAAGGTTTGTCCCACCATCCTCTGTTTGTGAAACAGATGATGGATCATAGAAATACTTTCTTAAAAATGCTCTATAAGTATCATCTGAAAATGTTAGTTTATCATTTATCTTATCAGTATCCCATTCATCATCTTCTTCTATATCTGCTACAAGTTCTAATGCTTCGTTTTTAGCTTTTTCTAAAGCCTCCATTTCGGCTTTCTGTTGCATATATGTCGCATCTTGTTCAGTACCTATTTTTGCTGCTTCAGCATTTAGTACATCAATATTTTGTTCAATATCTGATTTTGCATATTCTAGCTCAGCTGAATTCATTTCAAGATTTGTTACTTCAGAAGCAAACTTTCCATATTCACCACATATTTCTGCTGTTCTAGCATCTCCTCTATCTCTTGCATTGTCACACTCTGTTTTTTTTCTTTCAGCTTCTCTTTTTTTAACAGATAACTCTCTTTCAACTTCTTTAGCTTGGTTTTCTACTTCTCTTAAATTGTTATCTAAAATGGCCAATTGTGCTTCAAAATAAACTGTTGCACTTTGTTGTTGAAAATCAAGTTCTGCCTGCAAAGCTCTTTGCTCCTTTGCTAAAGTGCTTGCAACTTCTTGCATTGCTTGAGCTCCTATTCCTCCTCCGTTGCGACCACCTAACAAGCTTCGAGGATCAAACCCTCCTAATGGGTTTTGAGGATCAAAAGGAAGATTACCCATCGCACTATCTATTATTCCTTCGGGATTTGTTATATCAAATGGAAGTCCTAGTTTTCCTCCAATAGCTCCTAATAACTCTTCTTTATTAAATCCTTTTGTCGCTATTTCTTTTACTTTTCCAATACCATCCGTTATTTTTGCTGTTGTATCGCCAATTTTTGTTGTAAAATCACTTATTTTTGCAGCAATTTGCGCAATATCAATTTTGAGGGCAAATGCAGGCTTTGCAAATCCAATTATCAATGCTATTATCATGAAATGTTTTACAATTACTCTCATATTGTCCCCCTAATTTACTAAATCATCTAACTCTTCTTGGCTAAAACTATATCTACTCATCTCTGATGTTGATTGAGCCCCTTGAAGATATGCTTTTAGTTCTAATATTCTACTTAACCTTTCTTGGCTTATAAGCATTAGGTTATTCTGAGCAGCAATAACTGCTGCTTGATCTTCTTCTTTAGCATTCATTTTTTTATATATCTCATCTCCATCTTCGTTTCTTATTGTCTGACGAGTAGCCATTCCCTTTGCAAATAATATTGCCATTTCATCTGCCATAACGCCGTGCAATTGATCGCTCTTTTCAGCATCACGCGATAAATCTTGTCCAGCCTCAGCTCCTCTTACGTATGAATATCCTTCAATTACAGCTTTTTCCAATTCTTCAGAAGCTTTAACAACAATATCACCATTCGCTAAAACTTCTGTTCCAGGAACAGTTCTAACACCTTCTATCATATTTTTTGCAAAACCATCAACAAACTTTAGTCCGCAATCTAATGGATTTCTAAAACAGTTTGCTGCGGCTGTAAAACCTTCTGCGACCCTTTTGATACTATCTGTAACCTTCTTTTGAATATTTTCCACTTTTGTCTTTACTTCTGTTACCTTTTCTAGCACAGTTTGAACAGTAGCCACTACATCTACGATTGCATATGCAGGAGTTGCTAAAGCAAACATATAAATAAATACAGCTATATATATTTTACGTTTCATTATCCCCTCCTACATTTCATCTTCTTCTGGAAAATATGAATAATTGATTTTTTGCAAATCTTTTAATATTTCTGTCTGCAAATTAATTGCTTCTGCATCAACCATGTTTAATAGTTGCATAGTTGTATAATAGTTTATTTTTGCTCCTCCGGCATATCCAGTTCTAGAATTATCACCATCTTTTATGCCTTTTTGTAGAGTAACTATATTTTCCTCTCCTTGATCTAGCTTATTTGCTGGCATATAATCTCTTGTAGATTTATAGTTTGTTATCACTGCTTGCGTTAAATTTTCGAATACAGAATCATAAAATGCTTTTTTCTTATTTTCGCCCCATGTTTTATTTAAAGCTTCAAAGTCTATTTCTTCAGCACTATCAACATCTAATGTTCCAACCCCATTAGATGCAAATGTATATATACATTTTGCTACATTTTTTTCTGCTTCTGTTGGATCTTCTCCTAATTCAACTGATACATCATCTGCTTTTAATTCGCATTTATGCAACATCACATGAGGAAATACTTTTTTGTTATCAATTGTTCCTGGTGTTTTTCTTATTGCGTCAACAACATCTTCATTACCTGCGCGATTGTCTAAATATAATGTCTTATCTATTTGCCAAAGTGATATCATTCTTTTGGCTCTATCAATAGCATCAACTCTTCTTATTTGGCTCCATAACTGAGGTGCTTCTAGGTCTATTAAAGCCATTGTTTGTACGCCTGAATTCACATCATCTACACTACCTTCTGATATCATTTTCTTCAACTCTTCATAGCTTCCACCTTCTCCTCTCCAGCTAGAAACTTCTTGTTTGGCTTTACTTATTGTTATAATACTTGCTGCACTGTAGTCATGAAGGATATGTTTATAGACGCCGTCCTCTAAATAATTTCTATATAATTTATCATTTTCAGTATCTGGAAAAATGTCTATTTCAGTTTTAGCTCTTACAACACATTCTCTAAACCACTTTGTATCTTCTTCTAAGTTAGCAATATCCTCTTCATCAGCATTTTTACATAATAATTCTTTAGACAATAAAAAAGGTTTTCCTTTAGCTGATTTGCTGTATACAGATTTAGCAAAACTTATTTTATTTTCGTTTGTATATTTAAAAGACATCTTTAGGGAACTATTTGTTCTAGGTTGAAGAGATCTAATTTTTTGACCACTTATGCCTTGATTGTTATTATTTGTTGTAGGCTCATCATCTTCATCAGAATATTCTTTATCATTACCCATTGCATTTAAGATATTTTCTTTTAAGGTATCTATAGATTTCACAACAGCATCAATTTTTTGCGTAAAATCATTTAATGCCTGCTCTTCTGCTTGGATATCTATACTTGCAACTGTTTTTTTGAATTTTTCTCCTGCAGCATCAAGTTGTTCTTTTGTTATAACTCCTGCATAATAATCTTCTATTGCTTTACTATATTCATCATATGCTTTTGTTACCTTCTGTGCATATTCATCATTGTATTTAGTCTTTAACTCATCAATCAGAACAAGAGCTTCTTCTTTTAATTCTCTTATTTTATTTTTAACATCGTTAGCTTCTTTTAATAAAGCCTCCCTATCAGAGGGTTGCATATTTTCATATTCATTTACCGCAACAACCAAAACATCTACAGCTTGTTCAGCATCATCTAAAGTTTTATTAATACCAACTAATGCTTCGTCGAACATTTTATTTGTTTTATTTTTATTTTCTTCAGCTTCTGCTTTTGCCTCATCTATTAAAGCCTGTGTTTCTTCTTCTGTTGCACCCTTATCTATACTATTTTTTACATCTTCTACAAGGTTTTTAGCATTTTCTATTTCTTGAGTTATCGTATCTACAACTGTTGAAACTATTTCTTCAATACCAGTTTTTATTTCCTCAACAGCACCCACAATAGCAGATACAGCACCTTCTATTGCTTCTTTTATGCTCATGATTGTGTTTTTAATATCTTGGAAGTATTTTTTAAATGTTGCAATCTGATCACCGACGGATTTAATTGTGTTCACAACATTATCTATCTGACTTTTAGCATTTGTTATTGTTGTAATACCACTTGTAATTGAAGTAACAAATGAAGAAATTTGTCCCATATCAAGTGTTGGCCATACAAATGCATGCGCTGGGCGAACACTGATAAAAGCAAAGCATACCATTATGCTGGCTATAATCTTCTTGGCTGTTATCATTTTTTTCATCTTAAGTCCTCCCAATAATCTTGACACCTGCTAATATATTAAGTTGCCTTTATATATTTTCCTTCATTTCTTCTGCTTGTTTTATTTTATTTGTTAAACTGATTAACTCATCTTGTATTTCTTTTATCTTCTCACCAACTTCTGCTATAACCATTTTATCCGGTTCAACATCTATCGCTTTTGCATCTGCTTTCATTTTTTTACCGGCGTCTTGAAATTCTTTTTTACTTATATCACCTTTTATATAAGCAATTGCTATTTTTTCATAATTCTTATATCCGTCTTCTATTTTATTTTTATATGCAGTATTATAGCTTATCTTTATACCATCTACAATACCTATTAAACTGTCGGTTAGCTTTAATTCTTTTTCTTTTATATCTTTTACTTCATTTATAAAATTATTTTTTTCTGTTTCATTTAGTTTTTCTGCTCTATTTATTACTAGGGTTATATTGTCTAGTGTTTTAGAATTTGCATTCGAATTTTCCTGAATTGAACTTATAGATAAATCTAGTAAATCATTAAATTGCACCTTTATTTCCTTACAATTTTGCAAGGCATTATATATACTCTCTTTTACAGCTTCAATTTTTGCGTTTTCTTCTTCAACAGAAACCTCCTCCTCTTCTTCCTCTTCTTCATATTGAATATCTAATTCAAGTGATACAGGTTCTTTTGACTTAACTTTATCTATTGTTTTAAGTAAAGGAACAATCTTTGGAGAATCTTGTTCTTTTTCATCTACAACTGGTGCAGCAACTGGTTTTGTTGGTGACACATCTGGTATCGCTGGTGTTACAATCGGTCTAATAGGTTTTGTTGGTGACACACCTGGTATCGATGGTGTTACAATCGGTCTAATAGGTTTTGCTGGTGACACATCAGGTATCGATGGTGTTACAATCGGTCTAATAGGTTTTGCTGGTGACACACCAGGTATTGCTGGTGTTACAATCGGCATAATAGGAGATTTCGGCACAAAAACGCTAGTTGAAGGAGCTTCATCACTTGTTGGAGTTTCATCATCTACAATATCTTCTGTTTGATCAACAGAACTGTCAACTATCTCTTCTGTTGCATCTCCTACATCTCTAGAGGCTCTTCCTGTATCTTTTGTATTATCTCCATTAAGATTTAATCGCTCGTTGATTTCTTCTGTATAACCAGATACTTCCTCATATGCGCTTACAATTTTATCAGCAAGATCTTTTGCAAACATTGCTATTGACTTTATTTTATCTCCCATAGATTTTAATGTAGCTTGCATAGACATAAGTTGATCTTTTAGATTTTTTACTTGATCAAAAACAACTGGTATTTTAGAAAATGTTGTCGGTCCTTCCATCAAATCAAAGACAGGTATAGCCTTCACCGGACTACTAAAAATAAAAGCACAGCAAAACACGATAGCAAATATGTGCTTAATCCCCCTCATAATGCATTCCTCCCTGATAGAATAATATCTTCAATGGGTTTAAGTGTACCATATTTTTCACTATTTGTCAACTATTTTATCCTCCAAACCCGTCAAGATATTTAGTTACGAATCCATCTTCTCCATATTCTTTAACGAGACTATCAACTAACAATACATTTTGAATTCCTGAGTTGTACAATTTTAGCAAAGGCCCTAATCCTCCCAAATTTACATCCAGTATCACAGACTCTCCTCTTCCTTCATCAGCATCTGGTCTTTTTAATAAAATTGCATATGGACAATCTCTATATGTCTTACCTTCAACAAAAGCGTATTCACTAGCAGTTAATTTCCATTTATCATATGCTTCAGGTGTTGCAGATGTATTTCTAAAGAATATCATTGTCTTACATTGTCCTCTTACACCCTCACCAACACCTAATGAGTCAATAATATCTGGCTGTTGAAAAGCACATAAGTAAGCCTGCCTTTTTTTACGCCCTTCTTGCAAACCTTTAATAAAAGCATCTCTAAACATATCATGTTTTAACATAGGCGCAGTTTCGTCTATCATTATCAGTGCTGGAGTACCTGTTTCTGTACTTTCTGACTGAATTCTATGCATAATATAACTAATTGATGCTGCAGCAAGAATCTCATCATCAAAAATTTCTGTAAAATCAAATGCTACAAACCTATTACTACTTAAATCTAAGCTATCATGATCTGCGTTAAATATATTACCATACTGGTCTGGATTTATCCATCTATATAACTCTCTTCGCATTGTACCTGTTGGTGAAAAACAGCTTTTATATAGATTTGTTAACTTTCTTTCTTCCGGCTTTAAGTAATCAAATGCTGTAACAACAGCACGAGCTGCTTCTCTTTCTGAAAGAGCATCTTTTCCCATTGTTATTGAACGCAACCAGTTTGCAAGGAAGCTACGATTACTTTTAGTATCTCTTGCATCAAAAGGATTTAGAGATACATTTTTCCTATCTCCACTAAAACCAACATACGCACCTTTAACCATATGTGTAAATATTTCTGCACCACGGTGACGGTCAAAGAAGTACACCTTCAAATCTTCATGACGCATCGCTTGACCAGCCAAAAACGTTAAAAGCGTTGTTTTACCTTGCCCGGTTGGACCAACAATACAACAGTGTGCAACAGCGCTTTCATCTGCTGATATATGAAATTGGAATCTATATGGAGATCCTGTCATTGTACGGAAAATAGTAATAGCTCCCTCACCCCAGTCACTTCTTGGTAAACCTGTAGATATTTGCTCAAATGAAACAGCTAAAGCAACTATACGTGATAAATAGAAGTATGATCTACCGCACATTTCATATGTTGGAAATTGATTAAAGAATGTTGCTTGAGCAATCCAATTTTCCCTTACAGGCGTCACACTAAATAAACGACATATTCTTTGAATTTCACCCTCGGCAAACTCTATTTCTGCCATACTATCACCTTTTAGAATAAAGCTCATTGAATATTGAACTAATGATTGGTGATCAGCATCACTATCTTCTATTGCTCCTAATGCTTCACTATATTGATAAACAACGTTAGATGAAAAGCTTGTGATTTCCGCCATTTTTTGCTGTTGTACAAGTATCATTCTAGCTTTAGGTTTAAATATTGGCTGAATATTATGCAATATTGTCAACTCGCAATCAATAGACATCAAAGATGATATCATACTTTCATCCATATAGTCACCAGAATTTCGTATTCCCATCACTATTGCATACTTTGTTTTTCCACCAGAAAAAAACTTTATAACACCTTCTTCACCTGTAAAGTGTATTCCATCTGATGTCATCAATTCCTTTAATTGGAATCCTTCTGTTTTTCTAGCTTTAGGCTTAGGCTTACTAATTGGGTTTAACAATCTAACAAATGGATAAATAGGGCTTCTTTCAGCAGGACCATCTTCCTCTTCATACATAACCCTTATTCCATAATCATTTAGGTTTGCCATCGTTGATTGCGCAGCAAAATTCAAATCTTTTACAGCATCTTTCCTATCTGGGACAGAAATAATAACATAGTGATCATTTTTATAAACTCTAGTTAAACTCTCTTTCCACGTATCATCAACCTTTTTAAGCCATTTATTACCAAAGTTAGATTTATTATTATCCATTTCTGCGCGTTCACGAATAGTAATAACACGACAAGTAATCTGCAAATCTGCCATATTATCAATCCAAGACTTCCTAGCTTCAAACATAGACATTACATTTTCATCTCTTGACGCAGTTAAATCTACACCTTCTACTTTGAAAACCCTAACATAGGCACCATTACTACATCTTAATGTTGCCCCATCTGATAATAGTTTTTCAAAAGGCAAAAAGTCTGCAACACGTGATTCATTTGGCTGTGGCAAAACCCATGTACCAATTTTACTAACCATAGTAACAATAATTGCAGCTCCCGCAATTATTCCTAGCAATGCAACAAAAACCTCAACACTTTGTAACCCTGTTACAAAAAGTGTATAAAAATCAAAACTAAGGCTCAAACTTATTCCCCTTTACCTTATAGAGATTAACAGATGTTATATTTGTTGTTCCAAAAGCTTGAAGCATTCCAGAGAGATGAGGATCTTTTGCACTTAAAGCTACAACAACAAGGTGCCCTAAAACAATGGTTACAATAAAAATTAAAGGATTTACTTCTCCTATACCTATTGCCATAAACATAAATGGAATCTGTATACCAGCATTAATTGCTGTAGGCAAAACAGCCCCCCAAAATAGTTTTGGAGGATTAGCTACTGCTTTTAAAATTACATCTCTCATATCATACTCCACTTTTCAATGAGAGCATTGTATCACATGAATTATTACAAAAGAATTAAATTTTTCATATATTGTGGATATTAATTGAAGTTAATATAAATCAAGTATTTTCTTTAATTAACGACATATACCGCTTTGACACAATTCTCCTCTTCCTGCCCCCTCATATGTATCATGAAAACTTGATGACAATTGTGTTGGAGCCTCAGATCTAGCAGTAATGTAGTCGATAAGAGCACCCATTGCAGCCAAAATAAATAAACTTATTGAAATATATCCTAAGTGCTTAAAATTAATTTTACCTGTAATAGCCAAGAAGGTAAACATTATTATACCAAAGCCACTTATTATATATGCAATATTACGCAGTCCCTTAGCAAATTCAGCAGTTCTATCTGATAAACTGTCAAAAATATCACCACCACCCCAATTAAACGCTGACGCGTCTGCACAAACAAACATACTAAAAACAATTAGTAGAAGACATAAAACAACTAAATTAATTCTGTTTTTCATTTTGACCTCCCTAACCCAAATCTGGCTTTGCACCATCTGGTGTGAATATAGCAATAAATCCTGCACAAAGACTAATAACAACTAAACCAACGATAATGGCTGTTAGCCACTTCCAGTTGATGTTTCCAAAAAAACCACCCATACACACACAGATTACACCTATAGCCGAGGCAGGATATATTATCTTTCTTAAACCTTGGAATATTTTTCTTCCAGCTCCTGTCAATCCATCAAAAGTACCTGCCATTGCACTATCTGGCATAAAAACCAATAACGCAACAACTACAACAAGTACAAGTAATTCTATTTTCGTTAGTTTAAACATAATAACCTCCCTCCCGAATATATTTTTACTATACCATATTTTTTCCAAATTTTCCACTAAAAAAGACTCACCATCAAACACGCCATCTATTTGATTAAGCTAAATATTATACCACTGTAACAAAAATTTAATATTCTTTTTTTATTTTACATCACAAATATATCATCACATATATCAATAATTATAATATACACATCTTTCCAATAAGCATCATTTAATAAAAAAAATCCAAATTGATAACATCGCTTTATAGTAACACTACATCAATTGGAACTTGTGACAATTTAACTTCATTTATTAATAATTAGGGCATTTACAATAAAAAATGAGGTGAAAATTTCTATTTTCACCCCATCTTTTATTATCACGAATAGACGTTATTATTGGCCACTAAATGCACCAGCACCAGCGGAACCAAAGCTATCTGTAATAGTTGCTTGACCAGCAGCACCTGCATCCATATCAGCACCTGTTGCGTAGTTAACAATAGCACCTGCTGCAGCTAAAATACCAAGACCAACTGCAAGACCTGCAAACCATGTCCATTTTACTTTACCAAAGATTGCTTGGAAGGCAATACCAACCAAACCAAAGCCACCAACGATAAAGATAATCATTTTAACATGGTTAAATACTGTCGCTGCTTTACCTGCTGCAACATTCATTACACCACCGTTATTGCCACCAGCATAAGATGTTGCTACCAATGCAACAGTAAACACTAACGCTAAAGTAAGCAATCTAAATACTTTCTTTAAGTTTCTCATTTCAATTCTCCTAAATTTGTTACACATTATTGTTAAAGCATATTTAAAAAAAAAAATCAAGCTTTTCAAACCCCACACAAAACAAGATAACATATTGATTTTAAGTTGTTTTCAGCCTCTGTAACAAAAAATTCACATCTTTACAATAAAAAATGAGGTGAAATTTCTATTTTCACCCCATCTTTTATTATCACGAATAGACGTTATTATTGGCCACTAAATTGACCATTACCAGCTGTTCCAAAGCTATCTGTAATAGTTACACCATTAGTCCCCCCATCCATATCAGCACCTGTTGCGTAGTTAACAATAGCACCTGCTGCAGCTAAAATACCAAGACCAACAGCAAGACCTGCAAACCATGTCCATTTTACCTTACCAAAGATTGCTTGGAAGGCAATACCAACCAAACCAAAACCACCAACGATAAAGATAATCATTTTAACATGGTTAAATACTGTCGCTGCTTTACCTGCTGCAACATTCATTACACCACTGTTATTGCCACCAGCATAAGATGTTGCTGTCAACGCAACAGTAAACACTAACGCCAAAGTAAGCAATCTAAATACTTTCTTTAAGTTTCTCATTTCAATTCTCCTAAATTTGTTACACATTATTATTAAAGCATATTTTTTAAAAAAAATCAAGCTTTTCAAGCCCCACACAAAATAAGATAACATATTGATTTTAAGCTATTTTCAACCTCCGTAACAAAAAATTCACATCAATAAAGAACCTAAAATTGCAAAATTTCTTAAAAAAATGTTAATTTGTTGTTATTAGTTCAACAAATATTCTTGCTAATGTTTTCTTTTAATGTTTAAAATATGGTTAATTTATGAGAATTTAAATTCACTTACTGGGGTTTTAGGGTTTATAATGAATGAAGTTAAGAGTTTTATAATTGGTTTTAGCTTATCTATACTTGGAGTATCTTTATATAGTCAAGCCTCAAGTTTAGACACAGAACCCCTACCTTCCCCTAGGCAAGATATAAGAATATCGCTATTCAAAGACAACAACACATCCACAATAATAAACACACCAGCAAAGATAAAAAAGACAACATTTTCTAACGAAGGCGATCTATCTACTCAATTAGCAGCAAACAAAACGTCTGTTAGCACCAATATTCAAGAAAACACAACACTTATAACCGCAGAAAACGCAGACGAAGTTGAAGGCTTAGAGGATGATGAGATAATCAATATCAATACAGATGAGCTAATCCCTATTGCATTTAATAATGAAAGCGATATCTTAGGTGCAACTCCCCCTATGGATAGCAACGAAGATAAAGTAGCATCTCTTCCAGTTGAAAATATTAACAGCAATTCACCTTGGATTACAGCAAAAGGTAACTTGTCACCAAAAAACAAACTATTACCCGAAAACCTAAACAACAACCTCACCTTATCAAAACAAGAGGATGCAACTTTTATACCATACAATATTGCTGAAAAAATAAAACAAAGCATCATATTCCCTATCCCTGAAGAAATTCTTAGTGACGAAAATTTAACACCAACGTTTATTCAAAAAACAAAACAAGAAACTCAGAAAAACAAGCTACAACTAATAGAAAAAAAGAAAGTTGAAAAAGAAACTTCAAACACAGACACATTAAACAACCCATCAAATTGGTTAGATACCCCAAAAAAAGACACCCAAAAACCTTTACCTTCACCTATTTACAACAGTCAAGCTCAAACATCAACAAAAGCAAATATCGTGAACAAACAAATCAAACAAACAAAGATGAAGGATATTGGAGACTTATATGAAGCAATGCAAGAAACAAAAAAACAAAACTCTCAAAGAAAAATATTACCCTCAGAGTTAAAATTAACTTTCAACCATGAGCGTGCTGAAATATCAGGACAAACACTTCGCTGGATCAAAGCCTTTGCAGAAAAAACACTAAACAATGAATACTACCTAACAATAAATCTAAATAGCTCAACCCCAACAGAACTACAAAGGAAAAGACTCAATCTGCTATACACCTTACTTTCAAATGATGGTGTAGATGTAAACAAAGTAGACACAACCTTTTCTCAAGTAGGGCAAGACACCTTTATTATTAGGCTAGTAAAAAACAACCAAAACATCATTTTAGGGGACTAACAGAATGTATCAACAAAACGTTTCATAAATAAAGTGTTTATCTTGATTATTTATTTTTAAACATTTATTGTGAACTGAGATTGTATTTTAAAGATGGGTTTAATCATGAAAAAAAGATTTTTATTATCATTTTATTTGTTATGCTTAGGACAATTAACAGCTTGCACCACATCAAGCAATGAGCTTATGTTTAGCGATGAAGATTATGGTTATATTGACACCACTGATCACTCATTAGGAAATTGTGGTGTTAATGGCATAAGTTGTGCAGACACAGCTCTTGTAAATTACACAAAAACAGAGGCCGACTTTAAATCCCATACAGAACGCACTCAAAGAGATCACTTATACACAAAAGCAGGCACGGGAAATAACCTAACCTCAACAATAAGACCGTCTATAGAAAACGATATAATTAAGAGCGCCTCAAACAATGAGACATACGAAGCAACTTCTATTGAGCCTAAAAAAACACCATCTACACCTACAAATGAAGAATACATCCCTGTTGTTGACGATGGAGAGTTCAGCAAGACAGGTGCGCTAAATATTGATACAACAACCGATACACCTTTAGTTGAAGAAAAACCCATTTCAGATAACCCCATCAAAGTTGCTGATAACACTCTCGTTGAAGATAATGCTGTTGCAATTGCGGACAATATAGATATTTCTAAAAAAATCATAACAAAAACAATAACAGAAGAAGATGGCACAATATATGAACTTGTTTGTCAAGATGAAGAGTGCTCAAAGATAGAGCAAGTTAAGCAAATTGTTCAAGGCGACAAAGGAATGTTTGAAATAATTTGCGAAGAAAATTGCGAAGAATTCATGTTAGCCAATACAGATGACGATGTTATAACCTCAGAATTCACTGAAGAATCGTTTGATCTTGCTTTAGAACCTGAAGCAGGAGAAGACGACACAGAAATTGAGTTCAATATTGTTGGCACAGATAAAGACGCTGAAACACAAGTATTAGCTGAACTTAATGTTGAGGAAACAAAAGTCACAGACGAATCTATCTTAACATGGGAAGCTAATGAGGGAGATAATGTTCGCGAATTAATTACAAAATGGAGTAATCTTGCTGGATGGAAGTTATTATGGAACACAAATCGCAACTATACACTTAGCGCAGGAGTTGTATTCAAAGGCAAGTTTGCTGATGTTAGCTCTGCTCTAATAAGAGCTTTTGCAAGAGCAAGACCTGCACCAGTTGCAACATACTATAAAGGAAACCGTGTAATCGTTGTAGAAACAATGGAGAATGAGAATGCTTACTAATAGAAAAACTTTGATTGGATTTGCAGGCCTTTTGCTTTTAGGGGTAGCATCATGCTCTTTGCCTACAGACTATGATGCAGCAATTGAAAGAGATGTTGACGCAGTCGTTCAATATAAAGAAGACGCTAAAGCACCTCAAACACCAGCTGACACTGACGTAATCAGAATAAAAGATGATATTTGGTTAGGTGACACTAGCAATATTGAATATGAAGGTGACAAACCCATTCCAAGTTATTTAGAAACTTCTGATGGAGTAACTTTGGTTAGCAATCGCCCTATAACATTGTATGAAATAGGTAATATGATTACTCAAATTTCAGCAATTAAAATACGTTTTGCTCCTCAACTAGAAGGAGCAGCAAAGGCTGCTGCAGACAAAAACGCTCCAACAATTTCCAAAATTGGTAGCAAATGGTCAGATACATCAAGAATGCTTGTTTCATATAAGGGTTCTTTGAGTGGATTATTAGATGAAGTTTGTTCATATTTTGGTGTATGGTGGAAGTATGAAAATGGTGAAATATACATATATAAGTACACAACAAAAACATTTACATTATATACTCTTCCAACCAAACCATCTATGTCATCAAGCGTTAGTAGTTCCTCTGGTGGTGGTAGCATAACAAGTGGAGTATCAAGCATTGACTTATGGGGCAATATTGTTACAGCAGTTAAATCTATGCTTGGTGCA
Organism: Alphaproteobacteria bacterium; assembly: GCA_045632645.1. Classification (GTDB taxonomy): domain Bacteria; phylum Pseudomonadota; class Alphaproteobacteria; order RF32; family CAG-239; genus CAG-267. The sequence continues at coordinate 44,578 of JAZQXC010000005.1, read as the reverse complement.
GGTTCTAATTTAGTAACAGACCCATCTAGTGGAACATTAACAATCACAGCAACTCCTGTTGAAATTAAAAAGGTTGCTAAATTTGTTCATGAACAAAATGTTAGACTTTCTCGTCAAGTTGCTATTAGCGTGAAAGTTTTACAGGTAGATGTTGATGAATCAAAAGGTTTTGGTTTTGATTTGGATACTGTGTTTAACAACAAAGAAGGAAGTGATGGTAGACTTTCTACTGGTACAATTACAACTCCTGTTGGTTTACCTGATAGCAACTCAGGTATATCTATGAAAATCTTAAGTGGAGAGGTTTCTATCAGCGCTGCAATATCAGCTCTTGCAAGACAAGGTACAACCACTTTAGTAACAAGTGGTACTGTTACTACAATGAATAACAAACCGGCACCAATTCAAGTTGTGAAAACTCAGAATTACATTTCAGAATACACAAAAACTAACAACGGAAGTAATGTAAATGGTGAAAATTCATGGGATACAACTGTTGAAACAGAAGAAATAGAGGTTGGTTTTACACTTGATGTGCTTCCTCGTATTATGGATCATGGTCGCTTGATGATGTTATTTAGTTTGAATTTATCTGATTTATTATCATTAGAAAAAGTTTATTTAGATAGTTCTGATGAATCTGGCTACATCCAAAACCCAATTATTGAAGAAAGAGGCTTTGTACAAGAAGTTGCATTAAAATCTGGTGAAACACTTGTTTTATCTGGATATGAAAGAGTTGAAACAAATAGTGACAAAGAAGGATTGGGTTCAGTAAATAACAATATTTTAGGTGGACACCAAAGCATTGGAAAGAAAAGAAGTATTGTTGTTATATTGTTGACACCAGTTGTTCTTGAAACACCATTACTTCCAGAATCTCGCATGAATTATTAAGGAGCAAACCGTGGTTGAAGAAGATAAAACATTCGAAGAATCGCATGAAGAAGCGCCTAATGTAAATAGTAAGGAATGGGCATCCAGTTTTACTGTTAATGGCGTTCAATATGCTGCGAGTGTGTTCTGGGAAAGCCTTCAAAATATTGAAGCTCCTTATATGGATGCGAAAGAAGCCGCTGAAAATGTATTAGTTGGAGCTGACTTATTTTGTGTAAAACATGGTAAATCACCGCAATTAGGTTTAGCTACAGCATCTCAAGGCTTTAAGAAAAATATGAACGTTGCGGCTGTTACAGCTGTAACATCTATGAGTGATGTTTCTTCTCTTTTAGCTGTATTTAAAGTAGATTCTGGTTATTGGTATTTATGTATCAGAAACGATGTAATCTTATCAGATGGTGATATTCTATTTGTTAAGGAAGATGATGCTAAAGAGCAATTTATGTCAATGTTATCAGTACCTGACTGGGGACGTAAAATTGCTCCAGAAGAATGGGGAATCGAAGAAACAGAACAAAAAAGTATAGAAGAGGTTTTTGCAGGAGGTCTTGATACTAAGCTTGAAAAGATTAATGCCCTTAGAGGTCCTGAGCTCCTTATTGTTATTGTTTTATCATTGGCTGCAGGTGCTTGGCTTATAATGTATATTTCAAGTACTTTTTTTGAAACCAAAACACAACAAAATAAAGTTGTTACAAGGCGTGCAAAGAAAAAAGTAGTAAAAAAAGTAGCTAAAGTAATTCCTGCACCATGGGAATCGATGGTTGATCCTGTTTGGATGCTAGATAATTGTAGACAATCAATTTTATCATTAACGTCTATATCAACACCGGGGTGGTCAAATCAAGGTGTAACATGTATGCCTTCTGGTGCAATGACCTCTTGGAAGAGAAATTTTGGTAGACTTTCTTGGATAGAATTATCTCTTGCCTATTCTGGTTTGACTTTTGCTAACAAAACAATTGATGATAGAGCTACACAGGTCACTGTTTCTATACCATTTCAAGATGTAAAAAAGACAACATCGCTGCCGAAAAAAACGATACCAGAACTTAGAAATATGATTAATGACTTATTCCAAGCTATTAATCTATCAATTCGTACATCAGTTGGAAAGGTTTCATTAGGCGGAAAGGTTTATCAATCTATAAACTTTGTGATTAATTCGACATATGATCCTGAAGTTTGGAGTAAAATGTTAACAAAATTTTCAGGACTTAAGATTAATAATATACGTTATAATAATGGCGTTTGGAATTATGAGGGGACAATTTATGCTCAATAGAAGAAAAACACATATATTCGGTTTGCTTGTTTTAACTGCAATGTTAAACACAGGAGGTGCTTTTGCAGAAGAGGCAAAAATTGCTAATGTTAGTGTTGATAGCTTACCAATAAATGCATCATCTAATAACGACAAAGTAGGTAATGTTTCCAATCAGAATAGAGCTCTTGTATCTCCTTCAAAAGCTCAATCTTTGGAGCCAGCAAAAGTGTCTCAACCTAAAGATGCTAACACATCTGTTGAAATAACTAAAGAAAAAACAGCGAAAACAGATGCTTTTGACTTTGATTTAAAAATGAAGAAAATAAATGTTCCACAAGTTGTAACACAAGATAACAAAGAAGAAGCAACGAAAGAAACTACTAAATCTAGTGACGCAAAAGTTGACGATATATTGGTTGATATACCTCAGGATGTACAGTATAAATCTAGTCCTCTAGATAACCTTGGTAATAATATTTTATCACAAATGGATGATGACTTATTTAAACAAATGTCTGAAATAGAAAAAAGTACCACTCTATTAACGTTGGAATTAAAAAGAGAAAAGATACGTAATGAAATTGAGGCGCAAAAAGCTATTCGTCAAAAAAATAAAGATGATTTAGAAAGACAAAAATCTGAACAACGTATAAAAGAATTTGAAAGAAAGAAACAAATTGAAGCAGAGGTTTTAGTTGCTAAACAAAATTTGTTAGATAGAGAAAAAATGTTTGAATTATTAAAGCAAAGAAAACTCTTAAATGCTTATATGAATCAGATGTTACTCAGCAAACAAGATTGGTTAAAAGAAAAAGAATCTTTATATGCGCAATTGGCGGCAGTTGAACAAGAAAAGAAAGATTTAATAAAAATCTTTAAAAAGCGCATTGATAAAGTTTTGGAAGCATCTGCTAAAAATATTCAGGTTGCAGAAGCAGCAAAAACCAACTTTGAGCGAGTGGTAAAAAATCTTAAATCCCGTAATGAGCAATTACGTAAACGTGTTGAAGCTGATGCAAAAATTATTAAAAGTATAAAAAATATGTACATTCAATCTCAATCTTTGGCTGAATTGCAGAATAAAAATGCAGCGGATAAAAGCATAGAAGATGCAAATGCGGCATCTATAGCATTAGCAGCCCTTGAATCTGCTGACAAATCTGTTGGAGAAGAAGTTAAAGAGATTGAAAAAATTAGCTCAAAATATGCATTATTGAGGATTTCAGGAAGAGCTGGAGCCTTATCTATCGAAATCATTGACGAAAACGCTCAGCCATTTACATTTAAAGTGGGCTCAATGTTGCCTACAGGTCATATTGTTGAAGAAATAGGTTCTGACTATGCTAAATTCAATAAAGATGGTATGAATGACTATTTGTATATAGGTAAAACAATTGATGGATATTCACCATTAATAAACAAAGTATCTACCCAATCAAACAATTAGTTTATAGAGTATTAGAATGGCTGAAGAAGAGAAAAAAGAAGAACTTGAAAATACACAGGCAAAACAGCAATCAAACTTTGAAGAGGATGATAGTGCTGCAGCGCCTGTAAAAAAACAGAATTTGTTTGAAAGGCTGTTTGCCAATGATAATAAATTAATAACTGTTAGTGGTTCTGATTTAGCTATTTCAAACGAGACTAGACGTTTACTTGCTCTGTTTTCAGATGGAACATATCTTGTTTCGAAAGACAATAGGTTTGATGGTGCTGTATATAACTTTGAATCAAATGTAAAAAGAAGAAAAATACCAATAAAGCCAGCAACATATGTTACTCTAAATGAGATAGCAGCATTATATGCATATGCAGAACGTGGTACAGGTACTGTTGATGTATCAGCTGAAGAAGCTGAAGACATGCAGATGATGATAGACTTTATTAACATCATACAACGTGCTTCTCAAAAAAAGGTATCAGATATTCACATTATTGTAGGCTCATCATCAACAATTTTGTTCCGTGAAAATGGTATTATGGTAAAACAAAATGAATATGGTGGTGAATGGGGTGAAGCATTTGTTCGTTCTGTTTTTGCTGCTGCAGATATTTCAGACTCTAACTATAACCAAAATGAGTTTCAAGGCGCACAAAAATTAGGTTCTACACCACTTCGAGGCTCTAATGGTAAATTAATGTTACCTCATAATGTTTTAGCTATTCGTTTACAATTTAACCCAATTGCGTTTGGTTCTCAGTATTTGGTTATGCGTATGCTTTATGCAGATGATAACCCTGAAGGAAGCTCAGACTTACGTTCTCTTGGTCTTGGTAAATTTGAAGAAGATTTGTTCTTTAAAATGCGTAGTATGGCTGTAGGATTAAACGTTGTTGCTGGCCCAACCGGTTCAGGAAAATCTACAACATTACAACGTAATATGATTAAATTGTTACAAGAAAAGAACTACCAAATTAACCTGCTTACAGTGGAAGATCCACCAGAGTATCCAATTCCTGGTGCCCGTCAAATGCCTGTGACTAACGCTAATACAGAGGAAGAAAAAACAGAACAATTTACAAAAGCTCTATCAGCTGCTCTTCGTTCCGACCCTGACGTTTTGTTAGTGGGTGAGACTCGTTCTTTAGCTACAGCAAACTTGGTATTTAAGGGTGCTTTATCTGGTCACGGTGTTTGGACAACGCTTCACGCCAACTCTGCTCCAGCAATTATTACTCGTTTACGTGATATGGGGGTTCAGCCATATATGCTTAATGACCCTGAATTAGTAAAAGGACTTGTTTCTCAACGTTTGTTTAGAAAATTGTGTCCTGTATGTAGACAATCAATTAAAACAAAAGAAGGTTCTCCAGAATTTGAGCGTTTAAATAATGCTCTTGGTGAATATGGTGTTGAAAATGTTTATGTTAGCGGCCCAGGGTGTAAGGCTTGTGGCTATAAAGGCTTTAAAGGCAGAATGGCTGTTGATGAAATTATCATGCCTGATTCACACTTCTTAAAAATGATTATTGATAATGAAACAGCTAAAGGAATTGACTATTGGGTGAGTGAACTTAATGGACGTCCTCTTAAAGATGCTGCTGTTGAAAGAATGATAAAAGGTCAAATTGACTTAGATGAAGTTGAACGTTGGTGTGGCTTGATTGATCAGCGCCCAGTTTACTAGGAGTACTTACTATGGCAGAAGAAAAAAAGACAACCAACTCTGGCTCTCTTAATAAAGCCATTAAATCTCTAAACTCCTTAGAGGTTGCATTTGCTAAATTTCGTGTAAACATGGCGGCGAAAGATAGGTTAAAGGTATATAAAAAACTTGCATCATTATTACGCAACCGCTTTTCGTTAATGAATGCGCTTGATGTTATGTATGATAGTATTACAGGTGAGGGTAAAAACCCTAATGAACCAATGGCTATTGCTATTGCTTCATGGGGTAAAGCTTTACAAAATGGTCTTTCATTTTCAGATGCATTAAAAGGCTGGGCTCCAAGTAGAGAACGATTAATGTTATCAGTGGGCGATATGTCAGACTTAGAAAGTGCGTTATTAAACTTAATTAAAGTAGCTGAAGGAACGGAAAAGATGTTAAAACCAATTATTGGCGCTATTACATATCCATCTTTTCTATTATTAATGTCTGTTTTGGTTATTTATGCTATTGGTGCATACATGGTACCACCTATGGAAGAAGCAGCCCCTAATGCAAAATGGACTGGCTCGGCTAAAGATTTGGTTGCTGTTTCACACTGGATTCAAGAAAACTGGCTTTTAGCATTCTCCTTTTTCCCTACTGTTTTTCTTACAATTTACGCAACAATTGGTATTTGGACAGGCCCTACAAGAAAAGCAATTGATGATATGCCACCTTGGTCATTATATAAGATGTTTATGGGTATTACTTGGTTGTTATCTTTATCAGCTTTAATTAAAGGTGGTGTACCTATATCTGTTGCATTAGCAGCATTAAGAAAAGACTCTAATAGATATTTATGTGAAAGAATCGACAAAGCGATGGATTTCATTAAAAATGGTGATAACTTAGGACAAGCCTTATATAAATCAAAACTTAATTTCCCTGATAAAGAAATTGTTGCAGACCTTAAAGTATATGCTGAATTGGATAACTTTGAAGAAGCCTTAGATAAGCTTGCAAACGATTGGCTCGATGCATCAGCAGAAGCTGTTGAAGCAAAAGCCTCTATGCTTAATATGGGAGCAATGTTTGCTATTTCTGGTATTATTGCTTGGGCTGTGTTTGGTGTGTTCGAAATGCAAGACCAAATTACAAGTGCTATGGGGTAAAAATGAAAAAAGAGGATTTAAATTTTAAACTATCAATTAGTCTTATTAAAAATTATTTGGGCTATTTAAGTAATAATTTTGAGTTGCTTCTAAAGTTTATTACCCCTCTTTTAATTGTTTTACTAGGATACTTTGGATGCACTTATAATCAAAGAAAAATTGCTTCAAATTTAAATAGTATATTCGATATAGCAAAAGAGGTTCGGCTTAGTTATTCCAATAAACCTGACTATTGGGGGTTATCTACGGAATATGTTATAAAAAATAAATTGATAAGCCACCAATTTATAAACAATGGCAAAATATCATTAGAAAAAAATAAAGAAATATTTATTGGCTCAGGGGTTGATGCAAACATTATTTTACCACAGCAGAAATCTTTTGATGTGGTTTTAAAAGATTTAACGAAAGCTGAGTGTATTTCATATCTTGAAGCCTATATCACACCAGAAAATCAAGTTAATTTATCTAAAATTAGTGTTTTTAATTCGAAAGAGTATATATTTAATTGGGGTGATAGCGTATACTCTCTTCCTATAAAAAAATATATAGGTAAGGACATCTGTGCTGATGTCCATAATTCTATCGTTTGGTCATTCTTTTAATTATTCAAATAAAGGCTGTGATTGAGCCATTCTTATTGCTTGTCTTTCGACAATAGTTGCCAGATTTAAGTTTCCTGAACGTATTATTGAACGTGTAGCATCTGCTTTATTTAATTCAGGATTAGCAAATAAAGTTTCAATGACTGGGTGTCTATTATTATCAACACCAACAAGCTCTTGATTTATAACGGCTAAAAGTCCTCTTGATAAAATATCATAAGCTGACTCTTCGCTTATGCCAACAGTTGCATACTTAACCAAAGATATTAAAGCATCAGTTAATGTTCCTGCGTGAATTGTTGCAAGTACTAGGTGTCCAGAAATTGCAGCACGCAAACATTCCATGGCAGCATCTGATGTTCTTATCTCACCAATAAAAATATATCTTGGATGTGATCTTAGTGCGCTTTTTAATGGTACTTTCCAATTATCATTATCAACCTCTATTTGACGGCAAAAACCTGTTGAACCATTTAATGCTTGGTATTCTCCACCAAGAGGCATTTCTACTGGATCTTCTATTGTATAAGCAAAACCTCCATTGATATTAAGAAATTCAGACAATAGCGATGCAATTGCTGTTGTTTTACCTTGTCCTGTAGAGCCACTCCATAGTATTAATCCACTTTTATCTGAAAGAGATAGCATTTGCTGAATAAACCTATTATTATATCCAAGATTATGCATACTTGGTACCTTATCAGGCATTCTACGCAAACACCATAAACTTCCACTCACACTTTCTGAATATTCTACACGAAAGTATGTTCCTTTATATACTAATGAATATGAATTATCATTGTGTTTTATATTCATAAGTTCTGTGCAAAATTCTTCTTGATCGGTTGGTGTAACTTTTTTTAAGCTATTTCTATAATGCTCATCAGATATATAGAACTCTTTTTTTTCATTTATATAAAGATCTGAGAAACTATATTGCAATAATTCTTTCATTATTGTTACTCCTTTGTTATTTGATATCTATTTTGCTTAAACTTGAAATTGATTTATCTATTAATGAGCTATAATCTTTTTTAGTTAGTTTTGATTTAAATATATTTTGTAATGTTAATATGCTTTTGTTTATTATGAGTGAATTTATTTCTCTTTTTACTTTTTCTAAAGACAGCTCTATTTTTCCATCAACCTCTTTTTGTTTTTGATTCAATAAAGAATTTAACTCTTTTATTTTTCTTTCTTTAGTTTCTTCAATAATAAGACTTTCTTCTTTTATTATATCATTTACTTCATTTTCAACATTTGATAATTTTCGCTCATACTCTGCATAAATTTTCTGAGCATCTAGCTTTAAATCTTCTGCCTCTTGAAATTCATTTTTTATTCTTGATATTCTATTTGTAATTAATGTTTTTATCGTCTTTAAGGCAGGCTTATATATAACAGCCATAACTAAAATAAATGAAACTCCAACCCAAAACTCGGCTGTTAAATAAAATGCTTCTTCGTGCAACTCTATAGCTTCTTCTTTAGATACTGTAGCAATAATATTTTCAGAGGTGCTATTCATAAGTATCTCCTTTTTTTGATGCATTTTTTATATCATCAATTGTGATATTGGTTAAATCTAAGTGGTTTACTATTGTCATTGCAACTTTTTCAGATATTTCTTCTATTCTATTTAGAGTTTCTTCTTGATCCTTTTTCAAACTCTCTTCACTTGTTTTAATTTTATCTTTTAGTTTTACATCTATTTCTAATTCTTTTTCTTTTATTATTTTTCTTAGTTCTTCTTCATGTTTTTTTATTTGTTCCGACATATTAATTTTTGCCGCAGCGATTTTATCTTCATATTTTGCTAAAGATTTTTTAGCTTTTTGATTAAATTGTTCTGCTTTTAGAATAATTTCATCATATTTACGCTTTCTTTCCTCAATGCTATCTCGTATTTTAGGAACTATAAATCTATCCATTACCAACCATAGAAATAAAAAGCTAGTAATTAACCAAAAAATTTGTGGTGCAAATGTAGATATATCAAACTGCGGCATATTACAAATCTCATCAAATTAGAGCAACATCATGATAGCAATAGCTAAACAATATAATGCAATAGCTTCAATGGTTGCAAAACCCACCATTGCATATCCTTTTAACTCGCTGTTTGCTTGAGGGTTACGACCAACATTGTCAAACAATGTTGTCCAGAATTTAGTAATACCCCATGCAACAACAGCCATAGGAATAGTACATAAAGCCACACTTATATATTTTGTCGCTTCTGCTGTTAAGTTTTCCATATTTTTTCCTTTCAATTAAAGTTAGTGCTCATGAAGAGCGTCACCCAAATATATACATGACAAGATTGTATAAATATACGCTTGTAAACATGCAATAAATAACTCAAATACGATTATTGCCCCACTAAAAAATAATGGTACAAAACCAAATATACTCATCATAATAATAAAACCTGCAAATACCTTTAACACAATATGTCCAATAATCATATTCATAACTAAACGTACTGTTAAGCTAAATGATTTTGACAATAAAGATAGTGTTTCAATTGGTATTATTAGCGGGGATAACCACAAAGGTACACCTTTTGGTAAAAATGTTCTTAAATACCCTAACTTCCTCTTTTTTATTCCACTTATAATATTAAACAACAAACCAAACAAAGATAATGTTCCAACTGTTGCAAAATGAGATGTAAATGTAAAACTATATGGAAACAGACCTAAAATATTTCCAACTAGAACAAATAAGAATATTGTAAAAATGAATGATATATATTTAACAGCATCTTTTCCCACACTGTCCTTAAGCATATTATAAACAAACTCATATGCACTTTCTGGGATGTTTTGCATAGCACTAGGAATTAAACTTCTTTTACGCAAACATAAAGAGAAAACAATAATTATGCTTAATACTGCAATAACCATACACAAAGAAGAGTTAGTAAAACTAACATCATAACCCCCAACCTCTAATGGAGCTACTCTTTTTATTTCAAATTGATGCATTACATCAGCCATACTACCTCACTACTTATCCTCTTTGTTTTCAATGCTTTTTAAATAACGCGCAATATTCAAAAAACCTGCAAACCCTCCTAATATAACCATACATATCAGAAAAACCTTACCAAAGTCAAATACTTCATTTAATATATACCCTATACCACCGCCAACAATAAGCCCTGATACAAGCTCTATACACACCTGTGTTCCGACAGATAATAAACTAATATTCTCTTTGGAAATATCCGTTTTATCCTTATTTTTTAATAATAATATTCTTTTATCAATATCGTCTATCTTATGATTGTTTTTATTTTCCATTATAACTCACTTAATTTTGTATTGATAAACTCCACAAGCTCATCATATTTTGGTGTCCCTGTTATTAATTCCTTTCCTTTTGGAGTTACAATTAAAACAGAAGGAGTTACCCTTACACCAAAGGTTTCAACAGCATTATCTCTTGCAAGAAGAATGTCACTTGTTAGCTTCTTATTATCTTTACATTCTTTAATTGTTTCATCTGTCATACCAAAGCTTTTAGCATGTATATTTAGCCTTTTGTCATCTGATGAGAATAACCAATCTTTTTTGCTATATAACTTCTCTATAAAGCTATCAAATTTTTCTTTGGGCAAACAATATGATAGCTTCGCCGCCTGCATTGATAATACGTCAACAGGAAGATGTACAAAGCTAACATTAACCTTACCTGTAGCAACCAAATCTTTTTCTATTTTAGGCAATATATTTTTATGAAACTTACCACAATGTGAACAACTCATTGAGGAATAAACATATATTGAAACAGGAGCTTCTTTATTACCCTTCATACGTAAAATATCTTGGCTAATTGTTAATTCACCATCCAATTTCCTAGAAAACTCTTCTTTTGCTTCTACTTTATTAGATAAAACTGGGATATCACCTTCAAAAACAAACCCTTTACCAATAAAATATGTATATGCAAATACTACATATACCACAAAAATAGCTAATATCCTGCTCAATCTTTTTACAATTTTCATTTTTATGTATTCTCCTTATTTGATGATATAACATTCTTACCTAATTTTATTAAAATTTCCTTTAACTTTTCATCATTTATTCCATCAGATACCTCTAATAAATATTTTTTTTCATCTTCGGTTAATTTTTCTTCTATTTTATTATTTGACAAAGACTTCTTTATTCTCATATTGGCATTTTGTGTTATCGACATTTTATGAACAGCATTATAACCAAAATATGAATTTATTTTATTTATAATATATTGCTCTCTATGTTGGAGTTCTAGTGCAAACCCGCCTATTGGAACCTCTAAATTAATTATTCTTATATCTGTTTTAGGATTGTATTTAACCGAAACAGGATTGCAAAACATCGATATTTCTTCCCCAACAATATCGTACCACCTTAGAACAATATCTATCTCAACCAAATCATCTGTTGATAAAACACCTTTCATTAAAGGCATAAAAACACTACCGATACTCTCTAAATCTTTGCATCTTGGCTCTTCTGATATGTTTATTTTTATATTTTTTTTCAAAGCAATCACCTTCTTTATTTATATTTTCTCATTAATGGATGTTTCTCTTTAACTTCTTGCGCTAATTTTTGAGTTGTAATATGAGTGTAAATTTCTGTCGTTGTAATACTCTCATGTCCTAACATTTTTTGAACAGACCTTAAATCAACATCTTTATTTATCAAGTGCGTTGCAAATGAATGACGCAATATATGGGGATAGACTTTACTCGGAGATATACCACTCTTTAATGCTAACATTTTTAATTGCTTAAAAAATGCATCTCTTGTTATATGCCCAGATATCGCTTTTATAGATGGAAACAACCACTCATTTTCCCTTTTCGAAGAAAAAAAGCCTCTATATTTTGAATATTCCAAAATTTCTTTTATAGCTTCATTTGTTATTGGTACAACACGTTCTTTACTGCCCTTACCCAAAATTAAAACATGTTTTAAATCATAGTTTATAGAATTAACTTTAAGACTTATAACCTCCGACACCCTAAGCCCACAAGCGCTCATAATCCTTATAATTACTCCAATCCTTTTAACTGACAATCTTTCATCATCTTTAGCTGTTTTGCATAATAGATTAACCTCATCTATTGTTAAAAACTCTGGAAGCCTCCTTCCTATTTTTGGACTTCTAATCTTACTTATAGGATTATCTTTTATAATATTTTCGCTTTGTAAAAATTTAAAAAACTCCCTTAAACAAGATATTTTTCTAGATATAGTCTTAGGTGAATTATTATCATTATATAAAATATTTAAATAATGTTCTATATCATCAGCACTTATTTTTGTTAAATCATTTATCTCTAACAAAGATACAAATTGCAACATATCCCTTTTGTATGCACTCAATGTATTAAGGGATACTCCATTTTCGACAGCTTTAACATCTATAAATTCGCTAATATAATCTCTCATCTAGCAAGCTTTAGTTCAACACTTTTCTCAACAATTTCTTGTTTTGGAGTTATATCTTTACATGCAGTATATACAACACCAGCCACTATAAGAATCAAAAATAAATATATAGCTACTTTACTGTTTTTATTTTTCATAAACACCTCTTTTGTTTTTAATAAATTCCTATTGATTATTATTATTATCACTATATCCTTTGTTGTAAAGTATGAATAACATTTTAATGAATGAAGAATTATGAAAATTGATAAAATAATACTATTGGTAGGATTAATTGGCAGTGGAAAAACAAGTGTCGGAAAGCGCTTATCTAAAAAACTCAATCTACCATTTATTGATGGCGATCAAGAAATAGAAAAAGCATCAGGATTATCTGTTATTGATGTGTTTAAGTGTTTTGGAGAAGAAGAATATAGAGCTGGTGAAACGAGAATAATGAAAAGACTTTTATCTTTTCCTCCGTGTGTTTTGGCATCAGGAGGGGGGGCTTTTGTTGCTGAACAAACACGTTCAATTGCTAAACAAAATGCTATAACAATATGGCTAAAAGCAGACATAGATACCTTATATAATAGAACTACAGGCAGAAAAAGACGCCCTTTTCTACAATGTTGCGACTCTAAAATAAAATCTAAACTTCAACAATATATAAACGATGAATATCCTTTTTATAAAAAAGCAGATATTGTTGTAGAAACAAAAAATGAATCTGTTGAAAAAACTGTTGTAAGAGTTTTATCTGCGCTTGAAGATTATTTAAAAAATGCAAAACCCAATAATGGAGACAATAAAAATGAGACCATCGAATCGTAAATTTAATGAACTTCGTAATATAGAAATCATTCCTGATATAAACTTATATGCAGAAGGCTCTTGTTTAATAAAATGTGGCAATACTCATGTTATGTGCACTGCTTCTGTTGATGATAAAATTCCAGCTTGGTTAAAAGGTGAAGAAAAAGGATGGATTACCGCTGAATATTCTTTATTACCAAGAGCAACAAAAACTAGAGTTTCAAGAGAAACAAAAGGTGTTGGAGGAAGAACTCACGAAATACAAAGATTAATTGGCAGGTCACTACGTGCTGTTACTGATTTATCTGTATTAAACGGATTTGTTATTCATCTTGATTGCGATGTTTTACAAGCAGATGGAGGAACAAGAACTGCATCAATTACAGGTGGTTATGTTGCTTTATATATTGCACTTGAAAAAATGGTAAAGCAACAACAAATTCCTTACAATCCCATAAGAGAATCCGTTGCAGCAATTTCTGTTGGAATATGCAATGGCACAATTCTTTTAGATTTGGAATATGAAGAAGACTCTAATGCGCAAGTTGACGCAAATTTTGTATTGACAGAGAGTGGAAAAATTGTTGAAATACAAGGAACAGCAGAAGAAAAACCATTCAGTAAAGATGAATACTTGTCTTTAATGAGTTTGGCTCAAAATGGTATAAATGAATTAATAAACATTCAAAAAGAGGCTATAAAAAATGCAAAAATTTAAGGAAATTATATTTGCCAGCAACAACAAAGGAAAAATTGCAGAAATAAAAGAAATATTATTCCCTCTTGGCATTAAAGTTTTGTCTGGTGAAGACTTTAATTTGCCAGATGTTGAAGAAACAGGTAAAACTTTTGAAGAAAATGCTTATATCAAAGCATTAGCTGCTGCTAAAGAGAAAAATATACCATGTATCGCAGATGATTCTGGTTTATGTGTTGATGCGATTGGTGGAAAACCTGGTGTTTATACTGCCAGATATGCACCAAATAGAGATTTTGACAAAGGAATGGACAAGTTACTTAAAGAGCTTGCTGAAACAAAATCGAACAATCGTTCTGCTTACTTTTCTTGTGTTATTGTTTTAGCATATCCTGATGGTAATTATAAATCATTTGAGGGCAGAGTTGATGGCTCTATCGCAACACAAAAAACAGGTAATGCAGGTTTTGGGTATGACCCAATTTTTATACCAACAGGCTTTAATCGTTCTTTTGCAGAATTTAATAGTGATGAAAAAAATAAAATATCGCACAGAGGACGTGCTCTTCAAAAATTTATTCAATATATAACGGATAATGATATTTAATAATGAGCTCTTTTGATAACATATATAACATTCCTTCTTCATGCCCTTTTTGGGAAACTTTGGCTGAAATATATTTAAATAAATTTCAGCACAAGAAAATGTGCTTAGCAGATGTTTTATTTTTGTTACCGAATCGAAGAGCTTGCCAAGCATTAACTAATGCTTTTATAAAAATACAAGGGCTTGAACCAACTATTCTCCCCCAAATACTTCCAATAACAGAAATGGAAGATGATGAAATCTTCTTTAGTTCCTTTGACTTAGAAAGTATCTGGAATGAAATTGGCGCTCCAATAAGCAAAGAAGATAGATTATTTTTATTTACCAGATTGATTATGTCAAAACCTAATGAGTTTGGCATACCCAAGTTAACACCTGCACAAGCACTAAGTTTAGCCTTAAACCTTGCAACACTTATTGATACTGCACATAATCTCAATTTATCTTTTGATAAACTATACGACTTGGTTCCTGAAAAATATGCATCTCATTGGCAAGAAATATTAAAATTATTAAAAATAATTACAGAATATTGGCCACAAATATTAAAGGAAAGAAACGCAATTGATGCATCTAAATTTAAAAACACTTTATTGTTAAAACAAGCAGAAATCTGGAAAAACAATAAAACAGATAAGCACATAGTTATAGCAGGGGTTACTGCTAGTTTTCCTTCTATTGTTAAGGTAATTAATACTGTTGCCTTGCTTGATAACGGCAAGATATTTTTCTCTGGCATTGATACATATTGTGATGATAAATATTGGGATGCTATTGATGAAAACCACCCTCAATTTGAGATAAAAGATTTACTTTATAAGCTTAATATAAAAAGAAATGATATAAAAGATGTAACAAATGCTAAAAATATAAATAGAGAAAAACTTATTTCTGAAATAATGAGACCAGCTGAAGTTTCTGATGAATGGCTAGGAATTGGCAATAAGTTTGATAAAGACAAAGCTTTATTGGGGATTGAAATTATAAACACAAACTCTCAACGAGATGAAGCACTTGCTATTGCAATAAAAATGCGAGAAGTATTAGATATTCCTCAAAAAACAGCAGTTCTTGTTACATCTGACAGAAATCTTGCAAGACGTGTTGCTTCAGAATTAAAAAGATTTGATATAGATATAGATGATTCGGCTGGTATTCCTCTTAATTTAACTCCAATTGGTGTTTATTTAAGACTAATTGTTGAAGCATCCTTAGATATAAACAAACAAATTCCTCTTATTGATTTATTAAAAAACCCTCTAACACTTTTAGGACATTCTCCATTAGAGTTTAGAAAGAAGGTTTATAAATTAGAATTATTATTAAGAAAAAATCGCAAAGAATCCGAAGAACATGATGATGTTTTATCTATATTAGATAACTTAAATAATCATTTATCTACACTACATTCACTACTTTCATCAGATGATGTTATGTTTGATGATATACTAAAAATTCACATTGAAATTGCTGAAAAATTAGCAACTTCCGATGAAGTAGAAGGTAAGAATTTCTTATGGAGGGGTGAAGCAGGAAAAGTTGCTGTAAACTTTATTACTAAAATGCTTCAAGCAAGTCACAATTTAGGTAGGATTTCAGGTAAAGATTATCTATTTTTATTATGTGAACTGATGGGGATTGAAACGGTTCGTACAAACTATGGAACACACCCAAGACTTAGCATTTTAGGCCCAATTGAAGCTCTTTTACAAAGCTTTGATTATGTTATTATTGGAGAATTAAACGAAGGAATTTGGCCTAAGCTTCCGAAAGCTGACATGTGGATGTCAAGACCA
Organism: Alphaproteobacteria bacterium; assembly: GCA_045632645.1. Taxonomy (GTDB): domain Bacteria; phylum Pseudomonadota; class Alphaproteobacteria; order RF32; family CAG-239; genus CAG-267. The sequence continues at coordinate 28,194 of JAZQXC010000005.1, read as the reverse complement.
ATGATGATTGATTTTGGTTTTGCCACACCAGAAAAAAATATAGGTATCTTAGGAAGTGCTTTTTGTCACTTTATGATGGCTGATAATGTAATTTTAACAAGAGCTGATAGGATTGATGGTAGTCCAATACAAAAATCTCGTTGGCTATTAAGGTTAGAAACTGTATTAAAGGCGCTAGAAGTTGGCGTAACTGAAATAATAAATTCTGATATTTATTATCTTGCAAACAACCTTGACACACCCATTAAATTTACCCCAATAAAAGCTCCAGCTCCTTGCCCACCACTTAATGCTAGACCAAGAAGGCTATCTGCTAGTGGTATTGATTTATTGATTGATGACCCATATAGTGTTTTTGCAAAACATATCTTAAATTTATATCCTTTAGATAATTTAGATAGGAAGCTTGATCAACGAGATTATGGCACACTTATCCACGCAATCATCGAAGAATTTAATAATTTATATTCTTCTAAGCTTCCTTGTAACGCTTTAGATATATTGATTGATTTAGGATATAAGCATTTTAACAAATATAACATAAGTAAAGATATAGAATCTTTTTGGTTTCCTAAATTTATTAATACTGCAAAATGGATTATAGACAAAGAAAATAATTACAGATTATCTGTTAATAAGGTTTATAATGAAGTAAAAGGAGAAATTATTTATAACCTCCCAGGTGGTGATTTTTCATTTACAGCAAAAGCAGATAGAATCGATGTTTTAAAAAATGGAAACATTAATATCCTTGATTATAAAACAGGAAATATACCAACAAAAAAACAAGTAGAAAATGGACATGCTATGCAACTACTTATTGAAGGAATTATTGCAAGAAAGAGTGCTTTTTCTTTAATAAAAAATAACACGGTTTCAAATCTAATATATTGGCAACTAGGTAAAGAAAAATTAGAAATATCTAATAATATAGATGAACTTTTGGATAAAGCTGAAGAATATTTATTAAAATTGATAAACACATTTGATTTTGAAACAACTCCTTATCATTCCCGTCCTACACCTAAATTTATTCCTAAAAATAAAGATTATGAGCATTTGGCGCGCATTAGAGAATGGTCTGTACAAGAAGATGGAGAGAGTAGTGATGAATAAATATGCTGAAGATAAAAATAATTTGATTTTGCTTGCAAACTCTCAGCAAACCTCTGCTTCTTCTCCATTATCATCGGTTTGGGTGGAAGCATCTGCTGGTACTGGTAAAACAAAAGTTTTATCCGATAGAGTTTTAAGATTATTACTCAAAAATGTTAATCCAAGTAAAATTTTGTGTTTAACTTATACCAAAGCTGCAGCGGTTGAAATGAATGAAAGAATCGCTAAACGACTTAGCTCTTGGGCTGTAGATAATGATGACAATTTAAAAAATGATTTGATACAATTATTAGGGGATGATTTTAATAAATCTTCAAAGTTAGAAATTATTAAATTAGCAAGAACACTTTTTGCTCAACAACTTGATGCCCTTGGTGGAATGAAAATACAAACAATTCATAGTTTTTGCCAAGATATCCTAAAAAGATTTCCAATTGAAGCAGGAATTTCTCCTTATTTTGAAGTTTTGGATGATAGGAATAGTAAAGAAATACTGCAAAATATAAAATCTGATTTATTAAAAAATACAGACGCTCATAGCGATACGCTATTAGGCAAATATGTTCATTATCTAGTAAATAATATTAGCGAATTTAAGTTTCCTGAAGTAATGAATATGATTACTGAAAATAGAAATAAAATAGATGGATTGCTAAAAAAATACGGTAACATTGATGAAATAGTAAGTACTTTAGAAAACAAATTAAATGTTTCATCATCACAAACACCTCAAAATATTAAACAGCTCTTTTTTAACAATATAAATGAAGAACTTATTGATGAAATAATAGATGCTTTAAAATATGGGGGTACGGAAGACAATAAATTTGCAAATATTCTTCTTAATATTAGTTTTAATAACTTTGATATTACTTATTATGAAGAATACAAAAAAGTCTTTCTTACTCAAAGTGGTGAAATACGAAAAAAATTAGCATCGAAAGGCGCCATAGAGCATAATACTAATATAATAGAAAAAATGCTTAATGAAGCTGCTCGCATCTTATCAACTGAAAATGATTTAAAAAATTTAAATGTTTTACAATCAACTATTGCTGTTCTTCATATATCTAAAAATATTATTGATGCATACAATGAATATAAAACAATATACTCTGTTTTAGATTATGAAGATTTGATTATTAAAACACACAATCTTTTAGAAAACAGCACAACAACAGATTGGGTTCTTTTCAAATTAGATGGTGGAATCGAGCATATACTTATAGATGAGGCACAAGATACTTCCCCTAGCCAATGGTCTATTATTAAAGCCTTAACTGAAGAGTTTTTTGCGGGCATTGGCGCAAAGGAAAATGTTTTACCTAGAACAGTTTTTGTTGTGGGGGATAGAAAACAATCGATATATAGTTTCCAAGGAGCAGACCCTAAAGAATTTGATAAAATGTATAAATATTTTGAAAAGAAAGCATTAAACTTTTCAAAAGTCCATTTAGATGTTTCTTTTCGTTCCACAAAAGCTATTATGGATTGTGTAAATATTTTATTTGATACACCGTTAGCAAAAAAAGGTGTTTTACCAGAAAATGAAAAAATAAACCACCGCCCATTTAGACTTGGTGATGGAGGTGTTGTTGAAATACTTCCACTGGTTAGCGCAACTGAAGAAACTAAAGATACTTATAACTGGCATATTCCAATTGAGCGTTCACAAAAAATTTCCCCTTCAAATACACTTGCTAGAAATATTGCGCAAAATATCAAGCAAATGGTTGAAAACAAAGATATTTTATCATCAAAGAATCGTCCCATTCAATATGGAGATTTCATGTTTTTAGTTCAACAAAGAAACAGCTTTGTTGAAGAATTTGTGCGTGCTTGTAAAGAAATTGGGGTTAATGTTGGTGGTGTAGATAAGCTTAAACTATTAGAACAAATTGCAGTACAAGATCTTATTTCTCTTGGTAAATTTTTGCTTTTACCAAATGATGACTTATCACTTGCAGAGGTTTTAAAATCTCCACTATTTGGCTTAGATGATGATGATTTGTTTGAACTATGTTATAAAAGAAAATCATCTTTGTTTGATAGCTTAAATAAAAATAACAAATTTGATAGCGTTACAAAAGATTTAAAAACTTTGCTAAATATGGTTGGATACACTCGCCCCCTTGAATTATTCAATTATGTTTTAGTTAAAATGAATGGACGCAAAAACTTCATTTCTAGATTGGGAATTGAGGTTGAAGATGTTCTTGATGAATTTATAAATTTAACAATTCTTTTTGAGCAAAAACATAATCCAACATTATCAAATTTCATTAATTGGGTTATTCAGGATGAGGTTATTGTTCAAAAACAAATGGAACAAGGGGATGTAGATACTGTTAAAATTATGACAGTTCATGGCTCCAAGGGACTTCAAGCTCCTATTGTTATATTAGCAGATACTACAAAGATAAAAAACAAATCTCGTAAATCTGAGTTTTTATGGGAAGATGAGTTATTTTATTTTCCACTATCTTCATCTGATTACAATGAAAAATGTAACACGATTAAAGAAAAGAATCTAGAGGCTGATTTTGATGAATATAGACGCCTTTTATATGTTGCCTTAACGCGAGCAGAAGACAGATTATATATTGCAGGATATACAAAAGATAAAAGCATTAAAGAAGAATCGTGGTATAGTCTTTTAAAGAACAATATTTTATCAAATATTGAACTTGGTAAAAATGATGAACGTACTGTGTATCAGATTAAACAAGAAAACCCTGTTGCAAACAATTTAACTCATTGTGAAGCATCTAAAAAATCTGCGCATTACAATTTTGCTCTTGAGCCGGCACCATTTGAAAATCCTTTAGCTAAACCATATACTCCATCAAAAGATAAAAATGATGATGAAATAATTTCATCTCCTTTAGAAGATAATGGTAAGTTTTATAAAAGAGGAACAGCAATTCATAAGTTACTTCAATATATCTCAAAAGTTGATGAGCCAAATAGAGAAAATGCCTCTATTTTATTCTTACAAAAAGAATTACCAGAACTTTCTTTAAGAGAACATCAAAATATCTCTGAAGAAGTTTTGGCGTTATGTAAAAAATATAGTGATATTTTTTCAAAAAACTCTTATGCTGAGGTGCCTATTATTGGCGAAGTAAATGGCAGAATTGTATCATCTAAAATTGATAGATTAGTTATAGAGGATGATAGAGTTATAATTGTTGACTATAAAACAAATAGGCCTGCGGCCAAAAACATTGAAGAAGTGCCGTTAATATATATTAATCAATTAAATACATATAAAGAGCTAGTTAAAAGAATCTATCCTGATAAAAAAATTGATGCATTCTTGTTGTGGACTAATACTTGTAATATGATGAAAGTATAAAAGTTTCCATTTAGAATTTAATTAAATCTTTAATAATTAAAATATAGAACTATATTATTATAATCAATGTAATAACAAGAGAGGTATGAAATGATTTCAGTAAATGATAGTCAATTTGAAACAGAAGTTTTAAATTCAAAAGGTTTGGTTTTGGTTGATTTTTGGGCTGAATGGTGTGGTCCATGTCGTCAGCTTACTCCTATTTTGGAAGAAATTAATAAAGAAATGGGTGATAAGGTAAAAATTTGTAAAATGAATGTTGACGAAGCTCCAAATATTGCTGCTTCTTTTGAAATTAGAAGTATTCCTACAATGTTTTTATTTAAAGATGGTGAGAAAATTGACACTAAAGTTGGATTTAATTCTCAAGCGTCTATTGAAGACTGGTTAAAATCTTATATCTAATTGATGTATTTTTTTATAAAAAAGGAGAACAATTTGTTCTCCTTTTTTATTTTATATTTTTGCTCTAAATACATACTTTCGTATGTGCGAATTATAAGGGAATAGAAATGAGAACCCTCAAGCCTCCTAATTCGCTATCTTGCAGTTCAATTTTACCACCATGAGATACAATAATATCTCTTGCAATAGATAAACCTAGACCTACACCTCCGGTTTCTTTATTTCTAGATTCATCAATACGATAAAATGCTTTGAAAACATCTTCTCTTTTATCTTTAGGAATACCTGGACCATCATCATCAACAGATATTTCTAACTTTTTATTATTACTTTCAAGAGCAACTGCTATTGTTTTACCATAGTTAAATGCATTAGAGATAATATTTGTAATAGCACGTTTTAAGGCTTGCTCTCTACCTTGTATAGCACTAACTTGGTCATTTGTTGAATAACGAATCATTGCTTTAGTGTTTCTAAACTTATTTATAATGCTTAAAATAAGTTCATTCATATCTACGAATGTATTTTTTTCTCCTCCTTCGCCTGATACAAATGCCAAATATCCATCTAACATTTTCTCCATTTCATTAATATCTTCAATAAACTCTTTATTATCTGGAGAATCTGGAAGCATTGCCAATTGTAGTTTCATACGAGTTAAAGGTGTGCGCAAATCATGAGAAACACCTGCTAGCATTTGTGTTCTTTCTGATATTTGTTTTAATATTCTCTCCTTCATTTTTATAAAAGCAAGACCTGCTTTTCTAACTTCAGAAGAACCATAAGGTTTAAATGGTGTATTTATACCTTTACCAAAATCTTCTGCCACTTGAGCTAGTGTTGCAATTGAGCGAACTTGAATACGCAAAAATAGTGTTGCAACAATAAATAGCAATAAAGATGTTCCAACCATCCATGCAACAAAACCAAATATCGATGAGCTAAAGATATTTTTTGTTGAAACAGTAAAGCGATATAAACCACTATTATTTTCAACAAGCACAATAACTGTATCTCTACCATTTGCAAGATATACATTTGTCATCGCATTTGGAAATTTGTTATGTAATGATTTTTCTAAAAACCCTGTTACAATTTTATATTCAGGACCATAGTGAGTATTTGTTTTAACTAAAAGCTCCTCTTCTTTGGTTATTAGCTCCATTTTTATTTTATAGTTATTTTCATAAAGTTTTATAACTTCATCGGCCATTTCTGGATTTGCAGTTACTGTTTCAACGGCTACAGCAATATTATTAGATAAATTATCTGATAATCTTTTTCCAACCTTCTCCCAACTTCCATCAAAAAATGCAACTATAGAAACAACTTGAACAAACATTAAAGGAATAAAAATCAACAACATCGTTCTAAAAAACAATGTATTTGGGAAAATTTTAATTTTAATATATTGTAGAACCTTATCTACTTTATCTGGAAAATTTATATGCATAACCTACTCCTTTATTCTGAAATTAACATATACCCCTTACCTCTTATTGTTTGCAAATAACGAGGATTTTTTGTATCACTTTCTATTTTCTTTCTTAATCTTGTTATTTGAACATCGACCGTTCTTAAGTTTTCTCCTACCCCTAGCATTTCTGCAAGCTCATCACGTGTATACACCTCTCCAGGCTTTTTACCCAAAAAATTAAGCAAAGCACGCTCAACCGGTGTAATATGTATTACCTCCCCTGAGCTTGCTGTTAGTTCTCCTTTATTTAAATCATAATAAATATCACTAAACACCAATCTTGATAATTGTTCTTTAACTTTGATTGTTCTTTTTAGAATATTATTTATTCTTAAAACTAATTCTTTAGGCTCAAATGGTTTTGGCACATAATCATCAGCACCAATTTCTAATCCATTAATCCTGTCAGCAGCATCTCCCATCGCTGTTAAAAGAATAACTGGTATAGTGTTATTTTCAGCTCTTATCTTTTTTAGAAACTCTATCCCTGTTATTTCTGGCATCATAATATCAACTATTAATAAATCTACTTTATAATAAGCTAAAAGGTTTTCAGCCTCTTTAGCGCCCTTAACAGCACTAACCTGAAAACCTTGTTCTCTTAAATAACGTTGCAAGAGGCTGCGCAAACGAGTATCATCATCAACGACTAATAAATGTTTTTTAGCCTCTGCCATTTTCCACCTATTATTTACTTACTTTTGAAGTTGCTTTTTTACTTGCACTTTTCTTCACAGGAGATTTCTTTGCAGGTTTTACAACATCCTCTTTTTTTGCCTCTACTTTAACACTTTTTTTAGCTTCATTTTCAGCATTAATATATTCCATACTTTTTTGAAAATATTGATAACCTGTTACAAATGTTAAACCGGCAGCAATCCAAAGTAATAACTCACCAAGACCTCCCCAAATCCACCATCCATTAAAGAATATCATACCAAGAGCAGCCATCTGAAAACCTGTCTTCCATTTTGCCAATCTTGTTACAGGAAGTCCAACATTTACTTCACGTAAAAATTCTCTTAAACCAGAAACAAGTAGTTCTCTGCATAAAATAACAAAAACAGGAATAACACTTGCTGGATACAAAACATCTGGCTTAACAACAAAAACAATAAGAGCTGTTGCAACTAATAGTTTGTCAGCTATTGGGTCAAGCAATCGACCAAAAGCAGAAACTAAGCCACGTTCTCTTGCTATTTTACCATCAAAATAGTCGGTTATAGATGCTATAACAAAAAGAACACCAGCAAAATAATTATAAAATTTGCAATCAATATAAACAGATATAAAGATTAGTGGGATTACAACAATTCTTGAAATTGTAAGAAGATTTGGCAAATTATACACGTCTCTTTCCTTTCAAATAATACAAAACTTTTTACTCATTATAATTATTTTTTTTATTTATGGAAGTAATTATATATGTTTTCAGCTGTTTTTTTATTTATTCCTGACACTTTAGCAATATCCTCAACTTGGGCATTCATTATGGCCTCCATTGACCCAAAGTGGTTTAGCAAATCTTTTTTTCTTTTTGCGCCAACTCCATCAATTTCATCTATTCTTGATTTAACAATAGATTTTGAACGTTTTTTACGGTGTGTTCCTATTGCAAAACGATGCGCTTCATCTCTTATTTTTTGTAAATAAAACGCTATAGACGATCTATATGGCAAAGAAAAACTCTCTTTGTTTTTTTGATGATACATTTCTTTACCTGCGTTTCTATCTTCTCCTTTTGATATTGCAATAATATTTATCCCATCTAAATCATAATCTTTTAGAGCTTCATGAACAGCACTTAACTGCCCAAGCCCTCCATCAATCAAAATAACATCAGGCTTGTTTTCAGGGGATATTTTATCAAAACGACGCTTCAATACTTCTTTCATCATTGCAAAATCATCACCAGCAATTGATTGATTTTTTATATTAAATATACGGTATGATTTTTTATCAAATCCATCTTTTGTTGCAACAATCATCGCGCCAATTGCAAAGCTTCCTTGGTTATGCGAGTTATCGTAAACCTCTATTCTTTGTGGCATTTTATCTAGATCAAAATACTCAACCATTTCTTTCAGGTTTTCTTCTATACTTTTGCTTTCAGCAAGCTTTCTTTCTAGCGCATTTTTAGCATTTTTCTTAACATTTTCTATTATCTTAAATTTATCACCTTTTTTATAGTTTTTTATTTTAGCATTAATCGCGCTTTCTAAAAACTCTATATTATCTAAATCTTCTGATATATAAACCTCCTGAGGTGGAATATTTTTCGTATAGAAATTACTTAAAAATGCCTCTAATAGCTCCTTTTTAGTTATATCATTTTTCTTTGTAAAAAAGTGTGGAGAATTACCACAATTTTGACCATTTCTAATAAAAAATACTTCAATACAAAAATTGTTATCCTTTTGATATATTGCAAAAATATCTGCAGATTTAATTTTAGAATACTCTAAATTTGCATGATTTTGAATTCCTGTTAATGCTTTTATTTTTTCACGCAATATTATTGCAAGTTCAAAATTTTCTTCAGCACTTGCTTTCAACATCTTTTGAGATAATTCTTCTTGTATTGAACTACTTTTTCCTTCTAAAAAAGCTACAACCTCTTTAACTATATTAAGATATTCTTCTTTTGTTACTTTATTAACACATGGAGCACAACATCTTCTTATTTGCCACTGTAAGCATGGTCGAGTTCTGTTATTAAAAACAGCATCCCTGCAACTTCTTAGCATAAATATTTTTTGAATTGTTTCTATAACTTCATTAACTGCTGATATACTGGCATATGGTCCAAAATATTTATTATCTTTATTTTTTGCACCTCTATATTTGCGTAATATTGGATAATCCTCTTTAGTATTAATTGTTAAGTATGGATAAGACTTATCATCTTTTAATAGAATATTATACTTGGGATGAAGTTTTTTTATTAGTTCATTTTCAACAATTAGAGCTCTATTTTCATTTTCAACAATTATGAACTCCATTTTAGCAACTTCTGCCACCATTCTTTGTAGTCTGGTTGTTAACTTTTCTATTTGAGTATATGATACTATCCTTTTTTTGATACTTTTTGCTTTTCCTACATATAAAACTTCGTCTTTTTCATTTAACATACGATATACACCAGGAGCATCTGGAGCATTTTTAACATAGTTACGTAATATCTTTACTCCTCTTTTTATATCAAACATCTTTAATCAATATACTCCCATCTACCTTTGTTATATTGACAATTTTCTTTTTGATACTCCTTTTTTAATATATATATATCTTTTGAGTAAGTTGTATCATAATATGTTTCAAGTATATCTCTATCTACAACGTGTGCAATTACTTTTTTTCTTCGTTGTTCCCAATATGTGTCCCAATATATTTCTCCAAAAATAATTTTGGGCATATATTTTAGAATAAGCGCATTTATATCATCTCTTTTTTTTATCCCCTCTTTTTCAGCTAAAACATCAATCTGACCTAACAATATCGAATAATACCCAGGATCTTTTGATTTTAGGTTATAAACAGAATAATATCCGTTTATAACATAGTCACATGGTGTTGTATTTTTAAATGTATATTCGTAATATGTTTCACCAATATTTTTTTCGATTAAATATGTATTTTGGTAGCTATAAAAAATTGCAAACAATATGTATATAACACTAAGTAATACATACATTTTCTCATTGATTTTCATCTTTGAGATAAACATAACAACTAGCGCAATAGAAACCAATAGCAATAAAAAGTTATAATGTAAAAATACCGAAAAATAAAATAGTCGTAAAACTAACTCTTCTAGATACAATATGCTTAAAAATTTTTCTAAATCTGCTCCTTTTACCAAAAAGTATAAAGAGGCTATAAAACCTATTGGCACAAATAAATAAAATTCAAAATATTCAACTGGTGGTATTACTATTTTACGGCTACCAAAAATTGTTGGTATTTTAGTATTAAATGAATAATTTGATTGCCAGAATATTGCTAAAGAATCGCTTACATACAAATAAACAAAATATGTAATTAAAAGCATTATTGGCAAAATTATAGATATTAAAAAATTTTCTTTTGTTATTTTCTTTTTATATAAATAATAAATAACGAATCCTAAAACCACAATTAAATTAAATACTGCTTTTTGTGAACAAGCAAAACTTATAAAAAAGCATAAAAAGCTAACAACTAAATCTTTTAATTTTTGTGTTGTAATATGATTAAATAAGCATTTAACTCCTATAAATAAAAACAACACCATAAATATATCTGGTCTGTAATCAGATGAATATAATACAGAATATGAAGACAAAACTATACTTGCAAATATTAATCTTTCAACCTTTGAAACATTACATTCTTTTAATATTTTTGTTAAAAGTAATACTATTAAACCTAGTACAAAAATACTTATTGAATTAAAAATTGCAAAAATATTGATGTTATTTATTAATAAAGCAACAAGAGGCGAAAACACATACCAAATAAAAGGATGATGATGCTGAAAAAAATCTCGATATGGAATTTTATTTTGCCAAATAAGCCATGAAACATGTAAATGCTCTACATTGTCTCCATTTGCTTTTATAACAAAACCATATACATATGTTGCCATAATAATAATTGCAACCAATAACAAACTCAAAAAAGTTTTCATATACTTATATTGCATACTCCCACTCTCCTTTTGTTTTGTTATAATGACAGTTTTGTTGTTGATATTCTTTTTTTAATATATAAAAATCTGGAAATGGTGTTGGTCGATAATATTCTTGTATAATATCATCATTTACTTTTTGAACTGCCACAAGATATCCTCTATTTTTTTCATAGTTATCAAAATACACTCCCCCATAAATTATTTTAGGTTTATATTTTAATACAACCTCTGAAACATTGGGCTTTGGATGTATTCCCATTTTATCTCCTGCAATATCAATATGCCCAAGTAACGCCCAATAATAGTGAGGATCTTTACTGATAATTGATTGATTCCCTAAAAAACTACTTAAAACATAATCACATGGAGTAATTGTTGAGGCAATATAATTGGCAAAACTTCTATCTTTACCCCTTGCTTGTAAATATTCATTTTGAGAAATATATGCATAAAAACAAGCTATCCCAATAAAAACAACTATCAGCTCATAACGTTTTTGTATAATTTTATCTATAATCACGCTATTTATACATGCGGTGTAAATCATTAATGGAAGCATATAATATGGCGATATCGAAAAATAAAAGTATCTTTGAATAGCCTCTGTTATTAGCATAACAGAAATAAGTTTAAAATATATATTTGATTTTAAGTAAAAAAGCGCAATACCAACAAAAGAAATGATAACAGCTTTGTCTATATATCCTCTATCGGTTACAGCAATTTTATTATACCCATAATATTCTTGCATTTCTATATTAAATAGATAATTGGTTTTCCAGTACAACTCTAATGTTGAATGATAATAAAAATAAGCAAGAAAAATTCCTAATCCAGCAAGAGGCAACAACAATGCATATAGAATATCAGACAAAGGTATTTTTTGTTTATAAAAAACGAATAAACTTAATAAACCTAGCACAAATAAAACAACTAAAATTTTTTGAGTAAATAGAAATGCTATAAAAAAGCTAAAAAAAGATATAACCAAATGTTGTAATGACTGCTTACCCCAATACCTAAATAAATAGTACAACCCCACCACATAACTTAATGCCATAAATGTATCTGGATTAAAATTAAAACAATAAATATAAAAAAATGGTGGAGATAGCACTAATATACTTGTTATCGATGCTATTTTACTGGCAAAAAATCTTGAGCTTATTTTATATACAAAAATAAATGTTATAACACCTGCAATCATCCCTATTGCATGCGCTAAATCTAAAAGTAAAATTATATCTGTTATATTGCCAACTAACGGCGCAAAGATGTACCACATCAACGGATTATGGTGTTGGAAAAAGTCTCTATATGGTATTTTATTATTATAAACTAACCATGTTGAATGGAGGTGTTCCACATTATCTCCGTTTCCTGTTTCAGTATATAAAACAGTCCACATCATAAATAATATTGCATAAAGAACGAGTAGAGCAATGCTTGTTTTTACTACATATTGAAAAATTATATTATCTTTTAAGTTTATCATATCTTTAATACTCTATAATTGATATACATAAAACATAGTCAAATAAGGTTAAAAAGTTGATAATTTTTATATCTTTTTATCTTTAGAATTACAAAACTCTGATATAGGGCATTTATCACATTCTGGACGCTGTGCTTTACATATGTATCTACCAAATAGCACCAACCAATGGTTAGCATTAATCACATATTTTGTTGGTAATATTTTTAATAAATCTAACTCTATTTCTAGAGGTGTTTTACCGTCGCTAAATCCAAGTCTTTTTGATATTCTCATTACATGTGTATCAACTGCAATAGCCGGCATTTTATACCATACATTTAATACAACATTTGCTGTCTTTCTACCAACCCCGGCTAAGCTCTCCAAATCCTCTCTACTATCAGGAACATTACCATTAAATCTATCAATCAAATCTTTACTCATTAAAATAATGTTTTTAGCTTTATTATTAAATAACCCAATTGACTTTATATATTGCTTAAGCCCATCTTCTCCTAAAGACAACATTTTCTCTGGAGAATCCACTATTTCAAACAACGCTTTGGTTGCTTTATTTACACCTTTATCTGTTGCCTGAGCAGATAAAATCACAGCAACAAGAAGTGTATATGCATTATGATAAATTAGCTCACATTCTGGGTTAGGATTTTCTTTTTGGAAAACCTCCATAATATTTAGAATATCTTTTTTACTCCTCATATTATGCTTTTACTCCTCCAGCACCTGCAGCTTTAGGTGCGTTTGCATCTAATGGCCAACGTGGACGAGGCTTAAAATCTAAAGTATTTGTGTATCCTTTACGAAAACGCTCCAAACCAGCCCATGCAACCATAACACCATTATCCGTACAAAAACGAATCGGAGGTGCTGCAAAGAGCATATTATTTTGTGTTGCAAGTTCTTGCAATTTAGCTCTTAAATATGTATTAGAAGCAACCCCTCCAGAGACAACTAAATGTCTTCCATTAGGGTATTTTTGCTTAAAGAATGTAATAGCTTTTTTTAATTTACGACACAAGCAATCTGTTGCTGTATATTGAAAGCTAGCACAAATATCTGAGACATCTTGGCTTGGAATAATAGCATGAGAAATATCCCCATCTTTTGAATATGTTTCTATAATTTTGCGAACAGCTGTTTTCAAGCCAGAAAATGATAAATTACAATCGTTTGAACCAATCAACGGCCTTGGCAATGAAAATCTATTACTATCTCCAGCCTCTGCCATTCTCTCAATAGCAGGGCCACCAGGATATCCAAGCCCAAGCATTTTAGCAACTTTATCAAATGCCTCCCCTACTGCATCATCTATTGTTGTTCCTAGTCTTTCATATTCATCAACATCTTTTACCACCAATATCTGACAATGACCACCTGATACTAACAGCAATAGGTATGGAAATTGAACATCATTACTAATTCTCGGAGCTAAAGCATGTCCTTCAAGATGGTTAACTGCAACAAATGGCTTATTTAGAGCAATAGATAAAGCCTTGGCAGTCATAACACCAACAACCACCCCGCCAATAAGCCCTGGACCAGCTGATGCCGCTACTGCATCAATATCTTTTAATGAAAGATTTGTTTTTGCAAAGCAGCTTTCTAAAATATCATCAATATGCTCCAAATGAGATCTTGCTGCAATCTCTGGAACAACTCCTCCAAAAGCTTTATGTTCTTCTTGCGACAACAAAGCCTCGCCAAGAATTTCTTTTTTATCATTTACAAGCGCAGCTGCTGTTTCATCACAGCTACTTTCAATTCCTAAAACAATCATTGCTCATATTCCAATAAATATTGAAGTTTATTTTTTTATTTTATAGACTATATTTTATAGAATGCAAATAACTATTGTATGGGGGATGTAAAAATGTCTGAAAAAGCAACAAAATCTTGCGAAAAAAACTCTAAGAGCAGTATTTTTAAATGGATTAAAAACTTTTTAATTGTCATTATTTTAGAACTTTTTGCAATAGCTGTGGCTGTTTTCATCAGCGAATCGAGAAACCACAATCAGACAACTCTTTTGAGTAATTTAAAAACAGAATTACAAACCCAAAATACTCGCATTTCTGGTTTAGAGACACTTCCAAATACAATTTCTCAAGCATCTTCTTTAATTGCAGAAAATAGTGGCAACATAAAATTCTTAAACGAGAGTTTAAACAATCTTAAAGAAGAAGTTGGCAATAGAAAAATCGATATCTTAAATGAACAACTGTCTAATATTTCGCACCGCATGGAAAGTGTAGAAGAAAACAAAAACAGAGAAGCTCTTGCTCTAAGTGTTGCTCTTTTAATAAAAGAAAATGCCTTATATGGTCGCAATTTCCAATATGAAGCAAATATTTTAAAAGAAATAACCAAAGACCAAGAAGAATTAAATAAAGACGTAGAAATAATTAATAACTTAAACAACAAACAAGTATTAACTGATGATGTTATAATTAAAAACTTTTTAAGCATCATGGAAGATTTTGATTTTGAAAGAAAACAAGAAACAGAACAAAACATATCAGATAATAGCACCATAAATAAGGGCTTAAAAAAGATTAAAGACACTGTTTCAAACATAAATTTTGATAAAATTGTTGTTGTAAAAAAAGATAACAAAACTCCTGAACAAAAATTGTTATTAAAAACTCTTACAGATTTAGTAAACAATCATCAATTTGTAAAAGCAGTAAACTATGTTAATGACAATCCTATGTTTTTTAATTCAGAAAACAAAGATTTTGAAACTTGGCTTAATAACCTAAATAATAAAATATTATTTGATGAAGCTATTTCAAAAATAATAACTTCAGAATTGAATCTTTTAAGAGAAGATATAAAAAATCAAACCTTAGATATAAACCAATCAGAAGACTAAGGATTTTTATAAATGGTTAAACGTATCATAAAACATGTATTTTTTTTATCATTAATAACTATTCTTGCTTATCTTAATGATAAAAATTCAACATTCTCTTTTAATATAAATGGCGCATCGCATAATTTAAGCATTTTAAGTTTGGCTCTTTATGTTTTTTGTTTTTTTATTAGCATAGAAATGCTTTGCTTATTGTTTAAAATATCCATTAATTTAATTAAAAAAGATGTCTTAATATCTAATCATGACTTTTTAGGCGATAAAGAATCTGTAGATGTAATAAATGCTTTTGAAAAAAATAAGATTGTCTTGAGCAGAAATGAGTTTGACGAAGCAGCGATATTAATAGTAAAAGCAATGAGTGCTGTTACATCAGGTTTAATGAATGATGCGCGCCGTCATTTAGTTAATTTAAGAAAAATAATTGGCGATGATGCTATAATCGATATTTTGATGCTCAAAATATACAAAGGTGAAAAAAACTTTGATAAAATGGAACAGCTTTCACAAAAACTAATGCAAAATGAAGATATTCAACTTGTTGGGATGAAAGCTGCCTTTGAGGCGCAAATAGAAAAGAAAGAATTTACCGAAGCCTTAAAAACCATAAACCAAGCATTTGAAGTAAGACAAGATTTATATTGGGTTATAGGTAGCGCATTCTTGCTTAGGGCTCAAAATAACGACTGGCTTGGTGCATTAGAAGTTTTAGAATCTGGAATTGATAAAAAGTTGATGCCAGAAGCAAAAGCTACAAGATTAAAAGCTGTGGCACTATATCAGCTTGCAAAAGAAGCTTTAAGTAACAATGATAAAACAAAATTCTTCAAATTCATCACCCAAGCGCTTGATGAAAACAGCAAGCTAATTCCTGCTTCACTAGATTTAGCTGATTATTATATAAAAAATGACAATCAAATCCGAAAGGCAGAACGTGTTTTATGTAGAATATGGACAGAGAATCCAACATATGACGTAGCGATGAAATACCTTAGCTTATTTCCTAAAGATACAAAATTAGAAAAAGTTCAACGTATGGAAAAACTTGCTTTATCAAACTCAATTAGACCTTCATTAAACAACATTATCTTAGCTGAGTTATATATTAAGGCTAAAAAGTTTGCCAAAGCCAAAAGTGAATGTAAAATCTTTTTACTAAAAAACCCTGCAACACAAAAACTTGCAGAAATCATTTCGATCTTAGATAAGAAAAATACCCCAACTGACACCTCAGATTATCCGAAGGATTTCAAGTGGGTGTGTGCAAATTGTGGTACGGTCCATGATGAGTGGAAAGCAATATGCCCTAATTGCGCTGAAGTTGGTCGCATTTATTGGCATCTATATTTAGATAACAACTTAGAAACTGAAGAATACTAGAACGTTAAGGAGTAATTTTATTATGAATAATGAAATCTTAAAAGCTGAATGGAAGAAAAAATACAACGTTGTTTCAACTCAGCTTGAAAAACTTAAAACTATAAACTCTGTTGCAACTGCGTTTAATACAAATATAGATGCTATTTATAAAATAAGTGGTGAAAAATTAAAAAGTCTTATCGTAGAAAATGGCTTAACGTCTTTAGATATAGACAATATTGCTTTGTGTTCTTTTAATAAACCAGAAGACACTATTCTTGGTATTGCAAAATGCTTTTTGCGAGGCATTGCAGAAGAATGGGTAACAGAAGACATCAAAGTATATAACTGGCTTGAAAAAAATATTG
Source organism: Alphaproteobacteria bacterium (assembly GCA_045632645.1). Lineage (GTDB taxonomy): Bacteria > Pseudomonadota > Alphaproteobacteria > RF32 > CAG-239 > CAG-267. The sequence goes on along the minus strand of JAZQXC010000005.1, from coordinate 11,069 downwards.
GATATACTCATCTTCAAATGGGAGGACAAGGTGGCATTATCGCTAATACTCTTGCGCTTCTTGGCATACAAAATGTTATTGCACACACAAATTCACATCCCAAACTTCAAGCTGAGCAATTTTTAGATTTAGAAAATCTGTATGCTTTTGATAAAAATGGTAGCTTAAAAAAAGCATATAGCATTGAGCGAAATGAAGATATGCCTCTTATTCACTGGATTATTGAGTTTGACAAAGGCGACAGCTTCACTCTTGATGGCAAAACATATACTTGCCCTAAGTCAAATCGTTTTATTGCAACGTACGACCCATTAAATATGAACTTAGTTATGAACGATAGCTTTGTATCATATTTATCTCAAAACAAATCAGAATATTTATTACTCTCTGGCTTTAATCCACTATTAGAATCAAACAATGGTTTAGCTCATATTGATAATGCAGTTAATGTTTTATCAAAGTGGATTAATGCTAACAAAGATATGATTGTGCATTTAGAAATTGCCTCTACACAAGATAAGGTTATTAGAAAGGCTATAGTAGATAAAATTGCTCCGCTTTCACATTCTATTGGCTTAAATGAGCGTGAAACAATAGACTTATTAGAAGTTATGGGAAAGAATGACTTAGCTCAAACTATAGAAAATAATACAACAGCCTCAAATTTATTTGATGCTATCTTATACTTAAAGAAAACCCTAAAACCAATGCGTATCCAATTACACATGTTTGGTTTATACTTAACCATACAAGATAAGCGCTTCAAATATGATGCTATGCAAAATCTAAAAGGAATGATGACAGCCTCTGTTGTTTCATCTAGTAAAGCATACAATGGCGAGATTACAAAACCAGAACATTTATTACTTGCTAAAGATATGTCTCCGTCAGATATAGGGCTTGGTGAATTAAAAGAACTAAGCAAAAAACTTCAAAAGCCAGAACTCTTAACAACAGGTATTGCAGAATATGAAGATTTAATTATTAGCGCCATTCCAACAATCTTGGTTGATAAACCTAAAACACTGGTTGGTATGGGAGATACCATCTCTTCTGTTTCACTTCTTGCAGGATTTTAATTTCTATTAACTAAAAATTAAAACAAACATGTTATAAGCTTTAGTAAAGGCAAGGATTCCTTAAATATTTTTATCGATACTCGTCTTATTATATAACTTTAGTTAATACCTATTACTATTTACATAATTGCAAAAAATATGTTTTTAGTGTAAGGTTATATTGTTAATATACTATTTATTTAGGAGAATTAAAATGAGAGTAAATGAACAAGGTCGTTCTATGATTGAGATGCTCGGCGTGTTAGCCATCGTAGGTGTGTTATCTGTAGGTGGTATCGCTGGTTACTCAAAAGCTATGGCTAAATTTAAAGCTAACAAAGTTATTGATCAAGTTACAATGATTTCTACAAACATTCGTACATTGTTTGCTTCTCAAAGATCTTACAATGGCTTAGACAATAAATTAGCTACAGATACTAATGCTGTTCCAGCAGAAATGTTTGATGAAGCAACCCCTTCTGTTATTACCAATGCTTTTTCTGGTAATGTATTTATTAATGATGCCTACAATATATCTGATAGTACCGATGATACGGCACTACCAGATGCATATATCGTTGTTTTTGACAACATTCCACAGGCTGCTTGCGTAACAATGGCTACAACTGATTGGGGTGGCGACGCTGGTTCTGGTTTTGCTTATTTAAAAGTTGATGGGACTGAGGCAATTGCTGAGTTAACTGAAACAACTTTAGCAGCTGACATTGCCACAACACCATCAACCTTAACAGATGAAGAACATGTTAAGTATGCAATACCAGGTGAAGCAGCTCAACCTTCTCCAATGACCGTTCTTACAGCTACTGCTGCTTGTGATAGTGATACAAACAACGTATTCGTTTGGAAATACATCTAATATTCTACAAAGTGTTTGATGCAAGAGGAACATTTGTTCCAAAAGACTTGGCGAGTAATCGCCAAGTTTTTTTATATACTAACCGCAAACTCTCCCTTATATAGTCATTGCAAGCCCCCTTATCCCCGTCACTGCGACCTTTCTTATATCGTCATTGCTATCCATTGCGAGGTGCGCAAGCTCCGTGGCAATCCACTAAAAACGTCACCACACTCCACCACAAAAAAAGACCGAGCATTTGCTCGGCCTTCGGAGGGAGAAGATATAAGCCAAAAGCTTATAAAAGGGTAATAAGCCACTTAAAAATTTAGGGAGGGAGATTGAATTGTAGAAAATAAGGTGGCTTATTAAAGGTACAAAATAAACCGATTTGTAGAAAAATTATTGGGAGGGAGATATGAAAAATGAGAAATCGGTTTATTTTATCGGGGGAGGGGTAACTCTTGATTTTCGCATTGTGGAGGACAATCTTTTTATTCTTTTTTTTCTTGATTTGAAGCAGAAGAACAAAAGCACCCCAAAGGTCTATATAAGTAATATACTTATCAAAATTCTTAAATGCAGTGTATTTTTTTATTTTTTGTTATCACTCTCTATATAGACAAAAATACACAAAATTTCACATTTGTCAACAAAAAAATGAATAAAATCTTATTTTTTTCCAAAAAAATTTATAACACATTGTTTCTGCACACATTTTTCTTATATGATTTTTCATATATTAAAAGACAATCCCCAACTTAATGGCTATATAATTGACTTTAAACATTCTTGTTGCTACTCTTTTCGCACATTAAGTAATTATTTTATAAATTTTATTTCGTATGTTAACTATTGATGAAATGGCATTCCAAAGGGTAGCAAAGTGCCTTTATGCCAACAATGCCTTAAAAATTGACTTTGACAATCACTATGTTTTAGGTGGTGGAATTAAATCTCCGTTGTATATAGATGGTGGCGCATTAATTAGTGATGTATCCTCTCGTGTTAGGATTTCAGACTCAGTTACGTTTTGGATTAATCAATTTAATTCAGACATTGATGCAATTGTTGCCGTTGCAAGTGGTGGTATAGCATTTGCATCAGCTGCAGCCAATAGCAAGCTTGTACCACTGCTTTACGCCTCAACCAAACCTAAAGATCATGGTTTGTTTAATCAAATTGTTGGCGACCTCCCCAAAGATGGCGCCAAAGTTGTTGTTATAGATAATGTTATCAAAACAGGCAAATCAGCCTTAAGTGTTGTTGAAGCTCTTCGCCGAGGCATAAATGGCAAAAAAGCAGACGTTGTTGGCGTTTATGGAGTATTTGACTGGGATTTACCTTCCGGAAACAACCTCTTTAAAGAGTGCAATGTTGAGAAACACAGCTTAGTTACGGTAAAATCTCTAATAGCCTATGGCATTGAGCAGAATTTTCTTGACAAAGAAACTGCATCTCGCCTCATAGACTATTACCACACTCTTCCCTAATTGAATGCAAATCACCGTTAAACACCTATCTAAAATGATAGGTGTTTTTTTATATTCTGCTACTTATATTTTCACTATATTAAAAAAAAAGGAGAATACACATGAATATAAAAGAATTTATCATCTTAGTTGTATTTATATTTGCGCTAATAATTTCGCTTGTGATGTAGTTTTTACCACTCTCTAAGCTTACGGTTAACATCACGCTCTTTAATAGCCTCACGCTTATCATACAGCTTTTTACCTTTACCAAGTCCAACTTCAAGCTTTGCCCGACCATGGCTATCAAAAAACAGCTTTTTAGCCACCAAAGAATATCCTTTTTTCGCCATAGCGCCAATAATTTTGTTTATCTCATGTCGTTTAAGAAGGAGCTTTTTTTTGCGATTAGCGTCGTGTTTTTCGTACCCTTTATTGGCGTATTCTTCAATTTTTAGATTTTCGATAAAAATCTCACCATCATCAAAAGAGCCATATGTATCATTAAGGCTTGCTTTTCCTAAGCGAAGAGACTTAACCTCACAGCCTTTAAGCTCAATACCGGCAACATAAACCTCTTCAATCAAATAATCAAACGTAGCACGGCGATTAACAGCCACCTGCCCTGTTGCAATAAAGTCTGATTTTTTGATTTTTTTAGCCATTTTGTTTCCTTTCTGGCATAAGATAATATTTTGCTAAAGATTAGTCAAGCATTTTAATACTTAAGACTGCTTCGTCGTTTATCTCCTCGCAGTGACTAAATAAAAAAAGGGCCCTCTAACTTTCGCTAGAGGGTTTTACTAATCGGACTACACTATTATAGATATCATATATTTTTTAAATTGCAACAATAAAGTTGCTTTTTGTGTTTATTTTTTTATCATATTTATTCTAGGTTGTTTTTGTTGTTAATTTTATACATAAACAGCCCGCATCTATCCCTATATCACCACTTTATGGCTTATATGGTTGCATATGGTAAAAAGCCTCTTTTTTCAAGAGGCTTTTTTTTAAGGTTACTATTTATTCAATTATGTAAGATTGTCCGACACCACTTCCCATGCTAGATGTGTCTCCAGTATTTGGAATTAATGTTTGCATCTCTCCGCTATCCTCAGGTGATGATTGTGTGTCAAAACCTCCGCCTGTTGATAATGTTGATCAAGATCTAGGGCAACACCATGCTAAACAATCGCCACTTCCATCTGTAAGACGAAGCTGACAACCTCCTGTATTGCTAGCACTATTTTTTGGATAATTGGTGTCTGTACAACATGTTGTTATGATTATGCTGCCGCCGCTGCTGCCACCGCCATCACCAGAACTTTCATCCTTTGTACATGTTGCTCCATAACATAATCCGCTGGTACTATTAGTTCTAGTATATCCAGATGCACAACCATATGCACTTCTACAGAAACCAGAGGGAGCAATACCAGATTGAGTATATACAGATGTATTTGAGCAACTATAATTAGTAGTCTGTTTATTATCGCATACGCTATAACAACTAACAGTACCAACGGTTGCTCTCGCTAATGATGGTGTATAATCTGTTTTTGTTGTTGAATAACCTGATTTACATCCACTTGCAACACAGCATTTATTTTGATCATCTAACTCTTTGCAGTCGAATGTATGATATGGATAGGTTTGACTTAATGTATTTTCAGTATTACCTACTTTTCCCTCATCTGATACCATAACTGCATCATCTGCGCAACCTGTTGGTATATAACAAGTTATATCACTTTCTGTTACATCATCATATTTAAAGTAAGTTTCATCTGGACTAGTTTCATCTTTACAACCTGTTGCACGATAACATGTTTTACCAGCATATGTTGAACTACTTGTTTTGAAATATACTGTATTTATATCCCCTTCTAATCCAGCACCTGCATCTGTATTACAAAAATATGTTGCAGGGATGCGATAGCATGTCAAGCCTGATGCTTTTGAGCTATTTACTTTAAAGTATGATGTATTTGGAGCTGATGAATATGTCCCACTTGCACAACTTGTTCCACGATAACATTTGCTACCAGAACGCTCCATCATAGATGTTTTAAAGTATGTTGTACTTGGTGAGCTTGCATATGCCCCACTTGCACAACCTGTCGCACGATAACATGTGCTACCTGATGCTTTTGACATAGATGTCTTAAAGTATGTTGTACTTGGAGCTGTTGTATATGCCCCTGTTGCACAACTTGTTGCACGGAAACATTTAGTATATCCATGATCTAAAGAACTTGTATTAAAGAAGTTTGTATTTGGACTTGCTGAATATGCACCAGCTTTTGTATTACATATAGACCCTCTATAACATGTAATATCACCAATTGTTTGGCTTGCATGCACTTCAAAATATGATGTATTCTTGTTTTCAACATTATATGATGAATATAGACATCCTTGAGCTTTGTAACAATTTATACCAGACATGTTATAGTTAGTTACATATAAGAAAAACTCTCCAAAACCATTAGGTAACTCTGTGCCAAACCCATCTGCACATCCTGTTGCACGATAACAGGTTGAACCCGATGCACTTGATGATGCTATATTAAAGTATTCGAAACTTGGCTTTGATGAATATGCGCCTGTTGCACAACCTGTTGCACGATGACATGTCAAGCCTGATGCATATGACACGGATGTTGTAAAGAAGTCTGTATTTGGACTTGCTGTATATGCACCGGCTGCAGCTCTACAACGACTAGCTCTATGACATGGTAAATTGCCTGCTATTGAGCTTGATACGATAAAGAAGCTTGTATTTGGACCTGAATAATATGCACCACCTTTTGTATTACATCCTTTAATCCTCCAACATTGAAGCCCTGATGCTTTTGATGTTACAGTCTCAAAGTAATTTGAACTTGGGCTTGATGAATAAGCGCCTCCTTTAAGGTTGCAACTTGTTGCTCGATAACATGTCAAGCCTGATGCTTTTGACATAGATGTTGTAAAGAATGATGTATTTGGAGCTGATGTATATACCCCTGTTGCACATCCTGTTGCTCTGTAACATTTGCTACTAGAACGCTCCATCATAGATGTTGTAAAGAATGATGTATTTGGCACACTTGTATATGCTCCATTTCTTATTGCACATGATGTTGCACGATGACAGTAACGATATCCAGTTGTACTCCAACTGTGATTTACTGGTCCAATTTGTACTGTTTCTGTATCTACATCAAAATAATCTGTACTTGGATGTGATGTATAGTATCCAATGTTAAGTTTACATCCTCTTGAATAGGTGCAATGTATACCACCTGTTCCAACTAATGTTGAATAAAGATGTCCAGGTTTAAAATCTGATGTATTTAATAGCATATCTTCATATGCTGGCTGACCAGAAGTTTGAATAGCTCCATTCTTACATCCTGTTGTTCTATAACATGTGCTACCAGATGCTTTTGATGATATTGTAACAAAGTATGATGAATTAAAGTGGTTAGTTTCTGATGCCATACCTGTTGTACACGATTCTGCACGGTAACATACACTACCAGATGTTGCAGAAGCTCTTATCATGAAGAATTCATAGTTTGGCATTGATACGTATGCACCCGCGCCCAAATTACATCCTGTTGCACGGAAACATTGAATTTGTTGACCACTACTATTTATACCCTCCTCATAATTTGAAGTAAAGAATGATGTATTAACCATATCTTTTGTATGATAAGCATCTTCTTTTTCATTACAACCCTCGATTTTACTGCATCTGAATATTGTCGTTTCTGGTTTACCTGCTTCTTGAATTTTTTCAAAGAGAATTGTACCTTTAAAGTAATCTTTATTATACCTTACATTGGTGTAGCCATTATCTTCATTACATCCTTGTGGGGTGTAACATGTTACATTATCACCAACATAGGGATAAAATTTCATAGCTTCTTTGATACCTTCAATGCCAAAAGTAGGTGTTGCCCCACCTGTAGATGTAACAGAATATCTATTAGTGAAGCTTGATAGTTCAATAGCTCTATTTTCCTCATTACAACTGGTACCACGATAACATGTATATCCACCTGCAGTCGAAGACTTGAAGTCTTTGAACACTGATGTGTTTCTTTCACTATAAGATGTAGCTACATCTGTTTTAGTAAGATCTCCAATTACAGGAGAATAGCATCCTTCTACACGATAACATGTTGTACCTTCTTCTCTTGCACTGAAGCTGAAGTATTTATTATTAGGTAAGTTTTCTGATGAATATGCGCCTGTTGCACATGCTGTTCCACGATAACATGTTGTACCACCTTTGCTTGCACCTCCACCTGTTGTGCTACTTGCAAATTGACTAAAATATAAAGTATTTTTTGTAGCAGAGGCTGTGCTTGAACATCCTTGATGTATATAGCAGTATCCACTATCATCTAGGGTATAATCAAAGAAATCTCTATCTAGCGGATCTTCTTGACTTGGAATTTTACACTCATAACCAGTATCTATGCCACAAGTTACAACTATTTTTTTAGCTTCGATACCGAATTCAGAACAATTATTACTAGAGTCACAGTCATTTAGTGTAACTTTTAATAATTCATCTTTACCATTCAAAATGTATCCCTTACAATCTGTTCCACGACCTTTTGCAAAATATTTACTAACTGTTTCTGAGTGAGACTTCTCGTGACTACCACAACCAGTATAACAAGTAGAGTTGCAGCATGAATCATATACTTTTATTGTTCCTTCATTATCATATTTATGTGTTAGTTTGCCTTCATTTATATTAAATGTGAAAGCATAGAAACTTGTGTTAGTATTTCTCTTAGTAAGAGTTACTATTGTATCATAACCACTCTCAACTTGTTTTACATCTGCTACACTACCATTACCATCTCGTAAATATACACCATTTACTTTAGTATAGTATTCAGAAGTTTTACCTGTTCCTTGTGAGTATATAGGTGGGTTGAAAGCCACGTAGTCATCACTATTACTACATGGTTGGATTATCTTACAGCCATCTTTATATTCATACGCTTTAGTTGTTTTTATAAATACTTCTCTTACTGCATCTTCTTTTCGACAACAAGCGAGGTTACCGTAAACTTCACAATTATCACTACCAAAGAATGATGTGTTTCGTGACCAGCCTTTGCGCTCATAGTAATCGTCCTCAAATTGACAAGCTGTTGCACGATAACATGTTAAACCTGATGCATGTGATGTTGCAAATTTGAATATTGATGAATTTGGCTTATCTGAACCTGCCCAACCACTACATCCAACTGCTCTAAAGCATGTTTTACCAGAAGCAGAAGATTTAACTGTATAGAAGAAGTCTGTATTTGGTGATGATGAATATGCTCCGGCACCCAAGTTACATGCTGTACCACGATAGCAGTATTGCATATCTGTAATGTTTAAATCCAGACTTGCATCGCTAAAATACGCCTCATCATCACCTATTACTGGTGGTTGAGGAAGTGAATTATCAGGTGGTACTGGAGTAGGATTATAAATCTCCCAATCATCGGCAATTTTAAAGTCCTCATCATCATGTGGTGTAAATTGATCAGGACGTAATATTAAACCTCCTGTTCCTGGAATTGAAGTCATCTTAGCACTTCTTCTTAATGAAGATGCTTGTCTTGACATTGATTTAGATACAGATGTTGGCATTACTATTGTTTCTTTATAACGATATGTTCTTAATCTTGAACCAACAATGAAGAATGATGTATTTGGCTTACTTGAATATGCACTTACATTACAGATATAATTAGAACATGTTATTTCTCCAGCAACAATCTCTTCGCCTTCTTTCTCTTTAGCCATACCAATCATAGTTTGTTCTTTTAAATAATCATCTACGCCATTAATATTAATATAGTTACTTGTATAATCACTACATCCTTTAATTCTGTAACATGTGCTACCGATATATGTTGAGCTATCATAGCTAAAGAAGTACTTATCTGGCGCTGTCGTTGATGTATAACCTGCGCAGCCGCCTGTGCGATAACATGTCAAACCTGTTGCTAATGATTTTTGTACATAGAAGTATAAATTATTAGGACTTGATGAATATGCTCTATTTCCTTCGTTACAAGATGTTCCTCGATAACATGTGTTTCCACCATATGATGATGAAATTGTTTTAAAGAAACTACTTGAAACTGATTCGTACGAACCTGCAGCTTCATTACAAGATGTGCCTCTATAACAATTATTCACACTTTCTTCTTTTTCTACCATAAAGAATGATGTATTACCAACAGATGTATAGTAATATCCACCACTACAATATCTCTTATAACAAATTGATTCTACTTTTGTAATAGTTGGCTCACTTGGTGTGCTCATTGGTGTTGCTAAGCGAGTTACGTTGCTCTTAACTCCTGGCCTTAATGACTGCATTGCGCCACCAGCTGCACTCGGAGTAACCACAACCTTATCATCCTCTATAAAGTATGCAAATTTTCCGTTTATTGCAACCATATATACATCGTCATCATTAGGTTTTACAGAGCTCCAACCTTTTGCTCGGTTACATTCACAACCGACAAAACATGTTAGATCACATTTTAGCATTCCAACGTCGAGAATATTTGCATTGCGAAGATATTCAGTGTCAAGAATCGTAAATACATCTTCAAAGTCATGACCGTTGCCATTATCATTGGTAATAGAGAAGAAAGATGTATTTTCGAGTATTTCATCTATATTATTATATGATCCATTATCTGTATTACAACTAATTGCCTCTTTTGCATTTCCTTTTAATGACCCACCTTCAAAGCATTTATGCGCTTCCAAATTATATAGTTTAGTTATTTCGGTTCTTTCGCTTTCTACAATACAGTTTGCATCATCATTAACACCATTATACTTAGTTGGACACGAAGTGCTATTTATTGTTGCTATATGCAATTTAAAGATATTTTTACCTTTTCGATCTTTAGCTTTACAGTCTTCACTGAAGTAGTCAGTACAGCTTGATGCTCGATAACATGTTGAACCTGATGCTGTTTTAGAAGCAAAGTTAAAGAACGATGTATAAGGTTGTATACGTGTAGAATCGCCTACATTGCTTGCGCAACTTGTTGCTCTATAGCATGTTCTGTTAGTTGCTTCTATTGAGCTAACTGTACTGAAGAATTGCAAATCTGGTATATTATTAAGTGCACCCGCCCTTGTATTACATCCGTCCTCTCTAAAGCATGTATAACCACTTGCTGTTGAACTAATTGTTATAAAGAACGATGTATTAGGTGATGTTAAGAATGATTCTATATTATTACAACCTGTTGATCTGTAACATTCAATGCCAGATGCAATTGATGAAATTGTATTAAAGAACGCAGTATTAGGTATAGATGTATAACTACCAACATCTATATTACATTTTGTTCCTCTATAACATATATCACCAGATGATATTGAACTAATATTTACAAAGAATTGTCTATTTGGCTCTGAAGTATAGCTACCAACACCTGTGTTACATCCTTTACCACGATAACATGTGCTATCAGATGATTTTGACATTGTTGTATTAAAGAACATTGTATTTGGTCTAGATGTATAGCTACCTGCTCCTTCATTACACGATGTACCACGATAGCACAATACATTACCATGTTTTTGGCTACTGTGGTTAAAGAACGCAGTATCAGGTCTAGATGAATAGCTACCTGCTTCTATATG
>JAZQXC010000004.1:0-18675 GCA_045632645.1 Alphaproteobacteria bacterium | reverse complement strand
ACTTATTTTACTTAATTTTTATATTATTATATTGGTATATTTCTATATCAATATCTCAATAACTTTTTATATTTATTCTTTTCTTTGTTAATTTTTTTATATCTTAATACATTATTTTATTTATCAATATTTTTATTTTTTACTTTATGTTTTTATTCTTTTATACTTTTATATCTGTTTATATATATTTCTTTATATCTTTATTTATATATATGAATCAGTCAGAAAACAGTCAGAGTTTTTATAATTTAATTTTCCATTTCTCTAAAAAAATTAATTAGAAAATACAATCAGTCAACATTCTAGCATAATGTTAAATTAAAAAATCATACAAAGAAAGGATAAAACAATGAATGACATTATGTTTTTACGCCATGCTGAATTTCATGCTAGAGCGATTTTAGAGCCAGATTTTAGTAATGATATTGATGGTTTTGATTTTTCCTATCCAATATTAAATACTATTGATATTGGTAATTTATTACTTCGCGGTGGTACTAAAAATATAACTATTGAAAGATTAGGTAAATCAACTTGGAGTTATGATAAAGAAACTTCAATACTTAAAATTGTTAAAAAGAATAAAGAAGAAGAGCATATCATACCAAATCCTAAAGAGTTATATGAAGCTATGTCAAAATACTATCATGAAGAAGCTCCTAAGATTATAGATAAAAATAGTGATACGCAAAATAAACGCATTATATCTATGCAAGGCAATCAAAATGCTAAAAAAGAAGCAGAAGCTATCAGTTTTGAAAAAAAAGAAATTAAAACCTTCGATCCTCAAGCTTATACAATTATTGAGCCTAAACGCAATAATCGATATAGTGATAGTTGGGATTAAAGAAACAACTAAGGAGGTAGTAAAAACTACCTCCTTTATAGATAATAATTAAAATTTAATTTTATTAATCTTATTTTATGTTATCATTACTAGGAATTGGCATTGTACTAACTAAATTCAACATAAATTTTGGACACACATGTTCACCAATAGCATCTCGAATAAAAGTCTCATCACTACGTAGAAGCATATTATTTTCGAAAAACAAGCCTCTTTGATTGTTATCCATATCTTCCGAATATTCAGTATCAATTAATGGATCCAAAAAATTATCCTTAAGACCAATAATACGTAGAATTTCAGCGATAGAGAGAACGCGACTGTCTGAAAATACACCATCGCTTAAAGGGCGACCAAAGTGAACGGAATATACATCTCCTATTTGTCCACTACCACTTTCTATCACAGGACATGGAAAAGCTGGATTGATTCTTGTGTATGTTGCTTTAAATTCAGCTCCAGCAGGAGAGCCATCTTTGTTTTTAGGTTGATATTTTTTAGAATTATTCCAAGCTGATGCTCCAACTGGTGTATGTGATAAAAATTCAATTTCATGATTTTCTAATGGTAAACCATAATGCCATATATTTTCTGGATCATATTCTCCAGCTTCAATACTCTTCATTAAACCAATAACTTCATATACTGTTGGGCGAAATTTATGCTTCTTAGGAAATTTCCAGATACCTAATTCCTTTTTACATGCCAAAATTATAGCTCTTTCTCTATTTTCTGCTGTTTCATAATCAGCCGCTGATAAAATACCAGATGTAACATTGTACCCCATACGGTTTAGTTCATCTACAACATATTCACCAATAGTTTTATCTTTTAGAATATCTTTAGCATATTCTGGACGACTTGTTAACCATAAAGCCACATTTTCAAATACAATATATTTAGGATTGGTCTCTTCTATATAATCTAGTGAGGCTTTAAATAATGCTGATCTTTCACCTTCACCTTTACTTTTAGCTGTATTATACGAAGAAGCATCTTGACAGGGACAAGAAATAAAGACAAGTTCATTGTTATGTGCTTTATGAGATGCCACAATTTTATCAAAAATATCCTTATCATCTATACTACCTTCAATTATCTCACAGTTTGGGAAAAGTCTTTTATGGCAAGCAACTCTTCGAGGTTTTAGCTCATTTGCTAAAGTTATACGAATTTTAGTGAATTCTTCTAACAGACTTGTTCCACATCCAATATTGGCAAACAATGAGGTAGCCCCAATTTCTTCGGTTAACGCCAAAGTTTTAAACTCTGTTTCAAAATCTTCTTCTTTTGCTCTCCAGACTCTCAAACTCGCATATTGAGATATATTTGAATTATTTGAATCTTTAGTGGCACGTTTAATATGCATTGATAAAGCCATTGAGCGCGTCAAATCTTGTCCTGTTGAAAAAGAATGTTTAATAGCTTCCCAAATATCGTTTAATTCCAACTTTTGAAAATCACGAATTTGACGAGGACCTAAATGTGGATATAATTTTGCTATTATATCCGCTTTAGTTTCTTTTTTGTCTTTATTACGACGTTTTGATGACTTTTTTAAACCTTTTTGTGCTTTGATTTTTTTCAAATCTTGACCTATCATATATTCTGTAAGTAATTGATAAGCTCTTTTTAATTGAATTTTGTTGTAGCGTTTTGCATACTCTTCTTCTGTTAATGGAGCAGCTTTTAAGATTATTAACTCAGTTTTTACAGATGTTTCTACCATTGATAATAATTTAGTCAATTCATTTGGATCTGTAGGTAAATTGGGAAAATTATCATTTGCATGACTATTTTTTAATTTTTCCAATTCCTCATCAGAAATTTTACCATCCTTGAAGATATCATCTAATGTCAAATCTTTAATGTAGTCTGGTAATTCTGTAGTTGTATCAAATTCAACAGTTTGTTCTGCATTTTCTGTTTTTAACGCTATATTTCCATTTGTAAGAAATTGATTTCTTCTATCTAACATTGTTTCTAAAGCACTACCCATTTGGTTAGTATTATCATTAGCAAGCAATGTTTCTTTTATTAAATCAGTCATGGTAAACCTCCTTTATTATGACTATTTTCTCAGCGAACCATTCGCCTCGATACAATATTCATAATAACATAGGAAAAGCCCTGCTTTTAAATTTAAGGGAAATATGCTAGTTCTACTTATAATTATTTGTTAATTATATATTTATTTTTTCTTCTTAAAGCTCTTTTTAACGGAGAAGTTGTTTTTAAATATTCAATATCTGGGGCATAATATCTTATATGATCAGGTAAATATACAAGACGTGTACATTTTTCACTATTAATTAAGCTATGAAAGGCATTATGACTAATATTTAGGCGTCTTGTTGCTTCGATCCGTGTTATCCAATAACTATACCCCTCACAATCATAATTAACTGCTTTATGTTGCTCATCAAGTTTTCTAAATCCTTTTTCTAGGAAACTATTTATTGATGACAAACTAAAATAATAACGAAGCACTGTTGATACACATTTCAAGTGCCAATGTTTAGCTACTTTTTTAGGATCAACTAATATTTTATCTATTTTTGTATTGTAGTTTATGAAATATTTTTTTATTGTTTTTCTATCCATATTTAAAATTTCTATTAAGTCTTCTTTTAGTAAACAAAAATCTTTTTCGCTATCATCATTATCATCCATATTGTTGTGCCAATAGATAAACTCTTTATTTTTTAACTCCACCTGTAAGCATGTTGAACCTGTTAATTTTTGAGATTCTTTATAATTACTCTTAATTATACTACCAGGATTATCATTTTTTGTTTTCCTTATATTTTTATCTTTTGTACAATCAGGAATTGAAGAAACTGTAGTACAGAAATTACAATATTTTTCTAAGGCAAACTTCTCTCGTTTTATATTTTTAAGGTTATAAACGATACGTATTGCTAATTTTTTTACATCTTCAATTTCTGAATTTTCATTTAATTCTGAAATAAGTAGAATAAGTTTGATTGGATCTATACTAGAATTATATTTATTTTCAAATTTATTATTGGTTTCATAGAGATATGTACAAATTGTTAAAACATTATCATAAAGATATTTTAAATTTGTAATACAAACAAAATAATCATTCTTTCCATCATGTATATAAACTGAAACATCTTCATTTGCTTGTAATAAGCTATTAGAGTATACAATATTAGATATATCATTAAAATATTTCAGAGCATACCAAACAGTTATATTATCTAAATAATATCCTTTGTTTGCAAATTCAGAGTATTTAACTAATAACGGCAATAAGCATTCTTGTATTTCATTCCAATTACTAATTTGTGATGGAAAATTATTATCTAATATTTTTTGCATTAGATTTATATTTGAAGAAATAAGAGCTTTAGAATATCCCTTCTGCTCTAACCAATTTATATAATCTGCTTTAACATCATTTGTCATATACATCACCCAAAATAAAGATAGTATATCTTAATACGAAAGTAAAACCGAATATATTGAAAATAAGTTAAAGTTACTAAAAAGCATATACTCTTTTTTCTTCGCGCACGTAAAGGCTTGTTGTGTTCTTTATTTTTAGTAATAGCAGTATGGCACTGGCGGTACGCATATACCATACTGGTATGGCGGTGGAGTAGCCCAGTATGCCTCTCCCGGTATGGAACGCCTATGCTTGTTATATATTCAATAAATGACATCAATGTCACTTAATCAAAATAAATTTCCAAATAGTTTATATAAATTTAGTAGAAAAAATATTCTCTCTTCATTCTAAAACACATGACAAACGGCAAAGACTTACTCACTAAAGAGTTAAGAGCTTTGTATCCCGATTTTACGGATATAGAGCTCAATGAGATGGCTAATTGTTTAATAGATTTCTATACAACATTAACTAATGCGGTAATTGATAGCAATGAAGAAATGGAGAATTTTGAAAATGATATATAACATCTATCTACTAACAGATGATTTAAGAAAAACTTACTTTCCTTATGGAAAAGAAGTTAACAAATTGAAAAACAAGAAAATTGTAGCAAAAAGTCATCACAAAGTGAGAAAAAAACGCGTACTTTTTAAATAACACATGATATAATAAATTATGCAAAATCAATGGAGTATGCTAAAATGAAGTTAGTAAAATATATTGTTACAGATCCTTGTTACATTTTAGATGATGATACTTGGAATGAGTGTTGCAAAGTCTTTGATACATATAAAAATGATGAGTTTATGTATCAGCGATTTGATGAAGCTGTTAGTAAGAGTTTAACAAAGTTAACCAGTCATCAGAGTTATGCTTGTGGTACTGGCTTTGGTGACTGGTGTAATGAAATTTATGGTTTAGGTGTTGTCAAACATGACTTTTGCGCTGACGCAGGTATGGTTTGTATATGTCGCTTAAATCATAAAGTATTAGACAATCTTTATAAAAAGTATGGTGAGAAAAACGCATTATCTGGCGTGGCTATTTTTGAAATGTCAGAAGATATAGACATTGAGTTTGATGTTTCAAATAAAGATTGGACAGTTGTTACAATTAAAGACAAACAAACCGATAATGTTATCAAATCTATGGATTATGAAGATAATTTTGATAATGAATATGAAGAAAATGAGGATATTAACTAATGAGTAAAAAAAATCATGATTTATTTGAAACAGAATGCAATGAAGCAATTATTTTTGCAAGAGTTTCTAGTGAAAAACAAGAAAAAGGTGCTTCAATTGATGCACAAAAAGAATGTATTTATGAATATTGTAAAAGCAAAGGCTTAAAAATTATCAAAGAATATATTATTACAGAAAGCACTATGCGTGGCGACCGCAAACAATATAAAGAAATGATTGATTTTATTAAAGGTCGCAAACAAAAAACTGCTATTGTTGTAAACTGCGTAGATAGATTGCAACGTTCTTATGGTGATACTCCTATTCTTGATGATATGCGAAAAAAAGGCAAACTTGAAATTCATTTTATGAAAGAATGTTTGATTTTATCTAATCATTCTACTGGTATGGATATTTTGTTTTGGAATATGTGTGTTTTAATGGCAAATAGTTATGTTTTAAGCTTATCTGACAATGTTAGAAGAAGTTTAGAATATAATTGGGCTAAAGGGAAATGGCAAGGTTTAGCACCTCTTGGATATCTAAATACAAGAGATAACAAAGGAAATGCTCACATTATTATAGATAAAGAGCGAGCTCCAATTATTAAGCGTATGTTTGAAGAATATGCAACAGGTTTACATTCTGCTCAAAGTTTGCTTACTTTTGCAACACATCTTGGATTAACAGCAAGAACCTTTGGAAATACCAATAGACGTCCACATCCATTAAACTATAACACAGTCTATGAAATTTTGCGTAATCCTTTCTACTATGGAGTTATGAAAGTTAAAGGAAAGCTTATTCCTCATATATATGATAAGATTATTGATAAAAAGCTTTATGATAGAGTTCAGTTAATACTAGAAGCAAAAAGTATAGATAGAGAGTTTCTTGCTAAACAACAAAAATATAAAACTAGAAAATTTGCTTTTCGCTCAATTATCAGATGTGGTAAATGCAATCATTTTATGTCTCCTGACTGCAAAATCAAAAAAAATAAAATGTCTTATGTTTATTTTAGATGTTACAATAACTGCGGTCAACCTTCTGCTAATAGCAAAACTCTTTTAAATCAACTTGATAATGAATTATTTTCAAAATTTTATATTTATGATGATGACTTTATTGATATTTCAAGATCAGTTATAAATCATAACAAACATTCTCATTATATTAAGCAAGAGATTTTGATTAAGTTTCTAATTCTTATCAGAGATTTATCTTATATTATGAAAGAAGCAAACGCTGGTATGCAAAACGAGATTTTAACAATCCTTCTAAAAGATTGTAGTTTAAATGGCAAAACACTCTCTTATAATCTTCGCTCACCTTTTGATAAATTGCTTGTTTCTCAACTTAGTGATTGGAAAGACATCATTATTAACAACATCAAAGACTTAGACGCTATTGAATATAATATCAAAGCTTTAAACTTAGTGGAGAGAAAGTAATGAGAAAAAAATATCAAAAGAAAATTATAGAAATTTGCAAAGAAGCAATTACTTTTGCTCGAGTTTCTAGCGAAAAGCAAGAGAGAGGTGCATCTATTGATGCTCAAAAAGAGTTAATTAAAGAATATTGCTTAAAAAAAGGCCTAAAAATTATAAAAGAGTTTGAAATAACTGAAAGTTCAACTCGCGGAGATAGAATAAAATATAATGAAATGCTCGACTTTATTCGAACTCGTAAGAAAAAGACTGCCATTGTTGTAAACTGTGTTGATAGATTACAAAGGAGTGATGAAGACAATCCAGCGCTCAACAAATTAAGAAAAGAAGGCAAAATTGAACTTCATTTCATGAAAGAAAATATAGTTTTAGATGAGACTTCTCCTGTTCATGATATATTTGCTTGGAAAATGAATGTGTTAATGGCTGGAAACTATACAGATTCTTTGTCATACAACGTTAAAAGAAGTTTCGTTAGAAATTGGAATTTAGGAAAATGGCAGAGTTTTGCACCTCTCGGATATCTAAATGCACATGATGAAGACAATCAAGCAACTTTGATTATAGATAGTGTTCGTGCACCTATTATAAAATATATATTCAATGAGTATGCTACAGGTAAACACTCTATTTCATCTATTTGGAATGAAGCTTGTAGGCTTGGATTGCGCACTAAACAAAAAAAAGAAAAGGTTGTTTGGTTAGCAAAAATACAGTCTATGATGTTTTAACAAATCCATTTTACTATGGGGTTATGTGTGTTAAGGGTGAGTATTTTCCTCATAGTTATGAACCTTTAGTAACAAAAGAGATATTTGATAGAGTACAAGACTTGTTTGTAAAAAATGGTAATCGCAATAGAAATAATATTGTTGAGTATGCTAAAACACCCTACACTTTTCGTGGTTTGATACAGTGTAAAGAATGTGGTTGTTTAATCACTCCAGAAAAGAAAGTAAAAAATAATGGCAACACATACATTTACCTTCGTTGTGGTCATCCTAATAAAGTATGTCATCAAGGTATTGTAAATGAAGATGTTATAATACAACAACTTAAAAATGAAGTTTTAGATAAAATATCTCTTCCACCAAAACTTAGAGAGTTAGTAACTAAAAAACTTATACAAGATTTAAATGATACGTCTTCTTTTAATAAAAAGATAAAGACAGATATCACAAATAGACTTATTGAATTAAAAACAAAAGAAGATGCTTTGCTTGATTTTTATTTAGAAGGAAAGCTTCCTCAAGCAACATATGAAGCAAAACAAGAGCAAATTGCTAAACAACGTCAAGAATTAGAAGCTACTGCAGAAAAATATAAAACTATAGATAGCTCAATGAAAGAAAACATCTGCAAAGTTATGTCTATGAGTTGCAATATCTCTGAAATTTTTGATAAAGCCTCACCTACTCGCAAAAATCAGCTACTAAAAATCTTAATATCTGACTGCAAA
The DNA here is from genome assembly GCA_045632645.1 of Alphaproteobacteria bacterium. Taxonomy (GTDB): domain Bacteria; phylum Pseudomonadota; class Alphaproteobacteria; order RF32; family CAG-239; genus CAG-267. The sequence continues at coordinate 10,313 of JAZQXC010000004.1, read as the reverse complement.
CTTAATGGTAAAGTACTTGAATATAAACTAAAATCTCCTTTTGATAAACTAATCCATTGTAATGACTACAAACAATTGTCTAGTGTTGTAATCGAACATTTAGATGAGTTTGAAGGTGTATGTATTTAAGACAATTTATAATCTTATTTTTTATTTATAATTAGTCCGTATGTTACAAGATGCTTCCAGCCAAATTGTATAAAGGACGAGAAATCGTCCTTTTTTTCTTTATAAATCAAGCACTTAAGGTGGTCCGTGTAAGATGTTTCAAAAACAGCACATTTCGGGCATTTACACGGACCACTTATAATGAGTTTCTTTATTTTTCAATAAGTTATCAAATTTTAGCTATTTTGAGCAAAAAAATAAACCTCTGCGAATTTTTGCAAATCTTTAATAAAAAATAACCTACCATTATTAAAAATAGTAGGTTGTAAACAGTTAAAACCAAGCTTAAAACTCTGCAAACTAACTAGTAGATTTTTATTTTTAATTATTATAACGGCTTTTGCGGAATTATATTTTCTCTTGTGTTTTCGGGAACAAAATCTACATTTTTTATCCATTTTTGATTGCGCCCCAAAAATGCTATTTTTCCACGAACAATTAAATTATCACCATCTCTCCAAATTTCACAACCATAAACTTTGCCTTTTGTTGGATCTAAAATTTCGCCATTACTATATTTGTTTCCATCTGCTTCCAAGTCCCAAATGATATCCATACCCTTAATTTTAGGATTTCCTTTTATTTTAGCTGTAGCATCTTTATTTTTGAGTAATTCAACAACTCTTCCAAAATATTTCCCTTGGTATTCATAAATTTGCACAATACTTTTTGGTGTATTTGTTTCATCATCAATTGTTGTCCAAAAACCAATAATATTTTCTTTTGCTACCGCAACACTACTGAAAAATAGAGATAGACATATCAGTAAAATTTTTTTCATATCATTCCTTTCTTTTTTTAAGACAACTTCAGATTAACCTATTAATTTATAAAATCAAGATTATTAAGGTGTTCCTATACATAATTTATGAAAGCAAAAAATTATAGCTCTCTCCAATCTCGGCTCAAAACTTTTGTCTTGGTATTTTTCATTTTACAAAGTATTAAGACCAAAAACTCAATTAAATAACATTATTATAACTCGCGAACTGCGCGTCGTCTCCAGCCAGAGTTAAAAAGTCGTCAGAAATGGCGACTTTTTGCGTTGTTACGGAAAACTATGTTTTCCTACTTCCGCGAACAACTAACCTTTGCTTCGGATAAATCCTTGCAAATCCAAGAGAAGTTTCTTTTATTTTCAAGCGTTTAATCTAGTTCGAAGATGAATATATTTTGAAGGCTTATTTTACAACATCTTCGAACTTGCTTCTATATTTTTCAATAACTTATGCTATTTTAGCTCCCAAAGATATAAAAACGGGATTTCGGGAGAAGATAGACTTTATTTCCTTTATGAAAAGAAGTGTTTATTGTGCGATATCTTATTAATCTTCAGTTAATCAATTAATTTAGCTTTACTTTTTCTTAAAATATCTCCAGGATTTTCTTGAATAAGTTTAAATAATTCTACTCTTGCTTTTTCTGTATAATAATCCATTTTATATGTAGGATTTGTAGCCCTATATTCTTTATTATCTCGCCATTTTAATATCTTCACGATATTATTAAGATGATAAGCAGATGTGAAACTTTTTATTTTTTTATTAAGGTGCTTCTCAAGTTTTTTCTTAACCATTTCAGCAAAAACGCTTGGGCGATACTCTAAAACGGTCTTTTCTCTAACAGCTATGAAGTTTTTTTCTATTTCTTCTTTCTGTTCTTCAGTTAAATCACTTATATTCACATATTCAATACTCATATCAGAATTTCTTTCATTACTAGAAACTTTTGGGAATGCCCATATTTTAAAATTGTAATAATTACTTTTAACTATATCCTCATCTAGTGCATTATTATATGTTGTAATAATATCTTTAACCACTTTATACTCTTTTTGCTGAATAGCTTTTGCAGACATTTTTTGCTCTTCTGACAAAGTTTCTGATATAAACAAAGGAAAAGCAAGATTTGTCCCTATACTAGTATCAAATTCTCTATTTAATAATTGTTCATAATTCATTAGTAATGCATGGCATTGTCCATCTAAAAGCATATCTAATTTATAGTTATTTCCAGCACCATGTTCTATTTCGTTTCTAACTTGTCTTAATATCTCAACTAATGACACAAACGTTTTTATTTCAATTGCATCCAGTTTAATACCATGAATGGATTGATATGTTTTTAAAAGATCAATGAGATATTTTATCTTTTTTTTACCGTCAATTATAACAACATTCCCATCTTTATCTTTTTCATATAATTCTTCGTCATGTTTATATTTTTTTATAATTGCTATTAATAAAGAGGTACTAGCTATGAACATTTGTGGAATAAAAGTAATAGCTTTACCATGAGTATATGGACTGTTATAATGTGATATAGCTGACAAAGCAGAATTTTTTGATTTTTCCAATAAATCCATTACATCTTCGTCAGATACTCTTGATGTTTGCTTAAACAATTTCTGAAATTCTGGTTTACTTGGCAAACTCCTTACAATTTCGTATACATCACCATTTTTACGCACATATAATCCCAATTGACTGCTTAAGTATTTTTTTGCAGTACTTTCAGAATACTTTGTTGCTTCAGTAAATTGCTTAATGCTAAAAGAAGCGTGTGATTTTAAAAATCTATAAGATAATGAAATTTTTTCGGTGCTAGACATGATATACCTCTTCCTTATTTTTATTGAGGTTATCTCAGAAATTTAACAATTTCAACAATGATAATTTTAAAATCTACAATAATTATATCTTTATGTTAGCTCATAAATACCTTAATTTTTTGCTTTGAAATTATTATTTGCAAAATACCATTTAAATTCGATAAACGCTGATGCTATCGCATCAAAATCGTCATCTGTAAATATTCGAATAATATCGTTGTCAGGCAGCCAGAGTTCAAAAGTCGCTAGAAATAGCGACTTTTTTGTTATTTTACAAGCGCTTAAGCTGGTTCGAAGATGAATATATTTTGAAGGCTTGTTTTACAGCATCTTCGAACTTGCTTCTATATTTTTCAATAACTTAGCTAATTTTAGCCTTTTTCTAGAACAACAGTCTAATATAATCAATATATTATAGATGCTTATTTTTCATGATTGTATAAATCTCTCGTTTTTTGAGATAATGGGCTCTTGGCGGCTTTTCTTTTTTCCGGATCATATAATGGAGATCTCTTTATTGATCCAGGCATTCCCAAAGTCATGGCTTCTAATGGGGACAACTCATGATCTTGAATAAAAGCCGACATAGGTATATCCTTGTATACACTTCCAGTTAAAGTATTTATGGCAAAAGATGTCGAACCATCAAGCTCAGCCATAACATTAGCCTTACCTGCAAGTTCAGGATTTATTAGAACTTGTTTCAATATTTTTCTTGCTTGTTCTCTGTGATTTTCAGAAGAAACCATAACAACATCTATACTATCAGCATCTTTACTAGCTTGATATACAAACCCTCCTAATGACTTTAATTCCGTAAGTGCATCAATATGCGTCAACCCAACACGATTTACTTTACCTTCTTTATCCTTGGATATTATTGCAACACCAATACAAGGTCCCATTCCGTATGTGCCGATGAATTCAGGTTGGGTACCTGTCTCTAATACTAATTCCTCTCTCATACCTACCGCAAAAACTTTATTAGCATCATAAAAGTTCTGATATTGTGGCTTGGTATTTAGCTTTTCATCCCATATTCTATCTATTTTTTGTTGTATTTCATATGCTTGTTTTTCCCAATCAGACACCGGAGAAAATTCCAATACATCAAATATTTTCTCTCTTTTTTCTTCAGGCAGAGACATAAAAGCCATTCTACAAGCATTTCTGGTATCATTTTTAGTTTGTCCTGTTTTCAGATTATATCCAGTAAAAGATATGTTATCAAAAACTTGATTGTCGGAAATCTCCCCCCTTAAACAGCATAACATTTCATCGCCGTGGTAGATACTGCAGTGACGAAGATTTACACTTTCAGTAGTACTAACAGAAACCTTAAAATCTGTAGAAGCAAAAATATCTTCTATTTCCTTTTGACTAATTTGTTTCATAAGCTCTCCATTTGAATAAAAATCATAATAATATTATACTACAATTTTAATAATTTTAAACAATTATTTATCTCGCAGACTGCAAGTCATCTCCAGCCAGAGTTAAAAAGTCGCTTGAGGTGGCGACTTTTTTGTTATTTTACAAGCATTTAATCTAGTTCGAATGTTTGATATGAAAAAAGCATAAAATGGGACAAGCTTCGAACTAATGTCGGCAAATTTCCTTAAAAATCAATCATTAAAAAAAGTTAGAATATTGCGATAAGATTTTGTTTGCATTAAAAATTTTTGATGTTATCGTGGATTATATAATGATAATGACTGTAATAGAGGTTGAATTATGAATTTTATTAAAAATATCTTTTTGGTATCATATTTAAAAAATAAAGGTGTTCGCCGTATTTGTTTTATATTAGGTATTTTATTTGCAATTACTCCAACATATATTTGGTATGAAGAATTAGGAAATAATTTTTATAATGAGAGTTATGAAAATATCATAGCATTCGGAAAAGAAAATAAATATAATACAGATAAACAAAAAGAAGTTTATAATAAATACCCAACAGGCATTGAGGCAAAAAATTTGAGTAATTTCAATGATTGGAAGAATTTTATGTTTGATGATTATGGTGAAGGATATAGAGCAAGAAGATACTATCTTGAGCAATGCTATACATTAAAGCAACTTGAAACAAAAGTAGAGATACCAGAAGGTTTTCATATTGTTAATAATAAAAAAGAAAAAAGAAAAACTTTAGCTGAAATATTTCAAGATGATGAAGGATATAAAAAACTACAAGAGTTTTGCCCGAAATTTAAACAATATATGACACAAGAAATCAGTATATCTAAAGCAAACTACTTATATTTACTGAAACTGCTTTGCTCTTTATTGTGGTTTTACTTACCATTTTTATTATCCTGCATTGTCAAATGGGTATACACAGGTTTTAAGGAAAAATAAGGTATCTTAAATGTGTTCAATGTTTTTTGATTTTATTAATTGGATAGAAATGTTAAGAGATGAGCTAAAGGATAGAGAATGGTGGGACGCATTACTATATCTCCTTGTATGAAGTGCTGTGAGACAGCTATAAATAATGGATATATACCAGATTCAATAATGTATGAAATGTTAACACCTGACGATGGAGTGGTTGCTTTTCAATGTGAGAATGGCCATAAAAATGCTATCATAATTCAGGAGCAATCATTTGAAATTCTTTTAGAAATAGCGATAGAAAATATTATAGATAAATATTATCGAGAAGCTATATTTAATTTTGCGGCAGCTCAAGAAAGATGTTTTTCATTTTTCAGTGAACTAATTCTTTTTGAAAAAGGAGTTGATGATACAATTTATGAGAATCTATGGAAAAGAGTATATAAAAACTATTCAGAACGCCAACTTGGTGCATTCTATTTTCTATACTTAATGCGCTTTGGTAAGAAAATTGACTATGATGATAATTTAACCCGTATAAGAAATGATATTATACATAAAGGAAAAATTGCAACAAAAGAAGATGTCTTTAAATATGGAGAATATGTATTAAATAATATTTATACTATAATTGAGTCAATAACTGAAAATATTTCACCTGATATGATTTTAAATTTTAAGTTGCAAAAAATAGAAAAAAATATATCTAAAGCTAACATGCAAAAAGATATTAATATATCTTCTGCTGGTGCTTCAATAATTTCATGGTCCTGCATGACAGATGAAGAATGTGAACAAGAACAAAAATTAATATGTTATTCCAAACTACATTCAGAAGAATATGCGCAAAAAGCATCTGAAGCGAACTCTTATGGAAATAAAAAATTATATATTAATGAAAAGAATGAATTGGTTATAATTGATGCACTAGATATAAATATGAAAAAAGAAGGTGCTCACTATAGAGGGCGCAGAAGTTTAGAAGAGCTGATTAAACAAGTAAAAAAAATTAGAGAGCACTATAATATAACTAGGTCTGGTTTAGTAGAAAAATCATCTATTATTAGCTGTTTAGATGAATGAATTTCATCTCGAGGATTGCAAGTAGTCTCCAGCCACATTTAACAAAGGACGAGAAATTATCTTTTTTCTTTATAAATCAATCATTTGAGTTGGTCCGTGTGAGATGTTTTAAAAACGGCTGGTTTGGGGCATTTACACGGACTAAACTGAGTAATTAACATATAAAAGAAAGGCTTTTTATTAGCCTTTCTTCTTTTCTGGATTACCACTTTACTTCCCACTTAACATTTCAATGATTGGTAAATTTTCATTATTTAATGTAGGGATAGGATTTTCCATTTTATCAATAATATTCTTATAGAAATTTATAAGTGTTCTTACTCTTGGTATATCTTTTGTATATCTATTAACGTATAGATAATAACATAAAGAATTATCACATGGTATATTATCTAGGCTAACTAGCCCTTGCGATGCAAAACTTAGTGGCATAATACCTATACCTGTGCTATTTTCTATTGCATTGATTAGTGCTAAGTTATTATTTGTTTGAAAACAGATATGAGCTTGTTTTAATTTTTCTTCACCAATGGCATGTTTTAACATATTGTTATGTTTATGTACTAATCTATGATTTTTAACCAAATCATCTAAATCTACAGGATATCCATGCTCTGATAAATAATTAGGTGAGGCAAAAAATCCACAATATACTGTTTTATTGGTTATTTCTACAATATCAAAACTATCTATCGGTTCACTACTTAATATAATATCAACATCTCTCATATTGAGTTGAGATGAATCTGTTGCTGAAATTGAATTAATTTTCAAATCAGGAAAAATATCAAATAATGCTGATAATTCTTGTGGAACCATATATGAAGCATATCCTAAAGAGATAAAAACACGTACTTCTCCTTTTATCTCTTTATTTTCTAATTTTATTGCTGAAATATCATCAAGTATTTCTTTAATTTTTGATGCTTTTTCAACAATGCGTTGTGCTACACTAGTTAAGTTTGATCCTTTTCCACTACTTGAAATTAACTTTACACCTAAATCTTCTTCTAGATTTTCAATATATTTGCTAATTGTATCTATTGAAATAGATAACGCTTCAGATGCCTTTCTTTTTCCTGAACATTGATCAACTGCTTGTAAAAACAAAAGGCTTTCTAACATCGATATATCTTTTTTGCTAACCATCTTTTTATTATTCCTTTGATTGGAAAATGCATTAAGGTGGTCGGAGAGTTCAGAAATCAAATGCATAAAAATGATCCTTTAACCTTTAAAGTCTTCAAAGACTTCTGGACATTCGTTAAAGCTCCCCGGCCATAAATGGTATCGCTAGAAATCTTTTGCCCAAAACGCGACTATGCATTAAGCTTCTGACGGCTCGAACAACATAAAACATTTTCTGTTGTTGTGTTTATGTTAAATTTATAATTACAAAGTAATCAATTCTTATTTTTAGATAAAGGGATACGAAAAATTAGTACACAACATTTTGCAATTATATACATTTTATTAAATAAAGTTATCTGTACTAAAAATTAGAATATGCTGACACAAAAAGTTTATTATTACGATTTTTTCTTATATATAGTACATTTTTTGATTATTGATTTTATATTTTTCATAAATGAATATTTTAATAGCTTTCTAAAAGAAGGGCGCCTAAGTCTATATTTGTTAGGTTTATTGTTATTAATATTAATGGAGCAGACAATGAACAATAGTATTCATTTTGATAATTCGGACTTTTCAGAACAAGCTAATATGATAAAGTATTTACAAAGTATAAAACGTTATCCTATTTTATCAATTAACGAAGAATATGAATTAACTAAACAATATGCAAATACTCATGATGAAAAATTAGCCAATAAACTCATAAACTCTCATTTAAGATTGGTAGTTAAAGTTGCTAGTGCTTATAAGGGATATGGGTTACCTATGAATGAAATTATTGCTGAAGGAAATATTGGACTTTTAACCGCAGTTAAAAAATTTAACCCAGATAAAGGTTTTAGATTTTCCACATATTCCTTATGGTGGATTAAAGCTTATATTCAAAAATATATTTTAAGCTCTTGGTCTTTAGTAAAAATTGGTACTACATCTGCTCAAAAAAAATTATTCTTTAATTTAAGAAAAATAAAAAACAAACTAAACTTAATTGATGATAGAAACATGGATGATATAACTATTGATAAAATTGCATCATTATTATCAGTTAGCGCTGCAGATGTAAAAGAAATGAATAATCGTATATCTGCTCAGGATACATCTCTTAATGTTAATATTAACAACGATTCTGATAATTGTGATGAATTCATTGATTTTATTGTTGATGGATCTTTAAGTCAAGAAGATAAACTTATAAACAATCAAATATATTCATATAGAAAGAAGCTATTTTCTAGTGCTTTATCATGCTTAAATCCTCGTGAAAAAGATATTCTAATCAAACGTAGATTATATTCTATTCCTCAAACTTTAGATGCTTTAAGTATTACGTACAATATATCTAAAGAAAGAGTTAGACAAATTGAATTAAACTCTATAAAAAAGCTACAAAAGAATATTCCATCATTACAATAAAATTTTATTTTAAAGTTGTATATTTTATATTAACAACTATATACAAATCCCCCTTGTCTTATATGGGGGATTTGTTAATTATAAAACGCTATTTAACGATACTTTAATATTATTTATAAAGAAAATACAACTTTGCTTAATTTTGTTATTTATTATATATCAGTTATCGTAAATTAATTTTTTCTATATAATTGTGTAAAATAATTACCATACCCTGAAAGTACATCTACTTTTTTTATATAAAGATATATACTTTTATCCATCAAACATTTCAGTGTTATAAATTTTATTACACACTTATATAAGAACTTGAAACATCATAAAAAAACGAACACTATTTACAAAATCTAGGAATTGATAAATGTAAATTGAAATAATATATTTAGAGTGTAAATAATTTAATAACTTTTTTTGGAGGCTAAAATGTTACGTGGTACTGTAAAATGGTTTAATACTATTAAAGGATATGGATTTATATCACCAGAAGTAGGAGAAAAAGATGTTTTTGTTCATATTACACAAGTTCAAAAATGTGGTTTAAAAAGATTGTTTCCAGGACAGAATATTAGTTTTGAAAAATATGATGATAGAGGTAGAATTGCCGCGGGAAATTTACAGCTTTTATAATATATTGAAAAAGCATATATATTTTTAAAGTCGTCAGAAATGGCGACTTTTTTGTCATTTTACAAGCACTTAAGTTGGTTTGAAGATGAATATATTTTGAAGGCTTGTTTTACAACATCTTCGAACTTGCTTTTTATATTTTTTTATTGAAAAATATAAATACACCTAATATAATTCTGATATTAATAAACAATTTTATAGGAAAACTATGAAAAAGAACTTTTACTTTTTTAGACATGGGCAACGAAACGGTATAGATTTTGAATCTACATTAAATAAAACTGGTCTTGCTCAGGCAAACAAATTAAAGGAGTTTTTAGCAGATAAAGACATTGAGGTTGTATACTCCAGTCCTCTTAAGCGAGCAATAGATACTGCTAAAATTGCAATTAATAATCCTAATATTGATATTATTATTGATGATAGACTAATTGAATCTGCTTTTGGCTTTTGGTACTCCAATGATGATGAAAAACAAAAAAGAATTATAGATAATTTTAATCGTATAAAATCTTGTTTGGATGATATTTTAATAAATGATGCTCACTCCAATATTGCTATAGCCTCACATGGTGGCGTAACAAGAGCATTGTGTTGGGCATGCGGAGAAGAAATTGGAGAAATTAAACATTGTGAATGTTTCCATTTTACATTAGATAATGGCAATTGGAAATTTATCGAAAGATTTGATACTAAGATTGAAGGACCTAATGAATATTTAGAAGCTTGTAAACTACAACAACCCCATGATTAAAAAAATAAATAATAAATTACTCGAAAACCACAAGCCGTTTCCAGCCAGAGTTAAAAAGTCGCTTGAGATGGCGACTTTTTTGTCATTTTACAAGCAGTTAAACTAGTTCGAAGATGAATATATTTTGATAGCTTGTTTTATAGCATCTTCGAACTTGCTTCTATATTTTCAAAATTTAGC
>JAZQXC010000003.1:0-132601 GCA_045632645.1 Alphaproteobacteria bacterium | reverse complement strand
TATTTTGAATAGCAATTGTTTGCTCTCTAAGTGCTTCAAAAAATTCTTTATCACTAGCAAAATCTTCACGTTTTAACTCAGGAAAATCTGATGCTAATTGATTTTTTCTATATTCTTGAACTACTTTAACTTGTTCATTTGGTGTTAATGCCTTATCAGTCATAATAATCTCCTCCCAAATACAATACATACTAAATTATATCATAAAATTTAGCACCAATCAAGCACAATACGACATAAAAATGTTAAACTTATGTTACAATTATTTATTTTGTTCTCACTAAATAAAAATAATAAATTATTTTTATCTATCTAGCTCCGCATCTTGCATTGCAAGTGGCATAGAAGATGTTTGCCCTTGAACAACTTCTGCTGCATTTTCTGTAGTACTTTCCACTACACTTCTTTCGTCAGCAACGCTTTCTATTCTCTGCCCTTCTCCACTATTACCATATACACCACTCTCTATAAGTTTAGCATTAACTTCCACTTGTCTTTCTGCATCAACTCTTTGCTCTTCCATTGTTGTTTCAATATCTTGACGTTCTTCTACTGAAAACCCCATACTTTCCCAATAATCTTCTCCATATTTTCTTTTTGCTCTCTTTAAATCTCTATCTCTTTTTCTTTGTTCTTTATCAGTAAGCTCAGGCTCTTGATACACATCAACAATATCATCTGGAGATGCTTTTAAAGTTGGCATATCTTTCAACATATGCCCAGCGACATCATCAGCATTTTCAGATGCAATCGGTTGATTTTGATTAATTAAATATTCTCTAGATCCCCTTGCTTGTTCTAAATAATGTTCTCCATATCCCAAAGATCTAGCTAAATTAATGTTAGCCTCATGACCATCATTAGCAAAAAACTGTTCTTCAGTTACCCTCATATCTCCAATTAAAGCTCTTGTATCACTCATCTCACTTGAAACTGCAGCTTCTAGCTCCTCTATTGACATATTCTCAACATGTCTTGCATCTTGTTCCCGAACCCAATCAGCTGTATGTACAACACTAACAACAGATCTACTACCAAAATTGATTTTTCCATTTATTTTGGAATCATTATTATTAGGATCAATAACCTCTAAAGTTGGAGGATTATTTCCACCAAGAGTATAACTTACAACGTTACCAGCACTATCTTTATCAACGCTAACCAAAAACATAGCATGGCAACCAGAAGTAACCCTATCTTCACTTTCTGCACTTATTCTAATAGAAAACTCGTCACCTGGCTCAATTATTCCTTGAGATACAGCTTCATTTAATGTCATATCACCAATCATATGTCCACCAGGCCTAACCGAACCTTCTGTTGCAGAAGTATATTGAGGAGGAATGGAATCCATATAATGGATCCAGTTTGCAGAAAAACCATTATTTTCTCTACCAACATCCCCATTAATCCATCTAGACTTCCCTACAATTAAATTATTTCTACCTTCATATCCCATCTGACTACTAACTCTTGATGTAAATGAAGTAGAGCTAATAGCGCAACACTCACCATTAAAATCTTCAACTAAAGGACTGCCATTTATCGCACTTGCAAGATTAGGTATTTCTCGATAACAGCTATCTCTCTCAATTCGTGTTTCTGAATATCCACCCCAAGCTCTCCTATTTTGAACACTAACGCCCGCTTTTTTATTCTCTCCAAAAGCCACATTATAGGCTTTCATAGCTTCATTTTCCACAGTATATTGGAATTTTTGTTCTCGACACATATTATACTGACCAACCAAAGCTTCTCTATATGCCTCGTCAGATAAATAATCATCTCTAGATAAAGGGCTATAATCATTATTTAAACTACTCATCCTTGCATTATACACCCAAAGAGATGCATCTGTTAAATCAGGACCTTCGACATACTCAGACATAATTATTCTCCCAACATCTTCAATATATAAAATAATACCACAATAAACACTCCATGTCAAATACTAATTAACATACCAAACCAAACATAACAAAGTGGAAAAAGTTATATCTTTCTTGCTAATCAATATATAATATCATAACATACACCTATATTTAAATAAAGGAGTACAAATATATGAAACATCTATTTATTGCATTATTTTTATTGCTAAACATATCAAATACTACTGCTAATGATGCACCAATAGTAGAAGAAGCTTCAGAAAAAGAACTTATAGATAATAAAATTTACTTTTTTGCTCACTCAATGTGTCATTCTTGTAGAGATGCTTTTATATATTTCCAAACATATCACAAAGATTTAAATATCCCTATCGCAGATATGAAATATTCTAGCAACTTAAATTTATATAAACAATGCGTTAAAAAATTTAACATAAAAAATCAAGAACTACGCCTCCCTCTTATTTGTATGAAGAATAACTACATTATGGGATGGGAGAAATATTCCGAGCAACAATTCGAACAAGCACTAAAAGAATTTAATTTAAAATAAAGGAATAATAATGCTTTCAGATATCGATATAGCAAATTCAATCACACCTCTTAAAATCAACGACATAGCATCAAAACTCAATCTAACACCTGAGGACATTGAGCCATTCGGACATTATAAAGCCAAAATATCAAGACAAACTCTTGCCAATTTAGAAGACTATAAAAGATTTGGTAACTTAATACTCGTAACCGCCCTAACGCCAACACCTGCTGGTGAGGGAAAATCAACAGTATCAATTGGTTTGGCTGATGCATTAAGTTTATTAAATAAAAAAACTTGCTTATCACTAAGAGAGCCCTCACTTGGTCCATGTTTTGGAATTAAAGGGGGTGCAACAGGCGGTGGATATTCTCAAGTTATTCCAATGGAAGATATAAACCTTAATTTTACAGGTGATATTCACGCCATAACAAGCGCTAATAATCTATTATGTGCCATGATAGATAATCACATTAAACACGGAAACACATTAGATTTTCAAAAAGTATTCTTTAAACGTTGTATAGATTTAAATGATAGAGCCCTAAGAGAGGTAGAAGTAGGACTTGGTGGCGCTATTAACGGCACACCAAGAAATGACAATTTTAACATTTCTGTAGCATCAGAAATAATGGCAATATTGTGTCTAAGCAAAGACTTAAACGAGTTAAAAGAAAAATTAGATGAAATTATTGTCGGAGAAAATTCTAATTCAAACCCAATACGCGCTAAAGACCTAAAAGCAACAGGTGCAATGGCTTCCATTTTAAAAGATGCCATACTTCCAAACCTAGTCCAAACTCTAGAGCATACCCCTGCTCTAATACACGGCGGTCCTTTTGCCAATATTGCACACGGCACAAGCTCAAAAATTGCAACCCTTACTGCGCTAAAATTAGCAGACTATGTTGTAACAGAAGCAGGTTTTGGTGCAGACTTAGGAGCTGAAAAATTTTTCAACATCTTTGGAAGAAAAACAAACCTTTTTCCCAAAGCAGTAGTTTTAGTTGCAACAATCCGCGCTCTAAAAATGCATGGTGGTGTTGAAAAAAATAATTTATCTATTGAAAATAAAAATGCTATAAAAGAGGGTTTTTCTAACTTAAAAACGCATATAGAAAATCTAAAAAAATTTGGTTACATTCCTATTGTTGCAATCAATAAATTTACAACAGACACTCCAAATGAGTTACAATTATTAAAAGATCTATGTAGCAATGAAGGTATAAGTTCTGTTATAACAGAAGGCTGGGAAAAAGGTGGTAAAGGCTGTTTAGACCTAGCAAACACAATTATAACACAAATCGAAAAAGAGCAAAATCTACAATCTCATCTTCATATGTCTTATCCAGCTTGTGCCTCATTAAAAGAAAAAATAGAAATAATTGCTCATGAGATCTATCGTGCAAAAGAAGTCTCATTTACTAAAGAGGCTCTAGAAGACTTAGAAAAATTTACATCATGGGGATATAAAGAGTTACCTGTATGCATGGCTAAAACACAAAATTCAATCTCGCATGATAAAACATTACTAGGAGCCCCCAAAGATTATGTCTTTCCAATAACATCAGTACGCCTTTCTGCCGGCGCAGGTTTTGTTGTTGCCTTATCTGGTAATATAAACACCATGCCTGGCCTTCCTAAAATACCTGCCGCAGAAAATATTGACATAGACAATGAGGGTAAAATAACAGGGTTATTTTAATAAACATATATCATAAAAAAAGACCTTTCAAAAGGTCTTTTTTTTTTATATTAAAAACCATATATTATCCCAAGCATACCACTATGTGAAGTATATTCATCTCTAACATTAAGACCATAATTAACCCCTAAACTAACATCTTTAGAAACTTCAACATTAGCACCATACCCAAATTCAAGCCCTAAATCATTACTCTTCTTTTGCATAATGCTAAATCCACCACCATTAGGCAAACTCATATGCATTCTATCACCATCATTATATATATCAAACAACGCATTAATATATCCGTGCTGACTAATATTATACCCATTAACAACCAAATTATCTATCATTTCTATACCTACAACAGCTGACCAAATATCACTCTTTACACCATCATACATAATACCTGCAATATCAGCATATTTACCTTGATTAATATGATAGTACCTCACTCCTACCATCGGGCGAAGTAATAACTTATGATTATAAAATTGTTTTTCAATATTAAGTCCACTTAATAAATACAAACTAAATAACTCATTATCGTAATTACCCGTTATCTTATTATTCAAAACAATTTTATCTTGCTCATTGTCAGCAAAACCATACATAGCAAATAATCTATAAAAGACATCATCTTTGGTATATTCACCATATGCAAATAAAGAATGAGTATCAATTTCAATATGCCTATTATTATCATCAACTACACTATTAATATAAGCATATCCAATACCTGTCATTAAATCAGAGGTTGGAAGCGCATCATATCCTGCAATAAAAGCATTACTATCAACACTAAATCCATATCTTGCTTTATTTTTAAAAGAATTATATGATGTATCAACCCAAACATTTCTTCTAACATCATATTTATCATTATAAGAAAGTTTTCTAAAAGCATTATTTTTACGAACAATAGCTCTATTAGATACCGATTTTGCAACTATATCTGTTTGTTCTCTTAATACTTCAACATTAATTTTAGGTTTATCTACAATATCATCTAGAGTTTCACGCACATCCCCACGCATATCTTGTGCAGATTTATTTAAATCAAGACGAATATCATCAAAAATTTCATTATTACCTTTTCCACTAGTAATTTCTAGAAGCTGATTAACCTCATTTTTAGTTAATCCCAAATTATTCGCAATTTCCTGATTACTCTTTTGTGTAGCTTCAACCAAAACTATGTTATTATCATCATTAAAATTAGCATTAATATTGTAAAGTCCATTTTCGCTAATATTCACTTCCCAATTACCATTAGTATTATCCACACTATCAGCAAATTGATATTCTACCATCCCATTAACATCATCCCAGATTATATCTGTATTAATTTCTAATATATTTGTTCCACCAAGATTAATATCACCAAAAACTCTACCACCACTTTGAGCACTATTTATACCTTCAAATCCATTAATACTTAAAATCAATTTTGATTTATCATTCATAAAAATATCATTACCACTAACAACAGTATCATTAATATTTAAACTAGCACCCTTACCTATATTAATAACTCCACCGCTTCCACTAATCCCCCCCGTAATATCAACAAAAGCACCTTCTTTTAAGTTAATTGTTCCAGCATTATAAATATCATTATTGTACTTTGTACCATTTACAATCTTATAATTTCCAACAAAATATGTTTTACCTTGAAAATCTAATAAACCATCACTCCAAATAGCCCCACCATCTGTCTTATCTGTTTCACCCATAACCCAGTTGTTGGTAAAACTAACATTTTTAATACCAACTTCACCTTTTTTGTTATAAATTGCACCACCTTGTGCTGCATTTTCACCAGAAATAGCATAATTATTGCTAAAAGTAACACTATCATCAAAGTTTACAATAGCCCCCTGACCATCCCCTCCATCATTTCCAGCATAAGCCCCTCCTAGTGCTAACCCATACTGGGATTTAGCAGAATTACCAATAAAATCAACATCATATACTTTATCTATTCTACCTAAAACTCTACTATCAGATATTGATTTAATATTTTTTATAGCGCCTCCCATTGCTGGAGTAACTTGAGATACAGTTTCAACATTATTACCACTAAATAATGTATGAGAAATTTCTCCTATTATATAATAGTTATCAATCGCCCCACCCGAGCTATGCCCTTCAGGTGCTTTATCACCAGGCTTATAAGATTTATTATTAATAAATTTTGAATTTGTTATTTTTTCAATAACCCCATATATATTATTGTCAATAGCTGTTCCATGCGCCCCTCCTTTATAATTAGCTTGAGCAATCATAGAGTTATTTTGAAAAACAACATTATCAATTAGTTTTATTGTTGTTATTTTATTAGTATCACTAGCTGAGTTAAAAATAATCCCACCATGAGGAGCACTTTGGCTAGTACTAAAAGTATTATTAGAAAAAACTGTATCCTTTATAACATTGACAACACCACCATCAACATTACTAATAATACCACCCCATAAATCATTGTAAGGAATAGAACCAACATTATTATTGCTAATATCAGAATTATAAATTCCCTCTACCACTCCTTTATTAAATAAAACAGCACCGCCTCCTAAACCACCAGATGATAAAAGAAGATTATTATTTTTTATATTCACATTATCTAGCGTTAAATTTCCATTATTGATCATCAACCGCAAACGATTATCATTTGTATGATCACTATTTTTCCAATCTTCAATATTACTTATAGTAACATTCTGCCCATTTTTTACATCAACATTACCACTAACACTAGTTTTAACCCCATTTAATTCCAAAACAACATCTGCATCAAAAGAAGAATTCAATTCAGCATTTAGTTCCTCAAAAGACGAAACAACAGTCTCGGCCACTAGTGAGTTAGCTGAAAACACCCAAAAAACTAATATTGGGAAAAAAATCCCCATTATTATCTCCTAAAAAAGACTAATATAACATTTTACATTGTACTAACATTAAAAAAAATAGCAATATCATTTTAATATTATAAACACCTTAACAATGGTCAATTTAGCCACCCGTCAAGAACATTTTCTCTAGTTTTTTTAACCATTGTATCATCATAATATTCATTTGATGATAAATAGTCTATCATACTATTACCATATAAATCTTTCGCTTCTGGATTAGCTCCATATTGAAGTAATATCTTAACCATATCTGATGGATAATTTTTAGTTACTAAATAAGTTAAAGGAGATAATTTACCACACAAAGGCTTGTCAAGATTATGGTCATTTTTAACCAAAGTCTCAAGTATTTCAAGTCCTCTATCATAATATGCCTTTTCCATCGCATACGCATCTTCCCCTATTAATAAACTAGGAAGCATTTTAGGGCATCCATTTTCTATATAATAACAAAGAGGTGTTTTATAAACTTTATCATTCCATTCTGCATTATTTTTTAATAATACATCTATAACATCAGCTCTATAATCTTTTGTTTCCAACAATTGTTTTAAAAGTCCAACCTCTTTACTAACATCAACACCTTTTTCTATCATCTTCTCTAAAACTAAAGCTGGATAATTATTATCAATAGCTCTTCTAAAAGATGATTTTCCCTCTTTATCCTTAAATCCATATTCTATAATTTTTAAAACATAATCTTTATGAGCATTTTTAGATATTGCTTGCCACAATAAATCTTTTGTTTTAGCAACCTCATCTTTTAACAATTCAATTTTCTTAACAGCCTGCACAACCCGATATTTAGCTTCATTATCTAAGTTTTCCATAGCTGTATCTTGAGGAATAGTTAAAAACAAAGGCTTACACTTTGCCTTAATATTTGCACCTCGATTTATAAGTTCCTCAAATACTTCAAAAGAACCATCATTTGCTGCTTTACACAAAGGAGTTAACCCACCTCTTCCTTCAATATCTGCATAACTATCTAAAGCCAAAACAACCTTATCCTTTGCCTTAGAACGCATTGTATCATATTTACAATCAACAATTCCTTCATCTAACAAATTATTATAATAATCATGTTGAGTTTTTATATACTCATACTTTTTCTCAAGCTTTTGTGAACCAGTATCAAATTCATTAACCCAAACTTTATTATATGTTTCTTCATCAAGATATTTATTTTTATTATAAAAATCGACAACATTCATTCCAAACTTATCAATAATATTAATATTTGCTCCATACCTTATTAATAAATGCATAATATCATCATTACCCGCAATCGCTGCTGCCATTAATGCAGTTCTTCCATTATTATCAACTTCATTAATATTAGCCCCATTTCTAATTAAAGTCTTAACAACAAGCAAATTATTGAGATTAGAAGCAAGCATTAAAGGTGTAAATCCCATATTATTTTTATGATTTATCTGCAATCCATACTCTAATAATGTTTGCATAACTTCTTGATTATGATTATACATAGATGCGATGTTTACAACACTATTCCCCTCAAAATCAGTATATAAAACATCTGCCCCTTTATTTATAAGTAAATCAATAACATCTTCAACTACATTATATTCGGCAGCTACAAACAATACATTATATTGAGGATTACATTTTGTAATCATATCTGCGCCATTATCAATTAAAAATAATATAGATTCTAAATCTTTTGAACTTTTCACAAGTTCAACAAGCATGGTCTTCCCATTTTCAACACATTCATCAACATAGTTACCAGCTAAAAGCCATTTTTCGAAAGACGTAACATTATATTTTTGCCCAAATTTAACTTTTGAAAATAATTCGCTTGTTTTAATGTAAGACATCATACTTTTAGCATTATTAATATTAAAATTATCTTCACCATCTATCTCATCATTTTCAAAATTTTCTTCTTCATCGTCCTTGCCATCTTCCTCTTCATCAATATCTATATTATTTAAAGCATCAGAAATTTGGCTATTTTGCTCAACATCTTCATCATCAATTAAATTAAACGAAAAATCTGCGCTATCTACATCATCTTCAACAGCAAAATCGTTTGCCTCAACATTAAAAGAAAATAAGGCAATAAAAAAACAAAATAAAAAACGAGCAATCAACAGCATCTTATCCCCCAGATAAAAAACACTGGTTAATTTATATAATATTATAACTATTTTTCAAGCCATAATACCACTCATACACACCATTAAAAATTTTATTTTTTCTTAAAAAATGTAAATTTATCTTTCAATTTCTTTATTTTTTCAAGACCATTAGAACATTCAATATTTTGGCTTTCAACACGTTTAATAATTTCAGATGCTTTTTGTTCTGCTTTATCTATCATTACTGATGCCATGTTTTTTATTTTTTCAAAATGACTTTCAATCTCTTTTTCATCAATATTAAATATTCCAACATCCCCCACCTTAATTTCATCTTCTCCACCTTCACTTTTATCGTCAATATTTTGTTCTTCTCTCCAAGAAACAATATCATCTACAAGATTAACATCTACATTACTATCACTTTCAATAGCTACATCTTCCTTAACCTCTATTTCATCTTTTATGTTTTCATTTATAACATCAAACTCAAGATTTTTTTTATCATCTTCTATTTGTTCTATAAACTCATCGCCATATGATGTTATATCAAAATTAATTTCATCATTTTTATCTTTATTTGATACTTTTTCAGAAATATTTTTAATCCCCTCAATTGCATTATAAGTAACATCTTCAACAAAAGACACCTTTTCCGTAATGTTCTTAACATCATCCCCTGTTACATTTAATATAGAATCTTCAGCATTTTTCCTTAAAAGAGAAATCGGATTGTCTTTCACATCTCCAACATAAATAGTACCATCTACTTCATAAACTTCTAGGTTTATCTTGCTTGCTACATTTTTTAAGCCTTCAACTAATGCATTATTTTTATCTATTAAAATATTTATAAAATCACGACATTTTAATCTTAAATCATCAAAACCATCTATCCAGCCATCTATGATTAATTCATTTAATAATGTCGCAGCTTCTTTATAAAATCCATATTCAATAAACTGATTAATCCCAGTAACATAAATCCTGGCTGGATATTCTCTAAATACATCATCTAGATTAAAAAATTCTCTTTCTTTTAATGTCTTCAGATTCAGTTTTAATATACTCATAATCATCATCTCAGAACCATTAGCCTCTGGCAATAATCTATGCAAAAAAGAAACAAGTTCTGTTGCTCTACCTTTTCTTGCAAGAGCAATCAAAATTTTAGCTGCCGACTTTAATTGTTTGAGATTAACAAGTTCCAATGCAAAAACAATCCCCTTAGGATCAGTTTTATCCATTAAACGCAAACATCTCTCAATCATACCCGTAATATTAAGAGGATTATTTTTAATAAGCTTAGCCGCTGTTAGCTCAAAAAAACCATATTTTTCATCAAATTTCTTTGCAAACTCAACTATTTCAATATTTCTTTCTCTTAATGGCACCAACTCCAATTCTGATAATCTATCATCAGTTTCATCTGCCATAAGTTTTTCAAAAACTAAATCACTTAAACCAATCAACCCAAAGTCAAAACCATCAATTACTGCATCATAAATATATCTAAATAAAAAATCCTTTTCATTTTCATTAAACTTTCTTTTTGAGTGAGCAATAATATCACAAAGCCTAGTTAAAACTTTTTCTTTTTCATATTGCTCAACAATCTCTTTACCAGATATACCACAAGCCGCCCCATGTCCCTGCATATCTATAAGCATTTGTTTAACCGGCTCACTTAAAGGATATCTCTCTAAAACTCCAACCACTCTAACCGGATTAAAAGCCTGCATATCAACTTGATGCGCATAGTCCCTATTAATAGCAACAAGAGGCATCAAAATCATTTTTTTAAATTTTTGGTCAGCTAAAAAATTATCCAAATTAAGCCAAGAACGAAGCCTATTGTCAGAATATTTTTCCATATGAAATTTATTAAAATCTCCCAAAACCCCTTTATCAAAAGCCTCTATCACATCATTTTCTTTTAATGATTGCCATAACTTATCAAGAGCACTATGTGGAAAACCTTTTATTCCTGCAACACCAAGCATTCCCCACAAATAAGAAAAATTTTCCTTATTAAAAATATCGATATTATCTGGGTCATCAATATGTTTATATACGCGCTCCATAATAACATTAGCGCTAACAATACTAAAATTAGCCAACTCTTTTTCTGACCACATCATATCTGTATATCTTTCTAATATTGCAACTTTTAAGATATTTTATATTACAAAAACTTAAATTAAAGTTACCACACCATACTATGTTCAATACTTTTATCATTTTTATTAATAATTTTATTAATTTCCTTATTTATAGTATTCCTATTAAATACTATTCCATTTAACCCAACACTTCTTGCAGCTAACACATTTTTTTCTTTATCATCAACAAAAATAACTTCTGAAGGCTCTACATTTAGTCGTTCTATAACTCTTTCATATATTTCTTTATCAGGCTTTAACAATCCTAACTCATAAGATACAAAAATATTTTCTTTAACTGTAAGCTCTTCAGCTGTATGCGAAAGATTAGGCAGCGCATTTGATAACAAACAAACCCTTATCCCTTTATTTTTTAATTCTCGCATAACATTTAGTGTTTCATCATAAAACTCCCCAACACCCTCAAGCATTTTCTCATTAATAGAGTTTTCTAATTCTTTACAATACGTTACACCCGCATATTCACACAAATCTTTACAAAATTTTCTATAATCAACCTCTCCTTTCATAAAAGGATCGTAATTAAAGCTTTTAATTCCACTTTTTCTAGCAAATCCATCACTATCAGAGGTAAGTTCAGCCAAATAATCATTAAGAGGATTAAGCGTATATGGATAACATACCATACCAACATCAAAAATAACATATTTAATACTCATCAATCCCCCTTTTTTTAGTTAATTATACTATTTATCATAAAAAAACTAAATTAAAATTACATTAATTTTCTAATCAAGTGTTCAAACAGGTAAACTTCTTCTCCAATCAGCAAATTGGTCAATTTTTTTCTTATCAACCTTATTGAGAAACAATATTTACTTTTCTAATATTCATCAAAGCATCATTTAAACTAAATCTTTTCCCACTATCATCACAAATTCAAGAATAGTAGTTAATTTTGTTTATTTTATCAACCAATGTTTAATACATCAATAAGGTAACTATTTACTCATATTTTCACAAACAAGCTTCTTATTTTTTTCTAATAACTTTCTTGATATAATCTTATTTTCACCTTCTTTTTTCAATAAATCATCAATAACAAGACAAACAAACTTATTCATATCATTCCAAGCGTCTTTATAATCATCTAAACTAAGCCCAACATATTCAAATAATTCACGCTTAATATTTTGTGTTTCTTCATATTGAGTTTGGTTAAATTCTTTTTCATGTTCTCTTATATCGTTATACACATGATGAACATCATCAATATGATGAAATTTAGCCCCTTTTCTTACCATATCAGCATATAAATAATAATCATCACTATATAAAATACCTTCTCTATATTTTATATTATTTTCATCAATAAATGATTTCCTCATCATAGCCCCAGATTGCGTCGGAACTGCTAAAGAAAACAATAAAGAAAATTTAACATTTTCATCAATTTCATCAACAGTATAATTAGCTCTTTCAAACTCTAACGTTTTCAATAAATAAGAAATAGCTCCATATCGTTCAACTTTAAGCCCTTTATAATACGCATGCATCAAAATCGTACCAACATCAACAACAGCAATCCAAGGATGTTCATCTAAATATTTAACCTCTACCCCTAATCTATCAGGAAGTGACCAATCATCTTGATCCATTGGTGCAATATATTTCCCTTTAGCTAAACTCATACCTCTATTACGAGTTTTAACAATCCCCATATTTTTTTCATTTTTATAAACTTTAATTCTTTTATCTTGTTTTTCAAATTCTAATAATTTTTGATAACTATTATCAGAGCTACCATCATCAATGATAATAAATTCAAAATCTCTAAAATTAGATTGCAATAAAAATCCAATAGTTTGGTCAAGGTATTTTTCTCCATTATATACCGGCATCACAATTGATACTTTAGGTTTCTTAAATAGAAAAAAACATCCACCCAAAATAGCCACACCTAAAAACAATGTACTTAAAAATTTTGCCTTATTACCAAGTTTATTCATCCCCTACTCCACAACTGGTTTACTGATCTTTCTATAAATATAAACAGCTATAGGTACTCCAAGCAACATACCCCAAAGACCAATAATTTCATGAGCTATATATAAAATAATAAGTGTCATAACAGGGTTAATATGCATAACACTAGAAACAATTCTTGGATTAAGAATGTAAGCTTCAATCATATGAATAACCACAATCATAAAAAGAGCCCACAAACCAAGTTCAATACCTCCACTATTAATTGCCATTAATATAATAGGAACAGATGAAATCCACATTCCTAAAACAGGAATTAGTCCACACATAAACACAATCATAGATAAAAGCGCAACAGCTTTAACATTCATCATAAATAAAAAGATTGCTGTTAAAACTGTATTAATAACCGAAATAATTAATTGCGCCCTAAAGTTTTCACCAACCACCTTAGCAAATAAAATTATACTATCAGATGTTTCTCTATATGTTTCAGCTAATCTTGTAAAACGAAGATTTCTAACACTTTTTGAAAGTTTCGGCAAATCAAACAATATAAGAAAACTAAAAAGCATAGCAAGAAAGAACCAACCAATATAATGAATACTCTTTTCTAAAACATTTCTCAAAAATGCCCATGCATTAACAACACTTGTTTCAGGCTTAACAGCATCTTTTATTTGCGCAAAAACAGGAGCTAAAACTTCATTATCACTAAACTCATTTTCTACCCATTCATTTAATGATTTCATTGTACTAGGAAGTTGTTCTGTAAATGTAATAGCTTCACTAAATAATCTTGATGGAATATATCTCAAAAAAGCAACAACAGCAACAAGAAATGTCAAATAAAAACAAACAACAACAACTCGTCTATTCAAATGATATTTGCGTCTAAGTTTATGCGCCAAACTTGATGCCATAAACCCCATAATAAAGGTCATAAACACAAGCCCAAACATATCTCTAAATAGATATAACATAAAGCCAAACATCGCCCATATAAAATAAACACGATTTACTTTAATAAATTCTGAAATATTAAATATCATAATAAGCCTCTGCACCATTTACACATTAATTTTTTACTATAATATAAGTACTTAATGTAAAAACATTAACATTTAGCTAAATTTATAAAAAAAATAAATTACATTTGCCAATCAACAACTTTGCCAACAAGTTGATTATTAAATGATCTATCATCAGGCTGTTTTTCAATTAAGTCTCTAATATTTTTAATAGCAACTTTGGCCACATCAATCTCACTAGTAGCAGGAACATATATACCATTTTCATATCTATATTTTAGGCTTTCCCCTATTCTGTGAAGTTGCCTATTAATTGTTGCAATTTCCGTTACATTAAGATCCCTATGCTCTTCTTTCTCTATTACATCAAGCACATTATTAAGATGCGGTCTTCTAGAATCATACAGCAATTCATTCGCTCTATTTACCACAAGCAAATCAACATCTCTTGCATTTTCTTGTTGAAATTGATCTATATTTCTTATCATTTTAGGAAGTTGCTCAACAACTCTAGAAAAATATTCGTTACTAACTAATCTTGGATACAATTGCTTATTTTGAAAAATTATTTGATCATAAAGAGTTGCGCTTCGATAAACATTACTTAAATAAGCAATATCTGGATTAACAGACATGTAAACTGCACAAGGTTTATACCCTTTTTCTATTGCTTTTTGTGCATTATCTTTAAATTCTACCCCAGCTCCCATCGAGCCAACTGACAACACAGAACGATTTCCATACTCTAAAGATAAATCTAAAATAGTTCTTACATAATCAATTGTAACACCTGCAAAACGTTCACATTCATCAATATGTTCCCCTTTTAAATATTCAAACAAATTAGGAAACAAATCTCTATGCGCATCTTTATCAATAATATTAAAAGGTAAACAATCCTCATCATTTGCAAACCTTTCAATCAACTTTTGCGTCATAACAGACTTGCCTGCACCAGGATACCCCCAGTATACAATAAAACGCCTAACAGAAGCAGGAACACTACAATTATTACTTTTTTTAAACTTCATTAAGGCATTTTCGTAGTTTTCCTTAGCTTTTTGAGCTTCTTTTTCAAGAATTGCTTTAACTTCTGCATCTGAAAATCTAACAGACGCACCACAATTCATACCATTAAGATATTCTGACAATCCATCAATTTTATCTAAAATTTGTTCTTTTACTTCTTTTTTCATTTTAATAATTTAACTCTTTCAATTTTTTTATTGTTTCTTCTGCAGATGTATGAAGAATACCAATTCCCCCCATTTCAACCCATCGTTCAATATTAGGAGCTCTATCATCAATTAAAATATCCCCTTTTTTACCATAAATTTGCTTATCTTTAGACAAACAACAAATAACACCATTTTCTATTCCATAGTGTTTTTTAAGCCACTGCCTCTTCTCTTTTTCTGCTTTATCAAAGCCATACAAAGGAAGACCTGTTAGAATCTGAAAACAATATTGATTTAAGTAACTAATTAATTTATCTGCGTCACCAAGTTTTGGTAGATTAACCCAATAATCTGTTGTATCAAGCACAATCTGCCATAGCTCTTGGCGTGGTAATTTGTATGGCAAAACACCGTGATTTCTTTCAAAAGCACCATCAAAATCAACTAGCACACCATCCATATCACAAAAAATCATAAAATCCCTCTCTTTCTAACCACACTATAGAAAAGCATTTTATAATTTTAAATCAACAAAATATTACATTTTATTACATTGATATATTATCTTTTTTTTACACTATAACCAAAAATTAAACATTTTTATTTATACTTTTCTTATTAAATCAATAATTATTTTATCTAAAAGGAGGAAATTATGAGCTATAAACGTTTTATCCTAAACGAAACAAGTTATCATCAAAGCGGTGCAATAGAAGCAATTGTTCTTGAAGCCAAGTCAAGAGGATTCAAAAAAGCACTTATTGTTACAGATAAAGATCTTGTAAAATTCAAAGTAGTAGAAAAAGTAACCACTCTTTTAGATAATGCAAAATTAAAATACGCAATTTTTGATGACGTAAAAGCAAATCCAAGTATTGAGGTTGTAAAGCTCGGCCTAAAAGCCTTCAAAAAAGCCAAAGCAGATTATATGATAGCAATTGGTGGTGGTTCTCCTCAAGATACAGCCAAAGCAATTGGTATTATTATCAACAATCCAGAGTTTGAAGATGTAACATCACTTGAAGGTGTTGCACCAACTAAAAACAAATCAGTTCCAATAATTGCTGTTGCAACAACTGCCGGAACTGCTGCCGAAACAACCATTAATTACGTTATAACAGATGAAAAAAATCGTCGTAAATTCGTTTGTGTTGATCCTCATGACATTCCTGTTGTTGCAGTTGTTGACCCAGACATGATGTCTTCAATGCCAAAATCCTTAACAGCTGCAACAGGTATGGATGCCCTAACCCACGCTATTGAAGGCTATACAACACTTGGCGCATGGGAATTAGCAGATACACTAAACCTAAAAGCTATAGAAGTAATTGCAAGAAGCCTCAAAAAAGCTTGCGACAATGATCCTAAAGGTCGTGAAGATATGGCTTTAGGGCAATATATGACAGGTATGGCATTCTCAAACGTTGGTTTAGGTGTTGTACATGGTATGGCTCATCCATTATCTGCATTTTATGATACCCCACATGGTATTGCAAATGCGGTGCTTCTTCCTTATGTAATGGAATTTAACGCACCAAACACAGGCACCAAATACAAAGAAATTGCTCGAGCTATGGGGGTAAAGGGTGTTGATGATATGAAGCAATCTGAATACAGAGAAGCTTGCATCAAAGCTGTTAAAAAACTTTCTAAATCTGTTGGTATCCCTAAAACCTTAAAAGAAATTGGCGTCAAATTAGAAGACCTTGAAGCCCTAACAGATGCTGCAATGAAAGATGTTTGCACAGGTGGCAATCCTCGCCCATGTACACATAAATTAATTTTAGAAGTTTATAAAAAAGCCTACTTTGGTAAATAAAGACTCCTTCTAACAACAAAAACTCCGGACTAAACTCCGGAGTTTTTCTTTTAAATTCTGCAATTTATTTAATAATATTAAACTTAAAAAAAAGAATTGCATTAAAACGCATTATAAATTAAGCTAATTTCAAAGGAGAAAACGTCATGATAATAAGAAAAGCAACCCCAGATGATGCAAAACAAATAAAAATGCTTCACACCAAAACCTATAAAATATCATATAGAAATTTCATCCCAGATGACTATCTTGATAACCTAAGCGCAACAGAGGAAAAAATACAAAAATTAAAAACCCACATTCAAGAAAGTACTTATTTTGTAGCAACAGAAAATAAGCAAATCTTGGGCTTTATAAATATTGGTTGTAACTCTTTAGATACATTAGAAATATATGCCCTCTATATTGACCCTGACTTTCAAAAACAAGGCATTGGTTCAGCTCTTATAAATACCGCTATAAAAGAAAATAAAAACTCCAATAAATGCATATTATGGACGATGAAATATGGCCCATCACTAAAATTTTATGAAAAACATGGCTTTCACCCCACATCAAATGAAAAAATATGGAAGTTTGATATTCCTGTTATCATGCTAGAAAAAGAAATCTAAAAAATCTTAAACTTCTATTCCAAAACAAAATTTAGCAACCAAGCCTATTATAAATGAGATAAGCGCAACCGTTAAACTAATCCCCGCCATCTCAATAAACCTAGGCATAACCTTTTCAGACTTAACTGTTGCAATATAAAAACTAAACATATAAATAAGCACTACAACAGTTGTAATCATCAACAAAAGCGCCGCCGCATACATATCTTCTGGCAAAACCAAATATGGCAACACAAGAAATACAACCGTAATCAAATAAGCAATACCCGTATAAACGCTTGCTTTTAATGCATTAGCACTACCATTAGCACGCTCAGCCAAATAATTTGACGCCGCCATCGATAAAGTGGCCGCAATTCCAGTTATAACACCACTCATAGCAATAAGCTTTGTATTCATTAAAACAAAAGTAAGCCCAGCAATAGCACCTGTTAATTCAACCAAAGCATCGTTTAACCCTAAAACCATAGCCCCAGTATAGTTTAATCTATCTTCATCAAGCATATCAACAAGAGCTTCTTCATGTGCTTTTTCTTGGGCAATAATTTGCTCAATTTCCGGAAAATGCTCTTTCACACACCTCATAGAGCTAATTCCCTCATATTCATCTTTTTCCAATAGCTTAATAACGAAAGTATATCCTAAAAGTAAACATATAATCTTATAAAAAAACACCTTAAACATATTTGGCTTAATAATTGTCTTAGTATATTGTTTCCAAATAAGAGAGTGCGCTTTTTCCTCATGCGCCATCTTAAGCATAACCTCTTTATTTTTTTCATCTTTAATAGATTTGGCAATATGCTGATAAAGTTTAGAAGCAGTTG
Organism: Alphaproteobacteria bacterium; assembly: GCA_045632645.1. Classification (GTDB taxonomy): domain Bacteria; phylum Pseudomonadota; class Alphaproteobacteria; order RF32; family CAG-239; genus CAG-267. The sequence goes on along the minus strand of JAZQXC010000003.1, from coordinate 113,889 downwards.
CTTCGTTTTGCTGAAATTTTCTAATTATTTCAAGATGCTCAATAGGACAGCTAAATTCACTCATAATCAAAACTCCTTAATCTACAACAATACTTCTATCTAATATAATACATTAAAAAAGGCAACAGATTTTTTCTGTTGCCTTTAATAGTTAAAATAAAAGCAAGGGTTCAACACCTTTTTTTGCGCTTAAATTCTTCTTTTAAATTTCTAAAGTATTTTGCAATATCCCTAAGATATCCCATCTTGAGCGCCCAAAAGAAAGATTTGTTATATTGTTTATAATAATTATAAACATAACTATTATCCATCTCGCAGAGCTCTTCATATTCATCAATTGTCAAGTTATCACAATCAAACAGAAGTTTGTATCCATCAAGACCTCTACCCTTAAGCGCTTCTTTAAATGAACTATCTTTTCCAAGATGCAACATTGCCTCATAAAGTGAAGACTTATTAAAGTTAAAGATAAGATCAATTCCGCCTCTAGTTCTTGCAATTTGCTTAATATATAGAGCTTGCTCATCAGAGTTATGATATCCAATAAAAGACAGAACTTGATTATACAATCCTGCCTTCATAAGGTTATTTAGGCCAACATGTAAGAAGAAACCATCACTAACCCCAACCTTGTTCATACCTTTCAAGATTTCTATCTTATCAAACTTATGCAATGCTCTTTTAAAAAGTTCCTTAGACTTAGAAATCCGCGCAAAAAACTCATCTGAAAATCCAAACTCATTATAAAGTTTATCAAGCTTCTCATCAAGTTGGTTACGCTCTATTTCCTGTTCTTTTTGGAGCTTATTATCTCGTCTTTTGATGATATCCTCTCTAATCTTGACAGCCTCTTTATTACCAAAGACCTTCTTCAAAAGATTCATCTTTGCACTCTCAAGATATACATCTGAATAAAGGCTCTCATCATAAGACAAAATCTGCCGAATTACGTCTTCAGAACGAAGTCTGTACAAAAGCTCTATAAGCTCAATTGTAACTGGATAACCATCTTTAACCATTTTGGTTATCAAACTACTTTTATTTCCATAGACATTGATAACCATACACATAATCTCCCATTGCTTCTCAGCAGAGACATACTTTAGATAATCATTTTCTTTTCCCATAGTAATATATTTTTATAATAATTAATTTTGCCACTACCACTAATATAAAAAATAAAAATTGTCAAACAAAAATCCATCTATACGCCCCAAAAAATATTAGAAAAACAATATTTAAACAAAAAAAGAGCCCCAAACTTTGGGGCTCAATTTTAGATACATCAATAATATATCTCTGCTTTTATAGGAAAATATTCTTTATTGATAATTTTACCGTTTTCATCTCTTGTTACAACAAGTGATAAATCTCTACTCTGAACTTTTGCGTACATTCCTTTCCATATAGTACCGCTTCGATCAAAGAAATTACCATCACTTGTCTGAATACGATAAAACTTACCCCAATCCCATTCAGTTATACACTTAGCATATGTGCTATACAGCTCCTCTGTTTCAGACAAGTTTCTTACAAACTTTGCCTTAACTTCCTTTTCTTTAGCTTTAATAGCCGCTTGTTCCGGCGTTGGTGTTATCTTTTCTTTGATACGACCAGCTATATTAGAAACAAAAGCCCCTATAGGAGAAAACAAAGAAACTATCTCTTTTCTGAAAGTGATAACAAGTACCACCGTAATAATAAACCAAAACATAGTCTTTTAATTTTATTAGATACATCAATAATATATCTCTGCTTTTATAGGAAAATATTCTTTATTGATAATTTTACCTGTTTCATCTCTTGTTACAACAAGCGATATATGAGACAAACGCCTAACAGCTATCCATGGGCCTCCATCATTTGGTACATCAACAACGTTTCCATCACTTGTGTAAAAGCGGATATACTCTCCTGCATCTCCTCTGCAATACTCAAAATCACGTGTATAAATTTTGTACAGCTCCTCTGTTTCAGACAAGTTTCTAACAAACTTTGCCTGAACTTCCTTTTCTTTAGCTTTAATAGCCAACGTTGGGGTTATCTTTTCTTTGATTCGTCCCACCATGCTAGAAACAAAAGAAACTATAAGAGAAAACAAAGAAACTATCTCTTTTCTGAAAGTGATAACAAGTACCACCGTAATAATAAACCAAAACATAATCTTTTAATTTTAAATGATTACTGATTATTACCGCCAACTCCGATGATAGGAGCAACAGTTGCACCTCCATTTTGACCATTACCACCATTAATGCCGATAAATGGGAAAATAGATGCACCATCGCTAGCACCTTCCATCATAGTAAGTGTCTGAGGAAGCGAGATATTACCATTCCACTTCTGCAAAGCCTTTGCAAGCTCATACTGTGCGATAAACGGATTGTTATTTACTGCCTCAGCTGTAATCTGGAACTCCAAACCACGAGCCTTAACCTCTGCAGCCATACGCTCATATGTCTGAATAGCCTCCTGCTTAACTCGCTCTGTTGCAGCTTTCGCCATCTCTGCTTTATACTCCTCAAGAGTAATTCCCTGTCGTGCCTGCATAGTCTGCTCAATAAGAGCCTCAAACTCAGCCGATGCGCTATAATTTAAGATTCTTAAAGACGAAACAGAAACAAGATCTTCACTTATCAGCTGATCATTTACAATGTACTCAACCGCAGAAGTAATCATATTTCTTTCATTTCCGGCAATAGACCAAAAATCAGCCATTGAAGATAGCGACAACATGGTTGTTTGTACCAAATCACGAATAACTTTTTGCTCATATTCTGCATAATTAATATACTTATCATACATAACATGAATTTTGTCTTCGTTCATCTCGCACAAAACTGCGCAATTCCAAGATACACGTTGCATATCTTTCGTTCTCGCATTGATGGTATACTCATAACGTTGAGGCTTAACATCAACAACAAACACCTCATTACCCATTTCTTTAGTATATGGAACAAACCACACAAGACCCGGGCGATAAGTAGTGTCTTGAATTACACCCCACTCAGCTTTCACAGCTCTTTGACCTGGAGAAACTTTTACGTAAGATGCATTTATGACACGAATGCCATAATAACCAACTACTGCCAGTACAACAAGTACTAGAACAAAAATTTTCTTTTTCATAAATTTAGATATATTAAAAGGTTAATTGTTTTCATCTATTTAATACGCCATATTGTAACATTTACATAAAGCATAAAAACAATAATAGACTAAAAAAATATTTTTCTAGACACAATATAAGTCATCGCTTTTTTTTGTCAAGCTATTTTTTTATATTTTCATTACAAACATTTTTATAGCCTTTGCAAACGCTTCAGCGTGTGGAAACCCATTCTCCCCCTTCAAGCGCCAAAAAGCTATTGACAAATATACTTTTTTTTGTATAATCGTATTCACAAAATAAATTATTATAAATTAAAATCCTAAAAATTATGAAAAAATGTATTATTATTGCCATGATGCTATTTATGGCAACAAATGTGTTCGCACAAGAGATTGTTGAAGTCACTAACGTAGAATGGAAACGTTTCTCAACCAGTAGGTACTATACTGGACGCTACTTGGATTTTCACACGAGCCGTGTATATTTTTCCGATGGAAGTTGTATTTATTACAACAATATCCGTAACGATGAAAAATGGCAAGGTTGGTGGAATGGAGATGCATATAATCCACAAAAAGTCAGCTTCCCAGTTACTCTAGGTAGTAACATTATAGGTCAAAAGTTTCAAAAGAGATACAACAGCTATACTCGTGTTAGCTTGCAAAAGGTCGGTACCTACACTATCAAAAAAGTATCAGTGCACGATGTAAATTCCGAATTTACAGCATCAATGAATGCTGATTTTAGCTATAGAGGATTTTTCTATCGTAGAGCAAACGGTTCTGCATCAGGTTCTGCTAAAGGTGGTACAAGAACAATTGTCAACATCTTCTTTGAAAATGGCAAAAAAGCAACCATCGAGGCATCATCAGACCCTATTTGGCTAGATGCCGAACCAGGAATGCAAGTAGAACATTATCGAATTGGCGATAAAAACTTCTACAATCTTCTGTAAACAAAACGTTTAAGAGCAGTATAAAAACTGCTCTTTTTTTGTACATAAAATAACTAATATTTATATTGCAAGCACCACTATATAGTCATTGCGAGGAGCGTAAGCTCCGTGGAAATCTCTCCCTTCAACAGAATACATCAAATAAATATTGACAAATAAGTATTTTTTTGTACACTACAACAAGTCACAAAATTATTCTAAAAAAACGATATTATGAAAAAAATTATTACAATTGCCATGATGCTACTTATGGCAACAAATGTGTTTGCACAAGAGATTGTTGAAGTTGTAAATGTCAACTGGAATACCAAAAGTAAGGCATATCAACAGGCATACACTGGTAGCCAAGTTACACTTTCTAACGGGGATATACTAGAGTATTGCGCCTACGAAACCGGTGCTTTATTACCCAAAGCAAATCCCGGATATCGAGGTTGGATATTACTTGACAAAGATGGCTATCATGGAAAAAAAGTAAATTTTTCAACCAGAATAGGCTATAACATCAGAGGAGCAAAGTATCAAAAATACGGCAATACTTACACTCCTTTTCATCCAGAAAGAGTTGGCATCTACACCATCAAAAAAGTATCCATTCACGATGTAAATTCCGAATTTACAGCATCAATGAATGCTGATTTTAGTTATAGAGGATTTTTCTATCGTAGAGCAACCGGTTCTGCATCAGGTTCTGCTAAAGGTGGTACAAGAACAATTGTTAATATCTTCTTTGAAAATGGCAAAAAAGCAACCATTGAAGCTTCAGAAGATCCTATTTGGCTAGATGCCGAACCTGGAATGCAAGTAGAACACTACCAAGTGGGTAATCAAAACTACTACAACCTCCTCTAATCGGCACAAACAAAAAAACAGCTCCAAGCTTATGCTCGGAGCTATTTTTTATTCTTTTTTAAACATAAAAATTCATTTTGTTTTCTAACAATATCATTTTTTTATTTTTTTCAAGCAAAAACTAATCTCTATCTCTTGTTTTTATCCAAACTCTTTTTTCTATTTTGTCTGCAAACTCCACCGGCGAATCTTCAAATCCCCCTATTTCATTCATAACTTTATGCATCGTATTATAAGAGGCTTCATTTAAAGCATTACATGTAACCAAAACATCATCAAGCCCTAAAACCTCTTTTGCATATTTGTAACAAAGCTTTAACCCGGCAATGGCAAGCCCTTTTCTTCTTGCTGATGGAATAATATAATACGCAACATTACCACCAGCTTTTCGTAAACTTTCATTCAAGCTATGGCGAATATCAAATGCACCAACAAATTTTTCATCTTCAATCAACCATAATCGTGTTTGCCTAACATATCCCTCTTTCAAGCCCACACCATTTCGTTCATTATCGCTACTAAGCTTAAAATCATCAAAATTTTCAAACTTCAAACCAACTTTAATTCCATTTGTATCAAAAGGTGTAGGAAATTTTTTAAATTCCTCTACCCCACTTAAAAAAGATGACCAATATTTTTTCTCTGGTAAAATAAGCTTTAGCATAACTATACTCCTAAACAAATTTTAAGAAAGACTAACATCAAATTCAAAAACATTCAAGAAAAATACCGACCAAACATCAATAAACCTTATAATGCACTTAAAAAAACATCTCAGATATAAAATCTGAGCTGTTTTTCTATTCAACTTAAAGAGACTTCTAAAATAGTGGTAGATAAGCCCACAATAGAAACTATTGGGATATGAGAAGAGATAACACTGTTGGAGGTGATGATTATTTTCATTGCAAAGCAAATTATGAAGCAACATCAAGAGGCAGTATAGGCGAAAAAGTTGCTGAAAGATTAGGTAATGCAAAAGAAAATTTTGATTATTACTATAACCAAGCATGGAAAGGTTTATCAAAACAAGAAGCTCATAAAGATAGAATTCATGATAGAACAGTTAATAAAACTGGTAGACAAAGGGAAAAAAGCGGTTTATATAAAAACTCAAGAGATGGTTGTAAATCATATAGAGTTAGAGGTATAAATGACAAATATTAATATCAAAAAAATTAGTTGGAAAATATTTCTGATATTTTGGAATATTTGTGCTATAATCGGTTTTGTATTAACCTCTTATTTTTTATATATCGTTTTTGATGATAAAGGATATTGTTTGAGCGAACAACATGGCGTATGGGATAATAAACAAAAAATCTGTCGTCATGATTGTATTAAATGGGACAATGAACGTGGTTGTGTCAAAGAAGAACAACTAAGAGATAATGAAAAGCAGCATATGCATTAGATGTACTCAAAGAAGCTAAAGATATTGGTTATAATCATCGGCCAATATCTGATAGCTTAAGAGATTTTAGAGCTAACATAAGGGGGCAACAAGGTGCCAAAAAAGGTAAAACTTTACAAGAAACATGTCCAACACACCATACTAAATATAAATAAGGAAAAAAAATGAGCAGACAAATATCTAAAAATTTGATATATTTTATCAGTAAAATATTCTTTTTCTTTTTATTGCTTGGTTGTTTTGTTTTAGATTATTTTGAAATAAATCATCTAGATAATAACTTGGTATATCTATCTGTTTTTATTGCAATTATCTGCTTATTATCCTTACTTACAGCATTTATTCAAAAAATACGCAGAGTTTCATACTTAATAATGGCATTTTTTCTTATAACTTATTTTGTTATACAAAACTTTGTTCCATCATTAAAAGAAGCTCATCTAAGCATTAGTTGTTTAGAAAGTAAACGAGGTGTTTGGGATTATAAAGAGCATCGATGTAGAACAGATTGTTGGCATTGGAGTTTTGAAAAAGGCTGTGAAAAATAATTTCACTACTTATACAATACAAAACCTCCTTTCATAGGAGGTTTATTATTGAGTTAGATATATCATCTTTGGATTTAAGATTTTTGAATATCTTTATATTCAATACACTTATAAAAAGATACAGCTCAAACTGGTCTGAGCTGGTATTTAATTTTATTACGGATTATTTATAAACAATCTCGCCTAAATATTACCGAATATTTACCGAATAATTACCGAATTTCATACTTTTTTGTAAAATCATGGAATAAAAAACTCTCAAACAGCCGAACGAAAAATCCACAAACAACCGAATAAAAAACTTGTAAAAAATAGTGCTAGAACCTTGTAATTTATAAAACTTTCAAATAAAACACGACGAGGGAATATTATAAGTTGATATATCTAATTACAAAAAAAACAGTTCAGATTTTACATCTAAACTGTTTTTTAATTGATATTGAAAATTATCCAACATATAATGCAATCACCGGACGAAGATACATTCTACAATCTTTATTTTGTGCAATAGCCCATGGATAAATGGATATATCGCATTTTTCATCAAAACCAAATATCTTACTAGATGCACAGTTAAATTCTTCTGATGTCCAATAACAATCTTTACGATATGGTTTACCTATTAAGTTAAAACTTTTTTGTACTGCTTTATATTCCTTCAAAATATCCCAAAATTGATCCCTATCGTACATTACAATTTTTTCATTATAATTACGTTTGTATGGAAAATTGTTAATGTACGCTATGCTTGCATACCAAGGTTTAAGAACCTCTCTAAATCGATAGATTTCAGAAGCAGTCAGGTCACCATAGATAACCGTGTTTTCAACCAACTCGACGATAGCCTTAATGCGCTTGCTATCCAATTTTTTAAATGAAAACGTATCGTCTTCATACCAAAACATGCCGGGTTGAATGTTAGCAAAATCTGATGCACCCAAAACGTCAATTTCAGATGATGATGTTGTTGATGCATCAGCAGTAGATGATATTTTCCAATGCTTGAGGATATCTTCACGAGAAATACCCAAACTTGCAACCATCTCATCAATCAGTGTTAGTTTTTTCTCTTTAGTCATAATATTAGTCATAATAGTTGTTTTATTTTATAATAGTAATTTTCTTATATCTTTACGATTAGTATATTTTTTGAATTTTGTCAAGTATTTTTAATTGGTGGGTCATGTAGGACTGACGTCGTTTTGCTTCACCACACAGGCGCGCATAGGCTTAAAGCCTATCGGCATACTCCCGTCTGCCTTGCACTGGTAGTCAAATCCACTCTCAGTTTTTGTCCACTACTCAATACCAACAAAAAAAGAGCCTCTCACTAGGAGAGGCTTCTTGAGTGGTGGTGGACCGGACCCCATTGGTACAGCCATTTTTAAATATCTTTATATTACCGATACTTATAAAAAGATACAGCTCAAACTGGTCTGAGCCGGTATCTAAAATAATAACTTAAATTTAAGTTTGTTTTTCATCTTTTTTAATGCTACCGTTCGGGAACAAAAAGTAAAAATTTGCTCATATATAACAATTATGACACTGATCGGTAACAAAAACTTGACATTTATATAATTTTAGGCTATATTGATACCGAACGGTAGCAAAAAAAAGAGGTTTATTATGAATAGCCAAGATTTAACAACAATGGAAGATATAGGAAAATTAATACGAGATACTCGTAAAGAACAAGGCCTTAGCCAAGAAGAACTTGCCGGTATATCTGGAACAGGCCGTCGTTTCATTAGTGATCTTGAAAATGGCAAAAATAACATCCAAACAGGTAAGTTATTACTTGTTGTAAAAGCTCTTGGGTTAAATTTATATATTTTCAATAAATGGGTGAATAAGTAATGACTGAAGTATTAAATGTGTATTTTAAAAATAAGTTAGCTGGCTACTTAAGTTATAATAATGGCGACTTGTCTTTTCAATACGATGCAAAATATTTAGCAAATAACGATCGTTCCCCTCTTTCTGCTAGTTTACCTCTCAATGAAAGTATTTTTAATGACAATGTAGTTAGACCATTCTTTGATGGATTATTACCTGAAGATGTAGCTAGAACACAAATAGCAAGAATATTAAAAACAGATAGTCGTAATACATTTGCCCTATTAAAAGGTATTGGTGCTGATTGTGCTGGAGCAATCTCCGTACAACCTCAAAATGCTAGATTGCAAGATCCCTCAAAACCAGAATATAGATACATAGAAGATGAAGAAGCATATGATATTCTTAACTCATTAAAAGTTAGGCCTTTATATATTGGAGATGACGATTTTCGGATTTCTGGTTCTGGTGCGCAAGATAAATTAATAGCGTGCATTATCGATAACAAGTTAGCGCTCCCCTTAAACGGAACTCCTTCAACCCACATTATAAAACCTAATATTGAAGGATATAAAGATACAGTATTTAATGAATTGTTCTGTATGAAATTAGCTAAAGCTTGCGGCTTGAACACACCAGAATGTTTTATTAAAACAATAAAAGATAAAAATTTCTACGTGGTTGAAAGATACGATAGAGAAAAAAACAACGGATTATGGACAAGAATACATCAAGAAGATTTTTGCCAAATACTAAATGTCTTGCCTGAAAACAAATATGAAAGTGATGGAGGCCCCAATCTGGTATCTTGCTTTGAGCTTTTAGATAAAATAAAAGTACCTGCTCCTAGCAAAATAGCTTTTATTGATTTAGTTATTTTCAACTATCTCATAGGAAATGGTGATGCGCATGCTAAAAACTTCTCTATTCTTTATAAAAATGATATTCCAAACTTAGCTCCTTGCTATGATTTAATGTGCACAGCAATTATGGCTCCTTATTATGATAAACATAGAATGGCGATGAAATTATGTGCATCAAAATATTATATGAGCAGAGTAAAACGTGAAAATTTTGAAAAATTATCAGAAATTTCAGGCTACCGTACAGATTTTATACTTAAAAGATTAGACTCTCTGTCGGCAAAAATACTGACAAAAGCCAATGAACTTGCAGATATTCTTAATTCATCTGCTGATACTCAATCAGATGTTTATTCTGTTATAATTAAAATAATAGAGAAACATGTTTTTATGATACAAAAGAACTAAACATTCTTAAAATTCAGATCAGCCGGAATATCTCGATAAGTAAAGCCGAAGGATCTGAAACGTCTACAAATTGTAGCCAGTTGCATAAGAAAACAAAAAAAGAATGAGTAACCAGTCGACTACAAATTGTAGACAACTGAAAATGAATAATAAATGTTTGAATTTACATATTTTGAGTTATCAGTTGGTTACAGATTGTAACCAACACGTGACAAATTGTCACATATTGCCTTAAATAATTACCGAATAATTACCGAAAAGCGAAAAATTTTACCGATTATCATGCTTTTTGTAAAATCAAGAAATAAAAAATCCTCAAACAGCCGAACGAAAAACTCTCAAACTACCGAACGATAAATCGTAAAACCATGAAATGAATTTCTGCAAAATTATTAAATGAAAACTTGCAAAATCATAAAATAAAAAAAAACACCGATACTTATTTATCTGTAAATTCAACCACTTATAAAATAATTTATTTTTTTTCGGCACATTTCCATTTTCTCGGGAATTTACCTTACGTGAAAGGCGTAAAAAGTCCTTTTCACCAAAAGGTAAAAACAAATTTTAAAAAAATTTTTACTCAGGGGGGAATATTTCGCCTTCTCCGGGAATTTACCTTACGGTGGAAGGAAACAAAAAACTCCTTTCACTCCTGTATAACGGTAAAAAAGGAGAAAAAAGATTTATGAAAAAACAACAGCTTATAAAATATTTTAATTTTTTTGTATTTTTTGAAGACGAAAAATCGAGCTCCGGGCTTTTTACTATACGTGAAGGGAATAAGAAACCTCTTCCACATGAAATGGTAAAAAGGAGTTTTAATATGCAAAAACAGGCATCTAAAAAATTTTTTATTTTTTTTGAGCAGATTTGCGTCTTGCCGGGAATTTACCTTATGGTGGAAGGAGGAAACAAACCTTTCACATCAAAGAAAGGTAAAAACTCGGATGAAAATATTTATTCAAAATCAATGCATTATAAAAAAGTTGAAAAATTTTTCATTTTTTTGGGGAGATTTCGACCTCTCCGGGATTTTTACCTTATGCAACAAAAATAATTTTTAAGTGAAAGGTAAAATTATGGAAAAAAGATTCTTTGAAAAACAACGACTTATCAAAAATATTAAAAAATATGTACTCTACATGGTAATATTTTCCTCTCTCGTGGATTTTTACCCTGTGTCAGGCAAACAAAAAAAATTGAAAAAAGTGAGAACGATTTTTCGATTTTTTCACTTGTTCTGTATGTAAGGCAATTACTGAAAGGATAAAACCATGAATGAAATCATAGAACTGTTAAAAACAGCGGTGGCCGAAATCTTAAACGAAACAGAACCCAAAGATTTATCGAAAAATCCCGAAAAATCACTTGATATTGTTTCAAAAGCAAGCATTCATTGTCAAACAAAAGGAGTTAACGATGGCCAGAAATATTAATTTAGATATTCCTTTGGAAGACATACCTCAATTAGACTTTGATGAGTTATACAAACTCTATATTGAGCTTTTCTCTCTTCCAACAAAGGCCACCCGCAAGTCCTTTTTTATCTGGCGTGTTACAAACAGATTGCAAGAACTGCGTTTTGGCGGATTAGACAGTGCAACCAAACACCTGCTTGAAACAATGGATGATGAACCGGACAATGCAACTTATTTGCCCGTTGGCACAGAACTTATCAAACGGTTCAAGGGTGAGGTTTACCGTCTGCGTGTGTTGAAAGATGGTTTTGAGTTTGATGGCCAGGTTTATAAATTTCTGTCGGCTATCGCTTTGGAAATAACCGGTCGGAAAATCTCCGGCAAAGAATTTTTTGGAGTATAGCCATGAAAGAAGTTCGTTGTGCCATTTATACCCGAAAATCAACCGATGAAGGGTTGGATAAAGAGTTTAATACATTAGAAGCTCAGCGTGAAGCCGGTGAAAATTATGTGTTAAGCCAGAAACATCAAGGTTGGAAAATCATCCCGGAACATTATGATGACGGTGGCTTTTCCGGCGGTAATATGAACAGACCTGCCTTAGAGCACTTGTTAGAAGACATCAATGCCGGCAAGGTTGATATGATTGTCGTTTACAAAATAGACCGCTTAACCAGGTCATTAACCGACTTTTCTAAAATGATTGAGATATTAGAAAAGAACAACTGCTCATTTGTATCGGTGACACAAAATTTTAATACCGCCGACAGTATGGGCCGTTTGATGCTCAATATCTTACTTTCTTTTGCTCAATTTGAACGTGAAGTCAGCGGTGAGCGTATTCGTGATAAAGTCGCCGCGTCTAAAAAGAAAGGCATGTGGATGGGCGGTGCTGTTCCGACCGGTTATGTTGCTATCAACAAAAAGCTCAAAATTAAACCGGAAGAAGGCGAAATGATACGCTTTATGTTTGAAAGTTACCTAAAACATAAATCCATTACCGCCGTCTGTAAGTTAGTCAAAGATAATTACGGTATAGAATATCGCCGAGAGATGATAAAACGCTTACTCAAAAATCCGATTTACCTTGGCAAGGTTAAACACAAAAATGAACTGTATGACGGACAACACCCGGCCATTATAGATCAAGAAACATTTGATAAGGTTGCCGAAATCAGAGCTTCCAAAGATGTGGCCAAACGCTCTTGCTTATACAAGAAAAACGAAGTCGGCATTTTGCGTGGTATTTTAACTTGTGGTTGTTGCCATACCCGAATGACACCAACGGTCAGCATGGGACATGGTCGCAGACGTTATTACTATACTTCGACTAAAGCCAAATACTATGGCTATCATACTTGTCATAATGGTTCGGTGGCGGTGGCTATCCTAGATGAAGCTATTATACAAATCATCACGCCAATGTTAAAAGATGCCCATATTCTAAACGGACTTATCAAGCAAATTGCCCCCGATAAAACCAAAGAGCTGTTTAAGATTATGCAACATCCCGAGAAGGTCTTGGCAAAGATGAGCGAACTTGATAAATCGCTTTTAGTCAAAGAGTTGATTGAGAATATCACCGTTCAATGTGATAATTTGGAAATCAAATGGACTGCGTTGGCGCTGGATATTTTACCTGATAAATACGCCTCTCAACCAAAGACGGGATCATGACAATAGATGTCCCTCTTTCCAGAACGCATGGTGTATTACAGGTGACAGTTCCGGAAGCGTTAACGCAAAACTCTTGCCCGAATAAAGAGCTTATCAAAGCCCTTTCCAAAGCGTTTAAATATCAAAAGATATTAACTTCCGGTCGAATGACCATTGCCGAACTATCGTTACATGAAGAACTGGATGCCGGTTATTTAGGACGCATTCTTCGTTTAACTTCGTTGGCACCGGATATTATCAAATCCGTTTTGGCAGGAACTCAACCGGCAGACTTTATCTTAAAACGTCTGATACGAGAGGAAATTCCGCCAATTTGGGCCGAACAACGCAAAAAATATAACTTCCCGGAAATTTAAGACTGGAGTTTTCTCATGACAGATATGATACACCATAAGTCTGACAATACCTCTTTGTCTTCACACAAAAAGGAAGTTGTCAAAGGCGGATTTATTAAGTTCTACCGCGATTTTCAAGATTGGCATTGGTATTCAGACGCAAATGTTTTGCAACTCTATATCCACTTGATGCTGACGGCAAATTTCAAAGATAAGCCCTTTAAGGATATTATTGTCCATCGGGGAGAAGTCGTCATCAGCCACATGAGACTTGCCGAAACTTTGGATAAATCCAAGGATCAAATCAGGCGACTACTTAATAAACTGAAACGCACCAATGATATTACAACAACGCGTATCGGATGCGCCACTCTTGTCAGGCTCATTAACTATAATAAATATCAGGGCTTTGAGGATATTACGCCAGACCCCACCGCCACTTGTTCGCCGGATGATAGCCATTTAATCGCCGATTATCCGCCAACGACTGAAGAAAGAAAACAAGGTAATAATGTAAATAATGAAAAGAAATTAGCTGAGACGGCGATTTTTGAACAAAAACGAACCGACGGTGGTTTGGTTGGGCTTGGTGATGTTTGGGCTCGGCAAGGATTAGGAGTGGGCGCGAAGTTCAAGTATCACTTCTCACAACTGCCACCGGACAGGCAGGAAGTAGAACGGTATGTGGCCGAAAAGAACATCCATATCAACTTGGAAGGCTTTTATAGTTATTATGAAGCCAACGGTTGGTGCGAACGAAACGGTAAGAAACTGGACGGTTGGCACTTTGCCCTGTGCCACACCCACAAAACCGGCGAATATTTGTAAAGGAGGTGATAAATATATATCGTTTGGATAGAGTTAAAGTATATTTTTTTCTGATAAAATTATTTCAAACATCAAAAAAAGAGCCTGATATTAGTTTTGGCTCTTTTAATTATAAAAAACAATATCTACCAAAAATCAACAGGTAATTTTCCACATTGTTTTTCTATACCTTTCTTTAATGCATCACCATCTGAAAAAGTTGGGGTTCCACCATTTTTAACGGTTAGAAGTTCTTTAGATAATAAATCTACACCGCAATCACACTTTTTCCTATTTGCATCCGTATTATGTTTTTTATTTTTAGTTAATGACACTTTACAATCATTTTTCAGCTCCTCCATTTTTTCATTAAAACGTTGCATAGCTTCTTCTTCAGAACGAGGACTAAATTCATATTGATAACGAATTATTGGAACTGTTTTCAAAGATTTATTTTTTGTTTCATATTTATATACACCATCTTGAACAGCACATTTTTGTTTAGGAAGAAATACAATCATATCATCATAATAATCCACTCCGTCTTGAGGAGTGAGCAATACAACAGTATTGTTAGAACAATATTCACCAGAGTTGCATTCAAAAGCTAATGCATGATTATCTTCTAAAACTTGTAAAACCTTGAAACGAGTCATATCCATGCAATCTTCATTTCTCTCAGCTTCATAACCGTCTTCTGATGATATTATATTCATTGAAGAAATTTCAGCACATCCTGATAAGATAAGCATAGACAATATTAAAAACTTTTTCATAGTAACCTCTTCTTTATTTTAACTGATAAAATCATAAAAGATAATATTATAAAAATGCAAGCTTTTTAATTAACAAAAATAAATACGCTGCAAAATTTTTATTAATTCCGACCAGGTATCGGGTGCCAGTCCTTTTTAGGGGTAAAGGTACCAACGGGTCCTTCCTGGCGATAATTCATATGCGGGGACGCAAGCTGCGCCATATTTCTAGCGAAACAGAAAAATTCTGGCTGGTCGGGTATATCCCAAACCCCAATAAACACAAGGGTTATAAGAGGGTATAAAAAATTCTGGCTGGTCACCTTTAATTCTGGCTGGTCACCTAGGATTTTGAAAGGAAAATTTAATGGGAAAATTAGTATCAATGCGAGAATATGCGCGTATTCGCGGGGTGAACCTGAATGCAGTGCAGACGGCGATAAAGTCCGGACGTATTCATAAAACGAGAGATGATAAAATTGATGTGGACGAAGCGAACCGGGAGTGGTTTATGAATACCGATCCGGCACAGCAACGCAAACCGGATCCGTTGTTTGAGGCGCAAGGCGGCGTTCGTATGAGCAATATGGGAACCTTTCAGCAGGCCAAAACGGCAGATATTTATTATCGGGCGATGTTGGCTAAGGCCAAGTTGCGAATGTTGACCGGTGAAATGGTTGACCGCAAACGTGCCGGCAATTATGCCTTTAACCTCGGTCGGGCGTTGAGAGATTTGTTTATGAGTTTCCCGGTGCGCTACGGTGCCTTAATCGCCGCCGAACTCGGAACCGACGAACACCAAGCCTCCGCAGTCTTGGACGAGTATATCCGCAAAATGCTCACCGAAAGCCAGGAATTGTGAAATATTGCTTAATTGTTTCGTCTATTGGCTAAAAATTCTAATAACCGCAGGGTGTTTGATAAAACATAATCTGCATTTTCCTTAAATAGTTCATTCGCCCATAATCTATCAATATCCCTAACTTCTGGAGATTGTAAATCAACAAACTTTATTTTATCCTTTTCATTTTTTAATTTATTTATAAAAGATGTTGAAATCAAAGACATATTAGGAACAAGAGTTGGAAGTATATCTGTCAACTCCATTTTTCTTGTTCCTTCTTGATCTTTGGAGGATATTTCGCAAAGCATCTGATAAAAAATGGTTGTCATCCATGTTGATAATATAATAGCCTTATCCTCATCAGGTAAATTAAATACTAGAAAGTTTGTAGAAACAAATACCGGACTAGTTGATAAATAGATTCTTCCATTTCTTCTAATGTTTCTTGGAATTAATACAGTATTTTCACTAAATTTTCCTTGGGCTTCTTTTTCTAGAATCTGAAGTAGCTCTGCGTGATTTTTGTCTTTTCTTTTTTGTTTTCCATCTCGATTAGGCAAATTTAAATATGTATTAATTATAGCATTCACTAAGGAATTATCCATTTCAGAAATATTAAGAAATCTTGTATCTCCATCACCTATATCGAAATTATCTAATTTTGCATTTCTCATACCAGCTTTTAAACTCAGCCCAGGTGTATTCTTGTATACATCAAATAAATCGTTTCTTGAATCGAAGAAAATTAAATCACTTGCGCCACTATTTCCAGCTGTTCCTCTTTTGTAAGAAAAATTATAGGTTGAAAGAGGTATTAAATAATCTGATGTTTCAAAATTATCTTTTACAAAACTAATTGCTTCTACTAATTCACTATTTAGTTCTCGCCAACCGTTATCCAATGAGGATCTTAGATCATTAATTGATATTTTTCGTGCAACGATACCTGGCATTATCGGAGTAAAAGAATTTTCGTAATTTTTAGATAGAGATTGAGAAAATTTATGTATATCAATGTTTGGAATTTTATCATAGCTTGATATTATAGAAACGAAATCAGATGGATGTTGTGTTCGACCGACGAGGACACAAGTATCTTTAGTAACGTTATCAAATATTTCATTTCCAGGATAAGTGAATATCGTATTTATACCTAAATTATCAATAATTATCTTTCTTATGGTTTTTGCTTCTTCTCCTCTAGCCATTAGATGAGTTTTGGGGAGAATACATGCTATTGTAGTATTTTCAGGAACAAGTAAAGTCATAAGTTCTAAAAACACACCTTCCAATGGCATTTGTCCAATATTTGAAATAGGCTCATTATTTGTCAATTGTTTTATTTTATTAAACAGAGGAATTTTTCTATCGCTACAGTTTATTCCTGCTACAAAAGGTGGGTTCATAACTATCAGTTTTACATTTCTAAAAAAATCTTTGCTTAAATCCGCTATGTTTTTATTTGCAATTGTTGGAGAATTTAGACGGCATATACTTTTTGCAAAATTTAATCCTAATCTAAGTGATAATAATTCCAATAATCTAGGATTTATATCATTTACCAATATTTGATTGGGTGAAAGATTGAATGTATTTACAGCAGAGCTGATAAGATTGCCGCTACCTGCAGCAGGATCACAAATAAATTTATCTTTATCTATGTTGCCACATACTTTTTTAGCAAGTTCAGCAACTAGCCATCCTAGTTCTAAATCTGTTGACACTTCACCTTCATGCTCATGTCCGGCAGATACAATTTGATGAAGTAGTCCAGATATAGAATCGCCTGTCGTATTTTGATTCCCAAAGTCATAAAGATCAACTAACATTTTATTATTAATTAATACGTTATTTTCAAATGTATCTGATGAGTATGTAAAAATATCCTTAAAATTTACTCTGACTGCTTCATTACATATTTTTTCGATATTATCCCTAAAGAGACGAATATCTTTAAGGTCATTTCTTTGAACAGAAGAAAACGCTCCTCGTATGTACTCATATAATAGTACAGCAAGATGGCTCTTCCAACTCCTACCATTATTTTTAATTTTTTCTATATGAAAAGCAAATTCTTCTAAAGTTACCAAATATTCGTATCTATTATTTATAAAATCCAATAATATGCTCTTAAAATAATCAATTAAATGAGTTTCAAAATCTTCTTTTTGATAATCATTAAATAACCCAATTGTTGTAAAACCAGGTTTTAACATTTGTTGAAATACTCTGGGTCTTTGAGCATCATACCGAAAGGCAAAAGCATATTCGAGATTTGTTAATATATAAAAAGGTTGTTCATTATTTCCAGAATTCATCTGTACATATGACATCGCTTGAAATTGGTATCGTGAACTATGAACATCCGGTGGTGTCCGTTTCACTTCAATAACACACAAATATTTGCCAGTTTGCTTATTTTGAAGGCAAAAATCCATTTCCAAATTACCAGTACATTGGTGATGAATTACTGTATATATTTTATCTTTTCCTATTTGACGCAGAGCTTCATTTAATGCAAATTCGCAGATAGGATGAAAAACATTAACTTCAGATTCTGAATATGATATCCACATATTATTTATTCCTCTGCTAAATATTTTTTCAGCTCTGTTGCCATAACTTGAGATAAAATAGGAGGAACAGCATTACCTACAATTAGGTTACGAGATTTTTTATTGGATGATACTATAATATATGAGTCTGGAAACGATTGAATTCTTAAAGCTTCTCTTACCGTGATTAACCTATTTTCAGAATAGTGTATATTGCAACCAACATTAGGTCTATTAAAATAGGTATTAATTGTATATGTTGGTTTATTGGCAAGTAATCTTCCATAGCAAGTTGTATGTCCGCCTTCTTTTTGTAATCTTTTTATTCTTTTGGAATTTACAGTTGTTGGAATATCCATATAGTTACCACCAGGCTTAACATGTGATATAATATATTTATCTAGTTCACTCATCTTAAAGACAAAGTGCTCTGTAACCCTTTTTGTGGTTCTCATCTTTTTTTGATAATCAGTATATGCCTCTGTATTATAGTATACAACACCATTTTCATCACAAATAGCCGGTGGAAGATCTCCTATAGCATCTTGTGCACTTACATACTTTTTTAGTCCAATACCTGTTTCATTGTGCGTTGGTTTAGGAAATAAAAAATTTTTACCATTTTTTAGTCCTACAATAATAACCCGTTGACGTCTTTGCGGCACACCATAATCTGCAGCATTAACTATCTTTGTGGATAGTGTATATCCTATCTTTTTAAATGCAGATTGCAACAAATCAATAATTTTCTCCCCATTTGAGTTTTTTGCAGATAAAAGACCTATGACATTCTCAAATAAAAAGGCTTTAGGAGATAGTTCCTCAATAATATGTATGTATCTCCAAATCAGTTGCCCTCTAGCATCTTCAGTGTTTCTGTTTCCCGCTAATGAAAATGATTGACACGGAGGACCTCCAATTACAACATCTGCATGAGGTATCTTTTTAATATCAATGGCATTAATATCTTCACAAATGATATGATTACCAATGTTTTGTTTATATGTTTCTACAGCATTCTTTTCATTATCAATCGCCCATATAATGTTATAGCCTGAATTCTTAAATCCAAGATCGAGACCTCCACCGCCGGAAAAAAGACTAACGACATTTATTGACATTTTAATTTCCCTCTATCCTATTTCTTTTAATTGTTTCGTATCTTTCTATAATACTATCAAAATCCCATTCAGTGTAAGAAGCGATTATCTTTGTTATTTCTCCGACTCTATTTTCATTCGTCTCTACCATGTTTTTTGCTAAATGAATTAGAGCTTTTTTATCTACCTCTGTAATTTTATTTATATCAGGAAATAATAAATTTTCAATATCATACCTTTGTATTTTCAACAGGCTGGCGCCATGTTTTTTTCCACTACATTCGAGTTGATAGTAAGTATAGTAGCTATTTAGCAATGCAAATAATAAATATTTATCTATTTTAGGTTGAATTATGTAGAAATTATCTCTAACGGCTGTTTGAGAATTATTCATAATAAATTTCATGTCATTTCTTATAAAATAACTAAATAATATACCTGTACTTGGAATGAGTTTAATCCTATACCATTTTTTGTTAGTTTTAATTTTTTCGTATAAAGTTTTAGGTTTTTGGAGTTTTATTATGTTTTTTTTCCATTTATCTAGATAATCTTTTATATCCTCAGAAATATGAGGACCTTTTATATATAACAATTTATCAGATAGCGCATTATCTGTACTATACCCCCTGATATTTTTTGGGGTAGATATTATGGAAACGATATTTGAAGATTTATTAAAAATTTTAGGATTTATAAACATTGAATTATATCCCGTTGTTAATCCTCTTTTTACAGATGCATAATCATTAAAATTTATAGGAAGAAAGAGAGTATCTAAAAAAGGATTCTTTGTCGAAATATCTATATGCGTTCCTCTTAGTATTGCATATTCATCTGTTTTTTTATCACATTTTCTGTTTCTGATTAGTTTTAATATTATAACATCAACTAAGGCTTCAGATTCAAATATTTTGCCTGATATATGTATCTGTCTTTCTATAGAAGCTAATGCACACATTATTTCTTTAAATTTTCTTCCGCTAATGGAATTAATCCAGCTGCTGGGAAAAATGACAACGAGCTCTCCTCCATCCTTTAAAATATTCAAAGCTTTTATGATAAAATACATATACATATTTGCCTTATTAGGTAATTTATTGTAAATAGGATCTTTTCTAATATTTTCTTTTGTTATTCCTAATAATTTCAAATCATCTATTTTTTCTTGTCGTATGTATGGAGGATTCATAATTATCGCATCAAACTTTGTATCCTTATTGGCTTTTAAAAAATCAGAATGGTATAATTGCAATTTAGGATATTTGTTTTGAACAATATTATAAAGATAATCATCTAACTCATATCCGGAAATATTCTTAAAATTTTGTTCTTTACAAACATCAATAAATATACCTTTGCCAAAGCAAGGATCTAATATTCTAGAGTCCTTTCTCACATCCAATAATGATACCATAAATCTGGCAACGTCAATGTTTGTATAAACTTGTCCTAAATCAGGCTTTTTCTCATTAACTTTGGTTGTTAGTGGATTTTTACTATTTGTTGTCATGAACTTATTTATACCTTGTATATTGTATCCAAACATTAATTTGTTTGTAAACAAATTGTATAATAGATTAGTTAAAATTTTAATAAAATTAAAACGCGGATGAACAGTATTTTTGAGATAAATACATTAAAATAGATAAGTAATTGTAAAAAATCAAATCTCTGCAGTTAAATATTATATTTGCCACAAATATAGTACTTATTTTAGATGGCAATAATGATCAATATAGCGTAAAAATTATTTTTACTAATTAAAAAATACTTTATTATGTGATAATTCTTGATTTTAGTAATTTTATTACCTAGATAAAACGTATAGGAGGTATTTAATGAAATTATCTGTTAATCTGAAGAATTGCTATGGTATACATAATTTGAGCGAGGAATTTGATTTTGGACAATCACCTAATTATATGATTTATGCTCCAAATGGTACAATGAAATCTTCATTTGCTCAATCTTTTAAGGATTTCAGTGAAAAGAGAGATTCTAAAGATAGAATATACTCAGATAGAGAAACAATTAGAGAAATAATCTTGTCAGACGGTGGTGAACTTTTACCGGAGAATATTTTTGTAATAGAACCTTATAACGAAGATTACGAATCTAATCAGATTAGTACTTTGCTTGTAAGCAAAGAATTAAAAAAACGATACGATGAAATATATGATAACATTAATAAATTGAAAGACGATTTGATATCAAAATTAAAAAAACTATCAGGTCTAAAGACTGATGAAATAGAAAGAACGTTTTCTCTTGATGTTACAAGGGATCCTAAGGGTTTTTTCAAGGCTATTAATCGTGTTCATGATGAAATTATTGATTCTAAAGCAACAAACTTAGAAGATGTTGTATATAATAAGATTTTTAACTCTAAAATAATAACAGAGTTAGAAAAAAAAGAATTTAGAGATAAGTTAAAAGAATATATTGCAAATTATGATCAATTAATCAGTTCTTCTAATTTTTTTAAAAAAGGAATATTTAATCATAATAATGCATCAGATATTGCAAAGAGTTTAAGAGATAATGGCTTTTTTAAAGCAAATCATGGAGTATATATAAATGAACTTGGCAGAAAAATTGAGATTTCTACTGTAGAAGATTTAGAAAATATAATTATTAAGGAAAAAGAAAGTATTCTAAATGATCCTTCCCTTCAAAATTCATTCAATGAATTAGATAAAATATTATCTAAAAACAAAGACTTGAGAGAATTTAGAGAATATATAGAAGGGCATAAGTTTATATTGCCAATGTTATCAAATTTAGATTTATTGAAAGAAACATTATGGATTTCATACTTACATAGAGAAATAGATACATATAAAAATTTATACACAATTTATCAGGATTCTAAACAAGAATTAAATATCATTACGGAACAAGCTAATAAAGAAAAAACAGAGTGGATTAATATTATAGATATATTTAATAAAAGGTTTTCAGTTCCATTTATTGTCACTATAGGCAATCAAGAAGATGTTATACTTAGAAATGACACTCCAAATATTGTATTTAATTTTAAGGATGATATTGGCTCCCTTAAACCGGTTAATAAAAAAGATTTGTTCAACACATTAAGTAATGGAGAAAAAAGGGCATTATATTTATTAAATATTATTTTTGAAGTTGAGGCTAGAAAAAAGGGGGGCATAAATACAATATTTATTGTAGATGATATTGCTGATTCTTTCGATTACAAGAATAAATATGCAATCATTGAGTATTTAAAAGATATATCTAATATAGATTTTTTTAAACAGATAATCTTAACACATAATTTTGATTTCTATAGAACCATATGTAGTAGGCTTGAAGGTCCTAGAGATTGCCATTTACAAGCGATAAAAAATGGTAAAAATATACTGATTAAAAAGACGTTTTACCAAAATGACCCTTTATTACATTGGAAGAAGCATTTAGAAAACAATAATTATTTAATAGCTTGTATTCCTTTTTTGAGAAATCTATCGAATTATTGTGGCTATTGTGATGAATTTAATAAACTAACATCACTGTTGCATATAACCGAAGAAACTCCGGAAATTACAATTGCTACTCTAGAATCTATTATTCATACTTTATGGAAAGATAAAATAGATACTCATCTTGATATCGATATTTCATCTGTTTGTGAACTTATTTATAAAGTTGCTGATGAAATATTAGATGAAACTGAAGAAAATATGGAATTAGAAAAAAAGATAGTTCTTTCTATAGCAATTAGACTAAAAACAGAAGAATTTATAATTCAACAAATTAAAGATCCAGAATTTGTGAAATCTTTAGTTAAGAATCAGACATATGAATTGATAAGAAAATATAAAGAATTATTTCCAGAGGATGAGGCAAAAATTTCAATACTAAATGAAGTTAATCTCATGACACCTGAAAATATTCATATTAATTCCTTTATGTATGAGCCTATATTAGATATGTCCAATATTCATCTTAAAGAATTGTACAGAGAAATTAAAGGCTTATAGTATTATAAATTTTCAAATTATGTAATTTTTAATTACATAATTAAAAATTATTTTTTGCAACTTCATATGAAGGATGTCATAACTTATCTTTGTCAAATGTATTACTTTTATATAGAAAATTTCAGATTTATTAGTGAATTTAGCAATTTGAAGTATTACTTTTTTCGATGAATGCTATCAGTTCATTGATTTTTTGCTCTAAATCTAGGCATTTACCCAAGTTTCCTTTGGTGTAATTTTTGTTTTTTGTTATTTCAGTGGCAAAAGAAGACTTATCAAAAGTTTTAACGTTTTTTACCTTCTTGTATAAATTAGAGAATGAAGCATTTTTCTTTATATTTGTTGTTTTACCAAAGTATTCGGTTAAGGCTTCAGTCGGTAAATAATTTTCAATTTCTTTGCCTGCTGTAATCCAGTGACTATTTGGAAGTTCCTTGGATATCCTTTTGACTCTATCCTTCAATTTTGTATCATCGCTATTTTTATCGCTATCCATTACGACATATGAGTGTCTGTTCACTTTTAACAAATCAATTAGATTTTTGTTATTACTAGCTGTATAGTTGGATAACAAAGCACCACCATAACAAATAAATTGGTATTGTAATCCTTCTTCAAGTTTGCAATTAGAAAATAAATCCAGCCACTTCTTAATGTAAATTCTATCTGATGGCCCTTCTACCCAAATTAAGCAGTTTGCTTGCAATAAATCACTTGCTTTTACCCCTAGATCATCTAATAAGATTTGTTTATCATTATCAGAAAGAACCGTTTCCACGATTGACTTGTGTCCATCATTACATACGCGGACAATTTGTGAGCGATAATCCTTTCCAAACATATCTAAAGCAACACTTGAATGTGTTGTCAAAAAGATAATAGCATCGTGATATCTGTCAGAATATTGCCAGATATGTTTTAACAATTTCCTTTCTAAACTGGGATGCAGATTGTTTTCTAGTTCTTCTAACGCAAAAACATTTTTATAGTTTCCTGTTAAATGAGGTATGACATGTAAAAGAGTCAGTGTAGCGATAATTGTCTTCAGGCCACTACCGCAATCTGATAATTTTATTCCGCCTTTATTTTTTTCCTCTAAATATATTTCATGATAATGATTAGGAAATGTTTTAGTATAAATCCTAGTAAACGTTATTTCTGGTGAAACAATTAGATTAATAAGGTTGAGAAAATCTTTTTCAATATATTCTCTCCATCCTTTATCATTTCCACTTTCGTCATTTAGCATACGAGAAATAAGTCCACAAATACCTTCAGCATTAGATCTAATCCAAGATTTAGAGATATCATCATTATATTTTATTGGCTCTTGTACAATATCTCTTTCGGCTTGTAAATGGAGAAATCTGTAGTTCTCAAAGGGATTCATGGAGAGGTTTTGTCTTATTTGATTTAATACAGCATCTTCTCGCCAATATGGATTTCTATGTGCTGGATATATTTGCTGGAGCTGATAAGATTGATTTTGTAGTGTAAATATAGCTGTTGACCCAATTAAATATTTTCCCACTTCTTCCCAAGAGTTCGAGTTAGATGACCACCTCGTTAAGAATTGTGCCGGATCCGTATTGCCATTTCTTGCAAATGCTCGTTCTAATTCATCTATTTCTATGTTCCTAGTAAAAATTCCATTAAAAGTCAGGTCTTCTGGCTTTTGAGTTATAATTTTTCCTAAAGCTTCCAACAGTTTTGATTTTCCACTGTTGTTTTTGCCAATAATAACATTTATCGGCTTTATTATATCAAATCCTTGAGGTTCATTATCAGCAACAAAGCATTTGTAATTATTGATTTTTATTGATGTATACATAAACTAAGTTCCAGTTAAATTGAGATATAATATATATAGGTAACAAAAAGTTTTAATGCAATCTTTTTAATTAATCTTCCAAGATCATTGATTTTTATTTTATATGGATATAATAAGAAGAGTATATATTTTTTTAGGTATTTTAATGATCAAAGTTTTATTTGTATGTTTGGGTAATATTTGTCGGTCGCCGATGGCTGAGTTTGTATTTAAGCAAATGGTTGAAAAGCGAGGTCTGTCCGATCAGTTTGAAATAGATTCTGCCGCCACCGAGGGATATAATGAAATGTGTCATGCCGGCATCCACTATGGCACTCGGGATATTTTGACTGCTATGCATGTACCGTTTGAAGAGCATTATTCTCGTCGCATTCGACCACGTGATTATGCATATTATGATTATATCTTAGCGATGGACGATAGCAATATTGAAGACATCAAATCTATCGTTGGCGTTGATATAGATAACAAAATCCACCGCTTACTCGATTTTGCAAACAAACCTCGCAATATCAAAGACCCTTGGTACACCGGCAATTTTGATGAAACCTATTGGGATATCGTTGAAGGTTGCGATGCATTTTTGAAGTATTTGAAATTGTAAATCTTGTGAATTTATAAACTAAAGCTTATATATACTTATATAAACGAAAGATTAGGAAATAATAAAATGAGTAATGAGATTACAAATATAATTAATAATTGGATTGATAAAACAGATTGGATTGGACACATTATTACCTGCTTATCTGTATTCATTGGTGCTTATTTTGCTTATATATTTGCTAATCGACAAGAGAGACAAAAAGATAAAAAATTAGAAATCGATAATTATTATACTTTTTGGAATAAAGTGGCTTTATCTCTAAATAATTTGTTTATTTATAAAGAAGTTTATATGGATAGGATTAAACAAGCTTTTGAGAAAGATGATTTTAAAGAAGCATTACAAACTTCTTATATACCAGATTGCGATTTTTCGTTTGATGAAAAAGTGTATTTTTTAAATACGTATAACAGGTGTTTTTTGACAGAATTAGCGCTACTCTCAAAAATAAATGATGCAGCAATAGAGGAAATAAAAAGCTATTATCAAAATGTTTTTGAAGTGTTATACGCTTTTGAGAATAAAAAACGAGTTTTCCCAGAAAAATATGAGTTATTAAAGAGACGTTTTATATCTTTTTATAACGAATTTGAGCATCTTTGTGCTAGAGCATATTATATTAATAAGGAATTTACTAAAGGTTTTGAAAAATATTTTAATCTTTATTACTATGAAGGAGTAACAAACAATTTAGAGTTTGAATCTAAAATAAATGAACGAATTAACAATAAAGAGAATATTCAATATATAAAACAAAGAGAAGTCATGTTTGATGTGTATTGGCAGATTGATTCCAATATTTATTGTCTTATTTGCTTGTATATAAGGAAACTGAAGTATTCTATTAAGAGACTAATCAACTTTTTCAAAATACCTAAGATATGCAAAAATTGTCGTTGTCGCAAAATTAATGTTAAGAAAAAATAATCAGTATTATATGCATGTAAGTTTATAAATCTTTCCTTTTTTGGAGATCAGTTTTTAGTTTATTTTCGCATTGTTTGTATTTAGCGACCATTTGTTCCAGTTTATGTGCTAGACGATTGATTTCATATTTATATTTAAGTGGTTGCGCTGGGGTGTTAAGTCTGCTCAGTCGTCTGTCCAGTCTATCAAGTACTCTAATTGCGTGGTTATAAACCATCGGCATGCTGATTTTGCAATTAGGTGGAATGTCTTCATAAAGTTTCATCATATCTCCTATAACATGCTTACATCATACCCTATTTCTGTCAGGATTAGTTTTATTTCCTCATCTGTCGGATTATCCTCTAACCAACAATATAATCTACTCTCGGTTAATGGTGTATCATTTGGAATAACCCCGAATTTTTTCAAAACCAATTCAACCTCTCTACGATGACGCTCATAAGCAATCAGGTTATGTAGAATAGTCTTTTTAGTCATTTTTGTTGTTCCTTTTACTTGATGAAATTAGTTGGATTAATTCTAGATTATTGTTATCCATCAATTCTTTTACATCTTTCAAAAAAGAATTATCATCGCGTATATAATTAGGGTTAAGAATAAGATCGATAGTAACAACACCATGTAGAGAAAAAGCATAACGCTGATCAGGAAAACCTTTTTCATGAACCAATAAAGAAGCAATCCCTATATTATATCTTTCTTCAAGCTCTTCTAATTTATGATAAAGTTTAAAAAATTTATTAGTCATTTTCTACTCCCATATATCGGCAATAGCTTGAACCGGAAGGATCAACATAGAGCGTTGGCTTGCCTGAGCATTTTATAGCAACTACTTTGCGGTGGCCTGTATCATCATAACCGCCTTTACCGGATAAGAAAATGTAGTTATCCAATGGGCGTTGGCAAAGTGCTTCATACCAAACTAAAGGTAGATTGACAGTTTCTTCAATTAAGACCTCTTCGGCCTCATGCGTATACTTTTTGCATAAAGTTTTTACCTCTTCAAAATCCGAAGGTTTTCGCACCATATAAACTTTAACTGGTTTCATTTGAGCGCCTCTTTCAGTTTTTGAATTTCAGCTTTTAGTTGTTTATTTTCTTCTTCCAAAGCTTCAATTTCGCTCATATAAGCCCAGGTTCCATCTTCGTCACATATTGCTATTCTTGCATCAAAATCAGGTGCTTCTTTTGTTTCGTGATACCAAATAACTGTCATAATAAACTCCTTTCGTTACAAGACAATGAATGCTTGGAAAAACGAAGAAGTCCAGTAAATTATGAAATTTTTTTTATTTAAATTAGAACTAAAATTATTCTTCAAATAAACCATCTATATTGTCATCGATTACACATCCATAATTATCTTCCAACCAATCTTCAAAAATATCATGGTATTCATCTACGCTTTTTATTTCATAAAAGGAAACGTCATTATCCAGTAAATTGTTGAAGAACATATCCTGACTAATAATGTTTCTATATTTTTTTGAAAGAATATTTAATCTTATTGCTTCATATGCAAGGATCCAATTTTCCTCTCTAAGAATATCTTCATCAATAATATTTTCTATATATTTTTTTATTTTAGTTGTATCAAATAATTCTTTTTTGGATAAATCAATAGCCACTAGCAATACAAATGGATCCCCCATTTTTATAATTTCATCTTCCGTTTTGGGATCAACTTTACTCTCTAAAAGTAATAATCCCCATAAAGCCCAAAGAACTTCATTTGTATGTTTTTGTATTGAATGATACTTTATAATATTATTAAAACTTTCTATCATAATTTTTTTTGCATCATCACTTAATTTTCCATTTTTTATCAAAGGAGATAATTTAATTAATGCACTCTCTATGCACCCACTTTCAATCACTATACAATTACAAATAAAATTTATATATAAATCAGCATACGATCCTGACAAAGCCTCATTATTAATTGATTTAATAGCATATTTCAAAGCCCCCTTTTGATTTGTATTATAAGCTTCAAAACAAACATCAAAAAAGCAAAGTATTTTTTTCATATCTGCGTTACTATCTGGTATAGCAGAAGATATTTTCAATATTTCTTGACTTAATATTGGTTGAGGCAAATCTTTTATTTCTGTTTTTGAATTATTTACTTCGAGCTCAAATTCACCGAGAAGATGATGGAAATAAGCTAAAAGTTTTCTTGCGTCATCTCGTGTATCACAAGTAAATTCAATATCATCCACTCTTCGTAAACATTTAATATTAGGAAATTCTGTTTGCATTAATTTATCAATTCTTGCACAAATTAATTCTGCAATAACATATGAAATATCTGGCCCAATCGGTAATCCACAGGTTTGACCATCTTGCCCCCATTGAAAAGCTTTGTCCAATAAATTTCCAAGAGTTAAATCCATTCGATGTTTTTTAGCATAATCTTTTCCATCTAAAATCCAAGGAATGCTATGTGTATAAATAGACGGGTAAAATCTTGATATATCTGTATATACTAAAACTTTTTTACCGGCCCTGTTTTTAATTTTAAACTCATCGCCAATGTTCCAATCAAACTCCTGTCTTATAGCTCTTGCATTAACATTTTCTGAAGTATCAACAATAGGTGAACTAAGCGATACATCTGATTTAGCTAGATTTAAAAGTATATTTTGGTGTTTAGCAAAAAGAGAACTTAATATTATAATATTAATGGGATTTAATAAACCTAATACTCTACGGATTTGCCTTGGACGAGCCAAATAGTATTTGGTGAATTTTGTATTTACATTATCAAGGCTTTCTATAATTTCCATAATAGATAAATAATTATTAGAAACAAATGAAGCAAAACTTTTAGAAGAAAATGCAGGAGGTAAATTTGCCGGGTAATAGCCACGCGAAATGATATTTTCTAAATTTGCAAAAAAATCATCTTCTAATACGTATTTTTTTAATTCTTTAACGACATCTTTATGTTGTTTTTTAGCCATAATTATTCTCTTAATTTATCATCCCAATATTTTTCAATTTCTTTCAGCATATCCTCTATTTTGATTACCTCTTCACCTTTGTTTAGAGTAAGGATAGGCGGAATATCTGTTCCTTCTATTGATCCTGATAGATATGTCCTTTTAGGTTCAAAATGCTTTGAACCATTTGCTATATCCGCTAATGCTAAACTATAAGGCACTTCTTTCTTCTTTTCTTTCTTCATAGGATCATCCTTCCAATACCAATCTTCTAGATGGTAAAGAGTAATACAAGCATTGATAGCTTTTCTTTCACTACTTAAATCTTTATAAAAATCTTTTAAATTCTCTTTTACTATTTGTTTATAATACACTTCAGCACTATAGCAACCAAATATTGATTTTGAATGTGTTATTGTTGTTTTTATTTTAGGGTATATTGTTAATCCTAATTCTGGAATGTTTATTTCTTTTGCGTACCAAGCCATTTTGTATTACCTCGCTGATTATAATTATATTTAATATAGACTTTAGTTTTATAAAAATCAATATTACTATCCAAGTGGTCTATGGTTCGCAACTTTAGTCCGGTGATGGATATGGGGTGCGAGGTTGGGGATAAGGAAAAGCGCCTAAATTAGGCATTTTTTGTTTTGGACGAGGTCAATCCAAAAGTATCTATTTTTCGTGATTTTAATAAAAAATCTCTTAGCAATGGTTTATGTGCTCACATCATAAATGAGACACCGAATCTCACAAACCCCGCAAACTGTGGGCTTTTGAGGCCTCATCAAGGCATAAAAAAAAGAGGATAGAAACATCCTCTTTTTATAAATGGTGGGTCCTGTAGGACTCGAACCTACGACCAGACCGTTATGAGCGGCCGGCTCTAACCAACTGAGCTAAGGACCCGTCATCTGCGACAAGATGCACTCTATGATAAATATTTTTTATCGTCAAGATATTTTTTTAAGTTATGAAAGATTTTTTTATTTTTTTTCATCTCTAAATACTTGCACCTCACAATCCTTTGAAATAGCAAGATATTTTTTTCCATCTTTCTTTAGTATATATTTCTTCATTCCACCTTTGCAGTTTTTACACTCATTTTTTCTAATACAAACAGCCGACGTAAATAATGGCGCCTTATAATCAACTTGCTTAATAATATCCAAAGAAGCCAAAGTCTTAACCTTCTCCTCATTATCACTAGAGCTTTCAACAGCAACAATTCCAAAACTAGCACCCATTTCTTTTAGCTGTACAGTTGCATATTGGTTCATAACATAAATAAAACTCCCTGCTCCAATTTCAATATCGTCATATTTTTTCAAAATCTCAAACCCATAATAATTTTCAGCAATAAACTTTCTTGCACCATTATCATAACAAGCATCAACAATCTTTTTTAATTTTGCAACATTTCTACATATTTGTGGTAAAACGACCCAAAGCGATGAAAAATCTTTTCCTTTAAAATCAACCTCTTTTAAACCTAAATTAATGTAAAACTTATCTTTTTCATAAATCTCACCACTTTTTGAATTAGCATAAATTTCAGGCAATAAAAATTCTTTTTCTTCAGTTTTAATATTATCAAATAATTTGCGTCTTAATTCATTTAACAACGAAACCGGCACAAATCTCCCATCAAAATTATTAATCATAATACTTGAAAGATTAAATTCAGTTCCACCAGTTTTACTAAATGCAGTTTTTATAGCATCATAAACCTTATTAACATCTTTCGCTTTATCAAATGACCCTTCCACAAAAACAGAAGTTTGCCCACTTATCGCCCAAACCTTATCTTCACACACTTCCACCAAAACATCAACATCAACAAGATTGCGATATTCCATTGGTTTTGGCTTCTTATAATCATATTTTCCTTTAACCTCAGTTGATGAAGCAAGATAAACTAAAGCCCCCTCTTCTATAAAAGGATGCTCAAAAGGTAACTCAACCTCAACATAACTTCCTTTTATCGCCTCAAACACTGGTTTTGAATTAACAAATAAAGCCTTAACCCCAAATCCAAAAGGTTTTTCCTCCCCTTTAACATCAATTTGCACCCCATCATAACGAGAAATTTTGTGTTTAAGTTTTAATCCAATACGAGATTTACTAACTTTCTGCACATTTCCAATCAACAAACCACGATGCCCCACAAAACTTTCATCAGTAACACTTTTATTTTTACCCTCAAAGTGGAATTTACACCAAGGTCTTGAAAAAACTTGTTTAATATCATTAGCTTCAATTTCAGATTTTTTCTTACCATCTAAAATATTACGATAAAAATTCACAACTGTTGCCACATATAAAGGAGACTTTTTTCTTCCCTCAATTTTCAATGAAAGAGCTGGAATATCCAATACTTTTTCTTCCAAAGCCATATCTTTCATAGAAAACAAGTGACGCTTGTTACATACTCCCTCATCATCAACAACTTCAAATTCACTTCTACAAGGATAAATACAACGCCCTCTATTTGCACTTTTACCATATTCTAATGCCGAAAATAAACATTGCCCACTATACGAGTAACATAAAGCCCCATGTACAAACACTTCTAAATCAACATCAGGCACTTCATTTGCTATTTTTTTTATTTCATCAATAGTTAATTCACGAGCAAGCACTACCCTTTTAAAACCAAGATTTTTAAGAAACCTAGCTCCTTCAGCATTATGAATAGCCATTTGTGTACTAGCATGAAGTTCAATATGTGGTATTAACTTTTTAGCCAAATAAAAAACACCTAAATCTTGTATAATAAGTGCATCAACCCTAGCTCTATCAATCGCCCTAAAAAACTCTGGTAGTTCATTAATTTCATCCACAGTCAAAATAGTATTAAGCGCAACAAATACTTTTCTGTCAAGTTTATGCGCATAAGCTGTAAACTCATCTAACTCTTCAAACGTAAAATTAAGAGCCCCAGCCCTTGCAGAAAACTTTGTTAAACCAAGATAAACTGCATCAGCCCCATAATGAAGAGCTGCATAACCCGCCTCAATATTTCCTGCTGGAGCTAAAAGTTCGTGTTTCATATTTTAAGTCCTTAAACCACTAATTAAACCTATTAACATATATAGCTCAAGCTAAATTTTGTCAATATTTTTTAATTAAGTGTTTTTTTAACAAAAAAATACTTGACATTTAACAAAAGAAGTATTACATACTTCATCGTTTGCAAACATATACTTTATACTACGTATAAAAAACGTAGCTTTTTTTTAAGGAACGACATGTCAGATATAGATAATGAAGATTACAAAAGCGTTGATTCGCCTTTATTAGATTCTTTTGGTAGTGCGCTAAAAAAACTCATCACTAAAGGAAAAGAACTAGGATATATCACAATCGAAGAACTTAATC
Organism: Alphaproteobacteria bacterium; assembly: GCA_045632645.1. Taxonomy (GTDB): domain Bacteria; phylum Pseudomonadota; class Alphaproteobacteria; order RF32; family CAG-239; genus CAG-267. Next base: position 80,700 of record JAZQXC010000003.1, on the reverse strand, counting down.
AAGCTCTCCCCTCTGAAAAAGAAACTTCTGACCAAATCGAAGACATTATGGCAGCCATTTCTGATATGGAAATCAGCATAATATCTGCTGATGAAACAGATGATTATGATGAAGAAGAAGAGCAACTAGAAACAGAATCAAACCAAGATCCAACGTATGATTATGATGAAACATCAGGTAACTTTGATGCCAAAGACTTAATGCGTTCTGATGACCCGGTTAGAATGTACTTAAAAGAAATGGGCTGTGTTGAGTTATTATCAAGAGAAGGTGAAATAGCTATTGCTAAGCGTATCGAAGCTGGTAAAACTGTTATGATTGGTGGCCTTTGTGAAAATCCAATGACCTTAAAAGCCATTTCCAAATGGCGTGATGAACTTTTAGAAGGTACAACACAATTAAGAAACGTTATCGATCTAGAAATGATGTATGGTGTAGATTCAGAAGCTATCGCTTACGAAGACGACCAAACAAATGTTGACGACTTATCAGAAGTAACCAAAGGTCTTGATAATGAAAACCTTGATGTTATTGATGATGAATTAGAAACAGATATCGAGTTTGATGGCGCAGTAGATAACGCACCAGAAGAAGATATGTCATCAGAAGATGAGTTAGACACAGAAAGTGAAGATGATATCGACGATGATGAAAGTTCTCATGCTGCAACATCAATCACAGCAATGGAAACTGCATTATTTGAACCTGTTCTTGATATTTTAACTAAAATTTCTAGTTATTATGATGAATTAAGCAGAATTCAAACTCAAAGAATGAAAGCAATTCTTGCAGGACGCAAAGCACAAACATCATTAGAGAAAAAATATCAAAACATCAAAAAAGAATTAATTGAATTGATGAGCTCAATACACTTAAATTCTGCCCGTATTGAAGAGTTAGTTGAACAATTAAACGAATTAAATCGCCGTTTAATGGGAGTTGAAGGTAAGCTCTTACGTCTAGCATTAAATGCAAAAGTTAAACGTGAAGATTTCTTAAATGTATATCAACACTCAGAATTAGATCCACACTGGGTAGAAAAGATAGAGCAAATAAATGATAAGCATTGGGCAACTTTTGTTAAAAACAATCGCTCAGAAATAACCGAGCTTCGTTCTCAATTAGCAGAAATGAGCAAAGAGTGTGGTCTTCCAATTTCTGAATATCGCAAAATGGTTGATACAATCAAACGTGGTGAACGCGAAGCAGAACGTGCTAAAAAAGAAATGATTGAAGCAAACTTACGTTTAGTAATATCAATTTCCAAAAAATACACAAACAGAGGCATGCAATTCTTGGATTTAATTCAAGAAGGTAATATCGGTTTAATGAAAGCCGTAGATAAATTTGAATATCGTAGAGGATACAAGTTCTCCACCTATGCAACATGGTGGATACGTCAAGCAATAACACGTTCTATTGCCGACCAAGCTCGAACAATTCGTATCCCTGTTCATATGATAGAAACAATTAACAAACTTGTACGCACATCTCGTCAAATGGCAATTGAAACTGGACGTGAGCCAATACCTGAGGAATTAGCAAAACGTTTATCAATGCCAGTAGATAAAATCCGTAAAGTAATGAAAATAGCTAAAGAACCAGTTAGCTTAGAAGCTCCAGTTGGTGATGAAGAAGATTCATCTTTAGGTGATTTTATTGCAGATGAAAACGCTTTACAACCAGTTGATTCAGCTATTCATACAAACCTAAAAGAAACATGCACAAGAATACTTTCATCTCTTACACCAAGAGAAGAGCGTGTACTCAGAATGCGTTTCGGTATTGGTATGAATACAGATCACACACTTGAAGAAGTTGGACAACAATTCAACGTAACAAGAGAGCGTATCCGTCAGATTGAAGCTAAAGCTTTAAGAAAATTAAAGCATCCAAGCCGAAGCAAACGTTTACGTTCATTCTTAGACCAATAAAAAAATCCCCAAATGCATAGCACTTGGGGATTTTTACTAGAATTCTACATCATGATTGTTGATATAAGCTTCAAACAGCTCTGGTTCATCACGGAAGAACAGGGCCACAATCTCATCACGATTAAAAATAACGCCGTCACCAATCCATTCAACCACTTCTTCATAAGTAGCCATGCTAATCTTCTCATCTTTCTTAAGAAAAGGTTGTTTCTTTAAAAAAGCCATTGTAAGCAATTCATACTCAACCGGTCGAAGCTTTAAAAGAGAAGTAATAATATTAAATCCATACTTCTCATTTTTCGCAATGTACTCACGCTTGTCATCAAATGAAAAGTTCTGGAAAAACAAATCTTCTCCCTTTGAACTTAGATAAGAATGATAAGAAAGATAGAAGCGAACATCTTCCTTAGAGCGCTTCAAAACCATCTCTTCATGAAGATCTTCATGAATAGAATAGCGCTTAACATACTCCTCAAACAAGACTTTGCTATCAGGCATATTAATCAAGCGCTTCTGACACTCAACATTAAGGTCATGATGCCAGAAATAGAAGAACATCAAATCAGGAGAACCACCCTTTTCGATTGCATCAAACATATCCAAAAGCAAAATCCAAGAAAAACGCTCATACTTAATATAAAGATGAATTTCATCATTTACATTACGCTCAATAAGTAAACGCTCCTCATCAAGGCTCATGAGCTCATGTCCTTTGTTGATAAAGCAAATAATCTCATTAGAATTACCGCGCTTAACCAATGCTTGAAAAGCACCACGAGAGAAAGTATGCTTTTCCTGATAAAGTTCGATTTCCTCACGAACACCACGCTCAATAAAAGCAATCTCCCCTTCTTTTGACAAACCATGGCGAGAAATATAATGCATAATATTTGCACTGCTCCAATTCTTCATAATGAATACTTGAGCTTTGGGCGCAAAACCATGCACATTAATATACTCAAACACCTCATTAAAAGGCCACTTCTCAAGCATAATCATCTGTGCACTCTCACAAAAACCATAATACTTCAACAAAGCATTAACTTCATCTTTGTTATTACGCTCTGCAATAATGTCTTGAACAGACCCCGGCATATAGGTGAAAGGAACTTCACGGCGCTTCTGCTTATAAAACACATCAATCATGTGGGTTATTTCATCAAGCTTACCACGCTTAGCAATCTTCACAAGCTGTTCCTCTGATGGGCCAACATAACGATATGTATCATACCCCGTAACAGCATAAGGAAGACTCAAATAGTACTCATCATCAGGCGGATCAACATGCTCAACTTTAATAAAGTCAGCATCGAGTGTTTTCATAATTTGAACATGCTCGTCAATCTCATCCCAAGCAGCAGCTCCTTGAGCCACACACTTATTAGAACTCAGTTTATTCATATATATAGAGATTTAATTATAAATAAAAAATAATACCCTTACACCTCAAGAGTATACCTCATATTTTTTAAAGCAACACAAAATAAAAAGTATAAACAACTCTATTTAAACCATTTTCCTGTTCTTATAACCTCTGCTATTTTATTTGCTCTTTTAGGCGTTTGTTTTGCATAAAGCGAAGCTAAACAAGCTTTACTTGCTCCTTCAAAATCTTTATTTTCAATTGCCCAACGCATAATTCTAAATTTTCTAACTCCTTTAGCCCCAAGCTGAAAACACATATCAACCAAAGCATATTGCCTATCTAAATTTAACTCATCAAACCCTTTAAATATTTTCCTTGCTTCATTATAAGCTCTATTAATATCATTTCTTAGCAACATCATAGCCCCATTTTTAGTAATCCCATGCATATAATCACCAAGCGCTCTTTTTTCTTCAGAGGTTATAGGATTATCATCAATATTATGCCCAACCCCAATAGTTAATTTTCCCATCACACACTTATATGGCATTAAAGATATTCCCTCGTGCTTAATTAAACGCTCAGACCACTCATTCATATCAAATTTCATATATCCACTCCTAAATAAAAAATTAAAACAAAAAAGAGCCTTGTTTTCACAAAGCTCATTTAAAACAAAAACTTAAAATCAAAAATTAATTCAGTTAATCAACTTTAAAAATAAATTACTTTTAATTAAGTCTTTATAATAAGTTATTTTAGTATTTGATTTATCCTTTACTTTTAGCGTACAAATATTCTCAAAAACTTCAATATCATTTAGAATTATTTTCTCATCTTCACTAATCTTATAATCAAGAACAAGTTTGCTATCTAGATTTTTTACAATCAAATATTTCAATATTTTTTCAATATCAAATCCTAATTTTTTTAGCTCATCTTCTAAATATAGAGCAATAATACCACACTCAAAACAATGAGATGCGTATGTATCCCCCATCTCATCTCTTACCTTGTTTTTCAAAACTCTTTCATTTAGTTGAAAATCAATAAATTCATTTTCTTTACACTTCTTTTCATATTGCCTTAGTTTTATTTCATTCAAATCTTCCCTAAATATATCAAGAGTTACATTTTTTTCATTAAATTCCATAAACTCATTTAACGAGCTATTATTATATTCTAAAATATACTCATACGCTTGTAATAACATATCTAATTTATCAAGATTTTTAACTACAATCGCCTCTAATGTTTTCTGCTCCTCATATTCAATAAAAACGTCTTTTAGTTTATTAAAATTATAATAAGAAGCTAAATAATTTATAGCCTCAAACTCCTTATTTTTCTTTTCAAAATTAGATATTATAATCTTATCAACTTGATGTTCTTCTGGAATAATATCTCCAACAACGCATTCTCCAACATCATGAAGCAAACACATCTCAATTATTCGCAGCATATTAACATTAAGTTTTCTTAACTCTTTTTCTTTTTTTAGAGCCATCAAAGCCATTCCCCAAGAATGAGCTCCAACTGTTTCTGCATTAACAATACCTCTAAGCAACCACCCTGTTCTACAAAGGCTCTTAAGCTTATTAACATTCTCTAAAAATCCTAAAAATTTTTCAACCTTAAAAACCATCTTTAAAACCATATCTTAAAACAACGATACTTAAGATTAAAACTACAAACATATCGTGTCAACTCCTATCTAATACAAAAAAAACTTTACTTTTTTTTTAATAAATATATAATTTTTGCAGAATCGTATAATTATTAAAACAAATTATTTATGGTAACTATTATTCTACTTCTTGTGCTGAGTGTTGCACTTTTGTCGCTTATTGGCTATCGCCTATCAAAAAAAGAAAAAACACCATCTGCTATTTCTGTCACTAATCCAGATGGCACTCCTAATTTCGATGCGCCACTTGACGATTGGCAAGAATTTCTATCTAGTGCTGATTGGGAAACTATTTTAAAAATAGAAAATCAATTTATACCACGTGCTTATAACAAACAAGATAATGCACTATTTAACATGTTGCACTATCACCTGCTTAAAACAGAACATCCAATCCTTTCAAACGAAACTATTGATAGAATAAAAAACAAAACAATTTGGGTAGATGATGAAACAACAGACGATGAAATTAAAAAAATTGTCAAAAAAAGCTTCCCAAAAATATCTAAGCCTGTTTTTGTTGTTAGAAAAAATAAAGAATTAGTTGGTTTTGCAATAACTCGCAGCCTTATCATTTACGGTATAACCCCTGTTTGTACCTATCCAGAAAATGCCATTGTTAAAGTATCTGTATGGAAAAAGTCGTTCCTTACCAAAGAAGATAGCAAAATTTTAGAGGCTAATCTTAATGAACTAAAACTAATGATGCATTTAGTTAATGTACCAAATTTAAAATGGGCATCATGGATGATTCAAAACCCAAACAATGCCACCGTATACGATGGCTATTGCTTAACTAATCAAAATCGATACATCTATTTTGAATTTGATGATCCAACACCAATTATTGTAAAACTTTAAACATCAAAGGAAGCTTATTATAAGCTTCCTTTTTTATTATATCATCAAACATTTTTTATTAATTGCGTCCAAATATTTTATTTAATACCTTTCCCATATTGTCAAATGTATTTTTAGCTTTAACTTCTTTTAATGTTTTAAATATAACTTCTCTTTCTGCTCTATTTGCTATCATAACAGGACTTTCTCCTTCATTATCAAGCATATTAGGATTAGCTCCACAAGACACCAATACTTTTATAATTTCATCTATTGTAAAAACGCTATTACACGCATACCAAAGAGCCCCTCTTCCATTATTATCAACCTCATTAACCAAAGCCCCTTTAGAAATCAAAAAGTTAACCATTTCAAGATTATTATCTAAAACAGCATAAGAAAGAGCTCTCATACCACTACAAAATGGACAATTAACATCTCCACCAACTTCACTTAAATATTTCACAATATCCCATTTGTTTCGCTGAGCAGCCACAACTAGAGGATTATTTATCCCTTCATCTATACAATAATTAATATCAGCCCCATTTTCTACTAAACATTTAATTCCATCTAAATCATCTGTATATTCACAAGCGTATAACAAACACGACGATTTAAAAACATCTTTAGCATTAACATCAGCACCAACCTCAATTAAATGTTCTGCTACATCTTTAAAATTAAATCCACAACTAATACAATAAAATAGAGCCGTTCTCTCAAATATTCCTTTTTGTTCAATATTTGGCTTTTTTTTAAGTATTGTTTTTATAAGCTCCAAATCTCTTTTATCAATTGCTAAAAAAAGTACACTATTCTTCCATGAATCACATGCTTCAACATTAGCCCCAAATTTAATTAACCTTTTAGCATTATCAAACTTATCATTAGCTATTGCAGAAATCAAAGGGGTTTCCTTTTTTGAATTTACAAATTCAATATCAGCCCCTTTTTTTAGTAAAAAATCCATCATCTCATCATCATTTGCATAACACAATAAATGACAATCATTATAGACATAATTAACATCAGCTTTTAAAGCCAATAAAAAATTAGCTTTATTTATATTACCTTTCGCAACACATTCTAAAAGCTGATCATTAAAACTTTTTACCATTATTATCACCTATTATCATTTTCCATAACCAATATAATAAAAAACATTTTTTGTCAACTTTTATAGTGAAATATCAAGTTCGCTTTTTGCTACACTTTCTTTTTTAGTTTTTTGTTTCACTACATTATTCACGCAAAGCTCTAATAACTGTAACTTGAGTATTCATATCCAGTTTATCTTAGCCCTCTTTTGTCTATCACTTAAAGTCAAACCCTATAACAAAAAATCTACATCATCTAAAAGTAGTGAGTTTGATTGTTTCATATTTGATTTCAAAGTATCATTATTGTGAGATAAAGGTTCTCTATACCACATACACCTTTCATCTAATACTTCCTTCAAAGCGCCATCAATTTTTACAAACTCAAATTGATAATTATCACTCAAATTATCTATTTCTTCTATTTCCTCAACACTCCCTATTTATCCCATTTGTTTTGATAATAAAAAACATTGGATACAATATTTAATTTATTTTACTATAATCACAAATAATATAACATATCACACAAATAACACTATAAATATAAGGAGACATAGATGAAAAAAATTACTGTTGTAGGTGCTGGCCTCGTTGGGGCAACCTCTGTTTATGCAATGATGTTAAAAGAAATTGCAGACGAAATCGCCTTAGTAGATATTGATGATAAACGCTCCAATGCCGAAGTTTGGGACATTCGTCACGGCTTTCCAGAAATTACTAAAACAGTTGTAAAAAAAGGAACCTATGCTGATTGTAAAGATAGTGATGTTATAGTTATAACAGCTGGTGTTGCTCGCAAAGTTGGTGAAAGTCGCAATGACTTATTGCTCAAAAACTCCAAAATTATGGAAGGCATCTGCACAGAAATCAAAAAAACAAACACAAACGCAATTATTATTGTCGTTTCAAATCCAGTTGATGTCTTAGCCAACCATGCTGCAAAATTCTTACAAATGCCTAAAGGACGAGTATTTGGTACAGGTTGTACATTAGACACCTCTAGAATGGTTGCTCTTTTAGCTGAAAGGCTTAATAAACCTGCCTCAAGTATAAATGCCCCTGTTGTTGGTGAACATGGAGACGAACAAATCGTTCTCTGGGATGAAGTAACAATTGATGGCAAACCTGCGAACTTCTCAAACGAAGAAAAAGAAGAACTTGCAGACTCTGTTAAACGTGCCGGAATGACAATTATTGAAGGCAAAGGCAAAACATATTATGGTATTGCAACCACAGTATGCGCCCTAGCCTCTGCCGTATTGCTCAACAGACCTGGAAAATATGCAGTTTCTGTTCCAAACGAAAACCAAGAAAAAGCATTAAGCATGCTTTGCACAATTGCCAAACAAGGCATTATAGAAGAATTCCCATACAAATAGGAGAATAAAATGGAAGATTTACAAAATAATTTTAGTCCATTAGGAACATTATCCCCTTCAGTAACCCTAACTTTATCAGCAAGAGCCAAAGAATTAAAAAAACAAGGACTAGATGTTTACTCAATGTCTGTTGGCGAGCCAGATTTTGATACACCAACAGCCATAAAAGAATCATTAATTAAAGCCCTAAATGAAGGCAAAGTTGGTTATATTGCCTCAAGTGGACTACCCGAATTAAAAGACGAAATCATCAAAAAAATGGCAACTAATGGCATCAAAACCTCAAGAGATAATATCATCATCACAACAGGCGCCAAACTAGCCTTGTTTGAAGCAATCACATCACTTTGTGGAAAAGGTGATGAAGTTATTGTACTTGCTCCATATTGGCTATCATATCCTGAAATGATAAAAGCTTCAGGCGCAACCATGGTTGTTGTTAACACCAAGGCAGAAAATAATTTTGCCCCAACTAAAGAAGAGCTTGAAAACGCAATAACTAAAAACACTAAATTAATCATAGTAAACTCTCCAAACAACCCAACCGGAGCAGTTTATTCAAAAGAAACCCTAACATTAATAGCTGACCTAGCCATAAAACATAATATCATAGTTTTATCTGACGAAATTTACGAAAAGCTAATATATGATGATAGCAACAAACACATAAGCCTCGCATCATTAAATGATAAAATTGCTGATTTAACAATCACAATAAACGGCTTTTCAAAAGCCTATGCTATGACTGGTTGGCGTTTAGGATATTTGGTTGCCCCCACATGGTTAGCTAAAAGAATATCTGCACTTCAAAGCCATGCAACAAGTAATGCAACAACATTCGTACAATACGCCGCAATCACAGCTCTAGAGGGAAAAGCAGATAATGATGTTAACAACATGGTTAAAACTTTTGCTAAAAGACGTGAGCTACTATGTAAATTGCTAAAAGAAATTCCACAAATAAGCTTCATAGAGCCTAAAGGTGCTTTCTATGTTATGTGCAACATTTCTAAAACAGGCAAAACTGCCAAGGACTTCGCAGAAGCATTACTAGAGAAGAAATTACTAACTGTAATTCCATGTGAATCTTTTGGTGCACCAGAATACATACGTTTAAGCTATGCATGTTCAGAACAGCACATTACAGAAGCAATAAAACGCCTTAAAGAGTTCTGCCAAGTTTTATAAACCCCATACACAAAAAAACCCCTTCTCAAAAATTGAGTAGGGGTTTATTAATACCTTGTTAAAAAAAACTCAACTTATCAATATCTAATAAGCTAAGACTTGCTTGGCTGCTCTTCTATTTTGCCTCTGCAAAACTTACAACCTTTAAAAGTTCAAGACCTTCTTTAGTTCTTCGGTAAGAAACTACATCACCTTCTTTTAAAGCGCACGCAAAACCGCCATTATAATCAGATGTCTTCAAAACATCTCCATTTTGAAATATAATGCAAGTACCCGTATAAGAAGAGCTACATTGCATTCCTCCCAAGTACCTACCAACACGCATAACTTCAGATGTTATTTCATCATCTTTTAATCCTGTTTTTTCACAAGAAATAAATTTCTCACCAACGCTAGATTCCTTACAAGAGCTGCATAGCGTTACCAACAACATACAAAACGCAAAAAGAAAAAATGTTTTTTTCATAATTAAACAATTTTGACAAAATACTACATAAAAATTCATTTACAGAGGCAATATATCATATTCTAAAAGAAGAGTCAATTGCTTTTTGTCCATTTTTTTACATGTGTGATAAACATCAAAAAAAACTAAAGGGTTTGAGAAATCTCTCAAACCCTTTGCAGTATTGGTGATCCCAACGGGACTCGAACCCATGTTGCAAGAATGAAAATCTTGAGTCCTAACCACTAGACGATGGGACCATCGCTTGAACAAAAAGAAATATATATACAATTTTTTTATAAGTCAATAACATTTTTTCATTTTTTTTAATTTATTTTCACAAAATTATATAAAATTCCAATAAAACACATAATAATAATAACTTAAGTCATTATTATTGTTTTTCTTCCATATTTCTATTTACAATATTTTTCATCATATCAATTGTTTCTTCAATAACTTCCTCAGGTTTATCTTCTATGTTTTCCTCTTTATTTTCAATAACTTGAGTGTTACCTTCTTCTGTTTTTTGCGATTCGTCATTTTCAGTTACAACTTCAACCTTTTCAACACCAACAACACCTAACTCTGAATCATAAATTTCAATCTCACCATCTTTAAAATTAGCATTTTCTTCTAGTGGTTTACTCTCTTCAGCTTTCACAATCACTTTATCAAGCACTAATACAGGTACTTCAACGTTATTTAATTTATCCTTTATTTCTCCCATATATCCTAATAACTCATAAACTGCATCTTGCTCTTGAACCTCTATTTTCACTTCTTCTACTACTTGCTCATCAGAACTCTTATCTTCATCAACACCTTTAGTTTCAACAACTTCATTTTTTTCTTCTAAAGAAACGTCTTCATCCTTTCCTTTTTCTTCTATATCTTGCAAAATAGCCTCATTTTTTTCATCACTTACCTTTGGTTCTAAAACTTCCTCCGCAACCTCTGCTTTAATTTCCTTAGCTCCATCTTCAACCAAAGGCTCAACAATAACACGAGCTTCATCATCTTTAGTTTTTTTATTCGCCTCAACAAATTTAACTTCTTTTAAATCATACACAATCCAAACACTATCAAGCGATGTTTGAGTTTTTTGATATTCCCAAACACCGCCTAATATAACACCAAATACTAGCAATAATGCTAAACTTTTTACTTTTTCTTTTGCCTTATAACTTTCAAAATCACTATTGTTAGTCATGAATAAATACTCCAATAAAATCCCTAAAGCAAAATATAAAGCAATATAACATTATTTGCAACTATTTATTTTTTTTTGCATTCAAGAGTGTATTTTTCACTTTCTTTCCACCCTCGCTTAAGTTTTTATCCTTAAGACCTAAAGAATTAGTCATAAACTTAAGCCATTTAGTATAAAGATTATAAGCATCATCCATCTTTTCTAAATCAACCTTAACCCTAAGAGTTGGTTTAACCTCCATATCATCATCTTTAATACTATAAAGATTAACCATCTTATTATCCATAGCCCTTAGAATTTTCTCAACAAAGATTTCCTTAGACATATTATCCAATAATTCCTCTTTAGTATTATATCCAACCGGATGGCTATCAATAACCCCCATACCATTTTTATACATAGCATAATATTTACCATTGTATAATTTAACATCATAATTTCGAATAAAATCGATTTTTATATCATTCATCAAACTATAAAGCTCACTAACAAGCATATTGTTTCTTTCGCCACTTTTTTCCAAGAAATTATAAAAGTGGTGGAATGTTTCATGAACAATAGTTTCACTATCAGCATTTTCAAATAAATAAATCATATTATTCGTAAAATCATAAGCTCCTTTCGCCGCCTTTTTATTCATAAAATCAAGTGCTTTCTTATCCAAAAGATATTGAGCACTATTATCTTTTATTTTATTTGCAACATCAGGATCAAACCTAAGCTCTTCATCAATAATTCTATTTTCATCATCAAAGAAATTAAAATAAACATCCTTCCTTAAATTACGCTTATAGTTAAGATGCTCCATCAATGAGCGCTCATCATTTTTACCTTGAGACAAAAGTCCTCCCCAAAGGTGACCAACGTCACGATATCCGCTATTAACCCTCGCAACAGACATAACCATTCTATCAAGCTTATTCCTAAAATTATAAAGGTCAGATGTAACTTGCGAACGAATATACTCTTGATGCATATCATCAGAAGGAGGAAATTTTTTATTTATCACATCAGTCAATCGCTCAAAATCAATTTCCCCATACTGCACCAGTTCAACATCTTTATCACCTTTTTTATTAACGCTTTCACTCTTATAAAGATTAAGCATCGAAACCGGCATCTTATTCTTCTTCCAAAATTTATCTAAATCAGATTTTTTCTTTAACAGCCCCTGCTGACTCAAAAAGTTTTCCAAATAAATTCTTTGATATCCCTCAATAGATTTTTTAGCCAAATAAATATGCCTATCCATATAGTTTTTACGTTGCTTATCTGTTAAAATATGGTCATATCCTTCTTTATGTGCAATCGCAAAGGATGTTCCTTTTAATAAAAGATCCTTTAGCATAGAATAATCAAGTTGCTCAGCATCAATTTCAAAAACATATCCTTTTTCTTTATTCCAATAAAAATGATACGGTTCATCATCTTTAAGTCTGGTAAATGAAACTTTGCTATCAACCAGATCAGGATACGCCTCAAACAATTCTTTATGTTCAAGCACATCACCTAAATAAAACTCTCGTCCATTACTAACAAGTAAACGCTTTTTTTCCACTTCATTAAGACGTACATTATATCTATCCATAGTACGCAAAGCTTTATTCGCATTAATATTAGTTTTTTTCTCAATTTCTTTTGCAAAATTAAGATATTTTTCCAATCTATAAAAACGCTCAACATTATCCAAATGAGCAAGAATAATTCTTCTTGGCAATTCTTCAACAAATTCAAATTGCGAAAGCGCCATAAATTTTTCCCCCATAGTCGCCGGCTCATATGCTTTTTTATACGATTTAGAGCGATAATTTCTATCAGCCCTTTCTTCACTAACATCACCAATTTTAGCTAAATAAAGTTGATAAGTTTCTTCTAAATCAAGGTCATGATAAAAACGTCTCTTATCAACAATACCTTTTGCCTCAAGAGCATCTGCTCTATCATGACGTTTTTGCTGAAAATCTCTTGCAATCTTTTTCATGCGCTCAATAAATTGGTCACTCATTATCCATTCAGATACATCTGATCTAATTTCTCTACCAAGTTTTTGAGGCGCCCTCACCAAAGGATCTTTCCAATATTTATTTACAAAATCATCAAAGCGCTTCTTCTCTTTAATTCCCTCAATAACTTTACCACTTTCCTCATCAAAATCTTTTAATCCTTTTTGGTATTCATCCCAAAGGTCCGCCATTGCAATTTCTTCAGCTTCACGCCTCAATAACACTCCCTCATCAATAATTTCATTCCAATCATAATTCATCAAATACGGGTCAGAAAAACCTCCGTTACTTTCTATTTTTTGAATTTCATTATCATGCTCTTTTAAATATTTATAAAAATCTTGATAAAGCGCTCCCAAATCATTTCCTTTACCTTTGCTTAGTCTATATGCAATATGGCTCTTCATTAACTCCAAATCATGAATAATTTCTCGATGATAATTTCCAGCATTTTCTTCATATTTTTTATCATCCCAAAGTTTTATTTTTGCATTAGCGTCACTTATCTCAAAACGAAGCGCTCCATCATTTCCTCTAACCAATCCTGTTTTTTGCCACATTTCTTGAGGATCTACACCATTTTTTTCCAATTCAATAAATTCCGCAACTTTACTATAATCAATATTTTTTGCATTAATTCCAGCAAATTGAAAATTAGATGTTTTAGCATTAACTGAAGTAGCAAAATCCAAAAAATTTTCCCTTTTAACCTCAGGCAAAAATTCCTCTTTTAATTTCTTAAAAGAAACATTTCCACCAATTTCTTTTAAAAACAATGCATTAGCCTCAAACAATCTAGCTACAGCTTTAGCTTGTTTAACATCTCCTGTTGCATGAGAAAATCTATTATACATTTCATCATAAATTTTTGAAAAATTTTTAATTTCTTTTCTTACCTTAAATCCATCAACAACACCTTTAGCATTTTCTTTTAAGGCATTCATATTTTGCTCTAAATTATATCTTAAAATTTTATCAAACGCTATTGGATTTTCTTTCAAAAGTTCAAGCATATTTTTCTCATAAAGCTCAAAATCCTCCAAAGAAACTCCTTTAAGCATAATCTTATTTTTGGCATCATTATATGTTTTTTTCGCATTATAAATAGCACCATCCCCTCCAACAAGACTCATACTTCCAGCCATACCGCCAATAGCACTTTCAATTAATCCTTCAAATAACATTTGAGTATCATCAATACCAACTTTTCTAACCAAGTTTTCAGCAATAACTTGTTGCAACATTTCGCTAGCTCCTTCACGAATAGGAGCTCCCAAAATTTCTTTTGCAATTAACCGAGATGTAGTCTTAACTCCTTTTTCAACTTGCTTAGGTAAAGGATTTAAAATTCTATCAACAGCATAATTAAGCCCGGCATTAGATACAGCCAACAAATTAGCCTTATCAATATCACCATCTTTTTTTATACTTTCATCAAAAATCTCGCTACCACTACCAACTGCAAATAAACCATAAGTTGCTTTACTACCAATTAATTTTGAAACACCCCCCATACTCAAAACATTACCTGCACCCTGCCCTATAATATTTGCTAAATTCATCCAGTTTGGATCTTCATCAAAAACCGCCTCACCTGGACGTAAAAAAGACGAATCTTCAATTTTATACGCTAAATTCTCTATCACTTCGCCCAAATCATTTAGTGTATCACCAGCATGAGGCAAAACCAAACTAACACCATGAGTTACAGCACCCAAATTCAAATTTTTATTTTTAACATTACTACCAAGCATTTTTAACATATCGCTAATCATAAAAAGATTAGCACTACCAAAACCTCTAGCACCTGCCTTAAAAACCTCTTTAGTAAAAGCTCCTCCATCAAAATCCCCAAACTTTCCTTCATCATAAGCCCATTTATAGCGCGCAACATCTTCACCAATTTTTTCTATTTCTTTAGTATAATTATTATGCTCAAAACCATCTCTAATCACCTCAGCCATTTTATTAAAAGACATAAAAGGCTTATCCTCATCAACGCTTTCATTATTTATATTTTTAAGTTCAAGATTATGCTCTGTATCAATATATCTAATATTTATCTTGTTCAAATTTTCACTTGGTATATTTCCATTTTCCTCCTCTTTTTGAATAAAAGTTTCAACTTCATTTTTCGCTAACTCATTACTTGCTATTAAATCATCATCTATCAAATTTTTATCATCTTTTTTATCCAACAAAAAAGAGCGGTCACCATCACCGCTCAATTCATTTACCACATTTACCTCATCATCTAACTCAAGATCATTCATATCACATTCTCCCAAAACAAATATATCAACACATCAAAATATTTAAAAATTTTAAGCTTTTTTAGCAAGACGCCCCTTAAAGTAAAACTTATCATCATACCCCAAATCAGCATCTAAAACTTCAGCCCAGCTATTAAAATGTGGGTAATTAAGTTCCTTTTTTTGCTGTTTAGTCGCCAAATTTTTTAGCAAGCTTTTCTTATCATCACTAAAAGGCGCTTTTTTATAAAAATTTGCCCAAATCTCATTTTCATTATTACCATTATAATAAAGCCTCAACAATGGTTTAAGCTCATTATACTCTATCGCTCCGCCAGCATTTTCAACATATCCAAACTCTTCCTTAGCTTCCTCTAACGCCTTTCTTTTTAATAAACGACTAACCTTAGGCGTAATTTTCCCACCCTCGCTCGTAAACTTCATCATTAAAGCCATTTTTTTATCATAATAAACATCATTGAGTAATAAACCTAATCGCGCTTTCTCTTCCATCAAATTTTTAGCTTCCATAGAATTTGTCGCCACATCTCTAACAAAAATATTATCAACCATCTCATCAATTTCTTGATCTAAAAAATCAACTTTCTTTTCTCCATCTTCTTGCGAATAAATAAGCTTATTTTGCAGATTACAAACATCATCTAAATTCATCTTATTATCATTATATGCTCTAATTAAGGCCTTGCTTGCATCACAAATTTCACTACTTTCAACACTCTCTCCTCTATTCATTTTTTTAACAAGACTATACGCCTTATTCATTGGCTTTTCATTATATTTAAATTCAAAATTTTCAACTTCATTTTCATCATTTAAAATACCATCATATTCTTTAGACAACACATAATATTCAGCTTCTAAAATTTCTCCTCTTTCTTTTTGTTGCCACAAATTTAAAGCATTGCTCCAATTATTTACAAATTCTTTTCTTTCATTTTTACGCTTTTCATTCTGGCGTTCTTTTATCTGTAATGCTTCAATTTCATCAATAGATTTAATAAAATCATCACCCAAATTAGATTTATATTTATTAGCCTCTATTCTTGCCCCTTCAACATCAGAAAGCGCCAAATTATAAATACCAGTTTTCAAATATCCATCACGATATTGCCTTTTCTCTTCATCAGTTAAAAAAATTGTATTTTCAATCTCACTT
Source organism: Alphaproteobacteria bacterium (assembly GCA_045632645.1). Classification (GTDB taxonomy): domain Bacteria; phylum Pseudomonadota; class Alphaproteobacteria; order RF32; family CAG-239; genus CAG-267. The sequence continues at coordinate 64,113 of JAZQXC010000003.1, read as the reverse complement.
ACCCCATTTTCTAACAAAACACTACCTTTATTCCTATCTGCTCTTAAAAGCAAAGATTGATTATCTGCAAGCAAAGTTCTCAAAGCATCTTTTCCAAAATCATATTCTTTTTGAGTTCTTATTTTTTCAACATCTAAATTATTATTTTCAATTATCTTAGCTCCATGTTTATCCCAAAATTCTTTACCACTATCACTCGCCATAAAAAAGTTTTTAACCTCATTTCCAATAGACGACGCAATATTATCAAACTCTTCAGAACTACTAGCATTACCAAGAGCTATTCTATAATTTTGCAACAAACTATCTGCTTTTAATTTATTGTGTTTTTCTTCAATAATTCCACGTTCAAGTATATCATCCACTTTTTCCAAACCTTGACTAATTGCACCAAGATACTCTCCCCCCGCAACATATCTTTTCAAACCAACAGGTTTAGCAACATTTGCCATATTTTTTTTCAATAATGCTTTATCTTGTTGCATAGCACCAATACTTTGCTCTTTTCTTCTCATAACACACTCCTTAAAATAAACTAATTGCCGAACTTAATAACGAATTTCCAAATGAATTTTTATATTTTTTCTTTAGTTGTTTAGCATTTTCCTCACCAACTCTTGCCTGATATAAATAATTTTCAGCTTCACTTTCAATTTTATACCTGTCGTTAAGAACATTTTGCTCAAGTGCACTATAACTAGTAGCCAAGCTCGCCATTAAAGTCGGACTCTCTCCAATACCAGCTTCATTTGCAATAGTTCTATTATGCGCCAAATAAGCCCTATTTTTAGAGCGTGAAATATCTTCATTTCTTGCCCCAACATTTCTTATGCTATAAGCATTGTTTCTTAAAATCTCAGCATTCTGAAGTTCTGTTTCCGCCTCAATTAAATACTTTTTATTTTCCTGTTCAGACTTCAAAAAATTAGAAACAAACCTAGCTCCATACATCATTGCAACCGAATAACTCATCTCATTAACTCCTTTTTTCATACAAAAAATAATCACTTCCATTAAAAAAAGACGGCAACTTATAAACTTGTTTAAACCCCAAAATTTCCGCCATTCTTCTAGCATTAAAAAATCCATCTTTTACCGTAATAAAAATCCTATTAACTCCCCATTTAACAGCATCAACCTTCATCTTATTTTTAACAAACTTAATAAGCTCAATTATTTTGCAACCAATATTTCTTCCAACCAATGCAAAACATTCGGCCCGATCCTCTATAATCTTATACCCCATAACAGCCAAAACCCTGCCATCATCATCAACAAGGCTATATGCAATTATTTTATCAAAAAACAATCTCCCCTCTTTTGCTTCATCTTTTTGCTCATTTTGCACATCAACCAATAAAGCATCACCAATCTTATATCGTCTAATCATAAAACCTCTCAAAACATAAAAAAAGAGGAGCTAAAACTCCTCTAATAACAACAAACAAACTCTAAAAAAATTATCCTCCAAGAGTTGTCTTTCCACCATAACTATTATCTTTTGATAAAAGTTGAGACACTGCCCCCATTTTTTTCTTACGTTTTTTTTCAAGTTCAAAAACCGTTTCAGACATATCAACAATTTCTGGTTCAACAACCTTAGTTTCAATAGTTCTAACTTTAGGTGATTTAAAAACCGAACTCATAATATTCTCCTTTCAAAATTTACCAATTATCACGCACCAAAACCCAACTACTATCAGGCATAAGCTCTGTATCTTTAATAATTTCATTATTAAGTTCAGCCTGCCTAATAAGAGTAATAAATTCATTTTCCAACATTTGTTTAATAGAAGTAGAATGCTTAATTCTCATTGATAATTCAGCCGCAATTTTCGCAGCCATTGCCTCCCTAAAAAGTGGTGGAAACATCATATCATCATCAACATTTTTCACATACTCCGCAATCACTCCTTTTTGAGCCAAAGTAACTATCGCATTATTAACCACTTCATATCCTTCAACCTTAGATACCCGAACGTCAGTAACATCGCTTTTAGAACTCCCCAAAACCCCAACAAGCAAAAGACAATCTGTTGGCAATTTATACATAAATTTATCGCCATATTTCTCTTCCATCTTTGGCAAATACTTTATCTCTAAAGAAAATCTCCAAGGATAAGAAGAAAGCAAAAGTTCCTTTATATCATCATATATAATTTCATAACTTTTTCCAAACTGTGCATCATTCAAAGACGAAATTGGTGGTTCTCCCAGCTTCATCAATGCTCTATTAACAATTTCAATTTTTGACATACATACCTCCAAATTAAAAATAAAAAAAAGGAAGCCCAAAGCTCCCCTTTAAAACCAAAATCACAAAACATTTATACCCAACATAAAATAAAGTCCAAAATCTTTAATATTCCTTTACCTATAATTTTCAACATAGCTTTAATTTTCTTCATTTTCATCTCCGATATTGTAATTATTTCTTTAATTTATTATTTATATAAAATTGCCATATTCCTAAAACCAAACACAAACACCATAAACTACACATCAAAACAGCAACACATATAAGATATTCATTATTTACCTTAACATCGCTCCATCCCATACTTTCCATAAACGCAATAACAATAACCGGCAACACAAAAATACTAACCAAACTATCAACCTTCCCTATTCTTTCCAAAAACAATGCCGTATTTTTATATTTTTCCTTAAAATCATCTATATAAACATCATAATTACCTAATGCATTAATAACACTCAATCCAATAGCCATCCCCAATAGTATCGCATTGATAAATATCATATCTTGATGACTACAACAAAGACCAAACAAAAAAGAGCTAACAACCAATCCTCCCCAAATTATAAAATAATTTTTCCACCCCTTCATTATTAGCTCCTTTCAATATTGTACTAATATTTTTTATTACGTTTTAATTCATTAAACGATTGCAGAGCTACAAATACTGCTTTTCCAACTTCAAATCCAACATTCCATGCTTTAGCATATTTATTTTTTCCTATAACATAATCAACTAAATGATTTCCTGTTTTTATTGGATTTTTAGCATTTGATTTGCTGTATATACTTTCAACAGTACTCAACACTCTTTTATTCATATTACACTTCTTATTTTAAATTTCAACAAAAAAGAACAAAGAAAGAACTTTCTTCTCATTCTTTCTTTGCTCTTTAACTTAAAAATAATAATAAAAACTATCTAGCTAAATATCCAAGAGTAACTCGAACACCACCACTATTAGCTTCATTACTAACAACATCAGCAACCAAATAAGCCTTTGCTGTTTCAGAAATAGTAGTAGTCGCCATTAAGTCACCATCTTTATATTGAGCCCCTCCTTCAAGGTTGATAGCAAACAATTCAGCAAAACCACCATCAATAGTATCACCATGTTTAACACTAACGTTAACATCTTCTGCCAACACCACATCACCTTTAGCAAAAACATTAACACATAATGCACCACATGTTCCACCTGCGCAAACAGGTTTTCCTCCTTCAATAGAAGATAAAGCCAAATCACCATTAACTAAATCTTCGCCATATACTTTTAATATATTTTTCAACATTACTTTCACTCCTATCAATAAATTACGCTAATTTAACAGCTTCTTCCGTACCATTTTTAAAGTTATAAGATGTAATAAAGCGAATGCCATTCCATGCCATAAAGCTTCTATTAACATCAAAATCATATGAAGATGCTTGTAAAATATTACCTTTATATTGATTAAGCATAGACAACACTTTAGGATGACAGAAAATAAATGTAGAACCAGGAGTTGCTTTTGCATCAACAAGCATATTATCGATTTGGTCAGCTGTTGGAATATTGTTTTGGTTAATATTAACAATAGCAGAAACAGCATCTTTGTTAGCAAGTTGCATACCAATATAGCCTTTAAGTCTCAAACCATATCCAAGCACACCATCATGATTTTTATAAAGTGCACCACCATTAATAGGTCTAGAATCTAAAAGTCCAAAACGATTAATATTGCTTTGAGAATATAAACCTGTTACTTCTCCATCAATAAATCTAACAGCCACCATAGAATAACAATTTTCTTCAGCACCAGAATTTTGCGCCTTACCATTATTTACAGCATAAGGGATAAAGTTATCATAAATTATTTTCTTTTCAGCTGTTTGACCTGCATGTTTCAAAAGCACAGGCACTTTCTTACCAAAATATTCACTAACACCAATAACAGAGCCTTTATCCTCCGGCAAGAAAATTTCACCACCCAAAATAGATAAATCAATTTTTTTCAAATTAGAATCAACTTCCATTTCAGGCAATGGTTGATTAATATCAACAAAACCAGCACCTTCAATTCTAGCAACTTCTTCATATGCATTCCATAAACCATGGGTAGAAGGTTCAAAACGCATATTATCTAAAATTGGAGATTCTTCAGTTAAACTATCAACATAATGCTCCTGTTTCTTAGAGAGCGATACCGCAATTTCTTTTAATGTACTAGCCATTATTTTTTCCTTTCAAATTAAAAATTAATAATCATTAAACATTTCTCTAAAATATTCCACCGCAGACCAATCATCATCAGTCCTCCCTCTTTTTCCAAAACTAACCGGATTATCTTCAGAAACGGCTTCTCCAAGCTTACAAAATGTTTCCATCATTTGCTTAGTACCCAAGGCTCTTTCCATATTTTCAATTACATCTTCATCATCAGAAACAAGTCTAATACCTCTTTTCATTAATTCGATGTTTTGTTTAGCCTTAGCGCCCCAACTTTCTTCCACTTCCTTCATCTGTAAAAAAGATTGATTTTCCCAATCTTGATTCATCACATTTTCTGCATCTTCTCTAGATTTAACAAACCATTCATAAAGAGCTTTTGCAGACTGAGGCAGAATATTATTTTCAAGACATACTTTCGTAAATTGACTTCCAAGTTCTTTATCTTCATCTTGAAATTCAATATTAAATCCGTCCAAATCTTTAGGCATACCAAGCCTAGAATAAAGTTTACTAAAGCCCTCTTTATCGCCGTCCCGAGGAATGCTGACTTTAGACGAATAAACTCGCTCTAACTCACGATAAGATTTAAGTAAATCAGAAGGAGATTTAAAACCCTTATTACTGATATACGAAAGATCATCATCGCTCACCTCACCCCAACCAGATTGTGCGCGCAAAAAGTCTTTTTCAATTTCAGACTTAAGAAAGTTATCGGAGGTAGTCTGCCCCTCCGGCTTATTAAATTTTCTCATATTTTCCTCACAAAAAATGTTAAACACAAATAAAAAAAGGACTGCCAAAGCAATCCTCAAAATTAAATATAAAAAAAAGCGCTATTTCAGCGCCTAAAAACAAAAAAAGACATCAAATCGATGCCTCTTCTACCATTCTGACATAACTATAAACCAACTATGTCACACTTGTCAATACTTTTTAATCAATCTATTTTTATTTTTTTAATTCCAAATAAACTAAACATTAATTTCATCATCAAAATTCTCATCACGTTTTTTACTAACGCTAATAAGCTTAAATATTTCTCTTTCATCAAGTGATAAATATTTAATAATCAAATCAAACACTCTTCTTTTACCAAGCAAAAATCCCGCAGCTCCCACATCAAAACTATTATTACTATCATAAAAATAAGGAACTCCATTCTTCCCCAATTCACCACGTCCCCCAACCTCATCTCTCAAAAAAGAAATAACAATCTTTCCCGCATCTTTAAGCTCCTTTTTATCATCTAAAAATAACTCCTGAAAAGCTTTAACTAATTGTAGTTCTCTTTTTGCCTTTTTTAAAAACATATCTTTTCTCCAATAAAAAAATTACAACAAAAAAAGGAGCGCCAAAGCACTCCTTCAATTTTACAACATTATTTATAAGACTTATTAAGAACGATATTTTTTAATATCATTCATAACATTCTCAAAACAATCTGATTTTTTAATCATCTCAATATCACAACCAAGTTTAACACGCCAGTTAGTATATTCATCAATAGTTCCTGGAGCATTATCCAAAACCTTTTGCGCAAATATATCACACAACCTAACCAAATACAATGCGCTATTAGTTTTAGCTCCAAACACATTAACCACACGCTCAATCCCATCAGGCACATCATCACCTTTTTCAGCACTATCAATCATTTCACCTTTTAATTTTTCATCAACAATACCAAGTTCATCAAAGGCTTTAATCATATTAACTCTATCTTTTTGGCGTCCTTGCAAATTAGATACATATTGTTCATCATTAACATACAAACCACACTTTTTAAACACTTCAATATCTTCATTGCACCAAAAACCAACACTTGTTGCTTGGTCATGAGTAGAAGATTGTGCCAAAGACATATAATCATAGTTACAAGGTTTAATAAAACTACCATCTTTTTCTTTTTGCCTAAAGAATACTTTATAAGATAAAAGTCCATGTTCTGCCATATATTCTCTAAATCCTTCCGGCACCGTACCCAAATCTTCTCCAATAATTAAACATTTAGCTCTATTACTTTCAACAGCCAAAATCGCAGTTAAAACCTTCATATCATAATACACATACGCACCCTGCACAACAGGATTTCCTTCTTCAAAAAATCCCCAAAACAATCTTAACAATCCCATAGCATGGTCAATTCTCAACGCACCAGAATTTATCATATTTTCACGAGCAAGTTTAATAAAAGGCGCATACTTTTGCTTTCTTAAAACATGAGGATGATAAGGAGTAAATCCCCAGCTTTGTCCCCTTGGTCTCATTGGGTCAGCCGGCGCACCAATTCCAGCATCTAAAACATATGCTTCAGTATTTTCCCAAACTTCAGCTCCATTAGACGCAGCTCCAATCGGCATATCCGTATAAAGTCCAACTTTCATTCCAAGTTCAATCGCTAAATTCTGCAATTTTTTAAGTTGCAAATCAGCAAGCCAATGACAATAAGCAAAAACATCAATACGTTCTTTATTCTCATCAGCAAATTTTCTTGTAACCAAAGAATTTATATCATCAGTCCCATCCATCCAAAAACGCCAAAAAGGAACTCCTCTATTTCGCTCTAATAATGCTTCAAACAAACAAAGATTATATAATTCTTCCCCTTTTTCATCTTTATATCTTAAAAACTCATTTTTTCTCTCAATACTTCCGTTTTTAATAAATTCCTTATACATCATTGTAAGAATTTTAAGCTTTAACATTAATACAGGAGTATAAAGCACTTTATCGCTTTCATTTAAGCGCCTAATTTCATTTTTAACTCCTTCATCATTCATAAAACTCAAAACATCAGCAGAGTTTTTATAATCCTCAACATCTTTCAAACTAATATATGCATAGTTTATAAATAACCTACTTAGCGTTCTATACGGAGAAACATCACCCTTAAACATATTAAGTATAGATTTAGGAAGAGTATAAGGACTCATCGCTCCCAAAGGACTAAGCCCAACAACATCACCACCATTTTTAGCAGTTAACTTAACAATTTCCTCCAAATCACCAAAATCCCCAATACCAATACTATTTTCAGACTTCAGTGCATACATCATCAAAGACACACCAAAAATATGTTCTTTATTTTTTATAAATTGAGGCAAATAACAATACTTTGGTGCATAAATTATAAAACTTTCAGCCTTTTTATCACCACCTTCTTCTTCAACTTTTAGATTATAATAACCGAACTCAGATACCCTAAAAGAAAAATCCTCATTGCCATTAACCTTTAATTCTTCAACAAGCTCTCCATCTTCATTACTCAAAATAACCTTAAAGACTCCATTTGCCTTAATTTTGATTAAAATTTCTTCATCTTCATAAAACGCAAGCACTTCTTCAATTAACAAAGGCTCTAAAACTCTTTTTATTTCAGCTTCTATTTCATTATCATTCTTCGCTTTTATCCCCATAGCCTCTAAAAAAAATCTGCGTACATCATCAGGTGTATCATGCTTTTTACCTGTTTTATCAATATAAGAAGATGAAATTCCAACCATCTCTGCTAAATTAGTTAATTTATTCATGCCAAATACTCCTTTTTTTTTCAAAATAAAAATAAAAAGAATCTTTGACAAGTATTTTTTAGTATTATATACATCAATCATAAAAACAATAATAAAGGAATCTTTTGATATGAATACCACAAAAATTCTTAATTACATCCACGAATGCCGTTGGTGTGATTTTAAAACCAAGATTGAAAACAATCAAGTAACCTCCCTTGCTCTAGAACAACTTCCCTTTGATAATAATAACAAATTATTCGTAATCGGCGAAGTTACCTTAGATGACAATACAAAACGCTTTTTTTCCATGCCACTTGCTATAAAAGAGACTCCACCCCAAAAGGGGAATTTTCTTTTTCTAGACGATGGCTATTACTACACAGATGCCACTATAGAGCCTGATTTTTGGCAATCTTTCACCCAATTAATGAGAGAAAATAATGGCAAAATCACTTTTCCAAATGGTTGGTCACTAGAAAGCACAACAATTTATAATTCCAAAGATATGTTACAAGAACACAAAGATGAAACATCAAAAGCACTTGGTGTAGAACAAAGTAACACCACGCTCAAAATTGGCGATGGCAAACTTGCTTTCAAACTAGAGCGCATGTTAGAATTTTCACCAGATATTAATTCAGAGTTTGAGATGAACGAAAAGCTCATGCGTGAAGAAGCAACATTCATGCCTCAAACATATGGTGGTCTAATTTGGAGAACACCAGAAGGTGTTGAAGCATCAGGTGGTGTTATTCAAGAGTTTGTACCAAACAAAGGCGATATGTGGAATTACTTAAAATCAATTCTCCAAGAAAAACTTCGTATAAATTATCTAATCCAAAGAGATATTACAGCCAATGACAATCCTGAATTTATGGATTTAATAAGAACATTGAGCAAACGAACAAAAGAAATGAATGAATGTTTATCAAGACCAGATGAAAAAGAAGAGTTTACTCCTCAACTACCTGATGAAAACTTCATCAACATTTATGAAAAAAATCTTCAAGTACTCTTATATCAAACAAAAAGAGACATTATCGAAAAATTAGCTGATCTTCCAACTGACACAAAAGAAAAAGCTCAAGATTTAATCATGCACTGGGAAGAATACACTCATGAGTTTATTTCCCCAAAATTAAAGGCCATAAGAGAAGGTAAATCAACAACCCTAACCCATCGTGTACATGGTGACTTCCACTTAGGTCAAGTTATGGTTACCCCAGACAATGACTTACGCTTCATTGATTTTGCTGGCGAACCTGCTCTTCCAATGAGAGAGCGCAAACAAAAATACATAAGCGTTCGAGATATCGCAGGCATGTATCGTTCTATAAAAGGATACTTAGGCGCTGTCGCTGTTGAAGACTATACCTCAAACGCTCCAAACCAAGAAATAAAAGAAGAACGTAAAAAATGGGGACTAGAAGCTATAAAACCTCTTATAAACGAAGTATCAAGAGAGTTTTTAGGTGACCATAAATTATCAGACCCATGGTTAAGTCTAGAGATATTACGCAAAAACCTCTATGAGGTAAAATACGAAGTAACATCTCGCCCAAATTACGCATATATTCCAATCAATGGTCTAGCAGACTTGTTCAATAAGCCTAGCCACGACCATGCTAATCAGAATATATACACCCCAAATTACAATGTAATGTAATCTAATCTAAGAACCGTCGAGACAATCGACGGTTTTTCTTTTTATAAAAAAACATCATTTAATGCTATTCATTGCAGACATTAATGGATTGGCAACAACGCCCATCATTGCTTCAGCATTTTTCATTGAAGCCCTAAGCTTTAACATTTCGATATCCTCTTTAGTTCTAACAATGCTACTATCAACTCCATGATAATCAGCAATTTTACGAAGAGCACTCTCCATATCAAATATATCAAGAACAGAAGGATTTGACTGGCTCAAAGTCACTGCAGCTTCAACTGTTTTATAAAGCCCCATAATAGAACTAGCATCTTGCATACGAACAGCCGGACTTTCAAACTCTATAGCAATAGCCCCCTCTTTCATCAACTCATCTGGCACACCATCAAGCATTCCATAAGACATTAAAATATCAAGCTCTCTTTCAATATTTCCAGTCAACCATTCAGAAGCAATTCTTTCACACATAGGAGCCAAAAGCATAGATTTTTCCATTTCTCTTTTTTCAACTTCAGTTGCAGTCATCTGCTTTGATTGTGTCAAAGATTGAAACAAAGGCACCAAAAATGCTCTCTCAATAGAAGCTCTAATTTCTCGTTGCATTTCAATAGTAATAGAAAGATTATTCCCATATTGCATAGAAACAGCAGCTGGTCTCCCCTGATTATCAAGACCACCTCTAATCACAGCCCCAGCAGACCCTAACTTATTAGTATCAATCAACCCCATATTAGTCAAAATCGGAGGATTTGCCTGTAATTGCCCTGTTCTAAGAATAGTTTTTCCCATTTCATTAGCTGTAAGCATATCATAAAAAGCTTGCAAAGCTGGGCTATCTCCATAAGAACTACCAGGAATCCCCAAAAATCTAGGCGCCATATACGGACAACATCTATATCCCCCTTCTTGCACAATTTTTCTATTACCAACCTCCAAATGAACACTTGCAAATCTCATTCCTTTACTATCTTTTTTCTTAACATCATAGTCCTCTTTTTCAAACACAGCATGAATAAACTTAAATAAACGATTAGGCGCTCCACTTAATGCCCTCTTTATCTCACCTGAAACCTTATCACCAAATCTAGCATATGCCTCTTTAGCGCTAAGCTCATACTCTCTAATAACACACTCAATGCCGCCTCTATCATTCCTCTTAATATAAGCCTCATTAACAGGAATAGCTCTATACACAATTCCTTTACCAACTTCATCATCAACCATCCAAAGAGCATGTCCATAAATACCAAGTTGATTGAACATCAAATCACTTTCGCTAGCAAAATTTGCTTTAGATGAATATCTCACTCTAAATAACAAATCTGTTGCATATTCTAAATATTTCTTCACCTCATCATTTTCATCAAGTTTAGGATCCACTGCTTTTAATCTATGCCATTTAGATGTAGTTGGCACAATAACAGATTTTAAGCTCGCCGCAAAACAAGTTAAAGCATTACGAGCTGTACTGTCAAATATAGTTTGCCTATGCCTACCATTTTCATCTTTATTAAAAAGTTTAGAATTAATAGCACACATTTCAGCAGCCTTATTCCACATAGGCTCCCACTCTTTTCGTTCTTTTTTCATTGCCTCAAATGTTCCCAAAATATCATCAGCAACAATCTTAGATTTATACTTTAATTTATCTTTTTGATTCAAATTTTCAAACATAAATACCTCCATAAAATAAACAAAAAAAAAGAGCCAAGCTCTCTTAAATAAAATTAAATAACAAATTACAAATAAACCCCATCATCAACATACTCACCTCCTCTTTTTAACCTACTTATACTCGTTAGATACTCCACATTTTTAATCGCAAAAGTTAGCGCCAACGCATCACCCACATCTGTTGAGTGTCCTATGCGTTTTTTAATCTCAGATTTAGCCTCAAGCTGAAGTCTTCCAATGCTATCATAAATTTTTAATGGAGCTGTCAAATCTTCAACAACACCATCCACCTTAGGCAAAAAAACACCAACATCAGACTTAAGCCATTCTCTAACTCTATCCCACATCTCTGCTCTACGATTAACATATCTTTCAGGATTTTCAGCCTTCTGCCCAAAATTAATTGCCACCAAAATATCTAAAAATCCATTACTAACTAAAACATCATAAACACCAGCACCGCATCCACCAATATCAATACAAACTCTGACCGGATTATACTCTGCAATAATCCCCGACACTTGGTGCGCAACTTGAACAACATCTAATTTTTCAAACAATAAAAATTTTTCAACCACTCTTCCACGCCTAAAACAAATAGCAGTCTTATCATCGCCAAATCTTGCCACATCAACCCCAATAATTAAAGGTGCATACCCCATCAAATTTACCCTATTTCCCTCAAAAGCCTTATATACTTCTTCACGTCCAATTAAATGATTTCCTGCCTCTAATCTAGGCTCTCCTTCCCACACATGAAGATACTCTTCATAATTTTCCTCCTTCATCTTCAAAGCAAGCTTCTTCATTCCCAAAGGGCAATAAGGATTATCATAATAATTTACTTTTCTAAGTATAACATCATCATAAGCCTTTAAGGCAAGAGCCTTCCAAACTGGATCACATTCTTCTTCCCTATTCATTGATAACCAAATTTCAGAACCATCTTTTCTAATTGTTGGGTCCAAAATTTCCCAAGCTCTTGCCGATATTTTTTGCGCTTCTTCACACCAACAAATATCCACCCCTTCCAAAGACTTTATATTTTGTGAATGTTGTTCTAACACACCTTTAAAAATAAATTTTGATTTATTCTTTAAATTAACAATCCTATCCTCATAAAGCTTATACTCTTTTAAGCCATAAAAGCTAATTCTATCTGCAATCAATTTATAAACAGAATCTTTAATAGAGTTTTGAACTTCTCTAACACAAGCAATAAGCATTTTTTTACTAGTTGCTTTTATTAATAACGCATCAGCAAAAGCAAAAGATTTCCCACCAGCTCTTCCACCATAAAACAATTTATACCTAGCCTTTGCAGTTAATAACTCCTGAAATGCTCTTGGTAATTCCACCTTCATAAAAAACTCCCACTATACAAATTTTACAACAATTTCTTTAAAGTCCTCATCTCCAGCTTCGCTATCATTACTTCCCACTCCATTAACATCTTGATTACTTTTGCTCACAAGCCATTTTAATGTATCAATCAACAATTTAGCTGTTGAATTATCAATTTCTCCTTTTTTTAGCTCATCAACAATCCCTCTAATATCATCAACACATTTATCAGCATAATCCGTAAGCGCAAATAAATACTTTTCTTTAGCTTTATCATTTTTAGCTATAAAATCATAAAATTCCCCTGTTCTAATTCCAACCTCAAAGCACGAAGCATAAAGAGATTTACCACCCCTTAATTCTTCTAAAACCTTATTAACCATCCGTTCTTTTTTTGAAATATATTTTTTCAAAACCACCTCCATAAAATAAGGCGCTAAAAGCGCCTTATCATCACTCTATCATTTACACCTCAGTTAAAGGCTTCCAATAATATTCATCATCAACCTTTATATAGCTGTTTAACAAATCTATATCACCCTTCCAATAATACGATGTACTAGTAGAAGGTCCTCCAATTCTAAGAACATTAGCTCCATCAAACAAATCGATGTTTTTTGTCCCCTCAAGTACCCAAGGATTTTCTAAAGCTCCATATGGAACTGCAACCCTTGAATACCAAGTAGAGTTTGTACCATCCCATACAAGCTTAAACTCATATATTGTATCGATAGGTATAACATTAGTACCAACATAAGTAGAGCCTTTAGAAATAGATAACTTTTTAGAGTTTGTTTGTATAAAAAATGATGATGTATTATCGCCCCATACTAAATGTCCACCAGTCTGATTATATATACCACCTCTAAACACCATCTCATAACTATTATAATTTTTCATAGCTGGTATCTCAATATAGTTTGAGGCATCAAATCCTCTAGCTTTATATCCTGTGATATATGCATCGCTCAAACTACTATCATAATCATAACGATTTATACAACTGTATAACATTTTACCTACAATATTATAGTTTATCTTATAAGCTTTATAAAAAGGCAACTCAGGAGGAAAATCAATTTTACCACCCCAAGCATATCCTTCCCTATCATTGTCAGATGAACTTAATAGAACTTCACCGCCACCACAAAATGCTGTGTTATATGCAGATAAACGACTACCATCTTCAAGCAAACAACCCTTTAGCTCAAAAATATTATTTGCATCCTTTCCCCATAAAATAGCACTACCAACTATAATATGACACTCATTTAAATCGATACTACCATTCCAAGGTTGATTACCACTATCCATTCCAATAGCAAGCTCTAATTGGTCAGTACCATATATTGTCAAGGTTGATGCAATATTAATAAACTCAACCCATTCACTTTCTCCATCTTTTCTAACGCTAACAATATAATTAGCCCCATCAAAAGAAGTTTTAATATAATAAGTTGTGTTTACCTCTAGCACATTTTCAGATAGAACATTATCTGCAATATTCCAACTGCCTGTTGTACTTGCCATATATATTTTAATATTACCTGTTGCAGATGTGGCTAATTGAGGAGTTGACCTATTTGTGCTTTTATTACCATAAAGATAACTCTCATTAACAAAACTATCACTTGTTGTACATTTTATAACAATTTCCCAAGTTTTAGCTTTAGGATTAAAAGGCTCTGGTACAAGAATATAATCAGAAGAACTAAAGCCACTTGCAACACCCTCTTTAATATCAGGAGAACCAACAATATTATAATTAACAAATCTAGCCAAAGCTAAATACTTTTCATCATTATAAGGTGCTAAAATTCTCATAATATATGGAGATATGGTATTGTTCCACAAAGTTTTTTCTTTAAACCTAATCACTCTTTGGTTCACATTATACTCAAGTCCTTCAAATTTTGTAAGCTCAATGTTTTTTATTGTATCTTCATTATATACTTCAACAATATCCTGATAATAATAACGAGGTTTTCTAACCTTAATCCCAGTTGTTAAACCTTTAAATGCTTTCTTCTCTAAAGATGTCATTACGCTACCCCCTCAAATATAATTTCACCATCACTAACATCAACATCTGTTACAACAGTTAGGTTAACTTTAGCAGGTAAAATAGACTCTACCTCAACCCTATCATTTTCATCTGTTCTACCTGTATATATTCCAGTAAAAACATCAGATATCATATCGCTTGTTGTAAACCAATTTGCATCTAGATCAGCTTGTCTATATACATTTAATCGTTTGACGTTAGATGATGACGCTTTATAAGTAAAAATCCTAGCAGACGTTTCTAAATTTTCAGATAATATAAAAGCACTAGGAAGGGTTGTTACATTTGTTGCAAGCATCCCATACCCAATTCTAATTCGATTAAACTTACCATCTTCATACTTAAAGAAATTACCACCAATAGATAAAATTTTATTTTCTTCATTATAACACACAGTTGATACACCAGATAACAAATAAACAATTTCATCATTTATATTATCAGCACTACCAAGTGTATAGTTTTCTTTAATTTGATATATATGTGTTGTGTCCTTAGTATATGTATCAAGGTGAGATGAGCCTCTTGTAATGATATACTCTCCAACTCTCAATCCTGTCGCACAATATATCTTAGACTCCGAAATCATCTTAGTTTTATTTAATAGTATCGGATTATGCAAATCACTAACATCATAAAAACAAGACCAATATTCGGCATAACTTTTTCTTCTTTTTCCAACAAGAAGTATATTTCCATCTAATACAACATCAGCAACATAATAAACATTACTACCTTCACCTATATTAATACTGCCTAAATCTTCTCCATAAGTGTTAGTATCTATATCATATCTCTGAAGCTTAAAATTATTATCAGAAACATATTGTAAAACCAAATCTTCTCTTAAAAACTTGCCATATATTTCTACAATCGTTGTCTTTCCAGCAATTATATCGTGTGTTGTTCCATCACTAACATCTGAATCTGAATAAAAAACAACTTTATCACCAAGTCTTTTAGTTCTATGATATTGCCTGCTTTCTGTTGGTTTACCAAGTAACATTCCATCACTATATGTAGTACCATAAGCCAAATCATATAACATAAAACTGTTAGAAGTTAAATGTGCAATAACCGAACCATCATTTTTACAATATGCAGAAGTAGCACTAGGGTCAGCAAAATTCGTAATCGGCATCAAATCGCCTTTAAGATTTTTTCTTATAAAGACCTTATCGCCTTTGTTTTTAGGTGCACCAAATCCCTTTAACGCCCAAACCTTATCACCACCAGAGCCAGACGCCACATCCAAAACAACTCTAGCATTAGTTAAACCTTTCACCATTATATACTCCTTTCAAAACTCCTTAATTAACATCTAAAAACGGAACAATTGCCAAAATATTCATCGGCATTGGGCTATCATTTTCAATCATCAACATCGCTCCAGTTTCATTAACACTTGTTGCCCCATTAAATAAAATTTCTTTTTTACCCGAAAAAAGCTCTTTAGAAACATTCATTTCGTCATCACTCAAGCGATAACAAATTTCATGTAAATTATTTTCATAAGGCCCAATTTTGCCTCCACCAGACATATAAAGCATAAGCAAAACATGATTTATTCTCTGACGTTGCCCTAAGCCACTCCCCATTTGATTTTCAATAAAATTAAGCTGTGGAATAAATTGGCTAACTATTGGTAAACCAATCAAAACCCTAACCCAATTTTTACTAATAGTTATTTTTCCACCAATTACAAATTGATCATCTTCAACACTTCCATCAGCAAAAACTTTGATTTTTTTTCCTTCCAAATGCTCTAAACCGGAAACTTCTTCGCACTCATCAAGCTCACCTCTTTCAAACAACACAAATCCATCCAAATATATTGCCTGATTTTTGATATATTCTTTTTTAATATCCTCCTTTTTAGCCAAATTATTTTCTTTTAAAACACTTAAAGGATAAGTAAACGGCATTCCTTGCTCTATTTTTTCAACACTTCTAAATTTAGCAGAATTAATAGTTCTACTAACAACAACCCACATTTCATCACAACAATCTTCAAAATTAGGAACAATAGCCATACTTTCAACATCTCCACTAAAATCATGTCTAGAAAAAGCCACAACTTCTTGTTCTTGAGAAAACGTCATCGCAACCAACATTCCATCAGCCATCAAACACCATAAAATCTTATCAGGTGTTTCCTGAAAACTAATTCCAATAATTCTAGATGAAAATAAATGTTTTCCCAATATAGAAATATCAATCTCTTTATATCCTTCACTATAATAATCGTACGATAAATCTCTAATAGATAGCCCATATCTATCAACAAAAAACACATTACTTCCAACATTAACAGGCATAACTCCCTTACTTCCAACATTAGAAATTTGCACTATTTTCACATTATCAGAAGAAAGTCCTGAAGACGTTGACATCACATCAATATAAAACTCAGAAGCACCAGTTCCAACAAACAGCGAACTTCCAGCATATAACCATTTTCCTTCATTAAATTCCGTATTCAAAACAGGAACAGTTATAGCCGTTTCTGCTGTTGCTTCTCCAACATCTAAATCAGCAAAATTATTATAATCACCAACACAAGACATACAAACATTAGGCCCTGTATCAGTATTTACTAAAAAGCAAAATCTGTTCCTAAAAAAAGCACCCGATTTTGGGTGCTTAATACCATTGTGCAAAACTCCTAATTCCCAATATAACGTTCCATTTAAAATCGTATCAGGAAGCCTAGATAAAACTTCTCCTTCAACATTTCGCGCATCAATAATTTTTTTTATTTTAATAATCCCCATTCCATCGTGAATAAATCTCCACCTAACACCTCCATCAGATTTCACCCCAATACTATGAACAGGTTTTTGGCTTCCACTAATTGCACCATTAAGTGCTTTATAATACTTATTGTCAGATAAGCATAACTCGTCAATTTTATACTCATAACCAGCAACCCATCCTTTAGTATCATCATCAAAATTTCTAAGCCTAATCAAACGTCCAACATCACTATCCTTAAAAACATCTCCATCAGCACTAAGTTTAACATTACCACAAACCCCATCAGAAGATATTAAAATATCCGAAGTATTCATCGCCATAAACGGACCATTTTTAATTTCAAGTTCTTCTAATCTCCAATCAATATTAGAATATCTTTTTAACATCATTATCGGATGATTTTCATTAAAAATATAAAGCACATCAGAGTGTTGAATAGTCTGAATTCCCATACACTTATCTTCTTCATCCCACAAATCATCATAGCTATATGGACTATCAATAACCAAAGCATCATCATTTAATGCATGCAAATCCACATTTTCACCAGAAAGCTCTTCAACATTTCCTGAAAAATCTTTTCCATCAAGTTTCACAAGTTTATTTTTTGCAAACAACCTTATTTTCAAATGACTAAATTCTACAACATAAGCCACTTTATGACTATACTTAAATGGCACTAAAAAACTTCTCACATTTCCCATATTAATTTCTCCCCTTCAATTCCCAAATCAAATTACCTTTATAATAAACCTTAACAGCATTACCAGAAACATGCCCATCATAATTGGCATAATATGATGCATATTTTCCATCATCATTCACTTGCCAACCAACAGCTTTTTGAGTTAAAAAATCAACAGCATAAATCAGTGTCCCATCAAGCAATTTATAATACAAAGCTTCGCTTCCCTGTTCCATATAACACAAAACATACTTGCCACCTTTATAAACAACAGCATCATATCCATCAACATTTTCATAACAAAAAAGAGTTTCATCAATTTTATTTGGAACATTTTCATTGGCATTAAATATTACCGGCAAATAACCATTTTCGAATCTTAATAAAAAACATTTATATTGCTTTTCAATATATCCAACAGCACTACAACTAATCAATCCAACAGGTCTTCCCCAGTCACCAAAAACACTCTCCCCTCCAACAACTTCCTCGTCTTTTTCTAATTCAATATAAAGCTCCATATCCTCGCTAAGTATCACATTACCAGACTTCATAATATACCCATCTTTATACACAATATAAAAAACTTCAGAATTTTTCGCAAATTCCCCCTCATTTCGTTCATACCCATCAATTTTAATAATTGCATCAATAGGATTAGAAATAATTTTCAATATCCTTTTTTCACTATTAGAAACAAGTTTTACATCAATACATAAATCATCATTAACTAATATTTTCCCACTATACGGTGCATATCCCACCATCTTAAGTTCAAAGCTAACATACTCCCCTCTAGCCACTTTTATATTATTTCTTTTTTCCCCATCAATAATAACTTCAGCTTCGCTTGGATAAGGATTAATACTAAATGTAACCCCATCATCATTTAAGCATCTAGCCACAAATCTAGAGCCCCCTCTTCTTTTAATACTCCCTTCAATAAGTGGTATAAAATTACGACACAATTTTGCACTCTTATCAAATTTTGCAATATCATACCTCGCATCTAACCATGGGCTAATTTCCCCACCATTAAATTGGATTTTTGCTGGTTTAATACTCATATTTTTCTCCTTTTAAATATCAAAAAAGGGCAAACAATGTTTACCCAAAATTACAAAATAGAATTTAAAAACAAAAAAGGCGCCCTATAGACGCCCAATAAATAGCATTTATCAAAAGCTAATTCAACCATTATGACATAACTATAAATCAACTGTGTCACACTTGTCAATACTTTTAGATAATTCTACTAAAAAAAATATTATTATTTTTTCAAACACTTAAAAGTTGCTGTGCATATTTTTTCTCACTCGTTGACTATTTCCCTCTCAAATATTAGCCTAAAAAACATGAATGATATACAACAAAAAATACTTAATTTTGACATTAAGTCCTATCTTATACTTAAGCTAAAAAAGGCAGACACACTTTTTTGGAGTGCATTTTTCACATCACTAATAGCTTTAAGCATTGTGTTTTTATATCATAGCACATTTTTTATGTTTGGCGACCATGATTGGCAATATCTAAGACATAACGTCAAATTAGAAGCCGGATTGTTTGAGGGGCGTTTTTCCCAATTTTTATTCATCAATATTCTAAGTTTAGGTAAAATCCTCCCCATAATAAATAATCTACTTGGTTTTACAGGCTTTTCACTAGGTATTGCTCTTCTCGCCAAATATTGGAGCTTACCTCGCACCAAAACACACTATATTCTATTTGCTTTATTTACAACACTAACTCCATACATATTATCTTTTATGTATTTCTCATTCATAGTAATACCTTGCCTAAGCTGGAATGCAGTTATTATATTAAGCCTTTTAATATCATCATCTGAAACTTCTTTTTTGCTTAAAAAAACAATTTTATCAGCACTATTATTCATGCTTGCCTTAGGTGGCTATCCTCCAGTTATAAACCTTTATGCAACAGCATTAAGCACTAAAATTTTCTTAAATTTATTTTATGACAACAAATCGCTAAAAAACATTATCAAAGACTATAAATATAGCATAATAAACTTCCTTCTTGGCGCAATATTATATAAATTAGCATTACTTTATTTCACACACACTGGCGCAATAAACGAAAGTTATTATAATCTTCAAATCATACCACTTAATGAATGGGCAGATAAATTTATCCTCATTTCAAAAGACATATTTAAACAATTTATCATAACTCTACCCTTTATAACATCACCATACAAAGCCTTTACCCTAATCATAACATTATGTGCTATATACGCACTATTATCCCAATTAATAAATAAAAACAAAAAAAATAAAACCCTCTCAATTATTTGCTTTATAGCTATCTTTTATTCTGCATTAATTACATTATTCTTATCTCCTTCAATAAAAGAAACAGAGTTTTCTCCTCGTATAGACTTTTTCGGATTATTATATGTATATTCAGCAATGTTAACCATAACCCTTAAAAGCACAAATAAAATTCTAAAAAATATTTCCTACACTTGCATAGCACTATGTTTAATGGTTAATATAAACTCACTATCAAACGCTCAAAAAGTATGGAACTTAGGCTTTAATGCTGAATTAAGTTTATATAAAAGAATACAAAATCGCTTCAAATCATCAAACAGATTTAATCCCAACGGAAAATATATTATTGTACAGGGTGGAGGTCCATCTTTTCGCGAGCGTTTTTACCACACACCATACACACACCCAAGCGATGACCTATTATCAATATCATACATTCCAGGGATGAATTCAGGTGTTATGTTTAATTACTACACCTATCCAGAATTTGCAGATAAAACATCATATGTATATACATTTAGAGAAGATATAGAAGCTAAAAAGTTCTTACAAACAGCAAAACCATGGCCATCAGAAAATAGCACGATGGTTGGAGATTACTGGATAATGCTAATATTGGATAATCAATCCCTTAACATCTTAAAACAAAACTATTTAAGATAAATTACTCTTCCTCAGTATCATCAAGCATTTCTTCTATTTGAAGTTCAACATTAGATTTATTTTTTGATAAACGTTTAGTACAAGCCTCTAACATTTTATCTTGTCCACATTGCGTCTTATCATTCTCTAATTTCAAATTATCTTCACCCAAAGATGTTAATTTTGTAATATCAGAGCTAAACACTTTACTTAAAATCTCAGTTGTAGTCATACCAGATGAAATTAATTTTTCAGCAGTCTTTTCTGCAACAGATTGAACCAACGTTTTACGAAACTCTAAATCTAACGCATCATTTCGTTTAACTTCTTTTTCAGCCCTCATCTCTGCCATTTTTCTTTGAAAACGCGAAAACTCAGCAGCAGGAGAACCACCTCTTTGATAATTAGGCAACGCAAGCAAATTATTTTTTACATCCATTAAAGTTCTAATACCATTAGTATCAAAATTTTTATATATCATCCAGTCTGTTACAACTTCTTCATTCATAGCTGCATCAACAGCATCAGCAGGCACACACATAAACTTAATAATAGCCTGCCCTTCTGGTCCTTTATCAATCAAAATATGTTTTTCAAAAAACTCTCTAGACCAACTATAAGGTGCTGATGGTGTAACAAGCCTATAAGTAACCATAATACCAACCAATGCTTCCTTAATTTCCTTAAGAGCATGAAAACCTAAAATAAAAGGATTACGTCTAACTTCAGGATAATGAATTGCTTGCTGACAAGAAAAAATATATAACCTATAAATTTGTTTATATGCCTCATCAGAAACTTTAGGAGTAATTTCCATAGGTATGCTAATAGCTTTATTTACAAAATCAGAAAAAAACATCTTACGAGCACGACGTTTTGTTGGCGCTATTGCTCTATATTCTTCCTCTTCTCTACAAACAGCATCTGTTTTCATCTGTTCCCAAACTTTTACAGACAGAGAATTATCCATTTCCTCCATCTTATTAATAAGTAAAACTTCAGGTACAATCAAATCATTAGCCATAAAATTAAAACCTCAGTATTAACATTCCTTTTCTATAAAATATCTAACATAAATCACCTTTTATGTCAATAATATTTAAATAAAATAAACTAAGCTCTTAAATACGCCCTTCAATCTTTTTAATAAGTTCATCAAACACTTCATCAATACCATTATTTGCATTAACAACAACAAAACGCTCTGGCTCATTTTTAGCCATCTCTAAATATCCATTTCTTAGTCTTTGATGAAAATCAACTTTAGCATTTTCAAAGCGAAGCTCTTTTATTTCCATTCCCTCAGCTTTCTTAAAGCTTCTCTCCAAACCAACTTTAACATCAACATCTAAAAGCACTGTTAAATCAGGCTTAAAATCTCCAGCAATAACATCATATATAGTATCCATAATTTTTGTATCGCTAAATTTATTCGCTCCATAATATTGGTATGCAATCGTCGAATCATTATACCTATCAGAAATTACATATTTACCTTCTAAAAGCGCAGGTTTAACCACTTTTTCAAGATTAATACGCCTATCAGCATAAAACAACAAAATCTCAGTTATTTCATCAAACTTATCTTTATCACCTTCAACCAAAATTTTTCTAATTTCTTTACCTACTTCAGTTCCACCAGGCTCACGAGTTAAGACAACATCAATCCCTTTACTTTTCAAATACTCAGCAAATCTCTTGATTTGTAAAGATTTACCAGCTCCTTCACCGCCCTCAAAGGTAATAAATTTTCCTTGCATAGCTTATTTATCTCCAAAAGCAAAATATTTCAAGTTTTCAATAAATCTGCTAAACGCTCCCATTTTTGCAACACTATCTTTTGCTACCAGTGAATAAGAGCCAACCTTTTTACCCTCATAGCTAATAACCACATCACCAATTTTCTCACCTTTAACAATTGGTGCTTTAAGTGGACTTTTATATACAACTTTAGCCTCATATTTATTACGAGCAGTTTTCTTTATTGTTTTCACAATATTATCTTCAACAACACCGTCAACACGATCAATCGCCCCATACCAAACAGGAACACTAGCTAAAATTTGATTTTTATTAAAAAACTTAAAGTTATCAAAATTAGCAAACCCCCAAGTCATCAAACTTTCAGTTTCTTCGGAGCGCTCTTTATTACTAGAAAGCCCTGCCATAACTTCAATTAAACGTCTATCACCTCTAACAACAGAACCTGTCAAACAAAAACCTGCTTCATCAGTATGTCCAGTCTTTAAGCCATCAGCCCCTTTAAGAGAGTACAATAAAGGATTTCTATTTCCTTGTTTAATACCATTATAAGTAAATTCTTTTTGCTTGAAAAAGTGGTAAAACTCAGGAAATTCCTTAATAATATGCCTTGCAAGTTTAGCTAAATCTTCAACCGAAATTTTGTGTTCAGGATGAGGAAGTCCTGTTGAGTTTTTAAAATTAGCATTTTTTAATCCAATTTTTTCAGCTGTTTCATTAAGCAAAGATGCAAATTCCTCTTCAGATCCTGCCAAATTTTCAGCCACAACAATACAAGCATCATTACCAGATTGAATTATAATACCTTTAATCAAATCCTCAACTCGAACTTCTTGTCCAATTTTCAAAAACATTGTAGAACCGCCACTTGCCGCTCCACCTTTTCTCCAAGCATTTTCGCTAACTAAATACAAATCATCTAAAGACACTTCACCATCTTTAATTTTAGAGAGCAAAACATAAACCGTCATCAATTTACTCATAGATGCAGGAGCAATCATTTCCTCATGATTTTTTGTAAAAATATACTCTCCTGTTTCATAATCCATCAATATCGCATTTAACGCTTTTGTTTCAAAGGCATTAGCAGATGCTATACCCAACATAGAAACCCCAGATACTAACAAAAAGAATTTATTAAACTTCATATTAAATCACTCCTAACCTTGCACAATAGACACATCTGCATGCCCATAATCTAACAAACGATCCAAAATTTGCAGAGCTTCATTTCTGCTTTGATAAGCTCCAATTCTAACTCTATAAACACCATCTTTGCTCAAATAAGCTTCATGAATAACAACTTTACCAAATCTCTTCATATTCTCAGCCATTTCCTTTGCCTTATTATAATCTGAGAAAGCGCCTACTTGCACAAAGAAATTTCCTTTTTCAACAGTCTTAACATCATTTGCCTCCAAATTATTAGCCACAATAACAGCTTCTTGTTTTTTAACATCCGAAACAGATATTGGTGCTAATTCATAATTTATAGGACCGTTAAAGTCTTTTGCTTTATTACTTTTAGATAACATAGCTTCTTTAATAGCCTTGCTTTCTCTTGCTAAAATTTCAACCTTAACTTTAGCTGTTCCTTTCTGGCGATATCCAAGAAGCTCTGCTCCCTTTTGCGACACATCAATAATACGATTCTTCACATAAGGACCTCTATCATTAACTCTTGCAATAATCGAGCGTCCATTTTCTAAGTTTGTTACTTTCACAATAGAAGGCAAAGGAAGAGTTCTATGAGCAGCAGTAATCGCTCTCATATCATATGTTTCGCCATTTGCTGTTTTTTTGTCATGAAAATCATCACCATACCAAGAAGCGATTCCCACCTCTGAATAATTATAATCTTCCTTAGGTGTATAATATTGTCCCATAACCTTATAAGGATTACCCACCTTATAATATCCGCCATCTTTCTTAATAGCGCTAACTTCTTCAGTTAAATTTTCATATTGAAACTCCCTGCCCTCATGTGCACAACCACAAGTAAAAGCAACAAGTCCAACTCCAAACCAAAATTTCAAATTAACTTTATTTTTCATCATAGTCTTTAAGTACCTTAGAACAAACTAAGCTAAGCTTAGTCCTTTATTATTAGTTGTAAAGCCATTTTGACGAGTTATTGTATTTAGTTTTTACCATCAATCAAAATTTCTTTTTGACAATTATAAACTTCTTTTCTAATATACAAAAAGATTTCTTAACAATTTGATAAGAGGGAACACGATGTTAAAGAAAATAAGTATATTTTTAAGTTTTATACTAGCACTAAACTTACCATCATATATTTCGTATGCTGATGAAGAGTATGTAGGTGTAGAAACCATCAGACAGGAAGATGAATACCTCTTAGACACATCTTCCAAGCAAGAAAAACATCAAAAACTTCAAAGAATTTTAAAACATCTAAAAAATGAAGCAGATCCACAATCATCAAAAGTTCAAGATACTACAAAAAATAAACCACAATATATTTTCCCAACCAAAAAAGAACGTCAAAAATCTCGCACAGAAGAAAAAGAATGGTTTAAATCCTTTTCATCTCTACAAGATGAAACAAAAAAAACTAAAGACCCTCGTTTCATAGAATTCAAAGAAGCAATCAATGCTTGCTATGACAACCATGAACAAAGTATAAACTTAGAAAAATCCTTCTTAAGAAATGGAAATATTTATAAAAACGCTTCATTTTTATCTCAAACATTTGAAAAAATCAATTCATGCTATGAAGGCATGGGATTAGACATAATCTCCACATTCTATAACAATGATATAACCATGTTAGAAAACTTTAACCAAAAAGCTAAAACATTCTATGTTAAAGGCACAGACGCATCATTTAGTGGTCGTCATTGTGATGAAACTTGTTCATTCGAAGCTATTATAGACGAACAAATAAGTAAATTTGAAGAATTTAAATCATATTTATTTGACCTTTTAAAACAAAAGGAAGGGAAATAATCATTATGGCCAAAGAGGTACTAAATCCTAATCAAAACACATACCTTATTGGTCACGATGAAAGCCAAGAGCTTTTCTTATCTGCATACAATTCTAAAACGCTTCATCATGGTTGGTTAATAACCGGCGATGAAGGCATCGGAAAAGCAACTCTTGCCTATAAAATTGCTCGTTTCTTATTAACAGCAGACAGCACAAAAACATACACAAGTTTAGATATTTCTCAAGACAACCCCATTCATGGTCAAATCATACAAAAATCACACCCTGACTTTAAGGTATTAGAACGAGACTACACTGAAACAGATAAGAAAAAGCTTATAAAAGCCATCAATACTGGTGAAGAAATAGATGAAGAGCTAAAACAATCACTAAAACGCTCATCTGTCATAAAAGTAGAAGATGTAAGAGATGTGGTAACTTTTCTCTCAAAAAAATCATTCAATGATAATTGGCGAGTTGTAATTGTAGATAGCGCAGATGAGCTAAACACATCAAGTGCAAATGCATTATTGAAAATCTTAGAAGAGCCTCCTCTAAAAAGCATTCTACTCCTAATATCCCACACACCAGGAAAGCTCCTTCCAACCATTCGCTCTCGTTGTGCTAAATTATCCCTTAAACCTTTAGATGAAAAAGTGGTTGCAAGCCTAATTCGCCGTTATCTTCCAGATTTAAACGAAAAAGAAGTACAAGGACTTGCCAAAATATCTCAAGGAAGCATCGGTAGAGCCATCAAATACGCTAATAACGATGCACTATCCATATACGAAAAAATACAAAAAATATGTTATAGTGGCGAAAAATACGATGCCGAGCTAATGGTCGAACTTGCAAATTCATGCTCCGCAACAGAAGATAATTGGGATTTATTTTCAGAGCTAATCTGCCGCTTCATTCATGATACAATGGCTGCAACCCCAAATAAACGTGAGTTATATTTATGTTATGAAGAAACCTTAAAAATATTAAATCAAACTGCATCATTAAATATGGATAAAAAACAAGCCATTCTCCAAATTTTGCACCCCTTAACACAAATATAAACATTCACAATAGTTAACACTTTTTTAAATTCCCCCTTGCAATTTAATTTTGACTTAATAATATACTAAGAGCCTATTTATCATATTGGGAGATTAAACATGAAAAAAGTTCTACTATCAAGTGTTGGGATTGTTGTTTTAGCTGGTGCAATTTATGGCACATATGCCCTTACAAAAGAAAAAGTATATCTAGAAAAAGATGTTAATTGTGACTTTGATGCAGGTATATGTTATGACCTAAAGGGTAATCCAATCACAGGACGTATCACAAGTTATGATAACAACATTCTCATATCTGACATAGAATATAAAAATGGTAAAGAAGATGGTTTATTAAAAATCTACCAAAATGATGGTTCAATCTTTTTAGAAGGCACTTATAAAGAAGGTAAGCCACATGGTATGGTAAAAGAATATAATGCAGATGGCTCTATCTTTTCATATGATGAATTTCAAAATGGCATCCAACATGGCAAATCCATCATATACAACAAAAATAATAAAATACTAAAAGAGTGGAACTATAACATGGGTTCTCCAGTTGGTGTAGGTAAAGTATTTTATGACAATGGAACTTTGCAAGTAGAAATCAATTTTGATAAAGGCGAGCTCAAAAATTATAATGAAAACGGTTCAATTAATACAATCGCTCATTTTGATGAAAAAGGCTACAATGGTTTATGGACAATATATAACAAAGATGGCTCAATAAAAGCAGAAATCAACTATGTTGACAACAAACCAACTTCAGCATACTGCCTAGATAAAGACCAAAATAAGGTGGAGTTTGACGAAACAGCACATGAGGATTTTGCAAAAACAGGGCAAACTCCATGTGATAAAACACCTGTTGAAGTTAAATAAAATTCATCAACTTGATAATTCTCAATAAATTGCTATATAAAAGCATAAAAAGAGGTTCAAATGAGTTATATAAACAAAAACAAATTATCAACTGCTTTAATGTTTGCATTAATGACATATAGCGCTAGTGCAAATGCCTCAACAGAAGATAAAGACATCAAAAAAGTAGAAAATTATCTAAATTCAATCAAAACTATGCGCGCTAACTTTGTTCAAATAGCTAGCAATGGAGACAAGGTTGAAGGTCAATTATATATAGAAAAGCCAAATAAAATCCGCATGGAATATAATTCTCCATCAGATATCTTAATAGTTGGCAATGGCGATTATATCGTATATTACGACAAAGAGCTTGATCAAATAACCAATATTGATTATGACGATATTCCTGCCGCGTTGATACTAGCTAATACTGTAAAAATTGATGGCAAAGACCTAGAAGTAATAGATTTCTACCAAGACCCAGGGGTAACAAAGGTTGGTTTAGAATACACAAAAGATGACCTAGGTCCTTTCACACTTGTTTTTTCAAACTCACCATTTGAGCTTAAACAATGGAAGGTTATCACCCCACAATCAATGGAAGTATCACTTACGTTGTATGATACAACAACAGACGCAAAACTAGATAAAAGTTTATTTGAATTTCGCAAAAATGACACAACAAAACCCAAGGCTTCACGTCGTAAATAGTATAACTTAACTAAAAAACTCAGAGATTTACTCTGAGTTTTTTTATACTTAAATTATATTACAATCTCTGGGTCTTTAAAATATCTATCAATTGCTTTAGCAATATAATCTGCAAGTTTTTTACGATATTTAGGCTGTCTTAACTGCTTTTCTTCAGAATAGTTAGAAAGATAACCAAGTTCAAGCAAAACAGATGGAACATCTGGTGCTTTAAGCACAGCAAAACCAGCAAATTTATGCGCATTACTCACCATTTTCACATTACGGCGCACTTCATTAACCACATATGTCGCAAACTTAGAAGATTTATTACGACTATCATTCTGAGACAACGAAATAAGCACATCATTAATTTCAGGCGAATTATCAGAGAAGTCCATACCATCAATAATATCTGCCTTATTTTCTCTAATAGCTAGAGCTTCAGCCTCCTTGTCTGATGCAGTTTCAGACAATGTATAAATAGAAAATCCTTGAGCCTTTCTATTAACCGTACTATCAGCATGAACGCTAATAAACAAATCAGCATGATGACTTCTAGCAATAGCAACACGTTTTCTTAATGGGATAAAAATATCCGTTGATCGTGTCAAATATACCTTATATCCTTTTTTCTCTAGCACACTCTTAATTTCTTTAACCATAGATAAAGTAATATTCTTCTCATAAGTCTTAAATGACCTACCAATCGCACCAGGATCTTTACCACCATGTCCTGCATCAAGAACAACAATCTTCTTGCGCTTAACAACACTAACATTATTATTACTTGAGTTAACAGTATTGCTCTTTACACTATTTGCAACACCACTTGTAGCAAGGTCTAACACTAATCTCCAGTTTTTCTGAGATGAACTAGGCTCAAGCAAAAATTTCTTTTTTATATTAACGTTACCTTTTAATACAAAAACGATTCTCTTACCATTATTATCCAAATTACCTAAACGCACTTCTTCCACAAGCTTATTCTTTGCAATTTTAGGCTTATTATCCATCTTAGCATTTTTAACATCAATAACTAATCTATTAGGATTATCAAGCAAAAAGGCATCATAATTAAACTTCTCCGTCCCATCAATCACCAAACGGATACCATCAAGCTGTTGCCCCATTCTAACATCTTTTATCACATTAACAGCAAACGCTTGTTCTACAAATAAAACAAGGGCAAAAACAACACTCAATATTATATTAAAAAAGTTCTTCATCATATCCTAAAATTAAACATATCATAAAAAGCATACAATATTTTTGATAAAATAACTCACAATTTCTTAAAAACGCTTTAATGCCATATACAATAATTAGATTATAAACAAAAAAAACAGCCCGCCAAGCGAGCTGTTTATCGTCCTTTTTTAGCTTATTTCATTAATTTTTCTAATTCATCAATATAATAAGCAATCAAGTTCAAACCATTCTGCCAAAATTCCTTATCTTTTGGATTAATACCAAATGGTTTGAATATTTCTTCATAGTCACCAATTGCTGTCTTAGACAATAATTCCAAATATTTATTTTCAAAATTATCAACTTTGTTTTGCATCTTTAACCAATACAAAGAATTAACAACGCAATCAGCAAATGAATATGCATATACATAAAATGGCAAGAAGAAGAAATGTCCAATAGATCCCCAAAGATAATCAACGCTATCGTCAATCTTAACATCAGGCCCTAAGCTTTCTTTCATCTCTTCAACCCAAATTTCAGACAATCTTTCATGAGAAACTTCGCCTAACTTTCTTTCATCATGCGCTCTTTTCTCAAAAAAGTGGAAAGCAATCTGACGAACAGCAGTGTTAATCATATCATTTATCTTCATAACAAGCAAAGATATTTTCTCATCTTTAGACTTTGCTTTATTAAGCATAGATTGAAAAACAAGCATCTCGCCAAACACACTAGCCACCTCTTCTGTTGTCATACGAGAGCGCTCATTCAAAACACCATTTTTTCTTCTTAATTGATGATGACAACCATGCCCTAATTCATGAGCAAGCGTCAAAACATCACGTCTTTGTCCCACAAAATTAAGCATCAAAAACGGATGTCCCTCAACTAAAGGAGAAGAACAAAAAGCCCCACTTCTTTTTCCTTTTTTAGGAGCCACATCAACCCAGTCATTTTCAAAAAACTCTTTAGCCACATTATAAAGTTTAGGCGAAAACTCTTTATACGCATCTAAAACAATTTTAACACTTTCTTTCCAACTATATTCTCTATCATTTTCAATAGGTAATGGTGCATTTCTATCCCAATAGTGCAACTTTTTCTTACCCAAAAGTTTGGCTTTAAGTTTATAAAATCTCCATGCTATATTTTTATAATTTTCCTTAACCGTATTAGCCAAACACTCAACTGTTTCATCGCCAACTTCTTCAGCCAAATTTCTAGATGACATTGGGAGCTTAAATCCCCTCTTCTCATCATCAATCGCCTTATCTTTCATAATCATATTATAACAATACGAAATCATATAAGCATTTTCTTTAACAACTCTATTTACCTCTTTACCAGCTTTAAGCCTCGTTTTTTCATCTTTAGAAGTGCAAAGTTTAGAAATTTCAGCATCATTATACTTCTTGCCATCAACTTCATACTCAAGTCTTGCCATACTTTCTTCATAAAATCTAACCCAAGCCGAACCAGAAGTAATATCTTTTTGCAATAACACTTGCTCAACTTCTTCAGATAATTCATATTTTTTATATTTTTTAACCCTTTTTAAATAAGGAGCATATAAAGGCAAAGCCTTAATTAATTCATCTTGCTTCTTACAACTAAGTTTATTGTATTCAATACTCCAAAAAACAAGATTTGTTGCTGCCTCACTAATACGCTCTTCAACTTTTTGATATAAAGCAGTCGCCTTATCATTAAGCATATCAGTTGTAGAATTAAGATGAGCATAACCTCCAAGTTTTGATGCAATATTACGCAACTTTTCCAAAACCTTAAATGCTTTTATAAATTCATCTTTATCAAGCTTACTAACCCTTCCTTTATATTTTTTATTAAAATCTAAAGCAAGTTTAGCATACGCTTCTAAGTCCTTCTCAATTTTAGGATCATCAATACCATTATAATATTCGCTCAAATCCCAAACCGGAAATTTACTTTTGCTCATCTATATTCTCCTTAAAATTAAATATATCTCCATCTTCTTCATTAAGCATATTAGCCTCCATTAGCTCTTTGCTAAAAGGCTCACTAAGCTCTTTAGGAATATCCATTGTAACAGGCTCAAAAAAGTAATTATCCCAAGGTGTTTTTTGCTTTCCATCATACCAAAGTTTAAAGCCTTCCCCAACAACATTAAGATAACAAGCATAACTAGACATTATCGCCCCAAACACATTAAAAATCTGACGATTTACGCTATAAAAATTAAGTTTTTCAGACATTTCATACGTACAAGGAGCAAAACCTCTTTGTTTATCATCGTTATGAGGAGCAAGCATCACCACAACAACCAAAGCAAAAAATAATAGCATAGATATAGTTAATAACAAACCAAACCAATGCTGTCTTAATTTTCTTAACAATTTTTCATTTCCCTATAATATTCTTCAAGCATTGCTAATTCTTCTCTAGTATTTGCACTAGCAACCTCTTTTGCATCACCTTCAATTGCTGTACATTTAAGCCCCATATTACGAGCTACTTCAACTGCATCAGTTAAATAAAACTCTTTAGATGCATTATTATTTCCGATTCTATCTAAAATCTCAAATAAGTATTTGCCATCAAAACCCATACAGCCAGAATTACAAAAGTCTATTTTCTTTTCTTCATCGCTAGCATCTTTAAATTCAACAATAGACTTAAGTTCGCTTCCTTCCATTTTCAAGCGTCCATATCTAGCAGGATCCTCAGGTCTAAACCCTAAAACAACCACAGCATATCCATCATTAATCATATCAACCGTCTTAAGAAAAGTCTTTTGACTAATAAGAGGAGTATCACCAAAAATAACCAAAACAGGACCATCAAATTTACCTAACGCCTCTTTTGCGCATCTAACTGCATGACCTGTTCCAAGTTGTTCTTCCTGTATTGCTGTTTTATATGGAAAAACAGTCTCTTTAACAAGCTCACCCTCTTTAGAGATAATGGTAACAATTTCCTTTGTTCCCATACTTTCTAAAGTTGATAAAATATGTTTAATCATAGGCTTTCCACACACTTCCATCATCACCTTTGGCAAATCAGACTTCATACGTGTACCTTTACCCGCACCTAATATAATTGCAGCAATATTTTTCTCAATCATAGTTATCCTCTATCAAAAATTAAAAACTTGTGTTTAATATTAAACTATAATATATGTTCATATAGCATTTAAGAGAAACTCGCAACACTAAAGGAAAAGATATGAAGAAGTTTTTTGTTTATCTCGTTGCATTATTTATATTTAGCCAACCAAATAACGCTATATCTGGTGTAAGAAGCATTTCTGAATTGCCTCCCAAATCAAATATCAACCACAAATCACACCGCAAAGAGCTGCAAAAACTATTAAAAGAGCTTCCCAATCCTAACAATAAAAAGGAAATAGAAAAATACATAAAAAAACGTATAAATAAAATAACACCGGTTTATTTTAAAGAAGAAGAAGTTTACTCTCCAAACTCAACAAGCATCGTCAATTTAGAAGATTTAAGAAAACAAGAACAAGAAACAATATCTGCTTATGATAAGATATATAATGAAAGTTTAAGAAAAGCATCATCTACCAACACCATAAATGAAAATCTTCAAATTGATGGAACATTTTATCGTGAAAAACAATCAACACCCCAAAAATTTGTTCCTGATTTTCCATACATAACCATAAAATTATCTGAAGAAAAAGAAATCCTTGCTCCTCAAGCAGAGCATATCGCATATTTACTAACCACAATTAATTTAGAAACAATCGGATTAGTAAAAGTAACAGAAGAATTTGTATATGTTTCAAATAATGAAGGGTTTCCAGAAGGTTTTTTCAGAATTCTCCCCAAATACACATATTCTAAAAACAACAATCGCCGAAGATTAGATTTCACATTAGATAAAGTTACAATAAATGACCAAGAATATGATTATAAAGTAACCGAAATAGGCAACTATCTATATATAGAGCCTAAAGAACCTATAAATCTTCCAACAGGTGTATATACATACAAATTCAACTATATAATCGACAGAAGTATTTGGAATTACCAAAGTTATGATGAATTTTATTGGGACATAACAGCACAAACTCTAAAAAAAGTAGTTGGTTCAGCTAATGCTCTCATAATACTCCCAACTGGCAAAACATTTCTTGCCCAAAACGCTATGGCCTCAACTAAAAATGGCTTTAATGCAGAACGTGTAACAATTACA
Organism: Alphaproteobacteria bacterium; assembly: GCA_045632645.1. GTDB lineage: Bacteria > Pseudomonadota > Alphaproteobacteria > RF32 > CAG-239 > CAG-267. The sequence goes on along the minus strand of JAZQXC010000003.1, from coordinate 30,288 downwards.
TCAATAGACAAAAATGTCTTAGGCTTTGCAGATACTGAGGCCTTAGATGTTGGTGAAGACATACACATCTTAATAACTCTTTCCAAAGACACATTATTACCTCCAACAACATCTCAAAAATATCTATGGTTTATACAAGACTATGGTAAAGAATTTTTTGCGTTCCTAGCACTTCTTGCCATATTACTCGCATACAATATATCCTTAAAACAAATATATAGAAACCAAGACAAATCTACTGCCTCAATAAAAAAATCCCCTGCAATATGGCGATTATTAAACCAAAATAAATTTGATATTCGCTCTCTTGGAGCTGAAATACTAAATTTATATGCTAAAAAAATTGTTGATATAATAGATGAAAAAGACACCATCTTGTTAGTTAAAAAAACTGATAATTTAACAAATTTAACTAAAAAAGAAAAAACAATAACATCACATCTATTCCCAACAACAGAGACAATTCTAAAATCAACCACAGAATCATCATTAAAGCTAAAAAGAGCATATAACTATCTAAAAAAACAAACATATTTAGAATTGTTCTGGTTCAAACTAAAATTAAACAAATTCTATCTTGCGTTTAATTTTAGCATATTAACCTTGGGTATATTGGGTTCATCGTTTTTATCAATAAATCCACCCCATACATTTATGGTAGCATTTTTCTCAATGCTATTTTTCACCCCATCAACCTATATTTTAACAAAAACATTTAAAAACAAATACATAAACTTAATCATTAAACTATTAGCCTTAGTTTACACTCTCTTTATCGCCTCACTAACTGCGATATACACTTCAAAAATATATGCTGTAATCATTATTACAACATTATACATAATCTTTTATTATAACAAAATGTTTTCGCTACGCTCTGGCTTAATGCGAGGCAAAATAAAAGAAACAGAGAACTACAAAAATTATTTACAAAAAACTTCTGATGTAAATAACAACGAACGTGATTTTGCTACCAAAATACCATATATCTACGCTTTTGGTATCGAAAATCAATACACACAAACACCTATTTTTACACAAATTACACAATTAATTAACATGAAAGGATAAAACATGAAAGGTATTATACTTGCCGGTGGATCAGGTACAAGGTTGTACCCATTAACAGCATGCACTTCCAAACAGTTACTCCCTGTGTACGACAAACCTATGATATACTACCCATTATCCGTATTAATGCTATTTGGAATAAATGAAATATTAATAATATCAACACCAGAAGATACTCCAAATATTCAGCATCTATTTGGTGATGGTAGCCATTTAGGACTAAAATTATCCTACAAAGTACAAGAAAAACCAAACGGCATAGCCGAAGCCTTTATCTTAGGTAAAGACTTTATCCAAAATGAAGAAGTATGCCTAATTCTTGGCGATAACATATTCTACATACAATCACAAATGAAAAACTATCGCAACATTGTAAGAGACAACAACAACTCAGCAACAGTCTTTGGATACCACGTTTCAGATCCAGAACGTTTTGGTGTAGTAGAATTTGATGAAAACAAACGCGCAATTTCAATAGAAGAAAAACCCCAAAACCCAAAATCAAACTATGCTGTAACAGGTTTATACTTCTACCCAAATGATGTTGTTAAAAAAGCATTATCATTAAAGCCCTCAAAACGAGGCGAACTTGAAATAACAGACTTAAATAAATTATATCTAGATGAAAACCGCCTAAACGTTATCCCTTTAAAGAGAGGAAATGCGTGGTTAGATGCCGGAACACCAGATAGCCTAATGGAATCATCGCAATTTGTTCAAATTATTGAAAAACGTCAAGGCTTAAAGCTAGCTTGTATTGAAGAAATTGCTTATCGCCAAGGTTTTATTGATGCACCTCAAATGGAAAAATTAATAAACAGCCTAAAAAATGGCGTACCATATAAAGAATATTTACAAAAAGTATATGAGGAAAAACATGATATTTACTAAAACAGCATTAGATGGGGTTTACATCATCACCCCACGAGTATTCAAAGATAGTCGTGGCTACTTTTTTGAAAGTTACAGCAAAAGAGAGTTTGAAGATAATGGCTTGTTTTATGATTTTGTACAAGATAACCAATCGTTTTCAAACTATGGCACAATAAGAGGTTTGCATTTTCAAAAAAATGCTGCAGCACAAGCCAAACTCGTACGCGTAATAAAAGGAGAAGTTTTAGACGTTGCGGTTGATATAAGAAGAAACTCTCCAACATATGGTCAACATATAGCTGTTCACTTATCAGAAGAAAACGGACAGCAACTTCTTATTCCAAGAGGTTTTGCTCATGGTTTTTCAGTTTTATCAGACACAGCAATCTTTGCTTATAAATGCGACAATTTTTATAACAAAGAAGAAGAAGGTGGTATTTGTGTTTTAGATGAAGACTTAAATATTGATTGGAAAATTGATATGAATAAAGCCAACATATTAGAACGAGATTTAAATCACCCTAAATTTAAGGATTTAGAACCATGTTTTTAGTAACAGGATGTAACGGACAATTAGGAACTGCTCTTCAAACTCTATTAAAAGACAAAGCAGACTACATTGATAGAGATGAGCTAGACCTAACTAACGAAGAAGAAGTAAAAAACTTCTTTGAAGGCAAAAATTATGAGTTTGTAATAAATTGTGCAGCATTTACAGCTGTTGATAAAGCAGAAGAAGATAAAGACAATGCTTTTAAAGTAAATGCACTAGCACCATTATATTTAGCCAAATATGGTAAAAACATAATTCACATCTCAACAGACTATGTTTTTGATGGCACATCTTACAAACCATATAAAGAAGAAGACAAAACAACACCATTATCAATTTATGGTAAAACAAAGCTAGAAGGAGAGTTCAACGTATTAGATACAGCCAAAACAGCAATCATAATACGAACAGCATGGTTATACTCTCCTCATGGCTCAAACTTTGTAAAAACAATGCGAAAATTAGGTCAAGAAAGAGAAGCCTTAAACGTTGTATTTGACCAAGTCGGGTCCCCAACAAACGCTTATGATTTAGCAAATGCTATTGTTGCAATGCTTCCACAAATCAAAGAAAATGAAAAAGAAATTTTTCATTTCTCAAATGAGGGCGTTTGTTCATGGTATGACTTTGCATTAGAAATCATGTCACAATCACATCTTTCATGCAAAGTAAACCCTATCGAGAGCAAAGATTATAATACCCCTGCTCCACGCCCACATTATAGCGTATTAAACAAACAAAAAATCAAACAACGTTTTAACATCACAATACCTCATTGGAAGGAGAGTTTAGAACAATGTCTCAAACAATTTTAGTAACAGGTGGCGCTGGCTTCATTGGCGCAAACTTCATACCATATTTTATGAGCGAGCATCCAGATTATAAAATCATCAATCTTGATAAATTAACCTATGCCGGAAATTTAGATAACTTAAAAGAAGTTGAAAACAATCCTAATTATACATTTATCAAAGGTGATATATGTGATGAAGCATTCATAAATAATTTATTTGATAATCATCAAATAACCGGTGTAATACACTTTGCCGCAGAAAGCCATGTAGATAATTCTATCTCAGGCCCACGAGCATTCATTAATACCAACCTAGTTGGAACATTTAATTTATTAGAAGCATGCAGAAATCACTGGTATGATGCACCATTCACACCTAAAAAAGGCTGTGAAAATTATCATTTCCATCACATTTCAACAGATGAAGTATTTGGCACATTAGGTGACACAGGCTTTTTCACAGAAACAACCCCTTATGCTCCCAATTCTCCATATTCAGCCTCAAAAGCAGGCTCAGACTTTTTGGTAAGAGCATATCGTCATACTTTTGGTCTTAATACAACAACATCAAACTGTTCAAACAACTATGGCCCTAAACAACATGGCGAAAAATTAATTCCAACCATTATCAGAAATTGCCTAAACCTAACTCCAATTCCAATCTACGGCAATGGTAAAAACATTCGTGACTGGTTATATGTAACAGACCATGCCAAAGCAATAGACATAATATACCATAACGGCAAATTAGGCGAAACTTATAATGTAGGTGGCCACAATGAACTAACAAATCTAGACATCACACACACAATTTGTGAAATACTAGATAATATGCGCCCAAGAAAAGACGGCAAAAAATATAGCGAGCTCATCACATTTGTAAAAGATAGAGCTGGTCATGATAAACGTTATGCTATTGATCCAACCAAACTTGAAACAGAATTAGCATATAAACCTGATGAAACATTCAAAACAGGTATTATAAAAACTGTTGAATGGTACTTAAATAAACAATAACTTTAGCTATAACAAATATAATACTAAGACTTGCCAAAGAAATATTAACCCACTTTGGCAAGTTTTTTTGTGATAAAACGGAGAGTATCGCAACCATTCCAACAGGAACGATTGCCACAACATATCTAAATTCTGTTGAACAAAAATAAGGAAACTTAAGCCAAAACAAAGCCCAAGATATAAATACAGAAATTACAAAAACAATTATAGCTAAATTAAAACCAAAATCACGCCCTAATTTATATTTAAATAAACCTAAAAACCCATATATAGATAAAATACTTAATAAAAACGCCCCCAAATAAAGAATATAAAGAAAAATACCACCGCTCCAACTCCATTCCCCAAACAATGAGGTCTTAATAAGCGAAAGCCATACATTAGGTTCCACAATACCATTATTCAAATCAATAAACAACTCACCAATATTAGAAAAATCAAATAGTCTTGTAAAAATATCAAACCTATCCATAAGCTGATATGAAACAGATTGTGGTGGTGGAACCAAAGGAAAATTATGATATAAAAGAAATCCCCCCCAAGAAAAACCAATCATTGCACCAAGCCCAATAATAAAAAACTCTCCCCAAGCTTTCTTATTAAAAATTACACCTTCATTAACCAACCTAGCAATCCCAAGCATCGCAAGATAAGAAACCATCATCAATCCCGAAAACTTCGTCATGCCTGCCAAAATTAAAAGCCCTGCAATAATAAAAGCCTTTTTGCAGCTACAAGATTGATACCATAAATACCCTTCATAAATAATCAAGGTCATCAAAAAATAAACAAAAGCATCATTATTATTAAGCCCACACATAATAGTATGAATAGGCAAAAATAAAAACACAGCATATCCAAACAATAAAACATTGCGCTTAAAATCAAAAAGCTTAAACAATCTCAAACCAACAATTCCAACTCCAGAAATAGAGAAAAGGCTTATATACCTAACAACATCAAAAGCGTTTTCTCGTCCCTCTCCTAATAAAATTCCAATTTTCGTAACAATACCAGCAATTCCGCCCCAAAGAGGTGGCTGAAAATATACGCTCATTAAATAATTAATAGGGGATTTAACAAAAAAATCATTTTCAACAAAATACACAGCATGCATAAAAAAATTAAAATAATCATACTGCCTAACATTTATCCCTAAATTAACAACATACCATAAATTTAATATAAAACTAACAGCAAACAAAACATCTACAATACTAACTTTATGCTTAAAATGCCTATATGCTAAATACCCAACCACAATAGAACTTCCTAAAATAAAGGTATGTCCAAACATAATGCTAGATAGCATTAAAAGAATACATAACCCAAACATACCTTTTAAATTAAAAGAAATATCCATGCTCATCTCCCATATTTTATTTAAAAGTAATATATAAAAAAAATAAATATTTACTTAAATAAAATAACTATTTCTCACCTTTTCTCATACTAAATACACAACCACAATAGTCTTGACTATACATTTTATATTCTTTAATAAGCTCAATTCTTCTCTGTTGCATACCATTTTTGCGCCCTTCAACTTCAATATAAGGCACACCAACCTCATCACTAGCCTTATACCCTGCTCTATTAACCTGATTTATATCCTTCCACCTAGAAACACCCAAAACCGATGCAACACAATCAAACCCATTATCTTTAGCATATTTCATTACGCGTTTAAGCCTAAAATAAAAACATATATCACACCTTTTACCGCGCTCATTTTCCTCTTCAAACCCTTTAACCGCCTCAAACCACTCTTTAGGTTCATACTCAAGCTCCACACACTTAACTCCAAGCTTTTCGCAATACATTCTTTGTTCATTAAGCCTTTTAGTATATTCCTCAAGAGGATGAATATTAGGATTAAAAAACACCACCTCAAAATCAACACCATCATTTTTTAGCTTTTCAATAACCGCCGCACTACAAGGCGCACAACATGAAAGCAACAAAATCTTACGATTAATCATCAAACAACCTCAAAATTTAATTATATACATACTATAAGCATAATAAAAAAAGAAAAACAAGCAAAAAAAGGTCCCCCATATGGGAGACCTTAAATCTAAGCTATTATAACTAGCTACGAATCTCTGCCTTAATAGCAGCAAACGTAAGCATATTATAAAGCCCAAAGAGTTTCAAAACCTTCTTTGATACGCCAGTATAATACTGGTAATCATCGAGATTAAGTTTTTCTCGCACTTTACTCCAGTCAATCTTCTTAAAGTTGTCTTTGTAAAAGTCCGAAACAAAATGCCAATGCTTAGCCATATCCTCAGCAAGCCTCTGAACTGGCATACTTGCAAAAGAAGCCTCATTTACAACCCAAGAGTATGCACTATTGTTTGCAACTCTAGCAAGGTAGTTCCATCGCTCATTTTCAGAGCAACGCTCCGTTGCATAGGGCTTAACGAGGGCTCGTAGCTCCCTTGGAGTATGCTTTGCAACTTTATTATTCCAAAGCATATCTGTCTCTCCATTGATATCAATATGTTCCATGATACCAAACACAATCTTGCGACAGTGCTCACGATACTTAGGATCATTCATACTGAACATCACGCAAAGATTACTCTCGAAGAACTCCCAGCACTCCTCAGTAAATATACGATACTCATCATAAGCAAACGTATATTTTTGATATGACTTAGGAAGAAGCTTAACAAGATCAACCCCTTCATGAAGCAACGCTCCCCTTGAAATTCGTTGCAAACCAAGCTCAAGGAGCAAACATCCATAAAACGAGCTATGCTGATAGATGTAACGTCCCCATTTTGCCATGAACTTCAAAAAAAGAGAAACACTACCCCTCTCTGAGTAAGTACCAAGTAGCTTAGGTAAAATATAGCGCTCAGCCACTTCTCCTACACCTAGCCCCTCTAGCTCATCAACGTTTACATAACAAGCCTTTGCTACGTCAATGTTAAATGGTGTTATCATAATTAATCCGTGGTTTTTAACGAGGTGCCATTCCTTAGATAGCATTCCACTCCTCAAATTAAACATATTAAATAGATATAGTATAAAATGTAAATCAACTCATCACTTCTATATCTAAACATATTCTAATATTAAGGACGACCTCAACACTAAATAACATGAAAAAAACATAAAAATAACGAAAAAAATTCACCTAAAATATACTATAACATACAGATTATATCACATTTCTAGATTTAAATCAATTCCTTTTTAATTAAAAAACTAAGCCATAAATTTCTCTTCTTTGTAAATTATAAAACTTATTCCAAACATTAATTACATCATCTTTTGATATACTTTTTATCATCTCATCATAGTTTTTTATTTCATCAACGCTATATCCATCAATTGCCATTTCTCCAACAAAGCTTGCAATACTAGTTGGATTTTCAAGCATATATATAGTATTACTCAAAACTTCATTTCTAATTTTTAAAACATCATCTTGGCTAATCTTTTTCACCCCATTAATAACCTCGTTTTTAATAATCTCTTTAATATCCATAAACTTCATCTCTTCAGTTGCCGGCACAGCATAAAAAGCTATTTTACCACCATATTTTTCATCATAATCAACACTCATCGCAAAACTTAAGAACTTTTTATCCTCATAAACCAGTTTATTAGTCAAAAGCGACGTATCATCACCAGTTAAAAACTCACTTAAGAATTCAAGAGCCAAAATTTCCTTTTTCGAAAACTTTTCATGCTCCAAATGCCAATACGACACAAATCTTGGCTGATTAACACTCTCTAAATTAACTCTATAATCAATCTCGTCGTCTTTAAGATTTTTAACTATCTTCTTATCATCAATTTTTTGTTTATTTTTAATCTTCGCAAAATATTTTTTAGAAAGCACCCTCGCTTCATCAGATGTAATATCCCCAACAATAACTAATATAGCATTATTAGGATTATAATATTTTAAATAAAAATCTTTAGCATCATTTAGGCTTAAACTTTTAATCTCTTCAATTTCACCACTAACTGGCCTAGAATAAGGATGCTCACCCCAAAACTTCTTATTTAATTCTTCATAAAATTTAGTAATAGGACTAGTTTCAAACCTTTGCATTCTTTCCTCTAAAACAATATCTCTTTCCTTTAAGAAAATCTCTTTATCAAGCGTGAGGTTTTCCATTCTATCTGCTTCCAATGCGAGCATTAACTCTAATTTTGATATATCGCTAAATTCATAATAAGCCGTATGCAAATATGTTGTATAAGCATTATTATCAGCTCCATTTTTCTCAGTAATCGTATTAAATTCTTGCCCTCTTACTTTTTTTGTTCCTCGAAACATCATATGTTCTAAAAGATGAGCTATCCCGCCCTTTTGTATAGGATCATAAAAAGAACCTGCATTATAATATAATTTAACAATACCAACTGGCGCCTTATGATTAGAAACAACCAAAACCCTCAAACCATTATCAAGCGCAAAATCATGTATATCTAACACCTTAGCACAAGACATTGAACTAAAGCCTAAAACAAAACAAACTACAAACAAAAGCTTTTTAAACACTTAATTCTCCACAATATACTACCCCTAAGGCATATATAAACAAAAAAAGGAGCTAAAATATACTTAAAGCTCCTAAAATAAAACTAATTAAGGTCTAACCCCATAATCAGGTGGAACAACTAAAGCCTCTCTTTTTACAACTTTTGTTTCATCAGGTTTAGAACGCGCCATTCCCAAATCTTCTTTAGTCAAACCACAACTACAAAGCAATAAAACTAGCGCCATCAATATACTAAATTTTTTCATTATTTTATCTCCTCTGTTTTCTTATTTAATCCACATCTATCAAAAATAATTCCATCAAGCACAATTAAAACAGCTCCAATACAAATAAAGCTATCAGCAACATTAAATGCCGGCCAATGATGAGCCCCAACATGAACATCTAAAAAGTCATAAACAGCACCATAGCGAACTCTATCAATTACATTACCAATCGCCCCACCAATAACAAAACCTAAAGATACCCTCATATATAAAGATTTTTCTTTATTTAGCCAATATACCAAAAAACCAACCACACAAAGCGAAAATGCTGATAATATAAATACCCCATTCACCCCAAGGTTACTAAACATAGAAAAACTAACACCTGTATTCCAAGCTGAAACCAAATTAAAAAACGAAGTAACTTCAACAGCTTTACCAACTTCTAACAAATAAGAATACACAGCTATTTTAGAAACCTGATCTAATACAACAACCAAAAGTGCAATCAACAAACCAACAATCACTTTTTCATTCCTCTTTTACAATAATCATATATAAAGCAACATAATAAAACGACTTAAAACTTTCAAATCCTAAATCATCTTTTTCCCCAAAACAACCTTAAAGAAAAATCCTATATTAAAATGCTCTATTTACCTCTCAAAAAACTTTTCCCTATTCCAAAAGCACTTAAACCAAAAAATTCGGCTATCGTTTCAGCAATATCAGCATAAGTCAAACGTTTACCTATATTCTCCTCATTAACCTTTTTACCAAACATAATAACCGGCACACACTCTCTTGTATGGTCTGTTCCTTTATATGTTGGATCACACCCATGGTCAGCCGTAATAAACACGATGTCATCATCATCAATCACATCTTCAATTTCAGAAAGTCTCTTATCGAAATATTCTAGTCCTTTAGCATATCCTTCAACATCGCGTCTATGCCCCCAGTTCATATCAAAATCAACAAAGTTGGTAAAAATAATGCCATCTTTTCTTAAATTCTTAATTTCATTAAGTGTCACATCCCAAAGCTCTTCTAACCCACTTGCTTTAACCTCTTTAGTCATACCTTGATGAGCATAAATATCTCCAATTTTTCCAATAGCAACAACTTCTAATCCACTTTCTTTAGCTTTATCAAGAATAGTCTTATCAAATGGCGAAACAGCATAATCATGCCTATTCTTTGTTCTAACAAACTCACCACTTTTCTCACCAATAAACGGTCTTGCAATAATTCTACCAATATTATAAGGCTTAACTTCCTCAAAAGCAATTTCACAAAGTTTATATAAATTATCTAACCCAAATTTCTCTTCATGCGCCGCAATTTGCATATTACTATCTGCAGATGTATAAAAAATAGGCTTCATTGTTTTTAAGTGCTCTTCCCCTAATTCTTGAATAATCACGGTTCCAGAATGAGCCTTATTACCTAAAATCCCTTTAATACCAGAGCGTTTGCAAATTCTTTCAATCAACTCATCAGGAAACGATGGATAATCAAGCTTAAAGTGACCAAAATCTTTCATAACAGGAACTCCTGCCATTTCCCAATGTCCAGAAATAGTATCTTTTCCTGCGCTTTGTTCTTCCATATAACCATATTTAGATTTTAATTTCATTTTAGAATCACAAACCCCAAGCTCAACTTTTTTGCCACTAGCCATTTCCAAAATCTTAGACAAGCCTAAAAAATCTAGATTACCAACCTTAAGGTTTTTATAATGTTTTGCTATATTATAAAAGGTGTTAGCCCCCTCATCATCAAAGTTTTTAGCATCAATAGCACCACCAACACCAAAAGAATCCATCATCAAAATAACAACTTTAGCCATGCTCAAACTCCTTTTATAATCCTTATATTTTTATATAACTTAATAGTTTATTTTTAAAACCATTATTTTTTTATCCCCACATTATAAACTGCCTTAACACCATCTGCAGATGCCGACGTTATTCCACCTGCATACCCAGCCCCTTCACCAATAGGATGAAGTCCTCTAACATTGGCATTAAAATTTTCATCTCTTTCAATTCTAACAGGACTAGAGCTTCTTGTCTCAACAGCTGTTAAAACAGCATCACTTAAAGTAAAACCTTTTAATTTATTCTCCATTAACATAAGCCCTTTTTGTAAAGCTTCATATATATCTTTACTAAATAACTTCTTAAAATCACTACACATAACCCCTGGCAAATATGATGGCTTAACACTTAAAAGTTTATCTGTTTTCTTCGATTTAATAAAGTCTTTAACAAGCTGAACCGGCGCAAAGTAATTACTCCCCCCAAGCTCAAATGCCTTCTTTTCTAAATTTTCTTGAAATTCAATCCCTGCGAGTGGATGTTTTGAACCAAAATCTCTTTCATCAACATTCACAAGTAGCGCAGCATTAGCATTTTCTTTATCACGTTTATATTCACTCATACCATTTGTAACAACATGCCCCTCAAGATTAGTTGCACCAACTACAACCCCTCCCGGACACATACAAAAACTATAAAGAGAGCGATTATTCTCTAAATGTACTGCAAGTTTATAATCACTTGCCCCCAAATACGGAGAATTGCAATATTTTTTTCCATATTGGCTTAAATTTATATCTTTTTGCTTATGTTCAATTCTACATCCAACGGCAAAAGGTTTTTGCGCCATATTAACGCCTTTATCAAAAAGCATCTTAAACGTATCTCTAGCAGAATGTCCAACCCCTAAAAAGATGTCTTTTGTCTTTATACTATATAATTCTCCATTATCCCTTTTAATTAGCGCACTACAAACCTCATCATCTTCTACTTCAAATCCAACAAAAACTTCCTTAAAACGATATTCTCCTCCAAGGCTTTCAATCTTTTTTCTAATATTTTTAACCATTTTAACCAAATTATCAGTACCAATATGTGGTTTTTGCAGATATAAAATTTCTTTTGGCGCCCCATTTAAAACAAACTCATTTAAGACCTTAGCCACAAACTTATCTTTTTTTATGCCTGTCATAAGCTTGCCATCAGAAAAAGTTCCTGCTCCTCCTTCACCAAATTGTACATTAGATTTTTCATCTAACACGCCCTTTTCCCAAAAATCTTTAACTTTTCTACCTCTCTCATCAACATCTCCCCCTCTTTCAATAATAATAGGTTTAGCTCCCATTTCAGCCAAGCAAAGACCTGCCATCATTCCCGAAGGTCCACTTCCAATAACAACAGGTCTATACTCTTTATTCCACTTATATATTCCAAAATCTAAAACTTCTTCGGGCTCAAATCTAATTAAATCCTGATTACATTCAATATTTTCGTCACACTCAAACTCAACTGAAAACACAAAGAAAACATTATCTTTCTTTCTCGCATCAATAGATTTTTTAACAATTTTAGCATTTTTAATATTTTTATCACCAAATTTTTCAACAACTTTGCTAACCACAATCTCAACATCTGTTTCTATTGGCATTTTAATATTATTAAGTCTATAAAACATCTTTTCCTCAAACCATATATTTTCTTCAATAATACTCTAAAATAAAAAATAAAGTCAAACAAAGAAACACACCATTTTAAGAAAAAACACACCTCCCCCTTTAAATGATAAATTTAATAGTTATATAAGCTAGCGAAAAGTATTACAAACCAAATAATACTTTAGGACTAAAGTTAATTTTAGTTTACAATGGAGTTAAAACACATGAAAAAAATTTGTTTATTAGCTGCAGCAGTTTCGGTTTTTGCTCTAAACGCAAATGCCACAAGTTGGAACACCAACGACTACTACAGACCATATATTGGTGCTGATTATGTTTATTCACACCTAAAACAAGGCTCAAAAGTAAAACATGCCAAAAAAGATTACAGCTCATGGAAAGTAAATCTCGGAGTTGATTTGGGTAAATATACAAGCATAGAAGCCTTTTTCCAACAATCTGGTGAGCGTAAATCACATCACGAGCCAGAAAAAATCAAATCTGAATACTATGCATGGGGTTTAGATATGTATGGAAAAATGCCCGTTATGTGCTCAGGATTTAATTTACTAGGCTCACTTGGTCTTGCAGACTATAATATCAAATACAAATTTAAACCAACTGGTAGCGAAGACAAACAACGCATGGGTTACAGAGCTGGTGTTGGTTTCTCATATGACTTCACACATAACGTATCAATGCGTGTAATGGGAAGATACGCTTATGTCGGCATGAAAAATCTTAACCACGTCATGGAAATGACTGCCGGCCTAAGCTACGCATTCTAACAAAATAACAATTTAAAAACAAAAGCTTCAAGAGAGAAATTAATTCTCCTCTTGAAGTTTATTTTTTCACCATCCACTAAAAAAAAGAGGCCTTAATTAGCCCCTTTTTAATAAAAAATACAAAACATTAAATAGCTTTTTTATTTGCCATCAACATAAAAAGCACTCTATCAAGAGTTTCTTTCAAATCTTTACGCTCGACAACAATATCAACCATACCATGTTCTTTTAAGTATTCAGCTGTTTGGAAACCTTCAGGCAATTTTTCTCTAATTGTTTGCTCAATAACACGTTTACCAGCAAAACCAATCAATGCACCACGCTCAGCAATATGAATATCGCCAATCATCGCAAATGACGCTGAAACACCACCAGTTGTTGGGTCAGTAAAAATAGAAATATAAGGTAAACCTTTTTCTTTCAAGCGATTAATCGCTGCTGTTGTTCTAGCCATTTGCATCAAAGACAACATCCCCTCTTGCATACGAGCACCACCTGATGCACTTGCAATAATAAGAGGACAATTATGCTCATAAGCATACTCAGCTGCTGTCACAATACCTTCGCCCACAGCTGTTCCCATAGACCCACCCATAAATGAAAAGTCCATAGCAGCCACAACGCTATCAATATCAGCAACCTTACCTAAACCAACCTTAATAGCATCATTTCCACCAGTTTTTTTGCGATATACCTTAATTCTATCTGTATATCTTTGAGTATCCTTAAACTTAAGAGGGTCCTCTTTAACTTGAGGCAATACCATTTCAGAATAAATGCCACCATCAAATAATTGCTTTAATCTCTTATCAACATAAAGTCTTAAATGATAACCACATTTAGTACATACATAAAGAGTTTGCTTTAATTCTTTCGAAAAAAGCATTTGCCCACATTCTGGACATTTCACCCACAAATCATCAGCAATTTCTTTTGGTGTAGTCTTTTTAATCTTTGGTCGAACAATATCCGTCAGCCAATTCATGAATACCTCTCTTATTATTTATCATCAACAGATGGCTGAGAAAACCATCCTTTGATTTTTCTATTAAGCGAAAAAGATAACTTTTTTCCACCTTTAGTATCAACTTCTTCTTGCAAAGAACTAACTTGTTGATTAAGTTTTTCATGTTCAATATTAAGTCTTTGATGTTCTTTAGTTAATTGTTTATTTTCTTTCTTTTGTTGACGAATTCTAGCTCTAAGAGGAGCATATTGCGACCAAGCAACCATGCGTCCTATTAAATAACCCAAGCCAAACAAAACAAAATAAACAACACTAACAGCAATCTCTAAATTAGGAAAAGGCCACAAAGCAACTAACTCGTTGTTTTGTACTAAAAACATAACAAATAAAGTCAAAACAGGAAGAGAAATTAAAACTTTAAGTAGCCACATAACAATCTCCTAACAACTAAATATTAAAAACAATTAGTTCTCATTTAATTTTTCATGCAATTCTTTACCAACCTTAAAGTGCACAATATTACGACTACCAATCTTTACTTTAGCGCCTGTTCTTGGGTTTTGAGCCACTCTTGGTTCTCTTTTATGAATAGAAAATACACCAAAACCTCTAAATTCCACTCTATCTCCCTTAGCTAAAGCAGATGTGATATTTTGGAAAATAATATTAACAATTTTTTCAACTTCGCTAATTAAAAGATTTGGATTCTTCTTAGCTACGCTTTCTATTAATTCAGATCTAGTCACAATATACCTCTCATGAAAATATAAACTTAATTAATCTCGAATTTAGCATATAACACCAAATTTCAAAGTAATCTATACTTTTTTGCTTATTTTACACAAGTCTCAGCACTTCTTATATACAATGGTTTCGGAAAATCAAGGTTTTTAGCCAAATATTTTTTATAAACAGCACCAAATAATGCTTTATAATCAACAAAATCAACCAATTCTACATGACAAATATCAAGCCCCATCGGTACCGACAACAACCTCTCAACCCCATCACCAATAAAACTAACCTTATGAGATTTAAGCTTTTCTCTAATTTCATCACGTCCTAAAGCAAGAGGTGGAGTTAATTTTGTTAAATTTTCATCAAAGAGCTGAAAATAAAAATCTTCACGCTTAGTTTCAATCACAACTGCATTATAAAAAGCCCTATACTCTTTTTTTAGCATTTCAATGTAAACATCAAAATTAGAAACACCAGTAATTTTAAGTTCCTCATGCCCCAAAGCCAACCCTCTAGCAAAAGAAACACCCGCCCTAACACCTGTAAAAGAGCCAGGACCAACCGAAACTCCAAGCAAATCAACATCAGAAAACAAAATATTTTCTTTCTCTAAAAGCTCACTTACACCAACAGCTAGTTCTTCAGCCTGCCCAAATTCCATAAATTTCTCAATTTTTTGTTTGCACTCCATATCTTTATAAAGCGCCAACACAAGCCCCATAGCTGTCGTATCAAATACTAGTGTATACATATCCTTGTTTACTCTTTCAATTTTTAATTTGCTAACATATAATATATGCATTAAAGACATATATAACAAAATAAAAAAACAAACAACCTTTTTTTTAATTTTAGAGAGAAAATACATGACTATAGAAACAATAACCGCTTTACTATATATATGGTTTGGCATTTCACTTACATTTCCTTTTTTTGCTTTTATTATCATGTACAAAAATAAAAAGCTAAAAAACACTCTTTCTAAATTAGATTTAGCTAACCGTCATTATGAAGAAATGCTCTATGCTTCAAAAGATGGCTATCTAACCTATTCTGTATATAAAAATAAAACATACGAATACTGCTCTAGAAGATTAGCAACAATCCTAAATCTTAAAAATGGCGAAGACAGCAAACCTGAAGAAGTGTTTTCATTATTTTCAAACACTTACAAAGAAACAATAAAGCAAAAGTTCAACATTTTAATCAAACGAGGAATTGGTTTTGAGCTTATCGCCCAAACAACTGATGATAAAACTTTTGTTATAATGGGCACCAAAATAAACTCAACCGATAACGAAATAAATAGTAACTGTATTTGGTTTAGAGACATAACCGAAAGCAGACAATATATCGATAAAGTAACAAAAGAAGCCCTTTCAATGAGCAAACAAATTGAAGATTTCCGCATTCTAATTGACAATATTCCAAATCCAATATGGCTGCGCGATGAAAACCTTAACCTCACAATCTTAAATCGCCCATACTTAAATTTACTTGGCTTAAAAAACTTTAATGAGCTAAACAGCACTAATTCAAACCTAAAAGACTTAGGAAACACAACAAACTTCAAAGAATTAGCTCAAAATGCCAAAATATCAAACACTCCACAAAAAAAACATGTAAACATCTTAACAAGTGGCGAGCTTAAAAAATTTGAAATAACTAAAACCCCATATCACGATTCGTCCTTAAAGACGACTCATATCATCGGTTCACTCATTGATATCACAAACTTTGACGATGCAAAACGCAATTATCAAATGCACCTAGATTCTCACTTAGAGATATTAAGTTCGCTCGACACAGGTTTTTGCATTATCAATCCAGAGCACAAACTTATTTTTTCAAACTCTGCATTCTTAAAATTATGGAATTTGCCCCATAATTTTACCGATCAAACCCCACACTATAACCTCTTCTTAGATAAAATAAGAGAGTTAAAGGTATTGCCAGAGGTTCCAGACTTCAAATTATATAAAGAAGAAGAAAATAAAGCATTTGAAGGCTTAACAGAACCTAAAGAAGACCTACTTTACATTCCAGATGGCAGAACATTTAAGCGCATTCGTGCCCCACACTCTGATGGCACACTCATCGCATACGAAGATATCACAGATGATTTAGCAACAACCAGAAACTTAAATGACTTAAATGCCGTCCAACAAGGTATTTTGAATAATTTAAGCGATTCTGTTGTTATATTCTCCCCTAACCTTAAGTTAAAGATTTATAACAATGCATTTATAAACCTATTAAAACTTGAAAATAAAGAATTATCTGAAGACCTAACCCTAAAAGAAGTTATTGATATGCATGAGCCAATCCTCCCCGAACTTGAAGATTGGAAATCATTTAAAGACAATATGATAAACCATATAACATCGATGACTACTTTTAGCTTAAAACTAAAAAACAAAAAAAACTTAACAGTAACTCCATCAATTCTACCAGATACATCACTAATGATAACCTACCATAAGGAGTAAAATGCAAAAAAATCTCTCAAATCAAATACGAGAACTAGAAAGCGCCATAAAAGAAACCACATCTACAAAAAAAGAGAATAGCTCACATAAGCTTACAGAAAAAGAAATCCTAAAAATAACCAAGCAACAACAAGATTTAGGAAAAATAATCATAAAAGACTCAAGTGATATGTTGGCTCTCAAGCTAAAACTCAAAAAAAATAAAAAAATTGATAATAAAATTACAACATCAGCTCCATATAACGTAAAAAAATTACGAAAACTAGCCTTAAAAGAAAAAATAGAAAAACCTCTACAATTAAAGCGCCCTTTAAAAGAAAAAGAACTAAAAAAGATAAAAAATAAAACCTCTCTTTCAAAACTAATCAAACAAAAATCAAGCTAAACATTGTTTTTTATAAACTTTTGCCGAGTTTTTATTCTTGTTGACAGTAGGAAAAAATCGTGCTATCCTACTATTTGTTTAAAAGATAATAAAACTAGAGGGCAATATGGAAAATCAATATTATGCGGTAGTCGAAAAACAAGACTTTTTCGAGATTATAGAAAATAAATTTGGTGAATTAGCCATTTTCATTGATGAAAGAAAAACACCACCATCAAATCCCAAATTAGAATATAATGGCGATACAACCGCAATATTATACAGAGATGAAAAAACAGCCATAAAACTTGAAGGTATAAGTAAAGAAACAAGCTCTCCTCTTGCTGAGGCTGAGTTTGTTATGTTTATTGAAACAAATAAAGATACTGTAATAAGAACTTATGCAGTACCTGTTGAAACAGTAGAAGAAATCGTTTTCAAAGGTCGCCAAGTAAGAGCAGATGAATACGAACGCTATAAAAGCAAACAAGAAATTATTGATGCTTTTGGTGCAATTAACATATGGACAAGCGGAGAAAATAAATGATTGGAATAGTTTTAGTTACTCACGGAAATCTTGCAGATGAATTTTTATCCGCAATGCAACATGTTGTTGGACATCAAACACAAATAGCAACAGCATGCATTGGTCCAAATGACGACATGAACGAAAGACGTGAAGACATTTTAAACAAAGTAAAAGAGGTAGATTCAGGAGAAGGCGTAATTGTCCTAACAGATATGTTTGGTGGCACCCCTTCAAATTTGGCCATTTCTATTATGGATCATGCAAACGTAGAAGTTATTGCCGGAATTAACCTTCCAATGCTTGTAAAATTAGGCAATCTAAGAAAAGACTTAAGCCTAAAAGAAGCTGTAACCGGTGCCAAAGAAGCTGGAATCAAATATATAACAATCGCCTCTGAACTATTAGGAAAATAACTAGATGACCGATACAATAACTATTGAAATAGAAATCATAAACGAACGAGGCCTTCACGCAAGAGCTGCTGCCAACTTTGTTAAGGCTATTGATGGCTTAAATACAGATGTTGAGGTAGAGCGTTTAGGACAAACAGTTGATGGCTGTTCGATAATGGGATTAATGATGTTAGCCGCATCAAAAGGTACCACAATAAAGATTAGTGCCAAAGGAGAGGATAAGGAGCAAGCAATATCTAATCTTACAACTTTAATCAATAACAAATTCGGGGAAGAACAATGAGCACTACCCCTGCTCCACGTAACAAAACAATCTTCTTATCAGAAGAGGAGATTGAAACATACTCTTCGCGTGCAATCACCTTAGATAAAAAAGCCAAGTTAAGCGATATATTAGATAAAACAATCTATCAAGATACATTTGATGCTTTGCCGAATTTACCAGCAAACTTTGCAGACTTAGTTGTGGTAGACCCTCCATACAATCTAACCAAAAAATTTGGCACAAAAGAATTTAAGTCAATGGATTGGAATGAATACAAAAAATGGATGGACAAATGGCTAGCTGAAGTATTTATCTCCTTAAAACCTAATGGTACATTATACATCTGCTCAGACTGGAACACATCTATTGCAATACCTGAAATAGCAGGAAAGTACTTCTTATTAAAAAATCGCATAACATGGGAACGCGAAAAAGGAAGAAGTGCCGGTAATAATTGGAAAAATTGTATTGAAGATGTATGGTTTTTTACCAAATCCCCCGAATACACATTTAACTTAGATGCTGTAAAATTAAAACGCCCAGTACTAGCACCATACAAAGATGAAAAAGGTGTTCCTAAAGATTGGCAAGAAGATGAAGAAGATGATGGAAAAAAATATCGTCTAACAGCTCCATCAAATTTATGGACAGATATATCAATACCATTTTGGTCAATGGCAGAAAACACCCCTCACCCAACGCAAAAACCAGAAAAACTTATAGCCAAGCTAATTTTAGCTTCAAGCAACGAGGGAGACGTTGTATTTGATCCATTTTTAGGTTCAGGAACTACATCTGTTACAGCTAAAAAATTAGGTCGCCACTATGTTGGTATTGAACGAGAAAAAGAATACGTTGCCATTGCCGAAAAAAGACTAGAAATGGCAGAAGAAAACAAAACTATCCAAGGT
The DNA here is from genome assembly GCA_045632645.1 of Alphaproteobacteria bacterium. Classification (GTDB taxonomy): domain Bacteria; phylum Pseudomonadota; class Alphaproteobacteria; order RF32; family CAG-239; genus CAG-267. The sequence goes on along the minus strand of JAZQXC010000003.1, from coordinate 10,304 downwards.
TATGAAAATGGCGTATTTAAGCTTCGCCATGATTAATTGATAAAATCAAAATCTTACAAGCGCCATAAATTCTAGTATCTAAAACCCTAAACTCATCGCTTAAAACGAGCTCTTCATCACGCGCAACTTCCACAACAAGTATCGCATCAGCGCTTAAGTATCCTTTTTCAAGTAAATTACTAAGCGATGGTTCTGATAACCCCTTGTTATAAGGTGCATCCATAAAAACTAAATCAAATTTTTTCAAAGATGTTGGTAGCTTTCTCGCATCACGCTCAATAAAACTAACATTTTTCGCCCCAACATTTAAAACATTCTTTTTTGTTAAGCTTAAATCAATATCAACAAACAAAGCTTCAATAGCACCACGAGATATAGCCTCTATTCCAAGCGCACCTGAACCTGAGAATACATCTAAAACTCTACATTCACTAAAAGGTCTATCTAAGGAAGAAAATAAAATATTAAAAATAGCCTCACGCGCCCTATCAGATGTCGGTCTAATTCTATCATCGCTAGGAGTAAAAAGTTTTTTTCCTTTATAACAGCCAGAGATTATTCGCATAACACAACGTTCTTTCCTAATTGTTCTTTAAGCACTTTTTGGGGTACTTCACGTACCTCCCCTGGTTTCAAATTACCTAATTGAAAAGGTCCATAAGCAACTCTAATAAGTCTAGCCACATCTAAATCAATAAACGCCATCAACTTCCTAATTTCGCGATTTTTCCCCTCATTAAGGCTAATTGTTAACCAAGCATTAGTTGCTTGCTTAGAATCAACAACAACCTTACAAGGTGCATATTGAACACCATCAATCATAACACCTTTTTCAATTTCTTTAAGACGTTTTTCATTTAAAAAGCCATGTACTTTAACTCTATAACGCCTACTCCATGCATTTTGAGGCATTTCCAATTGACGAGAAAGCTCCCCATCATTAGTCAATAGCAAAAGTCCTTCAGAATTAAGATCAAGCCTACCAACACTAATCACACGAGGAAGCCCCGCTGGTAAATTATTAAAAACAGTCTCTCTATTTTTTTCATCTTTATGCGATGTAACAAGCCCAACTGGTTTATAATAAACCCAAAGCCTTGTTTTGTCTTTTTGCTTAACTTTCTCACCATCAAACAAAATAACTTCGTCACCTTCAACTAAAAAAGCAGGAGATAACACTTCTTCACCATTAACAACAATACGTCCCTGCTTAATAAGATTTTCAGCTTCTCTTCTAGAAGCGACCCCACACCTTGCTAAAAATTTTGCAATTCTTTCAGCCATTTGCTCTTTAAACCTCACTTTAAACTTTAATCTTCCAATTCCAACAATTTTCTCATATTTTTCTCGCAATCTAAATATGAACTAACTACAACATTAATATCTTTAACCCTAATCGGATCAATCCCAACAATATCAGCCACATCTAAAATATAGTCAATTTCTTTATCTTCGAGTTCAATATCATTATTTGCAACCATACATAAATCTTTAATCAAGGTAAGCGCTTTTTTTCTATCTGTAATCATTCTAGCTTGCTTCAACAAAGCCTTAGTATCAGAAGATTTAACCATAGCAGAAATACTATCAGCACTAACCCCATACTGTACAGCTAGTTCTCTTAAATATCTAATCTCATTTTTACTAACACGCCTATCACTTGCCACCATACCACAAATAACTTTTAAAAAAATAAACTTTTCAGCCTCACTCAAAGTACTAACAAATTCTCTATTCGGATAAAACATATTAAACCTCCAAAATTTATGCTCATTTTATAATTAAAATTAAGATATGTAAAGTATTTTTTTACCATTAAAGACTATACTTTACTCAAATTGTGAGGAAAAATGAAAGAATTACTATTAAAAAATATAATAGGAAACCCCCTATTCTGGATTGGTATAATATTAACTATATTTACACTCAATTATGAAACCGAAGGAAATATATATAACATATTTTTTTCATTAAACACCTATCGCAACCTATTTATTGGCTCATTTATATATGTTGCAATATTTAATGTAAAATACACAAAGCATCATAAAAAAATAGATTTTCTTGAAACATTCTACACATGCATCCATACAATGGCTATAATCTTATTTGTATGGTTGCTCTCACTATCAATGTATGTTGGCTATCATCAAGCTGGAGAAGAATACAGCGATACACTCAGAGCAAGATATACAAAATTAAAAAATGATCAACTTTAAACACAAAAGCAAATAAATAAAAAACATCTTGCAAAATAAAACACAAACTGCTAAAAAACAACACAATGCCGATTTAGCTCAGCTGGTAGAGCATCCCATTCGTAATGGGCAGGTCACGTGTTCGAGTCACGTAATCGGCACCACCTTCAAACCCTAGAGAAATCTAGGGTTTTATCATTCACTTTTATTCGATACTGCCAATTCTTATTAGAAATAAAAATAAATAAATCAAACTAATAAATACTACCTATCTCTTCCACATAATACAGCAGAATCAACTTCACTTGTTTTTTTCTCATCATTATTACACAAATATCCAACTGCATCACTAGATGTCTTACTTGCATCATCATTCCCTTGAGGCAAAACAGATGATTTATTATTAGATGCGCTAACTCGATCCATTCCTTCAACAACCTTAATCCTTTTATCCTTTTCTCTCGCTGTAGTTTGCATATCTTCTCTTAGGGCTTCTCTATCAATTATTGATGTTTCTCCCCCTGTTACAAATTCATTATATCTGCGTTCGTCTTCAACTTGAATACCTCGTGGTGTCACCCGAGGTGTATCAAAAACATCTCTCTGTATTCTAGGCACACCATTTTCTCTAGGCCTTCTTCCACTAATTTCATCTGGGCAACCATTGATATTTTCTTCATCACCCAAACTAACTCTACCGCTAAGCTCATCAGGTTTATCCAATGGTTTCTCAATAACATCTGCTGTTAAATTTAATAATTCAGCATATCGCACATCAGAAACTCTGCTACTTTCACTCCACTCACGATACTCTGGTGTATTATCCTCTTTTACAGGCCTTACAGGATTATTCTCATCGCTCTTAACATTATTTTTAGGATTAAACTTCATCATAACACGATACGCTGTATTTTCTAATTTTTCTTGAATTTCTTGCGCTTCTTTAGGTAATTCTGTCATCGGCACTTCATCATTAGGGTTTAATACTTCTCTTATGTTTATTATTCTCGTATATTTATATTCTGGATCTAAACTAAGTGTTATATTATATAATTTATCAACTGCTTCATTATACGCCTCATCATTATCTTTGGGTAGTTTTTCCCCTCTTCTCTCATAATCTTTTGCAATATCAATAATTATTTTATCAATAAAATCATAATGCATTTCACTGTTTTTCATTTGATCATCATAAAATCCCCTATCATACATATAACTTTTTCTATCATCAGCTCCTAGTATGCTATCAACATCTTTTGCCTCCAAATTATCCAAATCATTTTTTGTTTTATTTTCATCAATAACAATCGGATCACGCAAGAAAGACATAAAAGGTGTAACATCCGCATGTTGCAAAAGTTTTTGATATTGAAGCAAACTCATACTACCATCATATTTAGGTAAAGACATCTCCTCTATTAATCTATCACCTGTTAAAACTTCATCTACTGAAGTAAAAGGAACCTTTACATCTCCAAATATATCTATATATTGAGTAAAATCTACCCCACCGATATTATATGCAATTTTCATAGCTCTATCATAGTTTTCATCATAAAATTCAGCATGTTTACCATCTTCTTCACCATAATACATTCCAGTATTAACATGAATACTACTATACCATTCAGCATATGTTCTAACCCACATATCACGAGTTCCATTAACAATCAGAGCCATTTCTTTATCAAAATCTTCTTTAGAATCACTAAAAGGATCTATTTCTCCATTCTTAATCGCATCCACATAAAAACTAAAACATCCCCCATCATAATCAAAAACCGATAAATCTTTAGTTTTTAAATATTCATCACGCAAATAAATTAATTCAGCCATATTAGCAGAAATTTCATCATGCATACAAAGCTTATAAGCCTGTTCAACAGATACCGCATATGCGAACATACCAGCATTCTGATTATCTCTGTGTTTTTGTTCATGTATCAACACCCCATTACTTTGACTATGTTCATTAAAATCTTCATCACCTTCAACATGATTAATCGTAATACTATTTCTACTAGGAGTATAATATCCAGCATATTCACCATATCCACTATTATTACTTAACGTATCAATTTGATAATCTACCATAATTTCAGGGGATCTTGCTGAGCCTCTATTCATTCTTTCAGCATATACATCACGATAAACATGCCCATTTTCTATCCTCACGTATACATTACGACGAACTCTCTTCTTTGTTTCACTGCTACCTGCGGTCTTATCTTCTTTAAGCGTATCAACCATAGTAATCCCTCCTCTATCTTAAATCAAAAATTTTTAACATATACTAAAACCAATACATCGTTATCTTGATTTTTTATCATCTTTCATAATCTTTAACAATAGACTGTTTATCCAACATTTTTTGACATGATACATGCAATATATCTACCCGTTCTTCATTACTGCTACAAGAAGAGATTTTTTCAATCATATTATAGGCCGCTTGCCCTGAAAATTTATGAGATACACCATTTTTTTCAAACATTATAATAGCTTTATTTTTTACATCTACATTAATAAGGGTTCCATCAGAATAAATACACCCAAATCCACCTTCATGCATTTGTAAAAAAGAACCATTATTCAATTCGTTAATTGGCTGAGAAGTAATAATACTATCAATCCCCCAATTAGTTATCTTATCATTACTATAAACCGCTATACCGGAAACTTTATTATCCTCACTATAACATACCTCAAGTCCATCTTTTTTTCCTTTTTTATAATTTTCAACCATCTTAAGCTTATTATCATAATATAACATAGACGGACCATGAAGCTCCCCATCTTTCCAATATGATGTACTAAGCAAAGAATTATCTTTATTATAAACAAAACTCTTACATAGCATTTCATCACCAACTTCCTCAAATTGAAAATTTGGACACCGAGGATGAAGCTCCTTTTCCATTTCAGATACTTCTTTAGCTAATGAACTATCAGCCATTCCAACAGACATTAAAACCGATGACATACCATTAGATGCATAATTATATCTATTTTCATCATATCTAGATTTTACTACATCAAATACATCTTTAGCTAAATCAGGATGCTTATCAATTATCTTATTTAACACCTGTATTGTAAGATTAAAAGTCATTTCATTTTTATTACCTAAACCAATTTCAACAATATCGAGTGCTTTACGTGCCACCTCAGGAGAACTTAAATCCATCCCATTAATACTACAAATTGCTTCTGAAATGCAACTATCATCCGCTTTAAGCGCATTACTAATTACAGCTGAAACACTATCTCCTTTCATTTGAAGTGCATTATTATCAGAACTCACAATTCCTTTATTTTCCTTTTCCTCTTTAGCAACAACCACATACATAGCATCTAAAGCTTTTAATTTATTTGATATATCAGAAGAATCAGAAATATGGGACAATAAACCAATACTAGCACTAGAAAATGCTTCGCTACCTACATTATTTTCAGATACATTTTTAATACATTTAGCAACAGTAGAGGCTTGTTCAGGATATTTATCATAAAAATTGCATAAATACGATACAAGATTTGTATCACCATAATCATTGCTCACTCTTTTATATACATCAGCCACATAGGGCGTAAATTTTGGATTATCTTGAAGACAAGTAGAAACCAAATATAAAGCCTGATCATACGTGTCATTATTATTTTTAGGACTTTTAAAACAAATATCTAATGCTTCATATACTTCAGACAATATCTCTTCATTATCCGAATATTTATTTGCATAATTCATCAAAACCGAATAACTTTGAGAAAGCGTATCTTCATTGCAATTAGAAGATGAAATTTTCTTAATCTGTCTTTTTATCGCCCATTTACATAATTTATCATTTAACCACCCCATAGTAATCCCCCCTTTATACAACATATACAGAAATTATACCATAAAAATACATCTCAGTCAATCTTTTTAGCCATCTTTTTACCTCAAATAAAAACCGCTTGACTTATATTAAAACCAATATATCATTCCACATGAAATGATATTTTTTTGTTAATTATAAAACTAATTATAAATATATACCCTATAAGCTATGAAATTATTATCATTTGTTTTTATCCCTTCTAAAGAATTGAAGGATAATGGTTGTTACTATCACATTCTAAACGAGCTCAAACAAACAATAAACGACAACACAACAGAAGAAATTGTTGTGATGAGTGTTGGTTGCGAAAAAAAGGACGAGATTAAATATTTAATTACAAAGCTTGCCCTCGACTACTCAGATATAGTAGCAAAGGAACCAACTGAACAAAATCACAACATTGCCAAATGGGCAATCTGGTGCTTTGGACAACTAGCGCTAAATCCTAGTGGTCAAAAACGAACAGATGACTTCTATGAGCAAATTCAAAATTTGTGTAAAGTTTCAGCCCCTATTGAGGATATGCTATGTATAACCTCCAACTACGATAGTTATATCGAGTACCAAAATGAAACTTTTAACGGATAAAAATTAAAACCTCCTAGTATCAAAACTAGGAGGTATTTTTTAATTCATTTATGCAAAATAAAAAAACACCCCAAAATAATCTAAAATAAGACTATTTTCGAGGTGTTAATAGAGCTATTAACGTTTTGCTGTCATAAACTCTTTAATCAAAAATGCTGTAGCACCCCAAGCTTCCTGATCAACCGGAATATAAAAGCAACTCTGCACATCAACATTAATGCCATATCCTCTTAAGATATCACGGACCAAAGGAGTTACATTACAGCCATCAGGCGATGATAAAATGGTTGCATGACAATTAGCAACGATTACAGCGTTCGAAAAATTCCTCTCATCAAACTCCGCAGCAAAAAAGTAATAAAATTTAAGTGAAGCAAGCACATCTACAATTTCTTCTTTTTTGTCACAATTAAACGCCCACACATTGATAACTTCAGCATCTTGGCCAGAAGCTTGCGCTTTCACAAACTTTCTGTACTCTCTAAACTGACCTCCATCACAAATCTTTTTTGATGGAATCAAAACAAAAGACTCTTTCATAAATATATAATATTAATAGTTGAACACCCACATACTATAAATAAATATGCTGTTGTCAATCAAAATTTACCACCACCAAAAATAATACAAACATAAAAAAAGGCTGATACTTTTATAGTATCAGCCCCCACAAACACAACCATCAAAGCCTAATTAAATAGGGTTGAGGATTAGAATACAAAACAATGGCATACCAGAAAAATCACTAAGGATTGTATGGCTGATTAAACTCCCATTCAGAGAAAGGATTGTTAGCAACCTTGCCATCAGAATGGTCTTTCCCATCAGAAAGAAGCACAACTACACCCAAAGTCGCCGCATCAACAGCTAAAGCAACCAAAAATGAGGTAAGCATAATGTTAAAGTTTTAAATGGTTAATAATAAGGTGAAATAATAAGGTTTCCAAAAAGAAGTTACTATTCCACAAACAACAAATCAACCTATATTTTTCATTATTTTCAATACATTAACCTTGACAAACCACAAAAACTCTATAAGATGAATAAAAATAACCAAATAACACCAAGAGTCTATCTCTACCTATGTCTTAATTTTAGTTTTGTGTTTTTTAAGAATGGTAAAAAATCAGAAAACAATATTCCCCGAAAATTAGACATAAAAATATTTGATTTTTACAATAAAAAAGTTATCACCTGCGTACTGTTAAAATTATGATGTTTAACTATTAAAAATATTGCAAATTATTCTAAGATGTTGTATAATCATATAAACAAATGAGCATGAAGGCAAAATATGGAAAAAATAGTTTGTGGTATGTATGAAATAAAAAAACTCAGCTTAGATGATATTGCTGGATATTTTGAAAGAGCATTTAATAATCCGGTAGTAAAAAAAATGTTGAATAATTCGCCATCCTTATCCAAAGCTTCCAGCAATTTTGAGCATTTTGGTAATATGTTACAAGCTTATGTTACTTCCACCGGAGATTTATCAGATACAATGATAGAAACATTAGCTAATGATTTTGAAAAATATTCATATAAAATATCTCAATCTGTTAATACAAGCAAAATTGATGGGAAACAAATGTATTTTGCCGACCATCTAATGCCGTATATTATGCAACATCATATAGATAGACTGGGATTAAAAGAACCATTAAATTTAGAACAAACAACGAAAGTATTAAAAAGCATACGATTAAATTGTGCAAATAATCAATTTTTAACTCATTCATTTAATGGTGCCTTATTAGAAGATATAAAAAGAGATGGACTGGACATACATAAGGAAAAGTTTAAGAAAGAATATGCTATTTTACAATCAATAGGGCTATTTCAACCATTTCAGACAGGAAATTTATTGTTTTGTGAATTGAGCAAAGCCAGTTTTGGATATGCCCAATATACACCTGAGCGATTAATATATAGTCTAGGTGTTGATATTAGTTCTCATGATGAGTATCACACAATTAATGAATATTTTACAGAATCATTTAAAAGTTGTTTACAATCTAAGAACTTGTCAACTGAACAATATTCAAATGCTTTTACAGCAGGCAAGAGAATGATAGATTTCTATTTTGGAAAAGATATTAAATCGGTAATAGCTTTTAAAGAAAGTAGTAGACGAATATATACAGAGGAAAATGATTACGCTCATGCAGAATTAAAATATGCACTTACAGATTGGATGTTATCTTCAAAGATAGAAAAACAATGTCTGGATAAAAATTTACAAGAACTAAACGATGAATTTAAAAAAGCTGTTGAAGATATTAAAAGCACCGGAAGTTATAAAAAAATGGATGATTTTATTATAAAATTTAGTGCACAATTTCCTGATGATAAAATATTTCAAACAATTCTTAAAAATGCAATAATTAAAGCAGTCACAAATAGTTGCTTGAATAATTTTACATACAATGGTTGTGCCGACGGATATATAATAGAGGGAGGAAAATTAGAAACAGATAAATTTAGTTTAGCTGTTATTCCTAATCCTATAGATCAATATATTAAAAATGAACGTTTAATGATTGCTATAGAAAAAGAAAAGAGCATAGCTCGAGCATATAATAAAGAATTATACGAACAAAAATATGTTTATGAGATAAAATCAGGAAGACAGCCTATAGAAAGTTTTGATGAATATTGTGTAAATAATTTTTCAAATACATATTTTTTAACAAGTAGAGAAAATGGCGTACTAATAGAAAATCCTAAATATACAGCTTGGAAAAAAGAAAAAGGGTATAATGATCCGAACAGTGATGCTAGTAAAAAACTAGAGTCTCGTATTATTAGCAAAAGAAAAAGAGAAAGAGCAACGCCTCCGCCTATAACACATTCATTTCAGTTAGTTTAACATAAAGCCTATTAAATAAGTTCGAAACAATCATTTAAAATAACAATTTTGCAAAATCAAAATTCGAACTCGCCCAAATAGTTTGAAAACAAAAGAAACTTCTCTTAGCTTTGCGAGGGTACACCCAAAGCAAAGGTTAGTTGTTCGCATAAGTAGGAAAACTTTGTTTTCTGTAGCGATGCAAAAAGTCGCCATTTCTGACGACTTATCCAATGTGGTCGAAACGAGAGGATTGATTTTCGTTTCACTCAATCGCACGGGCGCTCATCAGCTTTCAGCTGACCGGCGTTCTTCCGCCCACCTTTCGCTTATACTCAAACCTCACACCATAAAAAATACCCCATTTAAAATAACATAATTTTTTTATTGTTTTTCAATGAAATACACTGACCACTAGGTTATAACTTGACTTTTTTATTTTTTAAGAATGGTAACAAATCAGAAAACAATATTCCCCGAAAATTAGACATAAAAAAATATTTGATTTTTATACTAAAATATGTTATTCTCCACCCACTAATAAAATTATGATGTTTAATTAAAAATGTATATATTATGAAAAACTTTGTTTTTATGCTAATTGCAATGTTTAGTGTTGTAGTGACAGCATGTTCAACATTTGACAGTGACCCGATTGAACCAAAAATCATTGGAACTGGTAATTTACAATATGAAGCAAAAACTGGTACTTGGTTTGTGGTTATAGATTCAACTCAATACACTATCACCAGTGTGACTATTCCCGAACACAGTCCTCGTACAATAGGT
>JAZQXC010000002.1:0-31794 GCA_045632645.1 Alphaproteobacteria bacterium | reverse complement strand
TTATCCATGGCTTAATGCACAAAATATTGCATATTTATTATTAGAAACGGCTAATGATAAAGGCGCATATGCAAATGAGAGCATTTATGGTCAGGGAGCTCTTGATTTAAATGCTGCAGTATCAACACCAATTGGTGATTTAAAATTGCCGGAACGCGCAGACTTAAATAGTTTAACAAGTGCTAGCCGAAGTAAGCTTTTATTAAGTGGTGTTTTACAAAATAAATTATTAAAAGCAATGCCCAAAACAGTTATGGCGTATGATATCTTAAAACGTCCGTTTGAGTATGAGACAGAAAAATTAATTAATACAACCCATTCATCAAGTGCAAACTTAAAGAATGCATTATCACATCTTGCAATGGGCAAAAGATCCTCAAAAACAATAAAAGATGAAAAGAGTGGTTTTGCATTTAGTTCAAGTAGCGCAATGGACGGCAAAGGTTATGCTCATTTGAGTAATATGGAAGTAAAATTAGAAGATGAAAGTGGATCAAATCGCTTTTATTATGCATCAAATTCAAAATATTTAGGAAGTGAAGATGCTTTATTGAATGATAACAACCCATATCTTGCGATGCGTGAAGCATATGGTGCAGAAAATGTGATGAATTTGAGTGAAAATTCAAAATTAAAATTGTCATTACAAAGTGGTTTGAATGGCTTGTATGAACGTGATGAAGATGTCGATAGTCATAGTTTTGATGAGCGTTCATATAGTGTTGGTGCAGAATATAGCTTTAATTTAGATGACTATTTAGAGATATCTACCCTTGGAGGTATGCTCTTTGAGGAAGATGCACTTCTAGGTTTAAATGGTGTTGGCGCCTTTGGAATCAATGATAGCTCAACTTATTATATGGGTGTTAAAGCAAAATTAGATTTAACTTCAAGAGTATCATTACTTGCGGCGTATTATCGTGGTTATACAAGTGGTAGTGATAATAGCATGCTCTCTATATCTGATTTGGAAACAGAAAGCTTTATGCTTGCCGGCGAGTATCAATTAAACAATGATAATAAGTTTGGATTGATGTTATCAAGTCCGATGAGTGTTGTAAAAGGTAATGCATCATTTATGTATTCAACTGGTCGTGATAATAACTCTAATACTGCGTATTTAAAAGAGTTAAAAACCTCCCTTAAACCTACAGCCAAAGAATATGATTTTGGTATGTATTATCAAGGAAATCCAAGAGAAAACTTGAGCATAAGTGGAAAGTTTGAAACACGTTTCAACGCTGATGGCGAGAAGGGTGTGGAGGATTATGTTGGGGTGGTTGGTGCTCAATATAGTTTTTAAAATGGAAAATTTAAGCGCCTAATCGCAAATGGATGCCTCATCAATAAAATGCTTTTGTGCAGTTTTTATGCAAAAAAATCCCCCTTAAAAAAGGGGGATTGTTGTAAGCTTAAAAGTTTTTAAGCAACTTTTATTTCGTTTGATGCTACCACTTTGAATACATCGATACTCTTTCTTACTTCATCAAATCTTTTTAATGTTTCTAGTAAGTGTGGCATATCTTTTAATGCGATAGTGTTTGGACCATCAGATAATGCTTTGTCTGGGTTTTCATGTGTTTCAATAAACACCGCTGCAACACCTACTGCAATGGCAGCGCGTGCTAGAATTGGTGCAAATTCTCTTTGACCACCAGAGCTACCACCATGTCCACCAGGTTGTTGTACTGAGTGAGTTGCATCAAAAATAATTGGACAACCTGTATCTTCAGCCATGCGAGGAAGACCTCTCATATCTGTAACTAGTGTATTATAACCAAAGCTTGTACCACGCTCTGTTAAGCAAACATTGAAGTTGCCACTGTCGTCACATTTTTGTACTAAATTTTTAGCATCCCATGGAGCTAAGAATTGACCTTTTTTAATGTTGATAACTTTACCTGTTTTGGCTGCGGCAACAACAAGGTCTGTTTGACGACATAAAAAGGCTGGGATTTGTAACATGTCTACATGTTCTGCAACAAGTGAGCATTGATCCTTTTCGTGAATATCTGTTACGATTGGAATATTGTTATATAACTTTTTGATTTCATCAAATGTTCTTAGGCCTTCATCTATACCGACACCTCTAGCACCATTAATTGATGTGCGGTTTGCTTTATCAAAAGATGCTTTGAAAATGTATGGAATATTGAGGTTTTTGGTTGTTTCAACCATTGCACCTGCAATATCAATAGCATGTTGACGGCTTTCGATTTGGCATGGTCCACATAATAAACCAAATGGCAAATCATTTGAAAGTGTTACACCATTTACATTTATGACTCTACTTTTCATGTTTTAATCCTTAAAGTTAGTTATTCATATCGGCGATGCTATTTGATAAGTATTATTTTGTCAACTATTATTTTGTCAAAAAAAGAGGTTGTTGGGATAAAAAAGTATGTGGTTACTTTTTTATATGATTAAGTATTTGTTTTGCAATGGCTTTATTTGTAAAGTGTTGTAAAGTGATTTGTCTTGCAAGTTCGGCTTTTTGCAATCTTTCTTCTTCGTTGTTTAAGTAATAGTGTAGGAGTTGGTTTAGCTCTTCTTTAGATTTGTACATTGGAATACTACCTTTATACATGTCATCTATTTCTTTTATGTAATCTGAAATAACAAGAGCGCCTGAGGCTGTTGCATCGTATATGCGATTATTTACAAAGCCAAATTCTTTCATATCAGGGCGATGGTCGTTTAAGACTATTTTGGCTGAGCTGTAATATTTGTTTAGCTCATTATTGGAGATATATTCTCCTTTGTACATGTTTTCAGGTATTACGCCATGCCAGTTATAGCCATATACAGAAACATTGTAGCCAAGTTCTATGGTGTAGCGAAGTGAAGTTCTGTCATGCCAGTTTGATCCTACAAACAAGATGTCTGTTTTTAGTTCTTCTTTTATATCTGGGTAAAACTTTTTAGGGTTGGTGAATTGTGGAATATAAATTGCATTTATGCCAGCATTATTTAGTTCTTTGGTGTATTTTTGCGATGCAACAGCTATTATATCATAGTTTTGAAAGTCATCATCTAAAGATGCATTTTCTGGCATTTTTGAGCGATTTTTAAGAAAGATTTTAGTATGTTTTTTAGAAGAGTTTTTATCAAACGCCATGGGGTAATATACATAAAGCATATTTAAATTTTTGCCAAATGGTGGATAAAATTTAGTATAGCCTCGCATATATATATTTAGGTTTGGCTCTTTTTGATGTGCGCGTTGATATTCTTCTCTATAATCAATATCTGTTATTAGACCATGTTCTTCAAATCCTAGTGAAAAATCTTTTGCTATCCAATAATCACCTGTATTTTCTTCGCCTCGGTTGGTTGTACTTTTTATGACAACTAAGTCATTAGAGTTGGCATAACTTAAATTTGTATTTGCAAGGCTTAAGAAAAATAGAAGAATAATTAGTAATTTCATTGAAAAAATTCCTTAGAATAGGGTTTCTTTTTTATCACTAGATTTTAGTTTTTGCTCTAAATCTTGAGCACGCAGTTTTATATGTGATGGAAGCTCGTTTTTGAGTGCTTTTGCTAATTGTTTTCTAGCTAATTCTTGATTGCCGATTGCACTATTATATTCTGCTACAAAATAGTTTGATGTATTTTCATCCCCGAGTTTGGCATAAACTTCGCCAAGTAGGTGAAATGCAATAGGCTCTGTTTGGTTGCGATTTGCATGTTCTAATAATTGAATGAGTGGTAATAAGTCTTTTCTTGTAGGTGAGCTTCTTAAAATGGCTTCGGCATAACTTATTTTATATAAGTTTGATGTTGGTTTTAAGTCTAATGCTTTTTTATAGGCTTTAATTGATTCTTTGGGGGCATTATTTTCAAATAAGTTTTGGGCTTTTATTTCCCAAAAATAGGGGTTTTCTGGCTCTATTGATAAAAGTTTATCTATGTATTTATTTGAAGCGTTAAGATTTTTTTGGCGCGTATAAAAAATTGCATGTGCAATGGTTGCCTCTATTGATGTATCTGTTAATGGGTATTTATTTAATACTTTTTGTGTGGGGGATAGGTATGCAAAAAGCTTAGCTTGGATACGTTTTAAGCGCTTATCTAAGTTTTGGTTATTAGATGGATTTTTTTCGTTTTTTAATTTGTCATTAAAAAATGAGATACGTTCGGTTGTGATTGGGTGAGTTCTAAAATATGGAGTTTCTTCTATTCCTTGAAGACGATTTTCGGCTCTTATTTTTTCCATAAAATTTTTTAAGCCTTGGATTGATTTATTTTGATTTGATAAAAGTGAAACAGCTGTTTCATCAGCTGCTCGTTCTTCAGTTATTTGGTAGCTTGACATAGCATTTATGGCGGAACTTTGGGCGCCAAGAACAATTGCTATGGCTGTATCGCCTCGACCACTAACAGCGGCAGCGCCTGCGGCTGCAACTAGTGATGCTAAAGAGGCTTTTTGTATGTCTTTTATTTTAATTTTTAATCTTAAAATATGACCACCTAAAATGTGTCCTGTTTCGTGTGCTAAAACCCCCTCTATCTCATTTGTGTTTGAAGCTTTAAGAAGAGTGCCTGTGTGTATGAACATGTGGTTTTTATCACCAACAAATGCATTTAAACTATCATCTTTTATGATATGGATATTCTCTCTCTTAAATGGAATATTTGCAGATTTATATATAGGCGTTAATATGTCTTCTAAATAGCTTTCTGTTTCTTCATCAGAGATTATACTAATGGCATTAGCTGAAAAGCTAAAGATTAGTAATAATAATGTTAAAAGAAACTGTTTCATACTTTTTAGGATAAGAATTATAAGCTGTTAACGTTTTCTTGTGATGAGCGTCTTTGGGGTGTAACTTTTTTTGCCTGTGTTGGAGCTTTTGTTGTGCGCTCTTTTGCTTTAGTTTTGATTTTAGCTGTTTCAAGGCGCTCGCTAATCAAATCAGGTAGAGTTTGATTTTGGTCTTTATTTTGCATGCTTTCAGCAATTAATCTAACGCGTTTACCTTCGCTATCTGTTGTGTAGGCCTCAGCAGGGTTTCCTTTGTCATCATATTCAATGCCGAAGATTACTTGACCACTATCAAGTTTTAATTCTCTTTTTATGAGAATATCATTCTTTTCTTTTCCATCTGGACTAAGATATGTGCTTTGAACTGTGCATGGAATAAGATCAGCTTTGTATTCCAAATGCTTTGTTTTAAGTAGTTCTTCACAATATTTTAATACGTCAGTCATGGTAATATCCTCTCTTCTCTTAGGTTAGTCTAATTATAGCATATAATTTTACAAATTTAAAGCTTAAAAGTAAAAATTATTTGATTTTTTTTAGTTTTGGAGTAAAGTTATTTTTAATGTGTATTTATGTTGTTTTTAAACAAAGGAAATATTGAAATGAAAATGAATGCTACCCCTGTTAGAGGAACTAAAGATTATCTACCTTTAGAGGTTGAAGTTAGAGATTATGTTAGAGGCAAAATTGAAGAAACGTACAAGGCTTATGGTTTTCAAAAAATTGCAACACCTATGATGGAAGATATTGAACGCTTAAACAAAAGTGATGGTGGCGAAAATTTATCTATGATATTTAAGCTTTTAAAACGTGGGCAAAAGCTTGATTTGGATAAGGAAAATTTGTCTGAAGATGATTTGGTTGATAGCGGACTTCGTTATGATTTGACCATGCCTTTAACTCGTTATTTTGCAAATAATCGTCAAAACTTAACATATCCTTTTAAGGCTATTCAGATTGATAAAGTATTTAGAGCAGAGCGTCCTCAAAAGGGTAGATTAAGAGAATTTTTCCAATGTGATATTGATATTATTGGAGATAAATCTGTTAATGCAGAAATGGAGTTAATTGCAGCAACTACTTCTGCTCTTGATAATATCGGTTTTAGTGATTTTACGGTTCGTATTAATGATAGACGAATCCTTTCTGATATGATTTTGAGTGCTGGTTTTAATAGCGATGATGTTGGTAGCGTTTGCATTATATTTGATAAGCTAGATAAAATTGGTATTGATGGGGTTAGGGCTGAGCTTGTTGAGAAAGAATATAATAAGGAAGTTGTAGAGAAGTTTATAAGTATTATTGAAGATGCAGAAGGCGATGCATTAAAAGCTGCTGAAAAGTATTGTTCAAACCAAGAAGTTGTGGTTGACCTAAAGAAAGTAATTGAGTTTGCGAATAATATTTCTGAGGGCAAATTTAAGGCTATTTATGATAAATCTTTAGTTCGCGGTATGGGATATTATACTGGTATGGTGTTTGAGATTGTTAGCCCTAAATTTGGTAGTTCTGTTGCAGGTGGTGGAAGATATGATGAGATGATTGGTAAATTCTTAGGAGAATCGGTGCCTGCTGTTGGTTTTTCTATTGGATTTGAGCGTATTTGCGCAATTATGCTTGATGAAAAAGTGGCGGTTCCTCAGAAAGAAAAAGTTATTTTAATCTGCAATCAAGATGATGAGTTTTCTAAAGTTTCAACAAAAACAAGAGAGCTTGTAAGAGAAGGGAAAATTGTAACACCTTTGATGCGCTCTAAAAAACTTGGTAAACAAATGGATGCTCTAATTGCTTTAGGGTATAAGAAAGCTTGTTATTTGGATACAGGTGATTATAAAGATTTGGCTTAAAAAAAGAGCGGTTTTAATACCGCTTTTTTTATGTATTAAAAAAGCGTCACTATTGTGACGCCTTTATTTTTTTGATTTTTCTAATTAGAAATCGCATAAAACTTCACCAGATTGTTTAGCATTTGCCATGTTAATCATTGAAATAATGTTATAACCATTATCAACGTGTAGAACTTCACCAGTGATTGCTTCACCAAGAGGAGAAAGAAGCGCAAGAGTTGCACGACCTACTTGTTCTTGTGTAACATTTGCTTGAAGTGGTGCGTTTAATTCGTTCCAACGTAAAATTTTTCTGAAATCACCAATACCAGATGCGGCAAGTGTTTTAATTGGACCGGCAGAAATCGCATTAACGCGTACTTTTTGTAAGCCCATATCAACTGCTGCATAACGAACAGATGCTTCTAGTGCTGCTTTTGCTACACCCATGATGTTGTAGTTTGGTAATACTCTTTCAGAACCTAAGTATGATAATGTAACAATTGAGCCGTTCTCATTCATATAAGGAGATGCGCAACGACAAGCTTCAATGAATGAATAGCATGAAACATGCATTGTATTTAAGAAATTGTCCAATGTTGTATCAATTGTTCTACCTTTTAATTGGTCTTTATCTGAAAAGCCAATAGCATGAACGACAAAGTCAATCTTGCCCCATTTTTCGCCAAGAGCTTTAAAGCACTCTTCAACTGATTTAGAATCGGAAACATCACATTTAATTAATGTTGGTTTAATGCTTAAATTTTCAGCAAGTGGGATAACTCTTTTTTCTAAAGTTTCATTTTGATATGAAATTGCAATTTCAGCACCTTGTTCGTCAAGAGCTTGAGCAATACCCCATGCGATAGATTTGTCATTAGCAAGCCCCATAATGAGACCTTTTTTACCTGCCATCAATGGTTTTACAGTCATTTTATACCTCATATATATATAGTTATAGCGTATTTTATTAACTAGCTGGCTAATTTATTAGTGTAATAATAAGTTTTTGTAAACAATTATTTTATTTTAATGTGTATGGAAACAAATGTTTTTTATTTTTTAGGTTTAAGTTGTTGAATTTATTTGTGTTTTTAAAATATCTTTTAAAAAGTGAAAAAAAAGCTTGCAAAAAGAACAAAAAGGGAACATAATCCGTTTAGAAATGATGAAAAAGATTTTTTGAAGGGGAAAAACATGGAAAAAGATAAGGCGTTAGAAGCAGCGTTAAGTCAGATTGAAAGAGCTTTTGGTAAAGGTTCTATTATGCGCTATGGTCAAGATACCAAAGTTGATATTGAAGCTATTTCAACAGGTTCTTTGAGTACAGATATTGCTCTTGGTATTGGTGGACTTCCTAAAGGACGTATTGTTGAAATTTATGGTCCTGAGAGTTCTGGTAAGACAACGCTTGCTTTGAGTGTTATTGCTCAAGCGCAGAAAAAAGGTGGTGTATGTGCTTTTATTGATGCTGAACATGCTTTAGATCCTTCTTATGCTAAAAAAATTGGTGTTGATATTAATAACCTTCTTATTTCTCAACCTGATGCTGGTGAACAAGCTTTAGAAATTGCAGATACATTGGTTCGTTCTGGTGCAATCGATGTATTGGTTGTTGACTCTGTTGCTGCATTAGTTCCTAAGGCTGAGCTTGAGGGTGAGATGGGGGATTCACATATGGGCCTACAAGCTCGTCTTATGAGTCAGGCGCTTCGTAAATTGACATCAACTGTGTCTCGTTCTAATACTCTTATTATCTTTATTAACCAAATTCGTATGAAGATTGGTGTGATGTTTGGTAATCCTGAAACTACAACTGGTGGTAATGCATTGAAGTTCTATGCTTCTATTCGTATGGATATTAGACGTATTGGTGCTATTAAAGATAAAGAAGATGTTATTGGTAGCCAAACAAGAGTTAAGATTGTGAAAAACAAAGTTGCTCCTCCTTTCAAAACTGTTGATTTTGATATTATGTATGGCGAAGGTATTTCTAAAGTTGGTGAGCTTATAGACCTTGGTGTTAAGGCAGGAATTGTTGAAAAGGCAGGTGCTTGGTTCTCTTATAATGGTGAAAAGCTTGGGCAAGGGCGTGAAAATGCTAAACAAGTTCTTCGCGACAATCCTGAACTTGCTGATGAGATTGAAAAGAAAATTAGAGCTGATGCCGGTCACTTAACTAGTGAGCTCATTGGTGATGTAGATGATACCGGAGAAGTAGAGTAATTTATTGATTATTCTACACACAAAAAAGGAGTTAAAATTTAACTCCTTTTTTTGTTGTGTTTTATATGAACTATCTTGGGCATCCATCTATATTAAAGATGCTACATGCATCTAGGTGAGTGTGTTCACCTTGTTTTTGGATTGAACGGATAATATGTTGGTATTTAATAGCCATTTTGGTGATGCTATCAAATTGAGCAAGCTCTGTTTCTGATAAACCTCTCCATTCTTTTTTAATAATAGCTTGGGCATTTTTACCAAATTCGTCAAAGTTTTCAGGAAGAATACCTATCCATTTTAGGTAGTGTGATTTATTTAAGTATTCATCATCATTGGTGGCAAATGCTGTTGCGCCATCAAAAGGTTCATGACTTTCAACAATGTAGTTTTTGCGCAAGAAGTTTTCAGCAAATGCTTCACGTTCGTGACTATCATGTAAAGCGTTTGCGTTTTCATTAAGCCAGAATAATCTACGGAATAGGTATAGATTGCTTTGGTGAACAGCAGATTTATGTATGCTTACACAAAGTTTCTTTTTTTGACTTACTTCTTTTTTTAGTTGAAGAAGTTTCTTTTTGTATTCTGTTTTTTTACCTTCTTTAGGTTTTTCTTCTGTGAGTTTTTTTAGTTTTGCCTCTAGAACACGAAACTCTTCATATGCAGAATGTGACCTTATATGTGCAAAAAACATATGTGTTTGTTTAAATTGGAACTCGATATAAAAAGATTCTTTTGTGCCTGGAATTGTAATTTTTGCAAGTTTTTTAATGTCAAAGTAGCAACGTGGGTTTTCATCAATATCGCGATTATATTGATTTCTTTCACCTTTTTCAAATTTAATGTAATCAGGAAAACGCTTTTCCATATTACGGATTAATTGCTCAATATCACTTCTATATCTAGATGTTACAGTTAGGCGATAAATGTCTTTAGGTAAACGTGGATAGTTTACAATTTCTTCTGCTGTTAGGCATTTGCGAGGAGGTTTTGCATAATTTATAAGAGTGTCTTCAGGGGCATCTAAATCTAGTTTTGTTGCCGTAAAGTATTTTTTTGCAAATTGGCTCCATTCATCAACGCATTCGTCAATTGTTTTTTCAATCGTTCTATCAACAGATTTGATTGGAGGAATAATAACGAAAATATCATTGTTATAGTCTTTATAATGCAACATGGCAGAATTGCATGGCGCTAGGTGGCGCACAAAATAAGGTGGGGTTCTACCATTTTTTCTTTCAATTGAACCGGTTTTTAGGTCTATATTAAAAATTTCTCTTGGATATCCAGGGTTTTCTTCGGTATCGAAGTTACAAACAATCGCTTTATGAATTAAGCGGTATTTTTCCATTGTTTTGGAATAGTAGTTTCTTAATTGCTCAATATCTTTTGGTGGAAGAACTTTTTTTAATTCTTCTATTTTTTCGTCAATATATGTTTGAGCTATATCATCAATACCATTTTGAATTTTATTAATTTCTTCATAATTATATTTAGTAAATTCAGCAAGAGTGTATGTTCTCATTATATCGGTATTTGTTTTCATTTTTTCTATCCTTATTTTTTAAGCATGCTGAATGTTATCATATTTTTTGTAAGATAGCAATATATTTTTGTTTAAAACTTTGCTTGACAGAAGAAGGGGAATAGTGTAAGGTCTTTGCTGGTTAAAAATAATTTAAGGGGAAGTATCGTGCATCCATGGCATCAAGTTAGACATTATAATGAGTTTCCAAATATTGTACCTGCAATTATTGAGGTACCTAAAGGTTCTCAGGTGAAATATGAGCTTGATAAAGAAAGCGGTTTGGTTAAGGTAGATAGAATTTTATATTCTGCAGTACACTATCCTGCTAATTATGGGTTTGTTCCTCAGACATATTGTGATGATGATGACCCTCTTGATGTTTTGGTTTTGGGGCAAGAGTCTATTCATCCTTTGTCTATTATGAGAGCAAGGCCTATTGGCGTTATGAAGATGATTGACTGTGGTGAGGCTGACGATAAAATTATTGCTATTCATGAAGATGATCCAGAATATAATGGTTATAGAAATATCTCTGAGCTTCCTCCTCATATTTTGAAGATTTTGAAAAGATTTTTTGAAGACTATAAAGTTTTAGAGAAAAAGCAAGTGACTATTGAAAGCTTTTTGGGGCCTGATGAAGCGAAAAAATTGATTGAAGAAGCAAGAGTGGCTTATAACAATAAGTTTGTAAAATAATTTTTTATAGTTAAATCAAACTGTTAGATTGAAAAATGAATAAAAATACTGTTTTTATTCATTTTTTTCTTGTTTTTGTCTATTTTTTATGTTATTGTTGCTTGTCTAAAAGTATGATTATGTTTAAAAAAAAATAATATTTATGGTAAATTATTCAAAGCGTCTTGTTGGCTTTAAGTTTAAGGTTGATGAGACAGTTCGCTATCAGTGCCGATCTGAGGATTATAGCCTCATTTCTGATAAGGAAATTTTCCGTATTGGTGCGAATTATTTCTTTTACATGTTTAACCGAAATGGAAAGAACTCTACGTATTCTCTTCGTGATATGTCAATGGAGGAATATCTTGAGAGAAAGAGTGAGTTTTTCAAACTGCGTCCAAATGGAAAATTTGGAAAGTTCAAACGGGGCGATAATGAATATTTTATTGCTTGTTTTAAGGACATAGAGTGGGAAAAGAATATGCCTATGTCTGATGTTGTGCTTGAAAAGGATAGTATTCCAAAGCAGATGTTTGATGAATATAAGAAAGACATCATTGAGAAGGCTATTATTGAACAAGAAAATGAGCAGTATTCTCGTAGGGCTTATGCTCGCATTTGTGGAGCACTAAGCAAACGTCTCGGAATTTCTTATGTAAATGTTTTACGTATAGGAACAGATGAGTATGAGCTTTTAGAGTTTAAGGATTCATATAAAAAAGCTATTGAAGCGATAAAGCAACTACCTTTATCTCTTGTT
Organism: Alphaproteobacteria bacterium; assembly: GCA_045632645.1. GTDB lineage: Bacteria > Pseudomonadota > Alphaproteobacteria > RF32 > CAG-239 > CAG-267. Next base: position 20,011 of record JAZQXC010000002.1, on the reverse strand, counting down.
AGGTATTTTTATAATGAAATTTTTAAGAACTCTAGAAACAGAAGACGAGCAGCGCTTGATGAGTTGGGGGTTAAATATTTTGAAGCTGATGTTTTGATTCTTGATCTAAAAGAGCTTGAAGAGACGATGCTTGCTCCGTTGAATAAGTATACAAACGAGAGTGTTTTTGATGCGGGTTATAAGGCTGCAGAGCTTGATTTTGATAAAAGAATAGAGCTTTCGGTTGCTTGCTCTCATGCAAACACAAGAGCAAGTAAAAAGAACATTTTATCTCAATTGGGAGTAGATATTGATGCAATAGACATTAAAACCTATCCTTTTGCGAGAGTTAAGTATGCTGTTCAAGCATCTATTGGATTAGATAATTACTAACAAAAAAAAGAGATAACGTAATGTTATCTCTTTTTTTTATTTAAATCCTTTTTTGAGGATTATTTGCCCGGGTCTGTCTTGATAGCCTTCATGAGGTACTCTAATGTGTAGTACTCATTATCACCTTCAGGTGATGCTACAATGTAAGATGGGCGAGAACGACGGAATACCTCGTTTGCTATATCCATAACATCTTCTGCTGTTATTTTGTAGATGCTATTGATACGATTAGCAACGTCGTACATCGAGCCTCGGCCGATAATTTGCCATGCAGTTTCAAGCGCTCGGTTGTCAGACTTTTCGTATTTGTCGAGCTTTTCAGTCATCGCAATATTGCGTGAGCTCTCCAATCGGTGAATAGGTGCTTCAACTTCGCAGATGCGATTGATTGTTTCAATCAACACATTAAGTAGCTCTTTGGCGTTGTGGCTTGATGACGATACGTAAGCACGCATTGTTCTTAGGCCGTAGTAGCCGGCTACTTTGAAATCTACCTGAACATCTTTAAAGCCTGCATCAACATAGGCGCGCTCCATACAGCGAAGGAACATACTCATCATGACATTGGTGGCGGGAGAATTGTTAATGCAGAGGTGCGTAATATCCCAACCTACCATAAGACGAGTAGTTTCCTCTTTTACTTCGATTCTATCGAAGCCTCCGGTGTATATGTTACCGATGATGTAAGGATTTTCTCGACCTGATGGAATGTCACCAAAGTACTCTTCTGCAAGTTTCTTTAGCTCTAGCTCCGAAATCTCTGGTCCTGATACTATTAGGTAAAGGTTTTTTGCAGTGTAGTACTTGTTTGCAAACTCCATAATATCCTCGATAGTATAGGAGTTTACTGCGTTTAAGTACTCTTCGGTAGTTTTTACCAAATCAGCACTAAAAGCAATGTGCTTGTATGCGAGCTTCATGCGACGCATTGTCATCGGAGCCATATCGTAAGTTTGCTCAGTGATGAGCTGTTTTGCTTTTTCGATATACTCTCCTGTTAAGAGGCTTTTGTTGAAGAGGTGATGCATCTTTTCAAAAATCGCATCAAGTTCATCTCCTCCAGAGGTGTAAGCGGTCATTGTGCCACCAAAAATCGGAATAATTCCGTTAAGTTGCTGTAACAATGTACGCTCAAATAGATTCGCAATACCGAGCGCTGGCTCGTTAACATGGCCGACGTTTACTGATAAGCATACAGAATACTTTCGGCTTGTTCTAACATACACAACGGACAAGCCATTGTCTAATTTAATAGTCTCCATAAATATAAAAGTTTATAAAATAATGTTTTTAAGTGGGAAAGTTATACTTGATTATGAAAAAAATGTCAATAAAAAATATTTGTCGAAAATTTGTAGAAAAAAAAGAGGGTAAATCCCTCTTTTTTTTAGTCTTCTGATTCTTCAGATTGGGCATTACTTCCTTCTATAACATAGCTCTCAGTAAACCAATTACCCAAATCTACATCTGAGCATCGTTTGGAGCAAAATGGACGGTATTCATAATTGTCTGTGATTTTTGAGCAGATTGGACATTTATGAGGTTTTACCACCTTTTGTGATGTAGAAGTATTGTTGCTTTCTGCCATCTTATTATGGCTCCACGCGACCAACGCCTTGGCAGGTTGGGCATTCTATAGAGAATGCTTCTAATAATGTAGAGCCTTTTCTTTTTCTTAAAATTTCTACATTACCTGCTTTACTTAAGCCTAATACTCTTGCAAATTGTGCATCACCTGCTAGCTCTTCTTCAAGTGTGTCGATAACAGAACGCATGAAACGATATTCATTTGAGCCAGCAAAATCAATCATAATTTTGCCACTTAAGTTGCGCAAAATGATTTGACGAGCGATTTCTATTGCAGCTTCTTTGTTAAAGCTATCTGTATCACCACGTGATATATGGCCAGATGTATCAACATCTATTGCAACCATTGCTTTTGTTTCTTCGATGTGGATTTGTCCACCTGATGGAAGAGTGATTGTTTTTTGCATTGCTTCTTGTAGCATGTCTTGTATACCAAATTCTTCACTTGGGTCATTTGAATAACGAACAGTGCCACTAAAGATGTTTTGCACCTTGTCTTCTAAGTTGTGGTCATTTACAACAACTGTTTTTAAGCTTGACTGATAACGACGAACAAGGTCAAATAAAGGATTTTCTTTTGCATATAATATAGCAGGAGCAGTGGCAGAGCGAGCTTTTACTCTGATGTTTTCATAGATTGCTCTTAGTTCTGTCATTTCTTCTATTATATCGTTTATGTTAGCATTTTGAGCAGCAGTTCTTACAACCCAGCCTTCTTGAGTTGAAGCAAGGTTTTTAAATACTGCGTCTTGTAGTTCACTTACTTTTTCTTGGTCTTCAATTTTTAGTGATACGTCAACAAAGCTTCCAAATGGACGATATACTAAGTATGTTCCTGGAATTTGTACGGCTCTTACAAGTTTTGCGCCTTTTTCGGAATGTGATGCTTTAGAAACTTGGACTACAACGCATTGACCTTCTGTCATGTTTACTTCAAGCAGACCTTTTTCTTGTGAGCTCATGAAGGCATCTTTGTTATCACCAATGTTTACCATAAAGCCATATTTGTTTTCAGCTAAATCAACTTTTTTAGTAATTCTTCCAAGGTAAACATTACCTTCTGTTGCGCCATTTTCATTAAATAATTCAAACTCTTTTAGTTTGCCATCACCTAGAACGGCTAAACAAGCATCTGTGCCAGACTTTTCGTAAACAATAGTATCAGCTTTTATCATTTTTTTGCTCCTTTTTATTAAGGTTTGCGTTTGTTTGTGGTGTTTTTTAGTAAACACCGGCTCCGTTTAATAGGTTTTGGGTTTCATATAGTGGGAGACCGACAACACCAGTATATGAACCGATAATTTTTTTAACATAACCACCGAGTAATCCTTCTATTTTATAACCTGCAACACCATTCCATTCATTTGATGCAATGTATGAGGTTAGTTCATTTTTGCTTAGGTGTTTCATTACGATTTTGGTGGTAACCGTTCTTTGGCTTATTTTACCTGTTTTAGATATTAAACAAACAGATGTAATTACACGATGCGCTCTACCTGATAACAATTCCATTACTTTGGTTTGTTCTTCTGGTGAATGTGATTTTTGAATTATTTTTTGTCCAACAACGATAATTGTGTCAGCACTTAAAATATTTTCACCAGGATATTTTTTAGATATTGATTCGGCTTTTTGGCGAGCAACTCTGCGAATGTAGGGCAAAGGTTTTTCATCTTTTAGGACAGATTCATCAATATCAGCTGGGCAAATTTGCTTAGGTATATAATTAATTTGCTCTAATAAACTCAGGCGTTGCTTGGATCCTGATGCTAATATGAAATCTTTTGTCTGCATGTATTTATATTATGCCTCATCATCATATGTTTTTTCAAAACGTTCATGGCGCTCTTGTGCTTCAATGCAGAGGGTTGCAATAGGACGAGCAATAAGGCGTTCAATACCAATTTCTTCTCCTGTTTCTTCGCAATAACCGTAACTTCCGTCTTCAATACGCTCAAGAGCTTTGTCTATTTTAACAATAAGTTTTCTAGCTCTGTCTTTGGTTCTTAAATCAAGAGATTTATCTGTTTCAAGAGATGCTCTATCTACTTCGTCTGCTTGATTTAGACCACCTTGACGTAAGTCTTCTAACGTGTCGCTAGATTGAGCGAGTAATTCCTTTTTCCAACTAAGTAATTTTTGGCGAAAATATTCAAGGTGCATTTCATTCATATATTCTTCTTTTTTGTTTGGACGATAGTCTGGTGGAAGAATGATAGAGCTAACCATTTTATTTTACTCCTAATTTGTTTTTAACCTTACTTATTTTATCATTTGATAAAATTTGCGTATAAAATAACAATAGATTTATAAACATCAAGTAAAAAATGTTTTTAATCAACTATTTTAACTGAATATCCATGTTATAGTGTTGTTTTTCTTTTTTGAGCATGCATTTAGAGCTTGTTCAATTGATAAATGTTGGTGAGATAATTCTTTAGAAGATGGTATGTCGCCTTTGTTGAATAATGATTTTTTATATTTCCAATAAGTGTTATTTATTATGTATGTATCAACCTCAGAGCCGGCAGAGAAGAATTGTCCTTGTGTTATAATTTCTGTGCATGGACCTTGGGATATATCTTTAAATGTGATAAAATACATGTATTTGTTTATGGCTTCAGAATCATCTTTGGCATTTTCATAATCTGATGCGCAGCCAACAATAATTTCACCCCCGAGGGCATGTCTTAAATTTTTCATGTCAATGGGAACGGCATTGGCGTTAATTAAGTTTTCATTTGATACTCTAGTATAATCTTCATCGGCTGCAGTAAACATAAGTATTGTCTTTTTTAGGTCTATTACTTGCTGAGATGTTCTTCCTACATTGTAGCGATGAAACACTCTGGCAGCGCCTTGTGCTAGAGTAGTTCCTAAAGCAATTAATACGCATATATAGAGAATAGTCTCTAACATTGTGCTACCATGTTCATTGTTGTTTATAGCCATAATATATCCCTCTATAATTAAGTGATGAATAGTATATCATAAAATTGTCAAAAACTCAATAGTTTTGTTTGCTAAACAAATATTTTTGGGTAGTATATAGCAATATAGTTAAGATGGATTTAATAAGGTAATTTCTTTTAGCGAGGATGAAGATGTTAAAAAGAGTATTGATTATTTTGGGCTTTATTTTATGTGCAACTTTGGCTCTATTTATGATTTTTATGATGACTAATGCTTATAAAAAGGCAGAGATTGTACCTTTGAGTTCTAATAGTGATGCGCAAAAGGTTGAAGATAGTTTACATAAATATAGCGCAAGTGATTTAAATGAAAAATGCGAAGTTGAAGATGTGGTATTTTGTGCAATTGAAAAAACAGTTAAATGCACACTAAATCCGGAACTTTCTTATTGTAATAAAAAAGATATTCCAAGCTTTATTTTAGGGAAAACAGAAGAAAATGTTAGACCAACAGAGATTAGTTTTTCAATTACTAAAATTAAACCACTACCTGAAAGTCGTGATATTTCTGTTTATACTAAATCAGATTGTAATGCCTCTTGGTTTGGGTTGTGTAAAGGAACTGTTATTTATTCTTTGACTCCCAAAGATGGTGAGTGGGTGGTTAATAATATTTTTGCATTAGAAGAATAATAATTTTAATATACATACTTTTATAAGAAAAATACCGACTAAAAAAATAAAATTTTTTGGTCGGTATTTATATTTTGGTAACTTATGGTTATTTATTGTAGTATTGAGAATCTTTTTTTAGGAGATAGGTTGTGATATTATCTTTGTCGCCGGCGATTTTAGCTAGCATTATTTTGATATGTAGTTATGCGGTATTGTTTTCTGAAAAACTTAACCGTGCTGTTGCTGTAATGCTTGGGGCTGTTGTTATGATATTGTTTGGTGTTTTATCTTATGATGAGGCGCTAAAAGGAATTGATTTTAATACAATTGCCCTTTTGATTGGTATGATGATTATGGTGGGCATTATGGAAAAAAGTGGTGCATTTCAGTTTGCTGCGGTAAAATCAGCTAAGATTGTTAAAGCAAATCCTCGCGGTATTTTGGCGGTACTTGCTATTGTGACAGCGGTTTTATCTGCCTTTTTGGATAATGTTACAACGGTGTTGCTTATTGTGCCTGTAACCATTGAAATTACAAGAAAATTAAAACTAAATCCGTATCCATTTTTGATTATGGAGATTTTTGCTTCTAATATTGGTGGAACTGCAACTTTGATTGGGGACCCTCCTAATATTATTATTGGTGGTGCACTTGGGCTCTCTTTTATGGATTTTTTAAGAGAACTAAGTTTGCTTGTGGTTATTAATATGGGGTTATTAATTTTAGCTTTTGATATAATTGTTGGGCGAAAACTTAAGGCAACACCTAAGGCTAAAAAGGAAGTGATGGCGATTAATGAGATAGATTGTATTACTGATTTTAGGCTTTTATGGATATCTTTATCGGTATTGGTTATGGTTATAGTGGGTTTCATTGTTGGTGAACACTATCATATTGAGAATGGTACGATATCGTTATTTGGTGCTTCCTGTATGTTGGCGTTATTTACGGCAGGGCGCAAACATGGTGAGCGTGATAAAATGGTGGAAGATGCTTTTTCTCTTGTTGACTGGACAACTATATTTTTCTTTACAGGGCTTTTTTCTCTTGTTTATGGGTTGGAAGTTACAGGTGTTTTAGAGTATTTAGGGGATAATGCGTTGATGCTTGTTGAAGGAAGTATTCAAAAAGCTACATATTTGGTGTTATGGAGCTCGGCTATTTTATCTTCTATAATTGATAACATTCCTTTTGTGGCAACGATGATTCCGATGTTAAAAACCATGGAAGAGGCGCTTGGTGGAAGAGAGGCTATGATGCCGGTTTGGTGGGCTTTGTCTATTGGTTCTTGCTTTGGTGGTAATGGTAGTTTGATTGCTGCTTCAGCTAACGTTATTGTTGCAGGTATTGCATCTCGTGAGGGGCATCCTATAAACTTTATTAAGTTTTTATTATGGTCGGTTCCTGTTATGTTGTTTTCGATTATAACAGCAAGTGTTTATTTATATGTGGTTCATTTTATGTAGAGGTTGTTTATAGATTATGCAAACGTTGGACTTAATTTTGGGATTTTCGCATCAGACTATTGCACTTGTTGTAATGGGATTTTGCTATTTGTTGTTATTTACTGAAAAGATGAACAGAGCTGCTATTACAATTATGCTTGGTTCGGCTCTTGTTATGATGGGGGTTATTTCTCAAAAGAGTGCAATAAGTGCGATTGATTTTAATACGATATCGCTTCTTATTGGTATGATGATTGTGGTGAATGTGGCTGAGCGTTCGGGAATGTTTCAGTATGTTGCTATATGGGGAGCAAAAAAGGTTAGGGCACATCCGTTATGGATTATGGTTATGCTAGGTATGGTTACGGCAGGGTTTTCGGCTTTTTTAGATAATGTTACAACTGTTTTACTTATTGTTCCTGTATCGGTTCAAATTGCAAATAAGTTAGAGGTTAATCCATATCCATATTTGCTTATAAATATATTTGCTTCAAATATTGGGGGAACTGCAACGTTAATTGGTGACCCTCCGAATATTTTGATTGGCTCTGCTTTAGGTTTGAGTTTTATGGATTTTTTGGTTAATTTGGCGCTAGTTATTTTGGTTATTATGATTGGTCTTGTGTTGATGTTTATTTATTTTTGGAAAGATAGCCTTAAGACATCAATGAAAAATAGGGCGGTTGTGATGAGCATTAATGAAAAAGATGCGATTACTGATTTTAGGTTATTAAAGATATCTTTATTTGTTTTATTTTTGGTAATAACGGGATTTATTGTTGCTGAACATATTGGTCTTAATAATGGTTTTATCGCTTTGTTTGGGGCGGGAATTATTTTACTTTTATATACATTTAAGTTGCCTCATAGTCAGAGTGATGAAAAAGTTGAAGATGTATTAAACCATGTGGATTGGACAACTATCTTTTTCTTTATTGGTTTGTTTGTGATTGTTGGGGCGCTTGAGCATACAGGATTTTTGCATAAGATGGGAGAATATTTTATCAAAATCACAGATGGGAGTATTAAAAAGAGTGTGTTTGTGATTTTGGGGGTATCTTCGGTATTTTCGGCGGTGATTGATAATATTCCATTTGTGGCAACGATGATTCCGATGCTAAAAACTATGGAAGAGGCTTTTGGCGGAAGAGAGGTGATGATGCCTGTTTGGTGGGCTTTATCACTTGGGGCGTGTTTGGGTGGAAATGGTAGCCTTATTGGGGCTTCTGCTAATGTGATTGTTGCTGGTATTGCAGCACGAGAGGGGCGTCCGATTGGTTTTCTTAGATTTCTTATATGGTCTATTCCGGTTATGCTTTTAAGTGTTTTAATTGCCGGTGTTTTTTTGTATATAAAGTATTTTATATAACATTGTGGAGGCACTGTTATAAAAACTAAAGGGATAGCATTTGCTATCCCTTTGCGGTATTGGCGCGCTCTAGAGGATTCGAACCTCTGACCCACAGCTTAGAAGGCTGTTGCTCTATCCTGCTGAGCTAAGAGCGCATCAGTTGAAGCGTATTATTAGTTGATTTGTTTTTATAGTCAAGTGTTTTTTTTATTTTTTTTGTATTGTTTTTAATTGAGGGGGTTTTTGATTGGGATAAGCCTTATGTTTCTTCGGTTCTTGGTGCCAATACTTAAATATTTCAGGGGATAATTTGTTGGCGATGTTTAATATTTTGATGGTGGTTTTGTGGTCATAAAATTCAGAAAATGAGGCAAATGTTAGGGCATAAGCGGTGGCTTCATTTATGGCGAGCTCTTGCATTGATGGTGGAAGGCTTGATGCTTTTAATAGTTTGGCGTGCAATTTTTTTTCAAGATAGTAAAGAGTTGTCTTTACATTGTTTTTGTTTAAATCATTAATTAGCTGTTTTTGAATGCTGTCGTTTTGGCTTATTTTTAGAAATGTTTTATACGATTGTAGGATGGCATAAAGGTGTGAAGTTGAAGTGGTTGGAAAATAATGGCTTAGTATTTTTATTATTTTTTTATCATCGGATTTATTTTTTATTAGTGTATATATGAGCTGAAACAAATGGAAGCCTTTTAGATTTTTTTTATCTAATAACATATATGAAGAAATGGTTTTTGATGAGGTTTTTTCGAGCTCTTTTTGTAAATTTGCAATATTATTTTGTTGCCAAGTGTTGGCTATAAGGAGTGATAATTCTTTTTCAAGTTCGTTTGTGTTTATTGTGGGGGGTGTTTCTTCTTTATTGGTTTTATTTTTGCCTTTTAGGGTTATATCAAATATTAATAAGAAAGGTATTAAAAGTAGTATTAGAGGGATTAGGTGCATTATTAATATAAATAAAAAATTTAACATATTTTGCCAAACCTCATAGATATTTTATCTGATGCTATATATGTGTAGATGTTATTTTTTAAAGAGGCTAAATGTTATTTTTTAAGCTTTTTTTCAAGATAAGTATATAAGTTGTTGTCTTTAAGTTCTTTTGCTAATTCTAGGGCAAGGCTTAGATATTTTTTTGATGCATCAATGTTGCCAAGCATAAGGGAGGTTTCTGCTAGATTGTTATAGTCTATTATAGCACCTTTTTGACGATTTTTAGATTTTTCTAAATCGAGAGCTAGCTTAAACATATTAAGTGCTTTTTCTTGCTTATTTTCTTTTTGATAAATAAGTCCAAGTAGTGTGTGAGCATTAGCCGGATAATATAATGAATTGTGCTCTTTGTTTTGTTTTATTAAATCGATTAATATTTCTTTGGCCTTAAAATATTTTTGCTGTAAGAAATAAATTTCAGCCATTAAATATGATAATTCAAAAATACCATATTTATTTTTTTGTTTTTTGTATTCTTCTAAAGAGAGTTTGGCATATTTTAGGGCAAGAGAGGTTTTATTTGTTTTGTAATATATGCGTGAGCTCATCTCTAAATTAAAAGATTTTGCTTCAGAGGTTAATTGTTTTGAAGAACTTGATTGCTCTAAAACTTTTAGCGCGTTTTTATAATCATTTTGCAAGAAAAGAGATAGCGCCTTCCAGTTATTTATATCACAGATTGTTCTTTGTAGGTGGTGTTCTTGGCAGATTTTTAGAGCGTCATTAAAATATTTGATAGAGTTATCATAGTTTTCACTCTCTATTTCATGTATGCCAAGATAGGCTGTTATTTCAGCAATTTTTGGGTGGCAATTTAGGCTTTTATAGATTGTCATTGCTTCAAATAATAAGGTTAGAGCAACGTCTTTAGCGCCACATAGTTTGTAGATTTGTGAGAGTGATTGGTAACATAGTGCGCACTCAAATAAATAGCCTAGTTTTTTATATATCTTTAATGCTTTTGATATTTTATCGGAAGCTTTTTCTAAATCGGTATCATAAATATCTTTTTGTGCTTCAAGATAATAATAATCAGCCTTGAAAGATGATGAGGCATAAAAGGGTGGAAATTTAAGGGTGTAATCTCTTTTGTTTTGTAAAAGTATTGATTTTGCATATAAAATTGCAATTTTGTAATCTGTTTGATGAGTGGTGTAATATTTTTTTATTTTACTAAAGTTTTTGGAGAAATTTTTTGAAAGATTTATAGCAAACTCATAATCATGCTTTAAGAACCACCTTTTGCTATTATAGTAGCTGGAATAGAAAAAAGGTGTGTCTTTGAATGTGATTTGATATTTATTCTTTTTATTTTCTTTCAAAATCTTTACTCTCTGTTAGGTTTTTAGGTTTTATAATACTCCTGTTAAAATTATATAGGGGATATTTTTTAAAATGGCTATTACAAAATTAAATTCTTCAGAGCTTTATCGTAAATGTGATATTTCTAAGTTTGATTTTACAACAACAGCAGACCTAGAAGAGCGCTTATCTGCGCTTGGGCAAGATAGAGCTATTAGTGCAGTAGAACTTGGTATAAATATTAAGTCTAAAGGATATAATCTTTTTTGCTTAGGGCCTGAAGGTACTGGTAAGACTAGCCTTGTAAAAAGAATTTTAACAAAAGAAGGTAAGCTTAGAAAAACACCAGATGATTGGGCTTATGTTTATAATTTTGAAGAGCCTCATAAACCTATTGCAATTAATTTTAATGCAGGTGAAGCAACAAAATTTCAAAAAGAAATGGAAGAATTTACTGATTTTGTAGAACATGATTTGCCTAATCTTGTTAAAGATGATATTTATGAAGAACAAGTAGCTAATATTCGCGAAAAATATCAGGCAAAACGTAATGACTATATAAAAGTTTTACAAAAGAAAGCCAAGGGAAAAAAAGTATCTTTATTGCACATGCCTATGGGTGTTGTTGTTGCACCAATGAAAAATGGCGAAATTATTAGTCCAGATGTGTTTGATACACTTAGCGATGAAGAAAAAAATGAGATAATGGCTGATCTTAATGCTATGCAAGAAGAAATTGCTCAGCATCAAGATATTACCCCTGAATGGGAAGAAAAACAAGCTGAAGAAATTAAACATTTACAAGAGAAAATTGTAAAAACAGCTGTTAAAAAACCTATTGATGAAATAAAAGCAAAATATAAAGGAAATAAAAAAGTTTCTGAATATTTGAAGACCATTTTATATCATATTTTAGATAATATCACAACATTTGTTCCTGATTATAATAATGAAAATAAGCCTGCTTCAGAAGATGAGCCTATGGCGGGTCTTTTAAGCCAACTTAAGAGCCAACAAGAAGAAGATAAATTTCAAAAATTTAAAGTTAATGTTGTGGTTAAAAATGTGCCAGATAGTGGGGCGCCAATTGTGCTTCTTGACCATCCAACTCAAGGAAATTTGGTTGGTAAGGTTGAAAGAATTCAACAATTTGGTGCGCTTGTTACTGACTTTTCTTTGATTAAAGGCGGTGCTCTTCATAAGGCAAATGGTGGATTTTTATTAATTGATGCAAGAAAACTTCTTATTCAACCTTATTCTTGGGATTCACTTAAACGTGCTCTTGCATCTAAAGAAATTAAGATTGAAGCACCTAGTGAAGATACTAGTTTTTCAACAATATCACTTGATCCTCAACCAATTCCTTTAGATGTTAAGGTGGTTATGACAGGTGATGCGGAGCTTTACGATTTGCTTAGCGAGCGTGACCCAGATTTTAGAGATTTCTTTAAAGTTGAGGCAGATTTTGGTGGGGTTATTGATAGAACTGATGAGAATGAGATTGAATATGCTAAGCTAATTGGTTCTTTATCCAAGAAAAAGAATCTTCGCTCATTAAATAAGCAAGCTGTTGCTCGTATTATTGAGTATTCTTCTCGTATGGCTGATGATACTGAAAAATTAACAGCGCACGTTGCATCTATTGGCGACTTATTAAGAGAAGCAGATTATTGGGCGCGTAAATCAAAAGCTAGCCAAATTGGTAAAAACCATATTGAGCAAGCAATTAAATCTCAGGTTTATCGCTCTGATAGAATTAACCAAGCTATGCTTGAGCAAATTGATAAAGGGACTATTCTCTTAGATGTTAAAGGCGAAAAAGTAGGTCAGATAAACGGGCTTGTGGTTTATAACTTTACTCGCAACTCTTTTGGTAAACCGACTCGTATTACAACTCAAGTTCGTTTGGGACATGGTGAGTTTGTAAATATTGAGAGAGAGGTTGCAATGAGTGGTCCAATCCATTCAAAAGGCGTACTTATTTTGCAATCTTTGATAGCTAATAGATTTGCTAAACATTCTCCATTATCATTATCTGCTAGTATTGTGTTTGAGCAATCGTATGGTGGAGTTGACGGAGATAGTGCTAGCTCAACAGAATATTATTGTATGTTGTCTGCTATTGCAGAAATTCCAATTAAACAATCTTTGGCTGTTACGGGGTCTATTAACCAATTTGGTGAAATTCAACCAATTGGTGGGGTGAATGAAAAAATTGAGGGATTTTTTGATGTTTGCAAATATAATGGTTTAACAGGTGAACAAGGTTGTATTATTCCTCGTACAAACGTTGTTAACCTTATGCTTCGTGAAGATGTTGTTGAGGCTGTTGAAAATGGACAATTCCATATTTATGCGATTGATACTGTTGATGATGGTATTGAGCTTTTGACTGGCATGAAAGCTGGTAAACAAGATAAGAAAGGAAAGTTTCCTAAAGGTAGTGTAAACTATCTTGTTCAGCAGAGCTTGGAAGAGTATTATAAAGATTATGTTAGATGTGCAAAGGAGACACACGGCGCCATTTAAAAAAAGTGTTGTATCTTCTTTAAAAATATGATAAAATTAATGATATAAGTATTCTACATCGGGAGAAAGACAATGGCTAGAGCTGTAAAAAATATTGTAGATGATATAAAAAATAAAATCAGAACAGAAGGTACAACATCAGATGAAATAGTATCTTTATTTGAAGAAGCATATAGAAGTTTGCCTGAAAATGATAATTTAAGAACAAATGCGTTAAGTCAGCTAGAAAGTATAATGAAAAATGTTCTTAAAAGTAATAAAGAGTTGTTTTCTAAAGAGGATAGGGAAACACTTTATACTATGCGTGATACTAAAGGGGCTAGTGTTGAAAGAAAAGATGCTGAAGCTGAAAGTGATTCGTCAGTTGTTGTAAATCCAACGGATAATCGAGAAAAAGATTTTGATTTAAGTGTTGATGGCGAAACACCAAAAGAAGCTAATACAGAAATTCCTGATGTTGGGCTTTCAGATATTGTTGAAGCCGTTAAAGAAAATGCTGAAAGAAGAGAGAGTAAGCCTTTTACAGAGATGACTGGTGATGAAATACTTCAAGATTTTGAGAGAGTTGTTGAGGATAAAGGGAATGCTCAAAGTGATGCAAAAGATAAAGAAGAAGATAAGGGTGAAGAAGTAATTGTGGCTAGCAATAAAGAGCAAATTGAAATGGTAAACAAAAAAATTAAAGAAATTCGAGAAAAAGCTCAACAAAAAGACGCAACAGCAGATGAGATTATTGTGTTATTTAGTGAGGCTTATGCTAGTTTGCCTAGTAATTTAGCTTCTAGCAAATCTGCGCTTGAACGTATAGATAAAGAGATGAGAAATGTTGCTAAAAATCGTAAAGATATATTTGATGAAGAAAAGGTTACAGAATTAAGAGCTCTATCTTCAGGGGCAAAAAGAGGGTATAGAGAAAAAAGAGTAGCAGAAGAAGACGCTAGAGTTAATTCAGAAGCTGAGGTAATTGTTGAGGCTCAAATTCAACCTCAACCTCAAACTCAAACTCAAACAGTAGATGATGTTGTTGTAAGTACGGAAGATAATGAACCCAAACTTTCTCTTAGAAGTTTTTATGAAAATGAAGGCTATTATAGTGTTGAGGATGGAGTATTTATTTATTATAAAGATATATTAAAAGAGGATGATTTCCAAAAAGCAGAAGAATTTTTAGCTACAAAACCTGATTTATTTTTAATTGTTAGTATGCGGTATGCAGAAGGTGAAGAGCATGAAAGATATGTTGCTCAATATGGTGATAATTATAAAAAAATAGCTGATATGGTTAGTTCTTATATGTATAGAGTAAATGAAGAAAGAGAAAAAGAAGAGCAAGAGTCTGAGATTAAAATAGAAGAAGCAGAAAGTGATGTTGTTACTAGAGAGGATTTAGAGAAATTTGCTGGTGAGTGGAGAGTAGAAGCATCTGATTCAGTAATTGATAGTGCGGTTAAAGCATATAATAAAGCTGGAGGTGATATTGTTATTTTATCTAAGATGCATAGATTAACACAGAATGAAGATATTAGGCAATCTTATAAGTTAGCAATGGAATATGGAAAATATAAGCAAGCTATGAGTGAAGGCGAGATTTATGTTTATGATGTTATGGGCATTGATAGTGATTCTAAGGTTGTAATCGATAATAAAGATGTAGTATATGAGGGTGATTTTGAAGTTTCTGAAAACGAATTGCCAACTAAGGGAGATGCAATAAATGAATGTAGACAATATCTATCTGATGAGGATTCAAAAAGTTTATCATTTATTGAAAATAAAGAATCTAAAGATAATATCCAAAAATTACTAGATTCAGATGATAAGAGTATTGCATTAGGTAATATGGATCACTTACTTTTAGCACATCATTATTTTGGTGAAAAAGAAAAGTATAGAGATGATATTGATAAATTAATTGAAGAACAACTTAGAGCTTTGATTAGCGATAAGGGGCATAATATTAGTCCTAATAATATTCAATCAATTATTGCTTTGGCTGATAGATGTAATAATTCTGAGCTTAGATATGAAGTATTGCGTTATGCTATGGCAGTTATGGATAAATATAATAAAGCTTATATTGGTGATTTAGGGTTAGATGAAGCTCAAGAAAGTTATGAAGAATTAAGTGAACGAGCAAATAAGTTTAATCCATTTGAAAAACCTGAAAAAGAAGGTGAGTTAGATTTAGGAACATGCGTTGAGTATCAAGATGATAATAGCAAACCTTTGTCTGAAGCAGGGGTAAAAGGTGCTCAAGAAGATATTTCTATGGTTGCAAGAGAGCTTGCTGTTCAAAGCTTAACTAAATTTGGTAGTGGTAATGTTACTGATGAAAAATTACAGGAAACAATAAGACATTTTACGCAAAAAATTCTTCATGGAGCGAATGTTAACACTGATAGAAATAATCCAAATATTATTGTTACTAATTCTTCGCTTGCAGCAAGTTTAGCAAGAGAATATGTTGAAGCAGGTAAGTTTAAGAACATTATCAAATTCAAATTTAAAAACTCTAGATTTGCTAGAGGTGTTGATGAAAAACTTAAAAATATGGATAAGAAGCTTCATGATAAATATGGAGAACCTTATGATAAAGCTAAAGGAGTATTAAAGTTTATTGGTAATGTTGCTGTAAACTCTGCAAAAACTGCATTATTATATGGTGCGGCAAGTTTTATCCCTGGTGGTATTCCTGTTCTTATGGCATATAATGCTGTTAAATCATGGAGAGAAACTGCGAAAGTATTAAAAAATAAAGAGGCTGATAAGGCTGATAAAATTGGAGCTGTTATTAACTCTACTGTAACAACTGCACTTAGTGCAATTGGTGTAAGCTCAGGTTTTCAATTTACTAAAGAGCTTGGGGCGGCTATGACAGGTGGTCTTCAATATGGCCGTATGGGTATTGTTGCTGCGGCATCTTCTTCTAATAACTTTATGAAAAATATCGCTAATAGATGGAAAAGACATAAAATTGATAAAAAATTAAAAGGAATGGATCCAGAGAGTGATGAAGCGAAAAGACTTATGGTAGAGCGAGATGCTATTTCAAGCGATATTTCTAAAAACAGAAAAGAAGCTGGTAAGAAATTTGTTGCAACTGCGGCTGGTATGTTTGTTGCCCAATGTGTTAGTGGCGCAATTAATGATATTAGAAATGGTGGTGAGCAACAAGTAGAAAACAATTTAGCTGATGTTGTTAATGATGAATCTGGAAGTGAAGTTTTGGGTTCGGAGAATCAAAATGCAGATGTTTATACCAACGGAGATGAAGCAAGTAGTTTAGTTAGTGATGAAAATGCTGGTCTTGAAAACGATGGTTTAGAGAATGATGATGCAAATATTGTTGCTCAAGAAAGCGATAGTTTAGAGAATGATGATGCAAATATTGTTGCTCAAGAAAGCGATAGCTT
This sequence comes from Alphaproteobacteria bacterium, assembly GCA_045632645.1. Lineage (GTDB taxonomy): Bacteria > Pseudomonadota > Alphaproteobacteria > RF32 > CAG-239 > CAG-267. The sequence goes on along the minus strand of JAZQXC010000002.1, from coordinate 3,423 downwards.
AGAGAATGATGAGAGTTTATCTGAATTAGAAGCTCTAAAAGCGCAGAATTTAGAAGCATCATATGCGGAAGGTTCTAGTGGTTTGGGTACAAATGAGTCTTCTTATGAGCATACTGTTCGCCATCTTTATAATCTAAATGATGCTCGTATAAATGGTACTGATGGGTTTGGCTATGAGGGAATGGCTGAAAACTTATGTGAGAACTTTGGGCAAGATGCAAATAAGGTTGCGATTGCATGCAAGATGGCTCCATATGCTCTTCAAGATGCGTTAGGTTTGGATTTACCAAATGGTGAAAACCCAACAACATATCAAATGTTAAATTATATGGCAGAACATCCATTAACAGAAGCACAATTGGAAAGTTTGAATGGATTTTTGGAAGAGAATTTTGATGGTGCGAATTTTAGGTCTGAGAACTTTGGTTCATATAATCAAAGCTCAATGAATGCTAATAGTGTAGTTGATGGAAATTCTGGTTTAGATGGAGCGCAAAGTGTAAATACAGATGGAAATGCTAGAACAGGTGTTAATATTGATGTTAATGTTAATGCGCCAGAAGGAAGTAAAGTTAGTGTTGGAGTAGATTTAGGAGAAGGTGAAGTGACACCTCAACCTCAAAGTGAAGTTGATGGCAACTCTGTTTTAGATGGAGAGCAAAGTGTAAATACAGATGGAAATTCAGGAACAGGGGTTGATGTTAATGTTAGTGCAACAGAAGGAAGTGACGTTAATGTTGAAGTCAATTTAGGAGGAGGCGTTGAAGAACCTCAACCACAAAGTGAAGTTGAGAAGTTCTTTAATGAAGAGTTGGCAACAGAAGACCATAGACGTAGTTTTGTTGAGAAAAATGAAGATGGTTCTGTTAATGCAAGATATACATTTGTTCCAGGTAATGAAGAAATTGATGGAGCAAGAGAAATTACAGAAACGACAACCAAGTTTAAAGGTGATAGCAAAATGGTTATTACTCACGAATATAATGATGGTTCTAGGATGAGAATTGTTGTACCAGATGCTGGACCTGCATTTAGAGATGATATTATTTCTGTGACAGAAAATAGTGAAGGTATTTCTGAAACAAGATTTAGAGATGGTCGCACTATGATTTTAAATAATGAGGATGGTACAAGATTCATAACAGATAAAGATGGAAATATTAGTTATCAAGGACCAACAAATGATTCTGATGATCAAGTGAGACAAAACGCAGAAATTTCTTTAAGTAATAATCAGCCAGTAGCTGAGAATGTTCAAAATTCTGGAGAACAAAATATCAGAATTAATGTAACAGTTGATACCCCAGAAGTAGAACCTGCTTCAATTCCTGTGCAGCAACACGCAGAAGTTTCTTTAAGTAATAATCAGCCAGTAGCTGAGGAGGTTCAAAATTCTGGAGAACAAAATATCAGAATTAATGTAACAGTTGATACCCCAGAAGTAGAACCTGCTTCAACTCCTGTGCAGCAATATGCAGAATATCATCAACCATATCCTGAACAGGTTGTTGTAAGTGGTTATTATTCAGAATCAACAGTGTTTACAAGTGCAGAACAATATGCAGCTGTAAATGGGTTAGTGTATGATCATAAATTATCGATAGGAATTGATAGATATGGTGATGGATTAAACTTTGATGGGTACAATGGTGTGTATTATTACGCGAATGATCCTCAAAGAGTGGTGGTTTTACCTAATGATATGATTGGCGATTTTGATGATATAAGGCAGTCAACACGCTTTGAATGTGAAGCTATGAGAGGCGATAAAAGGGAAGTTTATTATCAACAGCCTCATCGTAATAATTACGCATATTGCCATAGAGGAGAGGTTGGATATTATTCAAGTTCAAGTGTAGATGGTTTTTATGGCGCTTGTTATAAAGCTAATCAAGTGATATCTACTATCGATAATACTGTGCATACGGTTGGATGTATTGCTGATGAAGTTTCGCATATTGCCGATATGTTTAGAGGTGGCAGAGGTGGTCGCTGGTAAAATAAAAAGCCCCACAAAAAAGTGGGGTTTTTTATTGTGATATGTTTTTATATTAATCTTTATTTAGTTCATATAAAGCAATAGCAGCTGCTGTTGATACGTTTAAGCTTTCTACATTTGGAGAAATTGGAAGCTTAACAGACGAATCGCAGTTTTCTTGTACTAAACGTCTCATTCCTTTGCCTTCTGAACCCATTACAATAGCTGTTTTGCCACCTTTTTTTATTTTATCAATAGTGGTTGTAGCATATCCATCCATTCCCATTACCCAAAAGCCGTTATCTTTTAATAATTCAATAGCTCGGCTTAAGTTTGTTACTCTTGATATTGGTAAATGCTCTATTGTACCAGCAGATGCTTTTACCATTGCACCCGACTCTAAGGGTGAATTTTTATCTTGCATAATTAGCCCTAAAGCATCAAAGGCAACGCATGAGCGAATAATAGCGCCAATATTTTGTGGGTCGGTTACTTGGTCTAAAATTAAGATATGGCAACGCTCTTTTTTTTCTGCAAGAGCAATTAAATCATGTATATCATAAGTGTCTAGGCGTTTAGCATATAAAGCATACCCTTGATGTACAGCATCTTGTGGTAATAATTTATCGATTTCTTTTTTATCAACATATAAAGGTGCTATATTTAAGTTTTTAGCTTCAAATTCTGACTTGTTTTCTTTTGCTACAAGAAGCTTTTTTATAACTCGATTAGGATTTGATAGTGCACTTAATACTGCATGACGTCCATAAATAATATGTTCATTTATGGTATTTGTTGATTTTTGAGTTTTATTGGAAAAGTTTTTCATTTTATAAAACCTCTTAGTATTTGTTAGGTTAATTTTGTTAAAAAAATGTGTTTGTTATCTTATTATTTTTACATAATAAAATAATATTATCAAAAAAACTTTAAGATTTCATAAAAAACTTGTTGACATTATGGGAAAAATGCGTTTTTATTTCCTTTGTTAGGTTGAAAGACTAAAGTTCTTTTTTCCTCAAACGCGATTTTAGCGGAGGGGTGGCAGAGCGGTCAATTGCAACGGACTGTAAATCCGTCGACTTTCGTCTACGAAGGTTCGAATCCTTCCCCCTCCACCAGTTAATTTCGTTGTTAATAAAATAGGTTTTTGTTTGAGAGTTTATGGTTTGAGCGGGTGTAGCTCAATGGTAGAGCAGAAGCCTTCCAAGCTTATGACGAGGGTTCGATTCCCTTCACCCGCTCCATTTTTTTCTCCCACACATAAAGCCATATCGTAACACAGTATTTTAGGATGTAGATTCATGGCAAAAGAGAAGTTTGAACGCAGTAAGCCACACTGCAACATTGGTACTATCGGTCACGTTGACCATGGTAAAACAACATTAACAGCCGCTATTACAAAAGTATTGGCAGAAGCTGGTTCATCAGAATTTGTTGATTAT
>JAZQXC010000001.1:0-3212 GCA_045632645.1 Alphaproteobacteria bacterium | reverse complement strand
TTTCGAAATCATCCTTTTTTACTTTTTTAGCATAGGGTTTATATTTTCTTGATTCTGTTGAAAAAACAGAGTGTTCACTATAAGAGCCATGTCCAATACATCCATATTTAAAAGTTCTTGCTTGTTCATGTCTTAGTTCATCAATTATTTTCTTTTGCTGTTTATTATATTCTTTTATGATTTCTTTACCACCAGAATCATCTTCATCATCAGCTCTTTCTCTCCCCCCATAATAAAAAATTCTTGCATAATATAATTAAAAGCATAGACTAGACACATACTAAATAAACGGAGTTCCAAATGAAAAAGTTTTTATTTTGCATTATGTGTATTTTTTATTCTTCTATTGCCATAGCTGATATATGCTATGATATTTCTGAAAAAGTTGCAAATATTGCTTATGATATTATTTCAAAACAAACAGAAATATATAAATATTGTTCTATATGCCCTAAAGCAAAACCGAAAAAAATAATAATATCAGATGTTCAAAAATCTAATCCAATATTAATAAATGGAGAAGCTATTGACTTAGCCCATATTTATTACAAAAAAGATAATCAATTTATAAATTTAGCAATAGCCTCTAAATGTATATCTGATGGACAATATAACATAACCGCTACACTTAAAGACCTTCAACTCATCAATAGAAATTCAGAAAAAGACAGAATTGAAGCCCAAAAACAAGCTAAAGAATATTTTCAAACTTGTTTTAAGGAAAACGCCCCTAATAAAAAACATCTAGCAACAGTAGATATTATAGAAAGAAATTCCTTATACAGAGAATGTATTGTAAGCAAAATAAAAGAAGAAATAAGAAAGAGTTTTTCTCTAAAAGAGCAAGAAAGTATAATAAATTCACTAGAAGGAATACAAAAAAACGCGTTTAGTTTTTATTCCAAATTTCATCAAACCAATAAATATTGCACCCCCTCATGTGGTTCTATATCTCTTATTATGCCATACATTGATGAAGGAACAATATTAGAGAAAATCTTGGAAGATGCTATATATTTGAATATATCCAAAGGAGAGTACTAAAAATACTCTCCTTTTAAATTAAAAAAGTTATTTTATTCTAAAACGCTCAAACCTATCTGGAAGCCCTTTAGTATAATTTCTATAATAAGGATTGATGTTTGTCTTTTTTTCTTTTTCATGATCCTCTAATCTCATATCAACAATAGCGTTATTTACGTTAATAACGTCTTTTTTTGACAATTTATTTAGAGCCGTTATTGTTTCAGTTCCCATAACACCATCTATAGTAACAGTCATATTTGTGTGTTTATTAATTGCTCGTTGTACCCAAATAGCAGGAGCACTGGGGCTATGATTAAAAAAGGAATCAAACATTAATTCCTGTAAAGGTTTATGTTTAATTTCTTTAATGCGATATTTATCAAAATATACCAATTTTGCTATTCTTTTAGCTTGATTATATGTTAAATTTTTAACATTGTCAGGATAATTTTGTGAAATACTAGGATAATCAGATTTAAAGGTATCAAGAGTTTTTTGCTGAATCCCCATATTAGTAGGTGTATCAATCATATTTTTTCTATCTTCATATCCACCTTCTTCCTTTAATGTTCTTTTTAAAACTCTTTCAAAAATTTCTTTTTCCTCTTCATCCTCTTTCTCCACTCTCACATCACTCTTTGTCTCCGAATGTTTATTATCTGTAATTTTTATCTCCCGATTGGCTTTATCAACCTTTTGACGCAAAACATCAAGCTCACTTTTAGATGCTTCTGAATTTTCCTTCTTAGATTTAGGTTTCTCAACTCCTTGTTGTTCTCTTAAAGCTCTAATAACAGTAAGCTGAGTATTCATATCAAGTTTGTCTATAACCTTCCTTTGTCTATCACTTAAAGTCAATCCCTCTAGCGAAAAATCTTCATCATCAGGAAGTAATGTGTTTGATTGCTTCTCATTTGATTGCAATGTATCACTATCGTTAGACATTGGCTCTCTATAACCTAACTGTCTTTCTTCCAACACTTCATCTAAAGCGCCGTCAATTCTTGCAAAATCAAGCTCAAACCCATCTCTTAAATCTCCATTTCTCTCTATTTCTTCCACACTTCCATACTTATCTAAAAGTTTGTGAAGTTTTTTCTTGTTTTCTTTTTTTGTTGCAAGTTTACTATCACTTACCAAGTCCAATAAATTAAAAGTCATATTTTTATCCTTCCATATAAAAAAAAGAGCTACGCACGAAGCATAACTCTTTGGTTAAATTTAAAAACAAAAAACTCTCCCAAAAGGAAGAGTCTCACTGCATAGAATTTTAAGCATAAAAATCCATGTTAATACAATTCATACCAACTGCTGACACACTTGTCAATAGGTTGAGAGAAAACTAATTAAAATATTTTTTTCTTAATACGTCTATTGCTGCATTCAGTTTAACCGTGGAATTTGGTGATTGAGCTCCAACTTTTATATCATCATAAAACAACTGATTATAAGATATTTGCAAACGTAAAAATAAGTGTTATAAGCTTATAAAATTAGTAATAGATAAGGAGATAATGGATATAAAAACATTTGGTAAACATGTTTTAATCTTAGGGGGATTTTACTTTATTATCTCCTATTTACTTTTTATGTGTAATGGTTATATCCAATACTAAACTTAATTATAATATTAGTTTCAGTCATAATTGTTGGCGTTTTAATATATCATTTTGTTGAAAAAACAGCAAAAGACTATCTTTCAAAGAAATGGAAATAACTCACAAGCCACTTCAGTGCCTTTTTTATTATTACTATAATTGTTCATATTTCAAAAAATCCCCGTATCTTCATTTTTTTGCGGACAAATTAGAAAAAGCACGACAGAATGTGTTTATAAGAGCAAATAAATACATATCTGAAAGGTTTTTTATTGCTTGCAGTTAATGATAATTCCAAAAATAAATCTTTAGAATTAAACAATGCTATGGCATTTTGTTATTGTAGAGTCATACAACAAGTGGGCATAAATGTTTTTAGTTTGTCCTAATCCATTGTCTTATAGAAAAATAACAACTCTTTGGGTCAATTTGTTTATTATATTTATTTTTCGAAATCATCCTTTTTTACTTTTTTAGCATAGGGTTTATATTTTCTTGATTCTGTTGAAAAAACAGAGTGTTCACTATAAGAGCCATGTCCAATACATCCATATTTAAAAGTTCTTGCTTGTTCATGTCTTAGTTCAT